>NZ_FUWT01000032.1 GCF_900167265.1 Clostridium tetani
AAGACAGACTTTAATCGAAGAGAGCTGGAACGCTCTACCACAGAAGGTAATAGTCCTGTAGGTAAAAAATTATGTCTTTTAGGTCTAATCCAGAGTACCACGAGACACGTGAAACCTTGTGGGAAGCAGGGAGGACCACCTCCCAAGGCTAAATACTAACTGGTGACCGATAGTGAAGCAGTACCGTGAGGGAAAGGTGAAAAGAACCCCGGGAGGGGAGTGAAATAGAACCTGAAACCGTATGCTTACAAACAGTGGGAGCACGTTAATGTGTGACCGCGTGCTTTTTGTAGAACGAGCCAGCGAGTTACGGTATGTAGCAAGGTTAAGCACTTAAGGTGCGTAGCCGAAGGGAAACCGAGTCTGAATAGGGCGACTAGTTGCATGCCGTAGACCCGAAACCGAGTGACCTATCCATGGGCAGGTTGAAGCGGAAGTAAAATTCCGTGGAGGACCGAACCACGTTGGTGTTGAAAAACCATGGGATGACCTGTGGATAGCGGAGAAATTCCAATCGAACTCGGAGATAGCTGGTTCTCCTCGAAATAGCTTTAGGGCTAGCGTCTGGTTATTGAGTAATGGAGGTAGAGCACTGAATGGGCTAGGGGCTGACAACAGTTACTGAACCCTATCAAACTCCGAATGCCATATACTTTTATCCAGGCAGTCAGACTGCGAGTGATAAGATCCGTAGTCGAGAGGGAAACAACCCAGACCATCAGCTAAGGTCCCAAAGTGTAAGTTAAGTGGAAAAGGATGTGGGATTTCTAAGACAACTAGGATGTTGGCTTAGAAGCAGCCACTCATTTAAAGAGTGCGTAATAGCTCACTAGTCAAGAGATCCTGCGCCGAAGATGTCCGGGGCTCAAACTTACCACCGAAGCTATGGATTCAATAGAATGGTAGAGGAGCTTCCTGTATGGGTAGAAGTCGTATCGTAAGAAGCGGTGGACTGTACAGGAGTGAGTATGCTGGCATGAGTAGCGAGAAATAAGTGAGAATCTTATTGGTCGAAAACCTAAGGTTTCCTGAGGAAGGTTCGTCCGCTCAGGGTTAGTCGGGACCTAAGCCCAGGCCGAAAGGCGTAGGTGATGGACAATCGGTTGATATTCCGATACCGCCAACTTTCGTTTGACAAATGGGGTGACACAGAAGGATAAGGTATGCACACTATTGGATGTGTGTCTAAGCACTTAGGCGTGCTTGATTGGCAAATCCGTCAAGCTAAGCTGAGGTGTTATGGGGAGCCTATTTTGGCGAAGTGCCTGATTCCACACTGTCAAGAAAAGCCTCTATGGAGAATGTTGGTGCCCGTACCGCAAACCGACACAGGTAGGTGAGGAGAGAATCCTAAGACCATCGGAAGAATTGCTGTTAAGGAACTAGGCAAATTGACCCCGTAACTTCGGGAGAAGGGGTGCCATGGAAACATGGCCGCAGTGAATAGGCCCAAGCAACTGTTTAGCAAAAACACAGGTCTCTGCTAAAGCGAAAGCTGATGTATAGGGGCTGACGCCTGCCCGGTGCTGGAAGGTTAAAGGGATCCGTTAGCGTAAGCGAAGCGGTGAACTTAAGCCCCAGTGAACGGCGGCCGTAACTATAACGGTCCTAAGGTAGCGAAATTCCTTGTCGGGTAAGTTCCGACCCGCACGAATGGCGTAATGACTTGGGCACTGTCTCAACAGCAAATCCGGCGAAATTGTAGTGCAAGTGAAGATGCTTGCTACCCGCGATAGGACGGAAAGACCCCGTAGAGCTTTACTGTAGCTTAACATTGAATTTCGGTATTGTCTGTACAGGATAGGTGGGAGACTTAGAAGCAGGAGCGTCAGTTTCTGTGGAGTCATCCTTGGGATACCACCCTGATAGTACTGAAATTCTAACCGGGGACCATGAATCTGGTCACGGGACATTGTTAGGTGGGCAGTTTGACTGGGGCGGTCGCCTCCTAAAAAGTAACGGAGGCGCCCAAAGGTTCCCTCAGCGCGGTCGGAAATCGCGCGTAGAGTGTAAAGGCATAAGGGAGCCTGACTGCGACACATACAGGTGGAGCAGGGACGAAAGTCGGGCTTAGTGATCCGGTGGTTCCTCGTGGGAGGGCCATCGCTCAACGGATAAAAGCTACCTCGGGGATAACAGGCTGATCTCCCCCAAGAGTCCACATCGACGGGGAGGTTTGGCACCTCGATGTCGGCTCGTCGCATCCTGGGGCTGGAGTAGGTCCCAAGGGTTGGGCTGTTCGCCCATTAAAGCGGCACGCGAGCTGGGTTCAGAACGTCGTGAGACAGTTCGGTCCCTATCCGTCGCGGGCGTAGGAAATTTGAAGGGAGCTGTCCTTAGTACGAGAGGACCGGGATGGACTGACCTCTGGTGCACCAGTTGTCACGCCAGTGGCA
>NZ_FUWT01000031.1 GCF_900167265.1 Clostridium tetani
CCCTTTATAACTTTACATCTAAAACAAGCAATACTATCTTGATATATAATTTCATAGAGGTTGCTTGACCTATTAGATTTTTTAATAATATCTCCCTCATAAATCTCTTTTTCATTTTTATCTTTTAATCCTGTGTATTGCATGAACACATATCCATAATCATCTTGATTTAAAATAATATTGATTGTATCTGCTGGGTTAGTATTATATTCAATGTGTCCTGTCTGCTCTTTAGTGTATACCATCATATTCAATTCTTTATCCCAAGCTCTAAATTTAACCTCTCTATTCATTAAATTTTCCTCCCTTGTTTAATTCTCTGTTCCATCTTTAAATCTATATATCCAACACCACTCTGGAACGGACTTTTTTATATCTTCTTCAAATTTCTTACCTGGATTAGCCATAAAGTCTACCTCCCATGCAGGACCTTATAATATCCTCTTGTTTATATTTATCTACATGCTTATTTATAGATTTTGTTATTTTCCTTACTGCTACATTACCTATATCTAAAATCTCTTTTATTTCTTTTTCTGTATATTCTTCTTTAGTAAATAATTTAAATAGTTTCTTCTGGAACTGTAGCTTGTACCTTATGTCTATTTGCCTACTTTTATGTGGGCTATTGTTCCCTCTGTGATGTTCTGAACATAAATACATGATATTATATTGGTAGTGTTCTAAAGCCTTCTGTTGGCTTCTAAACACAATATGATGTTTTTCTGAATTTGGCTTTCCACATACTTTACATATCTTCATATTTTCCTCCTATGTTTTATTAATTGAGTGTCATATGAGAATATAGCTTTATAACTATACTCCCATATGACCTTATTTTTGTATTATGCTATTATTTGAATGTTTCCTAATCCTTTAAGTTGTTCTTCTAAGTAAGCTTTTATTTTTATCATAGCTTCATTTCTCCATGCTCCTCCATCTGCTTCAAATAGTGCCGCCCTTGGACCACTTTGCATTCTAAATATAAACTTTGATTCTGGTTGTTCTATTTCTGGAAAAGTTCTAAATGGTGCCAATACTACTGGATTAGGTACTTTTACTTCATTTACACTTGCCACTCCTGTTTTTATTGTTGCTGCTTGACTTACCCCATCATCACCAACTTCTTTTACTGCACTATCTTTAACACAACCTGTTACTTTAAGTAATAAACCTCTATCTTTATTTTCTGCAAATGATGATTGAAGCATTATATTGAACTGTTCTGTATCTAAAAATCTATCAAATACTATATTATTAGGTGTTAATGCTTCACATTTAATATAGTTTTCTCTATCCCTATCTCCTCTTAACTCTGAACAAAGTTCTACACAACTTGGACTTTTTACATGGACCAATAATTTTTTACTGCTCTTTGCATCAAAATTAGACTTCAAGTAATCTACTAATGCCGTTAATGTAGTTGCATTTAATTCTGATGGTTTTGGATCTCTTACTCTGTATAACTCTTTCGTTGAATATTTTTGACCATCTATTTCTATTACCTTTGTTTCTCCTAAACCTACTAAATACTCTAAAGCTTCTTTGTTTTCACTATACATAATTCATTCCTCCTAAAATTTTATTATTTAATTACTTGTAATCCAGATAAATCTTCTTTATTTTCTTCCAGCACTTCTCCAGTTTCACTATCAACTTTTAAAACCTGTTGTCCTGGTAGCTGCTTTTTAAATTCAGTTCCCAATACTTCTCCTTCTAAAGTTCTATCTATAATAATTTTTGTACTTACTGATGACTTTGGAGCCAATTTGGTCTTTGCAATAATTTCAACTTCTGTAAGTTCTCTATCTTCTCCAGTTATGAACTTCATTTCTAGAGTTAATTTTCTTTTAGTTTTATAATCTGTATTTGGATCTGCTATATTCTCTAACACCTCCTTTAAAGCTTGGTCCATTCTTTCTGCTAAAGCTCCATTAGCGAAAGTTTCTAAGTTAATCATTTTAGCCATTACTGTTCCTCCCCTATATTTTTAATATTAATACTTTCTCTTTTCTTAACCTGTTCTTTTAAGTACATCCGCCAATTTCCACCTATGGAATATATTTTAAGTACTTTCTTAATTATTTCCTCGTTCTTCATAGCTTTTATTCCTCTTCAATTCTTTCCTCTAATCTTTTGATTTTTAAATCTTTTTCAAATTTAACTTTGTCTTTTATATCAAAAGCTAATTCCATTTGCTCTAGCATTATTTTTACATCTGCTATTTCTTCAGCTATGTTAGATATATTACTTTTACCTCTTTTAAACTTGCATAGCTCTTTCTGAAGCTCTGACATTTCTTCAAACACCATGTCGATTTGAGCATATAAGCCATACTTTGATATTGCTTTTTTATAAATTTCTTTATTTGAATCTACATTTTTTATTATTTTTATTGCAGCATTTAAGGCTTTTACATCCTTTTCCCATATTGGATCACTGTCCTCGGTTATAGAATATTCACTATTTTCTTTTAAGCTTTCAAGTTGTTCTATTATTTGTTCCTTATTCATATTTACACTCTCCTATTTAAATATTCTTATTCCCCTAAATGTCATAGCCATAAATTCTTTAGATATATGTTCCTTTAATTCTTCTTTAAGTTCCTTCTTTATGTCTGCAATATCATAGCCAAGCTTTTCTGCGTCTTTTCCTATTTGTACTGTTATAGATAGTTCTGTATGCTCTATATCTTTCTTTAGCTTGTCTATCTCCTTTAAAACCATAATTCCTACTGCTACTGTAATTGTTATGTTTGTTATTAATAAAGTTGTTAACATGGTTTATTCCTCCTTATTTCCAACCTAAAAGTTTCTTTTCTAAATCATCAAATGTCATTCCTCCATCTGATCCGTCATATGTTCTTTGCTGATAGCCGTTAAAACTGTCTATCTTAGCTCCATTGTCTTTTCTTTCTACATTGCCCTTTGCTTTTTTATGTTCAATGTCCCT
>NZ_FUWT01000027.1 GCF_900167265.1 Clostridium tetani
AGAGGTGTTCAAAGAGATGAAATCCAAAGAGGTCAAGTATTAGCAGCAACAGGATCAGTAAAACCACATAAGAGTTTTACAGGTCAAGTATATGTATTAAAGAAAGAAGAAGGAGGAAGACACACTCCATTCTTTAACGGATACAGACCACAATTCTACTTTAGAACAACAGACGTAACAGGTTCAATCGCACTACCAGAAGGAGTAGAAATGGTAATGCCAGGAGACCACATAGACATGAAGGTAGAATTAATAACAAGAGTAGCAATGGATGAAGGATTAAGATTTGCTATTAGAGAAGGCGGAAGAACTGTTGGTTCAGGAGTTGTTTCTGAAATAACTGAATAATAAATATGACTTTTAAATAGGACTAGGTTTAAAAGACCGGTCCTATTTAATAAGTATGAAAAGCATAATTAAAAATATTGACATATAAATTTAATTGTGTTAAATTATTTAGGTAATGCTCAAATGATATGCAAATATCTCTATGAGTTTTTATATGTAAAGTTAGTGTAGGATTCGGGAGGTGTAGATAGTGAGAGTAAAAGTAACCTTAGCATGTACAGACTGCAAGCAAAGAAACTACAATTCAATGAAAAATAAGAAAAATGACCCAGATAGATTAGAGATGAAAAAGTATTGTAAATTCTGCCAAAAGCATACTATCCATAAAGAAACTAAATAGTTACATAGCAGAACCGTAATATATTCAGGGATGTGAAATGTATGGATAATAGTTTAAAAAGCAAGGGAAAAAATAATGTAGCTCAAGAGAAAAAATCTGGCGGAATAGTTGGTTTTTTCAAGGGTTTAAAAGGCGAATTTAAGAGAATTACTTGGGCACCTAGAAATGAAGTTAAAAAATCTATTGTAATTACATTAACTTTTTGTTTCATATATATGGTTACTATAGGAGTTATAGATTTTGGTTTTACAAAATTAACAAAGATCATATATGGATAAGAAAAGTAATAGTTTGATAAATAATAAATATATAAAGGAGGTAGGGGGTCGAGAGAAGATTCCCGTCCCTTAAAATATGTCAGATAAAGCAAGATGGTATGTAGTTCATACTTATTCAGGGTATGAAAATAAAGTTAAAGCTAATCTGGAAAAAACTATTGAAAATAGGAACTTACAAGATTGGATACACGATATAAGAGTTCCTATGGAAGAACAAGTTGAAATTAAAGATGGTAAGAAGAAAATTGCATTAAAAAAAGTATTCCCAGGATATGTTTTAATAAAAATGGTTATGACAGATGATTCTTGGTATGTAGTTAGAAACACAAGGGGAGTTACTGGTTTTGTTGGACCAGGCTCAAAACCAGTGCCATTAACTGACATAGAAGTTGAATCTATGGGAATATCAGACGAAGTAATAGAATTAGATATAGAAATTGGAGAAAGTGTAAAGGTAACTACAGGGCCATTAGAAAATTTCCCGGCAGTTATACAAGAAATTTTTCCAGAAAAGCATAAAGCTAAAGTACTTGTTAACATGTTTGGCAGGGAAACACCTGTTGAACTTGATTTTAATCAGATACAGAAATTAGATTGATCCAAAATAAAGACCAATCTGTTATTAAGTGGGAGGATTTAATCCGATTACCACATTTATAGGAGGTGTAAATGCATGGCTAAAAAAGTTACAGGAATGATCAAACTTCAACTCGCTGCAGGAAAAGCAAGTCCAGCACCACCAGTAGGTCCAGCTCTTGGTCAACATGGTGTAAATATTATGGCATTCTGTAAGGAGTTTAATGAAAAAACAGCTAAACAAGCTGGGTTAATAATTCCAGTAGTAATTACAGTATACCAAGATAGGTCCTTTAGTTTCATATTAAAGACACCACCAGCAGCAGTTCTTATTAAGAAAGCCGTTGGAATAGAAAGTGGTTCTGGTGTTCCAAATAAAACAAAGGTTGCTAAAATTACTAAAGAGCAATTAAAAGAAATTGCTGAAATGAAGATGCCAGATTTAAATGCTGGTTCAGTAGAAGCTGCTATGAGAATGGTAGCTGGTACAGCTAGAAGTATGGGTGTAACTGTTGAAGAATAGTTACTAAATCAGTGGGAGGTAATAACCGATAATACCACGAAGGAGGTAAATTATGGGAAAAAATTACGCTGAAAGCGCAAAGTTAATAGATAAAAGTACTTTATATAGTTCAGAGGAAGCTATGAATCTTGTTGTAAAGACTTCAAAGGCTAACTTTGATGAAACTATAGATTTAGCTGTTAGACTTGGAGTAGATCCAAGACATGCAGATCAACAAGTTAGAGGAGCAATAATTTTGCCACATGGTACTGGTAAGAAAGTTAAAGTACTAGTTTTCGCAAAAGGTGAAAAGGCAAAAGAAGCAGAAGCTGCAGGAGCAGACTTCGTAGGTGCAGAAGAATTAGTAGAAAAAATTCAAAAAGAAAACTGGTTTGACTATGACGTAGTTGTAGCTACACCTGACATGATGGGAGTAGTAGGTAGACTAGGAAGAGTATTAGGACCTAAAGGATTAATGCCAAATCCAAAGTCAGGAACAGTTACTTTTGATGTAGCTAAAGCTTTAAATGATATTAAAGCTGGTAAAGTTGAGTATAGAGTTGATAAAACTGCTATAATTCACGTTGTAATAGGTAAAAAATCTTTTGGACCAGAAAAGCTAAAGGATAACTTCCGTGTATTAATGGATGCTATCATAAAAGCAAAACCATCTGCAGCTAAGGGACAATACTTAAAATCAGTATCTGTTTCTAGCACAATGGGGCCAGGAGTAAAAATAAATCCTAGCAAAGTTTTAGATTAATATTGACATTAACATTAAAATTTGATATCCTTTTATAGAATTAAAGAAAATATACCGTAGACAGTAGGTGCATTTTGCATAACGGATTATCCAACCTACCGAGGGTTCCAATATATTACTTTTAGAGAGTATTGGTTTCTCCATGTCTACGGAGGAACCTTTAATTTTTTATAAGGGAATATATCAACTGTGAGGAGGTGGCACACAGTGAGTAAAAATAGACAATTAAAAGAAGCTAAAGTAGCAGAAATAAAAGAAAAAATGGAAAAAGCTGAATGTATTGTACTTGCTGATTATCAAGGTCTAACTGTGGAAGAAGCTACAGAATTAAGAAAGAAAATGAGAGAAGAAGGAGTAGAATACAAAGTATTTAAAAATACTTTAAGCATATTAGCAGCTAAAGAATTAGGATATGAAGGTATAACTGATTTATTCCAAGGTCCTATCTCAATAGCTTTTGGATATGAAGACCCAACTGCTCCAGCTAGAATCTTAAATGATTTTGCTAAAGATCATAAGAAACTTGAATTAAAAGGTGGAATGGTTCAAGGAGAAGTATATGATGAAGACAAAATTAAAGCATTAGCTGCAATTCCGCCAAGAGATGTTCTTATTGCAAAACTTCTTGGAAGCTTCAAGGCTCCAGTATCAAATTTTGCATATTTAATAAATGCTATTAAAGAAAAGAAAGAATCTGAAGAAGCTTAAAATAATAAAGGAAAGAAATTTTGGAGGTGCTTAATAATGACAAAGGAAGATATAATCCAAGCAATAAAAGAAATGACTGTTTTAGAATTAAACGAATTAGTAGAAGCATGTGAAGAGGAATTTGGAGTAAGCGCGGCTGCACCAGTAGCTGTAGCTGGAGCTGTAGCTGGAGCTGGAGCTGCTGAAGAAAAATCAGAATTCGAAGTTGTATTAGCAAATTCAGGATCACAAAAAATAAAAGTTATAAAAGCAGTTAGAGAAATTACTGGATTAGGATTAAAGGAAGCTAAGGAAATAGTTGACGGAGCTCCTAAGACATTAAAAGAAGGCGTTGCTAAAGAAGAAGCAGAAGAAATGAAAGCTAAACTTGAAGAAGTTGGAGCAACTATAGAATTAAAGTAATAGAATAAATTACATAAAAGAGGTACTTAAAAATGAGTACCTCTTTTTTAATTAATGAAACAAATTAAATTGTATATTGACAAGAATATATGATTATGATAAAATAATTAATTGCATTGATTATGATAAAATAAGTATGTATATAACATGAATTATGAATTTATTATATATAAAAGGTTATAATAATGTAATAAAGTAGAAAAAATCCCATAAACATTAAAATGTGTTTTGGGTATTTTTAGTTTATACAAGGGGTGAAGTTTAATGGTACATCCTGTCCAAGTAGGAAAAAGAACTAGAATGAGTTTCTCAAAAATCAAAGAAGTATGTGAAATGTCTAATTTAATTGAAGTACAGCTAGACTCATATGAATGGTTTTTGCAGGAAGGACTTCAAGAGGTATTTGATGACATCAACCCTATTCAAGATTACACTGGAAATCTTAGTCTTGAATTTGTAGGGTATAAACTGGATATGGAAAATATAAAATATTCAGTTGAAGAATGTAAAGAGAGAGATGCTACTTATGCAGCTCCATTAAAAGTAAGTGTAAGACTTATAAATAAAGAAACAGGGGAAATTAAAGAACAAGATGTCTTTATGGGTGACTTCCCACTTATGACTGAGCAAGGAACATTTATAATTAATGGTGCAGAAAGAGTAATAGTCAGTCAATTAGTCAGATCTCCAGGAGTTTATTATGATGTATCTCTAGATAAATCAGGAAAAGAATTATTCTCAGCTACAGTTATACCAAATAGAGGTGCATGGTTAGAGTATGAAACTGATTCAAATGATATAATTTATGTAAGAATAGATAAAACTAGAAAATTACCTATTTCTATATTAATTAGAGCATTAGAATATGGTTCAGACTTAGAAATTATCGATTATTTCGGAGAAGATGAAAGATTAAAAGCTTCGATAGAAAAAGATAACACAAAGACAAAAGAAGAGGCCTTGTTAGAAATATATAAAAGATTAAGACCAGGAGAGCCTCCAACAGTAGATAGTGCTATGTCTCTTATAGGATCCTTATTTTTCGATGCTAAAAGATATGACTTATCAAGAGTTGGAAGATATAAGTTTAATAAAAAATTAGCGTTACATTTAAGAATTGCAAATCAGATTTCAGCCCAAGATATAGTAAATCCAGCCACAGGAGAAATAGTAGTTCAAGAAGGAGAAAAAATAGACAGAGATAAAGCAATAGAAATACAAAATTCTGGAATAAATTCTGTTGATATACAATTGGATGACAAGGTATTAAGAGTAATAGGAAATAATTTTGTTGACATAAAAAGTTTTGTTAAATTCGATATAGATGATTTAAATATAAAAGAATATGTACACTATCCTACATTAAAAGAGATACTTGACAATTATAGTGACGAAGAAATGATAAAGGAACAAATAAAGAAAAATATAAATGTATTAATTCCTAAGCATATAATAAGGGATGATATTATGTCTACTATAAGCTATGAAATAGGATTGCCTTATGGTATAGGTTATACAGATGACATAGATCACTTAGGAAACAGAAGATTAAGATCTGTAGGAGAATTACTACAAAATCAGTTTAGAATAGGTCTTTCAAGGATGGAAAGAGTAGTTAAGGAAAGAATGACTATTCAAGATCAGGATTCTATAACACCACAAGCATTAATAAACATAAGACCTGTAACAGCATCTATAAAGGAATTTTTTGGAAGTTCTCAACTTTCACAATTTATGGATCAAACTAACCCACTATCAGAATTAACTCATAAGAGAAGATTATCTGCTTTGGGACCTGGAGGATTATCTAGGGAAAGAGCAGGCTTTGAAGTAAGAGACGTTCACCACTCACACTATGGTAGAATGTGTCCTATAGAAACACCAGAAGGTCCTAATATAGGGCTTATTAACTCACTTGCTACATATGCAAAGGTTAATGAGTATGGTTTTATAGAAACACCTTATAGAAAAGTTGATAAAGCCACAGGAGTAGTTACACATGATATAATCTATATGACTGCAGATGAAGAGGATCATTATTTAATAGCTAAAGCAAATGAGATACTAAATGATGATGGTACTTTCATAGATGATAAAATTACAGTAAGAGATCAGGAAGACGTATTAGTTGTACCTAAAGAAGAAGTTGACTTTATGGATGTATCTCCTAGACAATTAGTTTCTGTTGCAACTGCAATGATACCATTCCTAGAAAATGACGATGCTAGTAGAGCGCTTATGGGATCTAACATGCAACGTCAAGCTGTTCCACTATTAAAACCAGAAGCTCCAATTGTTGGTACTGGAATAGAATACAAAGCAGCCGTAGATTCTGCTGTTTTACCAAAAGCAAAAAAACCAGGAGTAGTTACATACGTAAGTGCTAGCGAGATAAGAGTTAAAAAAGATAAACCAGACAGCAATGGAGATGTAGATAAATATAAACTGTTAAAGTTTAAAAGATCTAACCAAGGAACATGTATAAATCAAAAACCATTAGTTTCTAAAGGGGATAAAGTTGACACAAAGACTGTGTTAGCTGATGGACCTTCAACAGACTTAGGTGAAATAGCATTAGGTAAAAATATAAGAATGGGCTTTATAACTTGGGAAGGTTATAACTATGAAGATGCTATGTTAATATCAGAAGAACTAGTAAGAGAAGATGTATTTACATCTATTCATATTGAAGAATATGAAGCTGAAGCTAGAGACACTAAACTAGGCCCTGAAGAAATTACCAGAGACATACCAAATGTAGGAGAAGATGCTCTAAAAGACATAGACGAAAGAGGAATAATTAGAATAGGTGCAGAGGTTCGTTCTGGAGACATTTTAGTAGGAAAAGTTACTCCTAAGGGAGAAACAGAATTGACAGCAGAAGAGAGACTACTTAGAGCTATATTTGGAGAAAAAGCAAGAGAAGTAAGAGATACTTCCTTAAGAGTTCCCCATGGAGAAGCTGGAATAATTGTAGATGTTAAGGTATTTACAAGGGAAAATGGAGATGAACTATCACCTGGTGTAAATAAACTAGTAAGATGTTATATAGCTCAAAAGAGAAAAATATCAGTAGGGGATAAAATGGCAGGAAGACACGGAAATAAAGGTGTTATATCAAGAGTACTGCCAGAAGAAGATATGCCATTTTTACCAGATGGAAGACCTCTACAAATATGTTTAAATCCTCTTGGAGTTCCATCACGTATGAATATTGGTCAGGTACTGGAAGTACATTTAGGATTAGCAGCATCGAAATTAGGTTGGCATGTTGCAACCCCAGTATTTGATGGTGCAACTGAACCGGAAATAGTTGAATGTTTGGAGAAAGCTGGCTATGAAGGGGACGGAAAAACTGTATTATATGACGGAAGAACAGGAGAACCTTTTGACAATAGAGTAACAGTTGGATATATGTATATATTAAAACTTGCTCACTTAGTAGATGACAAAATACATGCAAGATCCACTGGACCATATTCATTAGTTACACAGCAACCATTAGGTGGTAAAGCTCAATTTGGAGGACAAAGATTTGGTGAAATGGAAGTTTGGGCATTAGAAGCTTATGGAGCTGCACATACACTTCAAGAAATACTTACAGTAAAATCAGACGATGTAGTTGGTAGAGTTAAAACTTATGAAGCAATAGTAAAAGGTGAGAATATACCAGAACCAGGAGTTCCAGAATCATTTAAAGTTTTAATTAAAGAACTACAAGCTTTATGTCTTGATGTAAAAGTTCTTAATGATGATAACGAAGAGATTGCTATAAAAGAATTAGCAGATGACGATATGGTAGAATTAGAAGTAAATATAGAAGGATCAGAAGATTATACTGAACCTAAACAGCCAAATGACAACTATCTAGAAGAAGAGGAAAATAAAGATAAAGAATCTGATTATGATGAGGATTTAAATTTTGATGACTTAACTAAGGGATTACAGCTAGATGATTTCAACGATGAACATTAATTTTCGAAGGGAGGATATACCCTTGTTTGAATTAAATAATTTTGATGCACTTCAAATAGGATTAGCTTCACCAGAAAAGATCAGAGAATGGTCAAGAGGTGAAGTGAAAAAGCCAGAAACTATAAATTATAGAACATTAAAACCAGAAAGAGATGGATTATTCTGTGAGAGAATATTCGGACCTACAAAAGACTGGGAATGTCACTGCGGAAAGTATAAGAGAGTAAGATACAAAGGTATAGTATGTGATAGATGTGGAGTAGAGGTAACAAAGTCAAAGGTAAGACGTGAAAGAATGGGGCATATAGAACTTGCTGCCCCTGTATCCCATATATGGTATTTCAAGGGAATACCATCACGTATGGGGCTTATGCTAGATATGTCTCCAAGATCATTAGAAAAAGTACTTTATTTTGCGTCTTATATAGTGATTGATCCAAAAGAAACACCGCTATTAAAGAAGCAACTATTAAACGAAAAAGAATATAGAGAAGCTATTGAAAATTATGGAGAAGAAGGTTTTGTAGCTGGAATGGGAGCTGAATCTGTACAAAAGCTTTTAGAAGAGATAGATTTAAACCAAGTATCAAAAGAATTAAAAGAAGCTCTTAAAACAAGCACAGGACAAAAGAAAATAAGACTAATAAGACGATTAGAGGCCGTAGAATCTTTTAGAAAATCTAGTAATAGACCAGATTGGATGATTATAGATGTTATTCCAGTTATACCACCAGATTTGAGACCAATGGTTCAATTGGATGGAGGAAGATTTGCAACTTCAGATTTGAATGATTTATACAGAAGAGTAATAAATAGAAATAATAGATTGAAAAAGCTATTAGATCTTGGAGCACCAGATATTATAGTAAGAAACGAAAAAAGAATGCTACAAGAAGCAGTAGATGCTCTTATAGATAACGGAAGAAGAGGTAGACCTGTTACAGGACCAGGAAATAGACCTTTGAAATCATTATCTGATATGCTAAAAGGAAAGCAAGGAAGATTTAGACAAAACCTACTTGGAAAACGTGTAGACTATTCTGGGCGTTCAGTTATAGTTGTTGGGCCAGAATTGAAAATGTATCAATGTGGTCTTCCTAAAGAAATGGCATTGGAACTATTCAAGCCTTTTGTTATGAAGAAATTGGTTCAAGGTGGACTATCACATAATATCAAGAGTGCAAAGAGAATGGTAGAGAGAGTTCAGTCTGAAGTATGGGATGTTCTAGAAGAAGTTATATCAGATCATCCAGTGTTATTAAATCGTGCTCCGACTCTACATAGATTAGGAATACAAGCGTTCCAACCTGTGTTAGTAGAAGGTAGAGCTATAAAATTGCATCCATTAGTTTGTACAGCATATAATGCAGACTTTGATGGAGATCAAATGGCTGTGCATTTACCATTATCTGTAGAGGCGCAAGCAGAAGCAAGATTCTTGATGTTAGCTGCACATAATATACTAAAACCATCTGATGGTAAACCAGTTTGTGTTCCTACACAGGATATGGTATTAGGATCATACTATTTAACTTTAGATAAAGAGAATGCTATTGGAGAGGGAAGAATATTTTCATCACCAGAAGAAGCTATTATGGCATATCAAATAGGAGATATTGATATTCATGCACACATTAAAGTTAGAATATCAAAGGAAGTAGATGGAGAAGAGGTTTGTGGAATAATAGATTGTACACCAGGAAAACTAATATTCAACGAATCTATACCTCAAGACTTAGGATTTGTAGATAGATCCGTTCCAGGAAATGAAGTTAAATTAGAAGTAGACTTTTTAATAAATAAATCTTCTTTAGGAAAGTTAATAAATAAATGTTATATGAAGCATGGTCCAACTAAAACATCTATAATGCTAGATAAAATAAAGGAAAAAGGATATCATTACTCAACTATTGGTGCTATTACAGTATCAACATCAGATATGGTAGTTCCAGAAGCTAAAAAAAGACTTCTAGCTGAAACTGATGTAGAAGTTAATAAAATAGATAAGATGTATAGAAGAGGGTTCATATCAGAAGATGAAAGATATGAAAGAGTAATAGAAAAATGGACTAAGACTACAGATTTAGTTGCAGATGAATTAATGAAAAATCTAGATAGATTCAATCCAATATTTATGATGGCAGATTCAGGAGCAAGAGGATCTAAGAGTCAGATCAAACAATTAGCAGGAATGAGAGGTCTTATGGCCAATCCTTCAGGTAAGATTATAGAATTGCCTATAAGGGCATCATTTAGAGAAGGATTAGATGTATCAGAGTACTTCATTTCAACCCATGGAGCAAGAAAAGGAAATGCGGATACTGCTCTTAAAACAGCTGACTCAGGATACTTGACAAGAAGACTAGTAGATGTAAGTCAGGATGTTATTGTAAGAGAAGAAGACTGTGGAAGCAAAGAAGGATTTGAAATATCCGAAATTAGAGAAGGAAATGAAATTATAGAGCCATTATCAGAAAGATTAACTGGTAGATATTCAGCAGAAGATATAATTGACCCTAATACAGGTGAGATATTAGTTAAGAAAGAAGAATATATAGATGGCGAAAAAGCTGAGGAAGTTGAAAAAAGTGGTGTGAAAAAAATAAAAATCAGATCCGTATTTACATGCAAGTCAAAACATGGTGTATGTGCTAAATGTTATGGTATGAACATGGCTACAGCAGAAAAAATTAACATTGGTGAATCAGTAGGTATCATAGCAGCACAAAGTATAGGGGAGCCGGGAACACAGCTTACAATGAGAACTTTCCATACTGGTGGAGTTGCTGGATCAGATATAACACAAGGTCTTCCAAGAGTAGAAGAATTATTTGAAGCAAGAAAGCCTAAGGGTTTAGCCATAGTTTCTGAAATAAATGGAACTATAAGAATAGATGAAACTAAGAAAAAGAGAACAGTTGTAGTTATTGGAGAAACTGAAGAAATAAGTTATGATATACCTTTTGGTTCTAGATTAAAAGTATCAAATGGTGATGTTATAAGTGCTGGAGACGAAATAACAGAGGGATCTGTTAATCCTCATGATGTTTTAAGAATAAAGGGACCAAATGGAGTTAAAAACTACTTATTATCAGAAGTTCAAAAAGTTTATAGACTTCAAGGTGTTGATATAAATGATAAACACTTAGAGGTTGTAGTTAGACAAATGACAAGAAAGATAAAAATTGAAGAATCAGGAGATACAGAATTTTTACCAGGAACAATGGTTGATATATTCGATTTCCAAGAAGAAAATGCTAAGGCTGAAGAGGAAGGTAAAGAAACAGCTAAGGGAAGAATTACATTACTAGGAATAACCAAAGCAGCATTAGCGACAGATTCATTTTTATCATCTGCATCATTCCAAGAAACTACTAGAGTTTTAACAGATGCAGCTATAAAAGGTAAAGTTGATCCACTATTAGGACTAAAGGAAAACGTAATAATTGGTAAACTTATACCAGCTGGAACTGGAATGACAAGATACAGATCAGTAAAAATAAGTACAGAAAAAGATGATGTAGAAGATATTGAAGTAGAAAATAATTAACAAATCTAGAATTTAATTTTATTGACAGGATTAATATAAGGTGATAAAATACATCTGTATGTTTTAAATAAGGGAGACAAAGCCTATTAGGTTTTGTCCCCAAAAACCAATTTAAGGGGGAACCAATATGACCGACAGACTTGAAGGTAAAAAGGTTGTGGGTTTGAAGCAATCGGTAAAAGCTATAAGAAACAATATGGATAAAAAAATATATTTAGCTAAGGATTGTGATGAGAAGATTTTAACACAAATAGAAGAGGCGGCCGAAGGAAGAACCCTAGAGAATATAGTGTATGTAGATACTATGAAGGAATTAGGAATGCTTTGCGGAATAGACGTAGGAGCTACTATTGCTGTAGTTTTGCATGAATAAAAATAGCTTACAACTAAAATTATATAAATTAAAAAAATATTGAGGAGGTGTAAATATGCCAACTATTAATCAGTTAGTAAGGAAAAGTAGAAAGACAGTTAAAGCACAATCAGACTCACCAGCATTAAAGAATTGTCCACAAAGAAGAGGAGTGTGCACAGTAGTTAAAACTACTACACCAAAAAAACCTAACTCAGCATTAAGAAAAATTGCCAGAGTTAGATTAACTAATGGCTATGAAGTATCAGCATATATACCAGGTGTAGGACACAACTTACAAGAACATAGTGTTGTTCTTATAAGAGGTGGAAGAGTTAAAGACTTACCAGGTGTTAGATATCACATAGTTAGAGGTGCACTAGACTCAGCTGGAGTTGCTACTAGAATGCAATCAAGATCTAAGTATGGTGCAAAAAAACCAAAACAAAAATAACTAAGTATTTATTATTAAGTTGATTGAAAATAGTGCTGTGTCTTCGGCGTTTATATATAGATTATAATTTTTCATAGATAAATTAGCAGAAGTCAAAGCACTTTGCGGTTAACTATAGTTAATCGAGTACCGATGAACTTAAATCTTTAAATGTTAAGGAGGGAAGAAAAGTGCCAAGAAAAGGATATATAGGGAAAAGAGATGTATTACCAGATCCAATGTACAATAGCAAGGTTCTTACTAAGTTAATAAACAGTTTAATGTATGACGGTAAAAAAGGATTAGCTCAAAAAATCTGTTATGATGCATTTGATGTAATCCAAAACAAAACAGGTAAGGAACCAATGGAAGTTTTTGAAGAGGCTATGAATAATGTAATGCCTTTACTTGAAGTAAAAGCTAGAAGAATAGGTGGAGCTACATACCAAGTTCCCTTGGAAGTTAGACCAGAAAGAAGACAGACTTTAGGAATTAGATGGATCCTTATTGCAGCTAGAAAAAGAGGAGAAAAATACATGAGTGAAAGACTAGCTGGTGAATTAATGGATGCAGCTAACAACCTAGGAGCAGCTGTTAAAAAGAGAGAAGAAACTCACAAAATGGCTGAAGCTAATAAGGCGTTTGCTCATTACAGATATTAATATTAAAACTGTTTTGGTATGTACCAAAACAGTTTTCTCAAATTTTATAATTAAACTATGATATGTAGTTTGAGAGGAGGAATTGTCAGTGAAAAGGGAATACCCGTTAAAAATGTATCGTAATATAGGAATAATGGCTCACATAGATGCTGGGAAGACAACTACAACAGAACGTATTCTATTTTATACAGGAAAAACTCATAAAATAGGTGAAACTCACGATGGTGCAGCTACTATGGACTGGATGGTTCAAGAACAAGAAAGAGGTATAACTATAACATCAGCAGCAACTACATGTATATGGAAAGATCATGTTATAAACGTTATAGATACACCAGGGCACGTAGATTTTACTGTGGAAGTTGAAAGATCTTTAAGAGTACTTGATGGAGCAGTAACTGTATTAACAGCAAAAGGTGGAGTTGAGCCACAAACTGAAACAGTTTGGAGACAGGCGGATAAATATAAAGTTCCAAGAATGGCTTATGTAAATAAGATGGATATAATGGGAGCAGATTTCTTTAGAGTTGTAAATATGATGAGAGAAAGATTACATGCAAATGCTGTTCCAATTCAAATTCCAATAGGAGCGGAAGATACTTTTAAAGGATATGTAGACTTAATAAGAAATGAAGCTATAATATACGAAGATGACCTTGGAACAGTTATGGATACTGAAGAGATACCAGAAGATATGAAGGATATAGCAGAAGAATACAGAGGAGCTATGATAGAAGCTATAGTTGAACTAGATGAAGAGCTTATGATGAAATATCTTGAAGGTGAAGAAATATCCGTAGAAGAGCTAGATTTAGCTTTAAGAAAAGGAGTTCTTGCAAACAAGATAGTTCCAGTAATGTGTGGTTCTTCATATAAGAACAAAGGTGTTCAACCAATGATAGATGCTATAGTAAAATACTTACCTTCACCATTGGATATACCACCAGTTAAAGGAACTCATCCAGAAACTGGAGAAGAAGTTGAAAGAAAAGCTTCCGATGATGAACCAATGTCAACATTAGCATTTAAAATAGCAACAGATCCATTTATAGGAAAATTAGCTTTTGTTAGAGTATATTCTGGAGTTATGAAAAATGGTACATATGTACTAAATCCTGTAAAAGGAAAGAGAGAAAGAATTGGAAGACTAGTAAAAATGCATGCTAATCACAGGGAAGAAGTAGAAGAACTTCACGCTGGAGATTTAGGAGCAGTTGTAGGACTAAAGGATACAATTACTGGTGATACTTTATGTGATGAAAAAGAACCGGTAATACTTGAAAAGATGGAGTTCCCAGAGCCAGTTATATCAATAGCTATAGAGCCAAAAACTAAAGCTGGTCAAGAAAAGATGGGATTATCTTTAGCAAAGCTTGCAGAAGAAGATCCAACATTTAGAACTTTCACTAATCAAGAAACAGGTCAAACAATTATAGAAGGTATGGGAGAACTTCACCTAGAAGTAATAGTTGATAGACTTCAAAGAGAGTTTAAAGTAGAATGTAACGTTGGTAAGCCACAAGTTGCATATAAAGAAACTATTAAAAAAGCTGTTAAAGCAGAAGGTAAGTTTGTTAGACAATCCGGTGGACGTGGACAATACGGACATTGTTGGATTGAAATGACTCCTCATGAAGGTGAATATGAATTCCAAAACGCTATAGTTGGAGGAGCGATTCCAAAAGAATATATCCCAGCTATCGACCACGGAATAGAAGAAGCATCTGACAGCGGAGTTATTGCTGGATATCCAGTTATAAACTTCAAGGTTAAATTATATGATGGTTCATACCATGATGTAGACTCATCTGAAATGGCATTTAAAATAGCGGGATCTATGGCATTCAAAAATGCAATGTCAAAGGCTGATCCAGTATTACTTGAACCAGTAATGAAGGTTGAAGTAGTTGTGCCAGAGGAATATATGGGAGATGTTATGGGTGACATCAATTCAAGAAGAGGAAGAATAGATGGTATGGAAGCTACAGCAGGGGCTCAAAATATAAGAGCATTTGTACCACTTTCACAAATGTTTGGTTATGCAACTGTATTAAGATCTAGAACTCAAGGAAGAGGAAACTATTCAATGGAGTTTGATCACTATGAAGAAGTACCAAAGAGTATTCAAGAAGAAATAATTGGAGAAAGAATGAAATAATTATTTTATATTAATAAGTAATTATTTATAAAGTTGGGAGGAATAAAAAATGGCAAAAGAAAAATTTGAAAGAAGTAAACCACACGTAAATATAGGAACAATAGGTCACGTAGACCACGGTAAGACAACATTAACAGCAGCAATAACAACAATATTAGGGCACAAGGGGTTTGCGAAAGCATTCAAATATGACGAAATAGATAAGGCACCAGAAGAAAAAGAAAGAGGAATCACAATAAGCACATCCCACGTAGAATATGAAACAGAAAACAGACACTATGCACACGTAGACTGTCCAGGACACGCTGACTATGTAAAGAACATGATAACAGGAGCAGCACAAATGGACGGAGCAATCCTAGTAGTAAGTGCAGCAGATGGTCCAATGCCACAAACAAGAGA
>NZ_FUWT01000025.1 GCF_900167265.1 Clostridium tetani
TGACCTCTGGTGCACCAGTTGTCACGCCAGTGGCACAGCTGGGTAGCTAAGTCGGGAAGGGATAAACGCTGAAAGCATCTAAGCGTGAAGCCCACCCTAAGATGAGATTTCCCATGACGTAAGTCAATAAGATCCCTTGAAGAACACAAGGTTGATAGGTCAGAGGTGTAAGTGCAGCAATGTATTTAGCTGACTGATACTAATAGATCGAAGGCTTGATCAAATTATTTACTCTGTGCAATTTTGAAAGAATTATTCTTTCAAAGGAAACTTCTTCAGCGTAGCTGAGAAGTACTGATTCAAAACGAAATCAGCATCTGGTGATTATAGCTAGAAGGTAACACCCGTTCCCATGCCGAACACGATGGTTAAGCTTCTAAGCGCCGATGGTACTGCAAGGGCAACCTTGTGGGAGAGTAGGACGTTGCCAGATTTTATAATGTTCCGTGGTAGCTCAATGGTGGAGCATTCGGCTGTTAACCGAAGGGTTGAAGGTTCGAATCCTTTCCACGGAGCCATTTTTATTTTTTAGAATAAAACATTAATTAAATACATAAAATAAGATTACAAGGATTTGTAATCTTATTTTTTTGCTGTTTAATCGATGTCAAATAATTTTGAAAATTATGTTTTATTTAAAAGGAATTTTAGAACAGAAATAGAATATACTTAAAGAAGGGATAAAAGCATGGTTAGGGGGAATTGCATATGAAGGATTATAAAACAGAGAATATAAGAAACTTAGGGATAATAGGACATAGTGGCTCAGGAAAGACTACATTAGCAGATGCTATACTTTATCGCACGAAATCAGTAGATAGATTTGGAAAAGTTGATGAAGAAAATAGCATATTAGATTTTGATATAGAAGAAAAGAAAAGAAAAATTTCAATATCTACGTCTATTGCTCAATGCGAATGGAATAATACAAAGATTAATCTAGTAGATATGCCAGGATATTTTGATTTTCTAGGAGAAATAGCAGAAGGGCTAAGAGCTATAGATGTTGCCCTTATAGTTTTATCAGGTACATCCGGAGTTCAAGTAGGAACAGAAAATGCATGGGAATATGTTAGTAAATATAAGTTACCAAGAGCTTTTTATATAAATAAATTAGATAGAGATAATAGCAATTTTGAAAAAACTTTTATACAATTAAAAGATGAATTTGGAATTTCTGTAGTTCCTATTCATTATCCTATTGGAGAAGAAGCTGGATTTCAAGGTGTTGTAAACGTTGTTTCAAATACTGCTAGAATATATAATCCTAAAACTGATGATATAGAAGATACTGAAATTCCAGAAGGGTTAAAAGAAAAAATAGCAGAGTGTAAAAATATGGTTATGGAAGCAGTAGCAGAAACAAGTGAAGAATTACTTGAAAAATATTTTTCAGAAGGAACTTTAAGTGAAGATGAAATATATAAAGGACTTATAAGTGGGTGTGCTACAGGAGAAATTGCGCCTGTAATGTGTGGTTCAGCTATAACAGGTAAGGGAGTAAAAACCTTGATAGATGGAATCATAGAATGCTTTCCTTCCCCAAAAGATATAGCTCCTCATATAGCCAAAGATATTAAAACGGGAAAAGACGTAGAAATAAATATATCAACTGAAAAACCTTTTTCCGCATTAGTATTTAAAACTATAGCAGATCCATTTATAGGAAGGTTATCTATGTTTAAAGTTATGACTGGAAAAGCTAAGAGTGATATGAATGTATGTAATCCTAATAAAGGTAAGAATGAGAAATTCGGTGCAATTTACTTTATGAGAGGAAAGCAGCAAATTAATACAAAGGAAATAATAGCAGGAGATATAGGAGCTGTAAACAAACTTCAATATACAGTTACTGGAGATACTTTATGTCATAGCAGTTTAAATATTCTATATGAAGAAATAAGTTTTCCAAAGCCATGTATGTCAATGGCTATATTGCCTAAATCAAAAAATGATGAGGATAAGATTTCTTTAGGGCTTGCTAGATTATTAGAAGAAGATCCTGCGTTTAAAGTATCAAGAGATACTGAAAATGCGGAAACTATAATATCTGGTATAGGAGAAACCCATCTAGAAGTTATAGCAAGTAAGTTAAAAAATAAATTTGGTGTAGAGGTACAATTAGAAGAACCTAAAATACCTTACAGAGAAACAATCAGAAAGAAATCTGATGTTCAGGGAAAACACAAAAAACAATCTGGAGGACACGGACAATATGGAGATGTTGTAATAAAATTTGAGCCAAGATTTGATGGAGATGAATTAGAATTTGTAGATAAAATAGTAGGTGGAGTTGTTCCACGACAATATATACCAGCTGTAGAAAAAGGGCTTTTAGAATGTGTAAAAGAAGGGGTACTAGCAGGCTATCCTGTGATAAGATTAAAAGCTACTCTACATGATGGTTCATACCATACAGTGGATTCATCAGAAATGGCTTTTAAAATTGCAGCTTCTTTGGCATATAAAAAAGGTATGGCAGAAGCTCAATCAGTATTATTAGAACCTATAATGAGAGCTGAAATAATGGTTACAGATGACTATATGGGAGATGTTATTGGAGACATAAATAAAAAAAGAGGAAGAGTTATAGGCATGGATCAATCTGGCAAATATCAAAGAATTATAGCAGAAGTTCCTCAAGCCGAAATGATTAAATATGCCACAGACTTAAGATCATTGACTCAAGGAAGAGGAAGTTTTACTATGGAATTTGATAGATATGAAGAAGTTCCAGAGATTGAAGTGGCAAAAATCATAGAAAAGAAAAAACAAGAAAAAGAAACAGTATAAGTAAATATATATAAAAGATACTCAGGATAATACTGAGTATCTTTTATATATGGCTATTAAAAATTATCAGCTAACAATTCAAAGTGACCTATTGGATGAGCACAGGCTGGGCAAATATCAGGAGCGGCTTGTCCTTCGTGAATATATCCACAGTTTAAGCACTTCCATAGAGTTGGCTCGTCTTTTTTAAATACTTTATCAGTATTTATATTTTCTAATAATTTTCTATATCTTTTTTCATGATGAACTTCAACTTCAGCAATTTTTCTAAATACTGTTGCTATAGTTGGAAAACCTTCCTCATCAGCAACTCTTGCAAATTCAGGATATAGTTCACTCCATTCTTCATTTTCACCATCGGCTGCATATTTCAAATTATCTTTAGTATTACCTAATCCCACAGGATAGCTTGCACTAGTAATTTCTACAGCTTCTCCTTGTAAGTCTTCATTTAAAAATTTAAAAAATCTTTTAGCGTGTTCTTTTTCATTATCAGCAGTTTCTTGAAATATATTAGATATTTGAACATAGCCTTCTTTTCTAGCAATAGACGCATAATAAGTATATCTGTTTCTAGCTTGAGATTCACCGGCAAAAGCTTTCAATAAATTTTCAGCAGTTTTTGTTCCTTTTAAAGATTTCATTATATAATGACCTCCTATAATTAATTATGTTTATAAAAGTGTTATACATATAAATTATAACACTATTCTGTATATTATCAAATAATTTTATGCATAAATTAACTAATAAGGTATATTTATATAGGTATAATTTGTTTTTAAATACGAAAAATAAGAAAGTAAAAAGGATAAAAGGAGAATCAATATGTCAGATTATAAATTAGACATAAATGGGAATATGAATTTATCAGATTACAGTTCAATAAATGACTATTTGGAGATACCAAAAAAGGATGATAAAATTTCTATTAAATTAAATTGTAATTCAAAAGATGAATTAGATATAATATGTAAAATTCTTAACAACAAAGGATTTGATGTAATAAATAAGCAACAAAATGGTTATATATATGCTAGTAAGAAAAACTAGGTTATCTATATTGTATGTTATAATAAAAAATATAATTTAAATTTATTGGAGGATGGAAATGGGTATAACATTATATATAACTAGGCATGGACAAACTGAGTGGAACACAGAAAGAAGAATGCAAGGATGGAATGATTCACCTTTAACAAAATTAGGGATGGAGCAGGCAAAGAGATTAGGAAAGCGATTAGATAATAATAATATAGATATAATTTATTCTAGTCCATTAGGAAGGGCTATTAAAACAGCAAAAATAGTTAGAGGAGAAAGGGATATACCTATTGTATGTGATAATAGATTAAAAGAGATTAAATTAGGAAAATGGGAAGGTATGAATCATGACCTTATAGACAATTATTATAAAGAAGAGATAGACAACTTTTGGAATAATCCTAAACTATACAAATCTATAGGAGGAGAGACATTTTTACAGCTTAGAAACAGAGTTAAAGATTTTTTGGAGGAGATTCTAAAAAAGCATAAAGATGAAACTATTCTTATAGTAACTCATGCTATAACATTAAAAGGTATCATGAACTATATAGAAGATTTAACTATAGATAATTTTTGGGGAGAACCACATATAAATCCTACAAGTCTGACAAAGGTAGAGATAGAAGATTCAAATAGAAGAATATTATTGAATGCAGATATATCCCATTTAGATGAAGTGAAAGAAATAAAGATAGTATAGATTTAAAGGTACCTAAACAAAGATATTTATTCTAATTAAAATGATTATTTTTGTTTAGGTATTAATTTAGGTATAAAGTATAGAAAAATAGAGATATGGGAATTTATTAATAGATAAGTGTATATAGTGTTTAAATATATTGCAATTTATCTATTGAATAATAGATTAAAAAATATTATTATTATATTAAGGTCAAAGATAGGCAAAGTCAGGGAGGTGTATTATGGCAAGGCTAAGTGATATAATAGAAGATTTTATAAAAGAAATGTTAATGAATAATGATGAAAGGGAATTACAAATCCAAAGGAATGAATTAGCTCAGCAGTTTAGATGTGCTCCCTCGCAGATTAATT
Source organism: Clostridium tetani (assembly GCF_900167265.1). GTDB lineage: Bacteria > Bacillota > Clostridia > Clostridiales > Clostridiaceae > Clostridium_G > Clostridium_G tetani. The sequence goes on from NZ_FUWT01000025.1 coordinate 4,894, forward strand.
ATGTTTTAACTACTAGGTTTACAACAGATAAAGGATATTATATTGAAAGTAGACGTGGCGGTGGAGGGTATATAATAATTAGACATATTGGCTTTAATGATTATAAAGAATTGTTTCAAATGCTGAATAATAAAATAGGTGATGGTATAACCTTTTATAATGCATGTAGTTTAATAGAGAGTTTATTAGAAGCGGATATAATTGATAAAAAATTTAGTGAACTAATTAAAGTTGCTATAAATGATAGAACTTTAGATATTATACCTGAAGACAAAAATGAATTGAGAGCAAATATATTGAAAAATATGTTATTTGTTTTATTATCATAAATAATTACAAATATGGTATAATTATTTATATAAGTAATATCTCAGGAGGGATACTTATGCTATGTGAAAGATGTAAAAAAAATAACGCTAATGTTCATATAACTAAAGTAATTAATGGTGACAAACAAGAATTAAATGTATGTAATAGATGTGCAAGCGAAATGGGAGATATATATTCTAGTATAGGGGATGCAGATTTTACATCACCGTATACATTTCAAAATTTACTAAGTGGATTAATGGACTATATGAATGGATCACCAGAAAAGACCAGTGTAAATATAGAAGCTTGTAAAAAGTGTGGCAATAGCTATTTAGAGTTTAAAGAAAAAGGATTAGCTGGATGTAGTCAATGCTATAAAAACTTAAGTAACACTTTTCAACCAGTAATAAAAAGGGTTCAAGGAAATGTGATTCATACTGGTAAAATTCCTAAAAGAGCAGGAAAATATATTATCAAAAAAAATAAAGTTCAAAATTTAAAAGAAGACCTAAAAAAAGCTATTGAAGAAGAAGAGTATGAAAGAGCGGCAGAACTAAGAGATATGATAAAGGAATTAGAAAGAGATAATTAGGAGGAGAATATATGAATAACTGGATTCATACATCATTGGATAATTCTGATATTGTGTTAAGTAGTAGAATTAGACTTGCAAGGAATTTAAGTAATTTTACTTATCCTCATAAAATATCTATTGAAGAAGGAAGAAAAATAGTAGAAACTATAGAAAAAGTTTTACAAAATGAAGAATCAAAATATAAAGTATATAGATTGTGGGAAATGGACCCTTTAGATCGAGTTACTTATTTAGAAAAGTATTTAATTAGTAGTAAACTTATTTTAAATAATGAAAAAGGTGCTTTTATAACAAATGAAGACGAGACAGTTAGTTTAATGATAAATGAAGAGGATCATATAAGATTACAATGTATTACAAATGGATTTAATCTAGAAGAGGCATATAAATGTGCAGAAGATCTAGATGATTTAATAGAAGAAAACTTAGATTATGCTTTTGATGAAAATTTGGGGTACATGACAGCATGTCCAACTAATCTAGGAACAGGATTAAGGGCATCAGTTATGATCCATTTGCCAACATTAACTATGAATAGAGAAATAAATAAGATATTTAGCGGTCTTACTCAAATAGGTATGACTATAAGAGGGATATATGGTGAAGGTTCTAAAGTAGTAGGAAATCTATTTCAAGTATCAAATCAACTTACATTAGGTTTAAGTGAAGAAGAAGTAATAAATAATTTAAAAGCAGTTGTATATCAAATTATAAATCAAGAGAAGCTGGCAAGAGAAAAAATTATGAAAATGCATAAATATAGAATCGAGGATAAAGTATATAGAGCATTAGGAATACTAAATTCAGCTGTTCTTCTTGACAGTGAAGAATGTTTGAAATTATTATCATATGTAAGATTAGGAGTAGAAATGGATATAATTAAAGATGTAAGTAAGAAGGTATTAAATGAATTAACGATATCTATACAACCTGCAATGATTCAGAGAATATTTAATTCTAAACTTACAGAGGAAGCAAGACAGCTAAAAAGAGCGGAGCTTGTAAAGAGAAAGTTAAAAAACAGTATTTAAAAACAATTTATGAGGTGGTGAACTAATATTGATATTTGGAAGATTTAATGAAAGAGCTCAAAAAGTTTTGGTTTTTGCACAAGAATCTGCTAGGAATTATAGACATGGTTATGTAGGAACAGAACACATATTATTAGGTATATTAAAAGAAGAAGGAATATCCAAAAACATATTAAAGGATATGAATGTAGAGTTAGAAGATGTAGAAAGTTTAATTGAAGAGTATGAAGGAAAAGGCGACTTAGATTTATACAGTAATGAAATACCTTTGACACCAAGAACTAAAAGGTTGTTAGAGATAAGTTTATTAGAAGCTAGAAATTTAAATCATAATTTTATAACTCCAGAACATATTTTACTTGCTTTAATAAAAGAGTCAGAAGGAATTGCTTTTACTATATTAAGCAATTTAGGAGTTGATTTTAACAGACTAAGAAAAGAGTTATTAGAGAATGTAGCAGGAGAACGAAGTGTTAATAGATCCAGTAGTGATACTAATAAAAAGAATCAAGACACTCCAACATTAAATGAGTTTGGAAGAGATTTAACGGATATGGCCATGGAAGGAAAATTAGATCCTGTAATAGGAAGAGATAAAGAAACTCAAAGGGTACTACAAATATTGTGTAGAAGAACAAAAAATAACCCTTGTTTAATTGGAGATCCAGGGGTAGGAAAAACAGCTATCGCAGAAGGATTAGCACAGAAAATAGTTGAAGGAAATATTCCAGAAATTTTAAAAGATAAAAGGGTTGTAACTTTAGATCTGTCTTCAATGATTGCAGGTGCAAAGTATAGAGGTGAATTTGAAGATAGGTTAAAAAAGGTTATGGAGGAGATTAGAAAATCTGGTAATGTTATTTTATTTATAGATGAAATTCATACAATTATAGGGGCTGGTGCTGCGGAAGGAGCAATAGATGCATCAAACATATTAAAGCCCGCTCTAGCTAGAGGGGAAATACAATGTATAGGGGCAACTACTATAGATGAATACAGAAAACATATTGAGAAAGATTCCGCATTAGAAAGAAGATTCCAACCTATTACAGTGGGAGAACCTACAAAAGAGGAAGCAATACTTATACTAAGAGGACTAAGAGATAAATATGAGGCTCATCATAGAGCTAATATAACAGACGAAGCTATTGAAGCGGCAGTAAACTTATCAGATAGATATATAACTGAAAGATATTTACCAGATAAAGCTATTGATTTAATGGATGAGGCAGCTTCTAAAGTAAGAATTGAAAATATGATAGCACCTACAGATATGAAAGAATTAGAAGAAAATTTAGAAAAAGTAACTAAAGAAAAAGAAGATGCTATAAGAGTGCAAGATTTTGAAAAAGCTGCTCAATTAAGAGACCATGAAAAAGATTTAAAATATAGATTAGAAAATCTAAAATCAGATTGGAAAACTCAAAAGCAAGTAGCTACATTAACTGTAGATGAAACACAAATAGCAGCGGTAGTTTCTAAATGGACTAATATACCTGTTAGAAAACTTACTGAAAAGGAATCAGAAAGACTTTTAAAATTAGAAGAAACTTTACACAACAGAGTTATAGGACAAAATGAAGCAGTAAAATCTGTATCAAGAGCTGTTAGAAGAGCAAGAGTTGGATTAAAGGATCCTAATAGACCTATAGGTTCATTTATATTCTTAGGTCCAACAGGAGTAGGAAAGACAGAGTTATCTAAAGCATTAGCGGAAGCTATGTTTGGTGATGAAAGTAGTATGATAAGAATAGATATGTCAGAGTACATGGAAAAACATGCAGTATCAAGACTCATAGGATCACCTCCAGGTTATGTTGGATATGATGAAGGTGGTCAATTAACAGAGAAGGTAAGAAGACATCCTTATTCAGTAATATTATTTGATGAAATAGAAAAAGCCCATCCAGATGTATTTAATATACTGTTACAAATATTAGAAGATGGAAGGCTTACAGATGGAAAAGGTAAAACTGTAAATTTTAAGAACACAATAATTATAATGACTTCAAATGTGGGAGCGTCAACTATTAAAAAACAAAAGTCATTAGGATTTGCTATAAGTGATGATAAGATTGAAAGTGAATATGAACAAATGAAAGAAAATGTAATGGAAGAACTAAAAAGATCTTTTAGACCAGAGTTTTTAAATAGAATAGATGATATTATTGTATTCCATAAATTAAGAGAGGAAGATTTAGAAAAAATAGTAGCTTTGATGTTAGAATCTGTAACTCATAGATTAAAAAATCAAGATATAAATATATCCTTTGATAAAAAATCACAAAAGTTTCTAGCAAAAAAAGGATTTGATCCAGTTTATGGAGCTAGACCCTTAAGAAGGGCTATTACTAAAGCGGTAGAAGATAAATTATCAGAAGAGATATTAAAAGGAAGTATTGAAAAAGGAGATAAAGTATTAGTGTCAGTCAATGAAGAAAAATTAATATTTAACAAAGAATAATTTAAATTATAAATAGAAAGGTATCCCAATATTTATTAAGGAGATACCTTTTTATTTCTTTACTTAGTAGACATGGATAAACTCATATATTATAATTTTCAATAAGAACCTATCATTATTTTAAAATACACGCTAAAAAGAAAAGAGGTATTATTATGAAAGTTTTAATAAAAGATAATTATGATGAGTTAAGTGAAGTTGCAGCGCTAGAAATTTTAGAATTAATAGATAAAAAGCCTGATTGTGTATTGGGATTGGCGACAGGAAGTACACCAGTAGGAACATATCAAAAGCTTATAGAGTATTATAAAAAGGGAAAAGTTGATTTCTCTAAAGTTACATCTTTTAATTTAGATGAATATAGGGGTCTTAATGGGGAACACCCTCAAAGCTATAAATTTTTTATGAACAATACTCTATTTAATCATATTAATATAGATAAGAAAAATACTTTTATATTAGATGGTCTATCAAATGATATAGAGAAAGAGTGTATTGAATATGATAAAAAGATAGATAATAAAGGTGGGATAGATTTACAAATACTAGGCATAGGAGGAAATGGTCATATAGGCTTTAATGAGCCTTCAGAAGAGCTTAGTATATCTACTCATTTAACAAAACTAAAGACAAAAACTATAAAAGATAATTCCAGGTTTTTTAATTCAGAAGAAGAGGTGCCTACAGAAGCAATAACAATGGGAATTGGTTCAATTATGAAAGCCAGAAAGATAATACTTTTAATAAATGGAGAAGTTAAAGCAGAAATAGTAAAAAAATTAATCAATGGTAACGTATCTACAAAAGTACCAGCTTCATTATTGCATTTACATCCTAATTGTACTGTCATTTTAGATAAAGAAGCAGCTAAATTTATATAAATAAAATCATTCTTTGAGGTATAGTACAAATAAGGAAGTTTTTAATATTAAAAACTTCCTTATTTGTACTAACAGAAGCAGAGAAAATAATGTATAATTATGTTTTATACATATATTATAGGAGCGGATTATATGGCAAAAATAAAAAGTTGTTTTGTATGTCAAGAGTGTGGATATGAATCACCAAAATGGTTGGGGAAGTGTCCAGATTGTAATACTTGGAATAGCATGGTTGAAGAGATAAAAAGCAAAGAAGCAGATAAAAAATTTAATTACAATCTACAGATAAACTCATCCGAAAGTATAGTAGATATAAAATCTATTACATATGAGAGAATTAGCACAGGAATTAATGAGCTCAATAGAGTGTTAGGCGGAGGAATAGTTAGAGGATCATTAACACTTATATCAGGGGATCCTGGTATAGGAAAATCAACTTTATTGTTGCAAGCTGCAAACAATATAGCAGAAAAGTATGGTAAGATATTATATATTTCAGGGGAAGAATCTCAAGAACAAATAAGATTAAGGGGAGAAAGATTACAAGCTTTATGTAAAGACGTATATATATTGGCAGAAACAGACATTAATATAATACTAGCCAATATTGATAAGATAAAACCTACTTTCATAATATTAGATTCAATTCAGACGTTATACAATCCAGAAATATCTTCAGCACCAGGAAGTGTGTCACAAGTAAGAGAATGTTCAAATATAATTATGAGATTAGCTAAAACTAACAATATACCATTTTTTATAGTAGCTCATGTTACCAAACAAGGTTCATTAGCAGGACCTAAGGTTTTGGAACATATGGTAGATACAGTACTATCTTTTGAGGGAGAAAGAACAGAGGAATTTAGGATACTTAGAACAATTAAGAATAGATTTGGTAATACTAGTGAAATTGGTGTATTTGAAATGAGAGAGGATGGACTTAATGAAATAACTAATCCATCAGAGGTATTTTTAGAAGATATAAATTTTAATAAAGAAGGCTCGATAATAATAGGAATAATGGAAGGGAGTAGGCCCATATTAGTGGAAGTTCAAGCCTTAGCAACAAAAACAAATGCACCTATGCCGCGAAGAACAGTAGTAGGAGTAGAAACATCTAGAATAAATTTAATTTTAGCAGTATTAGAAAAGAAATTGAAAATACCCTTTTATCAATTTGATGTTTATATAAATGTCGTTGGAGGACTTAACATAGAAGGGACTTTTGCAGATTTGGGAATAGCATTAGCATTAATATCTAGTGTAAAAGGTGTTGAAGCTAAATTGGAAAAGATGTTAGTTGTAGGAGAAATAGGATTAACTGGAGAAGTGAGACCGGTAATGTTTTGTGATAGAATAATAAATGAGGGAAAAAAGATGGGATTTAAAAACTTTATTATTCCTTCAAGAAATAAGGAAAAGATTTTAGGAAATGATAAAAGCATAAATATTATAGGAACACAATATTTGAAAGAAATAATAAATAGAGTATTTTAGTATAGGGTGATTAAAGTGAGGTTACAAAAAGATAATGATTTAATGGACATATTAAATATAATGGCTCCAGGTACACCTTTAAGAGATGGATTAGAAAATATATTAAGAGCAAAAACTGGAGGATTAATAGTAATTGGAGATAGCGAGGAAATATTAGATATAGTAGATGGTGGATTTACAATTGATGCAGAATACAGTCCTTCATATGTATATGAGCTGGCAAAAATGGATGGAGCTATAATACTAAGTGGAGATGTAAAAAGGATAATAAGAGCTAATGCACAACTCATGCCAGATCCTTCAGTACCCACTTTTGAAACAGGAACAAGGCATAGGACTGCAGATAGGATAGCTAAACAGACAGGAAATATAGTAATTGCTATATCACAAAGACGTAACATAATAACTATATATAGAAATAATATAAAATATGTTTTAAGAGATAGTAGTGTTATATTAGGAAAAGCAAATCAAGCTTTACAAACTCTTGAAAAGTATGTATCTGTATTAGATAAAGTAATTAATAATTTAAATGTATTAGAATTTAGGGATTTAGTAACATTATTTGATGTGATGACAGCCATACAAAGGACAGAAATGGTTATGAGAATTGTATGGGAAATGGAAAGATATATATGTGAGCTAGGAAATGAAGCAAGACTTATATCTATGCAATTAAATGAACTTGTAAGGTATGTTGAAGAAGATGAAATATTATTGATAAGAGATTATTGCGAAACATATATGGATTATACTGAAGTATATGATGAAATACAATCAATGTCATCAGAAGAGTTGATAAATCTTGATCAAATATCTAAAATACTGGGATATACAGGAGTCCCTTTAGTGGATACTTTTATATCACCTAGAGGCTATAGAATGTTACATAGAATACCGAGGATACCTTCTAATGTAATAGAGAACGTAGTAAAGAACTTTAAAGAATTAAAGGCTGTAATGGAGGCGTCCTACGAGCAGCTAGATAAAGTTGAAGGTATAGGAGAAGCAAGGGCAAAAGCTATTAAAAACGGACTAAGAAGATTAAAGGAACAAGCAAATATAGATAAGAATATAGTTACTAGATAGAGGAGTAAAACATTTCAGTATTTACTCCTCTATATTTTAACTATCTTAATCTGTATTTTCCTAGTGTATCTATTGCATTGTATTCTTTTATAAAAATATCATATAAATTTAAATTCAAAGAATTACAAAGAGAAGTTAAATAAAATATATTATTTCCTATTTCCATATCTATAATTTCTTTGCAATTAGGGCATAATTCACCATCTAAATGAGTTTTCAATTCTGTAGTAAAATCATCTATACTGTTAATTTCATTAGGAATTTTTTGTTTATGTGCATCAATTTTTATACAACCACAAGCTGTTACAGATTTTATTACAGCCCTATTTATTCTACTTTCAGATTCTTGTAATTTTGAAATAATATCTAAAATACTTTTATGTCTTAATAAGGATTCATCAACAGCACTTTGAAAACTATCAAAAATTAAATCTTTCATTTGCTTCCACTCCTTGATCATAATTCTAAAATAAGTAAATATTTAATTGATAAATCTATAAATATTAAGTAAATCTAAAAAAAATGTTAAATATTTATGTTTCTATGATAATAATAACTTAAAACGGGTTATAATTATAGGGGGTAATGAATTTATTCTAATGCAAATATATTTAAATAATTAATAAAACATTAAATAAATGTAACACTTATTGAAAAAAATAGGTGATTACTATATATTAATTATAAATAATATACTAAAACACACTAAATTAGGAGGTGAAGAAATATTGTTAAAGAAAGTATTAAGAGGATTGTTTACTATAATAGGGCTTATTATAGGAGATATACTAGGTAAACTTGCTTTAAATTCAAGTATTTTTTCATATATAAACTATATTAAAGAAAGTCCAGTTAAGACAGCACTATTTCTTATTATATCAACTTTAATTTTTGGATTCATACTATTTATAATATCCCCTTGGATGATTTTAGGAGTCACTAAGTTTATGGAGTATATTGAAAAGAGCGTTCAAAAAGTACCAACTAATGATATATTAATAGGAGGATTTGGTGCTATTTTAGGACTTGGTTTGTCAGCTTTGTTTGTAAACCTATTATCTAAGATACCAGTAGTTGGAGTAGTATTTGCTGTTACAATTGCATTGCTTATGGCAGCCCTAGGAGTCAATATTGCATTAAAGAAAAGAGAAGATATAGCATCCCTTGTAAATAATATACTTAAAAAATCAACTAACGTTTCAAAAGAAAAGAAAGTAAAAAGTAATAAAGGCGATGCCAAAGTTTTAGATACATCTGTGATTATAGATGGAAGAATATTTGATATATGTCAAACTGGATTTATAGAAGGAACTTTAGTTATACCTAATTTTGTTCTACAAGAATTAAGACATATAGCAGATTCATCAGATGGCTTAAAGAGAAATAGAGGTAGAAGAGGGTTAGATGTACTAAATAAAATTCAAAAAGAACTTAGTATAAAAGTTCAAATATATGAAAAAGATTTTCTGGATATACCTGAAGTTGATAGTAAATTATTAAAGTTGGCACAAAATCTTAATGGAAAGGTTATAACCAATGATTATAACTTAAATAAGGTAGCAGAGTTTCAAGGAGTACCTGTACTAAATATAAATGAACTTGCTAATGCAGTAAAACCTGTTGTTTTACCAGGAGAGACCATGAAATTATTTATAGTAAAGGACGGAAAAGAGTCAGGTCAAGGTGTTGCTTATTTAGATGATGGAACTATGATAGTAGTAGAGGGCGGTAAAAAATTCATAGGTGAAGAAATAGAAGTAATTGTTACTTCAGTATTACAAACAGCTGCAGGAAGGATGATATTTGCAAGACAAAAAACTCAAGATGACTAGAATAGAATTAAAAGGGGTATGGAAATTGAGTAAAAATTGCGCAATAATTGTAGCTGCAGGAAAAGGAAGCAGGATGGGATTTGATATCAATAAAGTTTTTATAGAGATAGGAGAAAAGCCTATAATACAATACAGTTTGGAATGTTTTGAAAGTCATCCTGATATTGATGAAATAGTTCTAGTGGCTAAGCTAAATGAAATTGAAAAATTCCAACATATTATAAAATCTAATAATATGAAAAAAGTAAAGAAAATAGTAGTTGGTGGAAATACTAGAAGAGAATCTGTAGTAAATGCCTTAAGTGTCATAAAGGATTCAGATGTAGTAGTTATTCATGACGGAGCTAGACCCTTCATAAGTCATGATTTAATCTCTAAAGGAATAAAATATGCAAATAAATATGGTGCGTGTACTTGTGGAGTAACACCTAAAGATACTATAAAGGTTAAAGATAAATTAAACTTTATAAAAGAAAGTTTAAATAGAGATTTTTTAATAAGTGTTCAAACGCCTCAAAGCTTCAAATATAAACTTATATGGGAAGGTCATAATCATAAGATTGATGAAAATATAAACATTACAGATGATACATCTCTTATGGAATATTTAGGGCATAATGTATTTGTATATAATGGAGAATATACTAATATAAAGATAACAACAAAAGAAGATCTAATATTTGCTGAAGAATTTGTGAAGAAATTCAATAATGTTAAAAACAGCTTGACATAAATATATATAGTAATATAGTATATAATTGATTTTAAAAGATTATATAAAGTGACTATGATAAAGAATAGTAGAAACTATTATAAAGAGAGAAGATCCCTTGGCTGAAAGATTTTCGTAAGTTTTGAACCTACTTTAGAGTCTGTAGTGAAAACTACCGGTATAATAGCCGATATTAGATTGAGTAAAAATTAGGTGGTACCGCGGATATTCTCGCCCTAAAGTAAGGGCGAGTTTTTTGTATTTAAAATTAAAATACTATATTAAAATATATAATACTAAAGGGAGGAATTTTTTATGAAATTATCAAACATGCTTGTAAGCACACTAAGAGAAGTACCAGCAGAAGCAGAAATTCCAAGTCATAAGCTTATGCTTAGAGCTGGGATGATGAGAAAGATGGCATCAGGAGTGTATAATTTTATGCCCTTTGGACTAAGGGTTATAAAAAAGATAGAAGATATAGTCAGAGAAGAAATGGATAATGCTGGAGCTCAAGAATTTTTAGCATCAGCTTTATTACCTTCAGAATTGTGGAAGGAATCAGGAAGATGGGATGTTTTTGGTCCAGAAATGTTTCGATTACAAGATAGAAATAATAGAGAATTTTGTCTTGGACCAACTCATGAGGAAGTTTTTACGGATATAGCTAGAAATGAAATAAATTCTTACAAACAATTGCCATTAAACTTATATCAAATACAAACTAAATATAGAGATGAAAGAAGACCTAGATTTGGATTAATGAGATCTAGAGAATTTATAATGAAAGATGCGTATAGTTTTGACAAAGATTATGAAGACTTAGATGTATCTTATAAAAAGATGTATGAAGCATATCATAATATTTTTATAAGATGTGGACTTGAATGTAACTGTGTAGAAGCAGATTCAGGAGCTATGGGTGGAGCAGGTTCTGCAGAATTTATGGTTAAATCAGAAGTAGGAGAAGATGAGATAGCATTTTGTGATTCTTGTGGATATGGTGCGAACATAGAAAAAGCCCCAGCTATATCAGAGAAATTTGATCAAGAAGAATTAAAAGAATTAGCTAAAATAGAAACACCTAATGTAAAAACTATAGACCAACTTATTAAATTCTTAGAAATAAATCCTGCAAAACTTGTAAAAACTCTTATTTATAAAGTAGATGATAAAGTAGTTGCTGTAGCTATTAGAGGAGATAGAGAAGCAAATGAAATAAAAATAATAAATGCTTTAGGTGGGGCTGTAAATTTTGAAATGGCAGATGAAGAAACTATAAAAAAAGCTACTAATTCAGAAGTTGGATTTGCAGGTCCTATTGGAATAAAAGTTGATTGTCTATTGATAGATGAAGAAGTTACTAACATGTATAATTTTATAATCGGTGCAAATGAAACTGGATACCATTACAAAAATGCAAATTACAAAAGGGACTTTGAAGGTATTGTAGGAGATTATAGAAAAGTAATACAAGGAGATAAATGCCCTCTTTGCGGTGGAAACATAGAAATAGCTAGAGGCATTGAAGTAGGACATATATTTAAGTTGGGAACTAAATACTCTGAATCAATGGGAGCTAATTTTTTAGATGAAAAAGGGGAAAGTAGACCTCTTGTTATGGGATGCTATGGCATAGGAGTAAGCAGAACTATGGCAGCAGCTATAGAACAAAATCATGATGAAAATGGAATAGTATGGCCATTATCTATAGCACCATACCACGTTATAGTAGTGCCAGTTATAACTAAAGATGAGGAACAAATGAAAGCTGCTGAAGAAATATATAATAAACTAAAAAGCATGGGAGTAGAAGTATTACTAGATGACAGAGCAGAAAGACCAGGAGTTAAATTTAAAGATGCTGATTTAATAGGTATACCAATTAGAGTAACTGTGGGTAAAAAAATTAAAGAAGGAAAAGTAGAATATAAACTTAGAAAAGAAGAAGATTTAGAAATATTAAATATAGAGCAAGTATACGATAAAGTTAGGGAAGAATTTGAAAAGAGTAGCCTAAAATTGTAAAATGTAGTTAACAGAATATTTTTAATTATTAGGAGGGGGAAGCTATGACTATGGGATTAAAACTTGGAGATGTAAAGCAAGCGCAAAATAATATTAAAAAGGTTGTAAGAAGAACACCCTTGGTATACTCATCAACTTTTACAAAATTAACTGGATATAATATTTATATTAAGTGTGAAAACAAGCAAAAGACAGGTGCTTTTAAATTAAGAGGAGCTTATAATAAAATAGTAAGTCTTAACGAAGAAGAAAAGAAAAAAGGGGTTATAGCATCGTCAGCGGGTAATCACGCACAAGGTGTTGCCTATGCAGCATCTGCTTTTGGTATAAATTCTACAATAGTTATGCCCGTTACAGCACCATTAGCTAAAGTTAATGCTACAAAAGGTTATGGTGCCAAGGTAATTCAATGTGGAGAAGTCTATGATGAATGTTATATAAAAGCACTTCAAACGCAAAAAGAAAATGGGTATACATTCATACATCCTTTTGATGATGAACAGGTTATAGCAGGACAGGGTACTATAGGATTAGAAATATTAGAAGATATGGAAGATGTAGATGCTATAGTAGTACCAGTGGGTGGAGGAGGCTTAATATCAGGAATAGCACTAGCTGCAAAATCTATTAAACCAAATGTTAAGATAATAGGAGTGCAACCATCTATTATAGCTTCCTCTAAAGTATCCTTAGAGAAGGGAAAGGTTACCACATTACCTGGAGTTAAGTCCTTAGCAGATGGTATATCTGTTAGTACTCCAGGAGAAATAACATTTAAATATATGAATGAATATGTAGATGATATAGTAACCGTTTCAGAAGATGAAATTGCATATAGTGTATTTTGTTTATTAGAAAGAGGGAAACTTTTAGCAGAAGGTGCTGGAGCGGCAGCTATGGCAGCTATATTAAGTGATAAGATTAATATAAAGGGTAAGAATATAGTATCTCTCATAAGTGGAGGGAATATTGATATAGCAACGGTTTCTAAAATAATAGACAGAGAACTTATAAGACTTAGAAGAAGACTAAGATTTATAGTAGAAATTAAAGATAGAATAGGACAGTTAAGTAGCATAATAACAGAAATTGTATCCACGGGAGCCAATGTAGTAAAATTAAGGCAAGATACTAATTGGAATAAAAAAGGATTGGACTATGTAAATGTTATGTTTGAAATCGAAGTTCAGACAGTAGAACAATCACAAGAACTTATAGATGCTTTAACAAAGAAAGGATACAAACTAGAAATAATATCATAGTAGGAGGTTAAACAATGAAATTATATAATACATTAACCAGACAAAAAGAAGAATTTATTCCTTTAAAAACGGGAGAAGTTAATATGTATGTTTGTGGGCCTACAGTATATAATTTTTTCCACATAGGAAATGGGAGAACTTTCATAGTTTTTGATACGGTAAGAAGATATTTAGAATATAAGGGATATAAGGTTAAATTTGTACAGAATTTTACAGATATAGATGACAAAATGATAAAAAGAGCAAATGACGAAGGAATAACCGTTAAAGAATTAGGAGAAAGATTTATAGGAGAATATTACAAAGATGCGGATTCACTAAATATAGAGAGAGCTACTGTAAATCCAAGAGCTACTGAATTTATGGAGGAAATAATACAATTTGTCAAAGAGCTAGTAGATAAAGGATATGCCTATGAAATAGATGGAGATGTATATTTTCATACTAAAAGATTTAATGAATATGGAAAACTATCAGGACAAAATATAGAAGATCTACAAGCAGGTGCAAGAATTAATGTAGATGAAAGAAAAAAAGATGCTATGGATTTTGCTATTTGGAAGAAACAAAAACCAGGTGAACCTGCATGGGAAAGTCCATGGGGAATGGGAAGACCTGGATGGCATATAGAATGTTCTTGTATGGCCCATAATCTGTTAGGAGACACTATAGATATACATGCAGGAGGACATGATCTGATTTTCCCACATCATGAGAATGAAATTGCTCAAAGTGAATGTAGAACAGGAAAACCTTTTGCAAAGTATTGGATGCACTCTGCCTTTTTAAATATAGATAATAAAAAGATGTCTAAGTCACTAAATAACTTCTTTACTGCAAGAGAAATATTAGAAAAATATGATGCTGATGTAGTAAGATTATTTATGTTGTCAGCACACTATAGAGCGCAGCTAAACTTTAGTGAAGAATTATTACAATCTGCTATGTCGGCAGTAGAAAGACTTTATAATGCTATCTATAATTTAGAAAATTTAGCTAATGAAGTAAAAAGAAATGATTTGAATGAAGAGGAAAAAAAATATATTAAAAAACTAGATGAGTATAGAGAAAAATATATAGAAAAAATGGATGATGATTTTAATACTGCAGACGCTATTGCTGTAATATTTGACATGATAAGAGATATTAATAGTAATGTTAAATCTGATTCCTCCAAAAAAATAATTGAGTATGCCTTATCAATTATAAGAGAACTAGGATCACCTTTAGGAATACTTCAAAAGTCAACAGAAGAAAGTGTTGAAGATGAAATACAACAATTAATAGATAGAAGAGAGAAAGCTAGAACAGAAAAAAATTGGGCTTTAGCTGATGAAATAAGAGACGGACTAAAAGAAAGAGGAATTTTACTAGAAGATACCCCACAAGGAGTAAGATGGAAAAGAATATAATATAATGATGTTGGATTGGAGATAGCTTTTTAATGAGAAAATATTTTTTAGGAGAAGAATTCACAAAACAAGATTTAAAGCAAATGAATCCTTTAGTGCTTGCCTATATTGGAGATGCTGTATATGAAATATTCATACGAACGTATATTATATCAAAAAATAAAGACACATGTGTAAATAAATTGCATAAAAAAACAATACAATTTGTGAAGGCAGATGCACAAAGTTATTTCATAAGAGAGATTCAAAAGTATTTAAATGAAGAAGAAATTAAAGTATTTAAACGAGGAAGAAATACAAAGTCTAACACATCAGCTAAAAATGCAAGTATTCAAGATTATAGAATGGCCACAGGATTTGAAACTGTTATAGGCTACTTGTATCTATTAAATGAAGATGAAAGATTAGAGGAAATTATGAAGCTAGTAATAAATTTATACGAAGAAAGTTCACAAAATGAGGGGGAAAACCATGGGAGTAAAAGTTAAATTATTAGAATATACACCTAATCCAGAAAAAGTAGTGGCATCAGCAGCAAAACTATGTTATAGCCCAGTAGGGGTAGAAGAAATGGCAAAAGATCTGAGTGAGGAGAAAGTAAATAAATTTTTAAATATGCTTATGTCTTATGGACATGAATCTCCTATAGAACATGTTTCATTTACATTTGCTGCAGAAGGTGTATCAAGAAGTTTAACACACCAGTTAGTCAGACATAGAATAGCCTCATATTCACAACAAAGTCAGAGATATGTTAAGTTAGACCAATTTCAATATATTATCCCTCCTGAAATTGATAAAGATAATAATACTAGAAGTATATTTATAGAAGCTATGGAAAATAGCCAAAAAGCATATGATAAGATAGCTAGCACTTTAGAACAAAAATATATTTCAGAAGGCATGAAAAGAAAAGAAGCAGAAAAGAAAGCTATAGAAGATGCAAGATATGTATTCCCTAATGCTTGTGAAACAAAGATAATATTTACAATGAATGCAAGGACGCTTATGAACTTTTTTAGACATAGATGCTGTACACGAGCTCAATGGGAGATTAGGAATTTAGCCAATGAAATGTTATCAGAAGTTAAAAAAGTAGCTCCTAATTTATTTAAATATTCTGGTCCATCTTGTGTAAATGGTAATTGTCCAGAAGGTGCTATGAGTTGTGGAAAAGCAGCTGAAATGAAAAAAATATATTTATAAAAGAGGTTGAAGTTATGAGAGAAGATTTAATTATAGGAAGGAATGCAGTAGTAGAAGCATTAGAATCACATAAAACATTGGAAAGTATATTAATATCCAAAGGAAATAATAAAGGCACTATAAATAAAATTATTAGTTTAGCAAAAGAAAATAGAATTCCTATAAAGAACGTGGATAAGAAAAAATTAGATGAGATATCTGAAGGTGAAAATCATCAAGGAGTTGCTGCATATACTACTCCATATAAATATTATTCTGTTGAAGAGATATTAGAGTCTTCAAAGGGAAAAGCTCCATTTATATTAATATTGGATGAAATTCAGGATCCTCATAATTTTGGTGCAATAATTAGAACAGCGGAAGTTTTTGGTGTTGACGGAATAATAATTCCTAAAAGAAGAAGTGTAGGAATTACACCGATAGTTTATAAGTCTTCTGTTGGAGCAGTGGAACATGTTAAAATAGCAAAAGTAAACAATATAAATAGCACTATAGATTTCTTGAAAGAAAATAATATATGGATATACGGTGCTGATATGGCAACAGATAGATATATATATTCAGAAAATCTCAAAGGGCCTATAGCTTTAGTAGTAGGTAGTGAAGGTAAAGGTATATCAAAACTTACAAAGGAAAAGTGTGATATATTAGTAAAAATACCTATGAGTGGACAAATAAATTCCCTTAATGCATCGGTGGCAGGAGGAATAGTAATGTATGAAATATCAAGGCAAAGGCTTGAAAGGGATTAAATGTGAAGACCATATTTGTTGATGGATACAATGTTATAAATAGCTGGCCTGAACTAAAAGAAATAAAAGACTATAGTTTAGAATCCTCCAGAAAAAAGCTCATGGAAATTTTACAAAATTATTCTACCTATAAAGGTTATAAGGTTTTTTTAGTATTTGATGCCCATATGGTTGATAAAAGCATTGAAAAAAAAGAACGTTGTGGAGAAAATTTAATAATAGTTTTTACTAAAGAAGGAGAAACGGCAGATAGTTATATAGAGAAAAAAGTTAACAATATAGGTAGAAAGAGAGATGTCTGTGTTGTTACCTCGGATTCTATGGAACAACAAGTAATTTTTCAAAGAGGAGCAATTCGTATGTCCTCTTTGGAATTTTATCATGAGATAAAAGTAGTAGAAAATAAAATAAAAAATAAGATAGAAATTAATACAATTATAAGGAAAGATTCAATAGAAGATAGGGTAGAAGGAGAAATTTTGGAAAAACTTCAAAAAATTCGGAAAAAGGGCTAAAATCCCTTGACGTATAAAAGAGATGTACGTTATAATTTAACTTGTAATGAGGGATTTTAGGGGGGATACTGTGGGCAAAGGGGTTAAAAAAGAAAACAAAATAGTCTTTAAAAATATGTTGGATGAAGAAGTAGTTTTAGAAGCCAAGGAAGGAAATACAAGAGCCCAAGAATACCTAATTAATAAATATAAAAATTTTGTGAAAGCTAAAGCAAAATCTTACTTTTTAATTGGTGCTGATAGGGAAGATATTTATCAGGAAGGTATGATAGGGTTATACAAAGCTATAAGAGACTTCAGAGCGGATAGACTAGCTTCTTTTAAGGCCTTTGCAGAATTATGTATAACAAGACAAATAATTACAGCTATAAAAACAGCTACAAGACAAAAACATATTCCATTAAATACATATATATCTCTTAATAAACCGATATACGATGATGAGTCAGATAGAACACTTATGGATGTATTATCTGAGGCCAAAGTGTCTGATCCAGAGGAATTAGTTATAAGTAGGGAAGAAATAGGATGTATACAAAATGAAATGGAAGAGGTTTTATCTGCACTAGAAATGGAAGTACTTATGTCATATATAGATGGAAAATCATATCAAGAAATAGCATGTGATTTAGATAGGCATGCAAAGTCTATAGATAATGCGCTTCAAAGAGTAAAGAGAAAACTTGAAAAATTTTTAAATTCACGATAAAGTCATTGACAAATAAATATAAGTATATTAAAATTAATAATCGGTATAACAATATTTATGCTTTATTCATAAATATTAGGCATTATGATTTATTGCCCATGTAGCTCAGTAGGTAGAGTGCCACCTTGGTAAGGTGGAGGTCACCGGTTCAATCCCGGTCATGGGCTCCAAATATTATTATGGGAATACAACACACCAGGGTAAGTTTACTTATTATTTTAAAATAAAGGGAGGAATAAAAAATGGCAAAAGAAAAATTTGAAAGAAGTAAACCACACGTAAATATAGGAACAATAGGTCACGTAGACCACGGTAAGACAACATTAACAGCAGCAATAACAACAATATTAGGACACAAGGGGTTTGCGAAAGCATTCAAATATGACGAAATAGATAAGGCACCAGAAGAAAAAGAAAGAGGAATCACAATAAGCACATCCCACGTAGAATATGAAACAGAAAACAGACACTATGCACACGTAGACTGTCCAGGACACGCTGACTATGTAAAGAACATGATAACAGGAGCAGCACAAATGGACGGAGCAATCCTAGTAGTAAGTGCAGCAGATGGTCCAATGCCACAAACAAGAGA
>NZ_FUWT01000024.1 GCF_900167265.1 Clostridium tetani
CGACTTGCATGTGTTAAGCACGCCGCCAGCGTTCGTCCTGAGCCAGGATCAAACTCTCAATTTAAAAGTTTAGTCTTTATCAACTATATATAATTGATAAAACCTTGCTCAATTACTATTTTTTGATTCTCAATAAGAATCGACTGGCTTATTTCTCTGTTTAATTTTCAAAGACCTATTTGTCTGTCGCACTCAAGCGACTTTTACAGTATACAAGTTTTTTTTAAACTTGTCAACACTTTTTTAAAATTTATTTTTAAATTGTGTTGTTTACCTCGTCGCCATCTCTCGACGACATGTGTTATTGTATCAAATTTATTCTTCAATTGAAATGAACCTTTCTTTATTATACCTAATTAAATAGGTTTTTATCCATATTTCTCTGAAATTTGATATTTTTCTTATGCTGATACACTAGACTAAGTTGTTGTTAATTTTATGCAATAAACACAGAATATCATTAATTTTTTACTTATTATATATAAATTATTATTAGTTTTTCTTGTTATCATAGTATATATAGTTTAAACTTTTACCTATATATACGTAAGTTTTTTATAAATATAAAATGGAGGTGCTTCATTTAAATGAAAAATAAAAATAAGATTAAACTAACTATCTTCATTATAGTAATTATATTTTTTGCATATAATAAAGTTCTTAATGATAAAAATATATCTTTACCTAATATGGACAAGAGTATTGAAAAAATGTCTAGGAAAACTATAACTAGAGATGCTGTAGTAAAAAAGATTCAAGAAAAGCAAGATTTAATAACTATGGAAGTAGAATTAAATAATAAAGTTATATTAGATGATAGTTGGGGTAATCTAGATATATTTAAAAAGGTTATAAGTATAGATTTTTATGGAACTGGAATATATACTGTTGATTTAGCTAAACTAAATAGGGAAAATGTACTTATTCAACCTTCAAAAACAATAACTATACGAATTCCAAAACCCAAAGTTAAATCTATAACTTTAAATGAAGATAAAACTACTTTTAAAACAGAAAATGGATTATTTAGATTTGGAGAAATAAAAATTACTCCTGCTGAAAGTCAGATTTTAAGTAAAAAAGCAAAAGAAAAAATGAATGAACAATTAAATGAAAAGCATTTAGTTGAATCTGCTTTATCTAAAACTAAAAAATCTATTGAAAAGAGTATTCAATCTATTCTCCTTCCTTATGAAAACTATAATATAGTTATAAAATTTATAGATGGTTAATTAAAAAGCAATTATTATATAATCAAATTTTCATATTGCTAACTTATTAAAAAAATAGGTATACCAAATAATTTCAATCATTTGATATACCTATTTAAAATTTAAACAGAATATGTGCTTAGTTTTATTTTAGTCAATTTAAATTACTTTACCTTAAAACTAATCTACCGTAGCAATTTAATTTAAATAAAACTATTAAGAACTATTTCTACTTTTTATAGATACCTATCTCCCTTAACCCCTTCTAATCAAATTAAGAAACTAAAAGTAGAAATTTCTTAAATACTATATTCTGTTGTTATATTTATTATTTAATATATGATTAATGTATATTAATTTATTACTTGTTCACTATATAATTTAACATTGATCAAAACCTTTTACAATAGTGTCATAGTAATCAATTTTACATACTTCATTTTCAAAGTTAATGCAATTTCTACAACTTTTATTGTCAAATTCCCCTGTTGAAGATTGAATTCCATCATAATTAGCTCTATATCCTGGACATGACTCGGCTACAGCCATCATTTCATATGCGTTTCCCATATATAATTCCTCCTTAATTTCTACTTATAATTTCTTTAATAGGATCAAATAAATTTCTTATACATCTTTCTTCAATAAAATACTTACAGTTTTCACAACTCTCTGTTAATGTTCCCCCATATTTCGATATAATTTCAGACATAAAAGGACTATAACTATCACAATTTTCTGCTACTATCATTTTCAGCTCTTCTATTCTCATATGTAATCACCTTCTTATTTCTAGGTTAATAATATTATTACCAAAAACTCTAGAAAAATTCAAAAAAATATTGCCATTATATAACGGCAATATTTTTAAACATATAAAATTGATTCTGTCTCTGTACAATACTTAGTTACAATACATTTTCCTAAATTTCGTGGACAATTTTTACATATACAGTTTTCTAAATTTCCATCGCATTTCTTATTTATAAACTCAGGACAACTTTTACAATTATTTTTATTCATTATATTATTAAACCTCCTGTTGGACTTTATATCTACTTCAACTTCAAACTCTTTATAATTCTTTTTTGAATTTGATCTATTTTCTTATTTTTATACCTTATCTCATTGGTTGGACAAATATATATACATCTTAAACACATCATACATTTACTATGAAATACTACATGTCCATTTTCAAAAGTTATATTATTTTGAGGACAATTTCTAAGACAAAGTCCGCATCTTATACAGTTTTCTGAGCTACTTAAGTTCTTTGATAAGTTATGTAGATAATTATTAAAATGCTTACTAGCTATTTTAGATAATGTAACTCTAATCTTATTTACTTTCTCTTTTATATATTTTTCTCCTATAAAATTATTAACTGTATTCTTGACTTTTCTTTCACAACTTAATAATATTTCATGGATTTCTTTTGATGAAGCCTTTTTCCCAATAGAAAAATAAAAATTATTAGTCATCTTAAACATTATTTTAGAAACTACAGTATAATTCTTATTTTCTATTTTGCTTTCTATAACGTTTAATGCACTAGCTTTTTTAGTCCCTTGAGTAGAATATAGTATAGTTTTTATTTTATTTCCTTCCGGTAAATTATTTAAAAAAGTATCCACTATTTTAGGATGTAATTCACCATATATAGGTGTACCAACAACTAAAAAATTATATTCACTAAGTTCCATATCTTGCTTTTCTTCTATATTTATAATATCTAACTCTATATTTTTCATATTAAAATAATATTTAAATTTATCAGCTATCCATTTTGTATTCCCTGTTCCACTAAAATAACATAATACCCCTCTCATTAAACCCCTACTTTCTCTATTTATATATCAATACCATTCCTTTTTATCACATATTTATTAATATTTATATATATTTTTATTAAATATTTCTGAAATTAAATTAGAAATTAAAATTTTTTAAATTTTTCTATATTATTTTAAATTATTTGTAGACACTTTTAAAATAATACTTTAAAATATTAAATAAGTCTATATTTTAAAGTATTAGTCTATTTAAAATTATTACATTAAATTAGCTCGTCATATTGTCAACTTACTATCAATTTCTTATATATTTATCTTTAAAATGTCCGTGTAATATTTAAATACTCAATTTCATAAAAATAATTTAATTCTACGGAGGAAGATATGAAAAATTCTCTTATTTATAACTATAGAATACTTTTACTTTATTTTGCCTGTTTTATAATTTTTGCTTTTACAATAGATACGCCTATATCAATATTTACAGGTTTGAAAAATATTATTCTTCAGCCTGACATACTTATAACCGATTATTTAGAGATAAGTGGTATAGGTGCTTCTTTTGTAAATTCCGCAACTCTATGTATTATATACATTTTAATCTTAATAAGATTAAAAGTTAAATTAAGTGGATCAATTGTAGCCGGATTATTCACTGTTTGCGGTTTTTCACTTTTTGGTAAAAATTTACTCAATGTCTGGCCTTTGTTTTTAGGTACTTGGTTATATTCTAAATATCAAAAAGAGCCATTTTCAAAATATATATTAGTAGCTTTATTTGGAAGTACTTTATCTCCTGCAGTTAGCCAACTATCATTCTCTGGTCATTTTGAAACTTCTACTGGATTAATTATTGGAATTTCATTAGGAATATTTATGGGATTTATTCTCCCTCCAATATCATCTTACTGCTTAAAAATGCATGAAGGCTTTAATCTATATAATTCTGGTTTCGCAGCAGGGCTTGTAGGAACATTTATTATGTCCATACTTAGATCCTTTGGGATTAATTTCGAACAAAGACTTCTATGGTCTACTAAGTATACTACAGTATTATTAATCTTTCTATCAATATTATTCTTATCAATGATATTAGTAGGGTTTTGTTTAAATGATTTCAGCTTCAAGAATTTAGATAAAATCTATAAGCACTCTGGTAAACCAAATTCTGATTAC
This sequence comes from Clostridium tetani, assembly GCF_900167265.1. Classification (GTDB taxonomy): domain Bacteria; phylum Bacillota; class Clostridia; order Clostridiales; family Clostridiaceae; genus Clostridium_G; species Clostridium_G tetani. The sequence continues at coordinate 4,184 of NZ_FUWT01000024.1, forward strand.
TATTTGATATATGGAGAAGGAAGTAGTTTTATAAATATGGGTATACTAGGACTTATTTTCATGGTCTATATTTTAATAGTTGATGGTCCTTTAAATGGTCCTATTATAGCTGGTATATTTACAATTGTGGGTTTTGGTGCTTTTGGCAAGCATTTTAAAAATACCATTCCCGTTGTTTTAGGAACGGTTATTGCTGGCATATTAAATATTTGGTCTATAAATTCTCCTAGTATGTTATTAGCTACACTTTTTAGTACAACCCTAGCACCTATATCGGGATATTTTGGTCCAATCTATGGTGTAATAGCTGGATTTTTGCATACATGTATTGTAATGAATATTGGCCATCTCCATGCTGGATTAAATCTATATAATAATGGATTTTCTGGTGGTTTTGTAGCCATAATATTAATCCCTATAATAACTAATCTAAAAAAAGTAGATACTCAAAATGAACTTCAACTATAAAATAATGCTAGAAAGTCCTATCTTTTTAAAGCCAAGATAGGACTTTTTGCGTCATTATTTTATTTCACATTTATATGCTTTTTCACCCTTATAATCAATTTCTTTCAATACTTTTCTAACTACGTTTTTTCCTATCTCATCTTCACTCATTTGGCAAAGAGCATCTTCTATATGCCCCCAATTTACCCATTCTACTTCCTCAGATTTATCTATTACTCCTGACTTATATTCAGCCATAAATGTTAACATTATTATTTCTTTAGATTTTAAGTACTCACTTCCTAAATATTTTATGTTTTTCACTTCTATTCCCGTTTCTTCCTTCACTTCTCTATACACAGTTTCTTCTACTGTTTCACCGTTTGTAACATATCCTGAAACTAAAACCTTGGAATTTTCAAATATGTAACTTTGCTTTAAAAGTAGTATTTGGCTTTCTTTTAGTACAGCAACTACAACACATGGTTTGGGTGTATCAAAATACATTGTATCATCTATTGGACAATACGGTACTCCCCCTTCATCCCAACTATATTTTTCAATTAATTTATTTCCACACTTAGGACAATATTCATATTTCATAATTTATTGTTCTAGAATTTAGAACATCCACCTCCCTTTATGATTTACTATAGTATAACTTTAACTTCTTTTTTTAAAGTTATAAAATCTTCATCCACATCACATTCATATGCAAAAATATCAACTCCCGCTTTGTGTGCTGACACTAAAGCTTCTGAAAAGTTTTTATCCATTTCTATATTAGGAGTAAAATACTTTACATCCTTCATCTGTATTAAAAATAACACTCCTGCACCTATGCCTTTATTTTTAACATCTATTAGCTCTAAAATATGTTTAGTTCCTCTTTCTGTTGGAGCATCTGGAAACTTTGTTACTCCCCCATCTTCTAAAGTAACTCCTTTTACTTCTAAATAATATTCCTCTCCAGAATCATTACCTAGTTTAAAATCAAATCTACTATTACCATAGGTTTTTTCTCTTTTTATTATATTATATTTTTTTAGTTTTTTTATATTTCCCAATTTAAGTGCTTCCTCAACTACTTTATTTGGTATTTGAGAATCTATATTTATAAATTTACCATTTTTATATCCACCAATTAAGTCATACTTAGTCTTTCTTGTAGGATTACTCTCTTCTCTTAAAACTACTGTTGTTCCTGGTATTAATATTTCTTTACATCTTCCAGTATTCGGAACATGAACCATGATTTCTTCATTATCTACTTTTACATATGCTTGAAATCTATTAGGTCTTTTAATAAATTCAGCTCGTTTAATATTCTTTTTTATAATCATATTATCACCATTACCTTAAAATACTCACATTTAGATTGTGCTTTATTAACATTATCCACATATTCATTTTAACATATAATCTATTATAATAATTATTAAAATAAAATAACCTCTTTATAATAATTTAAATTTTATCTGGTCTTTTTCCATTGAGAACATTTTTAATTCCCCTAAAAAATATTTATATTAAATTGAAGTATTTTCACCATCCCAAACTATGTTTCTATATTTACCTGGATCTGTGTCACCTTCTGTACTTATTAAAAGAACTCTTGAATTTTTATTTAAATCAAGTTTTTCTCTTAATTCTTTATAATAGTCTCTCTCCATAAGTAAACTTATAACCCCAACACCTACTGCACCTGATTCTCCTGATATTATTTGATTATCTCCTCTTAATGGACTTGCTAAAATTCTCATTCCTCTAGCTGAAACATAATCTGGACAGGATAAATATCCATCTGAATAATCTCTTAATATTTCCCAGCCAATACTATTTGGTTCTCCACAAGCTAGTCCTGCCATTATTGTTGGCATATCACCTGTTACTATATGTGGCTTTCCATCATTAACTTTAGCTGATTTATATATACATGCTGCATCATCAGGTTCAACTATAACTGTTATTGGTCTTTCTTCACCAAACTTTGAAGCTAAATATCCTTGTATAGCTGATGCAAAAGATCCTACTCCAGCTTGTAAAAATACATGAGTCACATTATTTATTCCTGATCTTTCTAACTGCTCAATAACCTCATGTATTAAAGTACCGTAACCTTGCATTATCCAAGTTGGAATATCTTCATACCCTTCCCAAGCAGTATCTTGAATAACTATCCATCCATATTTTTTAGCCATTTTATCAGCAAGTCTCACTGCATCATCATAATTACCATCTATTATGGTGGCTTCTGCCCCCTCCTTTCTTATATTCTCTAATCTAATTTGAGATGAACCTTTTGGCATATATACTACAGACTTTTGCCCTAATCGATTTGCAGCCCATGCTACTCCTCTTCCGTGATTCCCATCCGTTGCTGTAACAAAAATAATATCTCCTAATTTTTCTTTTACTTCTTTTGATTTTAATTTTTCAAAAGATATTTCTGATATATCTATATCTAACTTTTTAGCTAAATACTTTCCTATTGCATAGGCACCCCCTAATACTTTAAAAGCATTTAATCTAAATCTATAAGACTCATCTTTTAGAAATATATTTTTAACTCCCAGATGCTTTGCTAAGTTGTCTAATTTATGCAATGGAGTAACTTCATACTCTGGAAAACTTCTATGAAAATTTCTAACTTTATTTATTACTTCATCAGAAATAAAATCTGTATTAGTCTTTTCTGATATATTACCTCTTGCTTTATTATTTAGTATATACTTTATCGCTTCATTTACACTCATCTCTCATACCTCCAAAATATATATTTAGTTACTTTTATTTAATAGCAATATACATACCAATTAATAAATTTATTTGAAATTTAAATAATGTTTATTTATCATTTCCCTAACTTATCTATTTATTACCTATATTTAAATAAAATATAAGTTTATTTATTTAGATTATTTCATAAATAAAGCTATTATCAAAATGATAATAAATATCACTTTGATAATAGCTTTTCAAATCGTATGTATTCAATTATATTACAGATTATTTATTGTTTTTATTATTATTTTGATAAATTATATTCTTCTATTTTTCTATATAAGGTAGCTATACCTATTCCTAATTTTAATGCTGCTATTTTTTTTCCTTCAGTAGACCACCCACATATATTTAAAGCCTCATATATAGCTCTTTTTTCTAATTCCTTTAAAGTATGAATTTCTGTACTAATTTTCTCCTTTTTTAACCTCTCATATAATATATTTTGAGGTAGTATATCTTTTGTTAAGATTCCATCTGGCCTCATCATATTCACCATAAACTCTATAGTATTTTCTAATTCTCTAATATTTCCCGGCCAATTATATGAATAAAAAATCTGCATTAAATCCTCATCTATTTTTATCTTTCTAAATCTTTTATTAAATAAATTCAAATATTTATCTAGAAAGTATTCTGTAAGCATCTTTATATCCTGTAACCTATCTCTTAGGGGTGGAGATTCTATAGGTATTACGTTTAATCTAAAATATAAATCTTCTCTAAATTTGTTTTCTTTTATCATACTTATTAAATCTTTATTCGTAGCAGCAATTACCCTTACATCTATATTTACAGCCGTATTTGAACCTATCCTTATAACCTTTCTTTCCTGTAATACTCTTAGTAGTTTAGCCTGAAGAAATAAAGGCATATCCCCTACCTCATCTAAAAAAATAGTTCCTCTATTTGCTAATTCAAATTTCCCTATTCTACCCATAGAGTCTGCCCCAGTAAAAGCTCCTCTAACATATCCAAAAAGTTCGCTTTCTAAAAGGGATTCTGGTATAGCAGCACAATTTATTGCAACAAATGGATTTTTGATTCTATTGCTCTCATTATGAATTGCTCTAGCTATCATTTCTTTACCTGTGCCACTTTCACCTGTTATTAATATTGTAGATATAGAAGACGCTACTTTTTTTATTGTTTCTTTTAATTTTAATACTTTCTTAGAGTTTCCTATTATATCATTACAATTTATATGTTTTTCAGCTCCTGAAAGTTTATTTATCTTTTCTTTAAATTCTTTTAAGTCATGAAAGAAAAACATTCTATCGTACCTTGTCTCATTTAAATTTACAGGATAAATACTACCTAATAAATTAAATTGTTCATTCTCAATAGTAACTATATATTCCTTAAATTCTAAAATACTGTCTCCTATATCTTCTATAGAGACTTTATAACCTTTGCCTTTACTTGATATATTTAGATATTTTAAAGCATTTTGGTTTATATGTGTAATATTATCTTCTTTATCTAATATTAATACTCCTTCTTCAACTTTATCCACTATGGTGTTTAATAATTGAATTAAGTTTTCCTTCTTCTCTTCTTCCTTTTTCTCGTGCGCAGCTATACTTATAAACTCAGATATTTGTCTTAAGAAAGCCATATGAATATCAAATTTGTTTAATAGGTGTTCCTTTTGTTTTTCTTCAAAACATATTAGTCCTATAACTCCAATAATTTTGTTATTTAATTTTATAGGGCTACTCATTTCAAACTTTTCACCACAACTGTCTCTACTAGGACATGGTATACAAAGTTCGTCTTTTCCTGGATTATAAATTATTTGATCTTTTCCATGTTTTAAAACCTTTTTATATACATATCCTTCTTTAGACATATCTTCATTTATTTTATTTTTAAATATACCTGTTCCTGCTATTCTTATTAGATTTTCATCTACGATTTCAACTTCTACTTGGAGTATCTGTGAAATAATATTAGCATACTTTATAACTGGGGCTTGTATACCTTTTAAGTAAGAACCCATTAATTATATCTCTCCTTTAATTTAAAGAAGTAAACTAAAAATAATTAAAAATATTACTCCTGGCACTCCAAAAAATCCTGCAATTAAGGCTGTTACTGCGTTTATACCTATTTGCAGATTAAAAATCCCTCCTATCATATTTACAAGCACTAGCAAAACTGCACCCATAATTCCATTTAGTATTAACTTAGTTAATACAGCTAATGGCCATGCAAATATTTTTACTATTATAACTAGACCTAGTATAGCAACTAAAAAGTATCCTATATATTCCAAAGTCATCCCCCCAATATTACTTAATCTATTTATATTAATTGCTTAATTGAATTATACAACATTATTTCCTTTAAAAATATAATTATATTTTATTTTGATATTTTGTTCTTTGGCTTTATTTAAAAAATACATATATTTTGATTTAGCAGCTTGTTCTGAATATATTGCATAATCAATAAGCTCTTGTTCTTTTGCCATTTCAAAGAACATCCTTGCTTTTTTTATTTCTTCTTCCGCTTCCATAATACATCTTATTATATCCTTTTCTTCTTTTGAATAGTTTTTATCCCTCTTTAATACTTCCATAATTCCATTATCCATGTATAATACCTCCTACCCTTTCCTACTTTATATGTTTATGCTATTTACATCCTTGACATGAAGCAGAAGGTTTATTCAAAATAAATACTTAAATTAATTTCTAAGGAGGGATTATCCTCACTTGTATTGAATGAACAATTAATGGAGTAAGTGTTACATTGTTAAAAGGGGGAATGAAATTATGGAAAACTTAATTTTAAAACTAATTTCAGCTATTAACCTGATACTACTTGGTACATTTTTAACCTGGGAATATAATAATCTTAACTTGAATATATTCATACTATTAATATTTATATTGTTTGGTAATTGCACTAAACTTACATTTATCAACAAAGATAATTTTTATCTGTGTTAATTACTATTAATCACATCTTTACTACTAATGCATATATTATTTAATTCCTATATTTTTTTCAAAATCAATTTTAGAATTTGAACCATATGCATCGATAGAGGGTGTAACTGGACTATCCTTTCAAATGATTGGATATATTTTATCTATTATATTCTTATGTAAAATAAACCTAACTTTACATAAGAATAATTAATTATAAATTAAAAGCAGGAATCATAATTTTATATTATAATCCTGCTTTTTTATATATTTACTATATTTCTTTTCTACCTTCTAAAGCTTTTGCTAAAGTAACCTCATCTGCATATTCTAAATCTCCACCTACTGGTATACCATGAGCTATTCTTGTAACTTTTGCTCCTAAAGGCTTCAAAATTTTAGATATATACATAGCCGTAGCTTCCCCTTCCACATTAGGATTAGTAGCTACAATTACTTCTTTTATTTCTCCATTTATTCTTGAAATAAGTTCTTTAAGCTTTATATCATTAGGACCTCTTCCTGCCATTGGTGAAATTGTGCCATGTAATACATGATACATTCCATTATATTCTCTCACTTTTTCCATAGTCATTATATCCTTTGGATGTTCTACTACACATATAGTATTCTTATCCCTATTAGGATTACTACATATAGCACAAGGGTCCTTATCAGTAAAATTTCCACATACAGAACAATACTTTATTGTTCCTCTAGCTTTAATAAGAGCATTTGCAAATTCCTCTACTTCTTCTCTAGGTAAATTTAAAACATATAAAGTTAGTCTCTGAGCTGTTTTCTTCCCTATGCCTGGAAGCTTTGCAAATTCTTCTATAAGTTTTTCTATTGCTATTGGATAAAATTCCAAATCACATCCACCTCAGTTTTGGGTATATTAAAACATTCCTGGCAGGTTCATTCCCCCAGTTAACTTTTTCATTTCGTTTGCAGTTTCGTGTTCAGCTTTCTTTAAAGCTTCATTGCATGCAGATAATATTAGATCTTCTAACATTTCCACATCATCTGGGTCAACTACTTCTGGTTTTATTCTTATATCTACAATTTCTTTTTTTCCATTGGCTATAGCTGTTACTGCGCCACCACCTACACTTGCTTGGAATTTTTTATTTTCTAATTGACCTTGCATTTCCTCCATTTGTTGTTGAAACTTTTGAGCTTGCTTCATTAAGTTATTTATATTTCCACCACCAAAATTAGGTACTCCTCCTCTTGCCATTAAAATACTCCTCCTTATTAATTTCTTTTATTATTTTTCTAAGGTTGATATACAACCTATAAACTTATTTTACACTATTCTTCTATTATTTCTACTATGTTTTCTCCAAAAGTATTTTTAAGAACTTGCTCTGGATCTTTTTCTATCACTTCATCTTTTTCATCTTCTATTATATATTTTATTCTAACTTTATCTTTTAGTACCTGTGAAAAAATATTTTCTACCATTTCACTATTATTTTCTTTCTCTAACCTCTGTTTATTAAAAGCATATTCTTTGCCGTACATAAGTGTGATTTCTCCATTTATACATTTTAAAGGCACAGCTGTCATTAATGATGCATATATTACCATAAGTCTTTTACCCTTAAATGTTTCCAATATGTCTTTCCAATACTTTCTTACCATATCTATATTAACTTTTGAATCTGGATTAAATTGCTCTATAGGTCTTACCATATCTTGATTTTTTGAACTTTTAGCTTGATCTGACTTCATTATATTATCTTTTTCAATTTCATTTTTATATTGAGATTTACTTGATGTTATATTTTCACATGATACTTTTATTTCCCCTGATTTCATGACTTCTTCTAACATATTCAATCTGGATAAAATTATTTCTTTTGAAGTATCATACTCTATTTTACACATTTTTATGATAGCTAGTTCAAGATATACTCTACTTTGCTTTACCCATTTTGATTGTTCTTCAGCCTCTTGGAGTATTCTAATAAATCTCATTATTTCTTCTACTCTAACTTTTTCACTTTGTTCTTTTAAAAGAGCTATATTTTCTTCCGACATATCTAGAACTTCATAGGGATTTTGACTTACTTTGATAATTAATAAATTTCTCATATGTAATATTAAGTCCTTTATGATATTATTGCTATCCTTTCCACTGAATATTACTTCTTCTATTATTTTTACACATTCCTCAATGTCCTTTTTTATTATACTATCTGTAAGCTTTATTAAATTTTCATTAGTAATAAGACCTAATATGGATACTACATCTTCGTATTCTACTCTTCCATTACCTGTAGAAATAACTTGATCTAACACTCCTAAAGCATCCCTCATAGCACCATCTGATATTCTAGATATTAGTCTTAAGCTATTATCATCTGCAAAAAATCCCTGTTGAGTTATTATAAATCTTAGTCTCTGAAATATATCCTCGCTCTTTATCCTTTTAAAGTCAAATCTTTGACATCTTGAAAGTATGGTTATAGGAAGCTTTTGAGGATCTGTTGTAGCCAATATAAATATTACATTAGATGGCGGTTCTTCTAATGTTTTTAAAAAGGCATTTACCGCTCCAGTGCTTAACATATGTACCTCATCCATTATGTATACTTTATATTTAGCTTCTCTAGGTGGATAATAAACTTCCTCTATTATACTTCTTATATTATCTACACTATTATTAGATGCAGCATCTAACTCCTCTATGTCTATTAACATATTTGAGTTTATTTTTTTGCATATTTCACATTCATTACAAGGTTCTCCATCACGTAAATCAAGACAATTTACGGCCTTTGCAAGAATTTTAGCTGTAGATGTTTTACCAGTTCCTCTAGTTCCACAAAACAAATATGCATGAGCTATTCTTTCATTCTTTATCTGATTTTTTAAAGTTATAGTAATATGTTTTTGTCCGATCACATCTTCAAATGTACTAGGCCTCCATTCTCTGTATAAAGCTGTATAGGCCATACAATTCACCTCTTAAAATAAGCATTTATTATAAAAACTGATTTTTACTTTCATTATATTTATATCCTATATTCATCAATTTTTCCACTATAACTTTCTCATCTAAATCATAAGTAGATATTAAATCCTTTAAATTCTTAAATTCATCACGAAGTTTTGTATTAATTAAACTTAATAATATATTGGGATCCATGTTTATTATACTATCTTTATCCAATAAAAAACACCTCATTTTTATTCTATGAATAATGAATAATTTATGGAAAAATCCTTTAATTAAAAATGAACATTGAAATTTTATATGATTAATGTATTAAAAATTTTTCAGAATGATAATTCAGAAAAATTATCCATTACTTGTTACTAAATAAAGTTCCAGTAATGTAAAAAATCGCACAATAAATTGCTTTATTGTGCGTGTATATCATCAATTATAAAATTTAAACCGTGCACCCCGTTTCGACTTATAGCATATGAACGTTACCTATACAGTTAACTCAAACCAGGTTTATCCACGGCACACGAAAATTATCACTTACCGCTGCTTCCTTCCGGACCTGACGGGTTTCATGAGTTTCCGTTGCGTGGGACCCAATTCTCAACGCCACTTATATAGGTCAGACCCCACATAGTATAGCCTCAAATCGAGGAATTCAACCCTGCTATAGCGGATTGCAGGTACAGGGCACCGCTAACTCCCCGTCTAGCACGGCAAAGTCTTAATGGCGGAGAGAGAGGGATTCGAACCCTCGGTAGAGTTGCCCCTACACACGCTTTCCAGGCGTGCTCCTTCAACCTCTCGGACATCTCTCCATGACTTACTCATGAATAATAGTATTCATTTATTAACACATGCTTCATTATACTACATAACTAATATAATTTCAACATGTATTTTAAAAAAGTTATTTCATATTTTATTATTACTATTTACAATACTAAAATATTCATTTAAAAGCCTGTCCATATATTGGCTTATCTTTAATATTTCTTCATTCTTTTCTAAATCATCTATATCACATGAAACCTCATTTAACATGTCTCTAGCATAATCAATTTCTTTTTCTATGTCTATAATTTTATAAACTTCAATTTCTTTTTCAGGGATAGTATCTTTTTCTTCACAAGGAATTAAATAATTTTTTCCCATTTAAAATCCTCCTTTATATCTGGTGGATATTAAATAATTCTTATATATAGTATAACATTATTGTAATTTTAAGTAAATATTTTAATTTCTACAAAAATCATTAATTATAATATAACCAATATGCTTTTTCTTTTAATTTCTATATTATTCTACAATAATTATTCTTAATAAATATTTATATTGTTGTAATTTGTTCTAATTATTTGATTTTATAATTTGTACTCGTATTAAAAATCCCTCATAATCTAAAATTGTTCTTATAAAATTTTGTATATTAATAGCCCTTTTATCACTTTTAAATATTATTTCATTGAAATCATGCTCTATTATGACTTTACCACAACTTTCTTTCTTATAAAAACTTTTATATTTTATATCCTCATTATTGTCTTTTATGTTAAATTTATTTATAAGTGCTTCATTAATGTCATCATATATTTCGTTAAATAATTTTTCTTTCTCACTTAATTCATATATTTCATATTTATATGATCTAATTTTACCCTTGTTTATACCTGCATGTTCATAATAAAAATTATTTTTTTCTATATCTTTTTTAAATGATACTATTATTCCAAAATAATCTTTAGGTATTTGATAACTCTTATATATTGTATCCGATAGTATTTTAGCATTGTTGTCCATATATTTCTTATCAAAGCAATCGTATTCTATCTTTAATGATAAATTATACTTATTTCTATATATCAATAACATATCTTTCATTAAAAAATTATTCTTATCTTCTTCTTTCATATTCACCTGCAATTCCCCCTAATCTTTTAATATATATTTCTACCCCATTATATTTATTCCTTTTTTATATATTGTTAAATATAAAAACTTACCTTCTAACTTTAACTTAAAAGGTAAGCTCTTAATCATTGGCGGAGAGAGAGGGATTTGAACCCTCGATACAGTTGTTACTGTATAATGGTTTTCGAGACCACCACCTTCGACCTCTCGGACATCTCTCCATATTTATCTTCTACTATAAAAAAATTTCTTTAGTAATGTACTACTTTCTTCATCATATAACCAATTTATATTTATATTTGTATTTAGATATTTATTTTGCGTTAAATTTATAATAGTGCCACAGGCCCCTGAATTGGGATCAAACGTACCAATATATACTTTATCCATTCTGGATCGTATTATAGCGCCCGCACACATAGGACAGGGCTCTAATGTAACATACATATGACACCCATTCAATCTCCAATTATTAATACTTTTGCACGCTTCTCTTATAGCTATTATTTCTGCATGAGCTAATGGATTTTTTGATTTTTCCACTAGATTATGTCCTCTACCTATTATTTTGTTTTCTTTTACAATCACAGCACCTATTGGTACTTCATTTATATTTAATGCTTTTCTAGCTTCTAAAACCGCTTCTTTCATAAAATATTCTACCATATAAATACTCTTTTCTATAAAATAGACTCTATAGTATAAAAAGTGATTGTAAGCATATTCTAGATAATTTTACTTTAACGCTTAAAATCACTTTATTTAATCCTAACTATTATAGCAACATAAATTAGATTTGGTGCGCCCGAGAGGAATTGAACCCCTGGCACGTGGTTTAGGAAACCACTGCTCTATCCAACTGAGCTACGAGCGCAAATATTATACCCTAACATCCATAAGTGTATTATAATTTATTTTTTTTGTCAACATAGAAAAAGTATAATAATTTAATATAATTTAGCTTTATTATATTAAACTCGTAATAATATACATTTAACAAGCACTTTAAATAAAAAGTAAATGAAAGGGAATATCTCAAAATAAGAGTATTTTTATAATAAGACATCCCATTTGATTTATGATTCTATTCCTTTAAGTATATAATCCATAAGACTCTCTGCCACTTCATCTATTTTTTCTTTATCTTCATTTATTAATTCATATATTGATGCAGAGCATAACATACCAAATACTGCATATGCCATAAAATAGGTTTCACCCTTTTTTATACCTCCTTCATCTACAGCATCTTTTATATATTTTTCTATATCTTTTATATATTTTTCTATTTTTTCTCTTATCTCAGATTGTCTTATTTCACTTCCCCACAATTGACTCATTATAACTTTAAAGAAATCTCTATTTTCATATACCACACTAAGCTGAGCTTTACATACTGCTTTTAATTTGGAAATTGAATCACTATCTTGTTTGGATATATCGTCTAACTTTTCAGATATGATATTCATTCCTTCATTGATTATAAACTTAAATATTTCTTCTTTGCTTTTAAAATGATAATATAAAGTTCCTTTAGCTACATTAGCTTCTTTTGCTATATCATCCATAGTTGTTCCGTTATATCCATTTTGGGAAAAAATCTTTATTGCCGCCTTGAATATAAGTTTTTTAGTTTTATTCATAATTTATCAACTCCGAACTCAATTACTTATAACTATATTATATACTATATACTATTTTATATATTTCAATTATATTATTGATAATTAAACTATATAAACTATAATTATATTATCATAATTTATAATATTAGGAGGGAAAAATGATTAAATTTTATAATAGAAAAACTAAATCCTACGAAATAGAAAAAATTTCTGGTGAAAAGCTCCTTAATTGGCTATATAATTCTAAAAACATTAACTTTTTAGATATTGTTACAAAAAAGAAATTTTTTTCTTACATCTATGGACAATACTGCGATAGTAAACTAAGCACATTAAAAATAAAATCTTTTGTGAATAATTTTAATATAGATATGAATGAATCATTAAAATCTATAGGTGAATTTAACTCTTTTAATGATTTTTTTACAAGGAAATTAAAATCAAATTCTAGAACTATATATGGTAATAAAAATATTTTAATATCTCCTGCTGATAGCAAAGTTTTAGCCTTTGAAAATATAGATATAAATAAAATAATTCAAGTTAAGGGTTCAAATTATTCTTTTAAGGAATTACTAAATTCTGATAAGTTATGTGAACAGTATAAAAACGGAAGTTGTATTATATTTAGACTATGCCCTACAGATTATCATAGATTTCATTTTATAGATAGTGGTATATGTACAAAAACAAATAAAATTAATGGATATTATTATTCTGTAAATCCAATAGCCTTAGAAAAAATCCCTAGTTTGTTTTGTAAAAATAAAAGAGAATGGAGTATTTTAAAATCTAATAATTTTGGAGATATATTATATATGGAAGTTGGTGCAACTTGTGTTGGAACAATAGTTCAGACTTATACTGCAAATAAAGAAGTTTCAAAAGGACAAGAAAAAGGTTATTTTAAATTTGGTGGTTCTACAGTAATATTGTTTTTTGAAAAAAATAAGGTATCTATAGATAAAGATATACTAATGCAAAGTAATTTAGGCTACGAAACTAAAGTTCTAATAGGTGATAAAATAGGAAAAAAATTTTGTAGTAAATAAAAATATAAGTATAAATTTATTAAATGACCTCATAGATTTGTATGGGGTTATATAAGTTATAAAACTTATATAAATTCTATAAGGTGTAAAAAAGGGGGCAAAACGTGTATTTGAATAAAATAAGAAACCTAGCAATCATTGAAATTACTAGGTTTGTGGTACACCGGAGAGGATTCGAACCCCCGACCAACTGGTTCGTAGCCAGCTACTCTATCCAACTGAGCTACCGGTGCATATTATATATAACTTTTTAAAAAATGCACCTAGTGTACCTAGGTGCTATGGCGGAGAAAGAGGGATTTGAACCCTCGCGCCGGTTACCCGACCTACGCCCTTAGCAGGGGCGCCTCTTCGACCTCTTGAGTATTTCTCCAAGCTCTACTTTCTAAATATATAAAATTGGCGGAAAGAGTGGGATTCGAACCCACGGTACGGTCACCCGTACGCCGGTTTTCAAGACCGGTGCCTTAAACCAACTCGACCATCTTTCCACTTTTGATGACATAAACGATTATATCAGTATTTAACCATATTGTCAATATATATTTCAAGTTTTTTTTATTTTTTAGAGTTTACCTTCAATATTAAAGGTAAACTCTATATTTAATTAACATAAATTATTATTTTATTACATCTTTTCCGCCCATATAAGGTCTTAATTTTTCTGGTATAATAATAGTTCCATCAGCCTGTTGGAAATTTTCTATTATAGCTGCAACTGTTCTTCCTACTGCTACCCCAGAACCATTCAATGTATGCACAAAATTAGGTTTATCTTTTGGATTTTCTCTATATTTTATATTAGCACGTCTTGATTGGAAATCTTCGAAGTTACTACAGCTTGATATTTCTACATACCTATTATAACTTGGCATCCAAACTTCTATATCATATTTTAATGCAGCAGTAAAACCTAAATCGCCTTTGCATATCCTTACAACTCTATAAGGAATTCCTAATCCTTGTAAAACATCTTCTGCATCTTTTGTTAACTTTTCTAATTCTTCATAGGATTGCTCTGGTTTAGTAAATTTAACAAGTTCTACTTTATTAAATTGATGCTGTCTTACAAGACCTCTTGTATCCCTTCCTGCTGATCCTGCTTCTGATCTAAAGCATGCACTATATGCAACATGTTTCATTGGTAAGTCTGATCCATTTAATATTTCATCTCTATATAAATTTGTCACTGGAACTTCTGCTGTAGGTATTAAAAAATAGTCTTGTTCTTCAAGTCTAAAAGCATCTTCTTCAAATTTAGGAAGTTGACCTGTTCCTGTCATACTCTTTCTATTTACCATGTATGGTGGAAGAATTTCTGTATACCCATGCTCATCTATATGAGTATCTAAATAATAATTTATTACCGCTCTTTCAAGTCTAGCACCTAATCCCTTATAGAAAGTAAATCTTGAGCCTGTTACTTTACCAGCTCTTTCAAAATCTAATATATCTAAATTTACACCTAAATCCCAATGGGCTTTAGGCTCAAATTCAAATGTTGTAGCCTCGCCCCATCTTCTAATTTCCACATTATCTTCATCTGAATCCCCATTAGGAACATTTGGATTTGGTATATTAGGTATTCTTAACATTATATATTCTATACTTCCATCAATTTCTGATAATCTTTCATCTAATTTTTTTATTTTCCCCGCAAGTTCTTTCATTTCAGCCATTATGTCATCTACATTTTTACCTTCTTTTTTAAATTGAGGTATTTTAGCTGATTCTTGCTTTCTCTTATTTTTTAATGATTCAACTTCTACTAATATATTTCTTCTTTCTTCATCTAATTGTAGTACTTTATCTATAACAGATACATCAAAATCTTCACCTCTACCTGCCAATGCCTTTTTTATTTCTTCTGGATTACTTCTTATTCTTTTTAAATCTAGCATATATGTACCCTCCTATATTTTTATATTAAAAAAAGCCCCTCGTGCCCTTAAAGGGACGAAAGACTCCGCGTTGCCACCCTAATTGATTAACTTGTAAAATTAATCCTCTTTAAAATAAGCTTAACGTGCTTAACGTACTGTTTATTATCACAATCCCTCCAAGGTGGATTCACAAAATAAATAGTTTCAGTTCTCACCAACCACTGAATCTCTAAAGACTTTTATATTGCTACTAGCCTTTTCATAGGTTTCAATATCAAATTAACCTTTATTATATATTTTTAGTTTACTATTGTCAAATTAATATTTATATTTTTCAATATTTTTTGTGCATACTATGTCTACACCTGTATTTAATAAATTATGACACACCACATCTCCTACTTTTATAGGAGCACCTACATGAAGCATACTTAACGCCTTAGAACAATCCACCCATAATGACTTATCAATAGGTTTACTGCTTTTTACTGGAACCACATTATAATTATCTGAACCCTTAATTCTAACTATAGTAGTAAAAATATCTTTATTGTTTTCCTTCTCTTTTTTTGCATATTCGATTCCTTTTTCACACTTATGTCCCTTAATTTCTACATACTCTCCATTTTCTCCATATATATCAATAGACATAATACATTTATTACTACATTCTTTACATAAAAAGCTTTTAACCATAGTATCACCCTTTATCTTAATCAAATTCTTTTATTCTTGCCCCCACTATTATAGAGCTCTTAGAATCCTTTACTATTTCAGTTACCTTTTTATTTGTTTCCCTTGCAAGTATTTTTATAATTTTATTTAGGCAACCAGATCCCCGGCACTCTCCATAGGTCGCCCCCGTTCTTCTTTTTATACCTTCAAGGGTTCTAGCTCCTAGAGGTCTTCTAATTGCATCTATTATTTCTCCTTCTGATATCTTTTGACACTTACAAATTATATTTCCATACCTTTTGTCCAATTTTATTATCTTATCTATCTCTTCATTTGATAGATCTCTAAATCTATAGACTTCTCTTCTTTTATCTATAAAATCCTTTTTTAATATAGAATTTAAATTATTTACAACTGTTTCACATATCATTTTTGCTATAGCTGGAGTTACAGTAACTTCTCCATAGTGTTTACTTAAAATTTTTATATATCCTGTATCTACTAAACTTTCATCTATTATAGCACTTTCTTTATAAAATGGTTCCTGATAGAATATATCTATTTTTTCTTCTTCTAGATTTGAAACTACATCCTTAACCTTACCCAATGCTTCAGTATAAGATAAGGATTTTTTTGACTTTAATATCAATATAGTATTTCCTTGCAATGAATGAACTTTAAATAAATCTTCTTCATCTTTTCCTAGTATAAACAATAAATTATTATGTTTATAATTATGTTCATCGTTTAATATAAAGTAATTTAGATATCCCTCTGATTTTCTTAAATTCTTAGAAGTATCTATATTATAATTTTGTCTTGGTGTAGTATTTATAACCATTTTACAAGTAAACTTATTTTTATTTGTTACAACTCTAAATCCTTTTGTAATTTTTTCTATATCTAATACTTCTTCTTCTAATCTAAATTTTACTCCATTGTCAAAAGCAATTTCTCCATAAGCTATTGCCAAATCATAAGGACATATTATACCTGTATTTTTTGAATATAAGGCTTTTTTAACTTCTACATTTAAATATGGTTCCAAATCTTTTACATCCTCTTTTTCCATTAAATACACATCATTAATTTGCCTGTCTTCAGATCTTTTATATATATTATGCAGCTTTCCTACATCTTCTTCATTTTGTGCTATTAATATAGAAGGTCTCCTTTTAAAAGGGACATTAATTTTAGGACAAAGTTCATCTAAAATTTTGCTCCCCATCATTTCTAATTTAGCTGTTAAAGTATCTTTACTCTCTACTCCATCATATACTATAGAAGAATTAAATAGCGCAACATCGTCTGCAATATCATAGTCCTTTTCTATTAAAGCTATATTTAAACTATATTTAGACAGTTCATAGGCTATAGCACATCCTACTATGCCCCCTCCTAATATAAGTACATCATAATCCACTACTTTCATCCCCTTCGGTAAATTAATGTGAATATATATCATACATAAAATTATCGATATTTATAATTTTCATAGATTACAAATATATTTTTTAACTTATCAATATTTATTGGCTTGTTTAAAACATGATCTATATCTTTTATCATATTTTCATCAAAGTCACCTAACCAACCTGTCATAAGGCAGAAAAATATATCTTTATTTATCTTTTTAGCTATATTTGATATCTGTATACCATTTAATCCAGACATAGAAAAATCACAGATTATTATATCATAATTTCTCTTTTTTATTTCATTTTCTATATTAGAATTATCACAAATTTTAACTTTAGCTTTTGTAATAGATTTTATCATATCTGATATAATTTTTCTTACTTCATATTGATCATCCACTATTAATATATTTCCTTCAAAATTAACTTTAACATCCTTCTTATCAAAATTAATATCCTTTATATAATTACAAATTGGAAGTTCAATATAAAATACAGTTCCAAAACTCTCTTTACTGTCTATTTTCATTGTTCCGCCATGATCCTGTATTATTTTATAGGAAACACTTAAACCTAATCCTGAACCTTTCTTACCCTTTGTACTAAAAAAAGGCTCAAAAGCTCTCTTTACGACCTCTCTATTCATTCCTATACCATTATCTCTAAACTCTATTACTACATTATTATTTTTTACCTCTGAAGTTATCTCTATATAACCTTCTTCTGGAATAGCATCTATAGCATTTTTTATTATATTTATAAATACTTCTCTTATCTCAGTTTCATTTCCTTTAACTTTTGCATTAGAATTTAATTTGGACATTACATTTATATTTATACCATTTAATGCGCTCTCTGTAAGCCATTTATTTTTAGTAAGATTTATTGCATCCTTTATTATATTATCTATATTAAAAGTCTCTAGTCCATAATTTAAATTATATTGTTTAGTAAAACGTTTAATTTTATTGGTTATATTCATACCGTCATAAGCACACATCTCTATAACATCTAATTGTTTAATTAGATGTTTATCTTTCATATTACTCTCTTTTAGAAGTTGAATACTTCCAACTATAGGAGTTAAAACATTGTTTACATCATGAGCTATCCCAGCTGCCATTTCTCCCATAGCCCTTAATTTTTCACTCTCTATGAATTTATTTTGTTCTTGTATAATACAAAATGCACTTTTACATATTGAATTTAAATGTTTTAATTCTTCTTTTATCATTTTTCTATTGTGTCCGTATCTTCCTACTGATATTATACCTTTAGTTAAATCGTAATACTTAACATAAATTGTAATTATAGAATGTACATCTAATTCTTGTAGTAACACTGTTTTTAATTCTTCATCTTCTATAGTTGCAAAATCCATATATTTACTTATTTCTTTATCTATTATATTTTTATTTATGGATTTTTGATATAGTATTAAATTTCTATGATTCATAATATAATATTTATGTTTTTTATTAATTCCTAAATAACTATCTAACCCCAATACATTTTCTTTTAATTTATTTTTACTGTACATAATACAAAAATCTATATTACATATTTCTTTTAACTTTTTCATTACTAATTCAATAAATTCCGTTTTATTATAGGTTTTAGGCATATTAGAAAAAGTACTATTAAATGAAAGCAAATTATGATTTTCATATTTTAATTGTGCATTTGAATTCAATAGCCATCGTGACTTAAAGAAATCTTTATTATTATCAAAGTATAGTTCCTTATTCCTATCTAATACAATAATGCTTTCAAATTTCGAATACAAACCTTTAAACATAGTTAAGTTACAATAATTATTAACATATACTAAATTTCTAATTTTACCTTTATCATTAAAATTTAGTTTCTCTATAGATAAATTAAGTTTTTTCATCTTATTAATATACTTTGATAAGTTTTTAAAGTTCCAAATTATATTAATTTTATTTTTATATTTAATTTCTTCTTCTAATATTTTATAAAATTTATTTACATCATTGGCTATATTCATTTTGCTATAAAATTTAATTTCTAATATACCTTTATTTAAGGAATTCTTTATAATACTATAATCCTTTTTAAACATTGCTTTTAAATTAGAGCATAGAAAATCATCAGTAAATAAAAAAACTTTTTCCTCATTTTTTATAGAATATAAAATAAAATCCCTAATTACTTCTCCTTTATTGTTTTCAATAATAAAATCTGTATTTATATATAGTATTCTATTATTTTTATTACAATTTACAATTTTATTATATAAGGATCCCATACTGTACCTCTCATATATATTTTATTTTTACAAGTATTGTTTCCGTAATACAAGTATTTTTTAAGTAAACTAATAATTTTTCAGTAATACAAGTTTATTTTACCATATATTCCAATATATTTCCTAGCTTTTTAATATATTCTCCATACTTTGCCCAATCTCCATCTCTTTGAGCTTTGATAGCTTTATCATATATTACTTTAGCTTCTTTTATAGAATTAATCTTATTATCTTCTATATTTTCTTCTTTTCCTTCCTCTTTTTTAGTAAATAATTTAGTTAATGCCTCATCCATAGTTGTATCCAAAACTATTTTATCTCCATATGAGAGTATAATTCCTTTAACCTCTGGTGCACTATTTTTACCTTTTGCTCTTAAATACATAGATTCTACATATAATAATGAATTATTTATTGGTAGAATGATAGTATCTCCAAACTGTACTTTTGCTCCGCCCTCCCCTATATTCCAAAGTGATAATTCCTTGGAGATAAGTGGATCCTGCTTTATCTTTTGTTTAAAGAAATATGGACTATATATGGTTTTATGTATAGGAAATCTATACATAATTAATTTTCCATAGTTATCAGAAGTCATTCTGGCAGCTAACATAGAAGACATTGTATTTCTTTGTTTCATATTAAAGTATCCTAATAATATCATTTCTTCTAAATTGTCATTTGGAAGTTTCATAAAAACATAAGGTGATTCATTTGTTGCTTTATCTGTATTCATAGTTTTCTCATCTTGTGATAATTCCCATAAATCATCTCCATTTAAAAAAGCTATAGTATCTGTCATATGATATTTTTCAAATACTTTACATTGAATTTTAAAAATATCCTCTGGATACTTTAAATGCTCCTTTATACCTTCTGGAATTTTACTATAATCTTTAAATAAATTTTTAAATATCTTTGAATAACTTACTATGATTGGATCATTTTTATTTGTTATATAGAAGTTTATATCTCCATCTATAGCGTCAATTATCACTTTTGCTGAGTTCCTTATATAATTTATATCTTCATAAGGTTGAGAGTATGGATATTTATTTGAAGTAGTGTAAGCATCTATTACCCAGTAAAGTTTATTATCATGTATTACTAAATGTGGGTCATTATCATAGGTTAAAAAAGGTGCTATTTTCTTTGCTCTCTCCACTATATTTCTATTTATAAGTATCCTACTTTCTCTAGTTACATCCCTTGACAGTAAGAAATTTAAGTCCTTTTTATTTATAGCAAATATTATTTTATTTAATAAATTCATCTTAATGCCGGATTTACCATCATATTCGGTTATCTTATTATTTGCACCTTGTGGATAATCAAATTCTTTTAATTTGGTGTTTATTATGGCATATTCATCAGTTTTCTCTCCAAAATAAATTCTTGGATTGTCTATTAAAATATCTGTATTGTTTACTTGGGGTATATCTTTTATAGAAAAGTCAGGTTGTCCTTCTTCTGTTACTGAATTTACTTTACTCATAGCTACTCCATAACCATGTGTATATATTAGATGTCTATTTTGCCATGTATTTGGTTCTATAGCCTTTAAATTGAGTTCTCTTGCTGATATGAATATTTGACTTTCTTTTCCATTTATTTTGTACCTATCTATATCTATATCATTAAAAATATAATAAGGTCTTATGGTTTGATATTGATTATAAAATTCTAATGCTGGTTCGAAAGAATTTATTCTTATATTATCTATAGATTCTTTATTATTTTTTATATCTTGCGCTGTTAAATTATTATTTATATCAAAGTTTATTTCTTCTATATCATCTATATCAAAAGCCTTTCTAGTATAATCTATATTATATCTAACAAATGGTTCTTCTAACTTTTTTTCATTTGAATTAACAACAAAAGTTTGGACCAATTTTGATGTTGCACCTTCACTAAGTATAAGTAAAAAAATCAAAACTAATGAAATTATTATAGGTTTTATTTTTTTATTTATAATACTTATAAAAACTACTATAGAACCTATAAAAGATACTATAATTATAATTCTATAAATTAATAAACTTATATTTATATCTGTATAACTCGCTCCAAAGATTAAACCTCGCGGGCTATAAACTAAATTTCTAGATTTTATTATATATCCCATGGACAAAAATAATAATATAATTGCGGATACCACAGCCAATTGCTTACCTGCAAAATCTTTTACATCGTTTTTTATACTTTTTATATTTAAAGTCTTTCTAAAATTGATTTCTTTAATTTTATCTTTTAAATTTATAATAAAATACAAAATCAAAGTATAAATTACTAAAAACACAAGTACTCTTAAAATTAGAACATAAATAGATTGTAAGAAAGGTAGTTTGAAAATGTAAAATGAAATATCTTTATTAAATATAGGATCTTTTATATCAAAGGGAACAGAATTATTAAATTGAAGAATTTGATACCAATATTTAGATGAGAAAAAATAGGCAAATAATGATGATACAATACAATTAAATGCAATCATTAATTTTTTTCTCTTATTATGTTCTTGCCAATTTATATTTTTTTTCAAGCTTAAATAATATAACCATATACTTATAAATATAAGTGCAAATGACAAAGTAAATAATTTCCCTATTGTAAAAAATTCCTTTAAAAATACTGATGTATAAGATAACTCCTGAAACCATTGAAAATCTATTATAAAGGAAGTTGACCTATATAAAAATAATATCAGTAACAATATTATAATAGCTATAAATGTAATAACTTTTTTCTTCTTCACAAATATACCACCTTAATAAATTAACTTTTTTTATAATAATACTTATTTTATTAAATAACCCTTTTTATCTAGTTCATATATAATATTATCCATTTGCTCTTTAGTTTCTGTTAGTATAGTATGAATATGTAAGCCATTAGTAAGCTTTAAAAGGGGTTCTGCTTTATATTCATTAAACTTCTTAACAAACTTTTCAACATCATCTATGGTTTTTACCATTAGTACTGCCTTTATTTCTCCATACAATTGATGCTCTACTATAACATCTCTTATTACTCCTCCATACTTTACAATAGTCTTTAACTCATCTTCTATTTCATATCGATCATGAGATAGAGCTATTATTTTAAAGTTTAAATTTTTATCTTTTTTATTCATAATATATCCCTCTGGTGTTGCTACTATATCAGCTCCAGAAGCTCTTAAGATAGCTATATCTTTTACTATAATTTGTCTTGTTACTCCTAGTTTATCTGCAAAATCTTGACCTTTTATTGCTGATTCACTACTCATTAATGTTTTCTGTATATAGTCCCTTCTATCCAAATAATTCACATTATTCCTCCTTTAATTTAATTTATAGCATCACTAGACTTTAGCATATTTAACTCTTCATTAGATACATAGTTTCTACTATGATGGTTTCTTATAATATCTAAAAATTGATTATCATATCCCTTATACTTTAACATATGAAATGCTATTTCTCCATGATTATAATAAGTATTTATTTTTTTTATATTTGATAAATTTCTTAGCTTACCTTTAGTTAAGCAATCTAATATAACTAATATGCTCTTATCTAATACATTTAAATTGCAATTAATTTTCCCTATATCATGCAAAAGAGCTATTTTTATTAACCTCGTTGTATAATACCTATCTTTATTTTTATTTATACAATTACTTTTTATAGAATATGCTACTCTAACAGAATGTTTCTGATCAGATTTTGAAAGCTTTTTAAATAGTTCTTTTTCATATCTAGTTAAATATTTATCTACAAATATTTCATCTTCTATTTTCATTCTATCTATTAAGTTAAGATAGAATTGTTTTATTCTATAAAATTTCACATAATCTCTCCTATATTTATATTATACATCCAATAATACAATAATATATAATAAAGAACAAATAAAAAAAACTCATGGTTAATACCATGAGTTTTTTATGGTGGAGATAAAGAGATTCGAACTCTTGACCCCCTGCGTGCAAGGCAGGTGCTCTCCCAGCTGAGCTATACCCCCAAATATGGTGGACCTTCAGGGACTCGAACCCCGGACCTACCGGTTATGAGCCGGTTGCTCTAACCAGCTGAGCTAAAGATCCATATACTAACCTGGCAACGTCCTACTCTCCCACAAGGTCACCCTTGCAGTACCATCGGCGCTTAGAAGCTTAACCATCGTGTTCGGCATGGGAACGGGTGTTACCTTCTAGCTATAATCACCAGATGTTGATTCACAGAAATCTCTGATTTCGTTTTGAATCAGTACTTCTCAGCTACGCTGAAGAAGTTTCCTTTGAAAGAATAATTCTTTCAAAATTGCACAGAGTAAATAATTTGATCAAGCCTTCGATCTATTAGTATCAGTCAGCTAAATACATTGCTGCACTTACACCTCTGACCTATCAACCTTGTGTTCTTCAAGGGATCTTATTGACTTACGTCATGG
>NZ_FUWT01000023.1 GCF_900167265.1 Clostridium tetani
CACTAGTCCCATATTTCAGAAATTGCTTAAAAAATATAATATAAAACAATCTATGTCTAGACGAGGTAACTGCTGGGATAATGCTCCACAGGAGTCATTCTTTGGACATCTTAAGGATGAAACAAATATTAAAAATTGTAATACATTTGCTGAACTCTTGGAAGAAATTGATGAATATATGGATTATTATAATAATTATAGAGGTCAATGGAATTTAAAAAAGATGACTCCTGTAAAATACAGAAATCATCTTCTTAGTACCGCCTAGTCTTTTTTTAAACTGTCCTTGACAAAGGGTACATTTTAAACTTTAAAAGCTTAGGTTTTATTTTTATTTATTCAACCACAGGAGCAGTAAATACTCTCTGTTCTAATTCTTTATCTAACATATATATAGCTGTTGGATTATCCTTTACTCTTTCTAGTCTAGATACTAATGTAGAGAAAGTATCTTCTTCTTCTACTTGTTCATCTATAAACCATTTTAAAAAGCTTATAGTAGCATGGTCTCTCTCATCCATAGCTAAATCCATAAGAGCATATATTTTTTTAGTAACAATTTGTTCATGGGCATAAGCTGCTTCAAATACATCAACTAGAGAATCAAAATCGTTTTTAGGTCCTTTTATAGCACCAATTTCAACTCTTCCTCCTACTTGGTTAACATAGTCAAAGAACTTCATACAATGGAATCTTTCTTCTTTAACTTGAGCATCAAAGAAGTTAGCAAAGCCATCTAAATCTATTGATTTACAATAAGCTCTCATAGCCAAATATATGTTTTCTGATTCCATTTCAAAGTTTATTTGATCATTTATAGCTTTATTCAGTTTTTCACTTATCATATTAATGGTACCTCCTCATTTGTATATATCTTATATCTACATTTTACCATAAATAAAAATTACTTTAAAGAATCATGGTAATAATTTCGACAAATTTAGAATGCCATGACCTTGTATATCTTTGGGAATATCTTGAAGTTCAGAAGATATTTTAAATAATGCTTTTATATCTTTAAAATTTAAATTAGGGTTATTCTCATATAAAAGAGCACATAATCCAGTAACATAGGCAGCAGCATATGAAGTACCTGTAAATGAGGAATAAGGCTCTTCCAGGGCTTTAGGGTAGAGTTTTCTGCCCTTTCGTTCCGAAATATAGCTAGTGTTTGTAGTTGTAGAAATTATATCAACACATGCAGCGGCAATATCTGGTTTATTTAATTTAAAGTTTGGACCTGCAGAAGAATTAGTATAGGGCTTAATATGAGAAGATATATTTAATCCTCCTACAGTTATGCATGTATCCAAAAGAGCAATACCTTTCATGGAATTAAAACTGATACCATTATGTCCAGAGGGAACAACTATTGTAATATTTTTTGAAATAGCCATTGAAAATAAATTATTAAATAAGGACAGGAGATTTTTGTTATTATCTAAAATTTCAAAGGGAAGACAAATAACTTTTATATTAAATTTATCACTGTCTTCTATTAATATATTTAGAGCATATAGTATATCTGATATAAACCCTCTGCCTAAATCATTGAAGGCTTTTATAGAGTATAGACAACTATCCTCAGCTATACCCTTATAAATTCCCTTTGAGGAATATCCATTACCACAAATTACTCCTGCCACTGAAGTTCCATGACCATTATCGTCATAAGGATATTTACAATGATTTATTAAATCTAAGAATTTTGATATTCTATTTTTAGGAGTTATAAGATCTAGGTGTGGATAAGTACCGCTGTCAATTATTCCTATTCCTATGCTTTTACCAGTAAGTTTATAGTTTTTTTCTATACTGATTTTATTTGCACTAAATACACTTTTGCCACATAAAAAAGCACAGGAATCAAGATATATATAGTCTATGTTGGGATATTCTAAAAATTTATTTATTGAAGAAGCAGGGACTATGGCACATATACATTTTATAGGATCTATAGAAAATAAAACTTTACCTCTATAAAGTTTTATTTTATTTTCTATTTTTTTCTGGAGAGTTTTGCAGCATATAATTATCCTAATGTTCTTATAAATGTTTTTATCTATGGTATCAGATAGATCAGGGGATAATTTACTTTTGAAATTGAACAAATTAAAATTCTCCTTTGAATTTATTTCTATATATACAATATAGTATATGTGATAGTATGTGTGATTAAACTCCCTTAATTATTTAAATTCCCACTTAAAAATAACTATTCCTACTATCATAACTACAATCCCTAGTACTTTACTCATACCAAATCTTATTTGTTCAGAACCAAATAGTGCAAAAGCATCTATTAAAGCTGCTGATAGTAATTGAGCAACTAATATTGTAGAAATGGCATAAGTAGGTCCTAAGGATTTTATACCTTTCATTACAGTAAATATAATTATTACTCCTAATAATCCACCAGATAAATATAATTTATTAACTTCTTTAATTTTTTTTATATTTCCATCACCTAATAATAAAAGTGCTATTAAAGTGAGGATGGCACCTATGCTTTGTACTAGAAAATTAGCTTCCCAAAGCCCTACTTTATCACTTAGACGAGTGTTAAAGACACCCTGAAAGCTCATTGAAATTCCTGCTATAATTGAAAATATTATACCTAACATAAATACACCACCTTTTAAAGGTATTTTATCCATACAAGACGATAATTATTTAAATAAAATAAAAAATGTAGAGTTTGAACTCTACATTTTAAAGATTAATACCCTATAACTTGTCTTTGATGATTTGTATTATTTTTTACATAATAGGCATCTTCTATTTCTTCTTCTGTAAAACCTAAACTAACTCCCAGATATAAAAAATCTTCAAATAGAGTTTGATAATGATCCTTTGATGAACAGACTATAAAATCATTAATATCAATATAAAGATTTAAAAACTGATTAGTTATATTATCGCTTATTCCTTCTTTAGGAGTATTAAAATTTAAATAATTAAATTCCTTATCTAATCCTATTGTTAGAAGAAAGTGGAGGCAATCTACATACTCTTCCAATATTTTATTTGTAGCGGAAGGTCCTTTAGTGCTCCAAAATTTGAAACATCTAGTTTCATTTGCTAATTCAGCAATTTCTACTTGAAGTGCCAGAAGTTTTTCAGAAAGAAGAGATTTGCCACTTAAATTATGTTTTTTAGAGATATGGTCATCTAACTTTCCCTGCGTAAGGAAAAGATTCGTAAAATCCATAAAGTAAGCCGCCTTTCTATATTTAATAAAAAATTTTTTAGTACATATCTATTTTATACAAATAGGAAGAAAATTAAAAGATACAGCAATCGGTTACAACAAAAAAATATAGAAATAATCAAAATATTTAGCAAAGCTGAGATGAAATCGATTAATAGCATTAATAAACTCTTTTATTGAGGAATTTTATAAAATTTTTTGTGATAAATAGTAATAAATTGATGATTTGGAATATTGACAGATATAAAAAAATAAATTAATATACTATACAGGGGTATAGTATAGGAGGTGGGAAAATAAAAAAGTTTTGGTCAAGATATTCATATTTGGTTTTTATAACATTTGTTATACTTGGATTATTTGATTCTAGATTTGCTATTATAGCTATTGTCTGTATGTTAGCTCCAATATTATTTTCTGTATTTGGTAAGGGGAGATATTGGTGTGGTAATTTATGTCCAAGGGGAAATTTCTATGATATAGTTTTATCTAAATTTAGTAATAAAAATAAAACACCTAATTTACTTAAAAGTAAATATTTTAGAGCGACTGTTATAATAATAATGTTTACTGTATTTGGAAATCAATCATATAAAAATTGGGGTAATGCAACAGGTATAGGATTGTTATTTTATAGAATGATAGTAATTACAAGTTTAGTAGGAATAGTATTATCATTCTTTTATAATAGTAGAGTATGGTGTAATTTTTGTCCTATGGGTAGTATATCAGCCTTCATTTCAAAATTTAAAAAGGACAAGAAAGTATTGAATATTGATAATAATTGTGTAAATTGTAAAGTTTGCGAGAAAAAGTGTCCCATGGGGATTTCTCCTTATGAATACAATAATGAAGGTAAGATAAGCAATATTGATTGTATACAATGTAAAAAGTGTGCTTTTGTATGTCCTAAAGGATCAATAAATTAATTTTCAGATGGAACTTAAGTTCCATCTGAATGAGGTATACTTTATTTAAATTTAATTAAAACTCGGCTGAACCTGGAGTTCTAGGGAATGGTATTACATCTCTTATATTGGATATTCCCGTCATATACATTAATATCCTTTCAAAACCTAATCCAAATCCAGAGTGTTTAGCAGAACCATATTTTCTTAATTCTAAATACCACCAATAATCTTTTTCATTAAGGTCAAATTCTTTCATACGTTCTTCTAAAACGTCTAATCTTTCTTCTCTTTGGCTACCACCTATAATTTCACCAACTCCTGGTACTAATAAGTCAGCAGCGGCAACAGTTTTATTATCTTCATTTAGTCTCATATAAAACGCTTTTATATCCTTCGGATAATCAGTTACAAAAACAGGTTTGCCAAATATTTTTTCTGTTATATATCTTTCATGCTCTGTTTGAAGATCTATTCCCCATTCAACAGGGTATTGAAACTTTTCTCCTGATTTTTGCAGTAAGTCCACTGCTTCTGTATATGTTATTCTTTTAAACTCTGAATTAACAACATTATCTAATCTTTTAAATAAATCTTTGTCAATAAAGCTATTAAAGAAATTCATTTCTTCTGGAGCATTTTCTAATACATAATTTATTATGTATTTTACCATTTCTTCAGCTACATCCATGTAGTCAGTTAAATCAGCAAAAGCCATTTCAGGTTCTATCATCCAAAATTCAGATGCGTGTCTTGCTGTATTTGAGTTTTCGGCTCTAAATGTAGGACCAAAAGTATAAACATTACCAAAAGCTAATGCATAGGATTCAGCTGATAATTGACCACTTACTGTAAGTTTTGCATCCTTATCAAAAAAGTCTTGAGAAAAATCTATTTTACCTTCATCATTTTTTGGTATATTATTTAGGTCTAAAGTAGTAACCCTAAACATCTCGCCAGCACCTTCACAATCACTAGCAGTTATTATAGGGGTATGAACATATACAAAGTTCTTTTCTTGGAAAAATTTATGTACAGCATAAGCTGCAAGGGAACGTATTCTAAAAACTGCTGAAAAGGTGTTACTTCTAGGTCTTAAATGTGCAATACTTCTCAAAAATTCAAAAGAGTGTCTCTTCTTTTGTAATGGATAATCTTGAAGTGAAGTTCCTTCTACTGTTACTTTTGATGCTTGAACTTCAAAAGGTTGCTTAGCTGAAGGAGTTGCCACTAATTTTCCTTCTACTACAATAGATGAACTAATAGGCAATTTGGAAACCTTGTCGAAATTATCTAGATTAGTATCTATAATAATTTGAAGGTTTTTAAAAAAGCTTCCATCGTTTAATTCTATAAATCCAAAATTTTTAGAAGTTCTTTCGGTTCTTATCCAGCCTGCAACAACAATATCTTTGTTTATGAATTTTTCTGGTTCTCTGTAAAGTTGCTTTATTGAAATTTTTTTCATGTTAATCCTCCTTATATTAAGTTAAAATAAAAAGCCCCTCATCCTTATAAAGGGACGAAAGACTGACTTCGCGGTACCACCCAATTTGTCTAAATGACCACTCAAATAAGCATGAATTATATAAATTCATGCATCAGTTATAAGGTACTGAATACCTCTAAGCCTACTTTCTTATAGATTTCAGTTAGAAACTCAAGGATGTTCTTCAATAAAGATGTAACACCAGTCTTGCACCGTCACTGGCTCGCTTTGGATACCTCCTTTATCTACTCTTCCTATCATAGTCTTTAAATTTCATAATAATTGAAAATAAATATCTATGTTTATTAATTATAATAGTTAAAAAATTTAATGTCAATGACTAGTATTAAAGGCTGTACAGGCCAATATAAAGTATGTCGAAAAAAGTAAAAAAATTCTTCTATTCAAAACTTAAAATTTAATATATAATCTTAAATTATGGCTGTATAAAGACATAATAAACTACTTTAAGATTTAATTTAAAAACCTATTTATAAGGAGGAGAATAAAATGTATCAAGTATATATTTCAGAAGATTTTATTGTAACAACAGATCCTAAAAAAATTGATGTAAATGCTGTATGTGAACTTTTGTCTAGATCTTATTGGTCAGAAAAAAGAAATAGAGAAATAGTTGAAAAATTTATAGAAAACTCTCTTTGTTTTAGTTTGTATCATAAAGATAGACAGATAGGTTTTGCTAGAGTAGTAACAGATTATATAACCTTTGGCTATGTTAGGGATGTATTTATACATGAAGATTATAGAGGTAAGGGATTAGGAAAATGGTTGATAAACTGTGTTATAACTCATCCAGATATGATCAATATTGAAAGACTTATGTTAGCAACTAAAGATGCTCAAACATTCTATCAATATCATGGGTTTGGACAATTGCAGAAGCCAGAAGCCTTTATGGAAAGGTTAGGAACAATAAATAAGGCAACTATAGGAGAATTAAATATAGCTACTAGTTGAAAGATATAGTATTGGGGGAGCTTTTAGGAGCACTCATCAATACTTTTTTTATTTCTAAACTTTCTTCATATTATCTTCATATTAATGGAATATAATAAAAATTAAATATATAAATAAACAGTTTTAGGAGGGATTTTTTGGGGAATGTATCATTATTTTTAGCTTTTTCATCAGGACTATTATCTTTTCTATCTCCTTGTGTGCTTCCATTAGTTCCTATATATCTAACTTATTTAACTGGAAGTTCTATTGAAGAGATGAATAATAAAAATAAATTAACAGTAATATATAAAGCATTAGGATTTACGTTAGGTTTTACCTTGATATTTATAATAATGGGAATATCAGTAACATCTTTAGGTCAATTATTTGATAGAAACAAAGATATATTTAGAAAAATAGGCGGAATAATAATTATAGTATTCGGTCTACATATTATGGGAGTATTAAAAATAAAAACCTTTTACTACCAAAGGACTATGCTACAGCCACAAAAGTTTAAATCAGGATTAAGTTCATTTTTTATAGGAATGGCTTTTGCCATAGGTTGGACTCCTTGCGTAGGGCCTATGTTAGCATCTATATTAATTTATGCAGGAAGTACTACAACTCTGGTTTCAGGAATTAAACTTTTGATAGCGTACTCTGTGGGTTTAGGGATACCTTTTATAATATCAGGATTTTTAGTGGACTTTATATCAGGATATATAAAAAGATTTTCTAAGTATTTTAATATAGTTTCTATAGCTAGTGGATTAGTACTTATATTTATGGGCATAATGACCTTTACTAATAAAATGTATATAATAAATAATATTTTTAATTAAAAGAAGGTGATAAATTTGAAAAAGAAAGTTACAATATTTCTAATTTTAATTTTGATAATTTTATCTTCTGTATTTTATAAATTCTATGTAGATAAAAACCAAAAGGATATTGATAATAAAAGTAATACCACTACACAAACAGAGATTAGTGAAGATAAACCTAAGAGAATAGCATCCTTAGATTTCAAACTTAAGGATTTAAATGATAAAGAAATAACTTTAAGTGAATTCAAAGGAAAAAAAGTTATGCTCAATTTTTGGGCAACTTGGTGTGGATATTGTGTACAAGAAATGCCTTATATGCAAAATATCCACAATGAAACTAAAGATAAAGATATAGTAATATTAGCTGTAAATGTAGGAGAAAATAAGGATAAAATCAAGAAATTTATGGAAAAGAAGAGTTATGATTTCCCAGTAGTTTTAGATGAAAGACAAGAGGTAGCACAAAATTATGGAGTGCAAGCATTTCCTACAACTTTATTCATAGATGAGGAAGGTTTTGTATATAGTGGAATACAAGGACCTATGACTGATGATATAATGAGAAAGGAGTTAAAAATAAAGTAATAAAAATGTCCCCATTTAGTATATTAAGAAGCTTTTTTAACTAAACATATTAAATGAGGACATTTTTAATTTTAAATATTGTTTTTTATTTGTATTAAAACCAATTAGATACGTCATTCATAATCTTAAAATTAGTGAGATCATAGTGTAGTGGTGTTATAGTAGTATACCCTTTTCTTAGAAAATGTATATCTGTAGTAGGCTTATGATTATTAGTTAATTCGCCTTTTAGCATATAAGAGACTTCTTTGTTTTTTTCTATTTTTTCAAAATAAGATGTAAAAGTTCTACCACCCATCTGGCAAACTTTTAATCCTTTTAAAGAGTCTTTATCTAAACATGGAACATTAACATTTAATACTAAATTACCTTTCATTGAATTTTCTTGTGAAATTTTTACTAATTCTCTTGCAATACTTGCAGCAGTATCAAAATTTATATCTCCATTTTTAACTTCAGCTGACATAGCTATAGATGGTATATTATGTATAGCAGCTTCAATTGCTGCTGATACAGTACCAGAATATAATATATCTATCCCTAGATTTGTTCCATAGTTTATTCCAGAGATAACCATATCCACTGGCTTATCCAAAATTTTATCCATAGCAACTTTAACGCAATCAGCGGGAGTACCACTAATACTATAAGTAGTAGCATTTATATCATCTAATTCAACCTCTTTTATAAATAATGGTTTTGCTATGGTTATAGAATGACTTTTTGCACTCATTTCTATAGAAGGTGCAGCAATTATTATCTCATGTTCTTTTTGAAGTTCTTTTGCTAATGTATATATACCTTTTGAATTTACACCATCATCGTTAGTTAAAAGTAATCTCATTTTACACCATCCTCCTAAAAACTATTATTGGAAATTATTCTTCTTGAGCTTGTACATTTTTATTAATATCACGTAGAAATTCCCATTTTGTTTCTGCGGTTATTATTGCTAAAAATATAAGAACACATCCTATAAATATTTTATAAGTAAACTTATCACCAAGTAGTATACAGGACAATATAGTTCCAAATACTGATTCTAAGCATAAAACAATAGCTGTGTGTGAAGGAGAAGTATACCTTTGAGCAATTGTTTGTATTAAAAATGCTATAAAGGTACTAAATATTCCTAGATAAAACACAGGAAAAATTCCTTCTTTAGGAATAGCACTAGGAACTCCTTCAAGTATTATCATAGATAAGAATGATAATATAGTTGTAACAAAAAATTGAGTGAAGGTTAAGATTATAGGATCATATTTCTTAGTAAAGTATCCAGTTGCTACTACATGGCAAGCGAAAAATATGGCACATATTAATGTAAGTAAATCTCCTTTATTTATATGCATAGATCCATCTAATGTAAGTAAGGATATTCCTATTAGACATAAGAAAGTTGCAGTTATATTATATAAATTAGGCTTTTCTTTTGAAATAAACCAATAGAAAAAAGGAACCATTACTACATTTGTTCCAGTTAAAAATGCTTGTTTACTAGCTGTGGTGTATAAAAGACCTATTGTTTGTGTTGAAAATGCTGAAAAAAGAAAAAAACCTATAATAAATCCAGCTTTTAAATGACTTATATCAATATTTTTTATTCTTTTAAAAAATATTATACCTATAGCTAAAGTACTTATTGAAAAACGTAACGTTGTAATAAAAAAAGGTGATATAGAATCTAATGCATTTTTAGTTGCTACAAAACCGCTACCCCAAATTATAGCAACTATAAGCAAGGAAATATCTGCCCATAAGTTTTGCTTTTTCAATATTTTTGCCCCCTTATAAATAAAATTAAAAAAATAATACAAAATATATTATAACACTAATTAAATGAAAAGTTATAATAATCTTTTATTTAGCTAAAGTTTAGGCAAATAAAGGATTATGTACCTACATATTTAATATAATTATTGAAGGGAGTGAAATTTATGAAAGAAATTATTTTAGCAGGAGGATGTTTTTGGGGAGTAGAAGAATATTTTTCAAGGATATATGGAGTGGTAGATACTAAAGTAGGATATGTAAATGGTGTGACGAAGAATCCTAGCTATGAAGAGGTATGTAATGGAAATACAGGTTATGCTGAAGGATGCTATATAAAATTTGATGAAAGTATAATAGGTTTAAAAAGGATACTTGATAAATTTTGGGATATAATAGATCCAACTATATTAAATAGGCAAGGACCAGATGTAGGGCATCAATATAGAACTGGAATCTACTACTATGATAAAGAAGACTTAGATGATATTTTAAAAAGTAAGGATGAGATAAGTAAAAAATATGACAAACCCATAGTTACTGAAGTAGAAAAGGTTACGTATTTTTATTTGGCAGAAGAATACCATCAAAAATATCTTAAGAAAAATCCAAATGGATATTGCCATATAAATTTAGATAATTAAAAAGCAACCTATAGAATTTATTTCTATAGGTTAGTTTTTTAGCTATCTTTTTAATAAAGAACCTATAGCAAATAGTATCCAAACATGAAGAGGATAAAATACATAGAAAAGGTATTTTATATCGCTACCTTTTTTGTCATTATACAGAAGGAAAAATGGTATAGAAAAAATCATCATCCATTGTATATTAGTAATAAATAAACTTTCGTAAGTAAATCCTTCACCAATAAGAAAACTTAGTGATAGTATTGAATAATATGAAATAAGAGAAGGTTTATTTTTCCTAAACTTATAAAAAATAATTGTCATTAAAAGTCCTAAAATACTTGCCTCAGTAATTAATGAAAGTATTGCTGGTATAATATGGGTATAATCACTTTTATTATGATTAAGTGAGTTTAGAAACATTATAGAAAATGCCATCGAAAGAAATATATTATTTTTTAAAATGGTCATATCTAAAAACAATGATGAAAAAACTATAGGTAATAATGCTAATAAGAAACCATAGAAATTTAATTTTTTTAAACTTTCAATAGGAGTTTTATAAATTATGTACGTTATAAATGACAATATTATAGTAAATAGTATTCCTATGCTATATAACTTTAATTTATTATTATAGATATCCAAAGAAAAGAATGTAGAAACTAACATATTACCTGTTGCCATAAATCCAGAAGCTACAAAAAGTCTTTTAGCATAATTACTTTTATTCTTTGTGTAAAAGTATCCGTTAATTAGAAGATAAAAGAAAACAGGAGCTACAACTCTTCCCACATGATTAAACCAAATAGGAGTATTAGGAATAAAGCTAGCAATATGATCTAATAACATAAGAATAAGCATTAATAGTTTTATTTGAAATCTATTCATAGTTATGAACACCTCATAATACAGTAAAATTAGGATAAATAGTTAAATATCTAAAGATAAACCTAGTGATTTGATCATTTCAATATCATCATTTATTTTATTACCTGATGTAGTTAAGTAATTCCCAGATATAGTAGCATTAGCTCCAGCTCTAAAACAACCCTTACCGAAATTATCTATAAGATTTCTGCCCCCAGCTAATCTTATAGATGCTTTTGGATTTATAAATCTAAATATAGCTATGGTTTTCAATATATCATTTTGTTCTAATCTTTTAGTATATTCAAGAGGAGTGCCTTTTACAGGGTTTAAAATATTTATCGGAATGGACTGTATTTGAAGACTTTTAAGCTCAAAAGCTAGTTTTATTCTATCAGTTATAGTTTCACCCATACCAATAATTCCACCTGAACATACCATAAGACCTGCTTTTTTTGCATTGTTTATTGTTTCTATTCTTTCATCATAAGAGTGGGTTGTACATATCTTATTATAGTATTCTCTACTAGTTTCTAAATTATGATGGTACATTGTAACTCCTACATTTTTAAGCTGTAATAATTGATTATAGGATAAAATACCCAATGATGCACATAGATTTATATTTACTCTTTTGTTTATCTCTTTATATATTTCTAAAGCTTTTTCAAAATCATTACTTGTTAGTGCCTTTCCACTAGTTACTAAAGAAAATCTGTTTATTCCATGTTCTTTATTTTCTTTTGCTAAATTAAGAGCATCTGACATATTTATCATGTTATATTTTTTTATATTTGTATTATAATGTTCTGATTGAGCACAAAATTTACAATCCTCAGAGCACCTTCCGGATTTAGCATTCATAATTGAGCAGAGATCTACTATATTTCCATTAAATTTATTACGAATTCTATTTGCCGCATCTAATAAATTATTTAAATTTTTATCATAACTTGATTGAAAAAGTGTAATGGCCTCATTGAAAGTAATGTCTTCATCTGAATAAATTTTTTCTTCTATTTCTAAAATGATATTTTTCATTTTAACCTCTCCAATATAAATTTTAACTTAATTATATATTAAAGCTTGTAAGTTGTAAACTTAAAATAAAATATGGGTTAACAGATTTTATTTATATATGTAGTATAATTAGTATATTAAATCTACAATTTTGAGGTGTTAAATGATGAAAGAAAAGGCAGTTATAATTAACAAAATTGATATTATAAAAAGTGAACTTATTGAATTAGGTAATAACATTCATAAAAAACCAGAATTATCTTTTAATGAATATAATGCAGTAAAAAATATAACTACTATGCTAGAAAAACATGGATTTAATATAGAAAAAGGAATAGGAGGATTAGAAACTTCATTTAGAGCAGAATACAATGGAAATGGACCTACAGTAGCTTTTTTAGCGGAATATGATGCTTTACCTGAAATAGGTCATGGTTGTGGACATAACCTAATAGCTACTATGGCTGTAGGAGCTGCCATAGGACTAAAGGAAGTGTCCAATTACATAGATGGGAAAATAGTTGTGTTAGGAACTCCAGCAGAAGAAGGCGGAGGAGGCAAAATTATAATGTTAAAAGAAGGATGTTTTGATGATATAGATTATGTTTTAATGATGCATCCTTGCACAAGAAATTTAATTTGTAGAGGGGGGTTAGCAACTAGAGTAATAGGTATAAAATATTATGGTAAATCAGTTCATTCTTCTTTCCCTGAAGGTGGTATTAATGCGCTACAAGCAGTAATACAAACTTTTAATATGATAGACCAATTTAGAGCATTATTCCCAGTAAGGACCAATGTAAATGGTATTATAACTAATGGTGGAAATACATCTAATATTATTCCAGATTATGCTTCTTGTGAGTTTAGTATAAGGGCAGAAACAGTAAAAGATTTGAAAATAGTAGTAGAGTATGTAGAACATATAGTAAATACAATAGAAAAGCTTATGAAAGTTAAAGTAAAAATAGAAAAATCCCTCATATATGCAGAAAGATATCCTAATAAATATATAGATGAAAAACTTAGAGAAAATGCCGCTAAGTTTGATATTAAGATGAAATATCCAGATGCTAATATGAAATATGGATCCTCAGATATAGGAAATGTTAGTCTTAAAGTTCCATCTATTCACTCATATATAAAAATAGCAGATAAAGAAGTAAATTCTCATTCTATTGAATTTACAAAAGTAGCTAATACATCTACAGCATATGAACAAATTATAAAAGCAGCTAAAGCTATGGCATTAACAGGATTTGATATATTTACAGATGAAACCTTAAGAAAAAATATAAATGATGAATTTAATAGAGTAGTGCCTAAATATGAGGAAAGTGATTTAAAATAGTTATTTTTTTAGTATATCAACAAATTTTGTAGAAGATGGTGAAAGAGAAACACTTTTTAAAAAACAAACTCCTATATTTCTTTTAGGTATTACCTCATTTGTTTGTATCTCATAAAGTTCTTTACTTTTTAAATAATCCTGTGAAAATTCCTTGATAACACAGGATATACCTAAATTTATCTTTGCAAATTCTAATAGTAAATCATGAGATCCAAGCTCAATTTCAGGAGTGAAGGGAATACCTTTTGACAACATGTATTTTTCTACATATTGCCTTGAATTTGATTTAGATTCAAGTAATATTAATGGAAATTTTGATAGTTCTTTAAGACTTATAGATTTAGAAATCTTATTTTTATACTTTTTACCACAAACAAAAATATCATGTATATCTGTTAATTCTGTTACTTCTAAGGAGGGATCATTAATTGGTAGATTGCAAATTGCAATATCAATTTCACCTGATTTTAACATAACGCAAAGTTCTAAAGTTGTACGATTAATAATTTTTAACTTAATATTTGGATAGCTGCTATGAAATTTTTCTAAATAAGGCAATAAAAAATAGCGAGAAATAGTATCTCCAACACCTAATTTTAAATCACCCATTAACAGATTCTTAGATTCTATAAGTTTTTTTTCAGCTACATTAATTAAATTAATAGCTGAATTTGTATACTCAAATAAAAGCTCACCTTCGTTTGTAAGAATCACTCCTCTAGATGTTCGGGTGAAAAGACGTATTTCTAGTTCATTTTCAAGTTGCATAATTGCTTGACTTACAGCAGGTTGTGTCATATAAAGAGATTTTGCAGCTTTAGAAAAACTTTTGTGTTTAGCTACTTCAGAGAAAATTTTATATAAATCTAGTTTAATGGACATATAACTCCTCCTTATATGTATTATTATATCTATTTATTTTACTTATACCATAAAATAGTGTATATTACAAATGTAGAATAGTTATTTAATTAAAAATAAAAATAATTAAGGAGAATCTAATATGGAAAGAATAGTAGGAACTGTTGTTAGAGGGCTTCGTGCTCCAATTGTTAAAGAAGGAGATAGTGTCTCACAAATTGTCGTAGATAGTGTATTAAAAGCTTCAGAAATAGAAGGTTTTTCTATCAATGATAAGGATGTAGTGGCTGTAACTGAATCAGTTGTTGCCCGTGCTCAAGGAAACTATGCAAGTATTGATGCTATTGCAAAAGATGTAAGTTCAAAATTTGGAGAAGATACTATTGGTGTAATATTTCCTATTTTAAGTCGTAACCGTTTTGCCATCTGCCTTCGTGGTATTGCAAAAGGAGCTAAAAAAATTGTATTAATGCTTAGCTATCCATCCGATGAGGTAGGTAATCATTTAGTAGATATAGATATTCTTGATGAAAAAGGTGTAAATCCTTGGACAGATGTTCTAACAGAAAAGCAATTCCGTGATTATTTTGGATATAATAAACATACTTTTACTGGTGTTGATTATATAGATTATTATAAATCCTTAATTGAAGAATATGGTGTTGAATGTGAAATAATTTTCTCAAACAATCCAAAAACTATTTTGGAATACACAAAGAGTGTAATTACTTGTGATACTCATACTAGATTTAGAAATAAGAGAATTTTAAAAGCAAATGGTGGAGAAAAAATTTATGGACTTGATGATATTTTGACACAATCTATAGATGGTAGTGGATATAATGAAGATTATGGTCTTCTAGGATCAAATAAAGCTACTGAAGAAACCGTTAAGCTTTTCCCAAGAGATTGTAAAAGTGTGGTTAATGATATTCAAAATATTATCAAAGAAAAGACAGGAAAAACTATCGAAGTTATGGTTTATGGTGATGGTGCATTTAAAGACCCTGTAGGTAAGATTTGGGAACTTGCTGATCCTGTTGTATCACCTGGATACACATCAGGACTTGAAGGTACACCTAATGAAATTAAGTTAAAATATCTTGCAGATAATAACTTTGCTAATTTAAAAGGGGAAGAGCTTAAACAAGCTATATCTGAATACATTGAAAATAAAGAGTCAGATCTTATAGGAAGTATGGAAGCACAAGGTACTACCCCGAGAAGACTTACTGACCTTATAGGTTCTCTTTGTGATTTAACTTCAGGAAGTGGAGATAAAGGAACACCTATTATATATATACAAGGTTATTTTGATAATTACACAAAATAATAACTTTTAATAATAAAAAGTTCTTCCTTATAAAAATATTTTTATAAGGAAGAGTTTTTTATTGCTTAGTGATATTTGCTAGTTATTTTTGGATCTGAGAATTCTAACCTCTTCATCTGTTAGGTTTCTCCATTTTCCTACGTTTAAACCCTTTAGTGTAATATTAATAATTCTAATACGTTTAAGTTTTACAACTTTATAGCTAAAACTTGAACACATTCTTCGAATTTGACGATTTAATCCTTGGGATAAAGTAATCTTAAAGGTATTAGAATTAATTTTAACCACTTTACATTTATTTGTTATTGTGTATTGATTTTTTACGGGATTATAAATTTTTACTCCTTTTGACATACCATTTATAAAGGCAGGAGTAATGGGTTTGTTTACAGTTACAATATAGTCTTTTTCATGGTTATTTTCTTCTCTTAAAATTTCATTAACAATACTTCCGTCATTTGTAAGAAGTATTAAACCCTCAGAATCTTTATCTAGTCGACCGATTGGAAAAATTCGTTCAGTATGGTTTATAAAATCAATTATATTTCCTTTTATATGTCTTTCTGTTGTACAAGTAATGCCAACAGGTTTATTTAAAGCAATATATATATCATTTTTCTTTTTTTGAAGTAATTTACCATTTACTTCGATTTTATCTTTTGAATTTACTATATATCCTAAAGGAGCAATTTCTCCATTAACTTTTACTTTTTTTTGTTTAATTAATTCATCAGCTTCTCTTCTAGAACAAATTCCAGTTGAACTAATAAAATTATTAAGTCTCATAAAATTTTATCCCGTCCTTATAAAAATATTTTTAAGTATTTACTTAGTTTCAATTTCTTCAACAGACGTATTTTTAAACCTATAAATTAACATAATCAAATAGATACGTAAAATAATTAATATTATAGGAAT
The DNA here is from genome assembly GCF_900167265.1 of Clostridium tetani. Taxonomy (GTDB): domain Bacteria; phylum Bacillota; class Clostridia; order Clostridiales; family Clostridiaceae; genus Clostridium_G; species Clostridium_G tetani. Next base: position 16,736 of record NZ_FUWT01000023.1, read on the forward strand.
TATAATATTTAAAAATGTTATATTAAATATAAGTGCAAAATTTAAAAATATAATATTAATAACTGAAACTATTATATAAAATCTTAGTTTTTTTATAGTTTCACAAGCTAAGTCACAGATATTATTATTGTTGAAATATTCAATGGAACCATCAAAAAAATTATAAAATATAAGAAGCTCTATAACACTAGAAAAAACTATCCATATTTCATTAAATAAAAAAAGATTATTTGATTCAATTGATGAAAATTCCATGAATTCGCTTAGGGCAGTTATAATGATTATTATAATTGCAAAAGTTTTAGATTTATTAAATGGTTCTATATGAGTTTTTTTATATAAAGAACTTAATCCATTTAAGATAATTATATAACCTATAAATGTTGGTAATATCTTTATTGCTCCTAGTTTTATATTAAATGTAGCAATAAAAATTCCCCAAAATATCTTATTATATTCATTATACATACTAAATCACACTCCTTGATTTTAAGTAATTAAACATTCCTTTTAAATCAAAATTATAGGGAGTATGATTAATATTATATATGCGAATATATGACTTATTTCCCTTGATATCCTCATAATATAGTTTTGGATTTATATCATAAAAGCTATATTCTTCAAATATAGACTTTGGAGTTTTGAATTTAGAATGTATACTTAATACTGTATCTTTTTCATATTTAACTCCGGAAACATCTTTATAATCAATATTTTCTATAGAAAGATCAAAATAATCCTTTAAATCTTCTAATAATGGGGATTCAACATTTAATAATTTTATATCTTTTTTAAGTTTTTTATTAGATGAGGAAGTACCATCAGAGGAAGCACTAGAACTAATATGTTCTATATCTTCATGGTTATTTTTATCTCTATATAATATTATACGACCTAGATTTGAGTCTAACGTACTTCCATCATCAAAGCTTACCTTAGCATTATTAAGTTCAATTTCATTAAACTTTTTATCTATATTGTTAATATTAAGATATATAGTATTAACAATATATCTTCCATATATATATCCAATTTGTTTATTGGGGCTATTATTATAAAAAGGTGATAAATTTTCATGCCCCATAGGATTGGGTGAAACAATAATTTCAATATTAGGTTGTTCTTTAAAATTAATACCAACAACCTTTCTACTATCTAATATATTAGTTATATACTTGAGTTCAAGTCCATCTAATGAAGCTGAATTTTCATTAACATATACATATTTTTCAACAAACATTTTTAAAAATACAGGGTTTTTTAATCTATAAACTGATGCGAATCCTATAGTAAAAATTAATGATAATAAAATTAGAAGTAATCCTAATTTTAGTATTTTTTTATTTAATTCCACTATACCCACCACCTAGGGAACATATTGTATATCAAATATAATTATACCATTAAACCATAATAAATCTATAAATAATATTGTTGCTATTAAGAAAGCTGATTTTTGATAACCAGTTTTCTTTTTACTAAGTCCAAGCAAGTTAAGGATTATAAGTCCTATTGCCAAAGTCATAAATATATTATTTATTTGTGAAGAATTTTACAATGAATAAGAAATAAACTAAGACTAATAATAAATATGTAAAGGTGTTTTGTTATTTTAAATGCCTAAAATATAATTTAAGAGGTGATAATATATGGCTCATACTTTACCAGCTCTACCCTATGCTTATAATGCTTTAGAACCCCATTATGATGAAGCTACTTTAAGAATTCATCATGATATTCACCATAAAACTTATGTAGATGGATTAAATAATGCAGAAAATAAAATTGAAGAGTGTAGAAGGACTGGAGATTATACATTAATTAAACACTATGAAAGAGAATTAGCTTTCCATGGCTCAGGTCATATACTTCATACATTATTTTGGGAAAATATGATGCCTGGCGGTAGCCAACCAAAAGATGAGATATTAAATCAAATAAATAAGGACTTTACAGATTATGAAACTTTCAAAAAAGAATTCTCAGCGGCAGCTGTAGCAGTAGAAGGATCAGGTTGGGCTATACTCTGTTGGAATTGTATGTTTAATAAATTAGTTATATTAACTGCAGAGAAGCATCAAGACTTAACTCAATGGGGAGTTAAACCATTGCTAATTTTAGATGTGTGGGAGCATGCGTATTATTTAAAATATCAAAATAAAAGAGCAGCTTTTATAGATGCTTGGTGGAACATTGTAAACTGGGATGTTGTAAATGAAAGATTTAAGCAGGCTACTACAAAGTAAAGAGTACAAAGTTTAATAAAAAAAGGAGCTATCTTTTAATGATTAAAAAATCATTAAAAGATAGCCCTATTTTATATAAGAATCATTTATTACTTTCCATTTTATTATTATACTAAGTTTATCTTTTGATAATTTTGCAAAGATTTCGTGACCCATTTGTTCAACTAATTCTTTAGCAATAGCAAGACCAAGACCAGTACTTTCTCCACTTCTAGTACGATCTGCTGTGAAGAATCGTTGAAATAAATATTTTACATCATCTTCTTTTAAATTTGGTGCATCATTTGTGAAATTTAATATTATATGATCTTTGTTATATTTTAGAGATATGGATATAAATTCATTGCTATATTTAATCATATTTTGTATTAGGTTTGAAATTATACGTCTTACTGCATTTTCATCAGCAATAATCATAGGAATTTGTTCATCTATATCAATAATAGGTTCTATTTCATTACTAATAAAATCATTATATGATACTGCTATTAAATCACATAGTATGTTATATAAATTTAGTGCTCTTAAATCAAATTTATATTCTCTTCCCTCAAGTCTTGATAGATCATAAAAGCTACATATTAAAGTTTGCAAGGATTTTGCTCTCTTTTTTATTATATCTATATATTGACTTCTTTCGTTTTGAGACAAGCTATCATCTTCCATAAGCTGAATATATCCAATTATTGATGTAAGTGGGGTTCGTAAATCATGTGATATATTTGAAATAGATTGTCTAATTTCTAAATCCATTCTTTTATGCTCAGCTTCAGTAGCTGATTTTTTCTCTAAAGATTTATTTATTTCTAAAGCTAAATTTTTTACTAAATTATTGGAAAAGGATATTAATATTTTTGAATTAGTTTTAGTATTATTAATTTCTTTTAATTGTTTAGTTATATTTTTAAGTTCTTTATGTAATAAAATATATAGGGTGGCAAATACAACTGTTATAATTATAAGAAAAACAATAATTAACCCTTGCATAAATGTCACCCTTTCTTTTTACTTAATTTCTTTATTTTTAACATATATCATAGTTAAAATTGTGAATACAACTAAATACATAATGCCTATAAAAGCTGCATGAGTTAGTGTGGAACTTGTTATCTCGGGTGCACCTAATTTACCTATTTGAGTTGAAATAAGTATATTATGAATGTACTGAAATTTACTAGAAACAAATGATGAAAGTACTTTTATAACACTTCCCAGCATAGAGAAGATTAATACATAAGAAAAAGCAAACATGTTGTTATTTTTAATAGCAAAAGCCAAAAAAGTACATACTGCTATGGCACTAATCCACAATATTGTGGATACTAATAATCTTTTAATAAAATTACCCACAAGACCTAGGGAAAATCCTTTGCCAATACCAAACAATATTATGTAACTTCCAAAGAATATTGTTAATATAATAATAGCTGCTATTAAAGAAAGAATTATTGATACAATAATTTTGGATAATACTAATTTATTTCTTGAAGTTCCAAAGGATAATACATTTTTAAGGGTGAGATTTTTTTGTTCTTCAGCTGTTACCATTTCAACTATTGGTGCTATTAAATATACTGGTATTATAAGCATATGAACAGATAATTGCAGCAATATAGCTAAACTCATAGTATCCTCACTGACATTAGTAATTTTAAGTATTATATTAAGCAATAAAGGCAAAGCGGCAATACCAAATGTATATCCCCAAAAATATACTCGATTAAAGTTTCTGTAAAGGTCAGCTTTTATATAATTACGCATTATGAGCACCTCCAATCAAATTGATAAAATAATTTTCTAAATTTGCACCAACCTGATTCATTGAATATAACATAACGCCATTATATACAAGTGACTGAGCTACTATTTCAGGAGTATCTATATGGTCATATAATCTAATCTCGTTATTATTTAAAACTTTATAGTTACTACAGTTAAGTTCCTTTTCAATTATTGTAACAGCTTTTTCAGTATTGTCTACTTTAACTGATAAGCAACGTTTACATTTTTCTTGTAATTCTTTTGAAGATAGCTGTTCTACAAGTTCACCTTTGTTAATAAATCCATACATAGTTGCCATTTGTGAAAGCTCACCTAATATATGGCTAGATATAATTATTGTAGTATTTCTTTCTTTATTAAGTTTTAATAAAATTTCTCTAAATTCTACAATACCTGTAGGATCAAGTCCATTTATAGGTTCATCTAAAATAAGTAAATCTGGATTTGCCATTAAAGCTAGGGCTAACCCTAAACGTTGTTTCATACCAAGAGAAAAGTTTTTAAATTTTTTATTTCCTGCATCTTCAAGATTTACAGCTTTAATTATTTCGTCCACACAATTCTTTTCTGCAATACCTTTTTGTATTCTATAATATTCAAGATTTTTTTTTGCAGATAAATAAGGGAAAAAACTTGGGGTTTCTATTATAGATCCTGTTCTTGTTCTGGATTTATTCAAACCATTTTGTGATGTTTCATTAAATAAACTAATTTCTCCTATTGATGGTATTGTAAGTCCACATATCATTTTAAGTAGGGTTGTCTTACCTGCACCATTTTTACCAACAAGTCCATAAATTTCTCCCTGATTTATTTCCATACTAACATTATTTACAGCTAGATGATTGTGATACTTTTTAGTAATATTTTTAACTTTAAGTACTGTATCAGACACTTAAATCGACCTCCTTTTTCTTGCACAATTATATATTAAGATATAATTAACAAGATACCATAAAGAAAAGATTAAGAAAGTCTTAAGTTTTATCATTAATTTTATATCCAATTCCCCACACTGTATGGATGTATTCTATATCTGGATTAATTTTAGCTAATTTTGAGCGAATATTGCTTATATGAACATTTACTGTATTATGATCACAAAAAAAATCTTCATTCCAAGCATGCTCAAATAGATTGGCTTTTGTAAAAACCTTTTTCTGATTAGACATTAAAAGTTCTAATATAGTAAATTCCCTTGCAGTTAAAGAAATATATTCACCTTTAACTGCTACCTCAAGTGTTTCTTTGTTTAGGGATAAATCCTTATATGTTAAAATATTTTTTTCTTTATTTTTACTGGAGAATACAGTATATCTTCTCAGCTGAGATTCCACCCTTGCTAAAACTTCATTAGTATCAAAAGGTTTGCATATAAAATCATCTGCACCAAGTTTTAATACTTTTATCTTTATATCTTGTCCAGGTTTTGCAGAAATAACTATAATAGGCATGGTTTTAAACTTTCTTATTTCTGAAATAAGATTCTCACCTGATATAGCAGGTATCATTAAATCTAGTAAAATTAGTTGAAAGTCCTGTTTTTCAAGGCACATTTTAGCTTCAGAACCAGAATAAGCACTGGTTACTTTGTAACCTTGTTTATTTAACATTGTACAAAGAAGATTATTTATATCTGTATCATCTTCTACAACTAATATGTTTATATTGCTATTCATAATAAATATCACCACTCCATTTGTTATAGCTTTACTAAAATTATTTTGTTCATTTTTATTATATCATTTTTTTCTATCTTTAAATCTATATCTCTACTCTTTACTATCTTTTCTTCGTAAAACCTGTGAGTATCTGATATAATTATATTGGAGGTGATTTTATGAAGGTATACAATACATTCAGCTTCAAAACAACTTGCTCCTTGCAAAGACTACTAAAAGTAAGCTATGCTTTGTTTGGAGCCTAATGTGTTTAGTTAGCTGAAATATAAACATTTTTTAGGCTTTGTAACACATAGCTTTTCAGTATTCTTTGCTTTAATGCTATTATTTGAGTAGAGGAGTAAAGAAAAATGAAATATGCAAAGGCACAAGATGTGTTACCAGAAGAAATTGTTAAAATAATACAAGAATATGTAGACGGAAAATATCTTTATATTCCTAGAAAACATGGAAATCATAAATCCTGGGGAGAAGATAGCGGCATAAAAAATAATCTTAAAGCAAGAAATAATGAAATTTATAAAAAGTATCTTAATGGTACTTCAGTTGATGTACTAACTAAAGAATACTACTTATCGGAAAAGAGCATTAGACGAATCATAAGTGACCAAAAATATTTATGCTCATAATCATTACAGAATTATTTATTAGATTGAATAGTTACTTTTAATCATGTTATTATTTCATTGTATAATTCCAACGAAATTATCATCTTTAATTTAAAGCAATGTTTAAAAGTAATATAAATATATAATATGTTTTAAATAAAGATGATTATTGTTACTTCAAGTTAAGCAACAATAATCATTTTTTATTAAATAAATTCTTATAAAGTTAAAATAAATAATATCTGAAAAAATGAGGTGCTTAATTATGAAAGCTTTTATAAAAAAACATGAGTATAATTATATAAAGAAATGTTTGCGTGATTTAAATAGTGCATTTGTAGGCTGTATAGACGCTAAAGTCGTTGAAGTAACTAAATTTTATATAAATAATAAGATATTAAATCTTTTTACAAATTTATCTGAAGAAGAAAAGAATATAGTTGATATTATTAAAATAACTGATTCATCACACATTGATAATTATTTATATAATTTAAATGAATATGTATATGGAATTCCAAGTATTACAAAAGAACAGATTAGTAAGTTATTTAAAAAAGAAAAAAAATTAAAATTACCCAATCTAGATGAATACAATTCCAAAAATGTGTATTTGGGTTGGATTGATGAATCCACTAATAAGTTATTTATAGTTTATAATATGGATGGTAAACCCATTGGTATGGTATGTAAAATCCCAAGTTATAATTCTAATAACATGAATATGTGTACCCTTTGTAATCATATGGGTAGAAGAGATGAGGTAGCCTTTGTTTCATCTCCATGCAAAATCCCTCGCTCTAAAGAAGGGGCTTATAAATCTATAGGATTTAATGTATGCTTAGATAGTAAGCAGTGTAATGAAAGACTTACATCTATAAAAAAACTCGAGGAGATCTTAAAATGTGTTAACAATGTAAAATAATATCTATAAGTTAAAAAATTTAACTATTAACTAGCCTTAATAATTAATTTAATTACTAAGGCTATAAACCTCACTTACTTATGATATGGTTCACCATTCATAATCCTATATCCTCTATATATTTGTTCTAATAACATTACTCTAAATAATTGATGGGGAAATGTCATTTTTGAAAAGCAAAGTTTATAATTAGATCTACTTAAAACCTTAGAAGATAGCCCTAAAGATCCACCTATAACAAAAGTTAGGTTACTTTCCCCTTTAATACCTAAATCATTTATGAAGTTTGAAAAATCTATGGAGGTAAGTTCGTTACCATTTAGATCTAAAGCTATTACAAACATATTGTCCTTTATATTTTTTAATATTAAATCTCCTTCTTTTTCTTTTATCTGTAGTTCTTCTTTTTCGGAAGCATTATCGGGAGTTTTTTCATCGGTGACTTCTATTATATTTAATTTGCAGTATCGACTTAGTCTTTTAGAGTATTCTTCTACAGCTAATTTTAAGTATTTTTCCTTTAATTTTCCTACAGAAATTATTGTTATATTCATATATATACTCCTATTATTTTTAATATAATTAAAATAAAAGCAGGGTAGAATACCTGCTTTTAAATTGCTAATTAATTTTTTCCACAACACTTTTTGTACTTTTTACCGCTACCACAAGGGCATGGATCATTTCTGCCAATTTTATTTTCATTAACAATGGTTTTAGAATTTTTCCATTCAGTATGAATCTCTTTTCTTTTTTTAATAGAAAAAATTGAATCCCATTGAGGTAAATTATATAGGTAATCTGCTTTAGCATCAAGCATATTGAAATATAATTTCTCTAAATCTATATTTAAATTAAGTTTACTATCTTCTTCTATATTTTCTAAATCTAATGGTTCTACTAAACTATCACTTAGACCATCTAAAAAGCCTACAAAAAAGATTATGGAAGTATCATATTTTTCAGCAATATCTTTTAAAGTACCATTTATTTCGGTAGTCTTATTAGATAATATTTGTGTATAAATGTTTTTTTCTATACTACCATATTCATTCCAAAAAGCTTCTTCTCCTCTAGTTCTCACATAATCTATAACCATGTTTTTCCAATCATTATATAAACTCATATTATACACTTCTCCTTTGAATAATTAGAATTATTTATTTTCTTTTGGATAACTTATATTGTATTTGGCTTTTAAATTACAGTATAAGCATGTTACATTTTTTAAATTAGAAATACTATTTAAAATTGGAAAGGTTTCAAACAAGTTTACGAAATCATCTATACAAGTATCTAAATGCTTTTCGCATACAAAATTATTTGTTTTTTGCATTTTCAAAATCAACCTTTCCTATAGGTTTAGAAATATCAAAATTCCCTCCAAGAGATTTAATATCCTTATTTTCAACTAAAAATTTAACTTTTTCTATATTAGGAAGAGCAGTTAAAGACCAAACTATGCTCTTTAAACAAGCTACTTCTTTTTTAGGTGACATTTTAACCAAAATATCCTTACTAAAATTTACATAGGCTATCCCATTTTCCACAGAGAAACTCATAAGCCTTGTTTCTTTAGGAAGTATTGGGTAAAGCTTACTATTAACAGAAGGACCCTTTATAAGCTCATTTAAGGTTAATTCCCCCAGCAGTTCATTTATATCCATTAATCTTTCTTCTTGGGCTAATTCTACTTTATCTGGATTTTCACTTGTATCAAAATAAAGGCTTAAATTTAAAGTGTTTTTCTTATCTTCTAGTGGAGTTAATTTTTCAATTTTCTCCTTATTTTGTTTACTTAATTTATCCTTTTTTTCACATCCAATAAGATTAAAAACAGATGCGAATAATATTAAGCAGATAATAGGATTAATAAGTTTCTTCATTTTTTTCACCCTTTTTTATAGTTTTATATAATTACTAGGCTTATTCCTATTAGCCATATATAGTTTAATATCCTTATTTAGGATTACATTATTTTCATTTAATATGTTTATAACAGTTTGATATGCTAATTCTGGATAATTATTAGTATTACTTAGATGGCCTAACATTACTTTTTTAGTATTACCATTTAAAATATCTAGTATGGCATTGCCACAATCATCATTAGAGAGATGTCCTATATTACTTAGAATTCTTCTTTTTAAACTATAAGGATATGGACCAAATTTTAACATTTCTACATCATGATTACTTTCCATCAATATGCCATCAGCATCTTTTAAATTTTTAATTAATTCTTCTGAAAAGTATCCTAAATCTGTGGCAAGGCAAAACTTTTTATTGTTACTATTAAGTGAAAAACCTAATGGGTAAGCGGCATCATGGGGAATTTTATAACCATGTATGTCCATATCTTTAATATTAATATATTTTTCATCTATAAATCTTATATTATGATCCTTTATTTTACCTATAGAAGGAAGCATAGCTTCCCAAGTTAAGGGATGAGAATAAATAGGTAAATCATATCTTCTAGATAAAACACCAACACCTTTTATATGATCAGTATGTTCATGAGTAACTAGTATAGCATCTAAAGAATTTGGGTTTTCACCTATATTTTTTAAAGAGTTTTCTATATGTTTACCAGCAACCCCTGCATCTATGAGTATTTTTGTATCTTTAGAAGATACAAAAACACTATTTCCACTACTACCACTATATAACGAACAAAAAATCATTTAATCCACCTACTATATAGTAACTCGCTTTATATCAGCGCCTAATTTTTTAAATTTATCTTCAATGTGAGGATATCCTCTATCTATATGTTCTATATCTAATATTTCAGTAACACCTTCAGCTACAAGACCAGCTATCACTAAAGCAGCACCTGCACGCAAATCTGTTGCTTTAACCACAGAGCCTTGTAATTTTTCAACACCTTTAATATAAGCGGTTCTTCCTTTGGCTTTTATATTTGCACCCATTTTGCTTAATTCATCAACATGCTTAAAACGATTTTCCCAAATGCTTTCATTTACTATGCTATCTCCTTGAGAAATACATAAAAGAGAGCTCATAGGTTGTTGAACATCAGTTGGGAAACCAGGATAAGGCAAAGTTTTTACATTTACTCCTTTTAAATTTCCTTTACATCTAACTAAGACAGAATCGCCATTTTCTTCTACTTCAGCTCCCATTTCTATTAATTTTGCAGAAATGGATTCTAAATGTTTAGGAATTACGTTATTTACAATAACTTCTCCACCACAAGCAGCTGTGGCTATCATATAAGTTCCAGCTTCGATTTGATCAGGAATAACACTATAAGAACAGCCAGTTAATTTTTTAACTCCAGAAATTCTTATTATATCAGTCCCAGCGCCCTTTATATCAGCACCCATGGAATTTAAAAAGTTAGCTACATCAACGATATGAGGTTCTTTTGCTACGTTCTCTAAAACTGTAGTACCTTCAGCTAAAGTAGCTGCTAACATAACATTTATTGTAGCGCCTACGCTTACTACGTCAAAAAATATATTAGTTCCAATTAATCTATCAGCTTCTACATATATTACACCGTGGTCTATAGTAACTTCAGCTCCTAAGGCTTCAAAACCTTTTATGTGTTGATCAATAGGTCTAGCACCTATTGGACAACCGCCTGGAAGTTCAACTCTAGCTTTTTTAAAGCGTCCTAATAATGCACCTATTAAATAGTAGGAGGCTCTCATTTTTCTAACATCTTCAGTATTAGCATTATAGCTATTTAATTTAGTACTATCTATAATTATAGCATCACTTGAACAGGAAACATCACAACCTAAGCTTTTAATAATTCTTTCAAGACAGTTTACATCTTCTATATCTGATATATTATCTATTGTACATATGCCTTCGCTAGCCATAATAGCAGAAGGTATGATTGCTACCGCTGCATTCTTGGCACCATTTATATCCACCTTACCGTGTAGGGTATTTCCACCTTTTATAACTAATTTATCCATTACCCGCATCCATCCTTATCTATAAGAAATTTATATATTTGAATTACTTTCGTAAAGAGAATTTCTAAATTCATATACTTAATTATAATCTTACAATATTACAAAAATAATTATAGCATAATTCCCTACTATTTTAACATTAAATTTTAAAATGTGAAGTACTTAAATATATAAAAATAAAAAATGTCAAGATATTTTGAAAAAATATCTTGACATTTTTATATTTTTATATAAAATTATTCTTTTTTAAAACTGCTACAATCTGTACATTTTACAGTAGTTGCTACAGGTTCATGTTTGGAAACCTGTATTTGATCTAGAGTACAGTAATCATCTTGTTTATAATGAAATTTGCACTCATTAACTGTACATGCTATACTATCATTGTGTTTCATATGGAATCCCTCCTAATAATTATATTTTATAAGACATTTTTATTTTCCCACAGAAATATTTAAATATACAAAATAAAAGTATATAATAAAAGTAAATTATTTAATTTGTAAATTGGAGGAAAAAAATGAAGTATTATTTAGTTGCCTTATTTGATGATGAATCGTACTCTCACATTGAAAAGATACAAAAAAGTATTTGTAAAAAATATAAACTCTATAGAAATATGCCACTTTTACATTTAACATTGGAAGTTATAGATGAATCAAAAAATTTAGAGGAAGCATGTAGAGTAATAAGAGATATATTAAAACCATATAAAAAATTTAAGATATCTATCAATGGAGCAATATGTTTTGATGCCCCATATAAATCAGTAAATTTAAATGTTGAAAATAAAGGGTATATAATGAGGCTAACTAGGCAAATAAATGATAGACTAAAGCTTTGTGGATTTAAAGTGAGGGAAGATGTGGAAAGTTGGGATTTACATATCTCATTAGCAAATACTAATTATGCAACCAGACAATGGTCTAATAAAGAGTATGCTAATACATGTGAAGTTGTAAAAGAAATGAATATACAAAAAAATATTACAGTTAAAGAAATTCAATTGTGGAAACCAATTAATAATAAGAAAGAAATGGTTGTGGAAAGTTTTCCATTAAAGGACTATTAAAAAAATACCTAGAAAAGAATTTAAATTCTTTTCTAGGTATTTTTTATAGATCTAAGAGATTTTTCTTATATGTTCCATATAAATCATGCAATAGAGAAATCTTATTTTGTAACTCTAGTTGTAGTTTAGAAAGTTCTTCATAATCATTATGATTTGTAGCTTCCTTTATTCTACTAAATAAGCATTTTTGAGTATAGCTATCTTTAGCTAAATAATGTCTTAGGGTGTTTATTTCTAACCATCTAGAGATATCAATATCTAAAGCATTATCTAATGAATGAAGCATTTTACATTGTTTAATTTCTTCAAAATAATTATTAATAAGTCTATTAGTTATTTCCGTTGTCCACCTGCTAATAGTAGTAAGGAAGAAGCTATTTACTATGGCATCTGTAAAAATATTTCCTTCTTGTAAAACTTTTAGTTTTTCAGGAGAATTTTTAAAAGCACATAGATTTTCGTAAACTGTAGCTGGGGCTTTTCCAAAAAATGAGTTTCGTTCTTCATCTGTATAATAATCAAAAACATCTTCTTCTGATCTATAAGCCCTTTCTCTATCTAAATAACCATAAAACTTACCAGGTAATTTAGATAGCTCTTTTAAAAGTTCATCCTCAGATTTATTATTAATTAAAGAGTACTTTATTCCATCTAGCATACACATATACATAGAAGCTATAGCTAAATAAGTATTAGTATGAGGATTAGGAGAACGAAGTTCAAATCTTGTAGATAAAGGCTTTTGAATATCTCTTATTACACCAACTAATATAGTTCTATTTCTAGATGGGACTTCCACAGAACGACCAATAGAAGTAACTATACAAGTTGGAGCCTCAAAGCCAGGTTTTAACCTTTTAAAAGCATCATTAGTAGAAGAAATAAAAGGATTTATAATCTCATAGTTTTTAAGCATACCCATAAGTGAACCATAGCCTATAGAGCTTAAGAAATGATCCTTGTTTGAAGAAAATAAATTTATTTTCTTTTTGTTTTTTAGCTTTAGAGCTATGCCTACATGTATATGCTTGCCACTTCCAGCAACGCCATCTACGGGTTTTGCTAAAAATGTTACATCAAGGCCATTACTTCTAAAAGTTTCTTTTATTATAGCTCTTGCAAGAAGCTCATTATCACAACATTGAAGGGGAGATGAATACTTCCAATCTATTTCTAGTTGTTCCATTATATGAGTTAGTTTTCCGGAGTCATCTAATTTAGCTTTAACTCCACCTACTTCTTTATGTCCCATTTCAGGTTCTAATCCATAATACTCTAAGGTTAGTAAAGATTGTTCTAAAGAGGTTCTAACAGCTCCTTTTGTTCTGTTCCAATACTGTTCATGTAGTACTTGAGATGTGGATAATTCTTCTATTTCTGCTTTATCATTAGGTGTTTTAACCCAAAACTCTAATTCTGTGGCACAAGTTACATCAATGTCTTCAATATCATCATAATTTATGGAGAAATAGGAAAGGATATCATTATTAGATTTCAATAAATTCATTAGCTCTTTTTTGAAAAATTCTATTGAACTTTTAAGTAAGTATCTAGAATCTATAGGTTTGTTATCATGATAAAAATAGCAAGGTATTCTTAAAGTACCTATAGGCTTACCTGTTTTTTTATCTATATGTTCGTAATTATAGTCTATGAACCAATTTACATCTAGATCTGCTATCATTTCAAGTTTGGCATTGTTTAATGTAGCAATACCAGGAAAAGAAACCGAGGAGCCGTCTGTTTGAACTGCACCTTTTAAGAAGGTGGATATATCTTCTAAAAAAGCCGATATAGGTATTTTTTCATCTGTGTCATTTCCAGATAGATCAATACCAACGAATGAGACAAATTTTATTTCAGTATGAGATTTAAGAATAGTACATAATTCTTCTTCAGTATGTTTTTCTTTAGGTATTTTGTATAGAAGATTTGTTAACATCATATTCCCCCTTAAAATAAAAATATAAAAAAATTTTATAGCTACATGGAAGAGGTGTCAAGAAAAAAATGAAGGGGAGCAAAGCAAATATTGTTAATAATATTTTATAAATTCAAATATATATTGTATAATTAATTTAAACATAAAATGTTATTTTTATGAGGAGGAGATAAATATGAGTTCAAAATCAAAAATTTTGTTTTATGGATTTTCTACAACAGATTTAAAGAATTTAGATATTAAATATGACATGGTAAATATAAATGAACAAATGGAAGATATGATAATAAAAGATATTTTAGAGTTAAATACAAATGAAAATATAGATAAAGATAAAAAAGAAAAAATAATACTTTTTAGTAATTTAGAAGATAATGAGTTAAATAATATTATCCCAATTATAAGAAAGCACTTAGGAAAAGAACCTATTTTAGCTGTTGTAACGCCAATATCTATAAATTGGACTTTTTCAGATTTAAAAAAAGAACTGATAAGGGAAAGGAATTATTATAATAATCTAAAATAAAAGAAGGAGAAAAATAATGAGTAGAGTAGGACGAAATATAAAAACATATAGATTAGAAGCAAATATGAGTCAAAAACAACTAGGTAAAAAAATAGGGGTATCAGAAAATTTTATAAATGAAATAGAAACAGGCAAGAGAATAATAAATGAAAATTTAATAGATAGAATTGGAAAAATATTAAATAAAGATTTAAATGATATAACTATGTTTTATGAAGATATGAAAGATGAAAAAGAAAATAAAGTATATGATATAAAAGAAAATAAAGTACAAGAAGTTTGGAAGGAAGCTTTTGGTTCAGTTTTAAGAGATGTAAATATATTTGATTATAGCTTAAATAAAACTTTAGGAAGTAGAAGGTTACCAGTAATAGATAATAAAGTTAATGGATATCCACAAGATAAAGTTTTTTACTTAAAAGTAGAAGACAATGACATGAATGGATTTAGAGTGTTTAAAGAAGATCTTGTATTGTGTCATATTACTGGTGAAATACAAAATAACTCTATATATTTAATAGAACATAATGATAAGCGTCAAATAAGACAAATAAAAAACTTAGATAATAGCAAATTCTTACTTATAAGTAATTCAACAATGGTTAATACAGAAGCGGTTGAAAAGAAACAAGTAAAAATTATAGCTAGATTGGACAAGGTTGAGATAAATTTATAATAAAAAGTCATCTAGTAAATATTTATTAGATGACTTTTTATTATAAATTCTTTGTAAAAATATGTACTATGATGTATAATTTAACTATGTAAATAAAATGATTTTTGATAATATTTTAATAAATTTAAATACGGTTTCAAATGGAGGTAATAGGATGAAAGGAACTATAGTAGCTACTTGGATGAGAACCTGCAGGAAGCTTTATAATGATGATGTAGTAAATAAAGCTATGAGTTCAGTAGGTTGGGATAGTAATAAGATTTTTAAACCAACAGAAAATGTAGAAGATAGTGATCTAAAAAAAGTAATTGAATACATTGCCAAGTCTGAGAAGTTAGAATTAGGACATTTATGGAGACAAATAGGAAAAGATAATTTAGTTTCCTTTTATAATGATTTTCCTGCATTTTTTCAACATGAAAATTTATATTCATTTTTCAATTCTCTTTTTGACATACATGTGGTTATGACTAAAAAATTTCCAGGTGCTAAGCCACCACTAGTAACAATAGAACCTATATCCAGTAAAGAAGCTATTTTCTATTATGAATCTAAAAGAGGAATGTTTGATTATCTTTTAGGACTTATAGAGGGAAGCATAAAGTATTTTAAAGAGGATATAGAGATAGAGGAATTAGAAAGAACTAATGAATCTTTAAAACTAAAATTAAAATTTCAAAAAAATATTTATTTGAAAAAAGAATTTAAATTTAATAAATTAATGTCTTTTGGATTTGTAAAAAATTTAAGTGCTAAGATAGCAATATCTTCTTTTATAATATCTATGATTTCTAACTTATATATATCTGAAGCCAGGTTATATAGAACGGGGGTATCTTCATTAGTACAGGCATTAATAATTTTTGTTATATGTGAGCTACTTTTTAAACCTAAAAATTTTATAAAGAGAGAATTAGAGAAAATAAAAGATCATAATTATTCAGAAAAGACTAAAATTGTAACTAAGGATTTTTTTGAGGATATAGTTGAAATAATAAATCAAAATAAAGATACTGTTAAAAAAGACTTTGTAAGTTTTAAAGGTGTTACAGATGAAATGAATACCTTTGTAGGAAATATAAATAAAATATCAGATGCCATGAATTACACTTCTCAAGGAATAGCTGGTGTAGTAGAACAAGTTGCAGAAACATCTGTAAGCCAAGCTCAAAATACAGAGAAAACGGTATTTGTTTTAAATGGAAACATAGATAGTTTAAGAAAAATAGTTGAAAATGAAAACAATAATAAAATAGAATTAGAATGTGCTTTGGATAAAGTTAATAATAGTTATAAAAATGTAGAGGGGACAAGTAAAAATATATTAGATACGTTGGATAAATTTCAAGAGGTAAAGGAA
The DNA here is from genome assembly GCF_900167265.1 of Clostridium tetani. GTDB lineage: Bacteria > Bacillota > Clostridia > Clostridiales > Clostridiaceae > Clostridium_G > Clostridium_G tetani. Next base: position 33,514 of record NZ_FUWT01000023.1, read on the forward strand.
AAAGGACAAGAACTTCAAAATAGAGCTGAAGATATAACTAGTATAGTATCAATCGTAGCACAGATATCAGAGCAAACAAATCTTTTGGCATTAAATGCGTCCATAGAGGCTGCAAGAGCAGGAGAGCAAGGTAAAGGGTTTGCTGTGGTAGCAGAGGAAGTAAGAAATTTAGCAGAGCAAACTAAAGAAGCAGTTGAAGAAACAAACAGTAGCCTTGTAAATTTTGCAAAAGAAATAAAAAACTTATCTGATAAAATAGATGGTCAATATGAAGTTTTAAAAAATGAAACTAAAAATTTAGAGATTGTAAGAAATATAAGTTATGAGGCAACCACGTCTATACAATCTGTTGCTTCATCTATGATATATACAATAAATGATTTAAATAAAGAGGCAGAGTCCATAAATAATATATTTGGCAATATAGAATCATTAGCTACTATAGCGGAGGAAAATTCAGCTTCCTCAGAAGAGGTTAGTGCTAGCGTATCTAGCTATATAAATGAAATTAGAAAATTAACGGATAATATAAATGAATTTAAGAAAATTACAGAATCTTTTAAGGCAGAGCTATGTCAATATAAAATTTAGTATAAAAAAGCTGTTCATTAATTAAAATGTACCCTATAGAATAGACACTCTAAAAAAAGTCTATCCCGTAGGGTACTTTTGTGTATAATTAAATAAAGAATAATTGATATTAGGAGAACTGTAATGAGTAAAAAAATATTTACTGAAAATGAAATAGCGATACTATCTGAAAATAAATTTGTAAAAAAGGTTAGTTGTAAAGGAATTACATATACTGATGAATTTAAAAGATTATTTATTATGGAAAATAAAAATGGAAAATTTCCACGAAAAATATTCGAAGAATGTGGATTTAATATAGATATTTTAGGTTTAAAGCGTGTTCAATCATGTGGAAAAAGATGGCGTGCAGCATTTAGAAAAAGTGGAGTAAATCA
>NZ_FUWT01000026.1 GCF_900167265.1 Clostridium tetani
TTTATCTCATTTATCATGCTTTGCATTGCTACAACTGGCAATCCTACTTCATTTAAAGTATTAATTATTTTTTCTTTAGTATCTAAGTAAACTAAATTAAAAGACTTAGACTTCACCTTCTAATTTCACCCTCCTTCCTTTAAAATAAATACCACTTGGTGTTATAGAAGCTAATATACTTCCTCTATTATAAAAGTCAAAATCCCCACTAATTTTTAAATAATTATTAGAGGAATTTCTTATTCTTATGTCTCCACCACGGCAATCTATATCTTGTCCATAAGGAAATTCTATAATTCCACTATGTGGCTTAATCTCTATTCTATCGGCAATCATACTTATAGCCGAATAATCTTCGCTTATGGCTAATGCTATTTTTGCAGCTCTGATATCTCCTCTACCATCAACTACCATTTCTATTTTATCCGCCTCTTGGGAAATCCAAGAACTTAAATCTCTATAGTTATCTTGCACTTTACTTTCTATCCTATCAGCTGTTATTTCTATCTTGCTATTAAGCTCTTTTTCTGTATCACTAACTTGCAATGCAATATTTTCAGCAGTCTGTACTATAGTAGACATTAGTTTTTCATCACCTTCTTGAACCTCTAATTTAATTTCTTTTGCGGTTTGGGTTATTCTAGAACTCATATTATCATTTTCATTTATTACATATGTCATTATTTTATCTGCGGTTTGAGTTATCGAGCTGCTAAGATTTTTTTCTACATCATTTACCTCTGTACGAATTTGGTTTGCTGTAATTTCTAACTTAGCATTAGTTTTTCCTATTTCTTCAACGTTTAGTGTAATTCTATCATTAGTTTTTATAAATTCACTTCTAGTTTTTTCTTTAGTTTCTTTTAAATCTTCTTTTGCATCACTTAAGTCTTGCTTAGTATCTAAAATATCTTCTTCATTTTTCTTTATATTATTATTTATTTTTTTTGTTTCTTTTACTAGATTATCTTTTAAATTACCTAATTCTATCTCTAAGTATTTATTTGATATAGAATCCCATGTATACTTAACTACTTTTCGCTTTATATCTATATCCAACTTCTTATGTTTTACTGTAACAATATCTCCTAAGTGTACTGTTTCTAATACCTTATAATCTTTATATTCTTCCGTTTTAGAAAGTTCTATAAAGTCTATAACATAATTAACCTTTGGAATATCTATTTGTTGTATTTTGTATAATTCTTGTACTCTTTCTCTAAGTAGTTTATAAACATCATTCAATGTTATATTTTCCTCTGGATCTACTTTTATATCTCCAAAATGAATATGCCTAATTCTAGCAGTAGGATACTTATTTATATTAAGGGAATCTATATATTTTTCTGGTAGTATTATTACAGAATCACCTTCTGTAAGTCCTGTAGGCATTATTCTAGTTGCAACTTCACTCATGTCTAAATCTTCTTCTATACCTATTAAATTCTTTCCATAAGCAATAGTAACACCATTATCTGCTCCAATACTGTTTAATATAGAAATATTGAAATTATCCCTTTGGAGTTCTCCACCCCAACGATTTACAAAACTATTGTTATTATCTCCTATTAGAACTTCTATAGGATTCTTCCTAATATAATAAGCTGTAGCCATAGTAGCAATATTAGAATTAGCCTTAAATTCATGTGAATACTGTGTATCATGTAGTATGTTGTTTAAAGCATTGTGTCCATTTAATTCTATAGGTCTGCAATCTTCTATAAAATTATCAAGTAAATCATAAAAAATATGTCTACCATAAACAGTTATAGTAGACATATTTTTAACTTTTCTATAAATCCTAAAAAGTTGCAACCCTATAGGTGTAGGTGCTTTTATAATATTATCTTCTATTAAATATTTTGCCTTAGTCGAAAACATAGGGTATTCTAATTCTAACTCATAGTATCCATTAAGCTCTTCTTCAACGGTGCAAGATATGCAACTATCTAAAACTGCTAATCCATTATGTTCAAAATTAGCTTCTTTACTATTATATATATTAATCAATTATAAACACCTCCATCTCGGAGTTATTTCTATTTTATTTACATTGCCTGTCCAAGAAATATTATTTTTTCCTGTTTTCAATGTAGGAAATTCTCCTGTCATTTTATTGTTGCAGTTTAAAGTATCTTTATAACATTCTTGTATTTCAGAATCTAGTTCTATATAATCTTCAATTCCATTAAATTTAACAATTTCATTATTTATATTTAATGTAATATCTCCTGTAGCAAACATTTTTATATAAGGTTGGCTTTTAAAAGTACCAGGATTATATATGTTCATATTATCATTCATTTCTATAATTTCATCTTCAAGATATTTGAATGGTTCAGATATAAAAGTAACTGTAAGTTTTCCTAAAGTCCTCATACTTCTTTCTATATTATTAGTCCTAACATATTTAACCTTGTAAAACATATCTGCATCATCATTTAATATTAATTTTCTATTTTTTATATTATTTAACCAATGTTTTATAAATCTACATTTATCTAAAAATTTTTCTTTCTCTTTAAATCCAAAGGTGATAGGAATTTCTATGTCTTTATATGTTCCTAAGTCCTCTATAAGTGTTCCATTGCTACCTTGTATATATATGTGTCTTATATTTTTTTCTGGGATAGGAATATTAGGTCTATGCTCTGCAATTAAACCTAAATCTTTGTAACTATTATAATTATTAAACTGTATACTAAACATAGCCTAACACTCCTCTCTTGTTTAATTTTCCTAGTTCTTCTGACATTGGTTTAGCTGTTATTCTTGCGATTTCTCTGCCATCTAGTTGTACTGGTACAATTATAGTTTGTTCTTGTCCACCTGCTCCCATGCCTTGGAAATTTTTTAATACACTATTAGCTACTTTAGTTGCTACATTTTCAGCCGTTTGTGTTACTAACTCTGCACTTGCGTCATGATTAAAAACTCTAGTTCCTCTTGGTAGGTCATAAAGCTCATAATTACTATTTGTCCCTGGGGAATCATGCAAGTAAGTAAGCCCACCTTGCCAATAGTTTGTACCTGTCCAATTTCTACCTGCACCTTCTAGTTCAGCTTGGCTATTTTTTACTGTATTTTTTATAGTTCTCATTATGGGATTATTCTTAAACCAACTTTTTAAATTTTCCCACTTAGTTTTTATGTGTCCGTCATTTTCGTCAATATTTTTCATAGTATCTTTGTTCATTTCTTTTATTTTTTCAACTACTGTTTTTTTCATTTCTCCTGCTTTGGTTATACTTTCTTCCTTTTGCCTTTCTGCTTCTTCTATTAATTTTTCAGCTTGATCATGTGTTATAGTCTTAGTTTCATCTCTCATTTTTATTATATTTCTTACAGTTTCATCATATTGTTTTTCTGCTGCACTAACAGATTCTTGTTTCTGCTTTTCAGCATTTTTAATTACTTCACTTGCTTGTTCTGCTGTAATTCTACTACTATAACTTTTCAATCTCTCCATTATTACTTTTTGTTCTACTTCACTAGCAGATAAGGTTTTAACTGCATTAGTTCTCATTTTTTCTTGTATAGAGTTTATTTCTCGTTGTTCTTCCTTCTTAAGCTCTCTATTTTCTTTACTAGCTTTATTCACTATTTCTTTTATTCTCTTCTCATAACTGTCTATTTCCCTTTTCTGTTTTTCATTATGTTTCTTTAAATCGCCAAGCATTTTTTGCTGTTCTTCTTTAGTTATATTTTTACTATTATTTAAAAACTTTTTCATTGTTTCAACTTGATCATTATAATGTTTATCCATACCAGTTTTAATTTGTGTAGTCATTTGTGTATAAATATCTGTAAGAGACTTAGATGTTTTATCGCTTATTTTAGTGCCATTTACATATAAATCTGTTAGAGACTTTTCAGCACCTTTGTCTAATTCCATATATGCCCCGACTTGTTTCTTTGTTTCTTCGCTTATTTTAGTAGTAGTTGTAACCATTTTATTCTCTAATTCCCCACTAGCAGTTGTTACTACTTCCGTTGTATGCTCTACTTTATCTGCAAACAAATCTACAGAAGGTGCTGCATCTTTTTTAAGATGTTTTGCAAGTCCAACCCCAGCTAAAGTAACTGCACCTATGCCAATCGCCCAAGGATTTAATAATAATGTACTTGCTTTTGTTGCTAATCCCATTGCTCCCATACCTTTACTTGCTAACCCTGTAGCTACACTAGCACCTTTAGTTGCTAAGCTTGTTTTACCTAACCAACCAGTTAATTTAGAAAGACCACCAGCTAAATTTCCAACTCCAGTTATTGTTTTCCCTATTCCTCCAACAACGGGACCCGTAGCAATTCCTAGTGCTGCCATTTTAACTATAGTTTCTTGTGTTTTTGGATTTAGTTTGCTAAATTTATCCGCCATTTTTGTTACTGATTTAGCTAAATCAGTGATGCTTGGAGCCACTACCTTGAATATTTTTATACCAGCACCTTCTAAAGCACTTTTCATTTCTGTTATGCTACCTTTGGCATTATTACTCATGGTTTCTGCCATTTTATCTGTAGCACCGTCGCATGTATTAATAGCACCTTTTAATTTGTTGTAATCCTCTGGTGCTGCATTAACAATTGACAACAACCCAGACATAGCCTCTTGACCAGCTAATTGTGCTGCAACACTTGCTTTTTGCTCTGGATTAAGTTTAGCAAAAGAATTTCTCATTTCATCCATAAGAACATTAAAAGGTTTCATTTTGCCACTACTATCAGTTATTTTTAAACCTAAAATTTTCATAGCCTGGGCACTTTCTTTTGTAGGTTTTACTAATCTAGTTATCATGCTTCTAAGTGCTGTACCACTTTGTGTACCTTTTATACCACTATTAGCCATAAGCCCTATTGCAAGTGCTGCATCTTCTGCTGTATAACCTACAGATCCAAAAATAGGTGCTGCATATTTAAAACTCTCTCCCATCATTAACACATTTGTATTTGCATTACTACTAGCACTTGCTAAAATATCACTGAAATGCCCAGAATCCTTAGCTTTTAATCCAAAAGCAGTTAAAGCATCCGTTACAATATCCGAAGTTTGTCCTAAATCAGCTCCCGCAGCTGTTGCTAAATTTAAAATAGGAGGTAATCCGTCAAGCATATCCTGTGTTTTCCAACCAGCAGTAGCCATATACTCAAGTCCTTCTGCCGATTCTTTAGCACTAAACTTAGTTTTGCTTCCCATTTCCTCTGCTTTTGCTTTTAACTTATTAAAATCTTCTCCAGTAGCACCACTTATTGCTTGTACTTTACTCATTTGTGCTTCAAAATCCATACCAACTTTACTTGCTGCAATTCCTACTCCAGCAAGTGGTAAAGATACATGTGTTGTTAAATTTTTACCTACATTCGTTACCTTCCCACCAATATCCTTAAGCTTTTCAGAGTGTTTTTTTAAGCCTTCACTAGCTTGTAACCATTTATTATTACTTCTAGCAAGTTCTTCATTTATACGTCTTAACTCACCTTCGGTACGAACCATCTGTGCATTAGCTTTATTCATATTGGTTTCATAATTCTGCACTTGTTTAGCATTTGTTTCTATTGCTTTTTCATTTTTTTCATATTCTTTCGTTGTTTTTTCAACTTCTTGTTTTGCTTTCTCATATGCCTTTACTTCTTTTTCTTTACCTACAACAAGCTTTTTCTGTTCATTTTCAAGTTTGTTTATTTGCTCTTTTAATTTCTTAGCTTCTACACTATTTTCACCATATTTCTTTTTGGCAACTTCATATTCTTTATTTAATTTGCTTAATTCTTCTCTATTTTTTATATAGCTTTGTAATTCTTTGCCATGTGTATCTATCACTTTTTTTAGTTCACTTTGTACTTTGGATAAACTTTCTTTTAATTTATCTCTAGTTTTAATATTCTCTTGCATTTTAGTATTAGATTTTTCTATACTTTGTTTATATAAATCTACTTTTTTACTATGTAATTCTACTTGTTTAGATAAACTTTCTTGTACAGATTTAAGCTTTTCAGAATCTTTACCAAAAGTTTTTATTCCCTCACTAGCTAACTTTAATTCTGCTTGATGTTTTTTCATTTCAGAGTTTATACCTTTAATACTACTGTTATAACCCGTACTATCTAGTACCATCTTAGCCGTTATTCTCTTCTCTGTATTACTTGCCATCTATTCACCTCCTAACTACAGAAATGATATATCTTCAATATTTACCTTTTTATAATTCGTATCATTTATAGAGTTATTTTCTTCATTATTATTTTTAACTTTCCAGTTATTAAACTTTATATGTGCCTTCCACATCTTATATATTTCTGCATGTGTAGCTTCCCAAAATTCTTCCCTAGTATAATGTAAATACACTTTACTTATGTAAAAAAGCCAATCAAAATCTATTTTATATTTAGATTTTGATTGGTCATCTAGTTTTTTTTCTTACTTTCTTTCTTTTCATTTTTATCTTCTTCTTCATTAATTCCCATGTAATCAAAATAAAGATTTACTGCTAATACTGTAATATCTCTATACTGATCTGCCGTCATTGTATCTTCTAATTCTTCTATGCTAAATTCTTTTACATTTCCTTCTTCATCTTCATCTACACAACACATACTTACTAATTTTAAAGCATTTGTATAAAACTGTTGACCTTCCATAAGTCCATAAATTACACTTCCATAATTCCTATATTTTTCATCAATTTTTCTTATGGTCTTATTAACCATTTTAAAAGAATATTCTTTATCACCTATCATCTGTTTTCTTATTTTATCTAACATATCATGCACCCCTTTTATAATATTTTTTATATTTTTTATTTTACATAGCTATATAAAAAACATCATTTAATTTTTTCTTAAATTATTTATTCTAATAGAAAGAGGATAGAAATTAATCTATCCTATATATTAACCTTCAATATTTTCTGTTTTTTCTGTAGGTACTATTACACTTTCAAAGAATTTAGTGTCTGTCATTCCTTGTTCCTCATCAACTTTATAGCTCCACATACTGTTAGAATGTAAAGGTGCAAAAGTTGCCTTTAACTTTTTAGATTGGAAATTAGCCTTACCTTCTTTACCTTTGTAATCTTCATCTCCAATGCTAAACTTACCTTTGTAAAGTACAACATATCTAGCCTTTCCATTACCTTTGTTAGCTTTAAAAAGTAGAGCAACTTCTGGTGCAACATCATCAGCACTCTTAATTATTCCACCTTCTGTCGCTATTTTATGTCCTAAAAGCATAGCTTCATCTTCATTCGTTAAATCTGTTATATCTACTTCTACATCAACATTAGCCAATGTTGATTCAGATAGCCATAACTGATTTTCTGCGTAAAACTCATCAGAGTTCACTTTTGGTTTTACACCTATTTCTTTTATACCTGCAAGATATTTTGGAGTGTCATAAGTTGTTGTTTCCCCATCACTTAAAATTTTTGCTACATATAATTTTTCTAGTCCTACAACCGGTACTATTGTATTTTCCATATTATCAACCTTCCTTTATCATTTTTTTATTCTATCTCTACTAATATCATTTCATTTTCATTGTAAATTTCTTTAACCCTCTTTTCTCCATACTTTTCCCATAACACTTCATCATTGTGATTAATTAAAATATAAGCATTAGTTATAAGAGGGACAAATAATTCTTTTTTTTCTTTATTCAAAATACAAATGCCTTCTCTTAAAATACCTTCTAATTCCTTGACTTTCATTTCTTTATCACCTCACTTTAAGTCGGTAAACTTATCAAAAATCTCATTGCCTTGTGATATAATCCTGTTTCTTTTTCATACAAATCTACTGCCATATCTCTATTAAAACCATTTTTAAGCATTATTTCTTTAACTACTTTTTCTAATTTTGTATAATCTCCTGTACTAAATATATCTACTTGTACTATGTATGTTGTATAATCTTCATTCCCTTCCGAATACTCTGCTCCATACTCATTTACTATCTCATACTCCAAATATAATTTTTTGTTTGGAGTAGTTGCATGAAGAAAATAAACCCTCTTATCTGGTAATAAATCTAGTATTTCTTTATTGTTTAGTACATTCAACAGATACTTTTTTATACTCATTTATTATCACCTTTACATCTTCTTCATATAATACAATCCAATTATATACTAGATCACTCATGTATTTTAATTCCTTAATACTTATCTTTGTATCTTCTTTTGCCATATTTTCTAACATAAACCCATAAATTTTATTTATTCCCTTCTTCTTCATAACTACACCGCCTACCTTTCTTTATCTAATAACTCTTTGCTTAATATTTCTATTGCATTATCCTCTGTATTTTTAACACTTCTGTCAAAGTATCCGACATTGTGCTTAGCATGGCTAGTCCCAAATTCTTCAAAAATATCGTAAAAAGCTTTAGTTCTAACTATTCCTACAGTTCCTAAACCTTCTTTTTTAACTGTTTTAGATAACTTAGATAGCTTACCACTTCTTTTCTTTGTATTTTTTTCTATCTCATCTGCAATCGGTTTTATAGCTTCTCTCATAGCTTTTTTTTCGTCAGCTTCATCAATAGTCATATTCTCTAGCATATCAGCAAACTCTTCCATACCTTCAATTTCTATACCATCAGCCATACTACTTCACCTCAACAGCTTTAAATTTAAGCCATTTGTTCATATACTGTATATTATCTATAAAGGTAATATTAAAAATTCTATTGTTCCAAAATATACGATATTCTTTAGTGTTAATGTTTTCTAAATTTCTGCTATATCTAACTACAAATTCTACTGTATTTTCTGCTTGTACCGCCTTAGCTGCATAGAACTCTTTACCCCAAAGATTATTTACGCTAGCCCAAATCGTTTTGCAATCTATCCAATCTTCTACATCAAAGCCATTTTCGTTTTGTATTGTAGTATATTTTTGTATTGTAATTCTTTTATTTAGTTTTCCTGTATCCATTACACTATACACCTCCACAATAACTCAATTGTACAATTATAGATTGTATAGTATATCTAACTTTAGTAGTTACTTTGTTTTCTTCCATAAATCCTCTATTGTCGTACCAATCACTTACCAATACCTTACAAAATAACTTCGCAAGTGGATTAGTATTATCATAACTTTTTCCTGTAGAGTTTTTTAAATATAGTTCACTAGCATTAATTAAGTCTTGTATATAATTATCTTCGTCCGAATAATCTACTTTTAAAAATTCTTTTGTTTCTTCCAATGTTAATATCATTTAATCCCCTCCTCAATATTAAAATAAGAGGGGAATAACCCCTCTATAACTATGCTATTGTTAATTCTCCAACCATATAAGCATCTTTATCAGCTTGTACACAATCAATTAATTCAATAACTCTTATTTTTGTCTTATTTGTATCGAATCCAGCTTCACTAGAAGTTTTAAATTCGTAATTATTTCTGTCGATAAAAGTACATCCAGCAGACAAATCTCCATAGAAAATAGGTGCTTTCTTAGCTGTAGAACCTGTAGTTGGTAATTCAGCATTAGAGAATACATGTACTGGGTATCCCATAAATAATCTTTGTGTTGGATTAATTGGATTAGGCTGTAGAATTGGTCTACCGTTAGTATCAACAGCAGAATCTAATACATCAAATCCATCTTGGTTAGTTACTATTACAGTATTTCCAGCTACTAATGGGTCTAAATCTATATTTATAGATTTCTTTAAAGCTTTCCAATCAGCTACAGCTTTAGCAGATTTACCAGCTTTTAAAGTTTCAAATATTTTCTTATTTTCTGTTCTTATTCTCTTTTTATTAAACCAGTTTCCTATATAATCTACTAATCCACCAGTTTCATTTTGTAATAGTACATTAGAAACTTCTAATATTCCACCATACTCTTTTAAAGCGTAAGGAACTGTGTTAAATTTAGCATCTTTAGAATTTGGAACACCTAAACCATCTGTAAAGTTAGTTAATTCTCCCATTGTAGATAAGTCTTCATACACAAAAGAACCACTTAGTGTAGATGTTGGCATATATCCTACTAAATCTCTAGCAGATTTATATTGTCTAGCTAGTTCATTTATTTTAGTTCTTACATCAGTTGGAATTATGTTATTTTCTCCGTTACTACCACCTGTAACCATAGCATTTTCTATTTCTGTTAATCCTTCTCTTCTTAAAGCTTTAGCAAACACTTTTACTCCATCAATTTTATTTTCCATTTTATCATCCATCCCTTCATTTAAATTTTTCATTTTACCTTCTTTTATTTTGTTTTCTATTTCAGCCTTTTCATCAGCTTCTTCCATTTCAGCAACTTTCAATTGAGCTTTCATATCCTCAATTTCAGAAATCTTATCATTTATTTCTTTAGCAGTTTTTAACTCTTTAGCTTCTATTTTCATTTCCTCAATTTTATTCATTAATTCTTCTACTCTTGTCATCTTTATATCCATCCTTTCATTTTATAAATTTATTTTTTTGTATAAAAATAACACGTATATATCATTTTAACGTGTTATTATAATAATTCTAATTTTAATTTTGCTTTCGCTAATTCTAATTCATCTGTAGTTTGTTGTTTATCCTTATCTGTAAGTTTATTTTTTAGTTGTTCTGGAATATTCTTATAGTTATTTAAAATAGATTTATCTTTTACACAAGCAACTAATTCTTTATCATCTTCTAGTATCTCTATGTTAAAAATATTAGACATTTCTTTAGCATTTAACCAAGTTTCCTTTCTTACTAAATCTTTAATATAATCTTCTGTAATTCCTTCTTTTACCTTAGACATATATAACGGCATCATTACACTGTTTTCTATTTTGTTTAATATTTCAGCTTGTTCTTGTAATTCATCGGCATTTCCCATAGCAAATGTAAAAGGTTTATGTATCATTAGCATACTAGAATTATAAGCATATACATTATTAGCCACTAAAGGTAAGAAACTTGCACATGAAGCACCTAAACCATCAATTGTAGCATTTATTGTAACACCTTTATCTTTAGCTCTCTGTAGCATAGCCAATATACCCTGTGTAGCAATTACAGAACCACCACAACTATTTATATACATATTTATAGTTTCATTACCCGTTAATCCTTCTAAATTGTCTTTAAAATCATTAAATGTTACGTCAGATTCATCCCATTTATCAGAACCACTTACAATTTCACCATAAACATATATATCAATTACATTAGCTTTATTTTTAAATTCATAAAATTTATTCACTATTTATCACCTCCCATCTTAGCTTTACTTAGTTGGTAATCATTTACTACTTTAATGTCCACGTGATTTAAGTCAACTCTATGTGTATTACCTTCATCACCAATCGTATTCATATTTTCAAGTTTTCTAACTTCATTAATACTGTATACACCTAGATTTAACATTTTTTCATAGTAAGTGCTTCTTGTAGCACTATCACCTCTTAAAGCACCTTCCATGTTAAATTTTACATAGTAACCTTTATCATTACTTCCAAATAGTTTATAGTTTAATTCTTCTTCAATCTGTAATAAAATAGGCATTATTGTATTCACATAAAAGTCTAAACTTTGTTGCTCTATGTTGTTAAAAGTTGCTCTATCTAAACTATTAATCATGTGCAATGGTACTTTAAATACTCTAGCGATTTCTTCTAAAGTAAACTTAGTAGACTCTAAAAATTGTTGGTCAGCAAATTTTATAGAATTAATTTCTTTATATTCTAAACCTAAATCTAATATAGCCACTTTACCAGCATTGTCATAACCACTGTTATTAGTTTGCCATTGTTCTCTTATTGTGCCTTTTGCTTCTGGACTTAACTTATCTGCGTAAGTTATAACACCACTTGTGGTAGTACCATTTTTGAAATAATTACCCAATAATTTTCTGCTACTCTGCATATTTCCTATAGTTTCTCTAAGTATATCTATTTTACTTTTACCTAATATTCCATCTGTACTTAATCCTTTTATATGTACTATTTCTTTTTCGCTAAATATATATGTTTTGCAATTTAGTATAGCTTTATATGTTACTATGCCTGTATTTGTGTCTTGTAATAAAGATACATTATTCAAAATCCAAAGATTAATAGCTTTACTTTTATTTCTTTCTATCCATACATAAGCATTACCATCAAGTAGTAATTTAACCGTTAATGTATGTTTAAATGTACTTGGTGTCATATACAAATTAGGTCTTTTTTCAAGCAAATAACTAATATCATTGTCAATTCTATTACTACCATCTTTATTTTTTTTGTATAAATGTAAAGGTAATTTAGCTATAGAACTAGCTATTATATCAGTACAAGCGTAGACGCCCGATATAGTTAAAGCACTTTCTTTTGTAACCTGTTCGCCACTATTTGTAGTACCTCCTCCCATTAAGTTAACAAACCATTCAGAAGGATTGCTTAATGTAGTAGTTTCATTTTTTACATCCCACATTTTATTAAATATTCCCATTTTCTCACCTACCTTTCTATAGTAGATTTATTATTTTTGTATTCGACTTAAAATTAAGCCAAGAATTATTAAAATTATTGATAAACATATCATTCCAGCAAATTCACTCACATAAATAAAAAAAGCTGTAGTTAATACACCACACCCTCCTAAAATCAATATATCTTCTATATCTTTTATTATAAATGTAAATATTGTTATTATAAATTGTTTAATTATTTTACCTATAATGTCCACTCTCCCTTCGATATTAAATCATTTAAGTCTGGTTTAGGTTTTTCATTCCTCATACTAAATTTATGGGCATCTACCCAACAAGCAACTGGGTCAATTCTTTTAAACCTACTATTTTTATCTAGCATTACATAGCCTTGTCTTGGTTGCGTTAATTCACAGTTATTCATAGCCCATGTTAATAGTTCATCATCTTTGTTATATTCTACATTACCACCTTCTACACTATATCGAATATCCATAACACTATCATTTAAACTTTTAGAATTTTGAAATATATTTAAGCAATCTACTCCAAATTCATCTAAATCAGTTAAAAATGCACTAGCGTTATGTTCATCGTAACAAATTAAAGTCAATTTTAAATCATATTCGTTAATTTTTTCTCTAATGTACTTTAAAACTTCTTTATAATCTGTTTTAATACCATAACTTGCAGTAGTAACAGTTAATAGTTCTTTTTTAATCCAAAGATTATATGGAGCATTATCAGTTTTTTCATGTTCGCTTACTCTATTTTTAGGTATAAAACTATGTTGATGTACAAAATAGCATTTCTCATTTTTATCATTTAACCATGTAAATTCAAGGCAAATGCTCGTCAAATCCCCACCACTAGATAAATCTATTCCTAAAATACATTCTTGTCCTCTAAAATCTTCTAAAGTTTTATTACTAGCACACTTATGCCATGCTGTCATATTCATATATTTTGTTTCTGTAAACTCAACCCACATATTCAATTGTTTAGTAAGAAAATCATTCCAATCCTTACCTCCTATTGCTTTTGCAGATTTATAAACAGGGACTAAATTTTCTAATGCTTCTCTATCATATTCTAAAATAGGATTAGCTTTTATCCAATTTTCTGTATTATCTAAATCATCTTCTTCATCCATTTCTGCAATATATACAAATTTAGTATCGTTGTTTTCTGTACCATCTAATATTTGTTTACAATACTTATACATTTTGTGACAAGGTGATTCTAGTTCAAATCCAGCTGTAGTTATTACAGAAATTAAACTTTGTTTTATTTTCTTTTGTCCACCTTCCATTAGCTTATACATTTGATTATCTTTATGTGCATGATATTCGTCTATCACAGCCAACAATGGTCTTAAACCATCTAACCCCTTAGTATCTCTACCTAGTGCTTTAATTACTGTATTAGTTATATTACATATAATAGTAGATTTATATTCTTGTACAGTAAACAATTCTCCTAAATCACTATCACTCTGTATGAACTTGTTCATTTCATCCCAAACAATTTTAGCTTGATCGTGTTTAGTTGCTACACAAAATATTTTCCCATATTTATACCCACTAAAATTACCTAAATATGTGCCTAATATACCATTCAGAAACGACTTACCATTCTGTCTACCTAATTGTATATAGCTACTTCTAAATCTCCTATATTCTTTATCTTTAGTTACCCAACCAACTAGAGAACCTAAAATAAATTCCTGAAATTGGTAACAAGTTAAATTTATTTCTTCTTCACCTTCGGCAACAGTAAGACTATTAGCAAAATTAATAATTGCATTAGCTTTATCCACATCAAATTTATATTTATATGGTTCTAATTTACTACTTTCTAAATCATCCAAGTGCCTTTGACAAGCTAATTTAACAGACTTACCTGCAATTATTTTATTATCTAATACATCATAACAATATTGTGTAACTCTATCCATTAGCACCAGCTCCAAATTTAGCAAATTTGTTCTTTGGTTTTTCCTCTTTTTTTGGAATTGATACTTTACATCTACTTAAAATATTAAAACATAATTGATTACTTAGCTTGTCCAACATTCCAAATACTTTAGTTTGTTTTATAAGTAACTTATCATAATCATCACTTAGTATATCAATCTTGTTTATCTTTTTTGTAATTTTATTATATTGTTCTTCTAAACAAACATATCTAGCTAAACTTTCCACATCTAAATTAGCCATTATATTAGCTTTCAATAATTCATCAGCTAGATAATTAAATCTTTCTTTTTGTTTTTTTGTTAAGCGTGAAGGTGCTTCAATTTTATCTATATCAGCTTTAACTTCACTATTTTTTCTCTGTTCTATTTCTTCTTTGGTTAAATGTTTTTTACCATTTAGTAACACTAAATCTACTGGTTGTTTAGGTCTTCCCACCTTCATCACCTCACTTCTTAATTTTTATTCATAAAGGGAGTTTTTACGTAAGAACACTGTGACCACGGACTTTTAAGAAAAATATTCTGTACTAAATAAGGGTGGGGGGGTATTATTTTCCAAATTCCCTATCCCATCTGTCTTTTAATTCCATTAATAGTTTTTGCATTTTAACTTTATCGTTACCCTTTGTATTATGTATCACCTCGTGTACACTCGCACAACAAGTCACAAGGTTATTTATATCTAATCTCTTATCCCATCCACCTTCGTCCTTTAAGTAGACTATGTGATGAATGTAATCTGTATAAACTATTTCTCCTAACACATAGTAACTATACAAACATAATCCCTTATACTTTCTCTTAACTTTATTTCTTACATTAATCCAATCAAAACTGGAATAGAACGATTGTTCTTTCTTATCTTTTCTATTCTTTTTATAATCTCTATAACTTTCTTTCTTTTGTTCCTTAACTTTCTTACTACATTCTTCACAATACTTTTGTGTGTATTTTATTATCTTTCCGCATCTACAACATAACTTGTATAACAATCTATCACCCTACTTTATATTTTACGCATTAAAATAGAGTACCTTTTCAGATACTCTTTTCATCATCCATTCAATTTGTTTTTAATATTTTCTAATCTTTTTAATAATTTTTTAACTTCTTCATCATCACTCATAGACATATACACATCTTCTTCTGTATAATTTTCCATCCCTTTTGCTAATCTAGTTCCTATTTCTTTTTGCTTATTGTCTAGTTCTTGGTATAGCTCCATTAATTCTTTTATTTGAAACTGATTCATATTACCACCTCCTTTCAGTGTAAATACTTCTACATTTTAGGAGGTTTTCCTCTATCTTTCGTGCGTCATTTTTCGACTTATCTCTGTCTTATAGCTCCTCTGTGCCTTTTATAACTATCATGCTTCATCAATTCCATTACATCAGAAAAAGAGAGGTGTTCCTGCTTTCCTCTCCCAGATTTCTTCTTATTCTGTTTTCTATTCTGCTGCCTTAATCTCTTATGTATATCTGGTTGCTGTGCCTTTATTATCTTCACACCTCTCACCTTCTTTACATTTACTTATACAACTAACTAAGTTTATTGTAGATCCTGTATAATTAACGCAAAATCCGTCTGTTCCTTTTTCAAAGTGTTTACAATGCCCATTTAATCTCTTTTTCTTTTCCTTTTTAATCTTAGGCTTATCTTCCATGGGAAATATATATTTTTCTAAAAAGTCTTTTAATAGCATTTTTATTTCCTCCAATAGAAAAAGCACCTACAATTAAGTAAGTGCTTTCTGTGTTAATAAATCTGGCAAGTACGCACTACCTGCCTGTTACAGTAATCCCTGCTGTAACGATTCAGTTGTTTAATTTAATTAATTATATTTGTTTATGCTAATATATTATCACATCTATTCAGTAAATTCCTTGCAGTTTTGTTGCAATTTTGTTGCACGTTTTTATTTTTCATCTTTAAAATAAGTTTCAAAACCATCTTCAAGTGTATTTAAATATTTTTCTAGTTCTTCATCTGTCATGCTATCGTAATTGGGTTTATATCCAGATAGTGTTTTATATTTACTTAATTTTTTTAATAACTCTTTTCTATTCATTCTTATCACTCCTATAGATTTAACACTTTACTTATATCTTCAACTATTTTTACTCTTACTCTACTAACAGTACTCTTGTCCATATTTAAATTGAATCCTATTTTTTCTAAACTTAATTTATCCTTATATTTCATTTCTGCTATTAATCTATATTGAGTACCTAAAAGTCCAATTATATATTCCATCTCTGCATTTTCATTTTTAGTTTTCCTTATCCTTGCATGAAGTCTTAATATCAGTTTCCTGGTATATTTCCATTCTTCCATTAGTTTATCTATTTGTTTAATGGTTTCTTGTTCTGCATAACTTACTCCCAATGAAGAACTTTGAACCTTTTCTGAATAGCTTATTCCCATATTTAACTCTGTTTCTATATCTACATTGTTGTTTCTTATATCTTGCCTTAATTGTTCTTTAGTCTTTTCTAATACCATGCATCTATATTCTAGTTTTTCTATGTTCTTTAAATTATCATAATATCTATAGATCCTTCCCTCTGTTTTTCTAAAAGTTTCTTTATCTATCATTCAAGTCCTCCTCAACCTATTTAATTAATACATTCTCATACTCCAAATAATCTCAATATCGCTATACTTTTGAAATAACTTTTTAACTATATCAACTGTTAGTCCTTTTATTGGTTCGCTATTCATAAACCATCCTCTATGCATATGCGTATGCATATAGGACATACTTGCCTTTTCTCCATCTAATTTTAAAGTTAGTTTAGGACAAAATAACATTTTATTGATTAATTGCCTTTGTGTAACCTTCATTTCCATTCCTCCA
>NZ_FUWT01000010.1 GCF_900167265.1 Clostridium tetani
ATCAAGGGGCACATTACACTAGTCCCATATTTCAGAAATTGCTTAAAAAATATAATATAAAACAATCTATGTCTAGACGAGGTAACTGCTGGGATAATGCTCCACAGGAGTCATTCTTTGGACATCTTAAGGATGAAACAAATATTAAAAATTGTAATACATTTGCTGAACTCTTGGAAGAAATTGATGAATATATGGATTATTATAATAATTATAGAGGTCAATGGAATTTAAAAAAGATGACTCCTGTAAAATACAGAAATCATCTTCTTAGTACCGCCTAGTCTTTTTTTAAACTGTCCTTGACAAAGGGTACATTTTAAAATAACTCCAACATAGTCTTTAAATTTATTTCAATGTATTCCAATGTATAAAAGCAACTTTTAATTTAGCATTAAATATTATATAATCCTTATAAGTTATAACTTGACAGTCCAAAAGTTTCTTTATGTTATCTATGGGAAGACTTTTTCCATATTCCTTCGTAAAGCTTTTATACAAATCTTCTTTATTATTATATTGTATAGGTTTTATAATATCTAAAAACTCTATATTGGAATCTATGCCTAATTCATATAAAATATTTTGTATATATATATAATCACTTTTGGTTTTTAGCCCTGGTTGCCCTAGTTTGCAAAAAATATTATGGAAGGGTGAACGCTGTAGTGTCCATACTATAACAACTTTTTCTTTAGCTAAATTATTCATTTTTATCAAAGAATCTTTTATATTCCACATACGATATATAGCATTTACATTAAAAATAGTATCAACTTTTTCAATAG
Organism: Clostridium tetani; assembly: GCF_900167265.1. GTDB lineage: Bacteria > Bacillota > Clostridia > Clostridiales > Clostridiaceae > Clostridium_G > Clostridium_G tetani. Next base: position 789 of record NZ_FUWT01000010.1, read on the forward strand.
AAGCATCTTCCCATTTAGAACAAATAGATTTAACATTTAAAATGTTATTTTTAGAAATTTTTTTATTAAGTATTTCTAACATATATTCTGAAGCATCAATGGCTAATATTTTCTTTGAATGATTTGACATTGGTAAAGTGAATTTTCCAGTTCCGGGACCTATTTCTGCTATGATTTTATCTCTTTCTATTATTTCCAGTAGTTTATCAAAAGCTTCTGGAGCATAGTCATATAAGGTTGGCTTATTATCATATTTAGGAGCAAAGTCTTTCCAGAAGTTTTTTTCTACATAAAAATCCATTGCTCTTTGAACATCATATCCACTTTTAGCTAATATTCCTTCTTGCCAAAGTTTTTCAAAGTCCAATCCGTAATTTTCTTTAGTATGTTGTATAAATGTACTTTTATTCATATTTAACACCCCTTACAAAAAGTTTATAACCGTCCTCATTATTCTAATCTCTAAATTTTTTAAAGGTATGAATTAACTTTTTAGTATACTCTTCTTGAGGATTATTATATATATCATAATTTTTACCTATTTCAATAATTTTACCTTTATCCATTACTGCTATTTCATCACAAAAAGCTGTAACTAAATCTAAATCGTGGGATATAAATAAGTAGGTTATATTAAATTCCTTTTGAATTTTCTTTAATAGCTGAATGATTTGAGCTTGTACAGAAACATCTAGCATAGAAGTTGGTTCATCTAAAACTATAAACTTTGGCTTTAATAGTAAAACGCGAAGAATAGCTATTCTTTGAATTTGTCCTCCACTTATTTGATGAGGATATCTATTTAAGATTTCATCACTTAAATTAACATAGTCTAAGTATTTTTTTATTTTTTTAATAGCTTCATTTTTATCCATTAAATTATGAATCAAAATAGGCTCTAATAAACTAAATAGTATAGTTTTACTAGGATTTAAAGATGTATCAGGATGTTGAAATATTATTTGCATATCTTTTCTTAAATTTATCATGTTCTTTGGAGAGTAATTTGTTATATCTTTTTTATTAAAATATATTTCTCCATTATCACAGGAAAGAAGTTTAAGAATTATTCTTCCTAAAGTGGATTTTCCACAACCACTTTCTCCAATGAGGCCAAGAGTAATTCCTTTTTTTATATGTAAAGATACATTATCTAAAACTAAGGACTTATTCTTTATAAAACCATTTCTGCTAAAGCTTTTAGTTAGGTTATTTACTTTTATCAAACAAAAAACACCTCACTTTAGAGCCATTTTCTAGTGTATAAAAATCAGGTTTTTTTAATGAACAAATAGGTATTTTATTAGAACATCTTTGAGAAAACTTACAACCTATAGGAGGGTTAATAAGACTAGGAGAAGAACCCTTCATAGGTTGTAATCCTTTATGAGGTTGTGAAAATACAAGTCCCTTTGTATAAGGATGCTTAGAGTTTTCTAAAACATCATAAGCTTTTCCAATTTCAACTATGTCACCGCCATACATAACTGCTATATTATCGCATAAATTCTTAGAAAGCATTAAATCATGAGTAATTAAAAGCATGCCACAATTACGACTATTAGTTATTTTATGTAAAGTTTCATAGACTTGACCTCGAACTATAGCATCAAGTCCTTTTGTAGGTTCATCTGCAATAATCCAATTGGGATTACAATATATACCCATAGAAGCCAAAGCTCTTTGTTTCATACCACCGCTAAGTTCAAATGGGTAAGAGTCTGCAACCTTTGAAGGATTAGAGAGAAATAATTCTTTTAACAAATTAACTACTTTAATTTTACAATCCTTTTTATTATTATTTTCTCCTTCACATATTTGTTTTCCAACCTTCATTATTGGGTTTAAAGCGGTACTAGGATTTTGAGGAATTAATGCAATATCAACTCCTCTTAAATTTCTCATATCATTTATATTTAATGATAATAAGTTGGTGTTTTTATACAATATTTCCCCAGAAATAATTGCACTATTAGATAATAAACCTAATATAGATAATCCTAGTACAGACTTTCCACTACCTGTCTCACCAATGAGACCTAATACTTTTCCCATATTTATTTTAAGAGAGATATTATCTACAGCCCGTACATTTCCTTCTTTAGTAGGAAATTCTACTTTTAAATTTTTTATTTCTATATCCATATTCATAAAATTACCTCATTTATATATATTGATTATAAATATCTTTTCCTTTGTCCAAGTAATCTCTTATAAAATCTCCAATTATATTAATGCTTAAACTTAAAAGCATAATAAAAGCACCAGGAGCTATCATTAGCATAGGATGGCTAATATAATAGGTTTTAGCGTCATTTATCATTATTCCCCAATCAGGAGTAGGAGGTTGTAGTCCCAATCCTAAAAAGCTAAGACTTGCTATGGACAATATAACTTTACCTATTCTTACTGTGAATAAAACTATAAAAGGACCTATTATATTTGGAATTATATGATGTATTATTATGTAAAAATCCATAGCTCCAATAGCCCTAGCACCTTCAATGTAATCTTCTTCACGTATACTTAAGACTTCACTTCTAACTATTCTAGAAAAACCAGCCCAAGATGTAATTACAACGGACAATAATATGCTTTTTATACCAGGGCCCATTATACCTATTATGGCAATCATAAAACTCATGGAAGGTATGGATTGTAGGATATTTACTATTATCTGTATAAAGGAATCTAACTTACCACCATAATAACCTGATAGTAATCCAATTATAAAACCTAAAATCATAGTTATTATTGAAGCTACAACAGATAATAAAATAGAACTTCGTCCACCATAAAGTAATCTACTAAATACATCTCTACCTAAGGCATCTGTACCTAATAAGTGTTCTCTAGAGGCAGGCAATAGTGTGTTTGCCATATCAACTTTTATAGGATCGTATGGAGAAATTAATGGAGCAAATATACTTAAAAATAGAATTGTACCTAAGGTAATAACAGCAAATTTATGTATTTTCATATTAAGATTCACCTCCAAGCCTTATTTTAGGGTTTAAAACAAGGTAGGATAAATCTATTATTAAATTAAAGATTATATAGATAATGCCTGTAAAAAGAACATAGCCTTGAATTACAGGATAATCTCTATTAAATATTCCATTAATAGCAAAGCTACCCATACCAGGAATGGCAAATATGGTTTCAATTACAGCAGTACCTCCAAGGATTCCTGCAAAATAATTACCTATAAGTGTTATTACTGGTAATAGGGAATTTAAGAAAGCATGTTTTATAACTATGGTTTTAGAAGAAAGTCCCTTTGATTCTGCGGTTATTATGTAATTTTTATTAAGTTCCTTTAAAACAGTAGCTCTTGTAAGTCTCATTATTACTCCTATGGTTCCTGATGCTAATATAAAAGAGGGCATAATAAGATTTTTAAATCCTTCTACACCATTGGTTGGGAGAATTTTAAGTTTTTCTGAAAATATGGTTATTAAAATAAATGCAAACCAAAATCCTGGAATGGAAATAAAAATTAATGCTATAATTCTTCCTACATTATCAATGTGACTATTATTTTTTACTGCCATAATAATTCCCAAGGGTATACCCAATAGTGCAGCAATAGTTACTGCAAATATAGATATTAAAAAGGTTATAGGAATTCTCTTAACTAATTCATCAAATACAGGTTGGTCCGTTATATAAGATTTTCCAAGATCACACTTTATAGCTTTTTTAGCCCATCTTCCATATTGAGTTAATATTGGATCATTTAAGCCCATATCTTCCCTTAAGGTATAGATTTCTTCTTTAGTAGGCTGACTTATAGAGTCTTTAGTAAGAATTTGAAGCGCCGGATCTCCCGGTGCTAATATTCCTAACATAAAGGATATAAGTGAAACACCTATAAGTACAGGAATTGCATGAATTAATTTTTTAAATAAATACTTTAAGGATTCTTTCATTTATTTACTCCATTGAAGTTCTGGAAGAGTGGTTCCATATATAAATGCATTGTGTCCAGTAACTTCTTTATTAGATACAATTAAATTCATTTCACTAAATAGAGGTATTGTAGAAGGATCTTTAGCTGATATACTTTGAAGTTCGTCATATATAGCAGCTCTTTTTTCAATATCCAAAGTTTCATCTAATTTATTCATAAGATTATCAACTTTATCATTCTTATATCCAAAATGATAATTTTTATTTGTAGAACCATTACTTCTCATGTAGTTATCAAACATAGTGTATGGTTCCATATTTGGTAGACCTTGAATATGCATTTGTAAGTTGAAGTCTCCTTTGTTTCTTATTTGATTGAAAGTAGCAAAGTCATATATGTTTATATTTACATTTAGTCCTAATTCTTTTAGTACAGATTGTATGTATTGAGCTTCTTCTTTATAAGGATATTTCTTAGTAAATTCAGAAGGAATAATCATAGTAACATTTGTATTTTTACCTTTTAATACTTCTGAAGCTAATTTTTTTGCTTTTTCTAAATTATATTCAGGTTTCATTTCCTTATAAAATGGTGATACATGGTTTAAAAGATTTTGTGTAGGATTACCAAATCCTTTATAGAATTTATCAACTATTAAATTTCTGTCTATAGCTAGACTTACAGCCTCTTTCATTTTAGGGTCATTAAATGGAAATTTAGTTCCATTAAGAGAAAGAAAATGATTAATAGTGGACTTTTCTATAGAACTTTCAAATTTAGAATCCTTTAATAATTCCTCTGCTAAATTTGGAGTTATTGCTCCTAAGTCTAAAACACCCATAACTTCTCCAGCTTTTAGAGCAGAGTATCTTGTTTGTCCTTCAGGAATTGTTTTTATTCTTATCTTTTTAGATTTTGCTTTTTCACCCCAATAATTATCAAAAGCTTCTAATAAACAATAGGAATTTTTTTTAGATTCTATTAGTTTAAAAGGACCTGTTGCATTAGGCTTATCGACTATAAAGTTTCCATCTTTTCCAAAGTCATTTGGATGGAATATAGGGCTTCCAAAGTTAACCATATTGTAAGCTAGTGTAGGTATAGGTTTTTTAAAGTTTAATTTAACTGTGTAATCATCTGTTTTTACACAATCTATTAACCCTGGATATATCTTGTCCACTTTAAAAGTATAGAAATTAGATTTACCATTCTTAAGCTTTTTATACCTATCAAAGTTAGCAACTACTATATCTGCATTGAATTTTTCACCATTATGGAAAGTTACTCCTTCTTGAAGTTTAAAAGTCCATTCTTTAGCATCCTTTGACATTTCCCAGGACTTAGCTAGTTTAGGCGTGGGCTCACCTTTTTTATTCATAGAAACAAGTGGCTCCCAAACATAGGATAGAACATTAGCAAAATGTACATTTTCTTTTCCTGGGGCTACATCTCTAGGAGATGCCAGTACTATTTCTTTGTTACTATCAGTTTTTGTAGTATCTTTTTCAGATTTAGTTCCACAACCTGATAAGGCAATAGATGATACCATTACAAGTGCTAATAATTTATTAAATATATTTTTTTTATTAAATGATCGCTTTAACATAGAAAACCTCCAAGTTTATTTTTAAAATAAAAAAATCTTCTCCATAAAGAGAAGATAGCTCTACTGATTAATAAACATTATACTTATCAATAAAAATAGACACCTCCTCATCCGCGTGAGCAAATTGTATAAGTTTTTATGGTAGGTCTCCTGACTTGAGATCATAGTACATCATTGCCTTCCCATTGATAAACAACAGTGGCATATAATGATATACTCTCTCTTACAGTGGCGGGACCGTGCTGGATTTACACCAAGCTTCCCTTTTACGTAATGTGAAATTACACCATAAAAATTCATAATATGACATTATTTTTAGATAATTATAGCATGTTATGAAGGGGAATACAATTGTATTTAATAAATAGCGGTTTAGATAATGGTTACATACAACTCCACAAAAATATAGTAGAACATTGATACGTATAAAATGGTAACATATAATTAGAGGTAGAATAGGAAGGGGATATTTATGGTAAACAATAATTTAAATAAAATAAGCATAATAAAAGGAGACATTACTAAAGAAAGTGTAGATGCTATTGTTAATGCTGCCAATAGTGTATTACTTGGTGGCGGTGGGGTAGATGGAGCCATACATAGAGCAGGAGGTAGTGAAATTCTTAAAGAATGTAAAGAAATTATAAATAAAATAGGAAAATTAGAAACAGGAAAGGCAGTTATAACATCAGGAGGAAAGTTAAAGGCAAAATACGTTATACATGCAGTAGGTCCTATATGGCAAGGTGGAAGTTGTAATGAAGAAACTTTATTAGCAAATTGCTATATAAATAGTTTAAATTTAGCGCAAGAAAAAGATATTAAAACTATAGCATTTCCCAATATAAGTACAGGAGTATATGGATTTCCACAGGACTTGGCAGTTAAAATAGTATTTAAAACTATGAAAGAGAACATAGAAAAGTATAAAGATATAAAAGAAATTAAATTTGTTTGTTTTGATGATTGGAATTATAGGTTGTATTTGAAGACGTTTCATTTTATGGTTAATTTTTTAATAAATACTGTAGGATTCATAATGTTTGGAATGATATAAACAGAGCTCTTGGTTTTAAACTAAATCTCAACTAAAAATCTATTGAAGGTTTAGTTATTTTTTTATATAAATTGTAGATGTATATCCAAAATAAAGGACATATACCATATAAAGACGAATATATCAATATATACAAGATAAATAAGTTTTTGGGGGGATAGTTTTATGTATAATGAGGTTTGGCAAAAATATAAAAAAGGATTTAAATTTATATTACCATTTATTTTATTACAAGTAATCTTTGAAGGTGTGGGATTTAGACGTACTGGAGATTCCAACATTGACACATACACGCTTATTAAGGAAATAGGAACTAGTATGGCAAACTCCATAGGATTAGAAAATGCAATAGCAAATAGTACCATATGGCTTGTATTTTTCTTGTTTGTGTCATCATTATTTTATATTTTTTTAATAGTAGTTATAAAATCTATAGTAAATCAAAGACCTATAAATTACAAAGAGAACTTTGAAGAAAGTATAGATTATTTTACAAGATACTTTGGAGTTAATATAATAATGACTATCATATTAGCAATAGTAACACTTGTAAGTGGAATTTTTATAATATCCCCATATACAGTTCTTATATCCCCAATTCTTATAGTATCTATGGATACATTATTGAAACCCTGTGGAGCATATTTAGTATACTATAATTCAAGTATAGATGAAGCTTTATCAGATGGAGTAAAACTAGGAAAAGATTATTTTTGGAGAATAATATTTTTAAGCTTTATAATAACTTTTATAAATATACTAACCAATGCATCAACAAATCTTAATATCATAACATATTCATTAATGGATCTTTTAAAAGTAAGTATTAAATTCTATATACTTATGTTTTCTATGTATATTTGTAAAAGAGAAGATGTATTAAATAGAAAAAAGTAAATCAAAAAAATATGGAAGTAAATCAGGTAATAAAATATTGGAATTATAATATAAATGCATTAAAACTAGCTTAATTTTAGCCTAGTTTTTCTCTGTTTAAAAAATACAAAGATAACTTTAATTTTGAGTTTTAGTTGCAAATTAGTATCATTAGTGATATAGTTAGTTATACATGTAACTAACCAACTAACTAAAAATTAGAAAAGATTAAAGACTAATATAATTAAATAATTTATAGGAGGTTTAATTTTATGTATAAAGAAGTTTGGAATAAGTATATTAAAGGATTCAAATTCTTACTGCCATTTATTTTAGTACAAATACTTTTTAAAAGTACTGGTTTAAATTTAGCATTTACTGATTATGATTTATTTGGAAAAGGAGGAAGTCTAATAGAAAACTTATCAATATTTAATCAATTAATAATAGATAATATAATACCAATATCATTAGAACTATTTATAGGAGCTATATTTTACTCATTTTTAATGATAACTATAAAGTCATTATTAAATGAAAAAAATATAAGCTATGGTGAAGATTTCAAAGAAAGTATAGGTTTTTATTTAAGATATTTGGTATTAAATATAATTATTTCTGCAATATCAATGGTGCTGATATTTTTAGGATTTTGGACTATACTCATACCATTTATGGTTATTCTAATGATTTATTTTAATATAATATTAACACCATGCGAAGCATATTTAGTATATTACAATACAAGTGTAGGAGAATCCTTAAAAAAAGGAATAGAACTTGGTAAAAAGTATTCAGGAGAAATAATATTAATAGGTATTGTAACAGGTATTATGCTAGGTGTTATGGGAGGTATAATGTCAACATTAAATATAACTCCAAAAACTAATTTTATTGCCTATATATTTATAAGCTTTATAAGTACAAATATACAAGTCTATTTTTATATGTTCGTTATGTCTATTTGTAAAAGAGAAGAAAAAGCGGAAGAGAAAACATTAGAATTAGAATATTAATTTATTGATATAATGGGACGGATAGTGAAAATTTGTAATTTCTATTAAGAATTTTCATTATCTGTATCATTATATATAGTATTAAATTAGCTTTATATATGGGAAGTATTTTACCATATATAGTATAATAAATACATATTATATAAATATATTTAAAGGAGTTTGATACTATATGGAATACATATCTATAGGTTTAATAATTGCTTTGCTGACTATTATTAATATAAATAGTAGCATATTACAACGTGACCAAAAACGGATAGAATCAAAATTAGATAGAATTATGGAGCATCTTGGATTACCTGAATTATCTAGAAGATCTATAAGTGATGAACTGAAAAATGAATTAATAGAACTTGTTAGGGAAAATAAAAAAATTAAGGCAATAAAAAAGTTAAGAGATGCTACAGGAATGGGACTAAAGGAAGCAAAGGATTATGTTGATAGTTTAGACTATGCTTTATATAAATAAAAATATTCATTACTATTTACTAAATAAAAAATTATATTGTACTTAGAGGAATATACTAAATATATACAACAATAATTAAAAATTATTTAGGAGGATTGGTATGTACGAAGAAACTTGGAAAAATTATAAAGAAAGCTTTAATTTCATATTACCGTTTATTTTAGTAAAGGTAGCATTTGAAATTATTGTGTTCATACTTACTGAAAGTATGATCTTTGATAAATTTACTTTCATGAGACAGGAAGAAATTTTAACAGGAAATTTTGGAGTTAATAGTTCCATTGTAGCTAAATATGCAATACAAATAATATTTAATTTATTTATAGTATCTTTATTTGAAGTATTTTTAATAGTAATTATGAAGGCATTTTTAAATAAAGATGATATAAATTATAAGGAAAAATTTAAAGAAAGTTTAGGATTTTATTTAAGGTACCTGGGATTAAGCATAATTATATATGCTATTATATTAGGGGTTACACTTTTAAGCATTTTTGCTTTTAGAGTACCATTTATAGCCCTTTTAACAATAGGACTAGCGTTATATTTTGAAATAGTCTTAATGCCATGTAAATCTTATTTAGTATACCATGATACAACTCCAGAAATTGCCCTAGAAAAGGGAAAAGAAATTGGTAAAAAATATCTTTGGAAAATACTATTATTTATATTAGTAATAGGTATAATAGGAGCTTTAGTAGATGTATATGAAAACATTAATATTTATATATACTCATTATATGATTTTGTAAAAGTAAATGCAGAAATATTTCTAATAATGTTTATGCTTACTATTTGTAAAAAGGAGGATAAAAAAGAAGAGATAGTAGTAGAAGAATATTAATAAAAGATCAGGAGAAATAATGGGGGAGAAAATGAAATTTAAAATAAGAGATGTAATACTGCATGGAAATAAAAATTTAAAAATATATATTCCTGAAAAGATACCTAAACAGCTTACAGCAGTAGACCCAATAGTTTGGGATAAAGCTATAATGGGAAATTCAATAGCCTATGAATTTTTAAGAAAAGTATTCATTCTAGCAGCAAATCTTAATTCACAAGAAATAATATATATAAAAACGAAACCTATAACTTCAAATGAATATAGAGATATATTTAAATATGGTATATTCGATATGGATATTGTACTAGTGAATTATTGTGGAACACAACTTAAACCAAAAGAAATATTAAAAGCTATTAAAATCAAAAGTATTCCTGTTGAATACAAAAAAGAAGTCATTATTGAAAATAATAATATAAAATACCCAGACCACTGGCGACTTGAAAAAAAATTAAGTACAAAGCGTATTAAAAATATTTTAATAATCTCAACTAATAGAGATGTATTTTTAAAATTTGCATGTGACCTTGAATATATGATAGGAATGGAAGATGATGAAGAATATAATTTTGATTATCATGTTCATGAGGATTTTATAGGTACATCAGAGTATAATGGATTTAATTTTTTATATTATCATAGGAAAGAAAATCTATAATTATTGAAAAATAGGGGACGGTTAATGAAAATCTATCATATATATTAAATGATAGATTTTCATTAACCGTCCCTAAAACATTATTAATTTTGGGAATTAATAATGTTTAAGATTTCTTCTCTTATTTCCATATATTTAGCAGAATATCTTACATTTTCATTATTTGTACCAGAAATTTCATAAGTAAATTCTGTATTAAACTCCTTAAGAATTTTGCCAGGTCTTTTAGATAGTACAATAATCCTTGTAGCAAGTGATAATGCTTCATCAACATCATGGGTAATAAGAAAAACTGTATTTTTTGTTTTAGTCCAGATTGTTCTTATTAAGGTTTGCATATTTTCTCTTGTTAGAGCATCTAATGCTCCAAAAGGTTCATCCATTAAAATCATTCTAGGTTTATTTACCAAAACCCTTGCAAGAGATGCCCTTTGTTTCATTCCCCCAGAAAGTTCATAGGGTTTAAGATTTTTAAAATCATTTAATCCAACAAGATCTAAATATTTATTTGTTAATTCTTCAATATCATTTTTAGGAAACTTTCTCATTTTTAAGCCAAAAGCAACATTATCATGAATATTTAGCCATGGATATAAGGTAGGGCTTTGAAAAACAACACCTCTATGCCAGTTAGGTTCATTAATAATTTGTCCATCCATTGCAGCCGTACCATCTGATGGTTTAAGAAATCCTGCAATAATTTTTAACAATGTACTTTTACCACAGCCTGATGGACCAAGTACACATATAAATTCCCCTTCATTAATGTCTAAATTTATGTTTTGAAGGGCAGAAACATCGCCTTTTTCGCCGGAATAACTTAAATTAATATCTTTCAACGATACAACATAATCTTTTTTATCATTTAATATCTCATTCATGTAAAATTCTCCGTTCCTATTATATTGCTTTAAACTTTATTGAATTAATACAAAAATTTATTTCAAAGCATTTTCTATATATGATGGATTTACAGCTTTTTCAAAAGTAGATAATTCTGGTTTAGTCATAAGGCTCTTTTGTTCATATAAAAAATCAGCTATGTCTTTTAATGAATTTACTAAATTGCCTTTCTTATCCTTTGTTCCAAAATAAGCAGAATCTAATTGTTGTTCAGCAGTAAGCCAAATTGAACCTTGCATTTGTTTTAATGCGTCTTCTTCTGTAATATGTAGAGCATTTGCAATTGTTTTAGTGGCCTCAGACTGATTTTCATTATAAAGTTTAATAGATTTATTAACAGCTTTAATATATTTTGTTACAATATCTGGATACTTTTCAGCAAATTCTCTTCTAACAATTTCTACATTAGATGTAACGATGCCTTTTTTAGTTAAATCCTTACTGGAAACTAAAACTTTACCCTCTTTTAAAAGGTCAGAAAGGGTAGGTTCCCATGCATAAGCTGCATCAATGTCGCCCCTTTTCCACGCTGCATATATATCAGACATTTGCATATCATATATTGTTACATCCTTTTGAGAAATATTATTTAATTCTAAAGCTTTTAACAAGCTATAATGTGCTGTAGTAGAAAATGGAGTGGCAATTTTTTTGCCTGTAATATCCTTTATAGAATTAATATTTGAATTAGTTTTAGCTACTAATCTTTCTGCATCACCAAGGACTTCATGTATCCAAATTACTTCTGCATCCATACCGCTTGCGATTCCAAGTGTTGCAGAAGCTGATCCAAGTAGGGCAAAATCAATATTCTTTGCAATCATTGCATTTCTTATATCACCGGCATTAAATTCAACAATATTAACTTTGATTCCAAGTTCCTCTTCGAAAAAACCCTTTGCTATAGCAATTTTCTCGTCATTAGGCATTTGTTGAGTACCTATATTTACTACCTTAGGTAGATTTGATGAAGCTTTATTTGCAGGTTCCTTTGAATTTTTACATCCTACAAATAATGTTGCTATTATAGTTAACATTATAACATTTGCTAATACCTTTTTAAATTTCATAATTATCCTCCTTAATTTAGTATATTGTATTTTTATTCCTTACCTTTCCAAGGAACAACTTTATTTTCAATAAATTGTATGCTTTTATCTAATAAAATACCTGTTATACCCATTATGATGATTCCTAAAAAAATGATATCACTTCTTAAATAACGACTTGCATCTAACACCATCCAACCTATACCAGATTTAGCTGCAACCATTTCAGCTGATACCAGTGTTGTATAAGCAACACCTAGAGCTGTTCTTAGTCCTGTAAATATATCAGGTAAACATGCTGGAAATATTACATAAATAAATACTTGCCATTTATTAGCACCTACTGTATAAGCACTATTTATATAATCTTCTTTTATTTTTATAACTGCTGATACGCATGAAATATAAATTGGAGCAAAGCAAGCTAAGAACAAAAGTGCGATTTTAGATTCATTTTCGATTCCTAACCATAAAACTAAAAGTGTATAATAAGCCAATGGTGGAAGTGGTCGATAAAATTCTATAATAGGTTCTAAAAGTGCTCTAATCTTTGAATTATATCCACTAGCAAGGCCTAGAGGAGTTGCAATGATAACAGCAGAGAAAAAAGCAACAACAAGTCTTTCTATACTTGCCCCTAAGTGTTGTAGCAATGTATAATTCTTATATCCATTTTGCATAATATCAACTAAAGCGGTCCATACTGATTTAGGAGAAGGTATCAATTTAGGATCAACCCATCCAAGTGTTGATGCCATAAACCATATCAGTAAAATAATAAGCACTGTACCAATAGTTAATATATTTTCAAATCTAGTTTTTTTATTCACAATGATACTTCCTTTCTAAATTCTAATATAAAAGAAGTTAGATACTTTTCTCTAACTCCTTTACTATGTAAAAATTATAATTTTGAGAATGGTTTTATTATATAAGGTTGACTGCTTGGCTTAAATTAATTTGTTAATTTTATCTCAATCTCCAAATTAATTATAGTACAATCCTATAGGTTTTTATATTAACTATTTGTTATGCTGTATAATAGATATTTATATTGAATTAATTTAGTTACATCAATATATCCAAATAAAAATAATTTGGGCAGGGTATACGAAAATTAATTTAATCTCCATACAACCTGCCCAGGTATTGTTTATTTTAAAGGATGAAATTTAATTGAACTAGATTCTATAGGTAAATAGTGTTTATTAGATATTATAGGAAATTTATTACCTTTATATAAAGTTTCTTGGATTAAGTAAAATTGATCTTCATGTGAAAGTTGATACTTTTTAGCAGCAAAGTTTCCTGAAGTAGAATATTTTAGTTCTAACAATATATCATCACATATTTCATAAATATCTTCTTCTAAAATCTTTAAAACTTTATCTTGATCATTTAAATCAATGTCTAAATTGGAAACAGTATCAATGGGAATTAAAGTAAAAGTATAAGCTATTGCCTTATCCTTAAATTTATACCATCTATCAATCAAAGCTACAGCGGTAGTTTTACGTCCAAAAGTTTGATCTATATAATCTGTTGAAGGCTCTATACGAATTGATATTTCCACAACATCAATTTTTTGATCTATACATTTATAAACAGGATGACCTATTTTTTCTAATCCAATTATCTTTTCATTTTTAGATTTTATTATAAAATTACCTTTTCCATGAATATTTTTTACTAATCCATCCTCTTGTAGTAGAGCTAGTGCTTGACGCAATGTAGTTCTACTAACACCTATCATTTTAGATAATTCAGGTTCTGATGGTAATCTGCTTCCTTTTACAAAGATTCCTTCATTTATCATTTTAAAGAGTTGGTTATATACAGTAACATATTTTAATTCTTTTGGTTTGTCCATTATATTAAAAACATTCATAAAAAACACCTTTCTATAAAAAATAAACTTGTCCAAACAAGTCCATTAATGAAATCGTTATATTCATTATAGCTTGATTATAATTCCATTTCAATGCATAAAAAGGTTTAGCAAATTCTCTTGACATGTAAACGATATGCATGATATTGTTTTAATACAGACAAGAATACAACTTGTTAGACAAGTTGCACATAAAATATTTTCGATGAAGCATTTGTGTAATCGTATTCCAATATTGTAGTAAATAATAATTATTATCCATAGGAGGTAAAAATGAATATAATTATAAATTTAGTAGGTGTAGTGGTATTATTAGGAATAATGTATTTATTGTCTTCTGATAGAAAGAGCATTCCCTATAAAACAGTGGCAAAAGCTATAGGAATACAGTTTATTATTGCATTTTTGCTAGTAAAGTTTCCAGCCGGAAGAAGTGGATTATTAAAGGTTTCTGATGCAGTTACGAAAGTTCTTGACTATGGTAAGGAAGGAATAGGATTTTTATTTGGTAGTCTTGGAGATGCTTCATATCCAACAGGTATGATATTTGCTATACAAGTATTAGGAAATATAGTTTTTATTTCAGCCTTAGTAGCAGCTCTATATTATTTAGGAGTATTGGGTTTCATAGTTAAAATCATAGGAAAAGTTATAGGTAAAATATTAGGTACAACACAGGTTGAAAGTTTTGTTGCTGTTGCTAATATGTTTTTAGGTCAAACTGAAAGTCCAATATTAATTAGTAAATATTTAAATAAAATGACAGATAGTGAAATTACAGTTGTGTTAATATCAGGTATGGGAAGTATGTCTGCCACTATAATAGGGGGATATACAGCCCTTGGAATTCCTATGGAATATTTATTAATAGCTAGTGCTATGGTACCAATGGGGAGTATTGCCATTGCAAAGATACTATTACCTGAAAAAGAAAAGGTTCAGACTATTGCAGATGTAAGTATGGATAATAAGGGAAATAATGAAAATCTTATAGGAGCTATTTCAGAAGGTGCCCTAAATGGTTTTCAAACAGCTGTAGCAATTGGTGCTTCATTACTTGCCATTATATCCT
Source organism: Clostridium tetani (assembly GCF_900167265.1). GTDB lineage: Bacteria > Bacillota > Clostridia > Clostridiales > Clostridiaceae > Clostridium_G > Clostridium_G tetani. The sequence continues at coordinate 16,146 of NZ_FUWT01000010.1, forward strand.
TAGTAGCATTAGTTAATGGAATGTTGGGAGTTTTCGGTATAACCTTACAACAAATCTTTTCTTATATATTTGCTCCATTTGGATTTTTTATGGGATTGAATGGCTCAGATATATTTACAGCAGGTCAATTATTAGGAAGTAAATTAATTTTAAATGAATTCGTTGCCTTCGAACAATTGGGAAAAATGTTTACAGCATTAAGCCATAGAACTGGATTAATACTTACTATATCACTTTGTGGTTTTGCTAATATTTCTAGTATGGGAATTTGTATTTCAGGTATTTCTACATTGTGCCCAGAAAAAAGAAACACACTTGCAAGACTAGCTTTTAAATCCATGATTGGTGGATTTGCAGTTAGTGTTTTAAGTGCAATGATTGTAGGATTAATTACATTAATATAAATTTAAATAACAAAATATATTTACAACTTAGGAGGGGAAATTATGAAAAAGTATAATAGAATTTTTACAATTGTAGTAGATTCACTTGGAATTGGAGAAACTGAAGATTCAAAAGAATATGGCGATATAGGTGTAGATACCTTAAGACATATATCAGAATCTGTAGAAAGCTTCAATATTCCTAACTTACAAAAACTAGGACTGGCTAATTTACATTCAATAAATCATGTGGAGCCAGTTGAAAAACCATTAGCTTATTTTATGAAAATGAAGGAAGCCAGTGTGGGAAAAGATACAATGACTGGTCATTGGGAAATGATGGGTCTTAAAATTGAAAAGCCTTTTCAAACATTTACAGATACAGGATTTCCTCAAGAATTATTAGATGAATTATCCAAGAGAACAGGTCGTAGCATTGTAGGAAATAAAAGTGCTAGTGGTACTGAAATTTTAGATGAACTTGGTGAACATCAAATAAAAACAGGTGATATGATTGTATATACTTCAGCAGACTCTGTTTTACAAATTTGTGGTCATGAAGAAAATGAAATCTTTGGATTAGATGAACTTTATCGTTGTTGTGAAATTGCAAGAGATTTAACCCTTAAAGATGAATGGAAAGTTGGAAGAGTTATAGCAAGACCATATGTGGGAATGAAAAAAGGAGAATTTAAGCGTACAAGTAATAGACATGATTATGCTCTAAAACCATATGGAACTACTGTTCTTAATACTTTAAAAGATAATGGATTAGATGTAATATCTGTTGGAAAAATAAAGGATATATTTGATGGCGAAGGTATAACAGAGTCAAATGCATCAAAGAGCTCTGTACATGGAATGGAACAAACCTTGGAAATAATGGATAAAGATTTTAAAGGAGTATGTTTTGTTAATTTAGTAGATTTTGACGCTTTATGGGGACATAGAAGAAATCCAATAGGTTATGCAGAAGAACTAGAAAAATTTGATGTTAACTTAGAAAAATTATTAAATAAATTAAAAGAAGATGATTTATTAATAATTACTGCGGATCATGGAAATGATCCAACTTATAAAGGTACTGATCATACTCGTGAATATGTTCCTTTTTTAGCATACTCACCTTCTATGACAGGAAATGGGTTAATGGAAACAAGTAATAGTTTTGCCACTATAGGAGCTACCATAGCAGAAAATTTTGAAATAGATATGCCTAAAAATACAATTGGACAATCAGTATTAGAAAAACTTCTTTAATACTTTACAAAATAACTATATGGAGGGTTTAAAATGAGTATTCATATTAATGCACCAGAAGGTGCCATTGCAGAAAGTATATTATTACCAGGAGATCCCCTAAGGGCTAAATTTATCGCAGATACATTTTTAGAAGATGTAGTTTGCTACAATGAAGTAAGAGGTATGTATGGATTTACAGGAACATATAAAGGTAAAAGAGTTTCAGTTCAAGGAACAGGAATGGGTATTCCATCAATGTCAATTTATGCTACTGAATTAATCGAAAGTTATGGAGTCAAAAATCTAATAAGAGTTGGGACTTGTGGAAGTTATGTAGAAAAAGTTAAGGTTAGAGATTTAATAATTGCCATGTCAGCTTGTACAAATTCAAACATTAATTTAGTACCATTCAAAGGAAGAACCTTTGCACCAACAGCAAGTTTTGATCTATTAAAACCAGCTTATGATATAGCAGTAGAAAAGGGATTTGAACCTAAAGTTGGAAGCATATATAGTTCAGATATATTCTATGATGATGACAAAGAAGATTGGAAAACATGGGCTAAATACGGATGTTTGGGAGTGGAAATGGAAACAGCAGCCCTATATACAATTGCAGCTAAATATGGAGTTAATGCTTTAACATTATTAACAGTAAGTGATCATTTTGTAACACATGAAGTTACAAGTGCTGAAGAAAGACAAACTACATTTAAAGCAATGATGGAAGTTGCCCTAGATACAATAGTAAATTTATAAAAAACAAAAAGCAGGGGACGGTTAATGAAAATTTATCATGTAATTGATAAATTTTCATTAACCGTCCCCTAATACTAATATTCAAATTCTTACGAAGATTAGTTAAAAATAGTATTGAAATGTATACTTAAAAGGTATATAATAAAAATAGATACTTAAGGTATATTTTCAATGATATCTCGAATATGGTAAATATTATAGTGAAATTAAAGGGGGTAAGTATATGTTTTTTAAGACTACAGGAGAACATGAAAATTTAAGAAGTAAAATTAGAGAATTTGCAGAAGAAGAAGTTAAACCTATAGCATTTATGTTGGATAAAGAAAATGAATTTCCAACAGAGGCTATTAAAAATCTAGCTAAAATGGGTATGATGGGAATTCCATATGCTAAAGAATATGGTGGAGCTGGTTTAGATGTAATAAGCTATGCAATTGCTGTTGAAGAATTATCTAGAGTAGATGGTGGTACAGGAGTAATTCTTTCAGCTCATACATCTTTAGGTGCATATCCAATTGCTGACTATGGAACAGAGGAACAAAAACAAAAATATTTAATTCCACTGGCAAAGGGAGAAAAACTTGGTGCATTTGGTCTAACAGAAGAAAATGCCGGTAGTGATGCTGGTGGTACAGAAACTACTGCTGTTTTAGAAGGAGGCCATTATATTCTAAATGGTAGTAAAATATTTATAACCAACGCAGGCAAGGCTGATATTTATATTATCTTTGCAGTTACTACACCAAATATTGGTACTCGTGGCATTAGTGCTTTTATTGTAGAGAAGGGCTGGGAAGGTTTTAGTTTTGGTCAACATTATGATAAATTGGGTATTCGTTCCTCTGCCACTGGAGAGTTAATTTTCAACAATGTTAAGGTACCTAAAGAAAATTTATTAGGAAAAGAAGGGGAAGGTTTTAAAATTGCCATGTCTACCTTAGATGGTGGTCGTATTGGTATTGCAGCTCAAGCTCTCGGCATTGCCCAAGGTGCTTATGAACATGCACTGGAGTATTCAAAAGAAAGAATTCAATTTGGCAAACCTATCTGTCAGCAACAGGTCATTGCTTTTAAATTAGCTGATATGGCAACAAAACTCAGGGCAGCTAGATTACTTATTTACAGTGCTGCAGAATTAAAGGAAAATAATGAACCTTATAGTATGGAATCAGCTATGGCAAAACAATATGCTTCTGATGTTTGTCTTGAAATTGTCAATGACGCTCTTCAAATATTTGGAGGAAATGGCTATCTAAAAGGTATGGAAGTTGAGCGTGCCTACAGAGATGCTAAAATTTGTACAATATATGAAGGAACTAATGAAATTCAACGTATTGTCATTGCTTCTCATATTATTGGTAAGGTGGCAAAACCTAATAAAACAGCTACAGTTTCTCAAGGTGGACCTGCTACAGGTTATCGTAAGAAAGTAATGTTCAATGAAGGAACTCCTAAAGAAAGAGTTGATGCCCTTGTAGAGGCTCTTAAGGCAGATGGTTATGATTTTACTGTTGGAATACCTTTAGATACTCCTATTAATAAAGCTGAAAGGGTAGTAAGTGTAGGACTAGGTATAGGAGAAAAAGAAAATATGAAACTTATAGAAGACTTGGCAGTTCAAGCTGGTGCAGCTATAGGTTCTTCTCGTCCCGTAGCTGAAACCTTAAGATATGTACCATTAAATCGTTATGTTGGTATGTCAGGTCAAAAATTTAACGGAAATCTTTACATTGCTTGTGGTATTTCAGGTGCAGGTCAGCATTTAAAAGGCATAAAGAATGCTACTACAATTGTTGCTATAAATATAGATCCTAACGCTAAAATTTTCAAAAATGCTGATTACGGCATAGTAGGAGATTTAATGGAAGTGTTACCATTACTTATTAAGGCTTTAGATAATGGAGAACCTAAAAAAGAGGCTCCACCAATGAAGAAAATGAAAAGAGCTGTTCCTAAAAAAATTGTTCCAAATTGGAAACATTATGTTTGTAATGGATGCGGTTATGAATACGATCCAGGTGAAGGTGATTCAGAAGGAGAAATACTTCCTGGTACACTATTTGAAGACTTACCTAATGAGTGGACATGTCCCGCTTGTGGTGAAGAAAAAGATGAATTTATAGAAGCTTAAAGGAGGATTGAACTCATGTATTGTGTTAGAAAAATAACTGAAGACCTTTATTGGGTTGGTGGCAACGACCGTCGCCTTGCCCTTTTTGAAAATATTCATCCCATTCCAAAGGGAGTTTCCTATAACTCTTATCTACTTTTAGATGAAAAAACTGTACTCTTTGATACTGTAGACTGGTCAATTTGTCGCCAGTTCATTGAAAATGTTAAAGGAGTTTTAGGGAACAAACCTTTAGATTATATGGTAATTAACCATGTAGAGCCAGATCATGCAGCATGTGTTGAAGAAATTATTCTTCGTTATCCTGATGTAAAAATTATATGTACTGAAAAAGCACTTATGTTTATGAATCAATTTGGTTTTAATATAGATGAAAAAGTAATAGAAGTTAAAGAAGGAGACACTATGTCCTTTGGAAAACACCAAGTAGTATTTGTGTCTGCTCCAATGGTGCATTGGCCAGAAGCTATGGTAACATATGACACTACTGAAGGCATACTATTTTCTGCCGATGCCTTTGGCTCTTTTGGTTCCTTAGATGGTAAGTTATTTAATGATGAGATAAACATTAACAGAGATTGGATTGATGAGGGAAGAAGATATTATACAAACATTGTAGGAAAGTATGGAGCTCATGTTCAATCTTTGTTAAAGAAAGCAGCAGATTTAGATATTAAAATTATTTGTCCATTACATGGACCAGTATGGCGTAATAATTTAGATTACTTACTTGATAAGTACGATAAGTGGAGTAGTTATGAACCTGAGGAAAAAGGTGTAATGATTGTTTATGCATCAATGTATGGAAATACAGAAGCTGCTGCCAACGATTTAGCAACAAGGCTAGTGGAAAAGGGAATGACCAATGTGGCTATGTATGATGTTTCAAAAACTCATGTATCTTATCTTATTTCTGAGACATTTAAATACAGTCATGTGGTTCTTGCTTCTGTAACTTACAATTTAAACATTTATCCGCCAATGTTTAATTATATTATGGATATGAAAGCATTAAATCTACAAAAGCGTACCTTTGCTCTCATTGAAAATGGATCCTGGGCCCCTCAATCAGGACAATTAATGTATAAGCTTTTAGATGAAATGAAAGAAATGACAATTTTAGATAATGAAATATCATTGAATTCTACTATAAAAAAAGATGACATGGATTCAATAGAAGAACTTGCCCAAAATATTATAGAATCAATGAATTAAATTTATAAAATATAATATAGAACCAACTTATGAATAAAATTTGTGAGTTGGTTCTTTTAATTTAGCATTTGACAATAATAGAAAATTATAAGTTAGCATATAATTCTGCCTATTAAGACAGCTAAAATATATGAAAGAATTAATAATACTAACAAGAAAAACTCACATGGAAATTATTATCGTAATATTTTCTGTGATTGTTTTTATATATATTATGTATGCCTATGCCAATACTTGGATTCATTATGTAATAGGGGTATTGGGGACTTTCGCATTTATAAGCACCTGTATTAAAGAAGGCATTTCCCAAAAAGGCTTTATATCAATGTATAAATATGAGATAAAAATATTATTTTAAATATGGTATAATTATATATATAAAAGTTTAAGGGGAGAATTAAAATGGAAAAAAGACAATACATTTGTCCAAAGTGCGGAAATAATGAATACGAATCGGATCAGTTTCAAGCAACAGGTGGAAACTTTGCAAAAATATTTGATATACAGAATAAGAAATTCATTACTATCAGTTGTAAGAGATGTGGGTATACAGAATTGTATAAAGGAGAGACTTCTGATGGGTGGAATATTTTAGATTTTCTAATAGGTAACTAATATGTCAGAATATATTTGCTTAATGTATATTATTATAACGTGTAAAAATTATATAATCAAATAATTTATTTAAAACACCGTATTATTCAATGTGAATATGCGGTATTTTTTATTTTGTAAAGGAGAAAGGAAGAATATCAGAAATACTTTATAAGGGAAAAGGTAAAATTCAATTGAAAAGAATTAATGAATATTGCTTTTTCCAATATTCATTATATTAGAACATCTGGAAAACCAGGTGTTTTCTATATTTCTTAAATTTATAAATCATTACATAGTGCTCCTCGGAATGTGTAATCTAAAAGAGAAAGGAGGAGTACTATGTCAAAGAAAGATTTATTATTAGACAAAATAGAAGAAGTTAGACACCTAATGAATCAACTTATAAATGAGAAAAATGAACTTCTTGACCCAAATGTTATACAATTAAGCCAAAAGTTGGACAAGTTGCTTAATGAGTATAACGATTTATTAAGAAAAAATGACTAAAACTAAGTAAGCTAGAAGAAAAGAAGCATCCAGTTTTCTGGGTGCTTTTTCTATTTTAAAATAGAATCTGAGAAGTGGAATAAATAAAAGAATACATATTATTTTGTAATTTAGCGGAGCTTATAAGTACGATAGTTATTACAAAGATAAGAAGGTTACTTAAAAATAATTATGTTAACTAAATTTAAAAGTAAACTAAAATATTAAAATAATTTATATAAACATCTTATTTTTCATCTTGAGGTATTTTGTAATAATATGTAGAAAAACATAAAATTTTATATAAATATAGGAACAAATTAAAGAGTAGGTGCATAAGATAAAAGTAAACACCATTAATACAGAAGAACAGTTACAAAAAGTTGGTGTTATTTATGCGTTAAAAATGAAAAGAGGTGAACAATTAATGGAGATAGATAATATTAATATAGAAGAATTAATAGAAATGAAGGAAGCTATTGAGAGCAGCGATAGAAGAAAAGACAAGCACCATAAATGTCCAAACTGTGGTAAAGTTAATATATATGCTAAGAATGTTTATCTAAATATAAATTGCTGTTGCCATAAACGTTAATCTAACTATATTTTAAATAATTTATTTGGAGGGCTGTGGCATTAAGAATAAATACTACAATATATTGTATGTAAGTTCCGTAGTGCGACAGCCTATCTTTTTTTATTTTTATACATTATTTATACCAAAAATATATTTCTCATAGAATGATGGTAATAATTATGAAAAAGTTTCTGACAGAAATATAATTACGGAATATATACAAAAGTACCAATTACATGAAATGTTTAAAACGAATATTTTAGAGCATATGGAACTTGTTAGCTATATCACTTCGGAATTATATAGAAATCTATCAAAAAAATAATTGATAAATGATTTCAATTGAAAAATATTATTGACTAATAAAAGACAAGGTGATATTATAAAATAGTCTTAATACTTATAAGTAATCTTTGTTAGATGAAAACAATTAGCAATAACAAATATAGATGGTTTAGATACTTTAAATATTAATAAAACAAACAAAGTTAAAAAGCTAAGTAAAAAGTTAAAAAGACTTCAAAGACAATGTTCAAAAAAATATATTATAAATAAGAAGGGGGAGAGTTATCAAAAAACTAGGAACATTGCAAAACTTGAAAAGAAGATTAAAAAGCTTCATAGTAAACTTAAAAATATTAGATTAAATCATATACATAAGACTACTTCTAAGATGGTGAAAGCCAAACCAGATAGGATAGTTATGGAGGATTTAAAAGTATCTAATATAATGAAAAATAAACACTTATCAAAGGCAATAGCAAAGCCTATGGAGTGTTACACAAATGAAAGTAGACTTGGTAAAATCGGATACTATGAAGTAGGAAAGAAACAAAAGTTATAGATTTTTATAATCTTTTTAGAGGGTTTTATAGACTTTTGGTAACGGATTAAAATGATACTTATTATATCACTATTATTTTCAGTAATATTTTATTCAACATTAAGCGCACAGATAAAGAAAAATTCATGGATTTTTTATTGCTTAATGATTATACTCACAGTGTTTGTAATCTATTATTATAATGTTAAAATGTATGAAATATATCCAAAATGGATTACAACCTATCTTGTAGGACCTTTTAAAAGGGGAGCTTTTTCAACAGCAACATTTATTATCGTTATGTTTCTAGGAGCAATTAGAAAAAACAACACAATAGTAAAAAGATTGTTTAGTATAAGAGGAGAAATATCTATAATAGCGTGTATTTCAACTATAGGGCATAATATAGTTTACGGGTTACACTATTTCCCAAAATTATTTTTAAATCCAAGTTCCTTAAGTAGAACACATATTATAGCTGTATCATTGACTATCATTATGATATCAATTATGGTACCACTTTTTATAACCTCTTTTAAATGTGTAAGAAGTAAAATGAAAGCATATACATGGAAAAAGGTTCAAAGATTAGCTTATCCATTCTTTGCTATGATATATATTCATGTAATGGTATTGTACTCTGCAAAAATTCATAAACACTGGATTGATATTATAATTTATACTTTGATTTTTGGAACTTACGCAGTATTAAGAATCAAAAAATACATAATGGATAGAAAAAGAAAATCAGCAGTACGCTTATCTATTTAATATAAACAGGGTTCTAGTCTTTAGAGGGAGTTTTTACTCACTCTAAAGACTAGAAATCGTTATCCAGGTACGTAGCCGTTTTTCACTTCCACTTTGAAGAAGGTGGGAGTAAAAAACGGCTATGTCATTGGATAAATCTTTATTTGTAAACTAATATATATACTTAGGTTAATAATTAAATAAATATAATGGGTTTCATATAAATTTATCGTATGGTAAAATATAAATTATAATACATAATATGTTATATATTTCTAAATGATTGGAGGTAAAGATGCAAATAAATCATAATATTTTTAGTAAAACTGAAAGTAAAGGTAAGAGGAATGTTTATTTATTTTCCGCAGTTACATTTATAGTTTTTATTATTAGTTATATATTATCAATTAAAGTTACACAAGTAAAAGATGATGGAATGTTCATGTATAGAGCATGGATGTGGACAGAGTATTTAATAGGAATTGCTTCATTTATAGTTATAGTGATTAAAATTAAACATATAAAAGCTGAATTTATATTTCCAGCAATAGTATTAACTTTAATTAGTTCTGTAAGTCTTTTAAATAGATCTGATATTGGTACTACTATAAAAGAAGCCATAATTCTTTTTTCCTCTTTTGTAGCTGCATGCTTATTATCAAAGGGTGATAATAATATTAAATCCTCATTGGTAGAGAGTAAATTTAAAAAAGCAGCAGCATCTTTTGTATTAGGGGCATTTATAAGTATACCATTAGGCATTGTAAATTTCTTGTATTTTAAAAATACAATGTACTATTTAAATTGGCAAAATCCAATTACATCAGCTTTTTTAGCTCTTCAGCCAGGTATTGCAGAAGAAATAATATTTAGATTTTTTATAATGAATGCATTTATTACTATTTTAGATAAGCATATTGATAAAAAACATATGGTAGTCATAAGTATGTTTTTAGGAGTTGTACCTCATAGCTTGTGTCACTTTTCTGAATTATGGATAATAAGTCCAGTAAATGCTATTACAATGCTTATATTAACTAGCTTATTTTTTGGATTATCTATGGCTTATTTACAATATAAAAGAGATTTGGAAACAGCTATATCATTTCACTGGTGCATTGATTTTATAAGATTTTTAGGTGGATTTTAATTTATTAGGGTAATTATTATTTGATAAAAATATTATTTTAAATATGATTTGATATACAGAATTGTACAAAGGAGAGACTTCTGATGGGTGGAATATTTTAGATTTCTTAATAGGTAATTAATATTTGGTAGTTAACTATTAGTTGAGAAAAATAACCCCACATTGGGTAGAACCTTACCCAATGTGGGGTTTAATAAAATGTAAGATTTTCTGACGAAAGGAAGAAAATCCTCCATAATTATTCATTATTCATTGTTACTTGTTCATTAACTAAGGGTTTATACCATTTTTCCTTCCATTATGCCTAAAAGATTTAGTTTTTCCACTCTTTTAACTATTTCTTGGTTATCTGTAGAATATAGCCCTGTGTTTTTCATTCTGTCAAAGTATTCTGCGCCTGCAAAGGTGTATCTTTTTCTTCTGCCTTCTTTTGTAGCCATTTTAAAGTTTGCATAGGATATCAAATCTCCTATAGCTAAGGTTTTAGGTAGTATTAATAAAGGCATTCCTAAAAGGTGTCTTACAGCATTGTGTCCTGCCAATGCACCTGTACACATAGCTTCAGTATGCCCAACAAAAAGGCCACTTTTTTCCCCAGCACAGAATAAATTATCAATTCCCTTTACTTTCATACTATCTCTTCTTGGAGCCACGGATAGATATCTTATAGAATTAGCTTTACCTCCAGCATATGGATCTATATATTTAGCTTTTTCTAGCCCCTTAATTTTTCTTAGCTTATCTAAAGGGTAATAAGAGGACATAAGCTTAATATGTCCCGTATCTAGAAGGACGATATTTTCCGCAAATTCTTTTAGAGCATATTGTTGACATACTTTTAATTTAAGCTTATCTAAATTAACATCTTCAGGAGGTACTTTTAAAACTACAGAGCCTTTTTCTTCTATTTCCTTTAATAAATCCTCTGATAAGCTTTCTTTACAAAGTTTACAAGAACCACTAAAGGCTCCGTATACATCATCTTCTCTTTCACCTTGTAAATCTTCTACTCCGGCCCGTGCACTTATACTAACTCGAGGACCAAAGGAGGGACATCTTAATATACACATAGAGCAACCATTTCCATACCTTAGACAATTTCCCATAGGACCTGTAGAGCCAGTAGCTTCTATGAAAACATCTCCTTTAACATAAGTTCCATCTGAAAGATAAATTCCTCTAATTGTTTTATCTTCTTTTTCTATATCTACCACTCTGCTCATAAAATTTATTTCTATACCTAAGCTCTTTAAATAATCTCTTACATCTGGTTCTATTTTATTCACATCATATAGCCATGCATGATTATGCCCTGGAAAATCTATATTTTTATGTCTTGTATTTTTATCTGTAATCTTAATAAGATCTCCTGCACCTAAATTTATAAGTTCTTCTGCTGCTGTGTATCTTCCGTTATTTCTCATTATTCCTCCAACATTTCCAAGTCCTATTAACATATCAGTCTTTTCATAAAGTATTACTTGAGCACCAGCTTTTTTTGCAGTTATAGCTGCAGAAGCTCCAGCCCAACCTCCACCAATAACTATTACCTTCATAATAACTTCCTTCCTTCTAAAATATTTCTAGGGTCAATTTGCAATTTACAAGATCTTTCTATATCAAAATATTTATTTTTTACACTACAACTGCCACAAATACCTTCTCCACAACACATTTTTGCATTATTACAACAAGAAAAATCTATGGTTTCTCCTATAAGATTTAAAACATTGTAGTTTATTATATCTGCTGCCGAAGAATGAACTAAATTTACATCCTCTTTCCTGATAATTGAAAGGAGAATATTTTTAAACTCTGAAGTAAGTTCTCCCTTATCTCCTATTAAAGTAGTATTAATTACATGACAATTGTATTGTTCTAAATATTTATCTATAAAGCTTTTATTAAAAGGTTTTTCATCTAATAGAGTATATATTTTATTCCCATTAGAATATAGTTTTTTTATTAAAGGTACAATGGGAGCTTGACCTATTCCTCTAGCTATAACTATAGAGGTTTTATCTTTGCTTTTATTTATATTTTTTAAACCAAATATTCCATTCCAAAAGGGACCTTTTACAAGTATTTTTTCACCTGCATTTACTTTATTTATTTTCTTTGTTTTTATACCTTTTATTTCTAAAGCTAAAGTTATTATATTTTCCTCTACATTTGACTCCATAACGGATATGGGGGCTGAAAAAAACTGTCCTTCACAAAAATTTCTTAAAAACACAAAACTTCCTGGGGAGGTTAATTCCTTTGCTAATTTATGTGGTACATCTATTTTTAAAATTGCTAAATCCTCATAAAGATATTCTTTCTCTAGTAATGTACACTCTATTTCTTTTCTTCCTTCTTTAGGTTTTTTACCGTTCCACACAAATTCTTGATATATGCAAACACCTTTCCAATTTATACAATCACAAAAATCTTTGTCTCTTAACTGTGAACAAAGTATACATTCATTTGCTTCAGCTAAGTGACAGGGACAATATTCAGTGCCTGCGTCAATGCAATCTTTTATTTCGTAGTTCATGTATTACCTCCTAAAAATTCTACTCTATTATTAATTTATTTATATATTCTATATTTGCTACTGTAGTTTTAAATATAAATTTAAAGTTTAAAAAAGTTATTAGGAGATTTTGAAGAAATTTGTTATAATGTAGTGCAGTAGAATTTTTAAACTAACTGTAATAGTATGATAAATATAGGCTTATAAAAAAGAAAGGGGGAGTATTAATCATGTATGCATACGTATTTCCAATAAAAATAGCATTATTGACAGTTATATTTTTAATATATTTGGCATTTATTCCTTATTGCATTATTCAGTATAGAAAACATGGTTTTGTAAGTAAATACAGATCTTTTATGCATATAGCATTTGTATTTTATATAATTTCAGCCTTTTATTTAGTAATATTACCATTACCAGATAGGAACTTTGTACCTAAACATATAATTCATCCTCAATTAATACCATTTAATTTTATAGGTGATTTTTTTAAAGAGTATAGTAATCTTGTTGCTAGGGGATTTAGTACATATTCAAGCATATTAAAAAATAGGGGATTATGGCAGGTGTTTTTTAACGTATTATTATTAACACCCTTAGGATTCTTTTTAAGATATTTTTATAATATAAACTTTAAAAAAGCATTAGCAATATCATTTCTTACATCTTTGTTTTTTGAAGTAACTCAATTAACTGGTATATTCGGTATATATAAATATGCCTATAGATTGTTTGATGTAGATGATCTTATGTTAAATACTATAGGTGGAGTTATTGGATATTATTTAGTTCCTATATCTAAAAAGATACTTCCTAATATTGATGAAATAGATTTAAGATATAATTATGATGAATCAAAGGTAGGTTATATAAGAAGGGGAATAGCTTTTGCAGCAGATTTATTAGTTATAAGTTTTATTCCATTGATAAATAGGAAAAATGATATAACTTCGATATGGTTTATTTTATATATTATTTTGTTACCATATATAACTAATGGATATACTTTGGGTAAAAAGTTAGTTAAAATAAAAATTGTAAATGAAAGCAACACTAAATTAAAGTTTATAGAGTTGATAAAAAGATATTCTTGGCTAATAGTTATATCTGTATTAAGAATCATATTCGGTTTGAATTTATTATCAAATTTTCATACTACAGTAATAAGTATTATTAATATTATATATTTGATTATTATTCTTATTATAGGATTTAAATTATTCAGAGGATTATTCAATAAAAATAAGAAAATGTTTTACGAAGAATTTTCAAGGACCCATATTGCTAATAGTTTTAAATTAAAGAGTAATAAAAATGATATTAATAGAGATGATGGTAATAAAGAACATATTAATAAGCATTAAAAGTTTGATAAAAATCATATAAATAAAAAACCCAGAAATAATTCGGGGTTTTTTATTTATTCTTCCCAAAACAAATCATCCAATGTTTGTGATAATTCCTTTTCAACCTTTGACAATAATTATTTAATAATTTTTAAAAAAGTTATAATATATTGACAAATTAATAAACTCAATATATAATTAGTAAGATTTGTTAAAAAGTTAATATAATAAGACAACAGGTTTGAAATAATATTTATTATTTCAATTAAAAGGGAAACAGGTGTAACTCCTGTACGGTCCCGCCGCTGTAATAAAAGAGTAGTGCAGAATATGCCACTGTTAATATGGGAAGGCTTTGTACTATGTTGATTTTTAAGTCAGAAGACCTGCCTGTTGTTATAGATCATACTCTACGGATGATAGGAGGGGGTTTATTTTTGTATATAATTAATTCAATTTCATGAAAAATCCTTTTTATCTATTAGACGATGAAAAGGATTTTTTACTATGTATAGGAGGATTTATATGAAAAATAAAATAAGTAAAAGTATAAGCATTTTATTAGTGTTATTTTTAATGGTAATATCCTTTGCCGGCTGTAACGGCTCAAAGGATACAGGAGCTATCGGAGATGATAAAAAACAAGATGAGAAAAAAGTTACATATCTTTATGTACATGCCACCAATACATTAAATCCACATTTAAAGGCAAGTGGAAATATACCAATAAGAACTGGGGCAGTTGAAACACTTGTAAGAATAGATGAGGATTTAAAACTTAAACCATGGTTACTTGAAAAATGGAATAGTAAGGATGCAAAACATTGGGAGTTCAAAGTTAGAAAGGGTATAAAATTTCACAATGGAACTTCTTTAGATGCAAATATAGTAAAAGCAAATATAGAAGCTTGTATTAAAAATAATCCAGGTATTAAGAATGCGCTTAATATTGAATCTATGGAGGCTAAAGAAGACATTTTAAAAATAGTAACAAAAAAACCAAATGCATCACTACCATCAGAATTTGTTCATCCAAATACGGCAATTATAGATGTAAATGCTTCTGATATAGATACAAAACCTTGTGGTACAGGAGCTTTTAAGGTTGAAAACTTTAAACATAATTCATCAATACAATTAGTAAAAAATGACAAGTATTGGGATGGGGAAGTGAAGGTGGACAAGGTAAATTTTGAATTTAACCAAGATGCAAATGCAAGACTTCAAGCTTTACAGTCTGGATATGCAGATATAATTTTCAAACCAGCAGCTGAATCCATAGAAACTCTTAAAAAGGATTCTAAGGTTACAATTGATACTATGCCAGGATTGCGTACAAATGAATTATTATATAACATAAAAAAACCACTTACAGGCAATGAATATTTTAGAAAAGGTTTAGATTCACTTATAAATAGAAAAGAAATTGTTGAGAATATAATGTCAGCACAAGCAACTATTGCATATGGTCCATTTATGGAAGGGCTTCCTTTTGCAATAGATTATAAAAAAAATCAATTTGGATTAGATAAAGCTCTTGAGAATTTCAAAAAGGCGGGATTAACTGTTACTGATGGAAAGGTTTTAGATAATGGCAAACCAATAAAGTTAAAAGTAGTTACATATGCATCAAGAGCAGAATTACCACCTATTGCACAACTTGTACAATCGAATGCTAAAAAGATAGGCATAGAAATGAATATATCTATAGTAGAAGGTGAAAATGTTGATAACCATCTAAAAAGTGATGACTGGGATTTTTGTGTATATTCATTACTTACAGCTCCAAGAGGAGACGCAGGTTACTATTTAAATTCTTCAATTAAACCAGAGGGTTCTCTTAATCATGGATATATTAATGATGATAAACTAACTGCTATTATAAATGAATTTAATAGCTGCATAGATGAAACAAAACGAAATGAACTTGCTAAACAGGCTACTACAATAATTAATAAAAAGAATTATAACTCATATGTAGCTTATCCAAATGTAATAGTAGCATATAATAATCAACGAATTAGTAATTGGAAAACCTCCCCAAGTGAGTTTTATATGATAACAAAAGATTTGGATGTGAAATAAAAAATGTATGGAATAAGTAAGAGATTAGCTAAAGTTTTAGTATTCTTTTTTCTCTTGTCCTTTTTTAGTTTTATGATTTTAAAGTTGGCACCAGGAGATCCAGTAATGAATATATTAGGTACTCAAGAAGTAGCGGTTTCAAATCAAGATGTAGAACAGTTGCGTGAACAACTTGGACTTAATAAACCAATGGTAATTCAGTATTGTCATTGGTTAAAAAAAGTTATTCATTTGGATTTTGGAAACTCATTAATAACAGGTAAATCCGTTGCAAGTGGAATAGGAAAAGCATTTCCACGTACACTTTTACTAGCATTAAGTTCTATTACGGTTATGTTCCTTATAGCAGTTCCACTAGGAGTAGGATCTGCTTTCTACAGGGATGGTGTGATAAATAAAATAAGTGAGATTTTTAATCTTATAGGTTCATCTATACCGGGATTCTGGCTTGGTTTTATATTAGTTGATATTTTTGCAATTAAGCTTAACTTATTACCATCAATGGGAGTAGGAGGACTAAAACATCTCATTTTACCTTCATTAACTCTTGGGATATCCATGGCACCACCTTATGTTAGACTGTTAAAGACAAGCATAATTGAAAGTATGGAACAGGATTTTATTCAATCTGCAAAGGCAAGGGGAGTGCTAGAGGTAAGAATATTCTTTTTTCATGTACTTAGAAAGAGTTTAATGCCCGTACTTACACTTTTTGGAATGAGTATGGGAAGTCTTATGGGAGGAACTGTTGTCATTGAAGTTTTGTT
Organism: Clostridium tetani; assembly: GCF_900167265.1. GTDB lineage: Bacteria > Bacillota > Clostridia > Clostridiales > Clostridiaceae > Clostridium_G > Clostridium_G tetani. The sequence continues at coordinate 32,978 of NZ_FUWT01000010.1, forward strand.
CTCCTATCCTGGATTAGGAAAACTAGCAATAGAAGCTATAACCAATAGGGATTATTCTATGATACAAGGATTTATATTATTTACCGGAATGCTAGTGTTTGTGATTAATCTAATTGTAGATATTCTACACCGTTTTATTGATCCTTCTATAGCTATTAAGGAGGCTGAGCAGCTTGAAATCTAAAATAAATTTTAAAATGGTTTTCTTTATTTCTATAATACTTGTAATGGTTATAGGTAAGATGGTTACTCCCTATGATCCTAATTTAGTAGATATGTCAATTAGCCTACAACCTCCAAGTAGCCAACACTTATTTGGAACAGACAACTTAGGAAGGGATGTATTCTCACGAGTACTTTCAGGGGCTTGGACAACTGTGGGAACAGGTATTATAATACTGATTTTTTCCCTTTTAATAGGAATTCCTATAGGGTTATTTTCAGGATATGTGGGAGGAAAAGTGGATTGGGTGATTATGAGATTTATAGATTCCTTTATAGCTTTTCCTGATTATATAGTAGCAATAGTATTAAGTGGTATTCTCGGATCAGGTACATTTAATCTTATACTTGCAATAGTGGCAGTGAAATGGGTTCGTTATGCAAGACTTGTAAGAAGTACTGTTCAATCTGAAAAAACCAAGGATTATATACTTATGGCAAAACTTAATGGGTTAAATACAATATCAATACTTAATAAACATCTAATACCACATATTGTAGGGAATATTACGGCAGTGGCTACTATGGATATGGGAAAGATAATACTTATGATTGCATCCCTTTCCTATATTGGTCTAGGAGTACAACCTCCAAATCCAGAATGGGGTTCTATGCTTAATGAAGGAAGAACTTTTTTTCAAAGTGCCCCTCATTTAATGATTGCACCAGGACTTGCCATAATGATTGTGGTACTTGCAGTAAACTTATTTGGGGATTCAATTAGTAAACAATATAGTACTAGAAACTAAAAGGGGTGAGAAAATGTCTGTGGTTAACATAAATAACTTGATAATCAATGCAAATAAAAGACCAGTAGTAGACAATGTAAGCTTTTCAGTAGATGAGGGGGAATGGCTTGCCCTAATAGGTGAAAGTGGAAGTGGAAAAAGTGTAACAGCTTCCTCTATAGGGCTTTTAATACATAAGAATTTGAACTTAGTTTCAGGAGATATTAATCTTAATGGAATAGATATAAGAAGTTTAAATGAAGAAGAACTTAGAAAAATTAGAGGAAAAGAAGTTGCATACATATTTCAAGACTATCAAAATGCATTTACTCCCTTTATAAAGATCGGAAAGCAAATTGAGGAAATGATAAAATGTCATATTGACATATCAAATGAAGAGAGAAAAAAAAGAATTCTTAATTCATTAAATGATGTTGGATTAGATGCAAAGAGAGTATTTAATAGTTATCCATTTCAATTAAGTGGAGGACAATTGCAAAGAGCAGCTATTGCACAAGCTGTTATACTTAAACCCAAACTTTTAATAGCAGATGAACCTACCACGGCACTTGATGCACTTACCGCTTCAAAGGTATTGGAATTGCTTTTGGATATAAAAGAAAAAACAAAATGTGCATTATTATTTATAACTCATGACTTAAGATGTGCAAAGAATTATGCAAATAAGATAGCTATTATGCACAATGGAAAGATAGTTGAAATGGGAAGTAGAGATAAAATAGTAAATAACCCTGAACATATTTATACTAAAAATTTATTTGCTTCAATTCCTCCTATGCGACATGTTCCAAAACGTTTATATATAACAGATGAATATAAACAGAGTTCTTTTATATAGGTTTTGAGAAAAGGAGAAAATTTATATGGATAGTATTGGTATATCAAAAGAGGAAATAAAAGATAATTTGCTAGTAGTAGATAAGATTGTAAAAAAATATTCCAATGGGTATTTAGCTGTAAATGAGGCATCCTTTTCAATGAAAAAAGGTGAATGTCTTGGGCTAGTAGGTGAAAGTGGAAGTGGAAAGAGTACTCTTGCTAGATGTATTCTTATGTTTGAAAGAATTGATAAAGGTGAGATGTGGCTGAACGGAGAAGCAATTCATAATATGAAAAAAACTGAATTTAGGAAAAAACAAAGAAACATGCAGGCAGTATTTCAAAACCCAACAGCTTCACTAAATTCTAAGTTAAAAATAATAGATTCTCTAATGGAACCGTTGGATTATCAACCAGATGTAATTCCTTCATTTTTAAAAGATATAAGAAGTAATAGAAGAAAATCAGCAAAAGCTCTTCTTAATATGGTTGAGTTGCCATTAAGATACTTAGACTCATATCCTTGTGAACTAAGTGGAGGACAGAAACAAAGAGTTATAATTGCTAGAGCTATAAGTGTGGAGCCATCACTTATAATACTAGACGAGCCTACTGCTAGTCTTGATGTATCTATTCAAGCTAGAGTATTAAATTTATTAAAGGATCTTCAAGAGAATTTGGGATTTTCATATTTTTTTATTTCTCATGATTTGAGTGCAGTTAATTTTATGTGCCAAAGAATGATGGTAATGAAAGAGGGGGTAATTGTTGATAGATGTAATAGAAAAGAATTATTTGATAAAGAGAGACATTCTTATACAAAGGATCTTTTAAAGGTTTTTGAAGCTTAAGAAAAAAATTAAAATAAAAGTCACGGATCCATAATTTATAAAAATTCGTGGCTTTTATTTTGTAAATTAAATTATATATTTAAGAAAACGGAGGATGAAAAAATGAAAAATGGAGTGATTTTTGCAATTTTAACTTCACTGGTTTTTAGTATTATGAATGCCCTTGTAAAGGCGGTTAGTTTGTCCATCCCCTCAACAGAAGTAGCGTTTTTTAGAAGTTTTATTGGTACAATTTTGCTATATTTCATTATGAAAGGAAATAAAGTTAAGTTTTCTAAAGAGGGCATACCTTTGCTTATGACTAGAGGTCTTCTAGGAGCGCTATACTTAATAACTTATTTCTATACTATTTCTAAGATACCATTAACAGATGCTAGCATATTAGTGCACATGTCTCCTATCTTTGCCATTATTCTTTCCACAATATTTTTAAAGGAGAAGTTATCAAAAAACAGTCTTTATTTACTTCCAATAGCTTTTTTAGGTGCAATGCTGCTTATTAAACCCTTTAATTATAGTACTTACTCAGTTGAAGCACTTTTTGGTCTCCTTAGTGCTTTATTATCTGCAGCGGCAGGAATTACCATACGCCTACTAACTAAAAGAAAGCATCATACTTATGAAATTATATTTTATTTTTTAGCAATAGGTACTGTAGTATCTATTCCACTTATGTGGAATAGTTTTATTATGCCAACTCCACTAGAGTTTTTTTACCTTTTATGCATTGGCATTGTTTCTTTATTAGGACAAGTATTTTTAACCAAAGCCTTTACACATGAAAGCGCTATTGTTGTGGAGATAACTCGTTATATTGGTATTGTTTTTAATGCTATATGGGGATTTGTATTTTGGAAGGAAATTCCTGACACGTTAACTGTATTGGGAGGAGTTTTAATTATTACTTCTTGTATAGCTTTATCTAAACAAAAATAGAAACCCATTAAGATAATTTATATTTCTCCATGTGCTTTATATTGAATGTTATAGATGTGATAGTATAATAGGATATATGTAGTAAATGCAGGAGGGATTTTAATGGCGAGGCCAACCAAATTTAGAAGAGTAGAATTTTTTCCAGAAGATAATTATTTTGTACCCTGGGGAAAACCTAAATGTCAAATAGAAGAAATGGTTTTAAAAGTAGAAGAATTAGAAGCTATGAGGCTTAAGGACATTGAAAAACTAAATCAAGAAGAATGTGCTCAAAAAATGGAAGTTTCAAGGCAAACCTTTCAAAATATTATAGACAGTGCAAGAAATAAAGTGGCTATTGCGCTAACAGAAGGAAAGGCTATAAAAATTAGTGGAGGTAACTATACTACAAAACTATGTAAATATAGATGTTTAGATTGCGAAAATATTTATGAAATAAATTATAAGCAGGATAGAGATACTTGCCCTGCCTGTGGTTCAGAAAAAATTGTATGCAGTAGGAAAGCAGATTTTTGTAGAAGATGGTGTAAAGGTCATAATAAATAGGATACATTTGACACAAAATAAACTATATGATAACTTAATATAAAATAAGGAATATTTGGATACATTTATAGAATAAATTTAGGTGCTTATAGCTTAATAGGGAAGCAGGTGAAAATCCTGAACGGTCCCGCCGCTGTGATGGGGAGTTTTTTCAAAGTAAACCACTGGATAATATATCTGGGAAGGTATGAAAAAATAATGAACCTAAGTCAGAATACCTACCTAAATTAAATACACTATAACTCTACGAGAGATGGGGGTGTTTACAGGTGATTATTCATTTGTGTAAAATGGATTTTTAACCCTCTTGGCAGCTCAATGTCAGGAGGGTTCCTATTTTTTTAAACAATATAATTAAAAATAAAATTAAGTTAGAGGTGTAATATATGAAAAAATATATGAAGAAATGTTTAAGTATTTTTATTTTAGGAGTATTAACTTTTTCTTTAGTTGCATGTGGTGAAAAGAAAGACGATGCTAAAAATACCAATGGTTCTAAACAAGTTACAAAAGAAGCTAAATCAGAAAATAAGTATGCAAATAAATTTAGTGTGGAATATTTAGATAATAACGTTAAACTGGTAACAGACGGGGCTGATAGGAAAGTATTATTAGTACCAAAGGAAGGTAAGAAACCAGAAGGTTATGATAATGTTCCAGTTATAAGAACACCAATTGATAACGTTTTATTATGTTCAACTATGCAAACTTCTTTAATAAAACCATTAGATGTATATGATAGTATAAAATGTGTTACAAAATATAATGTTAATGAAGGACATATTGATGAAATAAATAAGAGGATGCAAAAAGGTGATATTACATACGTTGGGAAAATTAAAGCTTTAGACTATGAATTAATTAAATCTAAAAAACCTGAAGTTGCCTTTATTATATCAGTAGATGTGCCAAAACTTGCTCCTAAATTTGATGAACTTGGAATACCATATATTGTGGAATCATCATCTTTAGAAAATCATCCTTTAGGAAGAATGGAATGGATAAAATTCATGTCTCTTTTCTATAATAAAGAAGATATAGCAGACAAGCATTTAAAAATGGCAGAAGAAACTATTACTAATGTAAATAATAAACTAAAAGGAAAAAATAAAGCGCTTGTAACAGCAGGTGTTGCACATAAGGGTAAATTTTCAGTAAGACGTGGAGGCTCATACCAAGGAAACATGTATCCTTTAGCAGGTGGAGAATACGTTTTTAAGAATTTAGACAGTAAAAAGGGAGGAGCAGCTTCCATAAGTTTTGAAGACTTTTATGCAAAGAGTGTTAATGCAGATATATATATTTACGAAGCTATGACTTCATCAAGACCTAAAACTATAAAGGATGTTATAGCTGAGGCACCGGTAACAGAAAAGATGAAGGCTGTTAAAAGTGGACAAGTATGGATAACCCAGCCATGGTGGTCTCAATCTGTAGATAAGTTACATGAAATTATTGAAGATTTAGCAGCAATATGCCATCCAGAGGAATTTAAAGATCATAAAATACAACACTATCATAAATTAGAAAAGTAGAAAGGATATAAAATGGAGACTATAGATAAGGCAAGATCTAAACATATATTTCTTTTAATATTTCTTTTAATTCTAAGCTTTTTTGCATTTGCCTTTTGTGTTGGATTTGGATCTGTAAGAATAGATTTAAAAGAGGTTATACAGATTATATTTAATAAAGAACTAAGTAATTCTACTAATAAAGACATTATTATGGATATAAGGCTTCCAAGAGCAATTGCAACGTTAGTTGGAGGAGCAGCTCTAGCACTTTCAGGATTACTTCTTCAAATATTTTTTAAAAATCCTATAGTTGAGCCATATATATTAGGAATTTCATCAGGAGCTACACTATTTGTAGCTTTAGTAATGCTTGGAGGTTTTAGATTAGGTTTTGAAAATCCTTCTCCTTATGTGTTAGTTTTTGGTGCTTTTTTAGGATCATTATTGGTTATGATGTTAGTTGTAGTCTTTGCCATGAGAGTAAAAAATATAATAACCCTTTTAATTATTGGTATAATGGTAGGATATATTTGTAGTGCTGTAACCAATATTTTAACAGCCTTTGCAGATAAAGAACAATTATACGGTTTTATCATGTGGACAAAGGGAAGTTTTTCAGGGTTTACATGGAACAATGTAGGGGTACTTACATCTGTAGGTATTCCAATATTAATAGCATCTTTTTTTACAGTAAAACCTCTTAATGCATTTTTAATGGGAGAGGAATATGCTAAAAGCATGGGTGTTAATATAAAAAAATTTAGATTAATAATTATATTAATTGCAAGTATTTTAACTGCTGTAGTAACAGCTTTTACAGGTCCTATAGCTTTTATTGGTCTTGCAGTTCCTCATATTTCAAGACTTATTTTTAAAACTTCTGATAATAGGGTACTAATTCCAGGTACAGTTATTTTGGGAGCTATAGTAACAGCATTTTGTGATTTAATTTGCAGAACCTTATTTGCTCCTATAGAACTGCCCATTAGTGCTATAACATCCTTTATTGGAGCCCCTATTGTAATATATTTAATCCTTAAAAGGAGGGCTTCATTATGATAACTTTAAGTACTAAAGACCTTTCTGTAGGCTATGAAAGTAAAATAGTTGTTAAAGATATAAATATAAACTTAATAAAGGGAGAAATCCTTTGTCTTTTAGGACCTAATGGAGCAGGAAAAACAACTATTTTAAGAACTGTATCCAAACTTTTAGATCCTATAAAAGGTACAGTCTATATAGAAGGGGAAAATATTCAGGATGTAGCCAATAAAGAACTTTCAAAGAAAATGTCTGTAGTTTTAACTAATAAATTTAATGGTGGACTAATGACAGTTTTTAATGTAGTGGCTATGGGAAGATATCCTTACACAGGTTTTTTCGGATATTTAAGTGATAAGGATATAGAAAAGATTATGGAAGCTTTAAAAATTGTAAATGCGGAAGATATAAAAGAATGTTATTTTGATGAATTAAGTGATGGGCAAAAGCAAAAAGTACTAGTGGCAAGAGCACTTGCACAAGAACCACAGGTTATAGTCTTAGACGAACCTACAACTCATTTAGATATAAAACATAGATTAGAACTTATTGAAATCTTAAAAAGACTTACAAAAGAAAGAAAAATAACGGTAATATTATCTCTTCACGAAATAGATATGGCACTGAAAAGCTGTGATAAGGTAGCTCTTGTTAATAAAGGAAATATAATTGTCTATGGAACTCCAGAAGATGTAGTAGATGAAAAAGGTATAGAAAAATTATATGGAATAAAAGATGCAAATTTTAATAATCTGTTAGGTTCTATAGAACTTTCAAATACTAATAAGCCTAGAGCTTTTGTTATAGGTGGAGGTGGTTGTGGAGCTCCTATATTTAGAGTACTTACAAAATACAATATAGGTTTTTATACAGGTATATTGCATGAAAATGATGTGGATTATGAAATAGCAAGAACTATGGGGCTTTCCGTATTAAAAGAAAATGCCTTTGAAAGCATAAAAGATATAAATATTAAAAAGGCAAAATCTATGATAGATAATGTATCTTTTGTAATAGATTCAGCTTATAAAATAGGGGAAATTAATAAAGATAATGTACAATTAATTTCCTACGCACTAGAACAGGGAAAAAAAGTTTTTAGCTTTAGAAAAGAAGATGAAGGAATAAAATTATATGGTGAAAAGGGAGAAAGTATTAAATATCTAGAGAATATACATACTTTAGTAGAAAGTCTTATTAATATATAATAATTGTAAACCTATCACATATTTTTAAAGATATGTGATAGGTTTATTTTATCCACTTACAAATTTTCCGCCATTTACATGTATTATTTCCCCAGTTACATAAGATGCATCACAGGAGGCCAAATATACATATGCACCTGCTAATTCTACAGGTTGTGCAGGTCTTGTAAGAGCAGTATTTTTACCAAACTGTTCTACTTTAGCTACATCAAAGGAAGAAGGAATAAGTGGAGTCCATATAGGACCAGGTGCCACAGCATTTACCCTTATACCCATTGATGCCAAAGATAGAGCAAGGGATCTTGTAAAGGTTACTACAGCTCCCTTAGTACAGGAATAATCTATTAGTAATTCATCTCCTTTATAAGCTGTTATGGAAGCTGTATTTATAATAGAACTTCCTTGTTTAAGATGTGGAATGCTTGCTTTTACTAAATAGAACATACTGAATATATTTGTTCTAAATGTCTTTTCTAATTGTTCTTCAGTTATGTCTTCTATACTATTTTGAGTATATTGTACTGCGGCATTATTTACTAAAATATGAAGACCATTAAGGGAATTTACAGTTTCATTAACAGCATTATTACAAAAGTTTGAATCTGTTATATCACCAGGAATTAGTATGCATTTTCTACCTAAGTTTTCTATTAAAGCCTTTGTTTCCTCTGCATCCTCATGCTCATCATAATAAACAATGGAAATATCTGCGCCTTCCTTTGCATAAGCTAGAGCTACAGCTCTTCCAATACCACTATCTCCTCCTGTAATTAAAGCTACTTTATCCTTTAATTTGTCCGAAGCTACATAGTTTGGATTATCAAATATAGGTCTTGGGTTCATAATAGATTCAATGCCAGGATGCTTTGTTTGATGTTGACCAGGTATAGATTTTGGAAAACTATTTATAAATTGAGTTTCATTATCCATATTTTCACCTCTTCTCTAAATTATTTTTGCTCATATGATATAGATTTATTCACTATAATAAAATCAGATAAAAATTTGAAATGGTGGTATTATTAGAGTAATAGGGGATATTAAAAGTTAAGAATGTGTTTTTATATCGGAGGAGTATTATGAAAAAGAGAACAATGGAAAGAAACTTTAGAAAGATAAAACATCAAATAGATCAAATGGAGAACATAGTAAAGCATACCAAAAACAATGCTCTATGGGATCATGAAGCAGCGGTTAGAAAAAAATTAAAGGCATTAGGTGAATATAAAAATGAAAATTTTAGAGATTTTAATAGAGTTTATGAAAGATATTTAGATCTTTTAGAGGATATATCCATAAGGATTATAAATAATTATAATAAAAATAATAATACAGATTTTAAATTTCACGAAGTAGTAAAAGATAATTATGAAGCTTATTTAAAATCTGGAATTATGACTGTATTAATAACAAGTCATATTCCAAAAATGATATATAAAAAATTTGATACAGTATTTCCTAAAAACCCAAAAGATGAATATGAAGAAGCTAGAAAACTTACTAGGAAATTTTATATTCACTTAGGAGAAACCAATACAGGAAAAACCTATAATGCTATGCAAAAATTAAAGGAGTCAAAACATGGAATATATCTATCACCTTTAAGAATACTAGCATTAGAAAATTTTGAAAGATTAAATAATGAAGGTATAAAATGTAATCTATTAACAGGCGAGGAAGAAATAAAAGTAGAAAATGCTACACATACATCTTGCACCATAGAAAAATTAGATATTAATAAAGTTTATGATGTGGCAATAATAGATGAAATTCAAATGATAGATGATGATGAAAGGGGAGCTGCATGGACAAGGGCATTTTTAGGTTTAAATTGTGAGGAAATACATATATGTGGAGCAATAAATTCAAAAGATATCATAACAGAAATAGTAGAAGATTGCCAGGATGAATATGAATTTAAAGAATACAAAAGGGATATACCATTGGAAATGGAATTCGAATCTTTTTCTTATAGAGATATTAAAGAAGGCGATGCTCTGGTGGTATTTTCTAAAAAAAGAGTACTTCAATTAGCTAAGAATTATGCTGATATGGGGATAAAATCCAGTTTAATATATGGAGATTTACCACCAGAGGTTAGAAAAAAACAATATAAACAATTTATAAATAAAGAATCTTCAATTTTGATAACCACCGATGCTATAGGCATGGGAGTTAACTTGCCCATAAGAAGAATAATATTTATGGATGTTAAAAAATTTGATGGAAGTGAAATAAGGTATTTAAACTCCCAAGAAGTTAAACAAATAGCAGGAAGAGCAGGTAGAAAGGGAATATATGAGATTGGATATGTTTCATCCTATGGTAACACTCAAAACTTTATAAAAGAAATGATAGATATTGAAGATAGAACAATAGATAAGGCGGTGGTGGGACCCACAGAAGCTATATTAAAAATAAAAGGATTACCCCTTAGGGAAAAATTAGCTATTTGGAGTACCCAAAAAGAAAAAATTCCTCATTACAGAAAAATGGATATTAGTGAATATTTAATAGTTTTAGATAGTATAAAATTTTATAAATTAGATGAAAGTATACAATGGCAACTTTTAAAAATTCCTTTTGATGTTGGAAATTCAGATTTAATGCGTGCATTTTTAAATTATATGGATGAGATTTTTATAGCTAAGAGAAAGGGATTGTCAAAACCTAAATATCCTTTTAAAACCCTTTATGAGCTAGAAACTTATTATCAAAAGATAAACCTTTACTATTCTTCATCAAAGGCTCTTAAATTGCCCTTTGATGAAGAATGGGTTTATGAGGAAAGATTAAAGGTAAGTGAAGATATAAATAATATATTAATAAGGATTTAAAAATATATAGCTTAATGAATTTATATGCACATATTAAAGGCTTTTGCATATAATATTTCTGAAGTAATTATAAAGGATTTTGATATGAAATATAAAATAAATTTAATAAGCTTTATAAAGAAGTGTTTACCATGGGGAGCGGAAATTATAATGTTAGAAGAACCTCATAAAAAACCAGCAATATGCATAGCTGATTTAGATGGAGATGGAATACCAGAAATAATTGTAGGATATAAATGGCAAGGAGAAATTTATATTACTATACTAAAAAGATATAAAAATCTATGGTATGTAGTAGCAAACATAAAAGGTAGAGGATATGGTATAAATTACTTAGGGGTTGCAAGAATTACAGAAAAAAACATAAATAGCCTAATTGTGGGATGGCAAGTTGGAGCTATTTGGGCTCAATTAGATATAATTCAGTACACTCCACAGGGTTATAAACACTTACTTAAAGAAGAGGTTTATTACAGTAAAATTGAAGTAGAAGATATGAAAGGATGTAGCGGCTATGATGGTATATGTGAAATAGCGCTATGGATCCATGATACAGGTAATGCTTATAAAGTTGAAGTATATAGATTTGAAAATGGAGAGTTAATTCCTGCTAAAGATGTATATCCCTATTATTTTCCTAGGGTAGTGGCTTTTTATAAAGAAAGAGTAAAAGAAATTCCCGATGCAGCCTTTTATTGGTACTATCTTGCAGATGCTCAATTTAAATCATGTATGTATAAAGATGCCTTAATTTCGATTAATAAGGCTATAAATTTAAATCTTGAGTATCCACCTAGAGATGTTTTAATTAAATTAAAAAAAGACATATTAAATAAACTAAAATGTAGAGAGGCAGCTATTAATTTATATCCAGCCTCCATAAAAACTGCAAAGGGAGTTTTATGGGGATATATAAATAATAGAGGAGAATTAATTATTAAACCTCAATATGGTCAAGCTTTTGATTTCCAAAATAATGGTCTTGCTATAGTTGAGTTAAATAACCTTTATGGTATTATAAATCAATCTGGAAAATATGTGGTGGAACCTAAATATGAATCTATTTCAGAATTCTCAGAAGGACGTGCTACAGTAATAGACTCTAGAGGCTTTAAAGTAATAGATGAAAAAGGGCGTGAAGTCACTTCGAAAGCTTATGATTATATAGGAACCTATAAAGATGGAAGGGCTGTATTTGGTAATTCGGGTGATAATGGAGCATATTTTTATGGGTATCTAGATAAAGAAGAAAGGGAGATAATACCTGCTAGATACCAGTCTGCTGGTGATTTTAAAGATGAAAAAGCTATAGTCAAAGTTAAAGAAAATGAATTTAGGCTTATAGATAGGAATGGACAAACATTAAATATCTATAAATATAATTTAGTTGGAAACCTTAGTGAAGGTCTTTTAGCTTTTCAGGAAAAACCAGATAGCAAATTTGGATATATTAATAAAGAAGGAAATATTGTTATAAAACCTAATTTTACACAAGCTAGAGCTTTTAGTGAGGGAAGAGCCATAGTAAATACTTCCAAAGACTATGGAAATAAATATGGACTTATAGATACAAAGGGAAAGTTCGTAATTGAAGCAAAATATAATGATATAAATAAATTAGGAGAGGGAAGGTTAGCTGTTGGAAAGGCTATTTTAGAAGATAAACCTTATATAGGTTCTAAATATGCCATTGCGGATAATAACGGAAAATTTCTTACGGACTTTATTTACTATGGAGTGTCAGATTATAAAAATGGATTAGCATCAGCTTATAGTGATAAGGATACATTTTTTATTGATAAAAGCGGAGTTAGGGTTAAAAGTTTACCAGCAGTAAGCGGAAGTGGTATATTAGAGTTTAAAAAAGATATAATTAAAGCTGATGTGGACTTTAGAATATCTTATTTAGATAAAACAGGAAAAGTAATATGGCAACAAAACAAGGAAATTCCACTTAATAATAAATATAAAATTATAGAAAAAAGGTATAGACTAAATAAAGATTACTTAGTGTATTATCCTGAAATTTCAGGTATGAAAGATAAAGAGGAAGAAAAAAGAGTAAATAAAAAGCTAGAAGAACTTTCTCAGGTGAAATATATAGAAGCGGATGTACAGCTTGATTATAATTATTTTGGAGATTTTTCAGTAGAATTTTTCAAAAAGAATCTATTAGTTTTAGAGCTTAATGGATATCTTTATTATTTTGGTGCAGCTCATGGTATGCCTACTAAGATATATCCTCATATAGATCTTATAAGTGGAGAATTTTATGAATTAGAAGATTTATTTAAAAAAGATAGTGATTATGTAAAAGTATTAAGTGATATTATAGATTATCAAATAAAACATGATGAACAGTATTCCTATGTTTTTCCAGATGCTTTTAAAGGTATAAAAGAGAACCAACCATTTTATATAGGAGAAAGTGAATTATATATTTACTTTGAACCCTATGAAATTGCTCCTTATGCAGCGGGATTTCCTACTTTTAGGATACCTTATAAGGATATTATGGCTATTATAGATATGAGAGGACAGTTTTGGAGAGCTTTTAATTAGATTAAAAAATATTTTACTAAAGTTAAGTAACCGCGCATCAATTTAATCTAGGTGTGCGGTTTGAATTGCAGGAATTACTTTTTAGTAGTGTTTACTTAATTAGGAGGAATTTGCTTTTTAAAAAGAAGTTTTTTTAAAAAAAGATTGTATAAAAAATAACAACAATAAATAGTACATATATAGTAAATTGTTAAATAGTTAATTAATTTTTTAGATAAATTCAAGAGTAAATAACAGAATTAGTTATTAAACGTGAAATATATGGCTAAAAGCGGTTTAAATAAGCAGATATAAAATTGAATAGTTTGAATATTTGTTATATAATTAACATAACAAAGAGAATATATGTAAAGTTAATTGTTATATATTTAACGAATAAGTTGGAAATACTATTGAATTAAATGTTATATCTATAAAAACTGAAAATTATTTAAAAGAGAGGGGACTAAATTATGAAGGTAGAAAATGTTCAACAGCTTATGGAAAAGATAGAAAATGTAAGAAAGGCACAAAAAGAATTTGCAAATTATAATCAAAAACAGGTAGATGAGATATTTAGAAGTGCAGCTATAGCTGCAAATGAGGCAAGAATAGAACTGGCTAAACTAGCTGTAGAAGAAACAGGTATGGGAATTATTGAAGATAAGGTAATAAAAAATCATTTTGCATCAGAATACATTTATAATAAATATAAAGATGAAAAGACTTGTGGAATTATTGAAAGGGATGAATCCTTTGGAATTTCTAAGGTAGCGGAACCAAGAGGAGTTATAGCAGCTATTATTCCAATTACTAATCCAACATCTACAACAATATTTAAAGCACTTATTTGTCTAAAAGCTAGAAATGGAATAATATTTTCTCCACACCCTAAAGCAAAAAAATCTACCATTGCTGCTGCTAAAATAGTTCTTCAAGCAGCAATAGATGCTGGAGCTCCAAAAGAAATAATAGCATGGATAGATGAACCTTCCCTAGAGCTTTCTCAAAAACTTATGCATGAAGGAGATATGATTTTAGCTACAGGCGGACCTGGAATGGTTAAAGCTGCATACTCTTCAGGAAAACCTGCCATAGGTGTTGGTGCTGGAAATACACCAGCAATTATAGATGAAACAGCACATATAAAAATGGCAGTAAACTCAATAATTATGTCAAAGAGTTTTGATAATGGAGTTATATGTGCATCAGAACAATCAGTACTTGTAGTAGATGAAGTATATGAAGATGTTAAACAAGAGTTTGAAGAAAGAGGAGCTTATATATTAAAAGGAGATGAAGTAGATAAACTAAGAAATATAATACTAATAAATGGAGCAGTTAATCCTGATATTGTTGGACAACCTCCTTATAAAATAGCAAAACTAGCGGGAGTTGAAATACCTCAAAGCAGTAGAATTATTATAGGAGAAGTTAAATCGGTAGAAATTGATGAACCCTTTGCTCATGAAAAATTATCCCCTGTTCTTGCTATGTATAGAGTAAAGGATTTTAATGAGGCGCTAGATAAAGCTGTAACATTAATAGAAGATGGAGGAAGAGGGCATACTTCGGTTTTATATACAAATATTGTAAAGTCAAAAGATAGAGTGGACAAATTTAGTCTTACTATGAAAACAGGAAGAACAATAATAAATATGCCTGCATCTCAAGGTGCCATGGGAGATGTATATAATTTTAAACTTCAGCCATCATTAACTTTAGGTTGCGGTACTTGGGGAGGAAACTCTGTTTCAGAAAACGTTGGAGTTAAACATTTAATAAATATAAAAAGTGTAGCTGAGAGGAGAGAAAATATGCTATGGTTTAGAGTTCCAGAAAAGATATATTTTAAATATGGCTGTCTTGCTATGGCACTAAATGAACTAAAGGATATGAAGAAAAAAAGAGCCTTTATAGTAACAGATAGAGTACTTTATAATCTTGGATTTGCAGAAAAAATAGAAAAGATTTTAGAGGAAATTGGAATTGAGTTCAAAGTATTCTTTGATGTTGAATCTGACCCAACATTAAAAACGGCAAAAAAGGGTGCTGAAGATATGAAAAGTTTTAAACCAGATACAATTATTGCCCTAGGTGGTGGTTCGCCTATGGATGCTGCAAAAATCATGTGGATAATGTATGAACACCCTGATGTGAAGTTTGAAGATCTTACTATGAGATTTATGGATATAAGAAAAAGAGTATACAAGTTTCCGAAAATGGGAGAAAAAGCTATGATGGTTGCAATACCAACTACAGCTGGAACTGGCTCAGAGGTTACTCCCTTTGCAGTAATTACCGATGAGAATACAGGAATTAAGTATCCTTTAGCTGATTACGAGTTGACTCCAGATATGGCTATAATAGATGCTGAATTAATGTTAAATATACCAAAGGAATTAACAGCAGCATCAGGTATAGATGCCTTAACTCATGGTATAGAAGCATATGTATCTGTACTTGCTTCAGAATATACCAATGGTTTAGCCCTAGAGGCAATAAGACTTGTATTTAAATATTTACCCGATGCTTATAATGAAGGAGCTAATAATATAAAGGCAAGAGAAAAGATGGCACATGCATCTACTATGGCAGGTATGGCTTTTGCCAATGCTTTCTTAGGAGTATGTCATTCCATGGCTCATAAATTAGGAGCAATGCATAATCTATCCCATGGCCTTTCTAATGCTCTTCTTATAAATGAGGTAATCAAATTTAATGCAGTTGATAACCCTAGAAAACAAGCTTCGTATCCGCAATATAAATATCCTAATGCTAAATGGAGATATGGAAGGATAGCAGATCATTTAAATTTAGGAGGAAATACAGATGATGAAAAAGTAGAGCTTTTAATTAAAGCTATTGATGAATTAAATGAAAAAGTAGGAATACCTAAAACTATTAGTGAAGCTGGGGTTCCTAAAGAAAAATTCTATGCAACTTTAGATGAAATGAGTGAACAAGCCTTTGATGATCAATGCACGGTGGCAAATCCAAGATATCCACTTATTAGTGAAATAAAAGAGATGTATATAAATGTTTATGAAGATACAGATAAGGAGCATAAGACTGAAAAGCATAAGAATGAAGAATGCAAATAATTAAGAAATATAAACTAAAACAAATAAAAAGAGTTCAATGATTCTTTTTATTTGTTTTTTTATGCAAAATTTAAATATCTTTTTTAGCATTACCGCTTCTAACTAAATAATAGTGCTCAATAAGTTCAGTAACATTAATAAAAATAGAGGCTAGGGTTGCACCAGTTAAAGTTATATAAGCACCTGAAATAAAATATTGACTTAAATATATAACAAAAATGGCAGCAATAAAATCCAGTAAATTATTCATCCAAATCATAGTTGGCATTAAGAAAAACACTTCTAGAATGTGAGCAAAAATAGCAAATACAACTCCAACTATTATAGCTTGATATATAGAAGCAAAATTTAAAGTTGTTAATATAGAATCTGATAATATCAAAGTTATAGGACAAATTACTAATTTTATTAATAATCCAATCATAGATATCTCTCCTTTACTCATGTAATTATGTTTAACAAAATAGCTAATTATTATTCCTATTTTAGATATATTTTCATTACGTGCATAGTTATTCAATACCTTCCATTATGTAATTATTGAAACAACAAAATCTACAAATTATAATAAAAAACGACTAATAAATACAAAATATAGGGAGGTTTGACATGAATAAAAAAGTTAATAAAAAATTAGCAGCTTTTCTTGTAGCATTATCCTTTTTAGCAGGTACATCTAATATCAAGGTTAATGCAGAGACTAGCACAAAAATCAGTACTACAAGATTAAGTGGTGCAAACAGATATGAAACATCTGCATCCATATCTGAACATGGATGGAAAAGTTCAGACTATGCTATAATAGCTAGCGGAGAAGGATTTGCAGATGCTTTATGTGCAGCACCATTAGCTAAAAAATATGATGCTCCAATACTTCTTACTGAAAGCAAAACTTTAAGCAAAAAAACACAGGAAGCATTGGGAAAAATCAAAGCAAAAAATGTAATAATAGTAGGTGGAGCAGGTTCTGTATCTAAAAGTGCAGAAGAACAAATTAATAAATTAAACATAAAAACTAAAAGAATATATGGTAAAGATAGATTTACTACTAGTGTAGAAGTAGCAAAGGAAATAGGTACATCAAAGGGTGTTGTAGTAACAAATGGACTAGGCTTTGCAGATGCTTTATCTATAGCTCCTATAGCAGCTAACAAGGAAATGCCCATACTTTTAACTAGAAAAGAAAGTTTACCTTTAGAGATAGAAGAATTTATAGGAAAAAACTCTTATGAAAAAAGTTATGTAATAGGAGGCGAAGGAGTTGTAAGTTCTACTATTGAAAAAGATTTGAAAAATCCTAAAAGATTGTTTGGAAATAGTAGGTATGATACCAATGCAGCAATATTAAAAGAATTTTTTGATAAGGCAAATTTGGAAAATATATATTTAGCAGCGGGAAGCAATTATCCAGATGCTCTTTCAGGAAGTGCTCTAGCATCTAAAACTAATTCTCCTATAGTATTGGTTTCAAATAAAATAGAAACCTCCGTTATGTCTTTTGTAAAAGATTGTAAGTTTAAAAATGTAATTATATTAGGTGGAAGTGCAGTAGTTAGTGATGATGTAGCTAAAAGTATTCAAGGTAAATTAGATACAGATAAAGAAATAGGAAATTTAAAAGTAAACTACATAAATGTTGGACAAGGAGATTCAATTTTAATTCAGCAAGATGGAAAAAACATGCTTATAGATGGTGGACCGAATTCTTCCGGAAAAGTTGTAGTAGATTATTTAAAATCCCATGGTGTAACAAAATTAGATTATGTAATAGGTACTCATCCTCATGAAGACCACATAGGTGGATTAGATGTAGTTATAAATAATTTTGAAATAGGACAAGTGTTTATGCCTAAGGCTACAGCAAATACTCAAACTTTTAAAAGTGTTGTAACTGCTATAAATAATAAAGGACTTAAAATAACTACCCCTAAAGTAGGAGAGAGTTATAATTTAGGAAATGCTGTTTGGACAATATTAGCACCAAGTAGTGATTCTTATACTGACGTGAATAACTATTCTATTGTAACTAAATTAAAATTTGGAAATAACTCATTTATATTCACAGGTGATGCAGAAGATGTATCAGAAGGTGAAATTTTAAAAAAGCAACTAGATATTAGTGCGGATGTTTTAAAAGTAGGTCATCATGGTAGTAACAGTTCTACTACAGAGGATTTTTTAAAGAAGGTAAACCCTAAGTATGCAGTTATATCTGTTGGAAAAGATAACAAATATGGACATCCAACAGAAAAGACTTTAGATAAGCTAAAAGCTAATAATATATCTTTTTACAGAACAGACGAAAAGGGAAATATAATAGCAACATCTAATGGAAATGCTATAAATTTTCATTTTGAAAAAAGTGGGAAGAATGTGGCTGATGATTCTAAAAATAATAATAACACAGTAAAGGATAAAGAAGCAGTTTATATAACTAAAACTGGTGAACAATATCATAAAGAGGGATGTAAAAGCCTGACAAAGAGCAAAATTGCTATATCTTTAGAAGAAGCAAAAAGTAAAGGATATATTCCATGTAAGGTATGTAATCCATAAATTCAAAAAAAGAAAGGAGCTAGGGCATTAGCTCCTTTCTTTTGTTATAAAAGTTTTAAATAGTATTTAATTTGTTAATTAAAAATTAACAAGGGAATTGTATTTTCTATTCAATGATTCATTGGCTTGAAAATCAAATTTTTGTGCTTTTTTAATAAAGTAAATAGATGTAACCGCTGATATTATATCAGATAATGGATAAGCTATCCATGCACCGAGTACTCCTAATTTTCCAATAAGAAGTATAGCTATCGGTATGAATACTATTATTTGTCTATAAATTGAAAGTAAGAAGGATTTTGTAGATTCACCAAGAGCTTGATGATAATATATGGTAATATAATATATTCCAACGGATGGAAGTAAAGATATACACAATCTAAAGGCTTTTACGGCTCTAGGTAATAAGGCTTGTTCCTTTAAGAAAAATCCTATAATAGGTGTTGCAAATACAAGAAAACCAAGCCAGAAAATAATAGATGTTCCCATAACAGCTATTATAGCTACTTTTAAAGCTTTTTTCATTTTTGTATAATTTCCTGCACCATAATTGTAAGCTATAATTGGTTGCATTGCGATGCTTATTCCTATTATTGTTATATACATAAACATAGATAGTTTAGTAACTACACCTATTATAATTACAGCTTCATCTCCGCCAGAAGCATGTAGTAAGTTATTTAAAAGTCCAGCATTTATAGCATCTGAGAATTCTACTATAAAGCTTGAAAATCCTACAGAAACTATTATCCAAAGGAGGCTTAAATTTAAAGTAAAAGAAAATTTAAAGTTTAAGTTTTTTTGTACCTTTTTAAATGCATAATAAGCATAAACAAAACCTAATAATTGGGATAAAGATGTGGCTATTGCAGCTCCTCTTATGCCTATGTTAAAATTTGCTACCAAGACAAAGTCTATAATTAAATTTATCATAGCACCTATCATATTTGCATATAATCCTATTTTAGTATTGCCTAAGGACGTTAATATATATGAAAATACAACTGTTAGAGATTGGAACAATGCTCCTAAAAGTATTATGGATATATATTCTTCTGCTAGAGGATATAATATATCACTAGCTCCAAGTTTATATATAATAGGTTTTCTAAAAATGTATATTAAAATTGATATAGCTATAATTGCTACTATGGTTAAACTAATAGAGTTTAATATTCCTTTTTTTACATTATTATAATTTCGTTCACCAAGACTTCTTGAAATAAAAGTAGAAGTACCAACTGCTATAAGTATTCCAACAGAAATTAGAAGTCTTTGTATAGGAAAGGCTATGGTTAAGGCACCTATTGCATTAGGCCCTACATAACGTCCTACAAATATTGTATCTACTAAATTATAAAGTTCCGCTACTAGTAAGGATAACACTAAGGGAACTGCAAGTTTGAAAAGAGTTTTTCCTATATTATTGCTTTCAAAAATATTGTCATTAACTCCCATTTATATCACCTCATAATTTTTTTGCAGTTAAATTAAGCAAATCTATATATTCTATTATAGATTATATGTATGAGCCATTGCATTCCCTTAAGTGCTGAGATAAAGGTACTAATGTGGGATAATTTAAAATTTACATAAGCTTACAAAAAACAGAAAAACACCTTATTTAAGGTGCTTTGATATTTTCTTAATTAAAATTAAAGTAGCTCCATAGCTTTGTAGTTCAGAAATTATATTTAAAACAGTACTTTTTTTAGCATATCTAAAATGTATTTTAGGAAAGGAAGCCTTATGAAGGATTTCTTTTTCTTCTTTATTAAGCCTTATTGGACTTCCCATACCCTTCCAGTAACTATAGGAAGAACCTATTTTTTCATTTACTTCATATACAGTCATTCTAGTATCTGTAGGAATATTTAGTATGTTAATAGAAAGTTTTTGCTTAATAGTATTTTTAAAACCTCTTAATTTATAGAAGTCTTCAAATTTAATAAGTTTATCTAAATCTTCATTATAACTATATAAAAGTATTTGATATTCATCTTCAGTTTTCGTAACAATGTACCCATCATCTTTGCAGACCATAGTGTCGCCTAATTTATTTAACAGATAATAAGCATAATAAGAAGGTTTTTTAATGCCCATGTCATTTACAATTCCAGGATATCCAAAGAAGACTTCATTTGTAAGATTAACCTGTCTATCTAGAGCATCAAAAGCTCTTAAATTATTCCAATTTTTATTCTTTTGAATGGTTTTATTTATTATATAAGGTATCATATAAGCCGTATCATAAATTAAATTTATATCTAAGGAATCAAAAAACACTTCATCACAAATATCTAATTCGTAAGAATTTAGTAAATTGCTAATTTTATTAATTAATTCTTTTTCTATATGTGAACTAAATTGAAATCTTAAATTATATATATCAATTCCTTCTATATCTACAAAATAATTTATAAAACTTTGTAAAATCCTCATGAATTCATCTTCAGAAAAATTATTAGAATCTATTAATATGAGAGGTTTTAAATTTATAGATTCCATGTATTCTAAAACAGATTTAGCTCTATTCCAATTAAAAAATTTACAGGAAGGAAATATCCCCATATCAGAGGAGAAGAGATTGAATATTCTACCATATTTAAAGGAAATTTCTTCTTGAATTTCTTCTAGAATATCTTTATTGTCTTCTAAAAGAAGGTCAAAGGCATCCCCTATATTAATTACATCTTTAAAGGAGTTATCAAATTCATCTATTTCATCATCAACATCAATGCGGACTTTTACAATTTTATTTTCAAAATTATATCTGTCGTAATTTTGAAGGTAAGCATATATATAGTCTAAACTATCTTTTAATTCAAAGAAAGTAAGTTTCTTTTGATTTTGAAAAGTTTCTTCATCAACTTTATACTTTTTTCTAAATTGACTTGGAGAAATCTTATAATGAATTTTAAAATGTTTGTTATAATATCTGGTGTGGGAAAAGCCCACATCTTCGGATATTTCAGAAATTGTCTTATCTGTATTTAATAAAAGTTTAACGGATTCTTCCACACGGGTTAAGTTTAGAAGGTCTGTAAAACTATATCCCAGGGCATATTTTATTTCATGGGAAAGATAATGAGTACTTAGAAACTCTTTATCTGCTATATCTTGAAGGCTAATTTTATTATTATAATTATTATAAATATATTTTGCTATTCTATGATATCTTCCAAGCTGATCTTTATTTTCTCTAAAATCCTCTTGCTCATACATAAGATAATGAAAATTATTTATTAAGTGGTAAAGTAAATCTACTAAAGTAGATTCAATTTCCTTATCATAATCAACTTGTTTTTGAACAAACTCACAAAGTAATATAGAGAGCATTGTTCTAAGCTCATCATACTCTACAGTATTTTGTGCTCCATCATCAGAGGTATTGGTATAAAAAAATATATTTTCCATGTCATTATAGTACTTTTCAAAAAAAGATACATCAAAATAAAAAATTAAAACTTTATTATTTTTATCAGTACTAAAAATTCTGTGAGTTTCATCTACATTAATAATTTCTAAATCATTTTTAACAAGTTCATAGGTCCCTGATTCAATAGTAACTTTAATGGTGCCTTCTAATACAAAAATAATTTGAATAGAATTATGCCAATGAAAGGGATATTCTTTTATACTTGCAAAGGATATTTTTATAGGCATATCTTGAGGAAAAGTTATGTACTCTTTTCTCATCACATCACCTCCGGCTTATTTAATGAACAACTTATTTAATGAATAATGAATAATGAACAATGAACAATTGTAGACATTTTTTCTTCATTAACATTACGAAAAAATTTTAATTTTATAAAAAACTGATGTTTAGCTTTTCTAAACGAACTATTCATTGAAATCATTCTTAATCTTCAATTATATTTAAAATTAAAGATTTTCTGTAACGTAGTGTAAGAAAATCCACCTAAATTGTTTATTATTCATTGTTAGTTATTCATTAATAAAAAACTGTATCACAGTTTTTTTATGCTACGAGTTAATTATATATATAAAATTATTTTTTAACAAGTTGTGGTTGTTTTATACTAATTATCTACAAATTAACTCAATTTCCTACAATCTTCTGTAATAATTTTGCCCTATTCTGCAGAAAATGATAGTAGACCACAAGATAAAAAATAAATTTTAAGAGGAGGTAATAACAATGGCAAGATATAGCTCAAATAAAATATTAGTACCAGAGGCAAGACAAGGATTAAACAATTTCAAAATGGAGGTTGCAAATCAGTTAGGATTAACTAACTATGACAACATGGATAAAGGTAACTTAACCTCCAGAGAAAATGGTTCTGTAGGTGGAGAAATGGTTAAGAGAATGGTAGAAGCATATCAAAGAAACCTATAATCAATAGGTAAAATTACTAGATATAAAAAGGTCATCCAATTTGGATGACCTTTTAGTTTTAATATTATAAATAAGTTTAAATATATAGAATATGGATAAAATAAGAAAAGAGAAATATATTTAAGAGAAAATAATATTAAAGGAGTTAATATATGAATATAGATAGATTTAAAAGACTACCAGAACATATAGGAATAATACCTGATGGCAATAGAAGATGGGCTGTGAAAAATAATATGCAAAAAAAAGATGGATATAAATATGGATTACAACCAGGATTTGAAATGTATGATTTATGCAGAGAATTAGGTATAAAAGAATTAACTTTTTATGGTTTTACAAAGGATAATAATAAAAGACCTAAGGATCAAACTACGGAATTTAGAAGGGCTTGTGTTGAAGCTGTCATGTCACTATGCAAAAAGGATGCAGAACTTTTGGTAGTAGGAGATTATGAGTCGGATTTATTTCCCAAAGAACTTATTCCATTTACCCGTAGAACTAAATTTGGAAAAGGGGGCATTAAAATAAATTTTTTAGTAAACTATGGATGGGATTGGGATATAAAAGATTATAAAGAAGGAAAAAAGTTGAGGTATAAAAATACAATAAAAAATATACACTCTTCTGAAATATCTAGAATAGATTTAATAATAAGATGGGGCGGAAGATGTAGATTAAGTGGGTTTTTACCATTACAAACGGTTTATTCTGATTTTTATATTATAGATGACCTTTGGCCGGATTTTAAAAAAGAACATTTTTATGATGCTTTAAATTGGTATCAAAATCAGGATATTACTTTGGGAGGCTAAAAAAATATAAACCTTAACAACAAAACTACATAATATATATAAATGGGACATTATATTATGGGAGTGATTATTTTGAGATATAGTGATTTGATAGTCGGTGCAAATACTCTAGTTCCGACATCAAACAATAGATATGTAAGATATATAAATTTTGATAATGCTGCCACCACTCCCCCTTTTAAAAAAGTCATTGATGATATATTAAGATTTTCACCATACTACTCATCGGCTCATAGAGGTATGGGGTATAAATCTCAAATTTCAACAGATGTATACGAAAAAGGGAGGAGGATAGTTTTAAATTTTGTAAAGGGAGATATAAATAATTCAAATGTAATTTATGTAAAAAATGCTACAGAGGGTATAAATAAATTATCAAATATGATCTATTATAAAGATCCTGATAAAATAATACTTTCTACAGAAATGGAGCATCATTCCAATATACTACCCTGGAGAAAATTTAAAATGGACTTTATAAGAGTAGATAAATTTGGAAGATTAGATATGACAGATTTAGAATATAAATTAAGAAAATATAAGGGAAAGGTGGCTCTTTTAGCAGTAACTGGAGCATCAAATGTTACAGGATATAAAAATCCTATTTATGAAATTGCTTTTTTATGTCATAAATATGGGTGTAAAATTCTGGTTGATGGAGCTCAGTTAGTTCCTCATGGAGATATAGATATAAAGCCAATAGATAGTGAATACCATATAGATTATTTAGTTTTTTCTGCTCATAAAATGTATGCTCCTTTCGGTGGAGGGGCACTTATTGGAGATAAATTAAGTTTTAAAAATATACCACCAGATTATTCTGGAGGAGGCACTGTGGATATAGTAGTCAAAGATTTTGTGAAATGGCATGAAACTCCATTAAAAGATGAGGCAGGAACACCAAATATTATAGGGAGTGTAGCATTAAGTTCCTCTATAAATGTATTAAACACTATTGATATGAAAAATGTGGAGAAATATGAGAGTAGCTTATTAAAATATGCCTATAATAAACTTGCAAAGGTTAAAGGAATAGAAATATACATTGATAATTGTGATTACAATGTATCTATAATTCCTATTCATGTAAAAGGAATATATCATGAAACCATTGCTAAAATACTTTCTTATGAATATGGTATTGGTGTAAGGAGTGGGTGTTTTTGTGCCCAACCCTATATACAGAGTTTATTAAATATATCTTCAGAAGAAAGTTTTAAGCTTATGGAAAAAACCAATAGAAGACCAGGATTTGTTAGGTTAAGTTTTGGAATATATAATACTTTTAAAGAGATAGATTATTTTGTACAGGCTATAGAGGAAATTTTAAGTAATAAAGAAAAATTTATAAAAAAATACGAGTAATATAAAATCCTGATGTTTAGTTTTGCTAAACGAGCTTTCAATAGAATGAATATATTTTAAAATATAATAAAATTAAAGCTCTTCTACCTAAAGGGAAGAAGAGCTTCCTAAATTATTCATTGTTCATTATATTAGTATGTCTTCCTTTGTAAAAATAATATAAGCTATTAAATAGCAAGCTATTGTCCAGATTACTAAACAAATAATGGAGTTTCCTATTGTAATATTAGGATTAGTAGCTATAGTAGCAAGTCGTCCACTAAATAGATCACCACTTGGACCATAAGTGAAAAAGAATAAATGAGATAATTTAGCTAAGGGTTTAAATAATGCAGTTAAAATAGATGTAATAATTATAGATAAAACTCCAAAAATTAAAGAACCTATATTACTTTTAGTTATTACAGACATAAGTAAAGAAAAAGCAGAACAAGCTACTATAAAAAGACCTTGATGTAATAAAAGATATAAAGTGTTTTTCCATATAGGGATCATTTTAGTGGAGTTTATAACTTCTATTAAAAGCTTAGATTTATCACTAACTAAAGGATTTAATTTATAAATAGTTCCCATAAATACAGGATAATCAGCATTACCAAAGCTAGAGATAGATCCAACTATTATAAAGAATATGAATTCTATCAAGTATATAAAAACCAACGAATATATAGTGGAGGTTAAAAATTTCGATAGTAATATTTTACCCCTGGATACAGGTTGGACTAGTAAAAGCTTTAAAGTTGGAGGAGTACATTCACCTGATACAATATCAGAGAAAAATAATACTATAGCTACAGCTAATAAAAAATATCCTAAAACTTCATTAACAACTATTTCTATAAAGTTAAAGGCGTTAAATTCTCCTTCCATAGGAGGTATATCCTTCTCTAGAAGAATATTTAACCTTTCTATTTCTCTTTTTTCTCTAAGTTTTTCCGTATTACTAATATTATCTTCTTTAAGCATTTGCTCTTTTCTTTCAATAGATTCCTTTGTGGTTATTTTCCAATAATCTTCTTTCACATTGGATTTAATTATTGCTTCTAATTTCAAAATATCTTTATTTATATTTTCTAAATCCTTTTGGAAGTCTTTAATGTATTCCTTCTCTTTGGTTAAGTTTTTTTCTTTAATTAAATTTTCCTTATGACTTTTTAAATACTCTAATTTAGCTTCAGGTGTATTTTGTCTTTTAAACTCTTCATTGGACTTATAACCAGACACAGTAAGAAGAGATAATAGAAGTATAAAAGCTATCATAAAAAAAATACTCTTTTTTTTCCATGTTACCTTTATAAATTCATTTTTCATTAACGAAAGCATTACAATTGTCCTCCTTCCATAAGCTCCATATATCTTTCTTCTAATATTTTATGTTCTCTATAAACTTCTTTGATATCCACATTAAGTTGAACTAATTCTTTAATAACTCTATGGGAAGAATTTTTATCTATTTCCACATGTATTTTATTATCAATTATTTTGTAATGATGAATAGGATCTATGTTTGCCAATAAAGCCTTAGCGAAATTTATATCTTTAGGAATAATTATGAAGTTTTCTTTTTCTACTACATCTTCCATAGTATCAATGCTTTCAATAGATTGTAAGATACCTTTATTTATAAAAGCAACTTTTGAACAAATTTGTTCTATTTCACTTAATATATGAGAGGATACAAAAACAGAGGTTTTATATTCCTTTGTAACACTTCTAATTATATCCCTAAATTCTAGCATTCCATTTGGATCTAACCCGTTGGTAGGTTCATCTAAAATAAGGAGTTTAGGATTTGAAAGAAGTGCTGCAGCAAGACCAAGCCTTTGCTTCATACCTAAAGAATATTTTTTTACTTTTTGATTAATTCTATTTTCTAATTTAACTAAATGAATGACTTCTTCTAATTTATTTTTGGGAATTTTTCGTATTCTACATATTTGCATAAGATTTTCTCTACCAGAAAGATAATTATATAATTCTGGATTTTCTATAACAGCTCCAACATAGGACAGTGCTTTTTCTCTTTCTTTTTTTAAGTCGTATCCCATTATTTTAATTTTACCTTCATTTGGATGAATAAGTCCTGTTAACATTCTTATAGTAGTAGTTTTACCAGCACCATTAGGACCTAAAAATCCAAAGATTTCTCCTTCTTTTATATTAAAAGAAATACTTCTTATTATAGGTCTACCTCCTATATGTTTAGATATATTATCAACTTCTAATACATTCAATGTAATACCTCCTATAGCAACTAATAACTAATAGTAAGTAATGAACAACTATGGAAGAAAATCTACATAAGTTATTTACTATTCATTATTAGCTGTTCATTAAATACTTAAGTCTTATTTTACTAAGATTCTAGCATATAAATATAGACAAATATCATAATAATTTCTTAATTTTAGCTTAAAGAGGAAAATTTA
The DNA here is from genome assembly GCF_900167265.1 of Clostridium tetani. GTDB lineage: Bacteria > Bacillota > Clostridia > Clostridiales > Clostridiaceae > Clostridium_G > Clostridium_G tetani. The sequence goes on from NZ_FUWT01000010.1 coordinate 60,880, forward strand.
TTATATAATACAAAAGAATTAAAGTAAATTTAAGATTATTGTAAGAAAAACTAACTAATAAACTGATATGATATAATCATTGAGATAATAAAATAGAATTTATAATAATTAAAAATCTAAAGGAGAGAAAGATATGAAAAAAATAAAAAATATCATACCTAATTTATTTACCTTTGGCAATCTTATATTTGGTACTATGTCCTTAATTATGACTTTTGATGAAAAATATTTTACAGCAGGAGTATTTATTATAATAGCAGCATTACTGGATAGATATGATGGTAGAATAGCAAGAATTTTAAATGTATCCAGTGAACTTGGAAAAGAATTAGACTCTTTGGCAGATTTGATTTCCTTTGGAGTTGCCCCTTCCATGTTAATATATAATATGTATAATTTTTCGGATAAGGGTATTTTGGGATATTTCTTACTTTTAGTTTTCCCAGTGGCAGGAGCTTACAGATTAGCAAGATATAATGTGGCAAGCTTTGATGGTGTTTTTTCTGGAATACCAATAACTATAGCGGGAATACTTTTAGTACTTTACTCCTTAGGCTCACCTTTTATAATTTACAATCAAATAATGACTTATTTAGTAATAATATTGTTATCTTATTTAATGGTAAGTAAGGTAGAATTTAAAAAAGTATAAAATTTTTATTGACAAGATTTAAAATAAGATATATAATCAAATACAATATAAAAAGTGAATAAAAAAAGCTTATTAAGAGCGGTGGAGGGACTGGCCCTATGAAGCCCGGCAACCTGTATATGTGTTTGCATATTATAAGGTGCTAAATCCTGCGGTGTAAACCGAGAGATGAGGATTTGAAGGTAAAAAACCTGAGGATGACCTCAGGTTTTATTTTTTTATTTAACTAGGGGGAATGACAAATGATAGAAATAAAAGATGTAGGCAAAATATTTGGAGATACCAAAGTATTAGAAAATATAAGCCTAGATATAAAAGAAGGAGAAGTCTTTGGAATAATAGGAAGAAGTGGAGCAGGTAAATCTACTTTGTTAAGATGCTTAAATGGACTTGAGAATTATGATGAAGGAAGCATAAAAGTAATGGACAAGGAGGTTAAAGATCTTAATAATATAGAACTTAGAAAACTGAGAAAAGATATGGGAATGATTTTTCAAGGTTTTAATATAATGAACTCCAAAAATATTTATGATAATGTAGCTTTACCTCTACAAGTATGGAAAAAGGATAAAAAATACATAGATGAAAAGGTAAGAGAATTATTAAAATTAGTTGGATTAGAAAATAAAGCCAAAAGTTATCCAAGAGAATTAAGTGGAGGTCAAAAGCAAAGGGTTGCTATAGCCAGAGCTTTAACTATGGAACCTAAGGTACTACTTTGTGATGAAGCAACTTCAGCCCTAGATCCAGAAACTACAAAATCCATATTAAAACTTATACAGAAAATAAATAAAGAATTAAAAATAACTGTAGTAGTGGTAACACATCAAATGGAAGTTATAAAAGAGATTTGTAATAGGATTGCATTAATAGATGGCAGAAAAGTAAGTGCCTATGGAGAAGTAAAGGATCTATTTTTAAGGCCAGAAGGAGAACTTAAAAAGATAATAGAGCAAGAAGAACTATTGCCAAACGAAGGGGTAAATATAAAATTATTTTTCCCATCCAATGCAAGCCAACAATCTGTTATAACATCTATGGCAAGAGAGTTAAATGTGGATTTTTCTATAGTTTGGGGTAAACTAGAAAGTTTTAGAAAAGAGGTTTTAGGAAGTTTAATTATAAATATAGAAGAAGATAAAAAAGTGGCTATTTGTGAATATTTAAATAAAAAATCTATTCTATGGGAGGTGATATAAGTGATAAATGGGATATTATTCAAAGCTTTAAAGGATACCTTATACATGGTTTCTTTTTCAACCTTATTTGCAGTAATATTAGGTTTTATTTTAGCCATAATCCTCATAGTCACAAATGAAAAGGGATTAAAACCTAATAAAATTATTTATAACATGCTAGATTTTATAATTAATATATTAAGATCCTTTCCATTTATAATACTTATGGTTGCAATTATACCTATTACAAAAATTATAGTAGGTAAAAGTATTGGTAGGGAAGCCACCATTGTTCCATTAACTATTGCAGCAGCACCATTTGTTGCAAGAATTATTGAGACTTCTTTAAAAGAAGTAGATACAGGTCTTATTGAAGCCGCTAAATCCTTTGGTGCTACAACATTACAAATATTATTTAAAGTTATGATAAAGGAAGCATTTCCATCTATAGTTAGAGGAATCATATTAACTATTATAAATTTAATTGGATATACTGCTATGGCAGGTGCTGTAGGAGGTGGAGGATTAGGAGCTGTTGCTATACAGTATGGTTACAATATGTTTAAGATAGACATAATGGTATATACCGTTATAATTCTTATAATAATTGTTCAAATAGTACAAGGCTTAGGGAATATTTTATACAATAAATTAATTAAATAAGGGGGCTATAAAAATGAAAAAAGTAGCAGTTTTATTATCAACAATTATACTATCTCTAGGACTTTTAGGTTGTGGAGGAGACAAAAATGAGGCGGGAGATACACAAAATAAAGATAATAAGAAAAAAATAGTAGTAGGAGCATCACCAACTCCTCATGCAGAAATTTTAAAAGTAGCAAAAGAAGAATTAAAAAAGGAAGGATATGAATTAGAAATACAACCTTTCACAGATTATCAAATTCCAAATAGAGCTTTAGAAGAAAAACAATTAGATGCAAACTATTTTCAACACATTCCATTCTTAGAAGAAGCAATTAAGCAAAAAGGTTATAAATTAACTTATACTGAAAAAGTTCACATAGAACCAATGGGATTGTATTCAAAGAAAATTAAAAAAGTTGAAGAAGTAAAGAGTGGAGCAGAAATAGCTATACCCAATGATCCAGCAAATGGAGGCAGAGCATTAAGAGTTTTAGAAAGTGCTGGTATAATAAAACTTAAAAATGGTGAACTTGTAACAAAATTAGATATTACTGAAAATAAGAAGAATATAAAAGTAACAGAGGTTGATGCAGCACAGCTTCCTAGAATTTTAGATGACGTAGATGCAGCGGTTATAAATACCAACTATGCAATTGAAGCCTCATTAAATCCTTTAAAGGATGCTATAGTAATCGAATCAAAGGATTCTCCTTATGTAAATATATTAGCTATTAGAGAAGAAGATAAGGAAAAAGATTATATAAAAGCACTATCAAAAGCTTTAACCTCAGAAAAAGTTAAAAAGTTCATAGAAGAAAAATATGATGGTAATATTATACCAGTATTTTAAGTATATAAAAAACAACTCTTTTTACAGGAGTTGTTTTTTATTGTATCATAGTAGTATAAATGAGTATAATATATAGGAGGAAGAGTTTTATGTATTTTAACAATCCAGGTAAGGAACATACAGAAAAAACTATAGAATTAGCAATTAAAATTGCAAAAGAAAGGGGTATAAAACATATAGTAGTAGCATCAACTAAAGGAAGCACTGCAAGATTATTAAAAGATTCCAAACTAGATGTAACTGTTATTACTCATGTATATGGTTTTAAAGAAGCGGGAAAACAAGAAATGTCAGAAAAAACAAGAGAAGAACTAGAAGGTTATGGTTTTAAGATTTATGCTGGAACTCATGTATTGTCTGGGGCGGAAAGAGCTATATCCAATAAATTTGGTGGAATAAGTCCAATAGAGATAATAGCCTACTCTCTTAGAATGCTAGGGCAAGGTGTTAAAGTAGGAGTAGAAATATCTACTATGGCTCTAGATGCTGGTTTAATTCCTTATGGAGAAGATGTAATAGCAATAGCAGGAAGTAAAGAGGGAGCAGATACTGCTGTTATAATAAAACCTGCCCACGGAAGCAATATTTTTGATACAAAGATTAAAGAAATAATATGTAAACCTTTATAATAAGTTGATATATATGGCATAATGTGATAAAATTTTTTTGAAGTTACAGTAAAACTTAGATTCCATAATATAAGGGAAAACTAAGTTTTATTTTTTATTAAGAATTTAACCTAATAGGAAGAAAGAAGGTGGTAGTTATGGAAGATGAGCCAGAGCCTATTAGATATAAATATATTGACCATAACTATAAAGGTTTGGTGATGCTTAGGAGTTGATAAAAATGAAAAAAGAATTTGAAGAAATCATATCTCTTATTCATGAAAAAAAGTTTCATAATGCAAGAGAGAAGATTTTAGAACTAAATCCTGTGCATATATCAGATATTATTGAATGTCTTGATATATCAGAAGCAATTTTGGTTTTTAGAATGCTTCCAAAGGATATGGCAGTAGATGTATTTAATTACTTAGAAAAGGATTTTCAAACAAATATTATAACTGGTATTACTGATAAAGAAATAAAACACATTATAGAAGAAATTTATTTTGACGATATGATCGACCTTTTGGAAGAAATGCCAGCAAATGTAGTAAAAAAAATCTTAAAGTATTCAAATGTAGAAGAGAGAAAACTTATAAATGAATTTCTAAATTATCCAGAGGATTCTGCAGGAAGTCTTATGACTATAGAATATGTAGATTTAAAAAAGGATATGACAGTAAAAGAAGCTATAGCTCATATAAAGGAAACGGGAGTTAATAAAGAAACTATTTACACATGCTATGTAATAGATAAACAAAGAAAATTAGAAGGAATTATATCTTTAAGAAAATTAATATTAAGTGATTATGATTTATTAGTTGAAGACATAATGAAAACAGATATAGTATTTGTAAATACTAATTATGACCAAGAGTATGTAGCTAATGTATTTAAAAAATATGATTTATTAGTAATGCCTGTGGTTGATAATGAGAATAGATTAACAGGAATAATTACCATAGATGATATTATGGATGTTATAGATAAGGAAACTACAGAGGATTTTCAAAAGATGGCTGCTATGGCTCCATCAGAGGAAAAGTATTTAGACACTAGTGTATGGACACTTGCAAAGAATAGACTTATGTGGTTAGTAATACTTATGATATCTGCAACCTTTACAGGTAATATAATAAAAAGTTTTGAAGATGTTTTACAATCCGTAGTAATATTAACGGCTTTTATACCAATGCTTATGGATACTGGTGGTAATGCAGGATCACAGTCTGCTACCTTAATAATAAGAAGTATAGCATTGGGAGAAGTTGAGGGTAAAGATACCCTTAAAATAATATGGAAAGAATTAAGAGTAAGCATAATAGTAGGTATTAGTTTAGCGGTAATTAATTTTGCTAGAATATACTATATAGAAAAAACACCTTTTGCAGTAACTTTAACAGTATGTATAACTTTATTCTTTACAGTTGTATTATCTAAAATAGTAGGTGCTATATTACCCTTAATAGCTAAGAAATTCAAGGTGGATCCAGCTATAATGGCTAGCCCACTTATAACAACTATAGTAGATGCAACTTCACTTATAGTGTACTTTTCAATTGCAAAACTTTTAATGGGAATTTAGATTTTACAGAGTAAAAGTAATAGGAATAGGTCGAATTTATTCAACCTATTCCTATTACTTTTGAAATAGGGAAAGTAAATAAAATTCCTCTGCCAGGGTTATTAAGTCCACCTTTTTCTACTAAGGTGTCAATTATTTCTTGGGAACGGCTATCATCAGCTAAGATTATAATTATCTCTTTAGAGGATTCTATATGAAAATTAAAATATTTTTTTATTTCTTCATCTCCAGTGCCTCTTCCATAAAATATAGTTGCACCTTTTGCTCCAACTTTTTTTGCATGATCAACTAAAGAATTAGCTTTTCCTCTTTCTACAATTGTAATAATACAAATCAAACTGATCCCTCCTTTACTTTGATAAAATCCCTAATATAAGCACAGATATAACAGGTCCCATAGAAGTTAATCCTATTATACCAAAAGCATTTAATAATGGGTCAGAATTTTGTAAAGTTCTAGATAGACCTAGGGCTATAGTTAAATTTAAAGGTATATTCACAGGTCCTGTAGTAGAACTTGCACAATCAAAAGCTATACCTATTATTTCTTCAGGAGCAAAAATACATAATATTATAGAAAGAACCAAAAGAGGTATTACAATTTTTGAAGTTTGAATACTATATAGTATTTTATATACTCCAGCAGATAAACCAGCTCCAAAGCCAATAGCTACAGTATAAATTAAGACTTTTTTAGAAATAGTACCAATGGATATTTCCTCAACTTCAGCCGCTAAAGTAGCTAAAGCAGGTTCAACTAAGGTAGTTGAAAATCCTATTATGAAAATAAGTAAAAGAATCAACCATTTATTATCAAGAGATACTAAATTTTCACCAACGGATTCTCCCAGAGGTAAAAGAAAAAGACTTGTCCCTTCTAAAAATAAAAAAAGTCCTAAAGTTGTTAATATTATTCCAAAAGTAAGGCTTTTGATATTTTTTATAGGTTTTTTTAATAGTACTACTTGTATAAGTATTAAAAATAAAGTTATAGGCAATATATTTTTGAAAGTATCTAAAAGTCCCTTTAAGATATAAGAAAGTTTCACATAATCCCTCCTAAGTTTTATATGATTTTGTTTATAAAACAATTATTTAGTATATTTAAATAATAAATGGAATGGATATATATTATTATAGCATAAAGCTTTGTTTAATGAACAACTTATATGAAGCTTTTTCCACTACGATACATGGGATCCTCATTATTCATTATAATACATTTCCTGGGAAATTATAGGTGGAAATATAAGTTAAAATAATAAAATAGGTACGAAACAGAGTCTTTAATCATATAATAAAAGTGTGTAAAAATTCATTTGTGGAGGAATATATGAAAGACTATAATATGCATTGTTGTAATCCTATGTGGGGAAATTGGGGTAATTGGAGCAATAACTGTATAGACTATTGTGCAGACTATGGAAAGGATTTTTCAAAGGAAGGTTTAAAACGATCTCTTTGTATGATAAAAGAGGCTATAGAAGAGGCTGAAAAGAATCAAAGAGAATATGATCACTTAATATCTATGGCATGTAATAAAGAGCAAAAGGAAATATTAAAATCTATAAAAGAAGATGAAAAAAATCATGTAAGATGGCTTAGAGAAATATACATGGATTATACCGGAAAAGTTATTTGTCCTAAAAAATGCGGAGAATCTAAAAAACCTAAACATTACTTTGAAGGTATTAAAAAGGCTTTATTTGGAGCAATCAAAGCTATGGAAAAATACAGCTTAATTAGATCAGGACTTCCAAGGAGATGTGATAGGGATATCTTATTCCAGATGATAACAGATAAAATAAAACATGCTATATATCTTAATTACATTCTTTTAATGAATTGTTGTAGAAAATCTAAAAGAATGAGAGGCGAAGAAGTAGATGATATTCCTGTTATAGATAATATAGATGATATGGAATATATAGATGTTATAGATAATATAGACAATGCGGAAGATATGGATGACACAGAGGATATTAGCAATGAAAGCTTTGATTCTAAAGAACTCTTTGAAAATATTTCCCCTTTAGTAGATAGGGCTTTACAAGAAAAAGATATGGGAATAAACTTAGATTATTTATTTTCTAAATTTATTTTATCTGGTGCATTAGTAGGAGAAGGTAAAAAACCTGAAGAAGCTTTAAGAGAAGCAGAAAGATGGCAAGAATACGAGAACTCCAATATATTTATAAGAGAATAGTTAATATAAAAAAGCTTGCAATTTAGTTTGCAAGCTTTTTTATATAATGAACAATTAAGGATGATTTTCTTCCGCTTTGCTACAGAAAATCTTTAGTTTTATTTTGTAGGCTCGTTCAGCAAGCTGAACATTACTATATTTATAAAATTAAAAGTTTTTCGTAACGAAGTGGAGAAAAGCTATCCACAATTATTCATTGTTCATTCTTCATTAACTAAAAAGTTCCCATATCCCAAGTAAAATTATTAATATATAAGAGGAAATTTCTGCAAATTTATCATTAAAACTATGAGCAGAAGCTTTTTTTCCTATAAAACATCCTAACTTTAAAAAAATTAAACTAAATAAAAAAGATAAAAATGAGGTGACGTAAATATTTAATCCTATGATACTTGCCATTATACCAAGGCCTATATTATTTAAACAAAGGAATATACCAAGATATATAGCCTCTTTAAGCTCTATGTTTTTCGAAGAATCAAAGTCCATTTTTTCAGGATTTTTTAAAAGGTCCGAATAAGAGCTTTCATCATTAAATTTATTTTTTTTACGTAAACTATTTATTATTAAACATATACCTACCATAATAAGAAGCAAGCTTCCGAATTTATTAGCTTGCTTAGGAGATATATAATTAATTAATTTAGCTCCTGGTAACATGGATAGAAAAGTACCGAGTCCACTTATTAGTGCAACTAATAAGTTGCTTAAAAAATTTATTCTTATTTTATTTATTCCATAACTTATACCGATTATGAAACTATCACAAGTAGATGATATTGCAAATATTAATATAGATAAAATACTCATATTAAAATCTCCCTTAACATATAATATAGTCATAATTTCATGGTATGTATGTATATAGAATTTTGATATAAATTATTGACAAAAAAACTCAAATAGAATATAATCATACTAAACATATAGGAATAGTAGTGAATAAGAGGTGACATTAATGCAAATTTCAACTAAAGGCAGATACGGATTAAAAGCTATGGTAAATATAGGGGTGTATTCTTCTTTAGAAAGTGTTACTAAAAAAAGTATTTCAGAAATGGAAGATATATCAGAAAAATATTTAGAACAAATCCTATCAGTTTTAAAAAAGAATGGTTTAATAAATAGTAAAAAAGGTCCTCAAGGAGGGTATACTTTAGCAAGAAATGATAATGAAATAACAGTAGGAGATATATTAAGAACTTTAGAAGGGGAGTTAGAGGTAGTAAATTTAGAAGAATATAATGATAGTAATATTATGGAACTATGCTTAAAAAGAAATGTTTGGAATAAACTAAATAAAGAAATTAATACTTTAGTAGATTCCATAACATTAGAAGAGTTAGTACAGGAATATAAAGGATATAAAAATCCAGGATATATGTATTATATATAATATTTTTTCACTAAATACCTACTTAAGCTATAGGTAAAGTAATGATACAGTTTGCAATATAACAGGAGACTGAGCTATTGCATTAATGCTTAATGGAATAGTTGAAAAACATCATCTAAATATATAAATAAAAGGAGAGGATTATATGAAAATATACAATAATCTAATAGAGCTTATAGGAAAGACACCACTTGTAAACCTAAATAAATTTGAAAAGAAAAATGGATTAGATTCAAATATAATTGCAAAGGTGGAATATTTTAATCCATCAGGTAGTGTAAAGGATAGAGCAGCATTATCTATGATAGAAGAAGCTGAGAGGACTAATCTAATAAATAAAGATACTGTAATAATTGAGCCAACTAGTGGAAATACAGGTATAGGCTTAGCTTTAATTTGTGCAATTAAAGGATATAGATTGATTTTGACTATGCCAGAGACTATGAGTATAGAAAGAAGAAATATACTAAAGGCTTATGGGGCAGAAGTAGTTTTAACTCCTGGAAACAAGGGAATGAATGGTTCTATACAAAAAGCAGAAGAATTAGCAAAGGAAATGGGAAATGTTTTTATTCCACAACAATTTAATAACCCTTCCAACTCAGCTATTCATAAAATAACAACAGCAAAAGAAATAATAAATGATTTGGATGGAAAGGTAGATATATTTATTGCGGGAGTTGGAACTGGTGGTACAGTAACAGGTGTTGGAGAAGGATTAAAAGAATATAATAAAAATATAAAAATTGTAGCAGTGGAGCCTGAAAATTCACCTATTTTGTCTGGTGGGAAACCGGGGCCACACAAAATACAGGGTATAGGAGCAGGCTTTATTCCAGAAATATTAGATATGAATATAATAGATGAGATATTTAAAGCTCCTAATGAAGAATCCATAGAAATTATGAAGAAAATAGTTAAATTAGAAGGATTGTTTGTAGGAATATCTTCAGGAGCTGCATTATATGCGGCAAAAGAAATAGGTAAAAGAGAAGAGAATAAAGGTAAAAATATAGTGGTGTTATTACCAGACACAGGTATGAGATATTTATCAAGTTATTAGTTGTTAATTGTAAAAGCCCTAATATAATTTATTAAATTTTAAATTATATTAGGGTTTTTTTATATATTTTATTAGAAAGATATAAAATATATAGACGAATATATGTATAATTTGTTAAGATATTATTAAAATAAAAAAAGGAGGAGAGAGAGGAGAAAGTGAAAATTTTAATAATTCATCTATATTTAATATTTTGGCTTATATTAGCACAAAGATTTACATTAGAAACAGTTATCTTAGGATATGTTATATCTTATTCCATTTTTAAGTTTAATAAAAAAACTCTATGTATAAATAATAGAAATATTAAACTTAAAAAGGGTAAATATATATTGACATACTGTTTTTGTCTTGTTAAGGAAGTTTTTAAATCAAATTTCCACGTAGCTAAAATAATATTAAGTCCTAAAATGAACATATCACCAAAAATTGTAACTTTTGAAACAAAAATTAGATCAAATTTTTTAAGAACTATATTAGCTAACTCTATAACATTAACACCAGGAACTCTAACTGTAGAATTACAGGATAATAGCTTCACTGTTCATTGTTTAGAAGAAAGCAATATACATGAGTTAAAAGACTCTGATTTTGAAAAAATTCTTTTGAAATTTGAAGATAGTAGGGAGGATAAAAATGATTCATAATATATTAGTTTTTGCTATACTCTTTCTATCTTTCACCATTATAGGCTGTATGTATAGAGCCATGAAAGGACCTACCTCAGCAGATAGATTAATAGCTGTAAATGTAATAAGTACTAAAACTATAATACTTATTTTATTGGTATCCTTTATACTAAATGAATCTTATTTTATAGATGTAGCCTTAGTTTATGCCATGATAAGTTTTGTTGCTACATTAGTTATTGCAAACTTTATACATAAATTAGGAGGAAATTGTAAATGATAATAACCATAATAGGTGGAATTTTTATATTAGGAGGCCTTTTCTTTTTTCTAGTTGGAACTATAGGCATATTAAGATTACCAGACGTTTTTACAAGAATACATAGCGCAGCGAAATGCGATACCTTAGGTGTACTTCTAACTATAACTGCTCTTATTATATTTAATGGTTTCAAAGTAACCTCCTTAAAGTTATTTTTAATACTTATATTTATATGGATAACTAATCCTACAGCCACCCATTTAATAGGGAAAGCTCAATATGGTATAAATAAGCCAAAGGTCACAGAAGACGGGGTGAAAAACAATGAAAATATTTAGTATAATAATGCTTTTATTTTTAATAGCATCTTCTGTTGCAGTTTCATATATAAAGGATTTATTAGGTGCCGTTATAATATTTACAGTATATAGCTTAATTATGGCAATACTTTGGCAACAGCTTAATGCCCCAGATTTGGCTATCACTGAAGCAGCAGTAGGTGCAGGTATAACAACAATACTTTTTGTTATAACTTTAAGTAGAGTTAGGGGGGCAAAAAAGTGAAAAAAATATTAGCAGGTATCATTTCCATATCACTAATTTATATTTTGTTATTAGGTGTAAAGGATTTACCTGAGTTTGGCAAAGGACAACCTCCTGTTCATGGAGAAGTTTCAAAGTATTACATAGAAAATAGTGCAAAAGAAACAGGAGCTACTAATATAGTTACAGGAGTAATTTTAGATTATAGGGCTTTTGATACCTTTGTAGAAGCCAGCGTTTTGTTTACATCAGCTATAGCAGTTATGGTAGTTTTAAAAAAGGATGTGGAGCACTAAGTGGAAAATAAAGAGATTATTTTAAAAGAAGTATGTAAATTTGTAATACCTTTTATACAAATATTTGGCGTATATATTATATTTCATGGGCATTTAAGTCCAGGTGGAGGATTTGCAGGAGGAGCTATTATAGGAGTAAGTTTTATACTATATAGAATAGTTTACGGTAAAAAAGAAACAGATAAAAAAATAAACTATTCATCCCTTATAAAAATATCTTCTTTTGGTTTGATTTTATATGGAGGTATGAAAGGATATAGTTTCATAAGTGGTGGAAGCTCTATGCATTGGCCATCACCTCCCTTAGGTAAAGAAGGTAATATTATAAGTGCAGGGTTTATTCTTCCTCTTAATATTATAGTTGGAGCTTTAGTAAGTATAACTATGTATTTTTTATTCAGTCTATTTAAAGAAGGAGAAATATAGAATGGAAAAACTATTTGCAAATTATTACGAATCAGCATCTATTATTCTATTTGGTATAGGATTTGTAACTTTGCTTTTACATAATAATTTAATAAAAAAAATTATAGGATTAAACATAATGGATACTGCGGTTTTTTTATTTTTTATTGCAAAGGGGTACATAAAAGGAAAAGAAGCACCTATTATAGTAGGTGAATTTAAAGGAGTGGAAGGATATATAAATCCAATTCCAACATCTCTTATGCTTACAGGAATAGTTGTAGCTGTAAGTACCACAGCCTTTGCATTAGCCTTAACAATTAAAATATATGAAAAATACGGAACCATAGAATTAGATGAAATATTAAAAGGGGAGGGAACACAATGATACCAATAGATAGTTTTCCACTAATATGCATTTTATTACTTTTTTTATTGGCTCCAGTTATGATTTTAGTAAAAAGGATTCCCATAATAAAAGGAATAAGTATTGCATCTTTTACAATTTGCTTTTTATTATATGCAACTACTTTTAAATATGTACAAATAAATGGTGATTACTTTTATAAAATAGGATACTATAATGCTCCCTTTGGAGTAGAATTTCATATTGGAACGGTAGAGATAATAATCGGGCTGTTATTTTCCTTTGTAGCAACAATGATAGTATGGTATTCAATATACAGTATAGAACATGACATAAAAAAAAGTAGAATACCATTTTATTACTTCTTAGTTAGTGTTTTGGTAGGTTCTCTACTAGGCATGGTTTTCTCAAATGATATATTTAATGTATTTGTTTTCATTGAAATAGGGAACTTAGCTTCTTGTGGAATAGTTGTAATAAAAGATAAAAAAGAAAATATAAAAGCAGGTATGAAATATCTTATAATGAGTTGTTTAGGATCAGGTCTTGTATTAATGGGTATAGCATTTCTTTATTCAATTACAGGTCATTTAAATATGACATATATGCATAATGAGCTTGTAAAAAATTATATGAATCATAAAAACTTATTACTTATAAGTATGGGGCTGTTCACTGTGGGACTTGGAGTTAAAAGTGCAATGTTTCCACTACATACATGGCTTCCAGATGCTCACTCTAGCGCACCAACATCATCTAGTGCTTTATTATCTTCATTGGTTTTAAAGGGATATGTAATATTTTTAATAAAAATGTTATTTAGAGTTTTTGGTATAGATTTATTAAGAGAATTTTCCATACTTAAAGTAATACTTATCTTAGGATGTGCAGGTATGATATTTGGCTCTTTACTTGCTATAGTACAAAAGAATTTTAAAAGAGTCATAGCCTATTCAACAGTAGCACAAATGGGATATATATTTTTTGCATTGGGTCTTGGTACAGAAATGGGTTTTATAATATCTATATTTCATATAGTTGGCCATGCAATAACAAAATCTGCTCTATTCCTATGCGCAGGGGATATTATTAAAGGAACTGGAGAAAAAGATTTAGATAAATTAAAGGGTGTAGGTGCAGAAATGCCTTATACATTAGCTTTATTTTTTATAGCGTCTCTATCTATGATAGGAATTCCACTTCTTCCAGGGTTTATAAGTAAATGGTATTTGGCATTAGCATCTATTGAATCACAAAGACCTATTTTAATAGTAATAATACTATTAAGCAGTCTTTTAAATGCAGTATATTATTTTCCTATAGTAGTAAATGGTTTTTTTGGTGAAGATAATTTAAAAAATAAAGTATATAAAAGTAAAAATACACCTATAGTTCAACTATTGCCTATAATTATTTTAATTTTCGCAATGATATATGTAGGTACAGCATCAAGTGACATAATAGAACTAATAAGAACAAGTTTAGTTTAGGAGGTTAAATTTTGAATACAGCAATAGTTTTAATACCTATACTTTTTCCAATGGTCATAGCGATTTTTATAGGCTTTGGAAGATTTAGAGAAAATATTAGAAATTCTATAGTAGCTATAACAGTGTTTTTAAATCTATTTTTTATAATATACATTTTCAAAAATAAAGGAACAGCTTTTTTTACAGTTGTAAAAATAAATGAGTTTTTAGATATTTATTTAAAGATAGATAAATTAGGAGTATTCTTTTCACTATTAGTATCTATACTTTGGATATTTACTAGTTTTTATTCTATGGAATATATGAAGCATGAAGGAAAGGAAAATAGATTTTTTGCTTTTTTCTTGGTAACTTTAGGGGTAACATTAGGTATATCTTTTTCAGGAAATTTAGTAACACTATATCTATTTTATGAAGTTTTAACATTAGCTACTTTCCCTCTAGTTATACACTCAGGAAGTAGGGAGGCTTTAAAAAGTGGTAGAAAATATTTAATATATTCCTTTGTAGGAGCTACCTTCGTTCTTTTAGGTATGATATTTTTATTTGCCGTAACTAAAGGATTAGATTTTTATCCTAAAGGTATCATAAGGGATTTTAAGTTAAATAAAACTTTAATATCTACAAGTTACATAGTAATGTTTTTAGGCTTTGGAGTAAAGGCTGCCTTAGTACCTTTTCATTCCTGGCTTCCAAAGGCAATGGTTGCACCTACACCCGTAAGTTCCTTATTGCATGCAGTAGCGGTAGTGAAATCTGGTGTATTTGCTCTTATAAGAATTACCTACTATGTATTTGGTGGGGAAATAGTTAAGCTGATATATGGTAGAAAATATCTATTATTATTTGTAACCATATCTATACTCATGGGCTCTTTTTTAGCACTTCACCAAAGTAACTTAAAAAAGAGATTAGCATATTCTACTATAAGTCAATTAGGATACATACTCTTAGGGATATTAATTTTAAATGGCAATTCCCTTGTAGGAGGCCTTTTGCATTTAATAAACCATGCTGTTATAAAGATTACATTGTTTTTCTGTGTAGGTACAATAATGTATACAAGAGGGAAAACAGATATAGATGAAATAAAAGGTATAGGTAAAGAAATGCCCTATACTATGTGGTGCTTTACCATATCTTCTATATCATTAATTGGAATACCTCCAACTAATGGTTTTGTAAGTAAGTGGTACTTGGCTCAAGGTGGACTTTTAGAAGGTAAAGTAATTTTTCCAGCTATATTGTTAATTAGTGCCCTTTTAACCGCAATGTATTTACTTCCTATTATAACTGTTGCTTTCTTTAAAAAAGATGAGCAACATAAGAATGTAGAAAAAATAGAAATTAAAGAAGCTCCAAAGAATATGCTAGTTCCAATAATACTTATAACTTGTATAACTATAGTATTAGGACTATATCCTAATCCAGTATTAAATTTTTTACTTGAAATATCTAAAGAGGTTATATAAAAGCGGGAGGTGATTTTATTTGAATTTAAATTATATATTTTACATAATACTTATAGTACCTTTAATTGCATCTTTAGTAGGATTTATAATAGGAAAATATAATGAAAAGATTAGAGATAGATTTAATATAGCAGTAACATTTATAGTTTTTTTAGTTATTACTTATATATTTCCATATATAAGTAATAAAAGTATAGAACTTTTTATAGAGGATATAATGGGAACGGGACTTTCTTTAAAAATAGATATGTTTAGATATATTTTTATTTGGCTAACTGCACTGATTTGGTTTTTAGTTACCATCTATTCTGTACAGTATTTAAATAGCTATAAAAATAGAAATAGATATTATTTATTTTTTATGCTTACATATTGGAGTACTTTGGGCATATTTATATCAGAAAATTTCTTAAATCTATTTACTTTTTTTGAAATTATGTCCCTTACATCCTATCCATTAATAATTCACGATGAGGATGAATACTCCCATGAAGCAGGAGAGACATATATAATAATGGCAGTAACGGGGGGACTTGTACTTTTAATGGGATTATTTCTTTTGTTTGATTATACTCAAACCTTAGAAATAAGTTTATTAAAAAATTCTTTAGCTAATTTAGGGAACATTAAATATGCCATAGTTTTTTTAATTATATTTGGATTTGGTATAAAGGCAGGTATGTTTCCATTACATATATGGCTTCCTAAAGCTCACCCTGCAGCACCTGCCCCAGCTAGTGCAGTTTTATCAGGTGTACTTTTAAAAACAGGAATATTTGGTATCATGATAACATCTCAAATAATAACTCCTGAAGATAAGAAAATTTCCTTGGTCATTTTGGTATTAGGATTTATGACTATGTTTATAGGTGGATTCTTAGCCATGTTTCAACGTAACATAAAAAGAATACTTGCATATAGTAGTATGAGCCAAATGGGATATATATTAGTAGGCATAGGTCTTATGGGAATATTAGAAGAGCATAAATATGTGGCTTTTTATGGTACCACATATCATATTATAAATCATATGATATTTAAAGTGCTTTTATTTATGATAGCAGGAGTTATATATATGTATTTGCATGAACTTAGTATAAATCATATAGGTGGATTTGGAAGAAATAAGAAGTTACTTAAAATTCTATTTTTCATAGCAATCTGTGGAATTACAGCTATGCCAGGATTTAATGGATTTATAAGTAAAAATATACTACATCATGCTCTGCTTGAAAGTAAAATACTATATAAAAATTTCTGGGTAAGTTTTGGAGATATTATATTTATATTGAGTAGCGGATTTACTGTAGCCTATTTATTAAAAATATTTATAGGATTATTTATAGAAGAAGGTGCAGGTAGCCAGTATAAAGGGAAAATTAAAATAAGTAAAATAACCTTTTTCCCAATGATAGTACTTACATTTATGACTATATTTCTTGGTATTAAAGGAGATTTAGTTATGAAAATACTATATAAAAGTGGAGAGGTTTTCAATATACAAGCTCATGCTATTGGAAATTTTTACAGCCTAGAAAATATAAAATCTTCAATAATATCAGTTGTAATAGGAACTTTAATATATAAATTTTTCATAAGAAAAATTTTAAGAAAAGGAGAAGGAAACAATTGGTGGTATGAAAATATAGCTTTAAATTGGTTTAGCTTAGAAAAAAATATATATGTACCACTTTTAAAGACACTTCTTCACTATAGTAGTTTAATATTAAGGGTTTTTGATGAGGGCCTTTTAAATTTAATATATGGTATTAATCATTTACTTAGAAAACTTGGAGAAAAGCCAATAGATTTTATATCTATTTATAAAAGACAGTTAGGCAAAGAGGATGCCAATGCACAAAAGAGTCTAAAAAGTTTAAATGAAAGCTTTATAAAAACTGGAAATATGATGAATAGCATAACCTATTCAATATATGTATTTGCAATGGTATTAATAATATTACTTATGATATTAATATTTTAAGATATATAGACAGAGCATAAATCAAAAGTTAAAAGAGAATGTATATTATTAAATATATATTCTCTTTTATAGTGCAAAAAAATAAAAATATGGTAAAATAAAAGTAATCATAAAATAATAGAGGTGGACTAAAATGATAGATAGCGAAAAAATAATAGAATATATTAAAAGAGATCCTTACTATATAAAATCTGTAGAAAATCCAACAGAGGAAATGGCCAGTATTGCAATATCTGAAAATCCAAATTTAATAAGGTTTATAAAAAATCCAGAATTGGCTTTAAAATGGCAAGCTTTAAAATCTAGCCCATGGATTATTGAACATATAGAAAACCCAACAGAAGAAATGTGTATATATGCAGTAAAAAATGCTTGGAATACATTAAAATATATAAAAGATCCCAGTGAAAATACTATTAAAGCTGCTATAGGAATGAAAGGATGGGCAATACAATTTATAGAGAATCCATCTTTAGAGATTCAAAGGATGGCGGTAAAAAAAGATGCAGATGCTATAAAATATATAAAGAATCCAAGTGATGAAATAATAGTCTTGGCAGTAAAAAAGGATTGGAGCTATATAAAACATATAAAAAATCCATCCTTTGAAGTGCAATTAGAAGCTGTAAAAGCACAGGAACAAGCTATGATTTATATTAAAGAGCTTACAGAGGAAAAAGTAAGATCGTTTTTAAAAGTAAATTTTAAAGTTGTAAAGTATTTAAATAAAGATTATGAAGATTTAGCAAAGAAGGTTGTTATAGAAGAGATAAGTAAAGAAGATGTAGATGAAGATTTTATTTTAGATTTTATAAAAACTGAAGCTTTAAACATAAACAAATTTAAATTTATTCATAAGTTTGGAAGCATGAAAGCTAAGGGAATTTTTGTAGATTATAATTTAGGGATGTAGGGAGTGTATCAAATGAATTTTAACGAAGTAATAATGGCTGTAGAAATGGTTATAAAAACAGGAGAGGTTCCTTTAATAATAGGAGAAAGTGGTATAGGTAAAACTTCACTTATAAAAGAATTAGGTAATAGAAATTCTTACTATGTGATAAATATAGATGGTAATCTTTTAAAAGAAGGGGAAATAGGGGGATTACCTACAGTAGAAGAATATTTAATCAAAGATACAGGTAAAAAAATAAAAAGGACAGTATATGCAGTACATACAAAACTTATAGAGATAGATAGGGCATTAGAAGAGAATGATGATAGAAGGGTATTACTATTTATAGATGAGATAAATAGATGTGAGCATAGTGTTCAACAAGAGCTTATGAATATAATATTAAATAGAGAAATAAATGGATACAATTTATCTCCAAGAGTAGATATAATAGCGGCTATGAATCCATCAAATAAATACGATTCTTTTCAATACACAGATTATCAGGTAGTAGATATGGATCCAGCCCAGGAAGATAGATTTGTTTGGATAGAATTAGATGCAGATGTAAACGCATGGATTAATTGGGGTATGAGAGAAGATATTAATATAAATAAAGATATACTTCAGTTTATAGCATCCTTTCCAGAGTATTTACATACCCCAAGCTCACAAGAAAGTATAAAAGCTACTCCAAGAAGTTGGGAAAGAGTTTCTAAAGCGTATAATGTGTATTTAAAAGAAAATTATCCATCTAAAATATTTTACAATATAGTTAAGGGGAATATCGGAGAGAGTATAGCTCAAGATTTTATTAATTTTGTAGAAGAAAATAAAAAACCTTTAATAATTCCAGAAGAAATATTTGAAAATGAAAAAATACATGAAGAATTAGAGAAAAAAGTGAGAGAAGAAAGTCATTCAAGACTTTATCTAGAAGCTAAAAATGCTTTGTCATATATAAGAAAGCATGGGAATAAAGCTAGAGATATAAATATATTTTCTATGTTTATACAACTGTTTCCATCAGATTTAAAAATGGGTATTATGCAGGAAATTAAGTTTAATTATAATGATATATATAATAAGTTTTTAGAAAATGAAGTTTTTATAGAGGGATTTTTTCAAATGTTTCAGGATTTAAACTAACAAGGAGATGATTAAAGTAAATAATAAATTTGAAAGCTTAAAAAGAGAATTACTAAAAGATGTATATAATTTAGAGGATAAAGTAATAATGGATAGTGAGTTTAGAAAAAAATTCTTTTATCTAATAGAGCTTACCACTTTTTCCTTAATGAAGGGAGAAGATAATTTTTTCGGATTATTTTCTATGCAAATGAAAAGAGAAATAAACACTAAAATATTATGGCCACTTGGAACAACGGTGTCTTTGTCACATTTTGTACTACACTTTAATCCATTTTTATTTTTAAATTGTAGTTTAGAAGAAATGAAAGCCCTTATAAAACACGAAATATATCATATAATGTTTGGACACTTTAAAAGGGAAAGACAGCTTAAAAAAAAGTATAGTAGTTTTATAGTAAATACAGCCTTGGATATATCAATAAATCAGTACATTGAAAATCTTCCCTCTTGGTCTTCTACTATAGAAAAAGTAAACTTATCTCTTAATGGGGATTTATCCTATGAAAGAAATGCAGAATACTATGCAGAAAAGATAAAGGAAGCCATAGATAAATTAACAAGTGAAAAAGGTAAGAAAAAGATTTTAAATAAAGAACTTATGATTAATTCACAAGACATAAAGATTGAAGAGTGTAAAATAGAAAATGCTCATGATGTTTGGAATTTAAATAAGGATAATTTTGATTTAGAACATTTAAAAGAACTTACAAAAAAAACTGCTAACAATGCAAGTAAAGGAAAAATCTCAAGTTCTATACAAAGGGCCTTAAAAGATTTAAATAAAAAAGCACAAATACCATGGAATGAATATTTAAGAAAAGTTATTGGAACTCAACCTATGGGGTATAAAAAAACAATTACTAGAAAGGATAGAAGACAGCCAAATAGATTAGATATAAGAGGAAAGCTACCAGATCATAAAATAAAATTACTAATAGCTTTAGATATAAGCGGAAGTATGAGTGATGAAGATATACAAAAGGTTATGGTAGAAATATTTGATATTGTAAAAAAACATTCTGCAGAAATAACAATAATTGAATCTGATAATGCTATAAGAAGAGTTTATAAAGTAAAAAGAGAAGGGGATATTAAGAAAAAATTAGACACTAGAGGAGGAACTTCTTTCTCACCAGTGTTTCGATATATATATGACAATAAACTAAGGGATTATATTCTTATATATTTTACTGATGGCATGGGTGAAGAAGAATTAAAAATAAAACCCATAAATTATAAAACACTATGGGTTTTAACAGGAAGTGAAGAAACTTTGTCTTTAAAGGAATCTTTTGGAGAAATAAAAAGGCTTTCTTACAAGAAAGTGAAAAAAAATGATGTAACTCTAGCACTACAGGATATGAAAGAAATAATAAAAGACTGGGCCTGTGCAGCAAATCAATACATTTGATTAATGAACAAGTAACAATGAATAATGAACAATTTAGGTGGATTTTCTTCCACTACAATTATTCATTATCAGAAGAGGGCTTTATTTATTTGTAAAAATGTACTATTATTAAATAGACCAAATTTTTAAGGGGGATAAGAAGTGAAAAGTAGTAAGTACTTGAATAAATTGAGCCTAAAAAACATAATCTTTATAATTTTAGGTTCACTAATATCTGCAATAGGAATTAATACATTTATAGTAAATGCAAGTTTATTAGGAGGGGGAGTATCGGGGTTAGCTCTAATATTGGAATATACTATGAATATACCTACAGGATATTCTGTATTTTTAATAAATCTTCCGCTTTTATATTTAAGTTATAAAAAAATGGATACTAGATTCACCATAAATACTATAATAGGAAGTGTGTCTTTATCTATTATGCTTATTATTACAAGACCGCTTCAACGACTAGTGGTTTTAGATGATATTTTATTATTATGTATATATGGTGGTATACTAAATGGTGTAGGTGTAGGATTAAGTTTTAGTAATCAAGGATCTACAGGAGGATTAGATATAATTTCTTCTGTAATTAAGAAGAACCATGAAAATTTTGATATAGGGAAAATTTCCTTTGGATTTAATTTTCTAATTGTTCTTGCAGGTGCTTTTATATTTGATATTAAAATAGCATTATATACTTTAGTTTCTATGTATTTAACTGCTACTATGATAGATAAGGTAGTAAAAGGATTTGATAAGAAAGAAAAATTAATATTCATAATAACAGAGAAAGAAGAAGAAGTAAGTCAATGGGTAATGGAGGCTTTAGGAAGAGGAGTAACCTTTCTAAACGGAGAAGGTGCCTACACTGCTAAAAGTAAAAAAGTTTTGTACTGTGTAGTATCCTTATCTCAATTACCACAACTAAAACAGATGGTAAAACAAATAGATAACCATGCTTTTATTTCTATACTAGACGTATCAGAAGTTCAGGGAAAAGGCTTTAAAAAAATTACAACGTAATTTTTTTAATGAACAACTAACAATGAATAATAAACAATTTAGGTGGATAGTTATTTTATGAAGTAACTCATTAATATGTACTTAACATCGAAGATGTTTTATTTACAAAAGTTTAGCTCTATTTAAGCATAAAGCTTTTACACAATTAAAATTTTTTCGTAATGTTAATGGAGAAAAAATATCCATAATTATTCATTGCTCATTATTAATTATTAATTAAAAAAGTGCTTTGCACTTTTTTATATATTTAAGCTCAACAACGAAAGGAGTTATACAAATATGAACAAATTAGATACTACAGCAATTAATACTATTAGAATTTTATCAGCAGAAGCAATCCAAAAATCTAACTCAGGACATCCAGGCTTACCTTTAGGATCTGCTCCTATGGCTTATACTCTATGGGCTAAAAACATGAAACATAATCCTAAAAATCCTAATTGGACTAATAGAGATAGATTTGTACTATCCGCAGGACATGGATCTATGTTGATATATTCTCTACTTCATTTATTTAATTACGGGTTAACAATGGAAGATTTAAAGGACTTTAGACAATGGGGAAGCAAAACTCCAGGACACCCAGAATATGGTCATACTATTGGAGTAGAAACTACTACAGGACCGCTGGGTCAAGGTATTGCAAATGCTGTAGGTATGGCTATGGCTGAGGCATATCTTGCAGAAAAATTTAATAAGCCTGGATGCGAATTAATAGATCATTATACATATTCTCTTGTGGGAGATGGATGTTTAATGGAAGGAATATCTTCTGAAGCTGCATCCCTTGCAGGAACTTTAGGATTAGATAAATTAATAGTTTTATATGATTCTAATAATATTACAATAGAAGGAAATACTGACATAGCATTTACAGAAGATGTTAAAGGAAGATTTGAGGCATATAACTGGCAAGTTATAAATGTAGAAGATGGAAATGATGTAGAAGCTATAGATAAAGCTATAAAAGAAGCGAAATCAGATAAGAAAAGACCAAGTATTATAATAATTAAAACCCAAATAGGCTATGGATGTCCTGCAAAACAAGGTAAATCCTCTGCTCATGGAGAACCTTTAGGAGAAGAGAATTTAAAAATAACAAGAGAATTCTTAAAATGGGGTCATGAGGAAGAATTCTTTGTTCCAGAAGAAGTTAGAGAATATATGAAGGAAAAAGTTGAAGAACTATCAAAAGAAGAAGAGGAATGGAACAAATTAAAAGAAGAATACGATAATAAGTATCCAGAGTTAGCAAAGGAATGGGAACTTTGGTTTAGTGGAAAAATAGAAAAGGATCTTTTAAATGACGAAGATTTTTGGAAGTTTGAAAAGAAAACAGCAACAAGAGCAGCCTCAGGTGATGTTATTAATAGATTGGCAGCGGTTGTCCCAAACCTTATAGGAGGATCTGCTGACTTAGCACCATCTAATAAGACTTATATGAAGGATAAGGGAGATTTTTCAAAGGAAGATAGAAAAGGAGCTAATCTACACTTTGGAGTAAGAGAACATGCAATGGCAGCTATTGCTAATGGTATGTATTTACATGGTGGACTAAAGGTATTTGTTTCAACTTTCTTTGTTTTCTCAGATTATATGAAACCTTCTATGAGATTATCAGCATTAATGAATTTACCAATAACTTATGTATTAACTCATGATAGTATAGGAGTTGGAGAAGATGGACCAACTCATGAACCAATTGAGCAATTAGCGTCTCTTAGAAGTATTCCAAATATGACAGTATTTAGACCAGCTGATGCAAAGGAAACAGCAGCAGCGTGGTATTATGCTATAACTAAAGAAGATGGTCCAGTATCTTTAGTATTATCAAGACAAAACTTGCCTTTATACAATGAAACAGGTAAAGATGCCCTAAAAGGAGCATATATATTAAAGGATACAGAAGATAAAAAACCAGATATTATTCTAATGGCTACTGGTTCTGAAGTAGAACTTATATACGAAGGAGCTAAAATACTAGAAGAAAAGGGAATCAAGGTAAGAGTTGTAAGCATGCCTTCTTTAGAAGTATTTGAAAAACAAAGTAAGGAATATAAAGAAGAAGTTTTACCATCAAATGTTACGAAGAGATTAGCAGTAGAGGCTGCATCCTCTTTCGGATGGCATAAATACTTAGGTTTTGATGGAGACATCCTATCAATAGACCATTTTGGAGCATCTGCACCAGGAGATGTATTATTTAAGGAATTTGGATTTACTATAGAAAATTTAGTTAAAAAAGCAGAAGAAGTTTTAAATAAATAATAAAGTAATAAAAGAGGCTGTCGCATTAGTGCAACAGCCTCTTTTTATTTTCTTATGTGTATGAAATAAAAAGAAATATCCTTATCACCCCAACCTAAATCCCAAGGAACGTTGTATCTATCAGTAGTATGGGAATTAATAAGAGGATATCCTCTAGAATCCCAACCAGTAACTACAGCAAAGTGATCTGTTTTTCCACCCTTAACATAGCATATAAGATCTCCTAATTCTAACTTTTCAAAGGCTCCATTTGGATGTTTATCTGTAGATGAGGATAATTCTTTAAAAGTACCTTTCTTAATTAATTGTCCTTTACCACTATATAAAATATAATTCTTGAAAGCATCTGCATTTACCCAAGCTTTACTTCCTACAAAGACTCCTTCTTTTTTGCTAGAATGAGAAAACCATGTGTAATCTGCTGGTATTCCTCCAGCATCTTTATCGCCTAGTACTTGTGATGCATAGTTAGTACAGTCACCGCCTAATCCAGCATAATTTTTATATTTTTTATTATATTTATAGTCCGTGTTATCATCATCTATAAAAGCACCAGAGTATTTATTAGCATATTCTATAGCTTTTATTCTATTATATTTTCCATTATAATTAAAATTCATATGCTTTTCTATTTTAGGTATTTCTAATTTTTCTACTTTAGATAAATCGATTTTTCTCATTTCCCCAGAATAAGCTTTAAGGGCATCATGGAAACAGTCTGTATACCAATCATTTGAAATTATCCACTCATTATTTTGGTTAATTAAACTTACGGTGTGATCTACTCCTATACCAAATTTATTTTTAGTAGGGTTTTCTTCATTTTTATAGATATATTCAAAGGTATATATTTCTTTTAATCCAAGTCTAATATTAGATTTATTAGAAGAAGCTCTTTTTAAAATAACCTTTGAATTTATATTAGTAAACTCTATATCTCTTTGACAGGCCCAAGTTTTTAAATATTTAACTCTTCTTACCTCCTGATCTAAGGACCATTTTCCATGATTTTTAGAAGTGTCATAAAACTTAGTTAAACTTTCCAGATCACCATTTATAAATACCTTACATCTTTCGTTATAAATTGTTTCTATAACTTCCTTTAACTCTTCTTTATCTATTTCCTTACTTAAAACATTAGAAGAAAAAAATGAATTTGCAAAGGATAAATTAGCCTTATAAGTTTTGGACACTAAAAAGGAAGTAAAGAATAGTATAACTAAAGTGCACGAAGTATATTTAAGTAATTTCTTCATTGTAAATTATCCTCCCAAAATTGCAATGCAGTATTTTAATATAGTATTTCCTTATATATGATTTTTAACAATAACTTTTTATGTAAAATTTAAATATAAAATAAAATTTATTTAAAGATTAAATAAATATGTGATATTATAAATATATTATTTATAATATGGGTGAAAGGATGATAAAATGAAAATTGATAGTATAGATGTGGCTAAGGCTTCAGTAAGAATGGCTATATCCTCAAGAGAAGAAGAAAAATTATTAGAAAGTGAACTAAAAAAAGAAGAAATTTTAACGGTAGCAGTAGATGTAGGAGGAAATTTAAATAATTCTATACCTAAAATAGTAGAAAGGGCATTGGTTGCATCTAAAAGATGTGGACTTATACAGGATTGTCATCTACATGATGGTGCTGTAGCAGGTGCTACAAGAGAAGCAATAATTCAAGTTGTGTCCAAAGCTAATGGATTAAATGTTGGTGGTAAAATAGGCATTGCTAGATCAAAAGAGCATTTAAGTGTATGTTTATTTATGAGTATAGGTTTACTTCATTTAAATGAGGTGGTTATTGGATTAGGACATAGAACAATTGCAGATCTTTAATTAATGAGTAACTTAACTTCTGCAAAATAAAAAGCTGATTTGGTAATGCTACCAAAAAATAAATATGGCACACTGATGGTTTCCGTGATATAAAAAAGTTACCAGACAATTTAATACACGGGAGGTTATCAGTATGCCAAATAAAATTACTAATAATATTGTATCTATAGATAATGAAATTTACAACTACTTAAATGATGTAAACTATGGAATGAATAAACCACAATTTCAGCATTTAACCAGCATAGTTAATGGATTAATAAATTTATCTGGCACAAAATCTTTATTAAAAATTTCAGAACATATATTAACTGCTAAAAGTAGCAGTTCTATATATAGATTTTTAAGCCATTCTAAATGGCACGATAGTCTCATTAATAGAAACAGAATTAACTATTTAAATTTGCACTTTAGTAAGCTTATAAAACCCAAATCCGTAGGATTTTTAGTTATAGATGATACTGTAAATCCTAAAATACAAGCAAAAAAGATGCAAGGGTTAAGTTATAATCATTCTCATACAGAAGGTAAAAATCTTTGGTCTCATTGCATAGTTACTTCTAATTTTGTTGTAGGGGATATTTCTATACCTTTAAACTATAAAACTTACTTAAGCAACGAAAACTGCATAAAGCATAATAAATCTTTCATGGGTAAGTCAGATATAGCTGTAGATTTTATAACTTCTTTTGAAAAACCAGCTAATTGCGATAAAATATATTGTCTTGTTGATAGTTGGTATACTAGCCCAAAGCTCGTAGATAGCACTCTAATGCAAGGCCTTCACCTAATCGGTGCTTTAAAATCAAATAGAAAGGTATCTCCATTAGGAATTTCAATGCAGCTTAAAGAACTTGGAAAATATATTAATCCCTCTACCTTAGATGTAGTTACCGTCAAAGGTAAAAAGTATAGAGTATATAAATACGAAGGTAAAGTTTTAAAAATTGAAAATGCACTAGTTTTAATCTGCTATGAAGTTGATGGCAAAATCTTTAAAGACCCTGTATACTTAATGTCAACCAATATACACCATAGGCGATGCTATTAAATCTATACGAAGCCTATCGGCTAAGGAACTTGTGTACTTTATTTATGATCAAGCTAAGAATGGTATACCTATAGAAACAGTATTTGACAAATTAAAATTAGTTTCTTAAAAAATATATATAAAGTTTTATAGGATAACTATGTTTATTTGTATTGTAAGTTTCTTGGTTATAAACACTTTATATCTAGATTTGGTAAAACAGCTTCTTAAATTAAAGAAGTTAATGAGTAATTAACAATTAATAATGAACAATTAAGGAGGATTTTCTTCCTGGTGGGTAGAAAATCTTTTGTTTTTAGGGGCTCGTTAAGCTGTGCTTAACGTCGCTTAGTTCATTAAAAAGTTTTTGTTAAAAGCTTGACAAATTGATAGGGTATAATATAATGTAATTAAATCTTAGTTACTGGAATTTCCGGTAATTAGGATAGGTAAAATGTTAAACCTAATTGTAAGGATAATATCTAAACAAAAGGGAAGGACTATATATTTGAGAATTAAGTTTATACAGAATAGTATACAGATTCTGCATATATTTGTTTTTTAAAATATCCTTCTAGTTTTTGCTAGAAGTTTTTTTAATTTAAGGAGGTTTTTGCATGAACAAAAGAGTTGGCGTAGTTGGAATTGTAGTAGAAGATTTAAAGAGTTCAACTAGGGTAAATGAAGTGCTCCATGGATATTCTCATATTATTATAGGAAGAATGGGAGTACCTTATAAAGAAAGAGAAATAAGCGTAATATCTTTAATAGTTGATGGTACTTCTGATGAAATAAGTGCTATGACAGGAAAGATTGGGAAGATATCTGGAGTTACAGTAAAGTCTGCAATTACAAAAAAGTAGCAGGAGATTTATAAACATGAAAATAAAAGATATTATAGATAAAGCATATGTTGAAAGTAATTTATCTCAAGAAGAAATAGTAGAAATACTTAAAAATAAGGATGAATATAATATAAAATACCTTTTTAATAAAGCTGAAGAAACCACTGAAAAATACTGTGGACATGAGGTTAATATAAGAGGAATAATTGAGTTTTCAAATTATTGTAGATGTAACTGTTCCTACTGCGGTTTAAATGTAAATAATAATGGCATAAAAAGATATAGAATGAGTAAAGAAGAAATAGTACTGGTAGCCAAAGAAGCCTATGAGGCAGGTTATAAAACTTTAGTTTTGCAATCTGGGGAAGATTTATTTTATACAAGGGAAATTTTATGTGACATTATAAAATCCATAAAGAAAATTGGAGATATTGCAATAACTCTTAGTATAGGGAAAAGGGATAAAGAAGATTATAGAGCTTTTAAAAAAGCAGGAGGAGATAGGTTTTTAATAAAACATGAAACAGCAGATAAAAATTTATTTTCTAAACTACATAAGGGAAATAAACTAGAAAATAGGATACAAGCTCTAAAAGATTTAAAAGAGGTTGGATTTCAAGCAGGAAGTGGTTTTATGATAGGGCTTCCATTACAAGACTTTAACACCTTAGCAAGGGATATTTTACTCTTAAAGGAATTAGATGTGGACATGGCAGGCATAGGACCTTTTATACCTCATCCGGAGACGGATTTAAAGGGTGAACATAAAGGGGACACACTTTTAACATTAAAGGTAGTTGCACTTTCTAGAATAATATTAAAAAATATTCATCTACCAGCTACAACTTCTCTTGGAGTTTTAAATAAGGATCATAAATTTACTTCATTTAAATGTGGTGCTAATGTTATTATGCAGAAATTAGAGCCATATAAATATAGAAGATTATATGAAATATATCCTATAGAACTAAGAGAAGAGAAAAGTATAAGAGAAGAGAGAAAAGATGTAGAAAACTTTATATTGTCCTCAGGTAAAGAAATTGCCAAGCATAGAGGAGATACTTTAAAAAGGAGTGATTTGTAAAATGAAAGAAATAAAAAAAATGAAAGCAGAGGAATTTATAATACACTCAGATATAGAAAAAGCTTTAGATAAGGGAAGAGAAAAAGCTAAGAATAAAGACTATGTAAGAGAATTATTAAATAAAGCTTTAGAGTGTAAGGGGCTAACTTATGAAGAAGGTGCTGTTTTATTAAATGTTGAGGATGAACATATTCTAGAAGATATATATAAAGCAGCTAAAATAATAAAAGAAAAAATTTATGGCAAGAGAATAGTACTTTTTGCACCATTATATATTAGTAGTTATTGTGTAAATAATTGTAAGTACTGTGGTTACAAATGTAGTAATAATACTTTTAAAAGAAATAAATTAACTATGGATGAAATAGCAGAAGAGGTAAAAATTTTAGAATCTTTAGGACATAAAAGATTAGCCCTTGAAGTTGGAGAAGATGATGTAAATTGTTCTATTGATTATGTATTAAAGAGTATAAAAAAAATATATTCTTTAAAATTCAACAATGGAAGTATAAGAAGAATAAATGTAAATATTGCTGCAACTACTATAGAAAATTATAAAAAATTAAAAGAGGCTGAAATAGGAACCTATATTTTATTCCAAGAAACCTATCATAAAGAAACCTATGAAAAAATGCATCCAACAGGACCTAAAAGTGATTATAATTATCATACCACAGCTATGGATAGAGCGAGAATGGCAGGAATTGATGATGTTGGAATTGGTGTATTATACGGATTGTATGATTATAAATATGATACTGTTGCTATGCTTATGCATGGGGAACATTTAGAAAAGGCTACCGGAGTAGGACCTCATACTATATCTGTCCCTAGATTAAGGGAAGCCGTGGGAATGACATTAAAAGAATATCCTCATTTAGTAAAGGATGAAGACTTTAAAAAGATAGTTGCAATTTTAAGGTTATCAGTACCTTATACTGGAATAATACTTTCTACAAGGGAAGAAGCAGACTTTAGAGAAAAAGTTATTGCCTTGGGAGTATCTCAAATAAGTGCAGGCTCATGTACAGGAGTTGGAGGATATTCAAAGGAAAATAATATAAAACATAAAGATGAAAAACCTCAATTTGAATTAGGAGATAATAGATCCCCAATAGAAGTTATAAAAAGCATTTGTAAATCAGGATATATACCAAGCTATTGCACTGCTTGTTATAGAGAGGGTAGAACAGGAGAAAGATTTATGAGTCTTGCTAAAACTGGGGAGATACAAAATGTATGTCATCCTAATGCCATATTAACATTTAAAGAGTTTTTACTAGACTATGGTGACAAAGAGGCTAAAGATTTAGGAGAAGAGCTTATAAGAAAGTCCTTAGAGGACATTCCAAATGAAAAAATTAAAAAAATGACAGAGGAAAAATTGGAAAGAATTGAATCAGGAGAAAGAGATTTAAGATTTTAAAGGAGGAATTTTTATGCAAGATACTCCTAAGGGAAATAGAATACACATAGCTTTTTTGGGAAGAAGAAATGCAGGGAAATCTAGTATAATTAATGCTATTTCAAATCAACAAGTTTCCATAGTTTCTAATGTAGCAGGAACTACAACAGATCCTGTTTATAAGGCTATGGAATTATTCCCTATAGGTCCTATTATGTTAATAGATACAGCGGGATTAGACGATGAAGGTTATATAGGTAATTTAAGAATAGAAAAAACAAAAGAAATTATGAATAAAACAGATATAGCTGTTATTGCAATAGATTGTAAAAATGAAAACTTTGAATATGAGATGTATCTAAAAGAAAAATTATCTAAAAGAAAAATACCTACAATTATAGCTTTAAATAAAATAGATAAGGTAGCCAATTTAGATGAAGCTATAGTAAGGGCTAGAAAACAATTTGATAATATAGTATCAATTAGTGCCCTACGAAGGGAAAATATAGATAAATTAAAAGAGAAAATAATAGAACAAGTGCCTTCTAATAATGAAACCACATTATTAGAAGGTATAGTAAATAAAAAAGATTTAGTACTTTTAATAACTCCTCAAGATCTCCAAGCACCTAAAGGCAGATTAATATTGCCACAAGTACAGGTTTTAAGGGATATCTTAGATAAAGGTGCTATGGCTATGGTTTTAAAAGATACTGAATTACAGGAAGGTCTTAAAAATTTATATAAAAAGCCAGATTTAGTTATTACAGATTCACAAATTTTTAACAAAGTAAAAGATATAATACCAAGAGATATAAAATTAACTTCTTTTTCTGTATTAATGGCTAGATATAAAGGTGATATAAGATTATTAATAGAAGGGGCTAAAAGTATTAATAATTTAAAGCCAGGAGATAATATATTAATATCCGAAGCCTGTACACATCATTCCCTTAAAGGAGATATTGCCAAAGAAAAAATACCAAATCTATTAAAAAAGAAAATAGGAGGAGAAGTTAATATAGATTTTTCCTCAGGAGAGGATTTTACTAAAAATATAGAAAAATACAAACTCATAATACACTGTGGAGGGTGTATGTTGAATCAAAAACAAATGATAAATAGGTTAAATAAAGCTAATGAAAAAAATATTCCTATTACAAACTTTGGAGTAGCTTTAGCTTATTTAAATGGACTATTAAAAAGAGTATCTGAAATGTTTTAAATATTTTAAAAAGGCGTGATTTATATGAAAGACATTAAAAAGTTAATTAGAGCTTCTTTATTATTGGCTTTAGCCATAATTGCACAAGGATTAGGAAGAAGCTTTCCGCAAATTAGTCAATTATTTGTAGGATCTATTGTAAATTGTATTTTAATAATATCAGCGTTAACTTGCAGTACTTATTTAGGAATACTAGTAGGAGGATTAACACCAATACTTGCATGGGTTATAGGTCAATTACCTGCCCCTATGGCATCTTTTGTACCTTTTATAGCAATAGGAAACGGAATATATATAATTTTATTTGCCTTAATATACAAAAGAGAGCAAAGTTCTAGGAAATATTTAAGTGTTGTTGTGGCATCAATTTTTAAGTATTTCTTTTTATTTCTATCCTCTAGCAAATTAATATATTTATTTAGTTTAAATATTCCTAAAAAAGTTGCAGAAAAGTTGGTAATTATGATGGGATTCCCTCAACTTATGACAGCTCTAATAGGTGGTGCATTAGCACTAGTTTTATATGAAGTATTAATAAAGAGAAAGGCTATTTAGTTAAACAACTGACTAAGAAATGAATAAAATAATCTATTTGTTAATGTTTTTAGAAAACTATCAATATTCATATAAAAATATAAATAGTACAAAAAATGACGTTAAATTACGCAAAAATAAAGCTATTGCATAAAAACCCCTCGTATGCTAAAATGTTAATAAAATATAAACATGAAATATTTTAAATATTAATAATTCATGTTTGCTTTTGTCTAATTTATTTTAAGGAGGAATAAATATGGGGGAAACACAAAAAAATCCTAGAAAAAGAACTAGGAAAGGCGGATTCCAATCTTTCTTAGACTGGGTAGAAAGAGTAGGAAATAAAATGCCCCACCCAGCTATGATATTTATTGTTTTAAGTATTGCTGTTATCATTATTTCACACATATGTGCCAAATCTGGTATTAATGTTGATGTTACTATGGTAGACAGAGTAAAAGGCGGAACAAAGGTTACAAATGTTAAAGCTGTAAGTTTGTTAACTGCTGATGGAATAAGATATATGTTTGAAAGTGCAGAAAAAAACTTTACAGGATTTGCACCACTTGGAACAGTACTTGTGGCTATGCTAGGAGTTGGACTAGCTGAAGAAACTGGACTTATTCAAGCCATTTTAAGAAAAACTGTTATGAGTGCACCACCAAAACTTATAACTGTAATCGTTGTTCTTGCAGGTATTATGTCAAATATAGCATCTGACGCAGGATATGTAGTGCTTATACCATTGGGTGCTATGATATTTGCAAGCTTTGGCAGACATCCTCTTGCAGGTATAGCTGCAGCCTTTGCGGGTGTATCTGGTGGATTTAGTGCAAACCTACTTATAGGAACTACAGATCCATTACTTGGAGGAATTACTACGGAGGCTGCTAAATTAATGGATCCAAGCTATGTAGTAGAACCTACTGCAAACTATTGGTTTATGGTTGCATCTACATTTTTAATAACTATTATTGGTACCTTTGTTACAGATAGAATAGTAGAACCAAGACTTGGAAAATACCAAGGTGGTCAAGTAGATCTTGGTACTGGGAAATTAAGTGTTGAAGAGAAAAAAGCCCTTAAGGCTTCAAGAATTGCTTTTTTAATATTTTTATTAGTTATGGCAGCATTATTAGTTCCACAAAACGGAATTTTAAGACATCCTGAAACTCATAAGATTTTAGGTAAAACTCCATTTATGAATGCATTAGTTCCAATAATTGCAATATTCTTTGCTGTGCCAGGTATTGCCTATGGTGTTTCAATAGGTAAAATTAAAAGCTCTAAAGATGTAGCAAATGCCATGGGAAAAGCTATGTCAGGCATGGGTGGATATTTAGTATTAGTGTTCTTTGCTGCTCAATTTGTAGCATATTTTGGACATACTAATTTAGGAACAATCCTCGCTTTTAAGGGAGCTGAGTTCCTTAAAGCTACAGGATTCATAGGAATTCCATTACTTATATCATTTATTATAGTTGCAGCATTTATAAACTTATTTATGGGTTCCGCATCTGCAAAATGGGCTATTATGGCTCCAATATTTGTTCCTATGTTTATGGCTATAGGATATTCACCAGAATTTACTCAAGCTGCATACAGAATAGGTGACTCCTGTACAAACATAATTACACCTCTTATGTCATACTTTGCATTAATCGTTTCATTTGCAGAGCAATATGATGAGGATACAGGAATAGGAACATTAATATCTACAATGTTACCATATGCTATTTTATTCTTAATAGGATGGTCATTATTACTCATATTTTGGTATACTTTTAGGATTCCAATAGGGGTAAATGCGCCAATACATTTATAATATAGTAGAATATAATATGTAAATAAAAGAATCTCTATGTAATGTAGAGGTTCTTTTATTTTAGTTAATAACCAATAACTATGGATAATTTTTAATTGTATAAAACTTCTACGGTAAGTTAAAACTAAACTAGAGCTTAACGAGACTTCCTAAATAAAATCATTCCAAAAAGTTGTTTATTAATTTGAAAAAGAAATTGTTTACATAATAAAAATTATGTTTAAAAATAAAAATGTAAACCCACTTATAATTTATACTAAAATAATATATAATATATATATCAATTAATTTTAAAAACACCAAGGAGGACTTACAAAGTGAAAAAATAGAAAGCATTGCACCATATGTTAAAAAAGCAGCTATAGACAAAGGAGATCTATTGTACAACCTAATATTGTAATCACCAAGAAAATTTCAGCTACAAATGAAATTCAATGTGGTAATTACAAAGACCACTCATTATTTTCTGCCATAGAGTATGCAAAGAAGATATTAACTAAGGACATTAAAACAGAATTCTTAAAATAAAATTATAGAAAGAGGGATTTTTATGAAAAGAGAATTTAATTTTGATATAATTGATGAAATTAAAAATAGATGGTCACCAAGAGCTTTTAGCAATGAAGAAATCAAAAAAGAAGACCTTCTAGCAATGTTAGAAGCCGCAAGATATGCTCCTTCTTGTTTTAATGAACAACCTTGGAAGTTTATACTTTCATATGAATTAGATGATTTAAATTTAATAAGAAGTGTATTAGTTGATAGTAACAGGCTTTGGGCAGATAAAGCACTAGCTTTTATATCCATATTAGCTAAAAAAAGATTTGATTTCGATGATGGTGATAATTTTTGGGCTAAATTTGACGCTGGTACAGCTTGGGGCTATTTATCTTTAGAAGGTGAAAAAAGGGGATTAGTAACTCATGCTATGGGAGGATTTAAAAAGGAATTAGCTAAAGAAAGATTAAATATTCCAGAAGAATATGAGCTTATAGCAGTAGTTGCTATAGGAAAACTTGGTAATAGAGAAGAACTTGCAACAGATGCATTAAAAGAACAAGAAGAACCTGGAAGTAGAAAAGCTTTAGAAGAAATATATATGGAAGGTAAATTTAAATAAATTATATAAAATAAACTATTTATAAATTAATCCTTAATTCATTCTTAATTTAACGTATAACCCTTAAAAATTATTAGCACTATATTAAAAATTATGCTATTATAAAATATGGCATCAAAAATACAATAAAGTGTGGAAGTGATATTTTGAACAATTTTGTTTTTTTAGCTACATCAGTTTTTCAAATAGTAGTTTTTTTGATGGCTATGTATTACTTTATATTATCTATCTTTGGACTACATAAAAAAGATGAACCAGATGGTAATACAATAGAACCTGAAAAAACTTTTGCCCTAATCGTAGCAGCACATAATGAAGAAATGGTAATAGATCATATAATAGATAGTTTACAAAAATTGGACTACCCTAATAATCTATATGACATATTCATTATTGCAGACAACTGTACTGATGATACAGCTGAGATTTCAAGAAAACTAGGTGTCAATGTATTTGAAAGAAATGTCCCAAGTAAAAGGGGAAAAGGATATGCTTTAGAATGGATGTTTGACAAAATCTTTAAAATGGAGAAAAAATATGATGCTATTGCTGTATTTGATGCAGATAATTTAGTTTCAGCAAATTTCTTAAAAGAAATGAATGCTAAATTATTAAATGGATATAAAGTAGTGCAAGGCTATATTGACAGTAAAAATCCTGAAGACTCATGGATTACTCAGTCTTATTCTATATCCTTTTGGACAGCAAATAGACTTTTCCAATTAGCAAGATGGAATTTAGGATTATCTAACCAAATCGGCGGTACAGGATTTTGTATGGAAACAGATATATTAAAAAAACTTGGCTGGGGAGCTACTTGCTTAACAGAAGATTTAGAGTTTACTTGTAAATTGGTTTTAAATGGTCATAAAGTTGGTTGGAGTCATAATGCTATAGTCTATGATGAAAAACCCTTAACTTTAAAGCAGTCTTGGTCTCAGAGAAAAAGATGGATGCAAGGTTTTGCAGATGTATCCTCTAGATTTTTTGGAAAGCTTATGAAAAAAGCAGTAAAAGACAGAGACTTTAAGGCTTTTGACTGTGCCCTATATTCTATCCAACCATTTTTTACTTTACTACTAGCTATATCAGCTATACTAACTATGGTTCAAAATGGTTCTGAATCTGGATTAAATATTTTTGTAATGAATAGTTTGCTTGCCCCTTGGATCTGGAAAATTTTTAGTATATTCCAGTTTTTATTTACTCCTTTTATATTGCTTTTAGAAGAAAAGCTTCATAAAAAAATGTTTTTTATGTTTTCTATCTATTCATTTAATGTTTTCTTTAATGAAATAGTATTCGGAAAAAATCCAAAATTCTTTGAAGTGGTATTAGGAAGTGTTTTATATTTTTCTTTATTCATATTAATATTATTTATTTTTAATAAGAAACACTACATAACCTTATTTATATGGTATTTATTATATGGATTCTATACATTGACATGGATTCCTATTACTGTACAGGGTATACTAAATAAAGATAATAAAGAATGGAGCCATACAAAACACACAAGAAAAATTACTATTCAAGAAGTGGAGTAAAGAAATACTTTAAAATTATAAATATTAAAATAGAGAGGTATTTCTACCTCTCTATTTTCGTTTTTAAGGAGTGATAAGTTGGATAATATAATATTCATGGGATTTTTAGGAAGTTTAGTTGCTGGAATGGCTACAGCTTTTGGTGCAATACCAGTATTTTTTACTAAAAAAGTATCACATAAATATTTAGATGGAATGCTTGGATTTGCAGCAGGTGTTATGTTAGCAGCTACTTGTTTTAGTCTTATAATACCTTCTATAGAGTATGGTGGTGGAGGATTAAAAGCAGTACTTATTACTGCTTTAGGAATATTTTTAGGAGCAGTACTCATAGATGTAATTGACAAATATGCTCCTCATGAACATATTTTATTTACAAATAGGAAAGAAGGTGTATCATCGTCTCTTTCCAAAGTGTGGTTATTTATATTGGCAATAACTATTCACAATTTCCCAGAAGGTTTGGCTGTAGGTGTTGGCTTTGGTGGTGGTAGTATAGCTGATGGAATATCTCTAGCCATTGGTATAGGACTTCAGAATATGCCTGAAGGCTTAGCTGTAGCTTTGGCTCTTGTAAGAGAAGACTACGCTCCTAAAAGGGCTTTTCTAATATCCTTATTAACAGGATTAGTTGAACCTATAGGTGGTATTATAGGTATATCTTTGGTACAAATTGCAAAACCTGTACTTCCATTTATATTAGCTTTTGCAGGTGGAGCTATGTTATTTGTAATTAGTGATGAAATTATTCCTGAAACTCATAGACATGGTTTTGAACGAATAGCTACCTATGGATTAATAGCAGGATTCATTATAATGATGATAATGGATGTTACATTAGGTTAAAGTTTAACAAAGGAGTGTTATAAAAGTGGAGAGACTTCAAAAATATATGGCTAGCTGTGGTGTAGATTCTAGAAGAAAGTGTGAAGATATAATACTTAATGGAAGAGTAAAAGTTAATGGAGAATCAATAAAAGAACTAGGTGTTAAGGTAGATCCTGAAAAAGACATTGTTACTATTGATAATAGAATAATAAAAAAGGAAGAAAATAAAAAATATATAGCTTTAAATAAACCTACAGGTTATATTTCTTCAGTAAAAGATGATAAAGGTCGTAAAACTATATTAGATCTTATAGACGTTAAAGAAAGAATATATCCTATAGGTAGATTGGATTATGATACTTCAGGATTAATATTACTTACAAATGATGGTGATTTTTATAATAAAGTTATACATCCAAGAGAAGAAAAAGAAAAAGTCTATGTTGCAACTATTAAAGGAATTCCAAATAGTTCTGAATTACAGGATTTTAAAAAAGGTTTAGTAATTGATGATTACTTAACTTCTCCATCAAAAATAAAAATTATCTCTGTAAAAAATAATAATGCAGAAGTTATAATAACAATAATGGAAGGACGAAATAGACAAGTAAGAAAAATGTGTGAAAAAATAAATCATCCAGTAATTAAGTTAAAAAGAATTTCCGTAGGTCATGTAGGACTTGGAGATTTGCCTATAGGAAGCTGGAGATACCTTACCCAAAAGGAAATAGATAAATTTAATAAGTAAGTTTAGGAGGAATTTAATATGAGTGATAAAACTGGATTAACTATATTAGCTTCAAAGGAATTTGAACATTATGATGATATGTATAAAGTAGTTGATTATTTAAATAAAAATTTAGGAGATACTGATTTAATATTTGGATTAAGTGAGGAAAATAATAATCACATAATTACAATTTATAAAGAAGATTGATTCATAAAATAGAAATTTTCAATAGCAAAATTTCTATTTTATGAATAATGAACAACTAATAGTGAACAATGAATAACTAGAGATATTTTTCTTCACCTTTATTTGAGGGCTCGTTTAGCTAAGCTAAACATTGCTAATTTAAGAATAAGCAATTAATATTAAAATTTTTTTCGTAATGACAGTGGAGAAAAAATATCCATAATTATTCATTATTCATTGTTCGCTGTTAGTTATTCATAAAATAAAAAAACTGTGTACCATTTTTTTATTTTATGAATGTAGTGTTGATAATATATGCAATAGATGGTAAAATGAAATAAATATTGCAATGTTCAGGGAAGATAGGAAAGGATTGATTGTAGTGGAGGTTGAAAATCAAGATTTAATAAAAACCATTCAAGTGAAATTCCCAAGACTTAGTAAAGGACAAAAGTTAATTGCAGAATACATATTAAAGCATTACGATAAAGCAGCATTTTTAACCGCTGCTAAATTAGGTTCTAGTGTAGGTGTAAGTGAATCCACTGTTGTAAGATTTGCTAATGAGCTAGGTTTTAGTGGGTATCCTAAATTGCAAAAAGCTTTGCAAGAACTTATAAAAAATAAGCTAACAACTGTTCAGCGTATTGAACTTTCAAATGACTTTATAGATCAAGAGTCTACTCTTAAAAGTGTTTTAAAATCTGATATGGAAAATATAAGATATACTCTAGAAAAAATAAATCATAAAACCTTTGATGATGTAGTAGACAGTATATTTAGTGCAAAACGTATATATATATTAGGTCTTAGAAGTTCTACACCTATAGCAGAATTTTTAGGATTTTATCTTAATTTGATATTGGATAATGCAAAAATTATAAGCTATGGTGTAAGTGATATTTTTGAGCAAATGATGAACGTGGCTAAAGGGGATTTAGTAATAGGTATAGGATTCCCAAGATATGCTGCTCGTACTATAGAAGCCTTAGATTATGCACAAAACAATGAGGCTACAGTTGTGGCTATTACGGATAGTCTTTTATCCCCCCTAGCCGCTAGGGCCAATCATACATTGATAGCCCAAAGTAATATGGCTTCATTTGTAGATTCATTGGTAGCTCCTCTAAGTGTAGTAAATGCATTAATAATTGCAGTAGGATTAAGAGAAAAAGATAAAATTTCTTCTACTTTCTCTAAATTGGAACACATTTGGCAAGAATATGAGGTATACTCTTACAAAGAGAGAAGAAGAGATTGATTTTAACGAACCTCTAAGGTTCGTTTCTTCTATTTTAGGAGGTAATAACATATGAAAACAGTAGTAGTTATCGGTGGAGGTCCTGCCGGTATGATGGCAGCTATAACCGCTGCTAATAAATGTAAAGTCTTATTAATAGAAAAAAACGAAAAATTAGGTAAAAAACTTTTTATAACAGGAAAAGGAAGATGTAATGTTACCAATAAAAAGGATATAAGCGATTTTTTTGATTATATCCCTGGTAATCCAGAGTTTTTGTATAGTTCTTTATATACTTTTACTAATGAGAATACTATAGAGTTTTTTAATAGTAGAAATACCCCCTTAAAAATAGAAAGGGGAGATAGGGTTTTTCCTAGTTCCGATAAGTCTTCTGATATAATCAAGACTTTAGAAAAAGAACTCAATGATAAAGGTGTTAAAATAATGCTTAACACCTCTGTAAAAGATATTAAAATTAAAAATGATGGAGTCCATTCTGTAATACTTAAAAATGGATTAGAACTTCAAGGAGATTATTTTATTATAGCCACCGGGGGAGCATCTTATCCTCAAACTGGTTCTACAGGCGATGGCTATAAATTCGCTTCAAAGGCAGGTCATAGGATAATAACTATAAAACCTGCATTAGTTCCTTTAGAAATAAAGAATCAGTGGGTTAAAAATCTACAAGGACTTTCTTTGAAAAATGTAGAATTAAAAATAATAAATAATAAATCTAAAGAATTATATAAAGATTTTGGAGAAATGCTCTTTACTCACTTTGGAATCTCTGGCCCCATAGTATTAAGTGCTAGTAGATATGTAAAAGAAAATGAACCTCAATATGCAGTTTTAAATTTAAAACCTGCTTTAACTTCTGAAGAATTAGATAAGAGAATTCAAAAGGACTTCAGTAAATATATAAATAAAGATTTTAGAAATTCTTTAAATGATTTATTACCTAAAAAGCTAATAGACATAATAGTGGAATTATCTAATATTCCAGAAGATAAAAAAGTAAATTCTATAACTAAAGAAGAAAGAAAGAATCTTTGTAATTTAATACAAAATCTTAAAATGGAGATAAAAGGTTTTAGATCTATAAAAGAAGCTATAATAACTTCTGGTGGTGTGCATATAGATGAAATAAATCCTTCTAATATGCAATCTAAAATTATACCTAATTTATATTTTGCAGGCGAGGTAATAGATGTAGATGGATATACTGGAGGTTTTAATATTCAAATAGCTTTTTCTACAGGATATTTAGCTGGAACAATGGTAGGTGATAAATAATGTATGCTATAAGAGGTGCCATATCTATAGATGAAAATTCAGTTGAAGAAATAAGGGGGAAAACCCTTGAACTATTTGAAAGTATTTTAAAAGAAAATAAGATAAATAAAGAAGATATAGTATCTATACTATTTTCTTGTACCAAGGATATAGACAAAGCTTATCCTGGAAAATTCCTTAGAGAAAAATACGATCTAAATAAAGTGGGCATAATGCATTTTAACGAAATGATAGTAGAAAACTCACTTAATTTATGTATAAGAATTCTTATATTATTAAATGGGCATAACCTTAATATAAAGTATGTTTATTTAGGTAAAGCTAAAAAATTAAGGGATGACTTAATCGAAAAATAGAGGATTTTTGTTGTTTATATAGAATATAAACACTATATTTAATTTAAAAAGAAAGGGAGTATCTATATTGAGAGTGCTTGTAGCAATTGATGGCCCTGCAGGAGCTGGAAAAAGTACTATTGCAAAATTAGTAGCAAAAAAGTTTAATTTAATGTATATAGACACAGGTGCTATGTATAGAGCCATAACTTATTTGGCTCAGAATAAAAATATAACTCCTTCCAATGTAGAGGGATTATGTAATTTAATAAACTCTATTTCTATGTATTTTAAAGATGATAAAATAATAGTAAATGGAGAGGATTTAAGCGAAGAAATACGAAAGCCTAATGTAAGTTCTAATGTTTCTTTATATGCATCAGTGCTAGAGGTAAGAACTCTTTTAGTTGATATTCAAAAGGACTTAGCTTGTAAGTATGAAGTAGTAATGGATGGTAGGGATATAGGAACTGTTGTGATGCCCCACGCTCCCTTTAAATTTTTCCTAACAGCCACTCCAGAAATTAGAGCTGATAGAAGATATAAAGAACTAAAAGAAAAGAGTCAAAAGGTAGAATATAAAAATATTTTAGAAGAGATAATAAAAAGAGATTATATTGACTCTAATAGAAAAGTCTCTCCTTTAAAAAAAGCCAAAGATGCAATAGAAATTGACACAACTAATTACCATATAGAAGAAGTAGTAGATAAAATAAGTAAATTAATAGAAAGTACAATAATAAAAGAAAAAGGAAGAATCACAAAATGAGTATAATTCTTGCGAAAAAATCAGGATTTTGTTATGGAGTAAAAAGAGCTGTGGATACTTGTTTAAAAATAAAGCAAAATTACCCTGATAAAATAATATATACTTTAGGACCCTTAATCCATAATAATGATGTAGTGGATTTTTTGAAAACAAAAAATATATTTTCTATAGGCTATGAAAATATAGATACACTAAAAGAAGGCGATATAATAATTCTAAGGTCTCATGGTGTAACTTTAGAAACTATACAAAAACTTAAGGAAAAAAAATTAAATATTATAGATGCTACTTGTCCATATGTTTCTAATATTCAAAAGAAAGCACAAAAATATTATAAAGAAGGTTATTCTATATTAATAGTGGGAGATAAAAATCATCCTGAGGTTATAGGTATAAATGGCTGGTGTAATAATTCTGCTATAATATGTAGAAAGGCAGAAGAAATAGAAGATCTTCCTAAAAAAATATGTGTTGTATCACAAACTACTGAAAAAAAAGAACATTGGATTAGTGTTTTAAGTAAAGTAGTAAATGAATGTAGGGAAGTAGTTGCTTTTAACACCATCTGTAATGCAACAGAGGTTAGACAGCTTTCTGCTGAAGATTTGTCTAAAGAAGTAGATTTTATGATAGTAATAGGAAGTAAGAGTAGTTCTAATACCACGAAATTATATGAAATTTGTAAAAACAACTGTTCTAATACAATCCATATAGAAAATGCAGGTGAATTACCTGATTATATATCAAATAAATATTCTAAAATTGGTGTTACTGCAGGTGCTTCAACACCAGATTGGATT
This sequence comes from Clostridium tetani, assembly GCF_900167265.1. Lineage (GTDB taxonomy): Bacteria > Bacillota > Clostridia > Clostridiales > Clostridiaceae > Clostridium_G > Clostridium_G tetani. The sequence goes on from NZ_FUWT01000010.1 coordinate 103,904, forward strand.
ATAAAGGAGGCCATTTTTAAGATGAGTAATAAGAATTTAAATGAACAATTAGAGTATATGGAGAACAATGATATTCAAATATCTATAGGTCAAGAAGTGGAAGGAGAAATAGTTTCTATTGTAAGTAGTAATGAAGCCTATGTTAATATAGGATATAAATCAGATGCTATCCTTCTTTTATCTGAAGTAACAAAAGATAATGATGAAGATATAAATAATTTCGTAAAAAAAGGAGACATAATAAAGGGAAAAATTATAAAATTAGGCTCTGAAAATAAACCTCCAGTTATATCTGTAATTGAACTGAATAGAGAAAATGCTTATGTTGAGTTAAAAGAAGCTTTTGAAAATAAAGAAAAAGTTGTAGTAAAAGTAAAAGAAGATGTAAATGGTGGCTTGATTTCAATATATAAAAATATAGTAAGAGTATTTATACCTGCTTCCCATGTTGAACTAAGACATGTAGATGATTTAAGCATATATAAAGGATGCGAACTAACTGTAAATATAATAGAATTTGAAGAAGGTAGAAATAATACTAGAATAGTAGCTTCTAGAAGAGATTTATTAAAAGAAGAACAATCAAAGGTTGAAGAAGAAACTTGGTCCTCTTTAGAAAAGGATACTATTAAAGAAGGTGAAGTGAGAAGATTAACAGACTTTGGTGCCTTTGTTAATATAAACGGAGTAGATGGACTTTTACATGTATCTGAAATCTCTTGGGGAAGAGTAGAAAAACCTTCAGATATGCTAAAAGTTGGCGATAAGATCAAGGTTTATATAAAGGATATAGATAAAGATAAAAAGAAACTCGCACTAAGCATTAAGGATCTAACTAAAGATCCATGGAAAGATGTAGAGGTAAAATATCCTGTTGGAAATATAGTACTAGGAACTGTAGTAAGATTTGCTTCTTTTGGTGCTTTTGTGGAACTTGAACCTGGTGTAGATGGACTTATTCATATTTCACAAATCAGTCATAAAAGAGTTGACAGGGTTGAAGATGAATTATCTATAGGAGAGCAAGTTAAAGCTAAAATAGTAGAAGTAGATGGTGAAAAGAGAAAAATAGGTTTAAGTATTAAGGAAGTAAATGATATTTAAATAAAAGTATAATTATTTTAAAAACGTGTATTATAAAAATAATACACGTTTTTTTTGGATACAATAGATACTAAATTGAGATTAATACTGTATAACAAAGAATTTGTAAGCAAAAGCTATGTATATACAGTTTTTATCAATCTATCTTAAAATTTCAGTAAATATATTGACTTTTTTAATAAATTTGATAAAATTTAGTAGACAATTATTATAGGGAGGTAAGATAGAATGAATAATTTAGGTCGTCATATTTTGGCAGAAATTTATGGTTGTGATGAACTTATACTTAATGATAAAGAATATATTGAAAGAATAATGGTGGACTCTGCTTTAAAATCTGGTGCAGAAGTAAGAGAAGTTGCCTTCCATAAGTTTAGTCCTCAAGGGGTAAGTGGAGTTGTAATTATTTCAGAATCTCATTTAACTATACATACATGGCCAGAGCTTGGATATGCTGCTGTAGATGTATTTACCTGTGGAGATAGAGTGAATCCTTGGGATGCTTGCAACTATATGGGTGAAAAATTAAATGCAAAGAATATAACCGCTACAGAAGTTAAAAGAGGGATTTTTGAACAACCAGTCGCAGTAAAAGCTTCTAATGAATAGCTGATAAAAGGCCATCGATAAAGGATGACCTTTTATTTTTTTTGTAATAATTTCTCCTATAATTAATATAATCTATTAGATGGTATTGGAGGTTATACTTATGAGAGATAGAAATTTGACGAATTGTAAAAGAGAAATTACAGAAAAAGAAAAAAAATTTATAAAAAAAATACTAAAAAATTATGAACTGCAAGTTTTAAGTATAGAAAGGGTTAGAAGTGTTTATAAAGTTGAAACAAATTGTGGTAACATTTGCTTAAAAGAAATTGCTAAAAACAAAAGAAAACCTGTAAATGGAAGCATTTTAGTAGAAGAGTTAGATAAACATGGTTTTCCTTATATTGCAAAATACTTTAAAACTACTGATGACCACTTATTTGTAAAGTATAATAAATCCTATTATTATGTTACTGAATGGATAAATGGTCATGAGTGTAATTTAAATGACATAAATGAAGCTCGTAAATGTATGAAATTGATGGCTAATTTTCATATAACTACTTTCAAAATTGATGGTTCAAAATTGAAATTAAGAAATAATTTAAAAAATTGGCCCAAAATTTTTTTTAGTAAATTAAAGGATATACAATATTTTAAGCATATAATAAAAAATAAAAGAGTAGTTACGGAATTCGACAATCTTTATAATTCTGTTATTGATGATTTTTATAATATGGGAATTACTGCCCTACATTTACTAAATTCATCTGATTATTATTCATTGTCTAGAAAGGCTAATAGCAAAAGAAGTATATGTCATGATAGTATCTATTATCAAAATATAATAAAAAAAGATGATGATTACTATTTAATTGATTTGGATAGTATAAAGATAGATATTCATATAAATGATCTTGGTAAAGTTATAAGAAGGCTTATGTTCAAAAAGGAGTACCAATGGGATTTTAATAAAGCAAAGGAGTTAATAGAAGCTTATAGCTCTGCAAATCCTTTAGATAAAGCTGACTTAGGAGCTATGCTATCTATAATAGTATTTCCTCATAAGTTTTGGAAATTAGGTAAGAACAGATATGTTAAGGAGAAACATTGGAGTGAGGAAAAATATATTAAAAAATTAAATAAATTAATAGATTTTGATGTTCTGCAACAAAAATTTATTAAAGACTATATAACTTATGTTCAACACTATAAATAAAAATTTTGCTTAACAAAATTTTTACATGTTGACGGCTTTTATAAAAAGACTTATACTAAGAATGGATTTAATTACTATTAAGAGGAATGCTATGTTAAATATAACTAATTTAAATAAAAATAATTTATTTCACTTTAAAATTTTAAATAATACTAGGTTGTCATTTAATAGTTTAAATGTGGACTTTTTACTTTCATATGAAAATAGTGGTTTTTTTGATAAAATGCTTCTAAGAAAAGAGGTTTTTTTATTAAAGGATTTAAAAGAATATTACGGATATTTATGGTGTACTAAAAAAACTTCTTATTATCTAATAAACTCTTTAAACCTTAAAAGAAAGTTCATGAAACCTAAGTATATGTCTATTCTTTTAGGTTATCTTAGAAAAAATTCAATTTTTAAATATATGTGTGAAGATAATGGATTTAACATTTCTCTACTAAAAGAATCAGGTTTCTATGTAAGTAAATGTACTATAGAAATGGATTTAAATTTAGAGCATGTTGTTCCTTTAAATAATCAGGAATTAGTAAAATCTAAAGGAATTTATTTTAAAACACTAAAACCAAATAAGGAAGAATCTATAAGATGCCATATACAAAATGAAGTTTTTAAAACTGATACAAGAGAACCTTTAACTGTAGATGATATAATTTCAGATGAAAATCAAAGCTATTATTTACCTGAAGGTGCTATATTTGTTATGGAAAATAATGAATATATTGGATATGGTCAAATAATATTAATTAGTGATATACCTATTATAGTAAATGTAGGTATATTAAAAGAGTATAGGGGAAGGGGCATTGGAAGAGCTTTAGTCTACCACTTATTGGATATAATAAAAGAACTTAACTATGAAGAAGCTTTTATAACAGTGGATTCTATAAATAAAGTGGCCTTAAACTTATATAAAGATTGTGGATTTAAATTTAATAGAAAGATTTATACTATGGAATTAAAGACATAACCAGGAATAAAATATTCCTGGTTATTTTCTTAATTTATTATATTCTTCTAATGCTTTCTTTAATATTAACATGGATTCTTTTAAATCTTGAGAGTTAATACAGTAGGATAATCTAACTTCATCCTTACCTAAGCCCTCTGTAGTATAAAATCCCTCTGCTGGAGTAACCATAACGGTTTTATTATTATATTGAAAGTCTTTTAACATCCACTTTGTAAAATCATCAGAATTGTCAATAGGAAGCTTTGCTATAATATAAAAGGCTCCTGAAGGCTTTTCACAGTGAACACCGGGTATATCACAAAGCCCTTCATATAATATATTTCTTCTTTTTTCATATTCAATCCTTACTTCTTCTATATAGCTTTTAGGAACATTTATTAAATTAGCCGCTCCCACTTGATCAAGAGAAGAAACACTAAGTCTAGCTTGGCACATCTTCATGAAGTTTTCTGTAACATTTCTATTTTTACATATTAAAGCTCCAATTCTTGCTCCACAGGCACTATATCTTTTAGATATACTATCTATTATAATTACTCTATCCAATATGTCCTTCATGTCCATAAAAGATGTAAACTTAAGATCATCATATACAAATTCTCTGTAAACTTCATCAGATATTATGAACAAATCCTTTTCCTTTGCTATGTCAGAAATCATTCTAATTTCCTCTTTAGTATAAACAACTCCAGTTGGGTTACTAGGATTTGTAATCATTATAGCTTTTGTATTGTCTTTTATAGAATTTATTATATCCTCTTTACTCTTTATTCTAAAGCCATCTTCTCTATAGGTTCTGAAAGAGATTATATCTACTCCTGCCATTTTAGCCATAGTATTATAGTTTGTATAATAGGGTTCTGGAACTATAACACTATCCCCTAAGTCGCATATGGTTAATAGAGCATATAAAATAGCTTCACTACCTCCATTTGTTATATATACATCTTCTTTATCTATGTCTATATTTATACTTTCATAATATTTAACAAAGGCATCTATTAAATCTTTATTACCTTGAGAATCTTCATATTTTACAATTTCCTCATCAAAGTTTTTTATAGCACTAATAAATTCCTCTGGTGTTTTAATATCTGGTTGACCTATATTTAAATGGTGAACCTGAACTCCCTTAGCTTTTGCTCCATCAGAGTATGGTATAAACTTTCTTATTTCTGAAAATCTAAGCTCTTCTACTCTCTTTGAAACTCCTAACATATTATTACCTCCCTCAAGCTTTACTTAAATAACTATATATACGTATTTTCCATTGTATTCATATATTATATTTCATAATCTTAAAAGATTCAAACTTTTCATCCTTTCATTCAATTTTACTATTAATATATATAAATTTAAAGAACCATTGTATATTAAAATAACCTATATAGTGGTTTATGTCTTTAATAACTTATCATTCATTATCTACAAATTTATTGTAATTTTATATTTAATTTATGTATATTGTGTTGAATTTTATTAAAAAAATGTTGCTTTTTAGTTAAAATTTGTTTATTATTTAAATGTATATATTAGTTTGAATTTTGACTAAATTTAAGGGCAGGGGTGGTTAGTATGAAGGGTTTAAAAGCAAAAATGATTTACTTTGTAACTTTTATTTCTATACTATGTATGGCTGTACTACTAAGCATAAGCTATAAAATATCTTATGCTTCTTTACATGAAGAATTTAAAGGAAAAAGTATAGAAACAACTAAAAAGTATTCAGAAGAATTTGATAAATGGTTAGGAATTGAGAGTACTAATCTTATGGAAATATCTAAGAATATCAATCATTTTAAGATATATGATTACGATAAATTACAACAATATCTGGCATTTCAATTAAAAGAAAAAAAGAGTACTTCTTCTGATATATACGCATTATTTCCTAACAATAGAATGGTGTCAGGAGCTGATTGGATACCAGATAAAAGCTTAAACTTTAGAGAAAGACCATGGTATAAAGAAGCCATAAAAACAAAACAAGTATTTTTTTCTAATCCATATTTTGATCCTGCTTTTAAAAAAATAGTAGGAACAATATCATATCCTATTATGGATAATGGTAATCTCATATGTGTACTAGCCGCAGATATTCATTTTGATTCTATTACAAATGAAGTTCAAAAAGCCAAAGTATCAGAGGAATCCTATGGATTTTTATTAGATGGTCAGAACAATATAATAGTTCACTTAAACAAAGATTATAATCCTGATGGAAAAACTACTAAGAACTTATCTCAAATAGCTGAAGGAAAATTAAAAACTTTAAGTGATAATATAAAAAATAATGGTGAGGGTTTTGAAAAGTATGTAGATTATGATGATGAAAGTAAATTTTTTACTTTCAATAAACTAAGTACTGTAGATTGGACTTTTGCGATTGCGGAGCCTGCTCATGTTCTAAAGGACAAGTTAAAGGATTTACTTAAAGGATTTTTAATAGCTTTAATAATATCAATAGTAATATCCATTTCCTCTGTTTATTGCTTGGTAAGTAAATTATTAAAACCTGTAAGAGAACTGACAGATTATACAAAGTATGTATCTGAAGGAAACCTAGATAAAAATATAATTATAAAGGCTAAAGATGAAATGGGGGAATTAGGAAGTAAATTTAATGATATGCTCAATAGTTTAAAAAATATAGTATCAAATATAAATACAGTGTATTCTGATGTTATAAATTCTTCCCATGATTTAAATTCAAAAGCTTCTTCTCTAGGAGATATATCTAAAGAAATTTCCCAGGCTATGGAACAAATATCTTTTGATGCTGTAAGTTTAAGTGAAAACATGTCAAAGCAACACAAATCAGTATTAGACTTTAATGAAAAAATAGATATGATGAGTTTAGGAATGGACATGTTAAAGAAAAGTTCTAATGATAAAGGGGCTATAATACAAGCTAACATACAAAATCTTAATCAATTAGGGAATGTAAATAAAAAAATGGATTTACATTTTCAAACTATATACAATGTTATAGAAAGTTTTAATGAAAGTGTTACTGCTATAAATGGCATGACTAGTGAAATAGTTGGAATATCTGAGCAAACTAATCTTTTAGCTTTAAATGCATCTATTGAAGCAGCCAGGGCTGGTGAGTATGGCAAGGGATTTGCAGTGGTTGCTAATGAAGTTAAAAACTTAGCATCTCAATCTGCTAAAACTGCAGATATGATAAGCTCTAGCATTGAAAAATTGCTAAAAGAAGCCACTAAATTTGATGCTATAAAACGGGAATCTTTACAAATAGAAAGCTTTAGAAAAGAAATTAGTGGGGAAGTTTTAAATTCATTTTCATTAATTCAAGAAAACTTAAAGGACGATATGTACAAAATTGGAGAGTTACTAATTCAAATAAAAGATATAGACTCAAGCAAAGAAAATATTAAAACTATCATAGAAAACGTAAATGAAATTTCTCAACAATCCGCTTCAGCTACAGAAGAAATAACCGCATCTATACAAAGTCATACAATTATTATAGATGAAATGATAGAAGATATATCTTATTTGGATAATAAAGTAGAAGAATTAAGTGACTCAGTTAAAAGATTTAAGCTCTAAACCTTAATTAATTAAAATAAAGGCACTTGGGAAATCAGGTGCCTTTTAGCTCCATTTTTATTTAGATACAAAACAACATTTATGCACATTTATCAACAAATTTCATATTATGTTTATAAAGAGTCAAGTTTTTTAAGATAAATATTGAAAAAACTGACCTAAAAAATAAAAAAGGGGAAATAAATATGAGAGATTTTTGTAGAACTTGTAATGAATTTGCTAGAATACTTGGAGCAGAGATTTTAAGTACAGCTGATAATGTTTGTACAGTAACGTTTATGAGAGATATTGATGCAGAAATATTGGGAAGATCAACTAATTCTCCGTTGGCATTAGCAGCACTATTTTCATTTGAATCTCCTGATAATCAAGGTAGAACTCTTAATTTAGGTGAGACAGTTATACTTCAAGATGAAATAAATGATTTTATATCTATTTTAAGGGAAAATGGAATATTAGTTACTGCACTTCATAATCATTGGCTATTTGAAGATCCAAGACTTATGTATATTCACTTTGAATCAATAGATAGACCATTAGATTTTGCAAGAAAAGTAGCAGAAGCACTTCGTGTATTAAGAAACAACTGCTAGGGTAACAATTTAAAATTATATTAAAGCACTTACTTATGTAGGTGCTTTTTCTATTACATCTTTTAAATTTTAAATCATTACATAATATTTCTCAAAATGTATAAGCTAAATGCGAAAGGAGAGATATTATGTCGAATAAAGAACTATTATTAAAGAAAATAGAAGAAATAAGAGAACTAATGAATAAACTTATAGAAGAAAAAGATGAACTTATTGATCCAGAAATTGTAGAAGTAAGCCAACAATTGGACAGGTTGCTAAATGAATATTAAGTAAAGAGCCCATGAAGGGCTCTTTTGTATTTATGAGTTATTATTGATTAGTTAATTCTGATTTTACTGTATCTATCTCAGTTTGATTTGCTGGTTGAGCAGGTTTATAATAACCTTTTTGTTTAGCAGTCTCATAAATTTTATATTGGCGAGTTTCGTCTTGATTTCTCATTTGTTGAAGTTGTTGACGTAAACCTTGGTTATCAGTTTGTGCTATCATATTAGCATAAGTTGATAAACTACCATTAATCATAGTTAGATAATCATTCATTATATCTTTTTCGTTCATTTTATAACCTCCTATTTTAAGAATGACATTAATTTTTGTTTGCTATTTCTTGCTTCTTGAGCATCATTTTTAAGCATTTGAACTAATTGCTGATCAGTACATTGATTAGCATAGTCATCTAATTTATTTGCTATTGTCCCATGTGCTCCAATAAGATGACGAAGATTTTGTAATTCTAATAAGTTTAAATTTGACATAAAATCACCTCTTAAATAATATTTCAATAATATTATTAGAAAGGAGGTCAAAAATTATTCTAAATTAGTAGATAAATAAAAATTTCAACTAGGTGATAGTTAAAGTTTCAACATTGATGATTCAGAGACAAAAACACAAACACTAGCACAATTGATTTCTTCATATATTTTGAAAAAATGAAAGGATAATTACAATTTTTATGGAATAGTAATAATATACAATATTATAAATAAAATATTTAGGAGGATGGAATTATTATGAACAAAAGGATTAAATTTATTATGCCTATTTTATGTGGAGTATTGTTATCATCTAGTTTAGCATTTACAAATGTACAAGCAGCAGCAATTCATGAATCTAATGCCACTATTTCAACTACTAATGAAAAAGATATGAGTAATTCTCACTTTGATGAAAATGTTGAAATTAAAGAAATTACCAGAGAAGAATACTTAAAAACTTACGCAGAAAAAAGAGGAGTTTCAATTGAGGAAGCTGATAGACTTGAAAGACTTGAAACAGAAAAAAGTATTAAAGATGAGATTAGTACTAAAGCAAAAGGAGGAGAAACTATTTTAACAAGAAAATCTGTTTTATTAAGAGAATCTATTTCACCAAGACAAACTGTATATAAAGAAGTAGCAAAGACATATGATATAGGTAATAGTAATTTTGAATCACGAGTTGTAGTTTCAATTCATGTAAAACTACAAAGGTATAACTCAAGTTCATATGGAACTTATCAAAAGTTTTCACAAGTTTTAAGTAAAGGTGCAAGGTCATTTGGAAGTGGTAGATCTAATGTAGATCCAATAGCACTATCTGCTGATATATTTGGAGATACAGGATATGGTAATAAGATGAAAATGATGCTTTCAGCCAATGTAGTTCATGAAATTTCAGTAAGTTTAAGTGGCACTGCTAAAAGAGCTGGTTTTGACATATCAGGTGGAATAGGTGGACCTTACTATGCTAGAAAGTATGTTTCATTAAATGATACTTTTAGTTCTAACTGGGATTTAAGTTAATATAAAGAGTATAAATTAATATGAAGAATGTAAAAAATAAAAAAAATTTAATTTTATTGGTAGTCATTATTGTTCTTGTTGGAATAATTTATATTTATTGTAGTTCTCTAAAGATTAACAGTAAAATAAGTTATTCAGGAACTAATAAGGTAGCTAGTATTAAGGTTTCTATGTTTACTGACTATGATGAATTTTTAAAGGCTAAGTCTTCATCAATAATTATTTATAATGAACATAATGAATTAAGGGATAATATAGATGTTTTTATAGTGGGTGAAGTTGACATTAATTATGATTTTTATAAAAATGATGGAGATTATAGATTGACATTTATCAGGAGAAATGGAAAAGACTTTTCAATAAACTTAATGCTTGCTCAAAAAGTATCTGAAGACAATACTATTAATATGCCATTTATTGCTTATGACTCTGACAATTCTATTAATGGAACTTTAGAAAAAGTTGTTATAACTATGGATGAAACTGAAATAGCAAATTTAAAATTAAATAAGTTATAATAATAAAAATATCCTTAAATTAATAAGGATATTTTTTTATCCTATAGTTTATGGTATAGTATTTATATTAATAGATACAAAAATATTTTAAAATAAATGGAGGAATAAATGTTGAACAATATAGTAAATACAATACATTCAGATAAGAATCAAAAAGGTACATTCTTTATTGAAACTTGGGGTTGTCAAATGGTATGAGTAAAGAAGAATTTTTGACATGGTTAATTGTTATAGATAAATTCTGTAACTAAGCCATTTTTAAACTTAACACTTAGTATATTCTTATCCTTAACAACGATTTTTGTTATTATAGCATTTATGAAACTCTTTATAACTTTTCTATCTGTTTCTTTAATTAAATTATTATAATCTATAGACTTGGATTGAGTTAGTTCCTCAAATAATATTGCATTTTTTGAAGAACTTATAAGGAAATCCAGTTCATAAACAGAGCCAATATTTTTAATTGAATTTAATTCATTCATTTTTTTATTTATTTCATTTAATTTTTCTTTAATCTTATTTTTTTTAAGTATATAATCTTTTTCCGACATTTCATTTTCATCAAATAAAAATAAATCTTCCAATCGACTTAATGCTCTTTCAAATTTATTTCTTTCTCTTAATAGTTTCTCTACACTAGAATCATCTTCTATTTCTAATATTTTATTTTCCTTTGGCATAAAAATCCTTTTATCCCCTTTAGTATATTGGGTTAATGCAAAGTATAATTCATTTAAACTTTTATTTTTAATTCCAACTACATTCTCGAATGGCTTTCCTTTAAGCAGTAACTTTTCTAATTCATCTACTTTAAGTTGGGATAATTTAAGTGTTTTATGTAACCTTATAATATTAGAAACATAATTCAATATAAAAGTTCCAATAATTTTATCACTTATTGTTTTTTGAGAACAACCTAACCCATTATATCTTCCAGAACATATATAAAGCGAAGGAATAAATCCATCCAAACTAGGCTTATCCTGTTTAGCATATAAATTCCTATTACATTCTCCACACTCTAAGAGCCGAGCAAATACATGAGTTTTGGAGTTACTCCTAAATCTAGCACTATTTCTTTCAGCATTCTCATCCATTATAGTATTACACTTGCTCCATAGTTCCTTATTTATTATAGACGAATGGTTGTCATCAACAATTATCCATTCTTTTTCATTTTTCTTCTTTCCCCTTGCACTTTCACGATAGTTATAACGATAAGTGCCTTTATAGAAAGGGTTCCTTATAATATCACTTATAGTTTTAGTAGTCCAAGCTCCACCTCTTTTTGTTTTTATGCTCTCAGCATTTAATGCATTTCTAACAGCAGAAGTAGATTCGGTTTCTAAATACTTATTATAAATAAATTCTACTGTAAGTCTTTCATTTTCATCTATTATTGGGAATTTAGTTTCTTCACACCATTTATAACCTAGAGGAACAGGAGCACCATTCCACAATCCTTTAGTTGCTCTATCAAGCATTACACTTGTAACACGTTCTCCTGTAAGTTTTCTTTCTAATTCTGCAAACACTAAAATTATTTTTAACATAGCTTCCCCCATAGCAGAAGAAGTATCAAATTGTTCATTTTTAGAAACAAATATACAATTATTTTTTTTAATTTCCTCATACATATCACAAAAATCTAATAAGTTTCTAGATATACGATCAATTTTCCATACTAATAAATGTGTAAATTCACCGTTTCTTATTCTATTCATCATCTCTTGGAAGGCTGGTCTATCTGTATTTTTACCGCTATATCCTGCATCCTCAAATATCTCATAATCATTTATGCTTAAGATAAATTTAGAATAATTTATTAAATCATTTTTTTGTAATGGCAACGAATCCTTATCGATTTGATGATGCGTGGAAACTCTTATGTATATAGCTGATTTCTTCACATTTAACATCCCTTTCATACTATATTTATAAATAAAAAAACTTTATTTTTCATTATTGAGTAAATATGATATATCTGCTTTTAAAGCTGTAATTAATAATTCCTCTAAAGTACCTGGTTCATACTGACCTTTAAATAGATCTTCAACATTATTTATTAAATTTAACTCTAGGAGCTGTTTCACAGCCTTTTTAGTTGATTTAAAACTATCTCTTTCTTTTGCGTAATTTTCTTCTGATATTCCATATAACCAATACTCTTCTGGTTTCTCGCTAAATACAACTAATTTTTCAATAAAATTTTTAGAAGGTTCCCTTTTACCATTTTCAACCATATTGTAATAGCTTTCGCTAACTGGCAATCTCTCAGCCAGTTCTCTCTTTATAAAACCAATACTTTCCCTATAATCTTTTAATCTTTCACAAAACATATGTTACCTCCAACATTATATTTAAATTTAAATACATTATATATTAACTTTACATTTTGGTAAAGTTAATTTTTAAAATATAACTTCACACCTTGGAAAAATAACCATTATTAAGAAAAACCCCGAAAACCTGTAAAAAACCAAGATATATTCATAAAATAAGCATATATAAACGTAAAATAAACTTCCCAAATTTGAAAAGTTATTTTACAGTATAGACAAGGCAGGTGATACAGGATGACATTAAAAGATTTCAGGATTATCAGCGGGATAAAAGCTAAGAAAATTGCCGAAATCCTAGGAATAAGCCGAGCACAACTTAACAACTTGGAGAAGGGAATCTATAGACTCTCCAAACTTAAAATTGAGAAGTTATGTGAAGTTTATAGTGTAAAAGAAGAAGATATATTGCAAGCATGGGAGGAAAGTAAAGATGAACAGTTACGAAAAAGAATTAAATAGAAAACTAGAAGAACTTAATGCTAGATTGAAAGTTTTAAATAAGTATGGGATTCATACAAAAGAAGAATTATACAAAGCAGCAAAAGAAAAGCAAATAGATATAGGTATCTTTACCGCACCTTTAAAAGATAATGTAAATTTTTAAGGCAACTCTATAAAATAGTACAAGCCTAAAACATCATATCAAATATTTAAAATAAAAACACTTCTATAGTGCCGCAATGGCGAATGTAGTTCAAGCACCAGTTAAAATCCCACTGGTGGCTAAGGGAAATAAAACATAGGAGAGGATAAAATGAGTAACTTAATACCAGTTGAATTTAAAAATGAAAGAGTTTTAACAACAGATCAACTAGCAAAGATATATGAAACAGATGTAAATAACATACAAGTTAATTTTAAAAATCATAAAAGAAAGTTTGTGGAAGGAAAACATTATTATTTTTTACAAGGTGAGAGATTGAAAGAGTTTAAGAACTATCTTAACGATATTCAGTTGGTTGGTAAAAGAGCTTCGAGTTTATATTTATGGACAGAAAGAGGAGCTAATAGGCATTGCAAGATTCTTGACACAGATAAAGCATGGGAGCAATTTGACAACTTAGAAGAAACATACTTTAGAGTTAAGGAAAATAAACCTACTTGCATTGAAGATGTTTTAATACAGAGCTTACAAGAAATGAAAGATGTTAAACAACAGCTTAACCAAGTTAATAATAAGATGTTAGAAACCAAAGAGGAATTAAAAACAGTAAGAGAGGTTATAGAAATAAGACCTTCTAACAGTTGGAGAGGAGAAACAAATAGATTAATGACTAAGATTTGTTTTAAACTTAAAGATTACCAAAAACCGAAAGAAGAAGCTTACAAAGCACTAGAAGAAAGAGCAGGTTGTGATTTAAAAATTAGATTGAAGAATATGAAGGCAAGGCAAGCATTACAAGGAATAGCTAAAAGTAAGATAAATGAACTTAATTATTTAGATGTTATAGCACAAGACAAAAAGCTTATAGAGATATATACAACTATAGTAAGCCAGATGGCTATAAAGCATAAGGTAGGTACTAACTAAAGACATTACAGCCTTTATAAAAAATTTTACTACTGAAAAAGTTTAAACACTTCCCCAATATATGTATATGAAAGGAGATTATGAAAGATGAACAAAACAATGAAAAAGTTTTATGAATGTTTAGAAATATGGAATGACTTACCTGATTATGTTTACACAGAAGAATACAAAGAAGCTTTTAAGAAGTTTATACAAAAGAAAGTTGATGTTGGACAAACTGTAGATGAATTTGTGATTGCAATGACTTTACATCATGAAACTGATGGAAGATTACCGTATTTTGAATTTGATAGGAGGTGAGAAGATGATTAGAAAACTATTAGAGGATAATGGAATTATAACTAATGATTTAGAGTTTAAAGAAGTTATGGATCTGGTTACTAGTGATATTAAATTTAATCGCATTAATTTTGGCAAAAGAACAAATAAGATTGAATTAATAGAAATAACTGAAAGGTCACTTCACACACTTAGAAGATGTTTTGATTTAGATGGAACAGAACTTTATGGAGTAGATGGACAAACTATTTGCGACATTGGAGAAATGGTTATAGAGCATGTTAAAAATTTCTTGGAGGGAGAAGAATGGAACTTGAAAATATGAAACTTGAGTATGACAGATATGGAAGGATGAAATATAATCCATTCTTTCATGGGAATACCAGGAAGCCATGGAGCCAAGAAGATATAAATTATTTGTTAGAGTGGCATGGAAAAATTGATGGTGAAGAAATGAGCTTTGCATTAGAAAGAACGATAGTCTCCATATACCAAAAGTACGCGAAAATAAAAAAAGAGCTGCAAGAGCAGCCAACAAATAATTAATAAAATACGCAATTAAAAGTATAAGAGAAAACGGAGGATTTGTAAAGTGGATAACTTACCAGATTGCCAATATGAGTATGGATATGAAGCACCAATTATGCAAATAGCTGAGGAATGCTCCATATGTGGACATGAGATATATGAAGGTGATGAATATTATCACATAGATAATTTAAAGATATGTGAAGATTGTATTTTAGATTTTAAAAAGATAGGAGAGATATAAATGGCTAATGAAATTATGAATATATCTGAAAATCAAGGAGTTCAAACTAAAACAACAACTACTGAAATGGTTACAACTAGACAAGCTCAAGAAGTTCAAGCAGCTATGATAGTAGCTAAGAAATTTCCAAGGGATGAAATAGAAGCTTTTAATAAGATATTAAGAGCTTGCCAAAGAAAAAGTTTAGCAGAGCAAAGCATGTATGAATATCCAAGGGGTGGAATGAAAGTAACTGGACCAAGTATAAGACTAGCAGAAGCATTAGCACAAAATTGGGGTAACTTAGATTATGGAATTATAGAATTAGAACAAAAGAATGGAGAAAGCCAGGTTATGGCATATGCTTGGGATTTAGAAACAAATACTAGACAAACAAAAATATTTAATGTTCCACATATTAGGTCCACAAAAAAGGGAAATAAAGTTTTGACAGATCCTAGAGATATATATGAAATGGTAGCTAATCAAGGAGCTAGAAGATTAAGAGCTTGCATTTTAGGAGTAATACCAGGTGATGTAATAGATAGTGCTATAGAACAATGTGAATTAACATTGAAAACTAATAATCCAGAACCATTAATAGATAGAGTTAGAAAGATGGTTAAGGCTTTTGAAGATAAGTTTAGTGTAACAAAGGAAATGATAGAAGAATTCTTAGGATGTTCCAGTGAAGCATTTAGCGAGAATGATTTTATAAGGCTTAGAAAAGTATATAAGAGCTTACAAGATGGAATGGCTAATAGAGAAGATTATTTTAAAATAAAAACTGAAAAGTCCACATTTGAGATTAAAGAAGAGGAAATTAACAATGATATTAAATAAACATAATTATTTTAGTATTGAAGCAGACAGGGAATATTTCTCTGTCTCCCAATTCAAAAGTTTTAAGCAATGTGAAGCAAAAACTATAGCTAAACTTAACGGAGAATGGGAAGAAGGTAGGAATGAAGCTTTTTTATTAGGTAGCTATGTACATGCATGGTCAGAAGGAACTTTAGAAGAATTTAAAACAGAACATCCAGAATTATTTAAGAAAGATGGAACTTTATATGCTAAATATGCACTAGGAGATAAGATGATAGCAGCTTTAGAAAAAGATAATTTAGTAAAAAAAGTTAGAGAAGGACAAAAGGAAGTAGTTATGATAGCAGAACTATTTGGAGCCAAGTGGAAATGTATGATAGATATTTATAATCCAGATAGAAAAGTATTTGTTGACTTAAAAACAACCAGAGAACTTTATAAAAAGTATTGGAATGAGAACTTAGAGATAAAACAAAACTTTATAGAGTACTATGATTATCTTTTACAGATGGCAGTATATGCAGAAATAATTAAGCAAAATACAGGTGAAATAGAATACTATCAACCACACATAATTGCAATTGATAAACAAGATCCACCGGATAAAGCGATAATTTTCACTGGTACTGAATTTATAAAAGATAAACTTTTAGAAATTGAAACACTACTTCCAAGATTTATAAAAGTTAAGAATGGAGAAGAAGAACCAATAAGATGTGAACAATGTGATTATTGTAGAAATACTAAAAAACTTAATGGGATATTAACCTTAGAAGATTTATAAATAGGAGGGAGACAAATGATTAAGGGACAAATAGAATTTGCTTATAAAGATACCAAGGTAGATGAATTTGATGTTGATTATTCAGCAGGAGAATTTTATATAGAAACTCTAGATATGAAAATTACTCTAGATAAATACCAGTTTGAAAACTTAAGAGAGAAGATGAATGAACTATATGAAGCATTGAGGTGATTGAATGAGCAACAAAAGATATTACTGGCTAAAACTTCAAGACAACTTCTTTGAAAAAGAAGAAATTAAAATTATAGAAAATATGCCAAATGGGAAAGACTATATAATTTTTTATATGAAGTTATTATTAAAATCAGTTAGCACAGAAGGAAAATTAATGTTCAGAGAGATTATTCCATATACCCCTGAAATGTTAGCAAGTATTACAAATACAAATATAGATACAGTAAGAGTAGCAATAGATATGTTTTCAAAACTTAGTCTTATGGAAATTTGGGATGATGGAACATTATTTATGGTAGAAACTCAAAATATGATAGGTTCTGAAACTAAATGGGCTAAAAAGAAAAGATTGCAAAGGGAAAAACAAAAAGAATTACCTTCAAAAGAGGACAATGTCCAAGCAGAAGGGGACAACGTCCCCCCACTGTCCCAAAATTGTCCGACAGAGATAGATACAGAGATAGAGTTAGATAAAGAGTTAGATATAGATAAAGATATAGAGTTAGATAGTAACTATGTAGAATTTTTTAATAATAATTTTCATCTAATAACTAAATATGAATTAGATACTTTAAAATCCTATGAAGATGATAAGTTACAACCAAGACTTATAACTTTAGCATTACAAAAAGCAGTAGATAAGAATAAAAGATCTTTGGATTATGTGAAAGGTATTCTTAATAACTGGCTAAAAAATAATATTAAAACTGTAGAGGATGCAGAAGCAAGGGAAAAGGAATTTAAAAGAGAAAAGGAAGAGAAAAAAACAAAGTATAGCAATGTAGAAAGAAAAGACAATGGAGCTAAAGTAGACAGTTTTAATGGCTATCAGCAAAGAACATATGACGGATCAGATGGAAGTATGACATTTGATGATTTAGAAAAGAAACTTTTAGGTTGGAAATAAGGAGTAAAAAACTATGAGGAACGAGGAAATAATTAAGAGAGTGCTTAAAATATATTCTCAAGGTGGTAATTGGCAGAGATACTTAAAAGAGCAGGTTAAGAAAAGAGAAAGTATTAATATTAAAAATATAGAGGAGGAACAGTAATGGCTAAAATGATTAACTTAGAAACTTTCGCTAATGGAGCTTTAGCAGAAAGAATGGACCAAGCTTTAAAGGAGGTGTTAGAGAATATAGCAGATCCGAATACAGATTATAAAACTAAAAGAAAACTAACTCTAGAAATGAAATTTGTAACTGGAGAAGATAGAGAACTTACAGAAGTTGAAATTATTGCAAAGACTAAATTAGCTCCAAAATCATCAGTAAGTACAAAAATTATTATAGACAGAACTTTAGAAGGAGAAGTATTGGGAACTGAATTTAAAAAGCAGCTACCAGGACAACAGGTTTTAAAAGTTGATAGTGAAACTGGAGAAGTGCTAGAAGAAAATAAAGAAGATTTATCTGGATTACAAGTAATTAAATAATAAAATTTTAGGAGGAATGAATTATGTATAGTGAAAACAAAGACGCTTTAGAGTATTTAGTAGGTTTAGGAGAAACAAAGGTAATAGAGGTAGATGGTCAAAAATATTCAACAAAGGAATTATACAGAGTAAGAGATCCAAAGCCATCAGAATTAAATACAACTACATTAACAGCACTAGTAGATTACTTAAAGTCTAATTTTGATGCAAAGAGCAGTAAAAAATTATTAGTTCATGTAAAAAGTCCAAGTTGTGTAGAACTTTGTTCAGAACTAAGAGGGGATAAAGATAGAGAATATTATTTATCATGTGAAGCCTTAACACCTAATAATATAGTATTTGATAGATTTTTAGATACAGAACAATTCAATATAATGCTTCAATCATCATTTGTAGAAAATAAAGATAGAGGTTTATTACTTAAAGTAACAGGTTGTGTTAAAGATAGTGCAGTAAAAGAGGTTGGTGATGATGGGGTAAGTCAAGCAGCAACAATAAAAACAGGAGTGGCAAGTGTGAATGAAGTAAAAGTACCTAATCCAGTAGTATTAGCACCATTTAGAACTTTTCCAGAAATAGAACAACCAGAATCAAAATTCATATTTAGAATGCAGAGTGGTCCAAGGGCAGCACTATTTGAAGCAGATGGTGGAGCATGGAGAAATGAAGCTATGATAAAAATAAAAGCTTACTTAGAAGAACAACTTAAAGGATTAGGAAACATTCAAATAATAGCATAATCCAGGAATAAGGTTATATGGGGGTATAGTTGTAAAACTGTATTCTCATATGACAATCATTTAATAAGGCAAAGGAGAAAATATGGACAAGAAGTTATTTAAAAAGATACAAGAAAGATATGGAATTAATTGTGTTGTATGTGGCAGTAATAGACTAGTTGAATACCATCACATTATCCATGGGAATGGAAAAAGAACACAATATGAAAATGAATATAGTGTAATACCACTTTGTTGGAATTGTCATAAAGGAAATAATGGAGTGCATGGGAAGGATGGAAGAAAACTAGATTTAGAGTTAAAGGAATTGTTGCAGAAGAGGTATTTTAAGCTAGGATACTCGGAAAAAGAAGTTAGAGAATTAATGGGAGGGAAGCTGCATTGAAATTAATTATTCCGGGAGAATTACCAGACTTAAATAAAATTATAAATGTATCCAAAAGACATTACATGGAATATAGGAATTTAAAAAAGGAATATACAGATCTAGTTACATGGTTAGCAAAAGGTAAAGGAAAGTTTAACAAAATAGATTTAGATATTACCTGGTACTGTAAAAATAAAAGGAAAGATAAAGACAATATAGCAGTAGGAATTAAATTTATATTAGATGGATTAGTAGAAGCAGGAGCAATAGAAAATGATGGTTGGAAAGAAGTAAATAATTTTAAACATACTTTTAAAGTGGACAAGGACAACCCTAGGATAGAAGTAGAAATAACAGAGGTATCTTAATGGCAGTAGATACAGTAGCAATAGCACAGGAAATATATACAGCTGCTAAGAGATTACAGAAAAGTGGAGATAAATTATTTTCTTTAGCCAGGGAGTATGCAGAAGCAGAACAGGAATATAGAAAAGCTTTAGGTATGGAAATTATGAAGTTAAGAGAACAGAAAGTTCCAGTATCTATAGTTGGAGATGTAGCAAGAGCTAATGTTGCAGAAATAAAGTTTAACAGAGATTTAGCAGAGTTTAGATATAAAGCTGGCAGAGATAAGGCACAGGCTTTACAGGCGGAAATAAGTGCATTACAGACATTGTATAAAAGGCAAGAAGATATTTAAGAATTAACATTTAATTATTATGAATTAAAAATTAAATGGAGGGATAACAAAATGTATTATAAATTAAAACAACAGGAACTAAGAGATTTAGAAGAAAAATTTAGAGAAGTTGGTTATTCAGAAGAAGCTATAGAAGAAATAAAATATGCTAATGGAGCTACTGAAATAGAAGAATTTATTGATAACTTAGAAGAAGAACAGAGTGACTGGGGTGAATAGAGCATAATACAAAGAGTAGGTCCAGGAATTAAATTTATGAGATAGGGAAGTGATAAAGTGAATACGGCAGTAATGTTTAGTAGCGAAACGGATTTATGGGCTACACCACAAGAGTTTTACAATGAGCTAAATAAAGAGTTTAATTTTGATCTAGATCCATGTGCTACCCATGAAAATGCTAAGTGTCCTAAGTATTACACAGTAGTAGAAGATGGGCTAAAACAAGATTGGCAAGGACATAAAGTATTTTGCAATCCACCATATGGGCGTGAGATTAGCAAATGGGTAGAGAAGGCATATAAGGAATCTAAGAAAGAAAATACAACAGTGGTAATGTTAATACCAGCTAGAACAGATACAAAATATTTTCATTCTTACATTTATCGTAAGGCTAAGGAAATAAGGTTTATAAAGGGGAGATTAAAATTTGGCAACGCTAAAAATTCAGCACCATTTCCAAGTATGGTTGTAGTATTTTAGCGTCACAACACAAAGATAAAGTCATGTGGGAACATAGTTGTATACATATGTTCTCATATGACAATCAATTGAAAGGAAATAAAAACATGAAAGTAATAATAATGAATGGGAAAAAGAATACCTGGTATGAGAAGAAAGTTGGAAAAGTATATAAGGTACAAGAAATAAGAAATAAATCCTATGTAACTAAAGATGGAGCAATAAGAAAAGAGGATGCTGAAATTATAGAGAGATAGGAGGAACTAAAGATGTGTAGAGTAGACATGCTCCTTGATAAAGCACTTAAAAGAATAAGAGTGAACTTAAGAAAAGAATTTAAGTATAAAAAAAGATGCATTAATAGAAACAAGCTGTACAAAAAGAGGATTAAGCAGGGGAGGAAAGGGATATGAGAGAGATTAAGTTTAGAGCTTGGGATAAAAACCTAAACATGATGATATACAATAAAGAACAAACAGGATGTATTAAATATGATACCAATCCAGTAGATGTAGTCAACGCTATTTTAAATCAGGATGACTATGGGTATGTATTCATGCAATATACAGGGTTAAAAGATAAAAACGGAGTGGAGATTTATGAAGGAGATATTATTAAAAAATCTAATAGGTCAAGCAACCTCTATGAAATTATATATCAAGATAGTATTGCTTGTTTTAGATGTAAAGTTATAAAGGG
>NZ_FUWT01000005.1 GCF_900167265.1 Clostridium tetani
GGGAGGAATAAAAAATGGCAAAAGAAAAATTTGAAAGAAGTAAACCACACGTAAATATAGGAACAATAGGTCACGTAGACCACGGTAAGACAACATTAACAGCAGCAATAACAACAATATTAGGACACAAGGGGTTTGCGAAAGCATTCAAATATGACGAAATAGATAAGGCACCAGAAGAAAAAGAAAGAGGAATCACAATAAGCACATCCCACGTAGAATATGAAACAGAAAACAGACACTATGCACACGTAGACTGTCCAGGACACGCTGACTATGTAAAGAACATGATAACAGGAGCAGCACAAATGGACGGAGCAATCCTAGTAGTAAGTGCAGCAGATGGTCCAATGCCACAAACAAGAGAACACATACTATTAGCATCCAGAGTTGGAGTTGAGCACATAGTAGTATTCTTAAATAAAGCAGACCAAGTAGATGACGCAGAGTTAATCGAATTAGTAGAAATGGAAGTAAGGGAATTAATGAACGAATACGGATTCCCAGGAGATGACGCACCAGTAGTAGTAGGATCCGCATTAAAAGCATTAGAAAATCCAGAAGATGATGCAGCAACACAATGCATAATGGACTTAATGGCAGCAGTAGATGAATATATACCAACACCAGAAAGAGCAACAGATAAGCCATTCTTAATGCCAGTAGAAGATATCTTCACAATCACAGGAAGAGGAACAGTTGCAACAGGAAGAGTAGAAAGAGGAATTCTAAAAGTAGGAGACGAAATAGAAATCGTAGGATTAAGTGATGAAAGCAAGAAATCAGTAATCACAGGAATAGAAATGTTCAGAAAACTATTAGATGAAGCACAAGCAGGAGATAACATCGGAGCATTATTAAGAGGTGTTCAAAGAGATGAAATCCAAAGAGGTCAAGTATTAGCAGCAACAGGATCAGTAAAACCACATAAGAGTTTTACAGGTCAAGTATATGTATTAAAGAAAGAAGAAGGAGGAAGACACACTCCATTCTTTAACGGATACAGACCACAATTCTACTTTAGAACAACAGACGTAACAGGTTCAATCGCACTACCAGAAGGAGTAGAAATGGTAATGCCAGGAGACCACATAGACATGAAGGTAGAATTAATAACAAGAGTAGCAATGGATGAAGGATTAAGATTTGCTATTAGAGAAGGTGGAAGAACTGTTGGTTCAGGAGTTGTTTCTGAAATAACTGAATAATAAATTGTTTAATTCCATAAACATGCATGTATAATAAAAGAAAGAGTATGATTAATTATACTCTTTCTTTTATGTTTAAATAAATTAATTAACAATAATAAAAAATACTTGTCAAACATATAAAAATATTGTATAATGTAGAAGTTGTAGAGTAATAACAGCGATGAGGCAAGAGGTTGCCGGACTTCCGGGTAATTCTTGACTGAGTATGTTTCGATCTTAGAATCGAGCGACGGTTATTCTGTATTGGCATGTTTGAAAATATGCAACACCTGGAACAGTTTACAGAATACATCCGCTGTTGTACGTATGAAGTAAAGCGTGCAAGAAAAAGGAGGGAAACAAATGGCAAAGCAAAAAATAAGAATAAGATTAAAAGCGTTTGAACACACAATATTAGATCAATCTGCAGAAAAGATTGTTGAAACTGCTAAGTCATCAGGAGCAAAAGTAGCAGGTCCAGTACCACTACCAACTGAAAAAGACGTTGTAACAATCTTAAGATCACCACATAAACACAAAGATTCAAGAGAGCAGTTTGAAATTAGAACACACAAGAGATTAATAGACATAATGAGTCCATCACCAAAAACTGTAGACTCATTAATGAGATTAGATCTACCAGCTGGTGTTGATATTGAAATAAAATTATAATATAGTAATAGGACATTTGACTATTACGAACTATTATGATTGCTTTAAATTTAAGGTGATCCGCTAATATGTTGAGGAGGTGTAAATCAAATGAAAAAAGCTATAATAGGTAGAAAGCTTGGTATGACACAAATATTTGATGAAAACAATAGAGTTGTTCCTGTAACAGTTGTAGAAGCAGGACCATGTACAGTAGTTCAAAAGAAGTCTGTAGAAAAAGATGGTTATGAAGCTATACAAGTTGGGTATGGGGAAATAAGAGAGAAGTTAGTTAACAAACCTCTTAAAGGACATTTTGAAAAGGCAGGAGTAGGCCTTAGCAGGATGTTAAGAGAGTTTAAACTAGAAAATGTGAGTGAATATCAAGTAGGTCAAGAAATAAAGGTTGATATATTTGAAGCAGGAGAAAAAATTGATGTAACTGGAACTTCTAAAGGAAAAGGATACCAAGGTATAATTAAGAGATGGAACGCTCACAGAGGTCCTATGTCCCATGGTTCTAAGTTCCATAGAGCAGTAGGATCAATGGGTGCAGCTTCTTATCCAGCAAGAACTTTTAAAAACAAGAGAATGGCTGGACATATGGGAAATGTTAAATCTACAGTTTTAAACTTAGAAGTAGTAAAAACTATTCCTGAAAAAAACCTTATATTGATCAAAGGTGGAATACCAGGACCAAATAAAGGTTATGTAATAATAAGAAATTCAATAAAAGCGTAAATATTGTTAGAAAGGAGGATACAGAATGCCTACAGTAGGATTATTTAATAAAGAAGGTCAAAAAGTTGGAGATTTCCAATTATCAGATAAAGTATTTGGTGTTGAAGTTAATAAAGAAGTGTTACACCAAGTTATAGTTGCTCAATTAGCTAATAAAAGACAAGGAACTCAATCATCTAAAACAAGAGCTGAAGTTTCTGGGGGTGGAAGAAAACCTTGGAGACAAAAAGGAACTGGTAGAGCAAGACAAGGTTCAATAAGAGCTCCACAATGGATTAAAGGAGGAGTAGTTTTTGCTCCAAAGCCAAGAGATTATTCAATGGCTATCCCAAAATCAATGAAGAGAGTTGCAATGAAGTCAGCACTTTCATCAAAGGTTCAAGAGAATGAAATAGTAATATTAGAAAGCCTAGAAGCAGATGCACCTAAAACAAAAGAAATAGTAAAAATGTTAGCTGCATTTAATGCTAAAAAGACTTTAATTGTTACTGAAGAATCAAATAAAAACATATATAAGTCAGCAAGAAACATTGAAGGAGTAACTGTATTACCAGTTAACAACATAAATGTTTATGACATATTAAGATATGATAAATTTATAATAACTAAGGATGCTGTATCTAAAATTGAGGAGGTGTATGCATAATGAAGCTAACAAACTATGATATTATAAGAAGACCTGTTATAACAGAAAAAACTATGGCTTCAATGGCTGATAAGAAATACACCTTTATAGTTGATAAGCATTCTAATAAAAGCCAAATAAGAAGAGCAATAGAAGAAGTGTTTGGCGTTAAAGTAGAAGAGATTAAAACTGCTAACTACTTAGGAAAGAACAAAAGAGTTGGAGTTCACTTGGGAAAAAGAGCAGACTATAAAAAAGCTATAGTAAAATTAACTGAAGATAGTAAGTCAATTGAATTCTTTGAAGGAATGTAATTTATTATAGATTTGATGCTCAAATAAAAGCGTTATTGGGTGAGCTTTTCCCAGAGAAGCTTAGAACAAGGAGGTAAAGAAATGGGAATAAAATTATTTAAGCCTACCACACCAAGTAGAAGAAATATGTCAGCAAATACTTTTGAAGAAATTACTACAGATAAGCCAGAAAAGTCACTTTTAGTTTCACTAAAGAGAACTGGCGGTAGAAATAGTCAAGGAAAAATAACTGTTCGTCATCGTGGTGGCGGTGCTAAGAGAAAATATAGAATAATAGATTTTAAAAGAGACAAAGATGGAATACCAGCAAAAGTTGCAACTATCGAATATGATCCAAATAGAACTGCATTTATAGCATTAGTGGTATACACTGATGGAGAAAAAAGATACATAATAGCTCCACAAGGATTAAAAGTAGGAGATGTTATAGTTTCAGGTCCAGATGCAGATATAAAAGCAGGAAACTGTCTTCCTATAAAAAATATACCAGTAGGTACTTTTGTTCATAATATTGAATTAGCTAGTGGAAAAGGAGCGCAACTTGTAAGATCAGCAGGAGGTTCTGCTCAGTTAATGGCTAAAGAAGGAAATTATGCAACAATTAAATTACCAAGTGGTGAAACTAGATATGTAAGAATTGAATGTAGAGCAACTATTGGTACAGTTTCTAATGTTAAACATGAAATAATGTCTATAGGTAAAGCTGGTAGAAAAAGAAAAATGGGATTCAGACCTACAGTTAGAGGTTCAGCGATGAACCCATGTGATCACCCTCACGGTGGTGGAGAAGGTAGAACACCTATAGGAATGTCAAGTCCAGTTACTCCATGGGGTAAACCAGCGCTTGGATATAAGACTAGAAAAACTAAGAAATATTCAGATAGACTTATTATCAAGAGAAAAAATGATTAGTTTTGAAGAGAATAATTATTCTCTTCAAAAATCAATTTAATAAGTAGCTGAAGGGAGGCAAAAAAGTTGAGTAGATCAGTAAAAAAAGGACCTTTTGTCCATGAGGGGCTTTTAAAGAAGATAAATGAAATGAATAAAAATGGTGAGAAAAAAGTTGTAAAGACTTGGTCAAGAAGTTCAACTATTTTCCCACAAATGATAGGGCACACTATTGCTGTACATGACGGAAGAAAGCATGTACCTGTATATATCTCTGAAGATATGGTAGGTCATAAATTAGGAGAATTTGTTTTAACTAGAACATTTAGAGGTCATACTGACAAGTCAGAAAAAACAACCGGTGCTAGATAATTCGGGAAGGAGGTAATAGACAATGGAAGCTAAGGCAATTGCAAAGTACGTAAGAATGTCCCCAAGAAAAGTAGGCGTTGTTCTTGATTTAGTAAGAGGAAAAGATGTAAATGAAGCTTTTGCAATATTAAACTATACACCAAGAGAGGCAGCTGTAGTTATAAACAAAGTTTTAAAATCAGCTGTAGCTAATGCTGAAAATAATTTAGAGCTAGATCCAAGCAGATTATATGTTGCTGAAGCATATGCATGCCAAGGACCAACTTTAAAGAGATATCAACCTCATGCACAAGGAAGAGCTTTTAGAATAAACAAAAGAACAAGTCATGTTACTTTGGTTGTAAAGGAAAGAGAATAAAGAAGGAGGGAAATAGATGGGACAGAAAGTACATCCACACGGCTTAAGAGTAGGAGTCATTAAAGACTGGGATGCCAAGTGGTATGCGGACAAAAAGAATTTTTCAGACAATTTAGTTGAAGACAATAATATAAGAAACTTTGTAAAAAAGAAGGTTTATGCAGCTGGAATATCTAAAATTGAAATAGAAAGAGCTGCAAAAAGAGTTAAATTAAATATATATACTGCTAAACCAGGAATGGTTATTGGTAAAGGCGGTCAAGGAATTGAAGCATTAAAAGGAGAACTTAAAAATATAGTTTCTGACAATAAAAACATATTGATAAATATAGTTGAAGTAAAATCAGCAGAAACTGATGCTCAATTAATGGCTGAGAATGTTGCTCAACAATTAGAAAAAAGAATATCTTTTAGAAGAGCTATGAAGCAAACTATTCAAAGAGCAATGAAGTCAGGGATTAAAGGGGTAAAAACAGCTTGTTCAGGAAGACTTGGAGGAGCAGATATAGCTAGAACAGAGTTCTATCATGAAGGAACAATTCCACTTCAAACACTTAGAGCTGATATAGATTATGGATTTGCAGAAGCTGACACTACATATGGAAAAATAGGTGTAAAAGTATGGGTGTATAAAGGAGAAGTTCTTCCAGCTAAGAAAGAAGTAAAAGAAGAAGTTAATGCATAAGGAAGGAGGAAAATGACATGTTAATGCCTAAAAGAGTTAAACATCGTAAAGTACAACGTGGCAGAATGAAGGGTAAGGCTACTAGAGGTAACTTCATAGCATATGGTGATTACGGAATACAAGCTACTGAATGTGGTTGGATAACAAGTAACCAAATTGAATCTGCCAGAATAGCTATAAACAGATATATAAGAAGAGGAGGAAAACTTTGGATAAAGATTTTCCCAGATAAACCTGTTACACAAAAACCAGCTGAAACTCGTATGGGTTCTGGTAAAGGTACACCAGAATACTGGGTTGCAGTTGTTAAACCAGGCAGAGTGTTGTTTGAATTAACAGGTGTAGACGAAGAAACTGCAAGAGAAGCTATGAGACTTGCTGCACACAAACTACCAGTTAAGACTAAGTTTGTAAAGAAATCAGATTTTGAAGAAGTGGGTGGTGAAATCAATGAAGGCTAGAGAGTTGCAAGATTTAAGAGATAGCAGTCCACAAGAATTAGAAGTTAAGTTGAACGATCTTAAAGGAGAGCTTTTTAATTTAAGATTTCAGTTAGCTACTGGTCAATTAGAAAATCCAATGAGAATAAGAGAAGTGAAAAAATCTATAGCCCAGATTAAGACCATCCTTAGACAAAATGAACTAAGGAATTTGGAACAGTAATAGCTTGAAGGGAGGTTTGTCTTTTGGAAAGAACAAATAGAAAAACAAGAATAGGTAGAGTAGTTTCTGATAAGATGGATAAGACAATAGTAGTAGCTGTTGAAACTAAAGTTCGTCATCCATTGTATGGAAAGATAATGAATAAGACTACTAAATTTAAAGCTCATGATGAAAACAATGAAGCTAAAATTAATGATAGAGTATCAATAATGGAAACAAGACCGTTATCAAAAGATAAAAGATGGAGATTAGTAGAAATAGTAGAAAAAGCTAAATAATTGGATATAGGCTGAAAGGAGGGTATATAAATGATTCAGCAACAAACAACATTAAAAGTTGCGGATAACTCTGGAGCTAGAGGAATTATGTGTATAAAGGTACTTGGCGGTTCTAATAGAAGATATGCCAACATTGGAGATATAATAGTTGCTAGTGTTAAAAGTGCAACACCAGGCGGGGTTGTTAAAAAAGGTGAAGTAGTAAAGGCTGTAGTTGTAAGATCCAAAAAGGGAGTTAGAAGAGCAGATGGATCATATATAAAATTTGATGAAAATGCAGCAGTTATAATAAAAGATGATAAACAACCAAAAGGAACTCGTATATTTGGACCAGTTGCAAGAGAACTAAGAGATAAAGAGTTCAATAAAATATTATCATTAGCACCTGAAGTTCTATAAGATAAGGAGGTGGACTGAATGCAAAACAAAGTACACGTAAGAAAACAAGATACAGTTATGGTGATATCCGGTAAAGATAAAGGTAAAATAGGTGAGGTTTTAAGAGTTCTACCTAAGAGCGGTAAAGTAGTAGTTAAAGATGTTAACGTAGTTACTAAGCACCAAAAGCCAAGCAGAGAAAATATGCAAGGTGGAATTATTCATGTTGAAGCACCTATATATAGCTCAAAAGTTATGCTATATTGTACAAAGTGCAAATCAGTTACTAGAATAAATCATAAAATTTTAGATGATGGAACAAAAGTAAGGGTTTGTAAAAAGTGCGGAGAAACATTTTAGTTTTGAAAGGAGGTTTACTTAATGGTTCCAAGATTACAAGAAAAATATGAAAAAGAAGTAATACCAGCTTTAATTGAAAAGTTCGGATATAAAAATATAATGGAAGTTCCAAAGCTTGAAAAGATAGTTATTAATATGGGTGTTGGTGAAGCTAAAGAAAATCAAAAGATGCTTGAATCAGCAGTTAGTGATCTATCTATCATAGCAGGACAAAAACCAATAGTTACAAAAGCTAAAAAATCAGTTGCTAACTTTAAGATAAGAGAAAACATGCCAATAGGATGCAAAGTTACATTAAGAAAAGTAAAAATGTATGAATTTGCGGATAAATTAATGAACGTTGCACTACCAAGAGTAAGAGATTTTAGAGGCGTTTCAAGTAAATCATTTGATGGTAGAGGAAACTATTCTTTAGGAGTTAAAGAACAACTTATGTTCCCAGAAATAGAATATGATAAAGTAGATAAAGTTAGAGGAATGGATATAATATTTGTTACTACAGCAAAAACTGATGAGGAAGCAAGGGAGTTACTTAGATTCCTAGGAATGCCATTTGCTCATTAATAAGGAGGGAAAATTGTGGCACGTAAAGCTTTAATAGAAAAGTGGAAAAAAGAACCTAAATATAAAACTAGAGCTTATACAAGATGTAGAATTTGTGGAAGACCACATTCTGTTCTAAAGAAATTTGGAATATGTCGTATTTGTTTTAGAGAACTTGCATATAAAGGACAAATTCCTGGTTGCAGAAAAGCAAGTTGGTAATTTGTTTTTAAGAAAGGAGGCAGATTTAATATGGTAATGACTGATCCAATCGCTGATTTATTAACTCGTGTGAGAAATGCAAATATTGCAAGACATGAGGCAGTAGAAATACCAGCATCAAATATAAAAAAGGCTATTGCAAATATAATGCTTCAAGAAGGATACATAACAGATCTTGAAGAATATAATGACGGCGCTGTGCCAATGTTAAAAATAACAATGAAATATGGTCAAAACAAAGAGAGAGTTATAACTGGTTTAAAAAGAATATCAAAACCAGGATTAAGAGTATATTGCAGAAAAGATGAGGTGCCAAAGGTTCTAAACGGATTAGGTACAGCAGTTATATCAACATCAAAAGGAATATTACCTGACAAGGAAGCAAGAAAGCTTTCAATTGGCGGAGAAGTACTTTGCTATATATGGTAATTAGCGAATAGGAGGTGTAATTATGTCAAGAATAGGAAGACTACCAATAGCTATACCAAATGGTGTAACAGTTACAGTTTCTCCTGAAAATGTTGTTACTGTTAAAGGTCCCAAAGGAGAACTTACAAAGACTATGCACCCAAATATAGATATAGCTATTGAAGAAAATTCAGTAATTGTTACAAGAAAAAATGATGAAAAACAAAATAGATCACTTCATGGTTTAACAAGATCTTTAGTGAATAATATGGTCGTAGGAGTAACTGAAGGTTATGAGAAAAAATTAGAACTAGTTGGTGTAGGATATAGAGCTCAACTACAAGGTAAAAAATTAGTTTTAAATCTTGGATTTTCTCACCCAGTTGAAATAGAAGCAAAAGAAGGTGTTGAGTTCCAACTAGATGGAACAAACAAGATTACAGTTAAAGGAATAGACAAGGAATTAGTTGGAGCTGTAGCATCAGATATAAGATCATGGAGAAAACCTGAACCTTACAAAGGAAAAGGAATCAAATATGAAAATGAAGCTATAAGACGTAAGGAAGGTAAAACAGGTAAGAAGTAATAGGAAAGGAGTGAATCTCTATGTTTAAAAAACAATCAAGACAAAAGGGAAGAGAAAAGCGCCATCTTAGAATTCGTAAGAATATTTTTGGCACTCCTGAAATGCCAAGACTTTCAGTATATAGAAGTGAAAAGAATATATATGCTCAAATTATAGATGATCTAAATGGAGTTACATTAGTAGCTGCTTCAAGCTTAGACAAAGAATTTGATGCAAAGGGAAGCAACAAGGACGGAGCTAAACTAGTTGGTGAACTTGTAGCTAAAAGAGCTATTGAAAAGGGAGTAACAAAAGTTGTTTTCGATAGAGGCGGATATATTTATCACGGAAGAGTACAAGAACTTGCAGAAGGTGCAAGAGAAGCAGGACTACAATTCTAAAAAGAAGGAGGGAAATAAATGAGAATAGATCCTAGCACTTTAGATTTAAAAGAAAAAGTAGTATTTATAAATAGAGTTGCTAAGGTTGTTAAAGGTGGTAGAAACTTTAGATTTAGTGCCCTTGTAGTTGTAGGGGATGAAAACGGCCATGTAGGTGTTGGAATGGGCAAATCAATAGAAATACCTGAAGCAATCAAAAAAGGCATAGAAGATGCTAAAAAGAACTTAGTTAGTGTACAAATGGTTGGAACAACAGTTCCACATAACATAGAAGGAGAATTTGGAACAGGAAAAGTTCTTATTATGACAGCGAAAGAAGGTACTGGAGTTATCGCAGGAGGTCCAGTAAGAGCAGTTCTAGAATTAGCAGGAATAAAAGATGTTAGAGCTAAATCATTAGGTTCTAGTAACCCAAGAAATATGGTTAATGCTACAATAAACGGTTTATCAAGAATGAGAACAGTAGAAGACATAGCTAAATTAAGAGGTAAAACTGTTGAAGAGATTTTAGGTTAGGAGGGAATGACCTTGGCTAAGCTTAGAATAACCTTAAAAAAGAGCTTAATAGGTAGAAAAAAAGACCAAATTGCTACAGTAGAAGCTCTTGGATTAAACAAAATAGGAGAATCAGTTGAACAAAACGATAATCCTCAAATAAGAGGTATGATAAATAAAGTAAATTATCTTTTGGAAGTTGAAGAAATATAATTAAGAGGAGGTGTAGCGAATATGAAACTTCATGAATTAAGACCAGCAGAAGGATCAAGAAAATCTCCTAAGAGAGTAGGTAGAGGAACTGGATCAGGATTAGGTAAAACTTCAGCTAGAGGAGAAAACGGTCAAAACTCTAGATCAGGTGGAGGAGTAAGACCAGGATTTGAAGGCGGACAAATGCCTTTATATAGAAGATTACCTAAAAGAGGGTTTACTAATATATTTGCTAAAAAATATACAGCTATAAATATAGATAGATTAAATATATTTGAAGACGATACAGTAGTAACTCCTGAATTATTAATCGAAAAAGGCGTAATCAGCAAAGTTTATGATGGCGTTAAGATATTAGGTAATGGAGAGCTAGATAAAAAGTTAATAGTTAAAGCTACAAAGTTTTCTAAAGCAGCAGCTGAGAAAATTGAAGCAGCTGGAGGAAAAGTTGAGGTGATATAAGGTGCTATCAACCCTACGTAATGCTTGGAAGGTTCCGGACTTAAGAAAAAGGTTATTATTTACCTTTTTCATGTTGGTTCTTTTTAGAATGGGTAATTTTATTCTTGTTCCAGGTGTGGATCAGGAAAGATTAAAGGCACTTACTCAAGGAGGAAACTTATTTGGGTTCTATGACTTAATATCCGGTGGTGCTTTCAGCAGTTTTAGCATATTTGCTATGGGCGTAGTGCCGTATATTAATTCATCAATTATATTTCAGCTTTTAACAGTTGCACTTCCTTCTCTAGAGCAGTTATCTAAAGAAGGAGAAGAAGGTAGAAAGAAAATACAGCAATATACTAGATATGGAGCAGTAATTTTTGGTGTCTTGCAAGCATTTAGTACATATGCTATTATTTCAACAGCTGGAGCATTACAAGATCATTCTAAATTAAATATGTTTTTAGTTATATTAACATTGACGACAGCTTCTACTTTTTTAATGTGGTTTGGAGATAAATTAACTGAAAATGGTATTGGAAATGGTATATCACTAATTATATTTGTAAATATAATTTCGAGATTTCCAGGAACAATATCTCAAGTGGCAGCACTTCAAAAAGCGGATCAAGTTAATTTTATACAAGTTCTTATGTTTATTATTATTGCAGCAGCGTTATTTGTGTTTGTTGTAATAATGAGTCTTGCAGAAAGAAGAGTACCTATTCAGTATGCAGGTAAAAATGTAGGTGGAAAAGTATATAAAGGACAATCAACACATATTCCAATAAGTATAACAAGTTCATCAGTTATAGGTATAATATTTGCAATGTCTGTTATGAACTTTCCTGCTACTATAGGTCAATTTTGGCCTAACTCAAGTTTTTCTAAATATGTAATAGCAGGTAGATTTAGTCCATTTAAAAATGGAAGTTGGCAATATGCTGTAATGTATTTTATTTTAATAATATTTTTTACATGGTTTTACACAGAAGTTACATTTAAGCCAGATGAAATGGCAGAGAATATGCACAAATCTTCAGGATTTATACCTGGCATAAGACCAGGAGAACCTACTTCTGATTTTATAGGAAAAGTTCTAACAAGAGTAGCTGTAATGGGTGGTATATTTGCAGGTATAATTGCGTTATTACCTATAATAATAGCTTCTAATACTGCATTTAAAGGAGTATATTTTGGAGGAACAAGTTTACTAATAGTAATAGGGGTTGCCCTAGAATCAGTAAGACAAATAGAGTCTCAATTAGTAATGAGGCATTATCAAGGATTTTTAAAGTAATGGAGATGGTGTAGTTGAATATAATTTTATTAGGACCTCCAGGAGCTGGAAAAGGAACTCAAGCGAAACTTATAAGTGAAAAATATTCTATACCCCATATATCAACTGGAGATATTTTTAGAAAGAATATTTCTAATAAAACTCCACTAGGAATGGAAGCTAAGAGCTATATGGATAAAGGTCAATTAGTTCCAGACGAGTTGACTATTGAAATAGTTAAAGATAGATTAGGTGAAGAGGATTGTAAAAATGGATTTCTATTAGATGGTTTTCCAAGAACCGTAAAGCAAGCAGAAGCATTAGATGAATTTTTACAAAATAAAAGTTCAAAAACAGATGCTGCTTTATTAATAGATGTACCTCAAGAACTTATTCTTGAAAGGATGACAGGAAGAAGAGTTTGTGGAGAATGTGGTGCTAGCTACCATATAAAATTTATTACACCTAAAACTGAAGGAGTATGTGATCTTTGTGGTGGAAAACTAGTGCAAAGAAAAGATGATACAAAAGAAACAGTTCTTGAAAGATTAGAAGTATATTCAAAACAAACTCAACCTCTTATAGAATATTATAAAAATAAGAACGTTCTTTTGGCATTAGATGGTACAAAAGAAAAGAATGAAGTATTTGAGAATATTTCCAATGTTCTAGGAGCGATTAATTAATGATAATTATAAAAAATAAACAAGAAATTGAATATATGAGGCTAGCAGGTAAAGTTGTAGCAGAAACCCTTGCAAAGGTAGAAGAGGCAGTAAAACCGGGAATAACTACTATGGAGTTGGATAGAATAGCAGAAGACTATATAACAAGATGTGGAGCGAAACCTTCCTTTAAAGGATATTATGGGTTTCCAGCATCTGTATGTGCTTCTGTAAACAACGAAGTTGTTCATGGTATTCCATCTGATAAAGTTGTTTTAGAAGAAGGGGATATAATAAGCATAGATTGTGGAGCTATTTTAAATGGCTATCACGGAGATGCTGCAAGAACTTTACCGGTTGGAAGAATAAGTGAAGGAACACAAAAACTAATAGATGTCACTAAAGAAGGTTTTTTTAAAGGTGCAGAAAAAGCTATTGTAGGAAATAGATTGACAGATATATCTTTTGCTGTTCAACAATATGTAGAACAACTTGGATACTCTGTTGTAAGAGATTATGTTGGGCATGGTATTGGAAGAGATATGCATGAAGACCCAGAAGTACCTAATTTTGGTCGTCCAGGAAGAGGGCCAAAATTAGTAGAAGGTATGGTATTGGCCATAGAACCTATGGTGAATATAGGAAGTTATCACGTTGATGTGGAAGAAAATCAATGGACAGTTGTAACTAGAGATAATAGTTTATCAGCACATTATGAAAATACAGTGGCTATTTTAGAAAATGGACCTGAAATATTAACATTAATTTAGTAGAGGTGAATTGGTATTGGAAGATGGTAGCCTAATTGGCAGGGTTGTATACTCTAAAGCAGGAAGAGATAAAGGAAGATTCTTTATAATAATAGAGCACATAGATGAAAGTTATGTATATATATGTGATGGAGATACAAGAAAAATAGAAAATACTAAGAAAAAGAAAATTAAGCACTTAGCCTTTACTAATTTAACGGCTGATAATATTAAAGAGTCATTGCTTACAAATAATAATATAAGCAACTCTACTATTAAAAAGTTTTTGCAGTCTCACGACATGAACAAGGAGGTTTGAGACCTTATGGCAAAAGAAGATGTTATAGAAATGCAAGGTACTGTATTAGAGTCTTTACCTAATGCTGTATTTGAAGTAGAATTAGAAAGCGGACATAAAATATTAGCACATATATCTGGAAAGCTTAGAATGAATTATATAAGAATTTTACCAGGGGATAAAGTTACAGTGGAGTTATCTCCATATGACTTAACTCGTGGTAGAATAACTTGGAGAGCAAAGTAGTAAGGAGGGTTAGCAATGAAAGTAAGACCATCAGTTAAACCTATATGTGAAAAATGTAAGGTTATAAAAAGAAAAGGCAGAGTAATGGTTATATGTGAAAACCCTAAACATAAACAAAAGCAAGGCTAATAAGAATTTTAGGAGCGGCTGACGTTAGTGAAACTAATGGCCTAAGATTTATTATATATATTTTAGTATAGTTTCATACCATTATTTAGGAGGTGTAAATTTTAATATGGCAAGAATAGCAGGTATTGACTTACCAAGGGAAAAAAGAGTTGAAGTAGGTCTAACTTATATATTTGGTATTGGTACATCAAGTGCCAAGAAAATATTAAAAGAAACTGGAGTAAATCCTGATATAAGAATAAAAGACTTAAGTGAAGAAGAAGTTAATCTTCTTAGAGATTATATAAATCAAAACCTAAAAGTTGAAGGTGACCTAAGAAGAGATGTTGCACTTGATATAAAGAGATTAAAAGAAATAGGATCTTATAGAGGAATAAGACATAGAAGAGGATTACCAGTTAGAGGACAAAAGACAAAAACAAATGCTAGAACAAGAAAAGGACCAAAGAAATTAGTTGTTTCTAGAAAGAAAAAATAATAGATAGTTAAGGAGGGAAAAAGATGGCAGCTGTATCAAAAACTAAAAGAACAAGAAGAAGAAAAGAAAGAAAGAATATTGAACGCGGTTGTGCACATATAAAATCAACATTTAACAATTCCATTGTTACATTAACTGATACTGCTGGGAATGCTCTTTCATGGGCCAGTGCAGGTGGATTAGGATTTAGAGGTTCAAGAAAGAGTACTCCATTCGCAGCTCAAATGGCAGCAGAAACTGCAGCAAAAGCAGCTATGGAACATGGCTTAAAGAGTGTAGAGGTTTATGTAAAGGGACCTGGATCAGGTAGAGAAGCAGCTATAAGATCTCTACAGGCAGCAGGGCTAGAAGTAACTTTAATAAAAGACGTTACTCCAATCCCTCATAATGGATGTAGACCACCAAAAAGAAGAAGAGTTTAATTAAAGCGTAATAGGAGGTGTGATTAATAAATGGCTAGATATACAGAAGCAAATTGTAGATTATGTAGAAGAGAAGGTTTAAAACTTTATCTTAAAGGAGATAGATGTTATACAGATAAATGTGCATTCTCAAGAAGAGGATATGCACCAGGACAACATGGTCAAAGTAGAAAGAAAATTTCTAACTACGGATTACAATTAAGAGAAAAACAAAAAGCTAAAAGAATATATGGGGTTCTTGAAAAACAATTTAGAACTTACTATAAGAGAGCTGATAAAGCAAGAGGTATTACAGGTGAAAACTTATTAGTACTTCTTGAAATGAGATTAGATAACGTAGTATATAGATTAGGTTATGGAGATTCAAGAAAAGAATCTAGACAATTAGTAACTCACGGACATTTTCTAGTTAATGGTAAGAAAGTTAATATACCATCATTCAATGTATCTGTAAATGATGTTATTACTGTATCAGAAAAAAGTAGAGCTACAGAAAAGTTTAAAACTTTCATAGAAAATCCAAGAACTTTACCAAATTGGTTAGAAGGCAATTTAGAAAATTTCGAAGGCAAAGTTGTAAGTCAACCAAGTAGAGAAGATATAGATGTTCCAGTAAATGAAACATTAATCGTTGAGTTATACAGTAAATAATATATGAAGATTTAATTAGAATCAGTTGCCCTCAGTAAGAAATAATAATTTATAATGAGGAGGGTTGTAAATATATGTTAGAAATAGAAAAGCCAAAAATTGAATGTATAGAAATGACTGAAAATGGATCCTACGGAAAATTTGTAGTGGAACCATTGGAAAGAGGTTATGGTATTACTCTAGGCAATGCATTAAGGAGAATACTCCTTTCTTCATTACCTGGAGTTGCTGTTAATTCTATCAAAATAGAAAATGTATTGCATGAATTTTCTACAGTTAAAGGTGTCAAAGAAGATGTAACAGAAATAATTTTAAATATAAAATTATTAGCATTAAAGATGACAGGAGAGGGACCAAAAACTATTTATATTGATGCTAAAGGACCAGGAGTGGTTACTGCAGCAGATATAAAGACAGATAGTGATGTAGAGATAATTAATAAGGATCTACATATAGCAACACTTGATGATGACGGAAAACTATATATAGAAATGACAGTAGACAGAGGTAGAGGTTATGTATCTCAAAATAGAAATAAAGTCGAAGGAATGCCTATAGGAACAATTCCTATAGATTCTATATATACTCCTGTTAAAAGGGTTAATTTCACTGTAGCAAATACTAGAGTTGGTCAAATAACTGATTATGATAAGCTAACTCTTGAAATTTGGACTAATGGAACAATAATGCCAGATGATGCAATAAGTTTATCAGCTAAAATATTAATAGAGCATTTTAAATTATTTATGACTTTAACAGATCATGCTGATGATGTTGAAATAATGGTAGAAAAAGAAGAAGATAAAAAAGAAAAAGTATTAGAAATGACTATAGAAGAATTAGATTTATCTGTTAGAAGTTATAATTGCTTAAAAAGAGCAGGTATTAATACAGTTCAAGAATTAACAGAAAGAACTGTAGAAGATATGATGAAGGTTAGAAATCTAGGGAGAAAATCCTTAGAGGAAGTTGAACAAAAGCTGGAAGCTCTAGAATTAGGTTTAAAGCAAAGTGAAGAGTAGTAAATATAGAAGTATAGTGTAAGGAGGTATAGATATGGCAGGACATCGTAAATTAGGTCGTCCAACTGACCAAAGAATGGCAATGCTTAGAAATCAAGTTACTAGTTTGTTAAAGAGTGGTAAAATAGAAACTACAGTAACAAGAGCTAAAGAAACTAGAAGCTTGGCTGAAAAGATGATAACTCTTGGAAAAAGAGGAGATCTTCAAGCAAGAAGACAGGCGCTTTCATTTGTAACAGAAGAAGAAGTAGTAAAAAGATTATTTGATGATATAGCCCCTAAATATGCTGAAAGAAATGGTGGTTACACTAGAATGTATAAGGTAGGTCCAAGAAGAGGGGACGGGGCAGAAATAGTAATACTTGAATTAGTATAGTAGCCTAGGGGATTAAGTAGTAGGAGTGACTTAGTCCCCATTTTAATATAATTTAAAGCCATTATGAGGTGTTTAAATGGATAGTAAGATGATAGAGTGTAAAAATGTAGTTTATAAGTATGAAGATAGCAATGAAAATAAATTTATAATAGCTGTAGATGATGTTTCTTTTAGTATAGACAAAGGAGAATTCGTGGTTATACTAGGTAGAAATGGCTCAGGTAAATCTACTATGGCTAAACATATGAATGCTCTACTTGTCCCAACAGAAGGAAAGGTCTATGTTGATAAAATGGACACTTTAGATGAAGAAAATACTTGGAACATTAGAAATAAGGCAGGTATGGTTTTTCAAAATCCAGATAATCAAATTGTAGCTACTATAGTAGAAGAAGATGTGGCTTTTGGACCAGAAAATTTAGGTGTTGAGCCTAAAGAGATACGAACAAGAGTAGAAAACTCCTTGAAAAGAGTAAAGATGTTTGAATATAAAAAACATGCACCACATTTATTATCAGGAGGACAAAAGCAAAGAGTAGCAATTGCAGGGGTATTAGCTATGATGCCAGAGTGTATAGTTTTTGATGAGCCTACTGCTATGCTAGATCCATCAGGAAGAAAAGAAGTAATAAATACTATAAAAGAACTAAATGATGAATATGGAATAACTATAGTATTGATAACACACTATATGGAAGAAGCTGTAGAAGCGGATAGAGTTATAGTTATGGATACAGGTAAACTAGTTATGGAAGGAAATCCTAGAGAAATATTTAGCAATGTTAAAGCTATGAAAAGAATAGGATTAGACGTTCCACAAGTAACTGAACTAGCTTATGAATTAAAAAAAGAAGGAATTAATATAAATTCAGATATATTAACAATAGATGAGATGGTGAATGAATTATGTCGATTAAAATAGAAAATTTAACTCATGTATATATGCAAGAAACTCCATTTGAGAAAAAAGCCATAGATGATGTAAACCTAGAAATAAAAAATGGAGAATTTATAGCATTAATAGGACATACAGGTTCAGGGAAGTCAACTCTTATTCAACATATAAATGGATTATTAAAACCTCATAGTGGTAGAATAATAATTGATGATATTGATATTACAAAAAAAGAAGTTAAAATGAGTGAAATAAGAAAGAAAGTGGGATTGGTATTCCAGTATCCAGAATATCAACTTTTTGAGGAAACCATAGAAAAAGATATAGCTTTTGGTCCTAAAAATCTTAATTTAAGTGAAGAAGAAATAAATAAAAGAATAAAAAGAGCAATGAATATAGTAGGTTTAGACTATGAAAAATATAGAGATAAATCTCCTTTTGAACTAAGTGGAGGACAAAAAAGAAGGGTTGCAATTGCAGGTGTGGTAGCAA
Organism: Clostridium tetani; assembly: GCF_900167265.1. GTDB lineage: Bacteria > Bacillota > Clostridia > Clostridiales > Clostridiaceae > Clostridium_G > Clostridium_G tetani. The sequence continues at coordinate 18,497 of NZ_FUWT01000005.1, forward strand.
TGGAACCTGAGGTTTTAATATTAGATGAGCCTACTGCAGGATTAGATCCAAAGGGAAGAGATGAAATATTAGGGGAAATTAAGGACTTGCATAAAGAGTATAACATGACCATAATTTTGGTGTCGCATAGTATGGAAGATGTAGCTAAATTAGCAACAAGAGTACTAGTTATGCATAAAGGAAAATGTATACTAGATGGAGAACCATCTCAAGTATTTAATGAAGTGGATACCTTAGAAAGTGTGGGGTTAGCTGCACCACAAGTAACTTATTTAATGAGAAGTTTAAAAGAAAAAGGTTTTAATATATCTGAAAATATATTTACTATAGAACAAGCTAAAAAAGAATTATTAAAAATTTTTAATAATAAAGCAACTAATTGTTAGGGGAGCATACAAATGATTAAAGATATAACATTAGGGCAGTACATACCTGGTGATTCCTTTATTCACAAATTAGACCCAAGAATTAAAATAATAATATCTCTAATATATATAATTAATTTATTTGTAATAAATAATTTTAAGGGATATGCATTAATTATAGCTTTTACAGCTACGGCTATATTAATATCCAAGGTTCCTTTTAAATTTATATATAGAGGGTTAAAACCAATATTTATAATGATTATAATTACAGCTTTATTGAATATATTCATGACTAGTGGCGGAGAAGTAATATTTCGATGGAAGTTTATAACCATATATGAAAAAGGTCTTCAATTAGCTATTTTTATGGTAATAAGATTGGTGTTATTAATCGTAGGAACATCACTTCTTACACTTACTACTTCACCAATAGAGCTTACAGATGGTATAGAAAAGCTATTAAATCCTTTAAAAAAAGTGGGAGTACCTGCTCACGAATTAGCTATGATGATGACTATTGCATTGAGATTTATACCTACTTTGATGGATGAAACAGATAAAATTATGAAAGCTCAAATGGCAAGAGGTGCAGATTTTGAGACGGGTAACATAGTAAAAAGAGCTAAAAGTTTAATTCCTATTCTAGTGCCACTCTTTATTAGTTCCTTTAGAAGGGCTGAAGAACTAGCTATGGCTATGGAAGCCAGGTGTTACAAAGGTGGAGAAGGAAGAACAAGAATGAAACAATTAAGATTAGAGGGACGAGACTTTATAGCTTGTTTAATCATGTCAATATTAGTAGTTATATCAATATGGAGTAGAATTTAGGGATGGCAAGAAATGTTAGACTAAAAGTCGAATATGATGGAACAAACTATTCAGGTTGGCAAAAACAAAAAGATAAAAATATAAAAACTATACAGAGTTCTATAGAAAAAGCAATAGAAGAAGCAACAAAAGAAGAGGTAGAGCTTATAGGTTCTAGTAGAACGGATGCAGGAGTTCATGCTCTAGCCTATACAGCTAATTTTAAAACTTGTAGTACTATACCAGGTGAAAAATTTAAACATGCATTAAATAGATTTTTACCAGAAGATATTGTAATATTAGAATCAGAAGAGGTACCAATGGAATTTCATTCAAGATTTGATTGCATAGGAAAAACTTATGTGTATAAAATTTTGAATAGGCCATTGTTTTCACCTATACAAAGAAATTATATTTATCATGTAAAAGACGAACTAGATATAAACTCTATGATAGAAGCTTCAAAGTTTCTAATAGGGACTCATGATTTTAATGCATTTAAGAAATCAGGTGGTAATCTGAAAACTACAGTGCGAACTATAACAAATATAAATATATTAAAGAGCAATGATATAGTAGAAATACATGTTTCTGGAGACGGATTCTTATATAATATGGTAAGAATAATATCAGGAACATTAATAGAAGTAGGTTTATCAAGAAGAAAACCTGAGGATATATCCATTATATTACAATCAAAAGATAGGTGTAAGGCTGGAATGTGTGCTCCGGCTAGAGGATTATACTTAAAAGAGCTTTTTTATAATTAGTTGAAGCAATCTGATTGACACACTAGGATGATTGTATTATAATATAAATGTTTTTATAATTAGCAAATAAGATCCACTAGCCCCGGATCTTTATGATAGAACGAATTTTCATGGAATAGTCAAGGAGGGAAAAAGATGAAATCATACATCGCGAAACCAGAAGAGGTTCAAAGAAAATGGTACGTTGTTGATGCAGAAGGAAAACCACTAGGAAGAGTGGCAAGTCAAGTTGCTCTAATTTTAAGAGGAAAGAATAAGCCTACATATACACCACATGTAGACACAGGAGACTACGTTGTTATTATAAATGCTGAAAAAGTAGTATTAACAGGTAAAAAATTAGATCAAAAGATGTTAAGACATCACTCATTATATCCAGGTGGATTAAAAGAAGTACCTTATAAGGAAGCTTTAGCTAAAAAACCAGAATTTGTTTTTGAAGAAGCGGTTAGAAGAATGCTTCCAAAGGGACCATTAGGAAGAAAAATGCTTAAAAAGTTAAAAGTTTACAGAGGTTCAGAACATAATAATGAAGCTCAAAACCCAGAAGTTTTAGAATTAAGATATTAATAAGACACCCGAGAGGAGGAGAAAAGTAAAATGGCAAAAGTTCAATATTATGGAACTGGAAGAAGAAAGAAATCTATTGCGAGAGTAAGACTTGTACCAGGCGAAGGAAAAGTATTAATAAATAAGAGAGATGAAGAAGAATATTTCGGACTAGAAACTTTAAGAGTTATAGTTAACCAACCACTAGTATTAACTGGAACAAAAGATAAATTTGATGTTTTAGTTAACGTATATGGTGGAGGACTTACAGGTCAAGCAGGTGCTATAAGACATGGTATCTCAAGAGCTTTATTAAAAGCTGATGAAAGCTTAAGACCAGAACTTAAAAAAGCTGGCTTCCTAACAAGAGACCCTAGAATGAAAGAAAGAAAGAAATATGGTCTTAAAAAGGCAAGAAGAGCTCCTCAATTTTCAAAGAGATAATTTTGTATACCAAAGAAGATGTACTATCACATCTTCTTTTTTTTATGCTTTTAAATAAATAAAATTAAGATTATTGGAAACAATAAAGTTGTCTATGGAGGTGGAAAATATGAAAAGAAAGAAAAAAATAATACCATATATCTTAATTTTAGTAGCTATATCTTTAATATTTACTACAGTATCTACTGTCTATACAAAAAAACAAGACAATAAAAAACAAATTGTTTTGATAGATCCAGGGCATGGAGGAATAGATGGAGGAGCCGTATCTAAAAATGGTACAATAGAAAAACATATAAATTTAAGTATTGGAATGAAGCTAAAAGATGAATTAACTAAATTAGGATATAAAGTAGTAATGACAAGAGAAGATGATGCAGGATTGTATAGTGATAAGGGAAGTGTTAGAGAAAAAAAAATAGAAGATCTAAATAAAAGATGTGATATGAGAAAGAAGAGTAAATGTGACATCTTTATAAGTATACATCTAAATACTTTCCCAGAAAGTAAATATTATGGTGCTCAGGTATGGTATTCCGATAGTGAAAAAAGTCAAAAGTTTGCTTCCATCATACAAGGAAACTTTAGGAAGTATATAGATGAAGAAAATAAAAGACAAGAAAAACCTGCTAAGGGACAATATAAGATATTAAGAAATGACAATGATGTTCCATCAGTAATTATAGAATGTGGGTTTATATCAAATCCAGAAGAGGAAGCAAAGCTAAAAGATGAAGGATATCAAAAGAAAATATCAGAAACAATAGCTAAATCAGTAGAGGATTATTTTAAAAAATAAATAGAATCATTTTTAGAACAATTCTAAATTGACATAAAAAATATTACGTGTAAAATGTTATATGGATGGTTTTATAAGAAAATTATAAAAAATATATAATTTATAAAAAAATATATTGATGTTATCCATTTGATGTGTTATCATTAATTTGGTTAATGGATTAGTCCATTAGTCAATTTAGAGTTGGTTAACTTTAGGAGTGATTGAAATACAAGTTAAAGTAGATAAAGGTAACAAAATTCCTTTATATTTACAACTTAAGAAACAAATAATGGATTTAGTAAAAGACGGTTCTTTAAAGGTAGGACATAAAATGCCTACAGAAAGAGAATTGTCAGAAGAATTAAAAATAAGTAGAAATACTGTTAGTATGGCATATAAAGAATTAGAAAAAGAAGATATACTAAAATCTTACCAAGGAAGAGGAACTTTCGTACTAGAAGAAGTAAAACTTTGGAAGAATGAAAATATAAAAGAGAAGATAAAAAAGTTTGTAGATTTAGCCTTTGAAGAATCTATAGAGGCAGGTATAGATGCAGATGAATTTTTAGAAATCGTTACAGAAAGAATAGAAGAAAAAAGAAGGCTTATGGATGACATAAAAGGCATATATATAGAGTGCAATATAGAACAATCAAAAGTTTTTGCAGAGCAGTTAAAAGATAGAACAGCTATAGATTTTTCTGCTATGACAGTAAACGATTTAAAATCTATGGATAGTAAATCACAAGAATTAATAAAAAATAGTCAAATTATAATAACTACATTTAATCATGTATATGAGGTGAGAAGTCTTTTAAGAGAGTATAATAAAAAGGTTTTGGGAGTAGCTATAACACCTAATCTTGAAACCATAGTTAAGATTGCAAGATTTCCCTTAGGTACAAGATTTTTGTTTGTTTGTATAACAAAAGAATTTAAATTTAAGTCGATGTCTGCCTTAGAAAATGCAGGTTTGGCTAATGTTAACATTACTTATACTAATTCATTTGAAAAAGATAAATTAAAGGACGAAGTTAGTAAATGTGATGTTGTTATAGCATCACCAGGAAGATATCATGATGTAGAGGAAATATCCAAAGGTAAAGAAATTATAAATTTTGCCTATAATCTAGACGATGGATCAGTAAAAGCTCTTAAATCTAAGTTGTTAGAAGTAAAATATTTAAAATAGTCACAAAGATGGACAAAGTTAAATATTTTTTTATATAAATTATTCTAGGAGGTTTTTTAAAATGGAAAAAAAGACTATAGTGCTTGGAGTTATTGGCTCAGATTGTCACGCAGTTGGTAACAAAATTTTAGATCATTCATTCACAGCTGCAGGATTTAATGTGGTTAATATCGGAGTATTATCTCCACAGGAAGACTTTATAAATGCAGCTATTGAAACAAAGGCGGATGCTATATTAGTTTCATCTCTGTATGGACAAGGAGAGATTGACTGTAAAGGCTTAAGACAAAAATGTGATGAAGCAGGATTAGAAGGTATACTTCTATATGTTGGTGGAAACATAGTTGTAGGAAAACAACATTGGCCAGATGTAGAAAAGAGATTCAAAGATATGGGATATGACAGAGTATATGCACCTGGAACACCACCAGAAGTTGGAATAGCTGATTTAAAAGAAGATCTTAATATAAAGTAATTTGAAAAATCTATTGTTTTGCTACTAAGTTATTAAGTAGCACTACTCAAAGAATTGGAGTTGATAAGAGTGGATGCTTATTTACTATTGGATTTTGGTAGCACCTATACAAAATTGACAGCGGTAGATATTGAAAATGAAGAGATACTTGCTACAGCTAAAGATATAACTACCATAGAAGATGATATAATGACAGGTTTTAATAAAGCATATGAAAAGCTTTCTAAACAATTAGAAGGAAAAGAAGTAAACTTTGTTAAAAAGTTAGCATGCTCATCTGCTGCTGGTGGATTAAAAATGATAGCTATAGGATTAGTGCCAGATCTTACAGCAGAAGCTGCTAAGAGAGCTGCTTTAGGAGCAGGGGCTAGAATACTTAATGTTTATAGTTATGAATTATCATCAAGAGAATTAGAAGAAATAAAGAATTCAAATTTAGATATAATATTATTAGCAGGTGGCACCGATGGTGGTAACAAAGAATGCATAATACATAATGCTAAGATGCTAGCTAAATACAATATAGATTTACCAATAGTTGTTGCTGGAAATAAAGCAGCAGCAGATACAGTTTCAGAGATATTAACAGACGCTAATATCTTCCACACAGTTACTGATAATGTAATGCCTAAACTTAATATATTAAATGTTGAACCTGCAAGGGAAGAAATTAGGCAAATTTTCATGAAAAGAATAGTGGAAGCAAAGGGAATGAGCAATGCTGAAGATTTTATAAATGGTATACTTATGCCAACACCAGCAGCAGTTCTTAAAGCAGCAAGAGTTTTATCAGAAGGAACTGATAAAGAAGATGGAATTGGAGATCTAGTTGTTGTGGATATAGGAGGAGCTACCACAGATATACATTCAATTGCAGATGGTGAACCTACTAAGCCAGGGGTAACCATGAGAGGACTTCAAGAACCTTTGGCAAAAAGGACAGTTGAAGGCGACCTAGGAATGAGATATTCAGCAGTATCTTTATTTGAAGCTGCAGGTACTAGAAAAATACAAAAATATTTATGTGATAAAAGTGTAAACATAGAAGAACGTTGCCAATTTAGGGCTAATAATATAAGAATGGTCCCAGAGAAAGAAGAAGATATTAAATTTGATGAAGTAATGGCTAAAGTGGCTACAGATATAGCAATGGAAAGGCATTCAGGATATGTAGAAAGTGCCTATACACCTATGGGAGTTGTATATACTCAAATAGGAAAAGATTTGCTACAAGTTAAGTCTGTAATTGGAACTGGGGGAGTTCTTGTGCATAGCGAGAATCCAGGAGATATATTAAAGGCAGGAACTTTTGATGTAGAGAATCCAGTATACTTAAAGCCACAAGATCCAGGATTTTATATAGATAAAACATATATTTTATCTTCTATGGGTCTTTTAGCAGAAGATTACCCTGAAAAAGCAATAAGAATAATGAAAAAGTATTTGGTTAGAGTTTGATAGGAGGGAAATACAGTGGAACTTAAAAATAAAAAATGGACAGAAGAAGAGTTTCATAAACAAAGAGAAGAGGTACTAAAACAGTGGCCAACAGGTAAAGACGTTGATTTACAAGAGGCTGTTGATTATTTAAAGAAAATACCAGCAGAAAAGAACTTTGCTGATAAATTAGTATTAGCTAAGAAAAAAGGAATAACTATGGCTCAACCAAGAGCTGGAGTTGCTCTATTAGATGAACATATAGAATTATTACAATACTTACAAAATGAAGGTGGAGCAGATTTCTTACCTTCAACAATTGATGCTTATACAAGACAAAATAGATATGACGAATGTGAAATTGGTATAAAAGAAAGTGAAAAAGCAGGAAGATCATTATTAAATGGTTTCCCAGGGGTTAACCATGGTGTTCAAGGTTGTAGAAAAGTTTTAGAAGCAGTTGAACTACCACTACAAATAAGACACGGTACTCCAGATGCAAGATTACTAGCTGAAATCATGACTGCTGGTGGATATACTTCAAACGAAGGAGGAGGTATCTCCTACAATATCCCATATGCAAAGAATGTTCCAATAGATAAATGTTTATTAGATTGGCAATATTGCGATAGACTTGTTGGTTTCTATGAAGAACAAGGGGTACACTTAAACAGAGAACCATTTGGACCATTAACAGGAACACTTGTACCACCATCAATGTCAAACGCAGTTGGAATTACAGAAGCATTACTTGCAGCAGAACAAGGTGTTAAGAATATAACAGTTGGATATGGTGAATGTGGAAACATGATCCAAGATATAGCTGCATTAAGATGTTTAGAAGAACAAACAAATGAATACTTAAAAGCTTATGGATACAATGATGTATTTGTAACTACAGTATTCCACCAATGGATGGGAGGATTCCCACAAGATGAATCAAAAGCATTTGGTGTTATAGTTACAGCTACTACTATAGCAGCTTTAGCAGGAGCTACAAAAGTTATAGTTAAAACTCCTCATGAAGCAATTGGTATACCAACAAAAGAAGCAAATGCTTCAGGAATAAAAGCTACAAAGATGGCTTTAAATATGTTAGAAGGACAAAGAATGCCAATGTCTAAGGAATTAGAAACTGAAATGGCTATAATCAAGGCTGAAACTAAATGTATCCTTGACAAAATGTTTGAATTAGGAAAGGGCGATTTAGCTGTAGGTACAGTTAAGGCATTTGAAACAGGAGTTATGGACATTCCATTTGGACCAAGTAAATACAATGCAGGTAAAATGATGCCAGTAAGAGACAATCTTGGATGCGTTAGATACTTAGAGTTTGGAAATATTCCATTTACTGAAGAAATAAAGAATTTCAATAGACAAAGATTACAAGAAAGAGCTAAATATGAAGGAAGAGATGTTAGCTTCCAAATGGTTATAGACGATATATTTGCAGTTGGAAAAGGAAGATTAATAGGAAGACCAGAATAATAAATTTTAGCTTTATATAAATAAGTTTATATCATGTTTGTTGCTGAATAGAAATATTCAGCAATAGACCTGTATAAAAATAAATATAAAATATTAAAATAAGATTTTAAAATTTAAAAAAAAGGACAGGTGAATATAATATGAAAATTGTAGACGTTCTTTGTACTCCAGGATTTACTGGATTTTACTTTGATGACCAAAGAGCTATTAAGAAAGGTGCAGGACATGATGGCTTTACATACACAGGAGAGCCAGTTACAGAAGGATTTACTCAAATAAGACAAAAGGGAGAATCAATTTCTGTATTATTAGTTCTTGAAGATGGCCAAGTTGCACATGGTGATTGTGCTGCAGTTCAATACTCAGGAGCAGGCGGAAGAGATCCATTATTCCTAGCATCAGATTTCATACCTGTTATAGAAAAAGAAATAGCGCCAAAGTTAATCGGAAGAGAAATCACTAACTTTAAAGACATGGCTGGAGAATTCGATAAACTACAAGTAAATGGAAAGAGATTACACACTGCAATCAGATATGGTATAACTCAAGCTATACTTGATGCAGTAGCAAAAACTAGAAAAGTTACTATGGCAGAAGTTGTAAGAGATGAGTACAATCCAGGTGGAGAAATAGCTCCAGTACCAGTATTTACTCAATCTGGTGATGACAGATATGACAATGCAGATAAGATGATAATTAAAGAAGCAGACGTATTACCACACGCATTAATAAACAACGTTGAAGAAAAGTTAGGATTAAAAGGAGAAAAACTTCTTGCATATGTTGAATGGTTAAGAGACAGAATAATTAAACTAAGAGTTAAAGAAAACTATACTCCAATATTCCACATAGACGTATACGGAACAATAGGAGCAGCTTTTGATTGTGATATCAAAGCTATGGCAGATTATCTTCAAACATTAGAAAAGGCTGCAGCTCCATTTAAGTTAAGAATAGAAGGACCTATGGACGTTGAAGATAGACAAAAACAAATGGAAGCAATGAGAGACTTAAGAGCTGAATTAGATGGAAGAGGAATAAAAGTTGAATTAGTTGCCGATGAATGGTGTAATACTGTTGAAGATGTTAAATTCTTTACAGATAACAAAGCTGGACACATGGTTCAAATAAAGACTCCAGACTTAGGTGGAGTTAACAACGCAGCAGAAGCTATCATGTACTGTAAAGCAAATGGCATGGGAGCATACTGTGGAGGAACTTGTAACGAAACTAACAGATCAGCTGAAGTTACAACTAACATAGGTATTGCTTGCGGAGCTTCTCAAGTTCTTGCAAAACCAGGAATGGGTGTTGACGAAGGATACATGATCGTTAAAAACGAAATGAACAGAGTAATAGCACTTGCAGCAAGAAGAACAAACAAATAATAATTGACTAAAATAGGAAAGAGGCGGTTTAAGTTTAAACTGCCTTTTCCAATGTGAATAAAGTCATATTAAATGAAAGGAGGCATTTACTGATTTATTCAGTAAATAAATGCTTATGAAAGAGGTAAATGTTTCAGATATAACAAAGGCAATAAAAGAGCTAAGTATAGAAGCTAACTATAGATTACCAAAAGACGTTAAAGAAAAATTAGAAGAGTATAATAAAAAAGAAAATTGGGATATGGCTAAGGGAATACTAGAAAAAATATTGGTGAATGTAGATATATCCGATAAAGAAAATATGCCAGCATGTCAAGACACAGGAATGGCTTGTGTATTTGTTGAAATAGGTCAAGATGTTCATGTTGTAGGTGGAAATCTTGAAGATGCAATAAATGAAGGTGTAAGACAAGGGTATACTGAAGGATATTTAAGAAAATCCGTAGTTAATGACCCAATAGAAAGAGTAAATACTAAGGATAATACTCCAGCAGTTATATACTATGACATAGTTCCAGGAGACAAATTAAAAATAACTGTAGCTCCAAAAGGATTTGGTTCAGAAAATATGAGCCAACAAAAAATGTTAAAACCAGCAGATGGATTACAAGGTGTAAAAGACTTTATAATAAAGGTTGTAAAAGATGCAGGACCAAACCCATGTCCTCCAATAGTTGTAGGTGTTGGAATAGGTGGAACTTTTGATAGATCTGCAAACTTAGCTAAAAAAGCTTTAATGAGACCATTAGATGAAAGAAATAATAATCCTTTCTATGCTGATTTAGAAAAGGAATTATTAGAAACTATAAACTCATTAGGAATTGGACCTCAAGGTTTTGGTGGATTAACTACAGCACTAGCTGTTAATATAGAAACTTATGCTACTCATATAGCAGGACTTCCTGTAGCAGTAAATATTAACTGTCACGTAACAAGACATAAGAGCGTAGAATTTTAGGGGGGTACCAAATATGGAAAAGAAAATAACAACTCCATTAACAGCGGAGAAAGTTAAAGGCTTAAAAGCGGGGGATTCAGTTCTTATTTCTGGAGTTATATATACTTCAAGAGATGCTGGACATAAAAGATTAGTGGACTTATTAGATAAAGGTGAAGAACTTCCAGTAGATCTTAAGGATCAAATTATATACTATGTTGGGCCAACACCAGCAAAACCAGGTAATGCCATAGGTTCAGCAGGGCCAACAACTAGTTATAGAATGGATCCATATGCTCCAAGACTTCTAGATATAGGTTTAAAGGGAATGATCGGAAAAGGTTTAAGATCCCAAGAAGTTATAGATGCAATAAAAAGAAACACAGGAGTATATTTTGCAGCTATAGGTGGAGCAGCTGCTTTAATGGGAAAATCTGTGAAAAAAGCAGAAATAGTTTGTTATGAAGACCTAGGAGCAGAAGCATTAAGAAGACTGGAAGTAGAAGATTTACCAGTAGTTGTTGTTATAGATAGCGAAGGAAATAACTTATATGAAATAGGACAAAAGAATTATCTTGATAGTTTAAAGTAATACAGATTAGCAGAGAAAACTGAAGGGTAAAATCTTCAGTTTTCAATTGTTAATTTTAGAAAGGTAGGTTTATAAGATGAAAGTTAATAAAGTTGCAAAGGCTGGTACTTTGGAATCAAACGATATACTTGTAATGGTAATGCCAAGTGATAAACCAGGAATTGAAATAGAACTTGAAAGTATAGTTATGAAACAATTTGGAGATCAAATCCATAAAGTTTTATTAGAAAAAGCAGAAGAATTAGGATTAGATGGTGTTAAAATTCAAGCACAAGATAAAGGTGCTTTAAATTACACTATAGAAGCAAGACTTAAAACAGCTGTTAATAGAGCACAATAAGAATTTTATTAAAAAGTAAATTGAGGTGAGAGAATCCATGAAAAAGTTAAGAAGAACAATGCTATTTATGCCTGGAAATAACCCAGGTATGTTACAAAATGCACCTATACTTGGTGCTGATGCTGTAATATTAGACTTAGAAGATGCTGTTAGCTTAACAGAAAAAGATGCTGCAAGAGCATTAGTTTGTGGTGCTATAAAAAATTTAGATTATTCTCAAGTTGAATTAGTTGTAAGAATAAATCCATTAGATACTGAATTTGGACCAACTGACTTAGAAGAAATCGCAAGAGTTAAACCAGATACTATATTGGTTCCAAAAGCTACAAAGGAACAATTAGAGGATGCTGATAAAATAATCTCTAGAGTAGAAGAAGAAGAGGGATTCGAAAAAGGAAGCATAAGATTATTTGGACTTATAGAAACTGCATATAGTCTTGAAACAGTATATGATGTAGCTACTGCTTCAGATAGATTAGAAGGATTACTTCTAGGAGCAGAAGATTTAACATCAGATTTTGGAATTAAGAGAACAAAAGAAAGTGATGAAATCTACTATGCAAGATGTAGATTTTCAGCAGCTTGTAGAGCAGCTAAAATAGATGCTGTAGATACTCCATTTACTGATACAAATGACTATGAAGCTTTAGAATTAGATACAGAAAAAGCAAAAAATATAGCATTTACAGGAAAAGCTGCTATAAATCCAAGACAAATAGATACAATTCATTCAGTGTTTAATCCAACTGAAACAGAAATTAAACATGCAGTAAGAGTATTAGAAGCTAGAGATGAAGCTTTTGCAAAAGGACTTGGAGTATTCTCATTAGATGGTAAGATGGTAGACGCCCCAGTAATAAACAGGGCTACTACAACAGTAGAATTAGCAAAAACATTAGGAATAATAAGATAACCTTACCGTTTAAATTTTATGTAATATAAATAAAAAGTGAGGGATTAACATGAAAAATGTACTTGGTAGAGAAATACCAGATTTTATAGAAGGTTATGGAAAAGTAAAACCTTTTGAAGGCGCTTTTGAAAATTGTGGTATTGTAGAAAAAAAATCAGTAAGAGTAAAAAGTGTAATACCAGGTGAAGAAAAGGTTTTAAAAAGTGTTGAAGAAGCAATAGACAAAGTAGAACTAAAAGATGGAATGACTATATCTTTCCACCATCATTTAAGAAATGGTGACTATGTTTTAAACATGGTTATGGAAGCTATAGCTAAAAAAGGAATAAAGGATATAACTATAGCTGCAAGTTCAATATTCCCAATACATGAGCCCCTTGTAGATTATATGAAACAAGGTATAGTTACAGGAATATATGCAAACTATATGTCAGGACCAGTAGCAGAAGCTATATCAAAGGGATACTTAAAGAATCCAGCTGTAATGATGACACATGGTGGAAGACCAAGAGCTATAGAAAGTGGAGATTTACATATAGATGTAGCTTTCTTAGCAGCACCTACGGCAGATACTTATGGTAATGTAAATGGAACAGAAGGAAAATCTGCTTGTGGAGCATTAGGGTATTCAATTTCTGATACTGAATATGCAGATAAAGTTGTAGCAATAACTGACAATTTAGTACCATATCCAGCATCACCAATTGAAATAAGGCAAATATATGTTGACTATGTTGTAAATGTAGATTCAATCGGAGATCCAGCAGGTATAGTTTCAGGTACTACAAGAATAACAAAAGATCCAGTAGGATTAAAAATAGCTAAAATGGCTACAGAAGTTATAGAAGCTTCTGGATTAGTAAAAGATGGTATATCATTCCAAACAGGAGCAGGAGGAACTTCTTTAGCAGTAGCAGCTGAATTAAAAGAAGTAATGAAGAAAAAAGGTGTTGTTGGAAGTTTTGCTGCAGGTGGAGTAACAGGATATATCGTTGAAATGTTTGAAGAAGGACTATTCAAAAGCATATTTGACGTACAATGCTTTGATTTAAAAGCAGCAGAATCTTATAAGAAGAATTCAGCGCATATGCCAATGTCATCTTCAATGTATGGAAACCCACACAATAAGGGTGCAGTTGTAAATAACCTTGATATAATGATTCTTGGTGCAACTGAAATAGATACAGATTTTAACGTTAACGTTACAACAGGTTCTGATGGCGTAATAATGGGTGGTTCAGGTGGACACAGTGATACTGCTGCTGGTTCAAAGCTATCCATAATAGTTACAAATCTTGTAAAAGCTAGATTACCTATTATAAAAGATAGAGTAACTACTGTTACTACACCAGGTGAAAGTATAGATGTAATAGTTACTGAAAGAGGTATAGCTGTAAATCCAAGAAGAAAAGATTTAATAGAAAAATTAAAAGAAACAAATCTTCCAGTTATGACTATAGAAGAATTAAAAGAAGTAGCTGAAAAAATGACAGGAGCTCCAAAAGCAATAGAAACAACAGATGAAGTAGTTGCTGTCATTGAATATAGAGACGGAACAGTAATCGACGTAGTTAAAAAACCATTAGAATAAGCTAATAAAAATATGGACTGTATTTATACAGTCCATATTTTCATTAATAATGAAACTTACTTTATTGTTAAAGAATGATATAATATATAGTTGAAGATAATGAAAAGTAGGTGTTAAAAATGTATGATTTACATATAAAAACTATAAACGTAAAAAGAGAAGAAGAAAGAAAAAAAGTACATAAATTTTTAGAAGGATTTGATTTAAAGTTAGATAATGATGTAGACTATACTCTAATTATCGAACAAAATGGAGAAATAAAAGCAACTTGCTCTAAAGCTAAAAATGTATTTAAATGTTTTGCAGTATCTAAAGACCTTCAAGGGGAAAATGTTACATCCAAATTAATATCAGCATTAATAGATAAGTCTTTTGAAGAAGGGATTTTTCATAACTTTATTTTTACAAAACCAGATAAAGAAAAAATATTTTCATCATTAAACTTTAAAACATTGTATAAAACTGATCATGTGGTATTCTTAGAATATGGAATATACAATATAGAAAAAGCATTAGATAAAATTAGTAAAGAATATAATATAAATAATTCAGAAGAAAAAACAGCATTAGTAATGAATTGTAATCCATTTACTCTAGGACATAGATACCTTATAGAACATGCTTCAAAGAATTCTAAAGAGGTTATTGTATTTATAGTGGAGGAAGATAAATCATTATTTCCATTTAAAACTAGATATAATTTGGTAAAAGAAGGTACAAAAGATTTGAAAAATGTAAAAATAGTACCAGGAGGAGAGTATATAATCTCATCTGCCACTTTCCCTACATATTTTATAAGAGAAGAGGATATTTTAGTTAAAGCTCATGCAGAAATTGATGCAGGGATATTTGGTAAGTATTTTGGCGAAAAATTTAACATAAAGAAAAGATATGTAGGTGAAGAACCTTATTGTGAGGTAACAAACGCCTATAATCAAGTATTAAAAAGTACCTTACCTAAGTTTGGAATAGAATTAGAGGAAATAAAAAGAAAAGAGATACAAGGAGATTTTATAAGTGCTTCTAAAGTAAGAGGGTTAATCAGAGAAGGAAAATTGGATGAAATAATAAATTTAGTACCATCTGTAACTTGGGAATTTTTGAATAGTAATGATGGAAAGGAGATAGTGGAGAAAATCAAAAAAAGCGTTTCTCCCCATTAATATGAGAAATTATACAGCAATAGATATATTATCAGCAAGAGAAGAGAGAGTAGATTTTCAAAATACTCTTATTGAAAAATACAAATTACCTCTTTTATGTTTAAGAGTAAATTATCCAGGAGCAATAAAGAATAATGAAATTTCAAGGGGCATAAGTAATATACTAAAAAGAGAAATAGAAAACAAATTTCATACACAAATTGTATATAAATACTATAAATCAACAGCAGAAGGACCTATATTAATTTTAATTATAGATAATATTGCCGAGGAAATAAAAAAACATAGTATATATGTAGAAGAAAACCATCTTCTTGGCAGATGTGCTGATATAGACGTATATAATGTAGATGGAACAGGTATTAGCAGAACTTCTCTAGGATATAAGCCAAGAAAATGCTTTATATGCGAAGATATGGCACAAAATTGTGTAAGATCAAGAAGACATAGTATAGAAGAAGTTATAAATTATATAGAAGAGCAATATAGGAAATTTAATAATATAAATATCTAATATAGGGAGAATTAAAATGGAAAAATCTCATCAGGTATCAGATACAGCTTTTGATATAAGTAGTTTAGCTATTCAAGCCATGTTATATGAGGTGGCTTGCAATCCATCACCAGGATTAGTATCCGTAATTTCTACAGGTTCACATACTGATATGGATCATTATACTTTTATAGAGAGTACTTCTTCACTTATCAAATATCTAACCTTAAGTGTTCAACTAGGTTTTTCAGATGAAAGTGTAAAAGATATGCTTAAAAAAGGTAGGAAATTAGGAATAAAAGCAGAAAAGGATATGTTTAAAAAAACCAAGGGAATTAATACACATAAAGGTATGTTGTTTTTAATGGGAATATGTTGCATTGCCATAGGAAAAACCATACATAATAAAAAGCCATTTAGTGAAATAAGAAATGTAATAAAAGATATGTGTAGAGGATTAGTAGAAAAAGAATTAGAACCTTTAAATGAAATTGCAATTAAATATAAATCAGTAGATGAAATGGTACAAAGAGAAAATTTGTCTTATGGAGAAAAGTTATTTGTATTGTATGGAATGGAAGGAATAAGAGGAGAAGTAGAAAAAGGATTACCTATAGTCTTCGATTTCTCTTTAGATTTTTATAAAGAAGCTTCTGATTTAAATAAAAATGATAGATTAGTAAATACACTAATAGGAATAATGCAATATTCAGAGGACTCTAATGTATTACATAGACATTCTTTAAAAGAATTAAAAAAAATGCAACAAGATGCCAAAATAATAATAGCGGAAGGCGGAATGAGAACTCTTAGAGGAAAACAAAAAATAATTCACATGGAAGAAGAGTTTGTAAAGAAGGGTATAAGTCCAGGAGGAAGTGCAGACCTTTTAGCTATAACAGTATTTTTAAGTTTAGTGGAAGAATATATAAATGAAATAAATAATTAAAAAAAGTATATGAATTAAAAGTATTCATATACTTTTTTAAAAATAATTTTCTATAAAATAGAAAAAAGTGAGAATAAATTGTATAATTTATATAGCTCACAAATTACATTAAAAAAGGAAGATATGTTATGAAAAGTTCAAAAAAACTATATTTAAAAGCTCTTAATGAATATAATAAGGGATATATAGATAGGGCTTTGCAGTCATGCGAAGAGAGTATATCTATAAATATGAATAATTCTGCAGCTATAAATTTAAAGGGGCTTTTACTTTACTTAAAAGGAGATCTTAAAGGTGCAAAAGCTTTATGGCAAATGAATATTCATGTAAATAAAGATAGTGTATCTAAAAAATATTTACAAGATAGCTCAGAAGATAATATTAGAAATAATCTATTTGAAAGTGCATTAGAATTAATAAAAGAAGGAAAAATAAATAACGCTATAACTACACTAAATAAATGCAGAGAAAGTGATTTTAATTATATAGATGTAAATAATTATCTTTCTATATGTTACATAAGTAAAGAAGAATACTCAAAAGCTAAAATACATATAGATAAAGTATTAGGACTAGATAAGAAAAATAAATTAGCTATACAAAATAATAAGAAATTATACTCATTAGGAAAAATAAAAAATCCAAATAATAAAAAATTAATAATATCATTAGTTTCTGGTATTTGTGTAATATCATTAATAGTTATATCAATAGGTACAATAAAAAATAAAGGGTTTTTTAAGAAAGCTAAATCTACTAGTGTTAATTTAAACAAAGAAAATAATAAGAAAGATATTGTGGAAAAGAAAAAAACAAAAGAAGATAAGAATTTAAATAATATAAATAAGGTAAATGAAAATAAAGATAATAAACTAAAAGATAATGAACTAAAAGATTATATATCAAAAAAAGATTATGAAAAGATATATATTGAATTAAATAAGGTTGATGTGAATAAAATTAGTATAAATGAAAAGTTTTTATATAATCAAGGAAAAGAATTACTAGAAAAGGAAGGGGTAGAATATTTCTATAATAAGGGTATAAGTTATTTAGAAAAAAAAGAGTATAAAAAGTCCAATGAATATCTAATAAAATCCTATAACTTTGGAAAGAAAACTTGGGTATATCCTCATAATATATATATGCTTGGTTTATGTAATGAAGGACTGGGAAATATAGAAGAAGCTATAAAGTATTATGAGATATATGATAATAATTTTAAAAATAATAGTTATAGTGATGCAGTATTGTATAATCTATCTATATTGTATAAGAATATAGATATAAACAATAGTAAAATCTATGGTAAAAAACTTATAGATAATTATCCTAATTCTATATATAATAACTCAAATATAAGAAATATACTTAATAAGTAATGATTATTATTAAAAGTATTGACTAACTTTATAATATAATATAAAATAAATATAAGAGATACCCATATAGGGTATAAAATTTGGAGGGATATATATGATAAAAGAAATAAATGATTCAGTTTTTAATTCAGAGGTTTTGAATTCCGATAAAGTAACAGTTGTAGACTTTTGGGCACCATGGTGTGGCCCTTGTAGAATGCTTGGACCAGTAATTGAAGAATTATCTCAAGAGATGTCAGAGCAAGTTAAGTTTGTAAAAGTAAATGTTGATGAAAATCCAATGTCAGCAACTGAATATAAAGTAGCAAGTATACCAACAGTAGCTGTATTTAAAGATGGTAAAATCCAAGAAACATTAGTAGGTTTTAGACCAAAGCAAGCTATGCAATCTTCAATAGAAAAACACATATAAGGTAATGGATAGGATAAGTTAACACTTAGGTGTTAACTTATTATTTATTAAAAATAAAGGGGTGAGCTTATGACAATAAGATATGATATAGCAGTAATAGGAAGTGGACCAGCAGGTCTTTCAGCAGCTATAAATGCAAAAATAAGAAATAAGAATATAATAGTCTTTGGTAACAAGGACTTAAGCAACAAAGTAGCGAAGGCACCACTAGTAAATAATTATCTTGGATTACCAAATATTAAGGGAAAAGATCTAAAAGAAACTTTTCAAAATCATATAGATAAAATGGGAATACAAATAACATATGAAAGAGTTAATGCTGTATATGCTATGGGAGAGTATTTTTCTTTAATGGTAAATGATAAGATGTATGAATCAACAAGTCTAATAATGGCAACAGGAATAGAATATACAAAGCCTTTAAAAGGTGAAGAAGAATTTTTAGGTAGAGGTGTAGGTTATTGTGCAACATGTGATGCACCTTTATATAAAAATAAAAATGTTATAATAATAGGTCATAATAAAGAAGCAGAAGATGAGGCAAATTTTGTAAGTGAATTAACATCAAAAACTTACTATGTTCCAATGTATAAAGGAAATTATTCATTAAATAATAATATTGAAGTAATAAAAGATAGACCTTTAGAAGTTAAAGGGCAAGATAGAGTAGAGAAGTTAGTATTCAAAAATGGGGAATTGAATACAGATGGAATATTTGTATTAAAAGATAGTATTTCACCTGGTCAATTAGTTCCAGGGTTAGAAATAGAAGACGGACACATAAAGGTAGATAGAAATATGAAGACTAATATAGAGGGATGTTTTGCAGCAGGAGATTGTATAGGCAAACCTTATCAATATATAAAAGCTGCTGGAGAAGGACAAGTAGCGGCATTAAATGCTGTATCCTATTTAGATAGTATCAAAAATAAGTAAAAAAATGTCTCACTAATTAGTGAGACATTTTTGCTATTCTACTACAAAGAATACATGATTACCTATGGTTTTTATATTAGTTTTATCAATGCCTAACATCCAATTACATGTAGATATTTTAGGATTATAAAAGAATAAAGCATTATTTGTAGGATCATAGCCTTTTAAAGCATCTAAAACTGCGTTATAGCAACTTTCATCTGGATTCCCATGTATTTGATTATTAATCACACAAGAGAAGGCGGAAGGTTGAAATATAACTTCTCTTATAGATTTAGGAAACCCTGATGCGTAGGATCTGTTTAATATTACAGAAGCTACTGCTACTTTACCCTCATAGGGTTCGCCACGACTTTCAGCAAAGACCACTTTAGCCATTAGATCAATATCTTTACTATTTATACAAATGTTGCCTTTTGAACTATTAAATATCTGAACAAGTTTCTCTTCTTCTTTAAACAAAGTGGTATTAATATGATTTATTGAAGAAGCCTTAACATTGGACGAAAGAATTAAAAATATAAAATTAAAAACTATAAATGAAATAATTTTTTTTCTCAAGTTATTCACTCCTTTTACCAACGGGGTTAGCTGACGGGTTCGGTAAAGGCTAACCTACACAAAATAAATGTGATTCACCCCAATTAATGGTTCCCCCGCGTTTTAAACTTAGGCTTATGTTATTATTAACTTTATTTATGAAATTATACATTCAATAAAACATTCATTATTTTACTGTATCTTTTAAATTAGAGTAATATTTTATAAAGTCATTATAAGTATCATTCATGATCTTGTAATTTAGATCTGATTGTGAATACAGTTTTGAAACTGTAGACTTAGGTGAAATAGCACTTTTGCTTATATCTTCTTCAAAACTATGAATATAAGATATATAATCATCTAAAGCTTTTGATAATAAGATATAGCAATCTATTCCATCAGAGGGTACAGAAATTTTAGATACATCTATTTTTAGATCTTGTAATTCTTTTTTATTTGTTGAAATCTCATTTAAAAGTTCATTTATGTCAATAGTCCCATTTTCAATTTTACCCTTATAGTAAGAAAAATCTTTTCTTACTTCTAAAAAAGAAGATAAAACATAATCGATACTATAAAAATAATCCTTATACTGACTCATTTTTATATCTCTATCCTTTTGCAAATTAGCTAGTTCTTCAATATATGCAGTAGAGAGATTTAGATAACCTAAAAAATCTTTATTTAAATTTATTTTTAATCTACGATTGTTATTATTAAACAATTCATAAAACTTTATACTATGCTCTTTATATTTCTTAAAAGAAGAAAAGGCTTTATTAACATCTTGACTTTCTGGACTATTTAATATAGCTAAAAGTTGCTCATATGTATATATATTATTAGTAACAGCTTTAATAAGATTATTATGCATATCCTTATACTTTTCATTACATTTATATTTTTCAAGATTGACTTTTGTGGATAATAAGGTTTTTACATCATTAGGTAAGTGATCTCTACACTTTGATGCATTAAATTTACCGCTAATGGTGTAAGAAGAAACTTTTTTATTAATTTTGTTTATATTATTTACATCTGTATGTATAGATTTGTTATATTGTATTATTTCACTATTTTTATTAAAGTAAATTAAAGTAAATATGGGTATAGAAATAGAGAATATTAAAAGTATAGATAAGGTTATATTCCTAATATTTTTATTAAATTTCATAATATCCCTCCTCACATTATAGATATTCCTAAAATAGCAGTAAAATTACTATATAAAAAATTAAGTTTCATAAAAAATTAAGATTTAAATATTTTTTAAATATTTTTATATAGTGTATAATTAGATATATATGCTGTGTATAATCATAGTAGGGGGGGAAGCTATGGAAATAATGGAAATGTTAGATACAGTGATAAATTCAATAAAGAATATGAATATATCATCTGTTTTAGATATATTAGCCGTTTCTTATATTTTTTATAAAGGTTATATGCTCATAAAAGAGACTAGAGCAGAACAACTTTTAAAAGGAATCATATTTTTAATAATACTTATTCCAATTAGTAAATTATTAAACTTAGAAGTTTTATCTTGGATATTAAGTAATACAATAACTATAGGAGTTCTTTCTTTTATTATAATATTCCAACCTGAAATAAGAAGAGCATTAGAACATATAGGAAGAAGTGCTTTTAATGAAAGGCATTTATCAGAAGATGAACATACAATGGAAAAAATAATAAATGAAATAATTACTGCTGTAGATAATCTATCAAAAACCAAAACAGGAGCACTTATAGTAATAGAAAGAATAACAAGACTTGGCGAAACTATAAGTACAGGTATTAAATTAGATGCTATAGTTTCAGCTCAATTGCTTGAAAATATATTTGTAATAAATACTCCCCTGCATGATGGAGCTACAATAATAAGAAATGATAGAATAATTTCTGCGGGATGTTTTCTACCATTAACAGCTAATAAGAATGTAGATAAAGCTTTAGGTACTAGACATAGATCGGCTATAGGAATTTCAGAGAATTCTGATGCTATAATTATTGTTGTATCTGAAGAAACAGGTACTATTTCCTTAGCTGTAAATGGAAGTCTTACTAGAAATTATAATAAAGATAAACTAAGAGATATATTGTTTAGAATTATGACAAAGGATAATAGTAGAAAAATTAATTTTAGAGAGCAGGTGGCGGAATGGATGAAAAAAACAAGAGACAACAAATAATAATAAAAATATGTTGTCTCATTGCTGCTTTTAGCTCATGGTTATATATAACCAGTGTATTAAATCCAATAAAAACCTACAAAAAAGGCATACCAGTTATTATAGAAAATGAGGATGTGTTAAAAAGGTCCAACTTAGTGTTGGTATCAGATAAAGATTTGCATGTAAATCTTTTATTAAAAGGACCTATAAATGATATATATTCAGTAAAAGAAAGTCAATTTAAATTAGTATTAGATCTTCAATCTTATATTTTAAAAAAAGGTGAAAATAATGTTCCCGTAAAATTAGAAAAGGTTCCTAAAAATATAAAAGTAATTAATGAAGAAAATCTTTGGGTAAAAATAGTGGTAGATGAGTTAATAGATAAAAATATACCATTAAGTGTTAAAACTAAAGGAAAAATAGGAGAAGGGTATTATGCTCTACCCTACAGTTCAAACATAAAACAGGTTGCTATAAGGGGAGCTAGTCAGCATATGATGTCAATTGCAAAAGTAGAAGCAGAAGTTGATTTAAATAATGCTAAAAAAGATATAGATGTATCTGCTCCAATAAAAGCTTTTGATGCAAATGGAAATGAAGTAAAATCTGCTTTATTAGATCCAGGTATGGCAAGAATAAAAATACCTGTAAAAAAGATAAATACAGTTGGTATTAATGTTAAATTTGAACCAGATCCTAATAGAGAGATAAAAGAAATAAAAAGCATACCAGATAAAGTACAAATTATTGGAGATGAAGATGCAATAAATAGCATAAACAGTATAGATACAGAGACTATAAATATAAATAATTTGAATAATGGAGATGAGGTTGAGGCAAAATTAATACTACCTAAAAATACTTCTCTAATAAAAGACCAAAGTACTTCTATTAAGGTGAAAGTATATTTTAATGGAGAAGAGGGGAATAATGAAAAAAATAAGCAAATTTCTATTCCTATTAAACCTATAAACTTTGATGGTAATAATTATAATATAAAATTAGAGCAGGATAAAGTAATATTAAATTTATCAGGAGATGTAGATAACTTAAATTTAGATAATATAAAATGCTATGTGGATTTAGCTTCATTAAAAGAAGGAGAACATAGTGTACCTATAAAAATAGAGTTACCTAATGGAGTGAATTTAGTTAGTAAATCTCAAGAAAATGTTAAAGTTGAAATAAAGGCTATTGAAATATTGGAGGGAGAAAATGCCAATCAGAATAAATAATATAACATTAGATATTAACGAAGATATATCTATGGTGAAAGAAAAAGCATGTAAAAAAAGTAGAATTCCAGTAAAAGATATGAAAGACTTTAAAATATTAAGAGAGTCTGTAGATGCAAGAAAGAAAGATGTCATAAAATTTAATTATACAGTAGAATTCAGTTGTAGTAATGAAGAAAATATAATAAAAAAGACTAAAGATAAAGATGTAAAACTAGAAAAATGTACAGTTAAAAAAGAAATAGTACATGGAGACAAAGTATTAAATCATAGACCAATAATAATAGGAATGGGACCAGCTGGACTATTTGCTGGTCTTATACTTGCTAAAAATGGATATAATCCAATAATAATAGAAAGAGGAGAAGAAGTAGGACGTAGAACTTTATCTGTAAATAATTTTTGGGAAAAAGGTAATTTAAACTTAAATTCCAATGTGCAATTTGGAGAAGGTGGAGCGGGAACTTTTTCAGATGGTAAATTAACCACTAGAATAAAGGATTCATGGTGTGATTTTATATTAAAAGAGTTTGTAGAAAAAGGAGCACCGGAAGAAATAGCTTATTCTGGAAAACCACATATAGGAACAGACGTGTTAAAGACAGTAGTTAAAAATATAAGAAAAGAAATAATAGAATTAGGTGGAGAAGTACATTTCAATAGTAAATTAGAGAATATAATAATTAAGGATAATAAATTAAAAGCTGTAATAGTAAATGGAGAAGAAATACCTTGTGAAGTGCTTGTTTTAAGTATAGGACATAGTGCTAGAGATACTTATGAAATGCTTCTTAAAACAGGGGTTAGCATTGAAAGCAAAGCTTTTGCTATGGGTGTTAGAATAGAACATTCTCAAACATTGATAAATGAAAGACAATATGGAAAGTTTGCAGATCATCCAAGACTAAAAGCAGCAGACTATAGACTTGTACATAACGGAAAGGATAATAGGGGTATATATAGTTTTTGTATGTGCCCAGGAGGATATGTTGTTGCTGCAGCTTCAGAGGAAGGCAGAGTAGTTACAAATGGTATGAGTTATCATGATAGAGCTGGTAAAAATGCAAATTCAGCTATAGTTGTTTCCGTTACACCTAAGGATTTTGCAAGTGATAATCCTTTAGCAGGTATGGAATTACAAAGACATTATGAAGGATTAGCTTATAAACTAGGGGGAGAAAACTATTATGCACCTATTCAATTAGCTGAAGACTTTTTAAAAGGCAAGAAAACTGTAAAATTAAGAAATATAGAACCTACTTATAAGCCAGGGTATAGATTGGAAGATTTAACAAAATGCTTACCTTCTGTAGTAGTTGATGGGCTTATGGAGGGTTTATGTAATTTTGATAACAAGATAAAAGGATTTGTAAGTAGTGGAGCTGTACTTACAGGCATAGAAACTAGAACTTCTGCTCCTATAAGAATATTAAGAAATAAAGAATTACAAAGTGAATCTACAAAGGGAATATATCCTACAGGTGAGGGAGCAGGATATGCAGGCGGAATAATGTCAGCAGCTGTAGATGGACTAAGAGTAGGAGAAAAAATAATAGAAAAGTTTAAACCCTTAGGATTATAGAAAGTGTACGAGTGTGTTTTAATTTTCTGAAAAATAGCATTTTAGTAAAATATTTGTTAGAATATAGAATAGAAATGTTATTTTTTAAACATATTAGTTAAAAAGATATCAAAGTTTTTTAAAAAAATGAAGAGGTGATAGTATGATTAAAAATTTTAATGAAATACTACAAAAAGTTCAACAGCAAAGTACTAAAAAGGTAGCGGTAGCTGTAGCACAGGACAAACCTGTATTAGAAGCAATAAGAGATGCTAAAAATAATAAAATAGCAGATGCTATATTAGTTGGAAACGAAGAAGAAATAAAATCTATAGCTAAAGAAATAAACATGAACATAGAAGATTTTGAAATAATTCACGAACCAGATATGAAAAAAGCAGCCCTAAAGGCAGCGGAACTAGTTTCAACAGGTAAAGCAGACATGCTTATGAAAGGATTAGTTGATACAGCTAATTTCCTAAGAGCAGTTTTACATAAGGAAGTAGGTTTAAGAACTGGAAAATTAATGTCTCACGTAGCTGTATTTGAAACAGATAAATTTGATAGGCTTTTAATATTAACAGATGTAGCATTCAATATGTATCCTGATTTAAAAGAAAAGGCTCAAATGATAGAAAATGCAGCAGCAGTGGCACATTCAATGGGAAATGAATGTCCAAAGGTTGCAGCAGTATGTGCAGTAGAAGTTGTAAATCCAAATATGCCAGAAACTATAGATGCTTCACTTTTAGCAAAAATGAGCGACAGAGGTCAAATAAAAGGTTGTATAGTTGACGGACCATTTGCAATAGATAATGCATTATCTGAGGAAGCTGCAAAACATAAAAAAGTTACAGGGCCGGTTGCAGGAAAGGCAGATATATTAGTACTTCCAGATATACAAGCAGGAAACATTATGTATAAAACATTAACATATACTACAGATGCTAAAAATGGATGTTTATTAGTTGGAACATCAGCACCAGTAGTATTAACTTCAAGAAACGATAGTCATGAAACAAAGATGTATTCAATTGCGTTAGCTGCATTAGTTGCAGAAAATATGAAATAAAATTAAAGGGAGGAAAATAAAAATGGCACATAAACTATTAATAATAAACCCAGGCTCTACATCAACAAAAATAGGAGTTTTTGAAGATGAAAATTTAATATTTGAAGAAACTCTAAGACACTCAGCAGAAGAAATAGGAAAGTATTCTAATGTATATGAACAATTTCCTTTTAGAAAAGAAGTTATTTTAAATGTGTTAAAGGAAAAAGGATTCGATATTAATACTTTAGATGCAATAGTTGGAAGAGGCGGACTTCTAAAACCAGTAGAAGGTGGTACATACGAAGTTAATGATGCAATGCTTAAGGATTTAAGAGAAAGCGTTAGGGGAGAACATGCATCTAACCTAGGCGGAATAATAGGAAATGAAATAGCTAAATCTTTAAATATTCCTGCATTTATAGTAGATCCAGTAGTTGTAGATGAACTTCAAGACATTGCAAGAATTTCGGGAATGCCAGAAATAGAAAGAACAAGCATATTCCATGCCCTAAACCAAAAAGCCGTTGCTAGAAGATATGCAAAGGAAAATAATAAAAGCTATGAAGATGTAAATATAGTTGTAGTACACATGGGTGGAGGATCATCTGTAGGTGCTCATAAAAATGGAAAAATTATAGATGTAAATAACGCACTAGATGGAGAAGGACCATTCTCACCAGAAAGATCAGGGGGAGTTCCGATCGGAGATTTAGTAAGATTATGCTATTCAGGTAAATATACTCTAGATGAAATTATCAAAAAGATAAATGGAAAAGGTGGAGCTGTAGCATACCTTGGAACTAATGATTTTAGAGAAGTTGAAGAAAAAGCATTAGCTGGAGATGAAAAATATAAGTTAATATTAGATGCATTTATATATCAAATAAGTAAAGAAATAGGAAAATGTTCTGTAGTTCTAGAAGGAAATGTAGATGCTATAGTTTTAACAGGGGGAATAGCATATAGTAAATATGTAACAAAAGAAATAGAAAATAAAGTTAAATTTATAGCACCAGTAGTATTATATCCAGGAGAAGATGAACTTTTAGCATTGACACAAGGTGGATTAAGGGTACTTAATGGTGAAGAAAAAGCAAAAGAATATAAATAACTTTTTTTAAGGTGACTAAGTATACACTTAGTCACCTTAAAAATTTATTGTTAGAAGCACTAATTTATATTATAATTATTTTGTATACTTTTAAATGAAGTAATTAAAGGATTAAAAAGAAAGAGGTATATTGATATGAGTAGAATGTTTGGGACTGATGGTGTTAGAGGCATTGCTAATGAAGAATTAACAGCAGAAGTTGCCTATAATTTAGGTAAGGCAGGTGCCTATGTTCTAACAGAAGGAACCCATAAACCTAAAATAGTTGTGGGGATGGATACTAGAATATCTGGACATATGCTTGAAAGTGCTTTAGTAGCGGGAATACTTTCAATGGGTGGAGAAGCTATTTGTTTAGGAATTGTTCCAACTCCAGCGGTAGCACATTTAACTAGAAAGTATGGAGCAGATGCAGGAGTAGTAATATCAGCTTCACATAATCCAGTTGAATATAATGGAATAAAGTTTTTTGATAAAGGTGGATATAAATTACCAGATGAGCTAGAAGATAGAATTCAAAGTGTAATAGAGAATAATTTTGAAGGTGTTCCTTGCCCTACAGGCGAAGATATAGGAGAAAAGACAATAATAGATGATGCAATAAAGGATTACATAGAATTTGCCAAAGGAACTATAAAAGGAGATCTAAAAGGATTAAGAGTTGCTTTAGACTGTGCAAATGGGGCAAGCTATAAGGCATCAGTAGAGACTTTTAAAGATTTAGGTGCAGAAGTTTATGTAATTAATAATGAACCTAATGGGAAGAATATAAATAAAGATTGTGGCTCTACACATATGGAATCTTTAAGAAAATATGTAGTTGAAAAGGGCTGTGATTTTGGATTAGCCTTTGATGGAGATGCTGATAGATGCCTAGCAGTAGATGAAAAAGGGAATATTGTTAATGGAGATTTCATGATGGCAATATGTGCTAAATATATGAAAGACCACAAAAAATTAGATAAGAATACCATGGTAGTTACTGTAATGAGTAATATCGGATTGTTTATTGCTATGGAAAGAGAAAAAATAGATTTAATTAAAACAAAAGTTGGAGATAGATATGTACTAGAAGAAATGCTTAAAGAGGGATATAAAATAGGTGGAGAACAATCCGGACATATTATATTTTTAGATTATAACACTACAGGAGATGGATTGGTAACTGCATTGCAACTTTCTTCTATTATAAAGGATAGCAATAAAAAATTATCAGAATTAGCCTCTATTATGAAAGAGTTACCTCAAGTGCTTTTAAATGCTAAGGTGACCAATAATATGAAGAATATATATATAGAAGATGAAGAAATAGCAGGAGAAATAAAAAAAATAGAAGAACAAATGGAAGGTAAGGGTAGAGTACTTATAAGACCTTCAGGAACAGAACCTTTAGTAAGAGTTATGCTAGAAGGTGAAAATCAAGAAGAAATAGATAAAATAGCTCATGATTTAGTAAAATTAATTGAAAAGAAAACAAAATAATATTAGCTTAATGATGGGTAGAGATCCATACTATAATTAATGCATTTCTATCCATTTTTAAAATATAATAAAGCGCCAGGACTTAGGTGATGAAACTCAGACTATGGTCTGAGTAAGTTCGACTAACCAAATCACAGATTTGGAGTAAGATTAATGAAACTCAGACTATGGTCTGAGTAAGTTCCACCAACCAAATCACAGATTTGGGGTGTCACTTAAGTTGACGAGGATGGGGAGTATCGAATCTTCGGCGGGTGCCCCACGGTACTGCACTACCGTTAAAGATTGACAAAACCAAGGAGTAATTTTTGGTACAAATCAATCAGGTGTTAAAACCTTAAAAAAAGAAAGGAAGATGAATATGTGCGGAATAGTTGGATACATTGGAAAAAAGGAAGCTGCACCAATTTTAGTTGAGGGATTATCAAAGTTAGAATACAGAGGATATGACTCAGCAGGAGTAGCTATTATTGAAGACCAAGTAATTAGAACTAGAAAATGTAAAGGTAGATTAGTTAATCTTGAAGAAAAATTAAATGAGGAATCAATGATAGGGGATATTGGAATAGGTCATACAAGATGGGCTACTCATGGAGAGCCTTCAGACAAAAATTCACATCCTCATAATAATGAAAAAGGAACTATAAGTGTTGTACACAATGGAATAATAGAAAATTATATAGAGTTAAGAGAATGGTTAACTTCAGAAGGATATAAATTTGTATCAGAAACAGATACTGAGGTATTACCACATTTAATAGACTATTACTATAAAGGAGACCTATTAGAAGCTGTAATGACTGCAATATCTAAAGTAGAAGGAAGCTATGCAATAGGTGTAGTTTGTAGTGAAGAACCAGATAAAGTAGTTGCAGTAAGAAAGGACAGTCCTTTAATTGTAGGGCTTGGAGAAGAAGAATACTTTATTGCCTCAGATATACCAGCTGTATTAAATCATACAAGGGATATATATTTATTAAAGGATAATGAATTTGTTTTAATGACTAAAGATGGAGTTAAATTATTTGATAAAGAAGGAAAAGAAATAAAAAGAGAAATTTATCATGTAACTTGGAATGCAGATGCAGCTGAAAAAGGTGGATATGACCACTTTATGTTAAAAGAAATACATGAACAACCTAAAGTAATAAAAGATACAATGACTTCAAGAATAATGTTAGGAAAAGACATTAAATTAGACAATATAGAAATTTCTAAAGAACAAATGGAAAAAATAAATAAAATATATATAGTAGCTTGTGGAACAGCATATCATGCTGGACTAGTTGGAAAATACACAATAGAAAAATTAGCTAGAATACCAGTTGAAGTGGATATAGCTTCAGAGTTTAGATATAAAAATCCTATAATAGATAAAGATACTTTAATGATAGTAATAAGCCAATCTGGAGAAACAGCGGATACCTTAGCAGCCCTAAGAGAAGCAAAGAAAAAAGGTGCTAGAGTTATAGCAGTAACAAATGTAGTAGGAAGCTCAATATCTAGAGAAGCAGATGATATACTATACACTTGGGCAGGACCAGAAATAGCTGTAGCATCAACTAAAGCTTATGAAACTCAACTAGTTGCAATGTATATATTAGCGCTTTACTTTGCTCAAGAAAAAGGTACACTTAATAAAGAAGAATTAGAAGAGTTAAAAGAAGAAATGTTATCCATTCCTGATAAGGCAGAAAAATGTTTAGAAACTGATGAAATTATGAAAAAATTAGCTTCAAAAACTCATATGAAGAAAGATATGTTCTTCTTAGGAAGAGGTCTTGATTATGCTGTAGCATTAGAAGGATCTTTAAAATTAAAAGAAATATCCTATATACATTCAGAAGCTTATGCAGCAGGAGAATTAAAACATGGACCTATTGCATTAATAGAAGAAGGTACTATAGTTATAACGCTGGCAACTCAGGAAGAATTATTTGATAAAACTGTAAGTAATATAAAAGAAGTAACTACAAGGGGAGCAAAGGCAATAGGAATAGCTTTTGAAGGACAAAAGAATATGGATAAAGCTGTAGAGGAAGCTATTTATATTCCAAAGACTAAATCAATTTTTGCACCTTTATTATCCGTTATACCACTACAATTATATTCTTACTATGTATCCTTAGAAAAGGGATGCGATGTGGATAAACCAAGGAATTTAGCTAAGTCAGTTACTGTGGAATAGGGGTAAAATTGAAAAAAAGTTAAATGAAAAAATGAAGAGAAAATCAGGAGTTAAAGCCTGGCTTTCTCTCTTTTTTGTATGAACAAGAATAGAGGAAATATTAAATAAATGTAAAATTTTGATAGTTTGTTACTTCTGCAAAAGCTTATTTATGATAAAATTAATATGTTCTTGAAATATTTAAATTTGAGAAGTCAAAAATACATCTATATAATATTTGGTTTGTAATA
Source organism: Clostridium tetani (assembly GCF_900167265.1). Lineage (GTDB taxonomy): Bacteria > Bacillota > Clostridia > Clostridiales > Clostridiaceae > Clostridium_G > Clostridium_G tetani. Next base: position 49,488 of record NZ_FUWT01000005.1, read on the forward strand.
AATTCAATGCGGATAACTAAAATATATATTTTAAAGGAGTATAACTATGAGTTTTAAATTTTTTAACATTACAAATGGAACGCATAATGGCAAGGATTTAGATACAACACCTAGTGAGTGGAAAAATATATTTTCATTTTGTATAGAGAAAGCAGATTCATTTAGTATAAGTTTTAATCTAGATAAAGATTTTAAACAGAGTGGTGAACCAATTTTACAAGTACCTAATATTCAAACTATGGAAACCACTTTTTGCGTTATTAATAATATAAAACAAGAACGGTGGAAGTTATTATTTTTATTTTATTTAAATAAATCAGAGTACTTTGTATTTTATGTACCAATAAGTGAAAGAAATACAGAATTTCTAAGTTTTATTTCAAAATTAAGTGATGTAAACATTAAAATATGTGAAAATAATAAAAATTATATTGAGATAAGTGGTAAACTAACATATACAATTAAAAAATTTATATCTAGTAGTAAAGAAATTGAGAGAATTATAAGTCAGTGTAAAATTAAGTTATTAACAAGTGATAGACAATTAGTTGTTTCTGTGGATGATTATGTATGTCTTACAATTACAGATGAAGAATTTGAAATCTTGTCACAGCAAGGTTTAAATTTTAGTTCTGATGAGATTGGCTCCAAAACAATGGATATAAGTGGTATGATAGCCAATAGTACAAAAGAAATAATTTATAAATTAGAAGAACCATACTTTCATAATGAAGATGAAGAAATTGACAATCTTAAATATTATCCAAGCAACTTAAAATTATATATAAATAATAGGGAAATTTTATTTATTAGCTCAGGCTTTATGAGATATTTATGTTTGAATAAAGAGGAACTGGAAATTATAAAAAGTAAAAAAATAAATGTTGATCAATGGAATTTGATAGAAGAAAAACATGATTATAAAGTTCCAGAAGATACATTTACTTATAGAGATTATTATGGATCAAACCAACCAGATGAAACCCTTTATAAGATAGCTAAAGGTATTGCTAATAATATAGCATTATTTACTAAAATACTATAAAATAAAAGAAATATATACAAACTAAAAATCACAGAAAAATAGGAGGAATAAATATGAACGACATCAGCAAAGAAAGTACAAAGTTTTTTTTAGAATATGAAGATGAATATGAAATTGATAGTTTAGCAGAAGTTATAGAGGAATACTTAAATAAGTATAGTACATACGATCATGAAGAACTAAGAATAGGTTGTTGGATAGAAGCTTGGGATGAAAATAATGAAGCGGATAAAATAGTTAAATTTATAGTTGAAAATAAAGATAGATTTCCAAACCTAAAAAAGATTTATTTTGGAGATATGGATTCTGAAGAATGTGAAATATCATGGATATTTAATGGGGATCTAGCTCCACTTATAAATAATTTTAATTTAAATTCATTTACAGCGCAAGGTGGAATGAATTTAAGATTTAAAAATCTAAAAAGTAACACATTAAAAGAATTAATAGTAATTTCAGGGGGAACTTCTAAGGAGACCATAGAAGATATAGCACTGGCAGAATTACCTAATCTTGAAAAACTAGAAATATATTTTGGTGATAGTAACTATGGATTTGATGCAAAAATAGAAGATATACAAGTATTTATGAATAAGAGCAAATATCCTAAACTAAAATACTTAGGACTTAAAAATAGTGAAATACAAGATGAAATTTGTGAAAAGCTATTCCAATCAGATATAGTAGAAACACTAGAAGTTTTAGACATATCTTTTGGTGTTTTATCAGATAAAGGAGCAGAAGTTATTCTTAATAATCTAGACAAGCTATCTAATTTAAAAGAAATAGACTTAACTTATAATTATATATCAGAAGATTTTTTAAATAAATTAGAAGAAAGCTTTGAAAAGCTTAATTTAAAATATTCATTAGATCAAGATGATGTATATGACCTTGATGAGGATGAAGAGTGGAGATCACCCTTTATATCAGAATAATATGAAGAGTAATTTTTTATTAATAGGAGATAAAAAGGGAAAAAGGTTAAAAGAATTTGTTAATTGCCTAAAAAGTGAAAATATATACAACTACAATATTGTAACATGGCAGGATTTATTAACAAATTTAGATATTATTAAAAAGCATATGCATAATAATACTATAATAAAAATTGAGCCACCAGAAAAAGATTTATACTTATATAAATCTTTTTTGAAAGTTGGTTTAAAAAAGGGAATAGTATCATCAAAAGAAATAGATAATATAGATTTTGAAAAATGTCCTATAATAGCACCAGCTCAATGGTATTGTGGTATAAAAGAAATGTTTTATGGCATTGAAGATATTGTAAATGCCAATAAAGGAAAAAATATTTTTATGACCACAAATATTAAAGAAACTTTAATTATGATGGATAAAAAGTTAACCTATGATTTTCTAGAAGAAAATATAAAAGATTTTTATTTACCTAAAAGGTTAAAGAATTATAAAGATTATGATGAGTTTAGAGAAGATACAGCTAATAAATATTTAAAATGTTTTATAAAATTAAGATATGGTTCAGGTAGTGAAGGGGTAATAGCCTATTCAAATAATCCAAGATTAAATGAAGAAATCATATATACATCCTTAAATTATTCTAAAGAAGAAAAAATATTTTTCAGTACATATAAAGTAAATTGTATTAAAGACAAAGATATTATAAAGAAAATGATTGATTGGGTGCTAGAAAATGATGCTCACATAGAAATGTGGATACCTAAAAGTAAATATAAAGGACAAGCTTATGATACTAGAGTTATAGTAGTAAATAATAAAGTGGAATATTTATTATCAAGACTTAGTAAAACACCTATCACTAATTTACACCTAAGAAATAATAGGTTGGAAAGTGAAAAGTTTATAGAACCTAAAAATATAGAAATAATTAAAAAGGCATCGGAATCAGTAATGAAAGCATTTAATAATTCATTTATATCGGGAATTGATGTAGTTATGAGTACAGGAAATAAGCCTTATATAATAGATGTAAATCCCTTTGGAGATTTGCTACATCACTTAATAGGAACAGAAAAAAATATATATTATAAAGAAGTTCAAGAATCCATTAAAAAGTTGGGAGAGATATTATGAACATTAATATGAATGAGGTAGTAGGAAAAGATGATATTTTATTTATAACTTTAGATACATTAAGATATGATGTTGCAAATAGGGCATATGAGAAGGGAAGTCTTCCAAATCTTTGTAAGGATGGACCTTTTGAAAAAAGACATACTCCAGGGAATTTTACATATTCAACACATCATAGTTTTTTTGGAGGCTTTTTACCTACTCCTAGCGATTATATACCTTTAAATAAAAGAGAACATTTATTTTTTATGAAAAATCAAATGATAAGAGGATTTAATTTAAAAAATACTTATTTATTCGAAGAAGGAAGTTTTGTTCAAGCTTTAGAAAAGGAAGGATATACAACAATTTGCATAGGTGGGGTTATATTTTTTAGTAAAATAAATGCACTTTGTAGTAATCTGCCTAATTTATTTCAAAAAAGTTATTGGAATCCTAAATTTGGAGTTAATAATAAAAATTCTACTGAACATCAAGTGGAGTTTGCAATAAAAACTCTGGAGAAGCTGGATAAAAGTGAAAGAGTATTTCTTTTTATAAATGTTTCAGCTATGCATGGACCTAATTATTTTTATTTAGATAAATATAAAGATAGTAAAAATAAATATGATGAAAAAAAGAATATTCTAGCTTCAGAATTAGATTGTGTAGAAAGCCAAGAAGAAGCTTTATGTTATGTAGATAAAGCTTTAAAACCATTATTTGATTATATGAAAAAAAGAAATAGAACTTTTTGTATAACTACATCAGATCATGGAACTTGCTATGGTGAGGATGGATATGAAGGTCATAATTTATCTCATGAAATAGTTTGGACTGTTCCATATAAACATTTTTATTTATAAAAGTTAAGGGAGTAATTTAACATGACAGATTTGGAAAAATATATAGAGGAAAACCCTTATAAAAGTTACATATATTCTTATCCTCATAAAAAATCTTATAGAACCTTTGATAAAGCATTTGATTTAAAAAAGCTTTGGGAAAATAGAAAAAGTGATAATTTGACTTTGTATATACATATACCTTTTTGTTTAAATAAGTGTGGATATTGCAATTTATTTTCTACTACAGATTTTAATAAAGATAAAATGAGTAAATATGTGAATAAGTTAATAGAAGAAATTAAAGCTGTTAAAAATATATTAGATTTAAGAAAAGAAAGTGTATTTTATAGTGTAATATTTGGAGGAGGAACTCCCACAGCATTACCAAAGGACTTAATGGAAAAATTACTAATAGTTATAGAAAAGGATTTAAATATTGATTTTAAGAAAATATTTTTCTCTATGGAAACATCTCCAAATACTATGAATAAAGAGTATATTGATTTATTAAAAAAATTTCATATAAATAGAATAAGCATGGGTATTCAAAGTTTTAAAGAATGTGAATTAAAAGAAATATGTAGATTTGAAACTGTTAACAATATAAATAAATCATTAGAACTTATGAAAAAAGAAAATATAGAAATAAAAAATTTAGATTTAATATATGGCATACCTTCACAAAGCATGGAATCTTTTATGGATTCTTTAAAGAGAGTTATAGAATATAGACCAGAAGAAATATTTATATATCCACTGTATATAAGAGAGAAAACTAAGCTATATGAAAAATATAAAAGAGATTTTAATAAGATGACAAATATGTATGAGCTAGCTAAGGATGAACTTATAAAAAATGGGTATATACAAACATCTATGAGAAATTTTATAAGAGAGGATATGAATGAAAAATTATATCCATCATATAGTTGTCAAGAAAATGAGATGATAGGTATTGGATGTGGCGCTAGATCTTATATATCAAATATTCATTATTCTATAAAGTATGCTGTAAATCAAAGCAATATCAACAGTATAATAAATAATTATTTAAAAGAAGAAAATCTTTATTATGCAACTTATGGCTATATTTTATCTGAGGATGAGATAAAAAGAAAATATATATTAAAATCTATACTTAAAGTCACAGGTCTAGATTTAGAGGAATATTTTAAAAGATTTAATAAAAATATTTTTGATGATTTTAATGAAATTAATTTACTTATAGATAAAGGATTTTTAATAAAAAAAGGCACTAGAGTTTATCCTACAGAAAAAGGATTAAAATATTCTGATGCTATGGGATGTTTATTTATTTCAAACGAAGTAAATAAAAAAACACAAGATTTTTCGGAGTAAAGTAAATGATGTATACAATTATATACAGACCCAGCATAAAGTACTGTAACTATAGATGCGAATACTGTCCATTTTCTAAATATAAGTTTGACCAATCAAAGGTTGAAAAAGATAAAAAATTATTTAAAAAGTTTATTAATTTTATCACAGAAAGTAAAAATAATTTTAAAATATTTATAGCACCTAAGGGAGAAATTTTAGGTTTTGATTATTATAAAGAAGGAATTACGTATTTAAGCTATTTACAAAATGTTGAGGAAATAGTAGTTCAAACTAATTTAAGTAATAGTATAAATTGGGTGGATAATGTTAATAAACAAAAATTAAAACTGTGGATAACATATCATCCAAATGAAGTTGAATTAAATAAATTCTTTAGTAATGTTAATGAATTAAGCGAAAAGTATATTACTTTTTCAGTAGGAACAGTAGGTATAAAAGAAAATTTATATAAAATAAAAAAGCTTAAATTAAAAATAGAAAGTATAAAAAATACAAAACCTTATATTTGGGTAAATGCCTATAAAGATAAAAAAGATTATTATTCAGAAAATGATATAGATGAGATAAAAAAAATAGATCCACATTTTGAAATAAATATTAAAAATTATAAGTCTAATGGATTAAGTTGTAAAACTGGAGAATGTGTATTCTGGGTTGAAGGAAATGGAATTATCCATAGATGTTATAAAGATAGTGTGGTTTTAGGGAATATATATAAAGATAATTTAGAAGATATAAAGAAAAGCACTCCTTGTAGAAATAAAATATGTACTTGTTTTATAGGATATGTAAATATATACGATTTACAACTTGAGAATATTTATAAAAATAGTTTGATGGGAAGAATTATATGAAGATTTTAGAAGATTATCATACCCATACAAAGTTTAGCCATGGTGTAGGTACAATAGAGGACAATATTCAAATTGCAATAAAAAAGGGTTTAAAAACCATAGCTATAACTGACCATGGACCATTACTTTCTAATTATGGTATAAATATTAATGAATTTGACAAGATACAAGAAGAAATAAAGTTTTTAAGGGAAAAGTATGAAAAAAATATAAATATATTACTAGGAATAGAAGCAAATATAATAGATAAGTACGGAAACATAGATATAAATGAGAAAGTATTAAAGAATATAGATATTTTACTTGTAGGTATACACTTTGACATATCCCACATAGATCTTTTAAATAATATAAGAAAAAGAATTAATAAAAGAGATGATATAAAAAATCATATAAACAAAGAACTAATAACTGAAATAGAGTGTATAAATACATATGCTATGATAAAATCTATAGAAAACTATAATATAGATATTATAACTCATATAAATGACAAATTTCCTGTAGATGTTTTAAAAGTAGCAAAAGTTTGTCAAAAGTATGGAACTGCTATTGAAATAAACAATTTTCATAAACATCCTACTGTAGAGGAACTTTGTGAAATATCTAATGTGGAGAATATAAAATTTTCTGTGGGAAGCGATGCTCATAGACCTATGGATGTGGGGAATTTTAAAATGGCATTAAAGAAAATTAAATCATGTAAACTTGAAGATAAGATAATAAATAAGAAGGGTGTAGATTTTATTGAAGAATAAAAGGAAAACAGTTTTAATAACAGGTGCATCCTCTGGAATAGGCTATGAACTAGCTTATGTATTTGCGAAAAGCAATTATAATTTAATATTAGTGGCAAGAAGATTATATAAATTAAAGGAAATAAAGAAGTATCTTGAAAATTACTATAAAATATCTGTGGTGATAATGGAAAATGATTTATCAAAACCAAGGGCAGCTGAAGATGTATTTTATAAAATAAAGGATTTGGGCTTTGATATAGACGTACTTGTGAATAATGCTGGAGTAGGGCAGTGTGGTTTTTTTCATGAAATAGATTTAGAAAAACATAAAGATGTTATCCAACTTAATATAGTTGCTTTAACTGAACTTACTAGACTTGTAACTGTAGACATGGTAAAAAGAAAAAGTGGAGGCATATTAAATATAGCTTCCACTGGAGCATATCAACCAGGGCCTTTAATTGCTGTATACTATGCAACAAAGGCTTATGTTTTATCTTTTTCAGAAGCTCTTTATAACGAGCTTAAACCATATAATATAAAAGTTACAACACTATGTCCTGGAACTACAAGCACAGAATTTGCTAAAAACTCAGGAAAAGGTGAATTAAAAAATGCAATGAGTGCTAGAACTGTAGCTGAAATAGGATATAGAGCTTTAATGAAGGGAAAAAGAGTTGAAGTCCCTGGATTATTAAATAAAGTTTTAGTATTTATTTCTAAAATAACACCTAGAAAACTTTTGGCATCTATTGTAAGGTGTATACAAAGAAAAGCTATGAAAATAAAATAATTTATTTAGCCAATTAGTGTATATAAATCCTTCTCTTCTCTATTAATTCTGTCATTTAAGGCATTAATTATTTTCTTTGTTTCTTTTTCAAATAAAGATATATTAGAACAAATTTTAGACTTAGTATTAAATTTGTTTTTATAATCTTCAAAAACTGAACTTAAATAACCCCACTCATTTACAAAAGATTTAGCAGTAGTTTTTATTTTAGAAACTTCACTATTAAATAAATCTGGATATAAAAACTTATCTTCAGTTTGAAAATGAATTTTTAATTTACCAGATAATAAATTTATATTTAAACTTATCTTAGATGAATTACTTTCTATATTACACAATAAAGAGTTTATGTCTTCTATAATTTTACATATTTCAATATGTTGTCTTTTAAGGTTACCAATATACATTATTTCATCTCCCAATATAATTTATATGATTTGCCAATGTATCCATTATATATAATTATTAAAATATAATAAGTAACGTATGTTACGAATGATGAGAAAGTAAAAATAAATTAAATATATTGTTATTGGCATTTGACAAGAATAAATTCAAGGTGTATCATAGTTATTAGCATAAGCCAATAACTAAAGAAGAATCAAAACATAAATTTTCAAATAAATGGAGGTAATGTAATATGAAGATATGTATTCCGGTAGAAAAAAATAATGGATTAGAAAGTGTACCTTTCAACCACTTTGGATCAGCACCTTATTTCTTAATCTATGATTCAGAAAGCCAAGGAATAAAGGAAATTAAAAATGAAGATTTACATCATGCTCATGGTATGTGTCAACCTCTTAAAGCATTAGGAGGAGAAGCTGTAGATGCAATTTTAGTAGCAGGAATTGGAGCAGGAGCATTAATGAAATTAAATAACCAAGGAATAAAGGTATATAAGGTTAAAGAAGATACTGCTGCAAAAAATATTGAGCTTTTACAAACAGGACAATTACAAGAGTTCTCTGTTAACAATACTTGTAAACATGATCATGGATGCTCACACTAATAACTATATATTATTTGTAAAATGAATATAAATATAAATGCCCTTATCAAATATAGACTTTGATAGGGGTTTTTTAGTACATATAATTTCTTATTATACTAATTATAATGAATACTAATTCCATTCATAGAAAAAATATATATAAAAAGTTTAGTGAATGGATATGATTTTGATATAATAATAATATAAACAGATGTAGTTGAAAACAATAAGCATAGGAGGGATAAAATGAATAGTAAAATTAGAATAGGAATTGTAGGTTATGGGAATATAGGTAAGGGCGTAGAAAAGGCAATTAAACAAAATGATGACATGGAACTAGAAGCTATATTTACAAGAAGAGACATAAATAAAGTAGATAGTAATAATTCTAAATTAGTACATATTTCAAGATTAGAATTGTATAAAGATACAGTTGATGTAATGATTTTATGTGGAGGGTCTGCAACAGATTTAGTAGAGCAAGGTCCAATGATTGCATCACAGTTTAATACTGTGGATAGTTTTGATAATCATGGAAGAATACCTCAACATTTTGAGAGGATGGATGAGATATCTAAAAAAGCAGGTAACATAAGTCTGATATCCACAGGATGGGATCCAGGATTATTTTCATTGAATCGTCTTCTAGGGGAATCTATTTTACCAAAAGGAAAAACTCATACCTTCTGGGGCAAAGGAGTAAGTCAGGGTCACTCAGACGCAATAAGAAGAGTACAGGGTGTGAAGAATGGAATACAATATACAATACCAATAAAAGGAGCTTTAGACAAAGCTAGAAGCGGAGAACAATGTGACTTTACCACAAGAGAAAAACATGAAAGAGTTTGTTATGTAGTTCCAGAAGAAAATGCAGATTTAAAAAAGATAGAACAAGATATTAAAACCATGCCAGACTATTTTGCAGATTATAATACAACAGTTCATTTTATTACAGAAGAAGAACTTAAATTAAATCACGCAGGATTACCACATGGAGGTTTTGTAATAAGATCTGGAAATACCCAAGGTGGTGCAAAGCAGGTAATGGAATTTAATTTAAACTTAGAAAGTAATGCAGAATTTACTTCTAGTGTTTTAGTAGCTTATTCTAGAGCTATATATAAACTCTCAAAAGAAGGCAAAAAGGGAGCGGTTACAGTTTTAGATATTCCTTTTTCGTATCTTTCACCTAAAACACCAGAAGAATTAAGAAAAGAATTACTATAATTAAATAATAAACTATTAACTTAAAGAATAAAGTGGAGGTTGAAATATTATTTTGGCTTCCACTTTAAAATAAGATTTAATTATTACCTATAATAAATGGCATTAATTAAAAAGGGGAATATAATTAGATATGGATAAATATATTAGATTAGAGATTACAGCTGTAGACCGAATGGGAATGACTTTAAAAATATTAGATAAAATTTATGAATTAAATATAAATCTTACATCTGTAGAAGTATTTCCTAATAAAGTATATGTAAAAGTAGAAAATATACATAAAAATAAAATATCTAAATTAATAAAGAATATATATAGCATAGATGGTATATACAATATAAAAAAAGTGGAACTTCTTGAGCATGAAAAATATCATAGAAAGTTATTGGCGGTAATTGATTCTGTGGATGAAGGAATCATGTATATAAATAAGGATTTGAAAGTAGAGGTATTTAATAAATATTGTGAAAATATATTCTATTATGACAAAGGTTATATTGAAGGAAAAGATTTGAGAACATTAATAAAAGATGATTCAATAATAGATTTAATAAAAAGTGGAAAAAATGAAGAAAATATAAAAATCAAAGTAGATACGGGTAAAGGAGCCAAACAATATCTAACTACTATAACACCAGTAAAAGATGATGAAGATAATAATATAGGTGTTGTTTCTTCCATAAGGGATATAAAAAAAGTAATGGAAATTGCAAATGTGTTTTCCTCTAGCCATGAAGGTGTGTTTAAAGAAATAATAGGAAATAGTGAAGCAATAAAAAAAGTAAAAGAAATGATAAAATCTGTGGCTAAAAACAACTCTACAATTATGTTAAGAGGAGAAAGTGGAACAGGAAAGGACTTATTTGCAAAGGCAATTCATAATTTAAGTGTAAGAAGTAATAAAAAATTAGTTACTGTAAATTGTGCGGCAATACCTCCTAGTTTAATTGAAAGTGAATTATTTGGATATGAAAAGGGAAGTTTTACAGGAGCATCATCTAGTAGAGATGGTCTATTTAAAGAAGCTCATGAAGGTACTTTAATTTTAGATGAAATAGGAGAATTACCCTTGTTAGTACAAGCTAAACTTTTAAGGGTTTTACAAGAAGGTGTCATAAGAAAAATTGGTAGTAATAAAGAAGAAAAAGTAGATGTAAGAATTATATGTGCTACTAATAGAAATTTAGAATATATGGTTAAGAATAAAGAATTCAGAGAGGACTTATATTATAGATTAAATGTAATTCCTGTATTTATTCCTCCCCTAAGAGATAGAATGGAAGACATACCTATATTAACTGGATTCTTTATTGATAAATTAAATAAGAAATTAAATAAAAGAATTATGGGTGCAAAGCTTAAATTTATAGAAGAGCTTTTAGAGTATAAGTGGCCAGGTAATATAAGAGAACTTGAAAATGTAGTAGAAAGAGCCATGAACTTGTGTAGTGGAGATATGTTAAAAAAAGAGCATGTAATGTTGAATTTATCTAAAACACCTACTATTGAAGAAGAAACTCAAGATAAAGATTTAAAATTGAAAGATATAATAGAGACAGTGGAAAAAGAAGCAATAATAAAATCTTTAAAAAAGAATAAAAGTTTTAGACGAACAGCTAAAGCTTTAGGGGTATCGCATACAACCATTATAAATAAAGTAAACAAATATAATATAAAATGGAAAGAATAATTTACAGGTGTAAACATTAATTGCCAGATAACTTTGAACAAATGGTGTAATTGTTTACACGCAACTTTATATACTTGGAAATATATTACGAAACATTGAAGGCATAGAGTTTTTAATATAATTATAATTTTAGAATAAGTTGGAACGATTATTGCTTTATATATAATGGTAAAAATATATATAATTAGGGGGATATGATATGGATATAAAAAATATGGGATTTGGTACTAAAGCAATACATGGGGGAAATAAAAAAGATACACAGTATGGAGCATTGTCTACACCAATATATCAGACATCAACCTTTATATTTGACTCTGCTGAACAGGGTGGAAAAAGATTTGCAGGAGAAGAAAGTGGACATATATATACAAGACTAGGAAATCCTACAACTGGTCAATTAGAGGATAAAATGGCTATATTAGAAGGTGGAGAGGCTGTAATAGCAACTGCATCAGGTATGGGAGCTATATCTTCAGCATTATGGACAGCTCTAAAGGCAGGGGATCATGTAGTAGCAGGTGAAACATTATATGGATGTACATTTGCTTTATTATGCCATGGTTTACCAAGATTCGGTGTTGAAGTTACTTTTGTAGATACTACTAATTTAGAGGAAGTAGAAAAGGCTATAAAAGAAAATACAAAAGTAGTTTACTTAGAAACACCTGCTAATCCTAATTTAAAGGTAGCAGATATAAAAGCTATAAGTGAAATTGCTCACAAAAAGGAAGATTGTATGGTTTTTGTAGATAACACTTTCTGTACACCATGTATTCAAAGACCTTTAGAGTTAGGAGCAGATGTGGTAGTTCACTCAGCTACTAAGTACTTAAATGGACATGGAGATGTTCTTGCTGGATTTGTAGTAGGAAAGCAAGAGTTTATAAATAATGTTAGAGGTTTTGGAGTAAAGGATATGACAGGATCAGTTTTAAGTCCTTTTGATGCATTCTTGGTTTTAAGAGGATTAAAAACATTAGAAATTAGAATGGAAAGACATTGTGCAAATGCTCAAAAAGTGGCAGAATTTTTACAAGGACATGAAGCTGTTAGTAAGGTATACTACCCAGGTTTAAATGATTCTGAATATTATGATATAGCTAAAAAACAAATGAGAATGCCTGGAGCTATGATTTCCTTTGAAGTTAATGGAGGTTTAGAAGAAGGTAAAAAGATTATGGATAGTGTTAAGTTAGCTAATTTAGCTGTAAGCTTAGGGGATGCTGAAACCTTAATACAACATCCAGCGTCTATGACACATTCTCCATATACTAAGGAAGAGAGAGAAGCGGCAGGCATTAGTGATAATTTAGTTAGATTATCTGTTGGACTTGAAAATGTTGAAGATATAATTGAAGATTTAAGACAAGCGTTAGATACTATAAAAAAATAATAGGGTAAAAATAGGGTTTAAAAATTGAATATACGGGGCAAGTGGGGTAAAAATATTTGCCCCGATTTTAAGGGGGAGAAAATTAATGAATAATAATTCAGTAAAAGCAAGTGGCAAGGCTTTAATCCCGTTTTTAGTGTTTGTTGCTATTTATCTTGGTAGTGGAATTATATTACAAGCACAAGGTGTTGAAATGGCTTTTTATCAGTTACCTGCTCCGGTAGCTATATTCTGTGGAATAATTAGTGCATTTTTTATATTAAAAGGTACTATAAATGAAAAATTCGATGCCCTTATAGAAGGTTGTGGAAACAAAGACATAATAATAATGTGTACAATCTATCTATTAGCTGGTGGATTTGCTGCTGTATCTAAAGCTATGGGAGGGGTAGATTCTACTGTAAATTTAGGATTAACTTTTATTCCACCCCAATATATAACTGTTGGATTGTTTGTAATAACAGCTTTTATTTCAATATCTACAGGAACTTCAGTAGGTTCCATAGTAGCTGTAGGTCCAATAGCTGTAGGACTTGCAGAAAAATCTGGCCTTGCTATGCCCCTTGTATTAGCAGCTGTAATGGGAGGAGCTATGTTTGGAGATAACTTATCTGTTATATCAGATACAACCATTGCGGCAACTAGAACCCAAGGTTGTGAAATGAAAGATAAGTTTAGAATAAATATTTTTATAGCCGCTCCTGCTGCGATTATTACAATAATACTTTTACTGATATTAGGAAGACCTGAAGTGGCACCATCTATTCAAACTTACGATTATAATGTAATAAAAGTTTTACCTTATTTATTTGTGTTAATATTGGCCCTTATAGGAATAAATGTTTTTGTAGTCTTAACGGGAGGCATAATTTTATCTGGAGCCATAGGATTATTTTATGAGGAATTTACGGTAATAACTTTTTCACAGGAGATATTTAATGGTTTCTCAGGAATGATAGATATTTTTCTTTTATCTATGTTTACAGGTGGACTTGCTCATATGATAACTAAGGCAGGAGGAATAGAATTTTTACTGCAAAGGATAAAAAGAAGAGTTAAGAGTAAAAAGTCTGCAGAACTTGGTATAGGTATATTAGCAGCTATCACAGATGCAGCTGTTGCTAATAATACAGTTGCTATTATAATAAATGGACCTATAGCTAAAGAAATGTGTAATGAATACAAAGTAGACCCTAGAAGAAGTGCAGCTATGTTAGATATTTTTTCTTGTATAATGCAAGGGATTATACCCTATGGAGCTCAAATGTTAATATTATTAAGCTTTACTAAGGGGGCAGTTACACCATTCCAATTAATACCTTTATTATGGTATCAACAATTATTAGGTGTATCAGCTATAGTTTCTATGTTTGTTCCATTTGCAGATGGATTAATAAAAAAAGAACCATGGAATTGGGATAATGAAGAAGTAATAGATGCTTAACTAATTGCAAAGGGGAGATAGTTAATGGATAAAAAACTAATGGAAATTAGATGGCATGGACGAGGAGGACAGGGTGCAAAAACCGCATCACTATTATTAGCTGAAGCTGCATTTAATGCTGGAATGTATATACAAGGTTTTCCAGAGTATGGTCCAGAGAGAATGGGAGCACCTATAACAGCCTACAATAGGATTTCTAATTTCCCTCTAAGAGTTCATAGCAATATTTATGAACCAGATTATGTAGTTGTAGTAGATGAAACTTTACTTAAAACAGGAGTATGTACAAAAGGTCTAAAAAAAGAAGGAGGAATTATTGTAAATACTAAAAAAACTCCTAATGAAATAAGAAAAGAGCTAGATGGATATGAAGGAAAAGTATATACAATAAATGCAAGAAAGATATCAGAAGAAGCTCTAGGAGCATATTTTCCTAACACACCTATGCTAGGGGCAATAGTAAGGGTAACAAATATTATAGATATAGATAAATTTATTGGGGACATGGAAGGATCTTTTAAACATAAATTTGAAAGTAAGCCTCATTTCATACCTAAGAATATGGAAGCGTTAAAAAGAGGTATTCAGGAGGTGAATGGAATTGAGTAATAAAATGAATGTAAACTCTAAAACACCTTGGACTGAAGTACCTAGAGGTGGAATTATATATGCAGGAGGAAATGCAGTAGAGTTTAATACCGGAGACTGGCGTGTAATGAAGCCAATTTGGTATGAAGATAAATGTAAGCATTGTATGTTTTGTTGGGCAGTATGTCCTGATATGTCAATTATAGTGGAGAATGAGAAAGTTATAGGTTTTGATTATGATCATTGTAAAGGTTGTGGTGTCTGTGTAGATCAATGTAACTTTAATGCATTAGAATTAGTAGAGGAAGAATAGGAGGTATTTATAGACATGTTAAAGGATAATCAGATAAGAAAGAGTTTAAGTGGTAATGAAGCAGTAGCTATAGCTATGAAACAAATAGAGCCTGATGTGGTAGCAGCGTTTCCAATAACTCCATCCACAGAAGTACCTCAATATTTTTCTACCTTTGTAGCTGAAGGAAAATGTAATACTGAGTTTGTACCTGTAGAATCAGAACATAGTGCTATGAGTGCATGTGTAGGGGCATCATCAGCAGGGGCGAGAGTAATGACGGCTACATCCTCAAATGGGTTAGGATTAATGTGGGAAATGCTTCATATAGCAGCAGGAGACAGATGTCCTATAATTCTTGCCCTAGTAAATAGAGCTATGTCACCACCACTTAATATACACAATGATCACTCAGATTCCATGGGTGCTAGAGATGCTGGATGGATACAGATATATTCTGAAAATACTCAAGAAGCTTATGATAACTTTATACAAATTGTTAAAGTTGCAGAGAATGAGAAGGTTATGGTACCAGCAATGGTTTGTTATGATGGGTTTATAACTAGCCATGCTGTTGAGAATGTAACTTTACTAGAAGATTCAGCAGTTAAAGAATTTGTTGGAGAAAACAAAAGAGTCAATGATGGACTGCTAGGGGAAGATAGTATGGCAGTTGGACCAATGGTTTTAACAGATTTCTACATGGAAATGAAGAGAAGTCAGCTACAAGGACTATTAAATGCAAAGGAAGTTTTACTTGAAGTAAGTAAAGAATATGAAAAGTTAACAGGTAGAAAGTATGGTTTATTTGAAGAATATAAACTTTCAGATGCAGATATAGCCATGGTTATTATAGGATCTTCTGCAGGAACTGGTAAAAAGGTTGTAGATGATCTTAGAGAAAAAGGTATTAAAGCAGGGCTACTAAAAATAAGGTTATATAGACCTTTCCCAGGAAAGGAAATTGCTAAAGCTTTAAAGAATGTAAAAGCTTTAGCAGTAATGGACAAGGCTGAGGGATTATCTGGAAATGGGGGTCCTATTTTTACAGATGTATCAGCAGCAATATATGGAGAGTTAAAAGATGCTATTTTAATGAGTTATATATATGGTTTAGGTGGAAGAGATGTTAGAGTTGAGGATTTAGAAAAAGTGTTTATGGAGCTAAAGGAAGCTATGGAAACAGGAAATTATGATAAATATAACTATTTATCTTTAAGAGAGTAGGAGGGACACATATGGCAACATTAAAAGAATTAACACATATACCAGATAGAATAACTAGTGGACATAGAATGTGTGCAGGCTGTGGGGCACCTATGGTAGTAAAGTGGGTTATGAAAGCTGTAAAACCAGAAAATAAAGTAGTAGTATCTAATGCTACAGGATGTTTAGAAGTTTCAACTACTTTATATCCTTACTCTGCATGGAAGGATTCCTTTATTCATACAGCCTTTGAAAATGCAGCGGCAACAATGAGTGGAGTAGAAGCTGCTTATAAGAATTTAAAAGGTAAGGGCAAAGTAAAAGATAATTATAAATTTATAGCCTTTGGTGGAGATGGAGGAACTTATGATATAGGATTTCAGTCTTTATCTGGTGCTATGGAACGAGGACATGATATGCTTTATGTTTGTTATGATAATGGAGCATATATGAATACGGGAATACAAAGATCATCAGCAACGCCAGCGGGAGCAGACACTACAACAAGTCCAAAGGGAAAACAATCTTCTGGTAAAACTCAATTTAGTAAAGATTTAACTATGATAATGGCATCGCATAATATACCCTATGTAGCTCAGACAGTTCCTGTAATACCTGGCACTAAATATACTCTAGATCTTTACAATAAATCAAATAGAGCCATAAATGAAATTAAAGGAGCTAAGTTTATAAATGTTATAGCACCATGTCCAAGGGGATGGAGATGTGATACTGCAACGGAATTGGAAGCAATAAAACTGGCAGTTGAAACTTGCTATTGGCCATTATACGAAGTTATTAATGGAGAGTTTAAATTAAGCTATAAACCAAAAAATAAATTACCTATAGAAGAATGGCTTAAAGTTCAAGGCAGATTCTCTCATTTACTTAAATCAGAAGAGGGAAGAGGAAAAATTGAAGAAATCCAAAAAGAAATAGATAGAAGATGGGAAAAATTATTATTTCTTTGTGAAGAAAAATAAACAGTAAAAGTAATGAAAAAGGTTGTATTTTACAGCCTTTTTATTTTTATGAAAAAAATTAGTTGCAAATTAAGGTAAGTATAACTAAAATATATAAAGAGAAAAATTGACTTGAAAGGTGGACCCACTAAATGTAAATAAAGGGGGATAACTATGGATAATAAAACAATATTAGTAGCCTTAGGAGGAAATGCTATATTGCAACCAGGACAATTTGCATCCTATGAAAATCAATTAAATAATGTTAAAACTAGTTGTAGGGTATTAGCAAGGCTTATAAAAAAAGGATATAGGCTAATAATTACTCATGGTAATGGACCACAGGTAGGAAATATAATAAGGCAAAATGAAGAAGCATCATCAGTAGTACCACCAATGCCTATGGATGTATGTAGTGCTGAAAGTCAAGGATTTATTGGATATATGATACAGCAATCTATGATGAATGAACTTGTAAATCTAGGGCTAGAGATACCTGTAGTTACATTTGTAACTAGGGTAGAGGTATATGAAAAAGATAGTGCTTTTAAAAATCCAACTAAACCAATAGGTATGTTTTATAGTGAAGAGCAGGCAAAGAAGCTAATGGAAGAAAAACAATGGATATTAAAACCAGATGCTAATAGAGGATGGAGAAGAGTAGTTCCTTCCCCTAAACCTATAAATATAGTTGAAACAAAATCTATAAGGAAACTTATAGACGAAGGAAATATAGTTATAGCTTGTGGTGGTGGAGGAATACCTGTTATGAGATGTGAAGATAATACATATAAGGGAGTAGAAGCAGTAATAGATAAAGATAGAAGTGGTTGTAAATTAGCTCAGCAAGCAGAGGCAGATATGTTTATAATATTAACAGATGTAGAAAATGCATGTATAAATTACGGAAAAGAAAATCAAAAATCATTGGGAAAAGTTAAAATAGAAGAATTAGAACAGTATATTGAAAAAGGTGAGTTTAGCAAAGGAAGTATGCTTCCAAAAGTTGAATCTGCTGTAGAATTTGTAAAAAGAACAAATGGAATTTCAATTATATGTGCACTAGATAAAGCTGAATTAGCAATAGAAGGGAAAGCAGGAACTATAATTAGAAAAGCTTAGAAATTTAATATGTTTTTAAAGAAAAGATTAAATCTATTTAGTTGTTAGTTGGATTTAATCTTTTTTATAGAATAAAATAATGTGGATAATATAGATAAGTAGGGGATAAGATCATGAATGATATAAATTATATGTTAGAAAATCAGAAGAAATATTTTAATGAGAGAAAAACAAGGGATTTAAAATTTAGATTAAATAAATTAAGATTATTAAAAAATGCTATAAAAACACGAGAAGAAGATATTATGGAAGCATTAAAGAAAGATTTGAATAAACCATATTTCGAATCCTATGAAACAGAAATTGCTATGGTAATAGACGAGTTAAACTATACAATAAAAAATTTACCTAAGTGGATAAAAACAAAAAGAATAAAAAGCTCTATACTTAGTTTTCCTTCTAAAGGATATATATATTCAGAACCTTATGGTGTAGTTCTTATTATGTCGCCTTGGAATTATCCTTTTCAATTATCAATTATGCCTTTAATAGGAGCTATTGCAGCAGGAAATTGTTGTATAGTAAAGCCGTCAGAATATTCCACTAATACTTCAAGAATAGTAGAAGATATAGTAAAAGAAGTGTTTTTATCCTGCCATGTATGTGTAATTGAGGGAGATAAGGATATTAGTAAAGAAATACTGAGAAAAAAATTTGATTATATATTTTTTAC
This sequence comes from Clostridium tetani, assembly GCF_900167265.1. Lineage (GTDB taxonomy): Bacteria > Bacillota > Clostridia > Clostridiales > Clostridiaceae > Clostridium_G > Clostridium_G tetani. The sequence continues at coordinate 68,776 of NZ_FUWT01000005.1, forward strand.
TGGTAGTGAAGAAGTAGGTAAAATAGTTATGAAAGCAGCAGCAGAAAATTTAACTCCTTTGACACTAGAATTAGGCGGCAAAAGTCCTTGTATTATAGATAGTGAATGTAATTTAAGTCTATCAGCTAAAAGGGTTGTTTGGGGGAAGTTTTTAAATGCAGGCCAAACTTGTGTAGCTCCAGATTATGTACTTGTGCATAAAAGTATAAAAGAAAAATTTATAAATGAAATGAGAAGATATATAAATATTTTCTATAAAGGAGAATCTAAAGATTTTCCAAGGATAATAAATAAGTTTCATTTTCAAAGGTTAATTAATTTATTATCTTCTGATGGAAATATAGAAATAGGTGGTCAATATAATAAAGATACATTGCAATTATATCCAACTATAATAAATAATATAGATTGGGAAAGCAACATTATGAAAGAAGAGATATTTGGTCCTATATTACCTATAATTGAATATGATAGCATAGATGAAGTAATAGATAAAATAAATAGTAGGGCTAAACCATTAGCACTATATTATTTTTCTAGCAACAAAGAAAATCAGAAAAAATTACTAGAGCGTACTTCTTTTGGTGGTGGATGTATAAATGATACCATAATGCATTTGACAAGTCCCTATATGCCTTTTGGAGGTGTAGGATCAAGTGGAATGGGGTCATACCACGGATACAAGAGTTTTGAAACTTTTAGTCATAAAAAAAGTATATTGAAAAGATCTACTAAATTAGATATAAATCTCAGATATCCTCCCTATGGGGAAAATATTAAAGTTTTAAAAAAAATAATTAAATAATGTCTAAGATATTTTAATATCTTAGACGTCATAATAATTAAAGCAATACACAATAATCTACATATTTTTTAGCTACTTCTTTAAAACCATTTTTTTTGAGACAATCAGTTGTAACACCAAACACTGCATAACTAGAAATGATTTCTTCATTAATAGATAAAAGTACATTTATAATACATTTAATTAATAAATTCAAATCAGATTCGTTTAGATTTACGTTTATTTCATTAGAAGCATTTATTATACTATTCTTCAATTTACTAGTGTCAAACTTTTCTTTAGTGCCGTCTTTTTTTAATATATACATATGAATCCTCCTTTAAAATATGTTTATATAGTATTCTATCATAAAATGTATAGGTAGTGTATAGATAGATATATTATTGGGATAAATATATAATATTGCTGAATTTTAAGAAAATATTAAGATTAGATTTATATAATTGTAACGTTTATATATTATTATTAAAATATAAATAATAATATGTGAAGGTGATGTTAAATGTTAAAGAAAGTTTCTAATATTGTGCTACTAATAATATTAGTAACTATGTTAGGTATGACGGTTCCTAAAATAATAGCGAATAGTTTTCCTGCCATAAGCCAAGAAAGTATGATAAAATAATAATAGTGTGAACTTTAAATCTAATCATAAGTAAAATTGTACTTATGATTTTTTTATTATTTCAATTATTTAGGAAGTGATACTTTTGAAAGATAGAGTAACTGTAGATAAGAAAAATATAATAAATAAGATTATAGAAGATGAAGTGCCAGCCTTAGCATCGCAGTTATCTTATAGTTTGCTATTATCATTTTTTCCTTTTTTAATTTTTTTAATGACATTACTAGGATTTAGCTCTATAGATAATGAGTATGTTTTATTGGAGCTAAAGACAATGTTACCAGATAGTGCTTATGAATTAGTATATAATACAGTTATAGAGATTTTAGGTACGAGAGATAGTAACTTATTATCTTTTAGTATTATTTTTACAGTTTGGACATCATCTACTGGATTTAGAGCGGTTATTAAGGGAATAAACAAAGCTTATGATGAAAAAGAGAAGAGATCTTTACCAAAAGTATTTTTAATATCTATATTAAGTACTTTAAGCTTGGGATTTTTAATAATATTGACAGTACTTTTTTTAGTATTTGGTCAACTAATTGGTTTATATTTAGTACAAAAACTGAAAATGGGTAGTTTATTTTATTTAACATGGAATATTATTAGATATATAATAATATTATCTTCTTTAGTTGTAATTTTTGCATTAATGTATAAGTTTATTCCCAGCAGGAAATTAAGGTGGAGAGAAGTTATGCCAGGGGCTATATTTGCTACAGTTGGATGGCTTTTCTCTTCATTCATTTTTTCCTATTATGTAAATAATTTTGCAAATTATTCTAGGATATATGGAAGTATTGGAGCAGTTATAATTCTCATGGTTTGGTTATACTTAACTTCTATTATTATAATTCTAGGTGGAGAGTTAAATGCATTCATATCTATTCATGAAAGTATTAAAATAAGGGCTAGAGAATAGCCCTTATTTTAATGCATTCTATTTTATTATATCATTTATAGAAGTTTTATTTTTAATTTGTTCAACTAATTTACCTGATGAAGATATATCACCTAATAAAGTAGCACCTACCAATATATCTTTTTCAAAGAATAATTTTTTGTATGTTCCATTTTTAGGATCTTCATAAGCTACATTGACCATATTATCATCACAATTACCACAAGTAAACATTTTAGTGTTCATAGCTCTAAAGATAATTGCTGAAACAAAATCTTTAAAGTTCAAATTATCTCCAGAGGCATTAGCACCAGCGACTTTACCCATCTGCACTGCGGCAGGCCAGTTACCATAGTTCTTTCCATTGAACTCAGCTACATCGCCACAAGCATAAATATCATCAATATTTGTTTCCATTTTTTCATTTACTATGACAGCCTTATCGGTTTTCAATCCGCAGTTTTCTGCTAACTCTTTGTTAGATCTTATACCAATAGAAAATAAAACCATATCAGTTTTTATTTCTTTACCACTTTTTAGTTTAATAGATTCTACTGAATTATCTCCTAAAATTTCTACAAGAGAATCACCTAATATTATGTCTACATTGGATTGTTTTATAGAGTCCTGAAACAGTTTTCCAGCTTTTTCATCTAGCTGACGTGGAAGTAATCTATCAAAGAACTCTATAACCGAAACATCTAGTCCTATGTTTCTTAATTCCCAAGCAGCTTCCAGTCCTAGTAATCCGCCACCAATAACTGTTGCATGTTTAATTTTTTTAGCATAATCTTTAATGTTTTCAGAATCTTCTAAACCCCTTAAAGTAAATACTCCTTTTTTATCTTTACCTTCAATGGGTGGAATAAAATTGTATCCACCATTAGCCAATATTAATTTGTCGTAATTCAATGTTTTACCATTAGATAACAGAACTTTTTTATCTACAGGATTAATATTATTAACAGCAGTATTTAAAATAAGATTTATATTTTTTTCTTCAAACCAATTTTCCTTTGATAAATAAAAATTAGATGGTAGCTTCTCTTTATTTAAATATTCTGAAAGTAAAGGTCTGTAATAACTATATGTCTTCTCTTTAGATATCATAGTAATATTACAGTTTTTGTTTCTATTTCTTACAGAATCTGCAGCATAGAAGCCTGCAGCTCCATTTCCTATAATTACAAAATTTAATTTTGAATCATCTGCAAAATCATTTCTAGCTACTAGTACTTCTTCAAAATTATCAGAAGAAGCTCCACATACAGGACAAGGATTAGGTGGTACATCACCATCAAATATAACACCACAAACTAAGCATTTCCATTTTTTATACATAGCAACACCTCAAATATAAAAAATTTATTAGTTAATGATAAGTATATAGTAATAATATATGTATATCAACTTTTTAAAGGTTATTCATTGTTTATTTTTACCTATCCACTAAATAAAAATTTTGTTTTACAAAATTTTTATTTTACGTGTTGCCTGTACAGTTATAATGTGATAAAATAAACTTTGAATTTAATAAGGATTCTTATCAAGAGAGGCGGAGGGACTGGCCCTATGAAACCCGGCAACCAAAAATAATAATTTTAAGGTGCCAATTCCAGCAGGTGAAACCTGACAGATAAGACGTAGAGGAATATAAACTTCTTGCTTTTATCTGCAAGAAGTTTTTTTATAATTAAAGTTGGGAGGATATAAATATATGAAAAGTAAATTACAAGGTAATGCTATGGCATTATTGCCATTATTAGTGTTCATATTATTGTATACTAGCATGGCTATTATTGCTAAGGATTTCTATTCAATATCAGTAATAGTACCATTCTTGATTTCTGCTATTATAGCTGTTGGAATGAATAGAAAGGAAACTTTAAGTAAAAAGATAGAAGTCTTTTGTAAGGGTGCAGGTAATAGTGAAATAATTTTAATGTGTGTAATATTCATTTTAGCAGGAGCTTTTGCTGAAGTAGCTAAGGATATGGGAGCAGTTGAATCAACTGTAAATTTAGGATTAAATATTTTACCTAGTAATATATTGATATCCGGAATATTTATAATAGCTTGTTTTATAGCTTTATCTATAGGAACATCTGTAGGAACTATAGTTGCACTTTCTCCTATGGCAGTAGGTATTGCAGATAAGACAAATATATCTGTAGCTTTAGTCCTTGGGGCAGTTGTAGGTGGAGCTATGTTTGGGGATAATCTTTCTATGATATCGGATACAACTATAGCGGCTACAAGAACTCAAGGATGTGAGCTTAAGGATAAATTCAAGGCTAACTTTTTCATAGTTTTACCTGCAGCTATTATAACAGCAATTATTTTTGCTCTAATTACAGGGGGAACTCATGGTGTATTAGGACAAAGCTATGATTATAATATAATTAAGGTATTACCATATCTATTAGTGCTAATTGCAGCGTTGGCCGGGGTTAATGTATTACTAATACTAGCAGGTGGATTATTTTTTTCTTCTACAATAGGATTAGCTTACGGGGCATTTGACATAGTTGGATTATGTAAATCTATATCAAATGGAATTAGTGGAATGTCAGAATTAATTATAGTTTCTTTAATTATAGCTGGTGTTGTAGAACTTATAAAATTTAATGGAGGAATAGATTTTCTATTAAGCTTTATAAGAGGGAAAGTTAAAAGTAAAAAAGGAGCGGAATTTAGCATAGCAATACTTGTTACTATAGTTGATATATGTACTGCTAATAATACTATAGCTATTGTAACTGCGGGACCTTTAGCTAAAGATATATCAAAGGAATACAATATAGAGCCTCAAAAATCAGCAAGTTTACTTGATACATTCTCTTGTTTTTCTCAGGGAGTTATACCCTATGGAGCGCAATTATTGGCAGCTTCTACTTTAGCTGGTGTATCACCCTTTTCAATTATGAAATATTTGTATTATCCTTATTTAATGGTTATATTCGCCTTGCTATCTATAATATTAGGATTACCTAGATTTAAAACTATGAATCTAAAACTATAAAAAGTTATTAAATTATTGTATTGAATTTAGGTTATATACCTTATTATAATATAACTTGGAGTATTATAAATAAAATAAAACTAATTAAGGAGAAAATTAATGGAGTTATTAAAAGTATTTTTAATGTCAGCAGTACCTATAGTTGAACAAAGAGGAGCTATACCTATGGGGATATTTATGTACAATATAAATCCCGTATTAGTGTGTATAGTAAGTTTTTTAGGAAGTCTTTTACCAGTGCCATTTATACTATTGCTTTTTAACAGCATCTTTAAATGGATGAAAAAGTACAAAATATTTGATCCATTAAATAATATTATTGAAAATAAGATCAGAAAAAATACTGGCAAACTAGAAAAATATAAAGAAATTGGACTAATTATCTTTGTTGGAATTCCACTACCAACAACAGGACTGTGGACAGGAAGTGCTGTAGCAGCTTTTATGGGATTAGATTTTAAAAAATCATTTCTATGTGCTGTGGTAGGGGGATTGATTTCTGCTATAGTTATCACAGGAGCATGCATAATTTTCCCAGCCTTTATTCCTCATTAAAAATAATGTTATATAGAACTTTTACCAAAGAATTTTTTAATTCGACAGAGGGATTGTAATTAAATAGAAGTTATTTTCACAACTAGTAAATATGTTTAAGCTTTATAAACCATTTAAGTATTTAATGTCATAATATCAATATAAAATAAAAAGACCAATTATCATGAAGTGACAAGTTTTTTTAAGGAATAATGTTAATATGATATTAAAGTTAGTATTTGGGGGGGAGTAACATGGTAGTTGTGGAAAGTTTAAATAAGGTTTGTAGAGAAGGTGAATTAGAGCACAATTACTCTTACAGAATGACAAAAGGAAAGATATCCTTAAGTGGATATGAGAACCCTATAGAATTGCAATCATACGGAATAGAAATTGAAAGACAAGATATAGTTAAAGGTGATATAATAAATATAGAAAGAGATTTTGTGAAGGATATAAGTTGTCAAAGGTATAAAGTACATAAACTATTAAGATTATTATATGATAATTCTGTATCTCCAATTCATCTAATAGACATAATAGGAGAATATATAGATAAATATATAGAGGACTTTGATAATCAACTAAAAGAGATTGCTATCAATTAGAAGAGGTGAGAACCTCTTTTTTCTTTACATAAGTATAAGTTTATTTTATTAGATATTAGAAGGAGTGTAACAATTGATACTAGGAATAGGTATAGATATAATAGAAATAATTAGGATTAAAAATGCTATAGAAAGAAATTCTAAATTTATGAAAAGAGTATTTACTGAAAAGGAAATTAAATACTTTGAAAAAATAAATTTTAGACATGAGTCTATAGCGGGTAGATTTGCGGCGAAAGAAGCAATAGTGAAAGCCTTAGGAACAGGATTTAGGAACATGAAAATAACAGATATCGAAGTTATAAATGATAAAGTTGGGAAACCTTTAGTGGAATTAAAGGGTGGGGCACTAGAGAAAATTAAGGTCTATAAAGATGTTAAGATTCATTTAAGTATATCTCACAATAGAGATAATGCCATAGCGTATTCAATAATAGAGGGGGAATGTATATGATAATAGGTGATTCATTTACAACAAAAGAAATAGACGAGTATTGTATAAATAATCTTTCAGTACCTGGAATTGTTTTAATGGAAAATGCAGCTATAAAAATACTAAAACATTTAGATCTACATAAAAATCAATGTTTTCTTATAATAGGAGGAAGAGGAAACAATGGAGGAGATGCTTTTGCATTAGGCAGACATTTATTAGCCCATGGAGAAAAGGTAGAAATATTTTTAATAGGTGGGCAAAAAGGAATGAGTGAAGATTGCTCCATAAATTATAATATCTTAAAAAATTTAGATGTAAATATAAACTTAATTGATAATATAAAAGATATAGAAGATTTAAGAAATAGTATAAAAAAAAGTAATATTGTAGTAGATGGGATTTTTGGCACAGGACTTACAAGAAAAGTTGAAGGAATTTATGATGATGTTATATCAGTAATAAATGAAAATAGTGATTATACAGTATCTATAGATGTACCATCAGGATTAAATTGTAATACTGGTGAGATACTAGGAAACTGCATAATTGCCCAAAAGACCATTTCTTTAATGACATATAAAAAAGGTTTTTTAAATTATACTACAGAAAATTACACTGGAGAAATAATTGTAGAAAATATAAGCGTTCCATATAATTCAATAAAAAATATATGTAAGAATGAATTTATATTAGGTGAAGAGTTTGTAAGAAAAAATCTAAAAATAAGAAGTAAGTATGGTCATAAAGGTAATTATGGAAGAACTTTAATAGTAGCAGGTAATGAAGGCTTTACTGGTGCAGCTTACCTAGCTACAGAAGGGGCAGTAAAAAGTGGAGCTGGGCTTGTAACTTTATCTACTCATGAGAAGATTAAGGATATATTAAGTTGCAAATTAAATGAAGCTATGATTGCGTCTGTAGAAAATAAAGACGAATTTTATAGATTGTTAATAAATAGTGATAGTATAGCTATAGGACCAGGTCTAAGAAATAATGATGATACATTTGAATTGGTGAAAGAAGTAATAAACAAAAGTAATTGTCCAATTGTTATAGATGCTGATGGAATAAACTGTTTAAAAAATCATTTGTATTTAATGAAAGATAAGAAAAATTCTATAATATTAACACCTCATCCAGGAGAAATGTCTAGATTAACTGGATTATCTATTAAAGAGATAAATGAAAGAAGAATTGATATAGCAAAAGATTTTGCAAGAAAAAATGAGGTGATTATATTACTAAAAGGATATAATACTGTAATAACAGATGGAGATAAAACTTTTATTAACTCAACAGGGAATAGTGCTATGGCATCAGGGGGAATGGGAGACACATTAACAGGAATAATAGCATCATTTTTAGCTCAAGGATACAACCCATTAGAAGCAGCCTCAATGGGTGCTTTTTTACATGGATATTGTGGAGACAAACTTTCTAAAAATATGTATAGTGTAAATGCTAGAGAAGTATTAAATATTTTTCCTTGTATAATGAAAAAATTTCAGAGTAATTAAAAAATATAATATATATAAGAATATTAATAAGATAGTAGTAATAATATTAATAATGATTAATAATTATCATCTTGGAGGTAATCATGAGAAAAACATTAATAATATTTACTGTTATCTTTTTTTATTTAACATCATTTTTTTATAGTTGCAACATTAAAAAAGATAGTAGTGAAGATAGTTTAGATGTTATAAAGAATATTGATAGTTATAGTTGTGATTGTATTATAAAATTAAAAAACGAAAGTGGTCTAATAGAATATAATACAATTCAACATTATAAAAAGAAGATGGGAAGTATTATAGAATTAGATAAAGATAGGATTTTTGCTTACAAAAATGATAAAATATATGTAAAAGACTTAAAAAATAAGTCAAAATACAAGTTAGAAAAGGATTTTGATGAAGTTTTTAAATTGAGTATATTAGGTGAATATATAGGCTTAATGTATACAAATCAAGATATTAAAGTAAATGAAAAAACAGTAAATGGTATAGAGTATGATGTAGTATCCCTATCTATCCCTGGAGTAAATAGAAATATAAGAAAAGGAGAACTATATATAGATAAAAAAGGTAAATATCCAGAGGGGTTAAAAATATTTGATGAAAGAGGCAAAGAAAGAATAACAATACAATATAAAAATTTTCAAGGAAATATAGATATTGAAGATGAATTATTTAACATAGACTAATGAAGAGGGTGAAAGTAGATGTTTAAACATTTAAGACCTGTATGGGCAGAAATAGATTTAGATAAATTAGTTTATAATATGCAACAAATTAAAAATATATGTAAAGGTAGAGAAATTATAGCAGTAGTTAAAGCTGATGCTTATGGTCATGGAGCATTAGATATTGCCCCAATTCTATTAGAAAATGGAGCTACTAGATTAGCAGTTGCAGTATTAAATGAAGCAATAGAACTTAGAAGAGGTGGAATAGATGCACCTATAATGGTGCTAGGATTTACCCCTGATAGTTTAATTGAAACTTCTTTGAAATATAATATAGAGCAAACTGTATATAGCTATGAAATAGCAAAGGAAATATCTGAAGTTGCTGTGAAATCTAATAGAGTAGCTAAAATTCATATAGCTTTGGATACAGGCATGGGTAGAATAGGATTTTTACCAGATAAAGAAAGCATAGATAAAATTTATAAATTAAGTAAATTGCCTAATATACAGATAGAGGGAATATTCTCTCACTTTGCCTCCGCTGATGAACAAGATAAAACTTATACTAAACTACAATTTAATAAATTTCTTTGGGTTTGTAATAGTTTAGAAGAAAGGGGGATAGACATAAAAATAAGACATATTGCAAATAGTGCTGCCATTATAGATATGCCAGAATTACACCTAGAAGGGGTAAGACCAGGTATCATAATGTATGGATATTATCCATCTAGTGAAGTTAATAAGGGAAAATTGGACTTAAAACCAGTTATGTCTTTAAAAACTACTATAGTTCATATTAAAAATATGGAAAAAGGGAAGTATATAAGTTATGGAAGAGAATTTAAAACAGAAAAGGAAAGTATAATAGCCACCTTACCAGTAGGATATGCTGATGGATATAGTAGATCCTTATATGATAAGGGAGGAAAAATTATATTAAAAGAACAATTAGCTCCATTAGTAGGAAGAATATGCATGGATCAATGTATGATAGATGTAAGCCACATAGAAGATGTGAAAATAGGAGATGAAGTAATTCTTATGGGAGAGAATAAAGGTATAAAAATGACGGCAGAAGAAATAGGAAATTTATTAGGAACAATTAATTACGAAGTAACCTGCATGATAAGTAAGAGGGTACCTAGGGTATATATACGAGATGGAAATATAGTTGGAATAAGAAATTATGTATAAATCTTGGTAATTCTACAAAATAATAAAATCCTTTTGACAAATTACTTGGATTAGAAGTATAATTGTTCTGTACATATTTTTGTATAGTTATAGGAGGTATTATTTAGATGGCAGGTTCAAAAAGGGTTGGTGTAAGCCTCTCAGAAACACTAAATAATGAATTTAATAAAGCACTTAAAGAAGATTCTAAAAAAAGAAGTGAATTTATTCGCGAACTTATAATACTATATATAGAGGACAAAAAAAAGTTAAGAGAAATAGAACAAATGAAAAAAGGTTACCTAGAAATGGGTAAATTAAATTTAGAAATTGCAGAGGTAGGCTTTGCAAGTGATATTAATAGTTTAAAAGAATATGAAGCGAAGCTTTCGGAGAGTGATTGGTCCGATGACAACGATAGTGAAAAGAGGAGATATATATTATGCTAGTTTAAGCCCTGTTGTTGGTTCGGAACAAGGGGGTATACGTCCTGTAATTATAATACAGAATGATGTTGGAAATAGATATAGCCCTACAGTTATAGTAGCGGCTATAACATCGCAGATAAATAAAGCTAAATTACCAACCCATGTCGAAATTTCCTCAGAGGAATATGGGTTAAATAAAGATTCGGTAGTTCTTCTAGAACAAATAAGAACTTTAGATAAAAGAAGATTAAAAGAAAAGATTGGTCGTATGACCAATGGAGATATGAGAAAAGTGGATGATGCACTTTTGGTTAGCATAGGATTAAAAGAAAAGTAAGGGTAACACCCTTACTTTTCTGTTTATAAAGGATAAACTTTGGAGGAAAAATTTATATGAAAAGAATAAAAGAGTATATTCTTATTACAATTGGAACTATGTTTGTAGCTTTAGCTACAAAGTTTTTTTTAGCACCTAATAGAATCGCAGCAGGTGGCGTTATAGGATTAGCTATAATAATAAACAAATTTATACCATATCTTAATGTAGGAATTCTATCTCTAGTAATGAATATAATATTATTTATAGTAGCAATTATATTTATTGGTGGAAAATTTGGGGGGAAAACAATATATACTAGTCTAAGCTTATCATTATTTATAGCTATGTTAGATATTATATTACCAGGTAAAACAGCATTAACTAATGATTTATTCTTAGCTACGATTTTTGGAATTGCAATATCTGGTGTAGGTATGGGAGTAGTTTTTAATCAAAATGCATCTACAGGTGGAACTGATATAATAGCAAAAATAATAAATAAACTTTTTAACTTACCTATAGGAAAGTCATTACTAATAGTAGATTTTTTAATCACTGTTTTTTCTGCACTTTCTTTTGGAATTGAAGTAGGTATGTATTCACTTCTAGGTGTGATATTGAATGGTTTTGTTATAGATACAATAATAGATGGGATTGATGTGTGCAAACAAGTTTTTATTATAAGTAGTAAAAGTGATTTAATTAATCAATATATAATAGAAGAATTGGAAAGAGGCTGCACAATTATAGAAGGTAAAGGTGGATACACAAAAGAAAAAACATATATACTGTATTCCGTTTTAAATAGGAGAGAGTTTATAAGGCTTAAAGAGTATATAAAGAAAGTAGATAGTAGAGCTTTTATTACCGTAGGAGAGGTAAAAGAAGTTCTGGGAGAGGGATTTAGACAGTTATTAAGTGAAGATTAAATTTTGTCATAAAAAGATTGCAAATAGAGCAATCTTTTTTCATTTTATTGTAGAAATTCATAAATTTAATAGTAAGTTCATATAAATTAGTTGTAAAATTAAGTATTTATTATGATATAATAGCATTAGTGTTTAAGAAGTTTAAATTTTTTATCTAGTTATGTAAGAAGAAGGGAGATACAAATGATAGAATTTAAGAATGTTAGCAAAATATACAACAATAACGTATTTGCACTATCGAATATTAATGTATCTATAGATAAAGGAGAATTTGTTTTCTTAGTTGGTCCAAGTGGTGCAGGAAAATCTACATTCATAAAAACTTTATTAAAAGAAGTGGACCCAACTAGTGGAGATGTAATAGTCAATGATATAAATGTGACTAATTTGAAAAGAAGTGATATTCCTTACTATAGAAGAAAAATAGGAGTTGTATTTCAAGACTTTAGGCTTATACCTAATTTAAATGTTTATGAAAATGTAGCCTTTGCCATGAGGGTAATTGAAACGCCTGTTAGAGATATAAGAAAAAAGGTGCCAATGGTATTGTCTATGGTTGGATTATCTACAAAATATAAGGCTTTTCCTCATGAATTATCTGGAGGGGAGCAACAAAGAGTTTCTTTAGCAAGAGCTATAGTTAATAATCCAGCTTTGCTAATAGCGGACGAGCCTACAGGAAATTTAGATCCAGATACAACGTGGGAAATTATGGATATACTAAATGATATAAATCGTGCAGGGACAACAATATTAATGGCTACTCATGCTAAGGAAATTGTTAATACTATGAGAAAGAGAGTTATAGCTTTAGAAAAAGGAGTTCTTGCAAGAGACGAACAGAGAGGTGCATACGGATATGAAGATTAGTAGTATAAAGTATTTTATATCGGATTCACTAAAAAGTATAAGAAGAAATAAAACTATAAGCCTTGCTTCAGCTACTACAGTTGCAGCTACATTATTTATATTAGGTGTATTTATGCTATCAGCATTAAACGTGCAGCAGGTAATAAAAAATGTAGAATCTAAAGTAGAAATAAGTATATTTATGAGAGAGGACATAACCATTGGTCAACAAAAAGAGTTAGAAACTAAAATAAAGAAAATAGACAAAATTGTAGATGTTTCCTATGTAAGTAAAGAAAAAGCAGTAGAAAAATTTAAACAGCAAATAGGGGACGATAATAAGGACTTAGTAAAAGGGTTAGAAAAAGAAAATCCTCTACCAAGTTCGTACATAGTAAAAGTAAAAGACCCAAGTATGGTAACTGATGTAGTTAATGAAATAAAAGATTTAAAAGGGATTGAAAAAATACAAGAGGGAAAGAAAATAGTTGATAAAATCGTAGCCATTACCAAAACTATAAAATGGGTGGGTATGGTGTTATTTGTTATACTTATAGGTGTATCTTTATTTTTGATAGGAAATACAATAAAAATAACTGTATATTCAAGAAGAAGAGAAATAGGTATTATGAAGTACATAGGAGCTACAGATTGGTTTATTAGATGGCCTTTTGTCATAGAAGGAGCAATACTTGGTTTAACAGGGGCTTTAGTTGGTCTGTTAGTTCTTTACTATTTATATAATGCTTTATATTCAAGAATGGCTTCAGCAGTATATTTAGTACAATTTATAAAACCATCATATATATTAACATCAATATCTTGGCAGTTTATATTACTAGGTATTCTAATAGGAGCTATAGGAAGTATATTATCTATAAGAAAGTTCTTAGCAGTTTAATTTAGAAGTAATGTTTATTTATAAAACACCTTACATACTGTAAGGTGTTTTATAAATATTTTACATATATAATATCCTAAATATACATATAAATAAATATATAATAAGAATATATTTATACTATATACAGAAAGTATATAAGATATTAAAGGAGTGATAAAGTGAATAAAAAAAAGTGGATAGGATGGACTATAGCAATAGTATTGCTTACTAATACCTTAACATATATAGGTAGCAATATTATACCTTTAGCTATGCCTAATGGTAATGTAGTAGTTAGGAAAGAGGATTATAATAATTTAGTACAGTTTAATAAACTATTTCAAATTAAAGATTTAATACATGAACGATATGATGGAGAAATAAATGAAAAAGATTTAGAAGAAGGTGCTATAAAGGGATTAGCTAATTCATTAAAAGATCCATATACCGTTTTTATGACAAAAAAAGAGTATGATGATTTTAATACTCAAACAGAAGGAAATTACAGTGGAGTTGGAATACAACTTCAGGCGAAAGATAATAAAATAGTTATAGTGGATATTTTCGAAGAATCTCCAGCTAGAAAAGCAGGAATACTTCCTAAAGATGAAATAGAAAAAGTAAATGATATACCTGTAGATGGAAGTCAATTAGAAAAAGCTGTTTCTCTTATGAAGGGAGTTGAGGGTTCAGAGGTAAAACTTACACTATTTAGAAAAGACAAAGGGAATTTTGATGTAAATCTAAAAAGATCAAAAATAAATTTAAAAACTGTAGCAGGACAAATGCTAGATGAAGATGTTGCCCTTGTCCAGGTAACAATGTTTGATGAAAATACAGCTAAAAATTTTAAAAGTGAATTAGATAAATTAAAGTCTCAAGGAATGAAGGGATTGGTTTTAGATTTAAGAGGTAATCCTGGAGGAGTACTAGATGAATGTGTGGATATGGTATCTAATTTTGTACCTAAGGGAAAAACTATTGTTTCAACCATGGATAAGTATAAATCAGAGAGAAAATATAAATCTAAAGGTGGAAATTATGTAGGATTGCCTTTAGTAGTTCTTACCAATGAAGGTAGTGCTAGTGCTTCTGAAATATTTGCTGGTGCAATAAGGGATTATAAAATAGGAACTTTAGTTGGAGAAAAGACCTTTGGAAAAGGACTTGTTCAGACTTTATATGAAACAGGTGAAGGAACAGCATTGAAAATTACAATTTCAAAATATTACACTCCAAATGGAGAAAATATAAATAAAATAGGAATAAAGCCAGATGTAGAAGTAAAGTATCCTGAAGAGCTACTTAAAAAACCATACAATAGGAATGAAGATCCTCAATTTAAGAAAGCCTTAGAGGTGGTAAAAGAAAAGATATAGAAGGGAATTTAAATTAAGATGAATATTTTAATGTATACTTTAAGATCAATTGCTTATATGTTAACAGATATGTATTCATTATTGCTTTTATTATTGCTAGGAGTGATACTTTATACTAAAAACATAAAAATTATTGCAATGCAAAAAACTGTATTAGGGGATGAAGTAAATTCCCCTTTTGAACTTACTATATCTCAAATAGTAATGGGGATTTTTGGTGGGGTTGTAGCTAGCATAATTATGGCGTATTTAGGGGTTATATTTTATGAAACCTCAGGAATATATATATTATTCTTAATATCTATACTTTTGATGAGTTGGAAACCAAGAATGATTTGCTTCTCCTACTCAGCTGCCATACTAGGAATACTTAGCATATTAAATTACTATATTGCATCATTTATGGGAGTAGAAAAAATTAAATTTTTAGATGTAGATATACCCTCAATGATTGCTTTAGTTGCAGCGTTGCATATAGTTGAAGGATTATTGATTATGGTAGATGGAAGTAGGGGAGCCATACCTATTTTTTCTAAAAAGGAAGAACATATAATTGGAGGCTTTGCACTAAGAAGGCTATGGCCTTTACCTATAGCTTTTTTTGTATTATTAAATTCTACGGATATTTTAAATGGAGGAAATGTAAGTCCCATGCCAAACTGGTGGCCTATATTAAACACCTCTATACCAGAAAAAATGCTGATGAATTCTGTAGTTGCATTAGTATCTTTTTATGGTGTTTTAGGATATAGTAGTATAACATTTACAAAAAGTAAGGAAAAGAAAGCTTTAAGTTCAGGAGCATTCATTGTGGCATATGGAATAATAATGCTTTTAATTGCACAGGTATCAGGTAAAAATATATTTATTAAAATTATTTCTATAATTTCTATGCCTATTATCCATGAAACTATGTTAATAATACAGCAATATATGGAAGTGAAAAGAGATCCAAAGTACATAAGTGATGGCGAAGGAATTATGGTTTTAGATGTAGCACCTAATTCCTTAGCAGAAAATATGGGAATAGAAAGTGGAGATTTGTTATTAGAGATAAATAATGAAAATATAAAAAGCGAACTGGATATAAAAGAAGTAATCAATAGAAAAATCATAGATAGAATAAAAATAAAAGTTAAAAAAGATAATGGAAATATAAAAGAGCTTTTACACGAAAATGTATATGAAGTTAATAGATTGGGAGCAATTTTAATACCTAAAGCTATAAAGAAAGATGAACATATACTCGAATCCGCAGGGCGGTCTTTTGCAGAAATACTGGAAAAGATAAAAGAAAAGCAAGATGATTTTAAAGATGGTGATGAATAAATTATGGAAAAGTTAAAAGTTCATTCAAAATTTGAACCTAAGGGAGATCAACCTAAAGCCATTAGAAGTATTTCAGATGGAATATTAAAAGGAGATAAATATCAAACACTACTAGGTGTAACAGGATCAGGAAAAACTTTTACCATGGCAAAGATAATTGAACAGGTGCAAAAACCAACTTTAGTGTTAGCTCATAATAAAACTTTAGCTGCTCAGCTTTGTTCTGAATTTAGAGAGTTTTTCCCAGAAAATTCTGTTGAATATTTTGTTTCTTATTATGATTATTATCAACCAGAAGCTTATGTGGCACAAACAGATACATATATCGAAAAAGACGCCTCTATAAATGATGAAATAGATAAATTAAGGCACTCTGCTACTTCAGCATTATTAGAAAGAAAAGATGTTATTATAGTGTCTTCCGTATCCTGTATATATGGACTTGGTAATCCAGAAGAATATAAGAATTTAACTATATCTTTAAGAGAAGGTATGGAAAAGGATAGAGATGAAATATTAAAGAAACTTGTTGAAATACAGTATGAAAGAAATGAAATAAACTTTGTAAGAGGAACCTTTAGAGTTAGGGGAGATGTATTGGATATATTTCCAGCATCTTCTTCTAATATTGCAATAAGAGTTGAATTTTTTGGTGATGAAATAGAAAAGATTAGAGAATTTGATTCTTTAACTGGAGAAATTGTTGGAAAAAGAAATCATGTATCTATATTTCCAGCTTCTCACTTTGCTACTTCAAAGGAAAGATTAGAAGTAGGTATAAAAAAAATTGAAGAGGAATTAGAGATTAGAGTACAAGAGTTTATAAAAGAAGACAAACTTTTAGAAGCACAGAGAATAAAACAAAGAACAAATTTCGATATAGAAATGATGAGAGAGCTAGGATATTGCAGTGGTATAGAAAATTATTCTAGAATATTAGATGGAAGAGCTGCTGGCACCCCACCACAAACACTTTTAGATTATTTTCCAGAGGATTTTTTACTATTTGTAGATGAAAGTCATGTAACATTGCCTCAAGTTAGAGGGATGTATGGTGGAGATAGATCCAGAAAAGATAATTTAGTGAACTATGGATTTAGACTTCCTTCAGCATATGATAATAGACCTTTAAAATTTAATGAATTTCAATCTAAATTAAATCGAGTAGTTTTTGTAAGTGCTACCCCAGGAGATCATGAATTAGATAAGTCCTCTAATGTGGCAGAACAAATAATAAGACCTACAGGCCTTTTAGATCCTGAGATTATTGTTAAACCAATAAAGGGACAAATTGATGATTTATATAGCAATATAAATGAAACAATAAAAAATGGATTTAGAGTACTTGTAACTACATTAACTAAAAAAATGGCAGAGGATTTAACGGAATACTTTAAAGAAATGAATATAAAAACAAGATATTTACATTCAGATATAGATACTATTGAAAGAATGAAAATAATTAGGGAATTAAGACTAGGGGAATTTGATGTTTTGGTTGGAATAAATTTACTAAGAGAAGGATTAGATATTCCTGAAGTTGCACTAGTAGCTATATTAGATGCGGATAAAGAAGGATTCTTAAGATCAGATAGATCTTTAATTCAGATTATAGGGAGAGCTGCTAGAAATTCAGAAAGTAAAGTAATAATGTATGCAGATAATATTACTAAATCTATGGATAGAGCTATAAAAGAGACCAATAGAAGAAGAGTTATTCAAATGGAATATAACAAGGAAAATAATATAGTTCCTCAAACAATTATAAAAGATATAAGAGAAGTTATAGAAGCTACAAAAGTAGTAGAGGAAGAAGCAGAATATGATAGTTTAGAAGAGGCAATTCAGGCAAACAATGAAAATTTAGAAGAATTAATATCTAAATATGAAGCGGATATGAGAAAAGCTGCGAAAGAATTAGAATTTGAAAAAGCAGCTCACTATAGAGATATAATTCAAAAATTAAAAAAACAACTATCAAATATTTAGTTTGACAATGATTAAAGCTAACTTTAAAATAGAGTTAAGCAAATGTATGTTTGCTTTTAGAGAATTTTAAATTGTATGAGGAGATAATTATGAGGGATAAAATAGTTGTAAAAGGAGCAAAAGTACATAATTTAAAAAATGTAGATTTACAAATACCAAGAGATAAATTTGTAGTGTTCACTGGATTATCTGGATCTGGAAAGTCCTCTTTAGCTTTTGACACATTGTATGCAGAAGGACAAAGAAGATATGTGGAGTCCCTTTCGGCATATGCAAGACAGTTTTTAGGACAGATGGATAAACCAGATGTAGAATATATAGAAGGACTTTCGCCAGCCATATCTATAGATCAAAAAACTACCAGTAAAAATCCACGTTCTACTGTAGGAACGGTAACAGAAATATATGATTACCTTAGACTACTTTATGCTAGAGTAGGTAAACCTCACTGTCCTAAATGTGGGAAAGAAATACAACAACAAACAGTAGATCAAATGATAGATAAAATATTAGAACTACCGGAAAGAACTAGAATACAAGTATTGGCACCTATTATAAAAGGTAGAAAAGGGGAGCATATTAAGGTAATAGAAAATATAATAAAAGGTGGATATGTTAGAGCTAGAATAGATGGAGAAATTATAGACTTACAAGAAGAAAGTGTAAAGTTAGAAAAGAACAAAAAACATACAATAGAAGCTGTTATAGACAGAATTATAATAAAGTCAGATATAAGGAGTAGATTAGCAGACTCTATAGAAATAGCTCTAAAGTTATCTGAAGGAGTAGTAATTATAAACGTTATTGACAAAGAGGATATTTTATTTAGTGAAAACTTTGCATGTATAGATTGTGGCATAAGTATAGATGAAATATCACCAAGATTATTTTCTTTTAACTCACCTTTTGGAAAATGTGATTACTGCGATGGATTAGGTACATTATTAGAAATAGATGAAAAATTAGTGATTCCTAATAAAAGTAAAAGTATATTAGAAGGTGGAATTTTACCTTGGGCTAATACTGTAACAAATGAAGATTCTTGGACCTTTAGTATACTAAAAGCTTTATCTAAGAAATATAATTTTTCATTAAATACTCCTATAGGAGAACTAGATGAGGAAATATATAATATGCTATTGTATGGAATAAAGGGAGAAAGAATCAAGGTGAGATATAAAAAGGATGGTAGAGCTGTAGATTTTAATCATACCTTTGAAGGATTAATGAATACATTAAAAAGAAGGTATATGGAGACAAATTCTAATTATATGAAGGATAATATAGAAAACTATATGAGTGACAATTTCTGTCCAAAATGCAAAGGTGCTAGATTAAAACCAGAAGCATTAGCAGTAACTCTTGGAGAAAAAAACATATTTGAGTTTTGTAAAATGTCTATAAGAGAAGAGTTAAGATTTTTATCAGAATTAATGCTTTCAAACAAGAATAAAATAATTAGTAATCAGATATTAAAGGAAATAGAAAGTAGATTACAGTTTTTAATAGATGTAGGCTTGGATTATTTGGACTTAGCTAGAATGGCAGGGACTTTATCTGGAGGGGAAGCTCAAAGAATTAGATTGGCAACTCAGATAGGATCAAGTCTTGTAGGGGTTTTATATATTTTAGATGAACCTAGTATAGGCTTGCATCAAAGAGATAATGATAGGCTCATAGCTACGTTAAAACGTTTGAGGGATTTAGGGAATACACTTATAGTGGTGGAACATGATGAAGACACAATGAGAGCGGCAGATTATATTGTGGATATAGGGCCAGGAGCTGGGGAGCATGGCGGAGAAATTGTAGCTGCTGGAGATTTAAAAACTGTAATGGAAACAGAAGGTTCCTTAACTGGTCAATACCTAGTAGGTAAGAAAAAGATAGATATACCAATAAACAGAAGAAAGTCCAATGGAAAATCTATAATTGTAAAAGAGGCAAAGGAAAATAATCTGAAAAATGTAGATGTGGAGTTTCCTCTAGGAACATTTACTTGTATTACAGGAGTATCTGGTTCAGGTAAGAGTACATTAATAAACGAAATATTATATAAAGGTTTAAATAAAAAATTAAATAATAGCAAGGAACATCCAGGATTGCATAAAGAGATATTGGGGATAGAAAATATAGATAAAATAATTAATATAGATCAAAGCCCTATAGGAAGGACACCAAGATCCAATCCAGCTACCTATACAGGAGTATTTGATGGAATAAGAGAAGTATTTTCAAATACAACGGAGTCAAAAATGAGAGGATATAAGCCTGGAAGATTTAGCTTTAATGTAAAAGGTGGTAGATGTGAAGCATGTAAAGGTGATGGCATTATAAAAATAGAGATGCAATTTTTATCAGATGTTTATGTTCCTTGTGAAATATGTAAAGGAAAAAGATATAATAGAGAAACTTTAGAGGTTAAGTATAAAAATAAGAATATAAGTGAAATATTAGATATGACAGTAGAAGAATCAGTGGATTTCTTTAAAAATATACCTAAAATAAAAAATAAATTACAGACACTAATGGATGTAGGTCTAGGATATGTAAGACTAGGGCAACCATCAACCCAATTATCAGGAGGAGAAGCTCAAAGGATAAAATTAGCTTCTGAACTTTCAAAAAGAAGCACAGGAAAGACTCTATATATATTAGATGAACCAACTACAGGACTCCATATAGATGATGTAAATAGACTTATATCTATTATTCAAAGACTTGTTGATGGAGGAAATACTGCTATAATAATAGAACACAATTTAGATGTTATAAAGTCAGCAGATTATATAATAGATTTAGGACCAGAAGGAGGAGCAAAGGGAGGAGAAGTAATAGGAATAGGAACACCAGAAGAAATAAGTGTGAATATAGATTCATATACAGGACATTATCTTAAAAAAATGCTATAATTTATTTTAGACTAGCATAAATATTAAAGATGCTAGTCTTTTAATATAATATCTGTATATATTATTAAATATATATAGTAAAAAAGAAGGTGAAACTATGCTTTTAAATAAAATTAGTAGCGTTATAACAATTATAATGATAGCAATTATTTATTTAATAATTTTTACAGCCCTTAGGATAATGAATAAGGACATAAAATCAGGAAATAAAGGGAAAAGAGATAGAAGGAAAGTAGTAGGTCTTGAGATATTAGAACCAGGTAATAATTCAAGTTTTAAAAAAGGGGGAGTTATACCATTAAGAAGGGAGTTAAGCATAGGAAGAAATGCACAGAACACATTTATAATAGATGATCCTTATATATCTTCATTTCATGTAAGAATCTATCTTAGAAACAACGATTATATTATAGAGGATTTAGGAAGTACTAATGGTACAATTGTTAATAATACAAAAATAAATGGCAAAAAGTACTTAGAGTCTGGAGATGTAGTAAAATTAGGAAATACTGTGTTGAAGTTTATTGATTAAGTAAATTAGGTGGTGACACTATTTGAAATCCAGTAGAGATGAAAGAAAATTATTACTTTTAACTTATTTGTTATGTATAGTTGGTTTTTTTAACTTAGCCATATTAAATAAAGACTTTGATAAAAGTGCCGTTCTTATGGGTGCAGTTACATGTCTATTAATAGGATATTCTTATTTTATAATAAGAAAGTTTTTTTCTGATGGAGATAAGTTCATATTTATTTTTTCTAGTATACTAGCAATAATAGGAATAATAATGTTGTATAGATTAGATAAAGCTACATCTATAAAACAAATAATATGGTTCGCTGTAGGAGTTACAACATTCATATTAATAGTTGTAATACTACCAGATTTGAAAAGCTTTAGTAAATATAAGTATGCATATATGGTACTAACTATAGCATTTATGAGTATGGGTACACTTTTTGGTAAGGTATTATATGGAGCCAAAAACTGGATATCCATAGGTGGATTTGCTTTTCAGCCTTCGGAATTTGGTAAATTATTTTTAGTGGCTTACTTGGCTTCATCCTTAAAAGATTATAAAAACTTTAAACATTTAATAGAGCCGGCTATTATAGTTATGGTGTCTTTAGGATTTATGGTTCTTCAAAGAGACTTAGGAAGTGCATTAATGTTCTTTGGAATATCCATAACCATGCTTTATATGGCCACTTCTAAAATAAAATATATAGCAACTTGTTTTGGACTTTTTGGCATAGGATCTTTTATGAGTTATCATTTATTCGACCATGTAAAACTAAGATTTTTAATATGGAAGGATCCATGGCCTTATGCTACGGATAAAAGTTTCCAGGTTGTTCAGTCATTATTTGCTATTGCATCAGGAGGACTTTTAGGAGCAGGGTTAGGAAAAGGATTCCCAGAATATATACCAGTAATAACTACAGATTTTATCTTTTCTATAATATGTGAAGAGTTAGGTATGCTAACAGGTTTTGCTATAATTATATTATATATTTTACTATTTTATAGATGTATGAGAGCAGCTTTATATGCTGAGGATAATTTTTCTAGACTTATTACAGTTGGATTTAGCGCTATGATAGCATGTCAAACATTAGTTATAGTAGGAGGAGTAATTAATATGATACCTCTTACAGGTATAACACTACCTTTAGTAAGTTATGGAGGAAGTTCTATGCTTAGTACATTTATTAGCTTGGGAATAATTCAGAAGATATCAGAAGAGGGTAGATAAAATGAAGGATATTTCAAATAATATAAAAAAAATCATGATGGTATTTCTTATATGTTTCCTAGGATTATTTATGTATATAACATATTTTGAAATATCTGTCGGACCTAAAATAGTATCTAGTCAATACAATAGAAGAATATGGGCTCAAAAAAATAAGGTTTTAAGAGGAAGCATATATGATAGAAATAATAAAGAAATAAGTAAAAGCAGTAGAATAGATGAAAAATCTCAGAAGAGGCAATACATAGGAGGAGAAGCTTTTGCTCATGTGCTAGGATATATAAATCCTCAATATGGTATAACAGGCATAGAAAGAAGATATGATGAACAACTTTCTAATACTGATATTAAAGAAGATATAAAAAGTATATTTAAAATAGAGAAAGATGATAATAAAGAGAAATATGGAAATAACCTAAAGACAAGCTTAGATTTTAACTTGCAACAAAAAGCCTATGAATTACTAGGAGATAAAAAGGGTGCAGTAGTAGCACTTAATCCAAAAACGGGAGAAGTATTAGCATTGGTATCTAAGCCTTCTTATAATCCAAATAATCTTAAAGAGATATGGGGAGATATAAATAAAAATGAAAATAGACCTCTCTTAAATAGGGCAACCTCTGGATTATACCCTCCGGGATCTATATTTAAAGTTGTAACTGCTGCAAGTGCATTACAGAATATAGATGGATTAATGAGTAAAGTTTTTATAGATAATGGAGCTTTAGTTTTTAATGAAAGACAGTCTTTAAAAAATTACGGAGGAGCTGCCTTTGGAAGTATAAATTTTAGAACGGCTTTTATAAGGTCTAGTAACGTAGTTTTTGGACAATTAGGATTAGACTTGGGGAATAGTAAACTTAAGAAAACATCAGAGGATTTTTATTTTAATAAAGACATAAATTCTTCAGATATAGCTATAGAGAATAGTCAATTTCCTACCCTTAAAAGTAATGAAAAAGGAAATATAGCACAAAGTGCAATAGGTCAGGCATCACTATTAGCTACACCTATGGAAATGGCTTTAGTATCTAGTACTATAGCTAATGATGGAGTAATGATGAAACCATATATAGTTAAAGAGATAGTTAATAAAAAAGGAATAGCCATAGATAAGAAAAAGCCAGAGGCTTTAGGAGAGATTGTAAGTAAGGATGTTGCAAATATAATTAAAGATCTCATGGCTTCAGTAGTTTCAGAAGGTACAGGAGGAAATGCAGCTGTTCAAGGTATAAGAGTTTGTGGGAAAACCGGAACAGCGGATCATAAAGAAGGAGGATACGGATATTCACCTCACTCATGGTTTATGGGATTTGCACCTTATGAAAACCCTCAAGTTGCTGTTGCAGTTATAGTAGAAGAGGGAGGTCAAGGTGGAGGAATATCTTCCAGAATAGCTTCCCAAATAATAAGAACAGCATTATATAAATAATTAAATAAGAAAGCGGGGATTGTATTGAAAATTCAAGAATTAGAAGTTTTAAATAGTGGAGAAAGAGTTGAATTTAATGCATTAATAAGTGACAAGAAAACTGGTTGGAAAAAAGATGGCAGTCCCTATTTAATGTTGGTTATGCAAGATAGTACGGGAACCATAGCTTTTCCAGTATGGGATAATTATGAAACCTTAAATTCTCACATAGATATAAATTTGGTTGTGAACATTAAGGGAATAGTTACAAGATTTAATGGGAATATACAAATAAGAAATCCTATAATTAACATGGTTAAAGAAGAAATAGATTATGGTCTTTATGTACCGGAGTATAATATTCCAGAGAGCTTAATAGAATATTTTAATGACATAGTAAACAGTTTAGAAGAAAAGTATAGAAAAATAGCTATAGGTGCTACTGGTGCAAATAGATATAATGAAAAGCGATGGAGAGATTTTTTAAACTGTGTAGCAGCTGAAAAGTTTCATGGAAACAAACGAGGAGGACTTTTTCTTCACACTGTTGGAGTCATGAAAACTATAGAAAATATATTAAAAGATTATGTTACCAATCCTTTTTACATGGATGCTAAGAATGTAATAGATAAAGATAGACTTATGTTAAAAGCTATAGTGCATGACATAATGAAAATAAAAGAGTATGATTTTGATGGAATAATTAGAAGAAAAGATATAAAAATGGATCACTTAGTTTTAGGTGCAGCATATATAAGAGAAATAAATATAGAAATGGGTAATCCTTTGACTGATGAAGATCTGGATGATATTTGTTATTCTATACTAGCTCATCACGGGGAATATGGAAATTTTGAACCTAAAGGAATAGAAGATATATTATTAAATATGGCAGATATTGTGGATAGCCAAATTGTAAATGCTATTGAAAATAAAATATAGTTAGAGAAATTCCAAAGGCTTTTACTTTATGAAAGTATTGAAGGGCCTTTGGAAATTATTATGTTTCTAGATAATATAATAATTAAATTTATTAAGGAGATCATATGAAAGGTAAAACTCACTTAGGGGTAGGAATAGTCACATCTATAGCTCTTTATGAAAAATTATCTCTGGATTTTAATATAATATCATTGGGGGTAGTTGCCTTTGGATCCTTATTGGCAGATATAGATCATCCTAAAAGTATGATAAACAAATATATTCTACCCTTTAAAAATAAATTCACTAAAGTTATAATGTATATTTGTATAGGTATAATTTTATTATGGTATAGCATTGCAAGTGGTGGTATGCCTCATATAAAAGCGATAGGAATACTTTTTATGTTTATTGCTATATCCACTCACAGGAATGGGCTTACTCATAGTTTAACAGGTATGATTATATTCTCTGTTATAGTAGGATATATTGGCAATATATATAATCTTTATAATATTATATATTATTTTATGATTGGGTATGGCTCACATTTATTATGCGATATGGCTACTCCTAGAGGAGTGCCCTTATTTTATCCCTTTAAAGAAGGGAATGTGAAATTACCAATAACTTTTAGAACAAATTCTAAAATGGGAATTATGCTAGAGAACTTAATTGTAATATTGGGATACGGATATATAGTATATAAATTGCCCAATATCATGAAGTTATAAAGCTAAATAATAATGGAGGAATAGATGTTTGATTTTGAATATCAACTAAAAGTATTACCAGAGAAACCTGGCGTTTATTTAATGAAGAATTCTTCTGATGAAGTAATATATGTTGGAAAAGCAAAAATATTAAAAAATAGAGTTAAGCAATATTTTCAACAGTCTAAAAATCACTCGGAAAAAGTAAGAGTTATGGTAAGCAATATAGCAGAATTTGAATATATAATTACAGATTCAGAGATGGAAGCATTAATATTAGAATGCAATTTAATAAAAAAATATAGACCTAAATACAATATATTACTAAAAGATGACAAAGGTTATCCTTACATTAAGATAACAATAAATGAAGATTTCCCCAGAGTTTTTATTAGTAGAACCATAGCAAAGGATGGTAGTAGGTATTTTGGACCTTATACAGACTACTCAGCAGTAAGAGAAACTATAGAACTTATAAAAAAGATATTCCCAATAAGAAGTTGTAAAAGATACATAAGAGATGGACAAAAACCTACTAGACCTTGTTTAAATTATCATATAAAATTATGCTCGGCACCTTGTGGAGCGCATATATCAAAACAGGGATATGCTTTAATAATAAATGATATAGTACAGTTATTATCAGGAAAAGATAAGGACATATTAGATAAATTAAAAAATCAAATGGAAGAGGCTTCTAATAGTCTTCAATTTGAAAAAGCCGCATCTCTAAGAGATAAAATCTTTGCAGTTAAAAAGATAACAGAAAAGCAAAAGATTATAATGGGAAGCTTTCAAAATGAGGACTATATAAATATAGCTAAAGATGAAAAGGACAGTTGTGTTCAAGTATTTTTTGTTAGGGAAGGTAAAATAATAGGAAGAGAACACTTCATATTAGAGTATACTTCTGATGAAAGAGAATATAAAATTATAGCAGAATTTATAAAAGATTTCTATGGTGGGGCTGCATTTGTTCCTAAGACGGTATACGTTCCAGATATAGAAGATAAATACTTATTAGAACAATGGCTTACTATAAGAAGGGGTTCAAAAGTGGAGATAAAAGTTCCTAAAAGAGGAGAAAAGATAGAGCTTCTAAATTTAGTTAAAAAAAATGCAAAACTCACTTTAGAACAATTTAAAATAAAGTATCTTCAAGATAAGGCTTTATATGAAGTTGCCTTAGCCGAATTAAGTGATATATTAGGATTTGATGATATGCCTAACAGAATAGAAGCTTATGATATATCAAATATCCAAGGAGTAGATTCTGTAGGAAGCATGGTAGTATTTGAAAAGGGTAGAAGTAAAAAGAGTGACTATAGAAGATTTAAGATAAAAACAGTAGAAGGTGCTAATGATTACCATAGCATGAGAGAAATATTAAGAAGAAGATTTCAAAGAGGAATAGAAGAAATTCAACAAATACAAAAAAGGAATTTAGAATTTAGTTCAGGTAAATTTTCAGTTTTTCCAGATTTAATATTAATAGATGGTGGAAAGGGACATGTAAATATAGCACTGGAGGTTTTAAAAGAACTTAACATAGAAATTCCAGTAGCCGGTATGGTTAAAGATGATAGTCACACCACCAGAGGGATTATATATAATAATATTGAGAAGGATATTTCTTTAGATAGTAATGCTATGAAACTAATTACAAGGATACAAGATGAGGTTCATAGATTTGCAATTAGCTATCATAGAACTTTAAGAGATAAAAGAGTTTTAAAATCAATATTAGATGACATACCTAATATAGGGACTATTAGAAAAAAAGAACTTTTGAAGAAATTTGGGAGCATTGAAAGCATAAAAAAGGCTTCTATAGATCAACTACTAGAAACCCCATCTATAGATAAGAGGTCTGCATTGAGTATCAAGGAATTTTTTGCTCCCAATGAATTATAACAAATAAGTTAATAAGTGAATAATACACCAGTTATTTGATAAAAATGATAAATAAGTATAGATGTTAAATGTATTGCCTAAGAAGGACTTATACATTATACTTATTTATGGTATAAAAATTAAAGTTCAAGGAGATAAGGAAATATGAACCACTATAAGGATTTTATTTCAAATTTGATTGAAAACTTAGGTAGCGAAAATGTAAAAACAAATGAACTTATGAAAAATCACACTTCTTTTAAAGTAGGAGGACCAGTAGATATATTAGTTACTCCCGAATCCTATGAACAGGTTCAATATGTAATCAAGCATTCAAGAGGAAACAACATTCCTTATTTTATAATGGGAAATGGGTCAAATTTGCTTGTAAGAGACGGAGGAATTAGAGGTTTAGTAATAAAGTTTTGTAAGTTAAATAGGATAAAAATAGAAGATGATAAAATAATAGCTCAAAGTGGAGTACTTCTTTCTAAGGTATCAAATATGGCAGCTAAAAATAATTTAGAAGGATTGGAATTTGCAAGTGGAATACCAGGAAGTATTGGTGGTGCGCTTACTATGAATGCTGGAGCTTATAATGGAGAAATATCACAAGTTATAGACAGTGCACTGGTTTTAGACAAAAGTGGAGAAATATTAAATCTATCTAAAGAAGAATTGGAACTGGGTTATAGAACAAGTTCTATATTAAAGAATGGATATGTAGTTTTGGAAGCAATTTTAAAACTTAGCCTAGGAGATTCTAAGAATATATATGATAGAATAAAAGAATTAACAGAGAAAAGAAAAACAAAACAACCTTTGGAGTATCCATCAGCAGGTAGTACTTTTAAAAGACCTCAAGGGTATTTTGCAGCTAAACTTATAGAAGAAAGTGGACTAAAAGGAATAAATGTAGGAGATGCAGAAGTATCTCAAAAGCATTCAGGATTTATAATAAATAAAGGTAATGCTAGTGCAAAAGACATACTAAATTTAATAAACATAGTACAAGATACAGTAAAAAGCAAATTTGACGTGGAATTGCACACAGAAGTTTTAATCATAGGAGAAGATAAATTAAATTAACTATAGAAGTTAGGGATAAAGAGGATATCCTTAACTTTTCTTTTTATAATGTATATTAATAAATGCAATTATATTTTATAATGTAGTTAAAGATAAATTTATACTGGTAGAAATAAATTAGCATAAGGAGGACAAAACATGAGATTTGTAATCGTAACAGGTCTATCAGGTGCAGGTAAAACGCAGGCTATAAGAAGCTTAGAAGATTTAGGATATTTTTGTGTGGATAATTTGCCTCCCACATTAATACCTAAGTTTGCAGAAGCATGCTATAAAACTGATGGAAGAATAAATAAAATAGCTCTCGTTATAGATATAAGGGGTGGAGAATTCTTTGATAATTTATTTGAGAGCTTAAATTACATAAAGGATCAAAATTATAAGTATGAAATATTGTTTTTAGAAGCATCAGATGAGGTTTTAGTAAAAAGATTTAAAGAAACCAGGAGAAATCATCCCCTATCTTCAGGTGGAAGAATATTAAATGGAATAGCATTAGAAAGAAGCAGATTAAAAGAAGTTAAAGATGTAGCTAGTAACATAATCAATACTTCGAAATTTACTAATATGGATCTTAGACAAGAAATTACAAGAATATACGGTGATGGAGACCAAGTAGAAGCTCAACTAACCATAACTGTGGTATCCTTTGGATTTAAATATGGTATACCTTTGGATTCAGATTTATTATTTGATGTAAGATTTTTACCAAATCCTTATTACATTCCAGAGTTAAGAAATTTTTCAGGAAATGATAAACCAGTGTATGATTATGTATTAGAATTTAATCAAACAAAGGAGTTTATAGGTAAATTAAATGATATTTTGGAATTTCTAATACCTCATTATACTGAAGAGGGAAAAAGACAGCTTATTGTAGCTATAGGATGTACAGGAGGAAGACATAGATCAGTGTCCATTGCAAACTCAATATATAAATTATTAGAAGAAAAAGGACATAAAGTTAACATTGATCATAGAGATATACATGAGGATAATAATAAAGGCGGTAAAAAACTATGAAATTAATGGATTGGCTTAGGCCAGGTATAAAAGTAAAACGATGGATTTTACTTGCCATTATGGGAATACTTCTTATAGCTTTTGGTTTGCTTGAATTTGTAAATCACCATTTATATAGTATTTATTATATAGCGTTTTATATATTTTTAATATTAATAGGAATATTTGTTATATATATTTCTGCCACCCAAGGAATGAGATCTATTATTGCACTTATAAATAAAGGATATATAAATGTGTCTTTAGATTCTAGAAAATTGGAAAACTTAATATATGAAAAGAGACTATTGGTAAAAGGTCCTAAGATAGTTGTTATTGGAGGAGGAACTGGGTTATCTACAATGCTTAGAGGGCTAAAATACTACACTTCTAATATAACTGCAATAGTTACTGTAGCAGACGATGGGGGGGGATCAGGAGATTTAAGGGAAGACTTAGGTATACTTCCACCAGGAGATATAAGAAATTGTATATTAGCATTGTCGGATACGGAACCATTAATGGAGGATCTTTTACAATATAGATTTACAGATGGACGACTAAAGAATCAAAGTTTTGGTAACTTATTTTTAGCAGCTATGGATGGAATATCAAATAATTTTGAAGAGGCTATAAAAAAAGTAAGTTCTGTATTGGCAGTAACAGGAAAGGTTGTACCAGTAACTTTAGATAATATGATACTTAAGGCAAAGCTCAAAAATGGAAAATTTGTAAAAGGTGAATCTAATATACCAGGAGAGGCCATAAAACAAAAAACCAAGATAGATAGGATGTTAATAGAACCAGAGTATGCTAAGGCTGTTGATGAGGCAGTAAGTGCTATAGGAGAAGCAGATGCTATAATATTAGGTCCAGGTAGTTTATACACCAGTGTTATACCTAATTTACTTGTAAAAGATATCTCACGTGAATTAGAGAAAAGTCATGCTTTAAAGATATATGTTTCCAATATAATGACACAACCAGGGGAAACAGAGGGGTATACTGTATCAGATCATATAAAAGCCATATTTGATCATAGTAGAAATGGTATAATTGATTATGTGATTGTTAATGTAGGTAAAATAGAAAAAAGTATAAAAAATAAATATTGTGAAGAGACTTCCCACTTAGTGAAAATTGATGAGGAGAATATTAGAGATTTAAATGTAAATGTAATTGGAGCAGATTTTGTCACCACCAAAGATGGTGTAGTTAGGCATAATTCAGAGAAATTAGCATCTATACTAATTGAAACTATAATGGATAAAAAATTACTATATGATAGAAAGAAGATAATAGAATACTTCTATTTATCAGAAAGATTGAAAGAAAAAAACAGGAAATAGGAGAAGAAAATATGTCATTTTCATCAAAAGTAAAAAATGAAGTTTGTAGGTATGATGAATTAGAAGAAAAAGAAGCCATGGCTTTGTTATCAGCAATTATGAGAGCAAGTGGCACATTGACCTTTGGAAGAAATAAGGGAATAGGATTTAAAATCGCAACAGAAAATGCAGCAATAACCAGATTAGTATTTAAAATATTAAAAAATATTTTAGATATACACACTAATATAATGATTAAAAAGAGTAATTCCTTTAAGAAAAATAATGTATATATAATTGTTATAAATGAAGAAGAAGGTGTTAAAAAACTACTAGAAAAGACGGAAGTTGTAAAAATAGAAGATATAGGTTTTTTTATAAATTATAATATATCAGAAAATTTGGTTTATGATGATAATACTAAAAAGGCTTACATAAGAGGAGCTTTTTTAGGTGGAGGTAGTGTAAGCAATCCAGAAAAGACATATCATTTAGAGTTTGTAACTAATAATGAGATGTATGCAAACAAGTTAAGTGAACTCATAAATAGCTATGGTTTAAATTCTAAAGTAATTCAAAGAAAAAGTAATTTTATAATTTATATAAAGGAAGGGGAACAAATATCTGACCTGTTAAATATAATAGGAGCCCATTCATCATTGCTCCAACTAGAAAATATAAGAATAATGAAAGATATGCGAAATAATATAAATAGAATAGTAAACTGTGAAACAGCTAATCTAAGCAAAACTGTAAATGCAGCTGTAAGGCAAATAGAAAGTATAAATCTTATAAATAAAGAGATAGGATTAAAACGGCTACCTAAAAACTTGAGAGATATGGCGGAGATAAGACTAAAGTATCCTGATGTGTCTTTAAAAGAATTAGGAGAGATGCTGAGCCCCCCTGTAGGAAAATCTGGAGTGAATCATAGACTAAGAAGAATAGAAAAAATAGCAGAGGAACTTAGTAAGGAGGGTAATTTTTAAGTTATGACAAAGCATGGGAAAGTTATCAGATATGTTTCTCAATTACCTATAGGCACTAAAATTTCTGTAAGAACTATAGCTAATTTACTAGAGATAAGTGAGGGAACAGCCTATAAAGGTATAAAAGAGTGTAGTAAAATGGGAATTGTAACTACTATACCTAGAATTGGCACTATTAGAATAAGAAAACCTGATTATAATGGAGAAGAAAATATAACTTACGGAGAAATTGTAAATATAGTAGATGGAAATATTGCAGCAGGGAAAAAAAGTATTCATAAGACTATAAATAAGATGATAATAGGGGCAATGACTTTAGAGAGGATTAAAGAATATATAACTCCCAATTCTTTAATTATAGTTGGAAATAGAGAAAGGGTGCAAGAGCTAGCTCTATTAAATGGTTGTGGAATAATAATTACAGGGGGATCTGAGTGTAGTAATTATATAAAAGAATTAGCAGACACTAAAGAAATGCCAGTTATATGTTCTTTATATGATACTTTTACAGTAGCAAAAATGATAAATAGAGCTATGTTTCATAATAAAGTAAAAAAGAAAATATTATTAATGAAAGATATAATGAATAAAGAGTTTCTTTATTTTAGAAATGATATTCAAATTAGTGAATGTGCTGATATGATAAAAAGAAATAATAATAAATTTAAAAATATTAATGTTATTCCAGTAGTTAATGAAAATATGAGATTTTTAGGTTTAGTAGAATTGAAAGATATTATGGATGCAGAACCATTAGAAAATATAGAAACGATAATGAGGAAAAACATAACTACACTAGAAGGAAAAACTTCTGTAGCCTATGCTAATTATGTTATAGAAACAGAAGTAAATGATTTTTATCCAGTTATAAGAGGCAAAGAGTTAATAGGAACTGTAAATAGACAAGATATAATACAGGCATTAAAGTATATATCAAAAGAGAACAAAGATTATAGAAATTTAGACAGTGAAGTTCTTAAAAACTTTAAAAGCGAATTAGGTCAAAAAGCTATGCATTTTTATGGCACAATAACTCCTGAAATGTTAGATCCTTTAGGAATAGCTTCTTGGAACTCATTAAATATGCTAATATCATCTATGGCAACTTTTTATTTAAACCAAATAAATATAACAAATTTATTTGTAGATAATATATCTACTTATTTTATGAAGCCAGTACAGATAGATACAGAAATAGAAGCTAATGTTAGTATAATATCTTCAAGTGCAGCCTTTTGTGAGTTTTTAGGTAAGGCTTTTTATAAAGTAGAGGTAAGTTTATTTGATGATAAAAAAGATTTTATAGCAAAGTCTTTAATAACTATAAAAGCTATCGAAAACAAACTATAATTTTTAAGAAAGGTGGGCTTTATGTCACATAAAGAATACAATTGGATTAGCTTACATCAACATACAGAATATTCTCTTTTAGATAGTTCTGCAAAAATAACAGAACTAATAAAAAAAGTTAAAGAATTAGGTATGAAAAGTATTGCCATAACAGATCATGGAGTTATGTATGGATGTGTGGAATTCTATAAAGAAGCTATAAAAGAAGGTATAAAACCTATAATAGGTTGTGAAATATATGTAGTGCCTAAATCCATGCACATTAAAAGAGTAGATAATGATAATGCTATATACCATTTAGTTCTTTTAGTTAAGAATGATGTAGGATACAGGAATTTAATGGAAATTGTAAGTAAAGCATCTATAGATGGATTTTATTATAAACCCAGAGTAGATCACGAATTTTTAAGAGAACATAGTGAGGGATTAATTGCCTCAAGTGCCTGTCTGGGAGGAGAAGTTCAATCTTACATATTAAAAGGAAATATAGAAAAAGCTGAAAAAGCTGCTTTAAATTACAAGGAAATATTCAAAGAGGGATTTTATTTAGAACTGCAGGATCATGGAATGAAAGAACAGGTTAAAGTAAATAATGAACTTATAGCTATGTCTAAAAGACTATCCATTCCGTTAGTGGCAACTAATGATGTGCATTATATAGAAAAGGAAGATTCCAGGGCACATGACATACTTCTTTGCGTTCAAACTGGAAAAACCGTGGAGGAAGAGAATAGAATGCGATATCCTACAGGAGAGTTTTACTTAAAATCTCCTGAAGAGATGTATAATTTATTTTCACATGTTCCTGAAGCATTAGAAAATACAATTAAAATAGCAGAACAGTGTAATTTTCAATATAATTTTCACGAATCTAAATTACCTACATTCCCTCTTCCAGATAAAGTGGATAATTATGATTATTTAAGGGAACTATGTTATGAAGGATTAAAAGAAAAATATGATACTGTAGATGAAAAACTAAAAAATAGACTTGAATATGAGTTAAATGTAATAAAGGAAATGGGATATGTAGATTATTTTCTTATAGTATGGGATTTTATAAGATTTGCTAAAGAAAAAGATATAATGACAGGACCTGGAAGGGGAAGTGGAGCAGGTTCTATTGTAGCTTATACTTTGGGAATAACTAAGATAGACCCTATTAAATATGGTTTAATATTTGAAAGATTTTTAAATCCTGAGAGAATATCTATGCCTGATATTGATAGTGATTTTTGTTATGAAAGAAGACAAGAGGTTATAGACTATGTAGTAGAAAAGTATGGAGAAAATAATGTATCTCAAATAGCTACATTTGGAACTATGGCTGCGAGAGCTTGTATAAGAGATGTAGGAAGAGCTATGAATTATTCCTATGTAGAAGTAGATAAAATTGCAAAAATGATACCTACCGTGCCTGGAACAAGTATAACTATAGATAAAGCATTACAATTAAATCCAGAACTAAAGGCAATATATGAAAATGACCATAGGATAAATGACTTAATTAATATTGCTATTAAATTAGAGGGATTACCAAGGCACACTTCTACTCATGCAGCAGGAGTGGTAATAGCATCTCACCCATTGGTAAATTACGTGCCTTTACAGAAAAATGAAGGAAATATAGTTACACAGTTTACTATGGGAACATTAGAAGAACTTGGACTATTAAAAATGGATTTTTTAGGGTTAAGAACCCTAACAGTAATGAGAGATGCTGTAGCTATGATAAAAGAAAATAGGGGAATAGATATAGATTTAGATAAATTGGATTTTGATGATAAAGAAGTATATAACATGATAGGAGAAGGAAAAACTGTAGGAGTGTTCCAATTAGAATCAGATGGAATGACAAGCTTTATGAGAGAACTAAAACCTGATTCTCTAGAGGATATAATAGCAGGAATAAGTCTTTACAGACCTGGGCCTATGGCAGAAATACCAAAGTATATTTCTAACAAAAAAAATCCAGAAAAAATAGAGTATTTAACACCCAGGTTAGAAGATATTCTTTCTGTTACTTACGGTTGTATGGTTTACCAAGAACAGGTAATGGAGGTTGTTAGAAAGCTAGCCGGATACTCTATGGGAAGAAGTGACTTAGTAAGACGTGCAATGTCTAAAAAGAAACATGATGTAATGGAAGAAGAAAGAAAAAATTTTGTATATGGAATTATAGATGAAAGTGGGAATATAGAAGTACCAGGATGCGTACGTAACGGCATAGATGAGAAAATAGGAAATAAAATATTTGATTCCATGCTAGATTTTGCATCCTATGCATTTAATAAATCCCATGCAGCTGCTTATGCAGTAGTGGCTTTTCAAACAGGATATTTAATGAGATACTATCCTACAGAATGCATTGCTGCAATGTTGAATAGTGTTATGGGGAATAGTGAAAAGGTAGCGTACTATACAAGATATGCAAAAGAAGAAGGTATGGAAGTATTACCACCAAATGTAAATGAAAGTTATGGTAAGTTTACTGTAAAAGGAAATAGAATAAGATTTGGGTTAGCTGCTATTAAAAACGTAGGATTAAATGCTATAGAAAATATAGTAGAAGCTAGAGGTAAAAAGGGAACATTTGCTAATCTAGAGGACTTTTGTTCCAAAGTGGATTTAAGTTGTATAAATAAAAGAGCCATGGAAAGCTTAATAAAGGCAGGAGCTTTTGATAATTTTCAGATCTTTAGATCTCGAATGTTAGCAGTTCACGAAAAGGTATTGGATTCAATAAATAATGATAAAAGAAAAAATATTCAGGGACAAGTAAACTTATTTGAAGAATTAGAGGAAAGTAGCCTAGAGATTCAGTATCCAAATATAAATGAATTTGATAAGAAAAATATTTTATCTATGGAAAAAGAAATGACAGGATTATATCTATCAGGACACCCTTTAGATGAATATAAAAATGATTTCAAGAATAAAGTATCTATAAACATATCAGATATAGTTTCTGATAAAGGTCTAGAAGGAGACCTTATAGAAGGTGAAAGAAAAGTAAAAGATGGAGAAAAAGTTATAATTGGGGGAATAATAACTAATGTAAATAAAAAAGCAACAAGATCTAATGAAATGATGGCTTTTATAGAGGTAGAAGATTTATATGGTACTATAGAAGTTATAATTTTTCCTAAAACACTTTCTAAATATAAAGAAATTATATTTGAAGATGAAATTATTATATTAAAAGGTAGGGTTAATTTAAGAGAAGGGGAAGAACCAAAATTAATTTGTGAAGATATAAGTTTATTTTCTCAATATGAAGAAGAAAAAAAAATCTATATAAGAATTGAAAGAAAGAGTGACTTAAAAGTTTCTCTAAGTAAATTAAGAATAATATCCAATGAACATTCAGGTAACACACCTGTTTACTTGTACATAGAACAGGTTAAACAAACTTACAAAGCCAAAGAAGAATTATGGTTAAAAGATGAAATAGGAGTTATAGATTGGATGAAAAGAAGTTTTGGTGGTGAAAATGTTAAAATAACTAAATGAAAATTTTGTGAACCAAAATTTTTATTAATGAACAAGGAATAATGAACAATTAAGGAGGAAAATTCACCTTAATTATTCATTGTTCATTGTTAGTTATTCATTAAAAATGCGTCGCATTTTTTTATCTTGTGTTGAATATTACAATGAACTCTACTACAATAAGTATATAGTGCAGTAAAAACTAACCTATATATAGGGTGGGATTAAAAGCGTCCCATGGGTACAAAAGGAGGTATATCAACTAATGAGAAAAATAGCTGTTTTAACAAGCGGAGGAGATGCACCTGGAATGAATGCAGCCATAAGAGCTGTAGTAAGAACAGGTTTAGATAAAGGAATAACGGTATTAGGAATAGAGAGAGGTTTTGATGGTCTTTTAAATGGAGAAATATTTGAAATGACGAGAAGAAGTGTAGCAGACATAATTCAAAGAGGTGGAACTATACTAAGAACGGCTAGGTCCGAAGAATTTAAAACAGAAGAGGGTCAGAAAAAGGCCACTGATATATTAAGAGTATTTGGAGTAGAGGGGTTAGTTGTAATTGGAGGAGATGGGTCTTTTCAAGGAGCAAAATCCTTATCTGAATTAGGGGTAAAAACTATAGGTATACCAGGAACCATAGACAATGATTTAGCTTACACAGATTATACAATAGGATTTGATACTGCTGTTAATACTGTGTTAGATGCCATAAATAAATTAAGAGATACTTCTACATCTCATGGTAGAGCTAGTGTAGTGGAGGTAATGGGAAGAAATTGTGGTGATATAGCATTATACGCAGGTCTAGCTGGTGGTGCTGAAAGTATAATTGTTCCAGAATTAAGGTTTGATATAGACAAATTATGTAAAACTATATTAGAAGGTAAGAAAAACGGGAAAATGCACAATCTAATAATAGTAGCAGAAGGAGCAGGAAAAGCTAATGATATAGCTAAAACAATTGAAAAGGTAACCGGTGTTGGAACAAGAGCTACTGTTTTAGGACACATACAAAGAGGAGGAAGCCCTACAGCTAACGATAGAATATTAGCCTCAAGAATGGGAAACAGGGCAGTAGAATTATTGTTGGAAGAAAAGTCCTCTAGGGTAGTTGGAATAAATGATAATAGAATTGTGGATATGGATATACATGAGGCTTTATCTATTGAAGGTAAATTTGATGAGAAACTATATGAAATAGCTAAGGCTTTATCATATTAAAAAATTTTAGGAGGGAACATTTATGCAAAAAACTAAAATGGTGTTTACCATAGGACCAGCTAGTGATAGCGAAGAAGTATTAAGTGAGTTAATAAAAGCAGGAATGAGTGCATCAAGGCATAACTTTTCACATGGGACCCATGAAGAACATAAAATAAGGATTGATTTAATAAGAAAATTAAGTGACAAATTTAATAAGAATATTGCTGTAATATTAGACACAAAAGGACCTGAAATAAGAACAGGAGATTTTAAAGATAAAACTGTACAATTAAAAGAAGGAAATAAATTCACTATATACTGTGGGGAAGAAATTTTAGGAGATGAAACAAAGTGTTCTATAACTTATAATGATTTGCATAATGATGTAAAAACAGGAGATTCCATACTAATAGATGATGGACTTGTAGGATTAGAAGTTGAAGAAGTAGAGGGAAGTAAAGTACATTGTGTAGTTAAAAATAGTGGTGCTGTAAGTAACCATAAGGGTGTAAATGTACCTGGAGTAGATGTTTCATTACCTTCATTAACAGAAAAAGATAAAAGTGATCTTGAATTTGGATGTAAAGTAGGAGTAGATTTTATTGCAGCATCTTTTATTAGAAAAGGTTCAGACGTATTGGAAATAAGAAAGGTTCTAGAAGAAAACGGCGGTACAGATATACAAATATTTTCTAAAATAGAAAATCAACAAGGGGTAGAAAATATAGATGAAATAATAAAGTTTTCTGATGGAATAATGGTAGCTAGAGGAGATATGGGTGTAGAATTACAAATGGAACAAGTACCTATAATTCAAAAAATGATTATAGAGAAATGTAACAAAGCTGGCAAACCTGTTATCACAGCTACTCAAATGTTAGACTCTATGATTAGAAATCCAAGACCAACAAGAGCAGAAGTTTCAGATGTAGCCAATGCTATATTTGATGGAACTGATGCGGTAATGTTAAGTGGTGAAACAGCAGGAGGAAAATATCCTATAGAAGCTGCTAAAGCTATGGCTAAGATTGCTAGAACTGCAGAAGAAACAATGGATTATGATGAAATATTTAACAGAAAAAGAGAAGCGCGTGTATTAAGTGTGGCTAATGCGATAAGCATAGCAACCTGTACAACAGCTTCAGAGTTAAATGCATCTGCTATATTAACAGCTACTCAAACAGGATATACAGCTAGAGCAGTTTCCAAATATAGACCAGCATGTCCTATTATAGCGATTACACCAAGTAAGAATGTAGCAAGAAAGTTAGCATTGAGTTGGGGTGTGTTCCCAATACTTACTACTAAATTTACATCCACAGATGCTTTAATAGAAAACTCTGTTGATATAGCATTGACAGCAGAATATATAAGAAAAGGAGATTTGGTTGTAATAGCAGCTGGAATACCTGTAAGTTATTCAGGAACAACTAACATGCTAAAGGTTCATGTAGTTGGAGATATCCTTGTTCAGGGAAGAGGTGCTGGAAATAGTGCAGGTTATGGTATAGCTAAAGTTGTAAATAGTACAGAAGAAGCAGAAAGGGTTATAGAAAGTGGAGATATATTAGTTGTAAAAGATGCAGATATAGATTATGTTTCTATACTAAATAGAGTATCAGGAGTTATAACTGAAAGAGGAGGATTGACTTCTCACTTAGCAATAGAATGTATAACCAATGAAATACCATTTATATGTGGGGCAGGTGGGGCAACAGATGTATTAAAAAGTGGATATT
The DNA here is from genome assembly GCF_900167265.1 of Clostridium tetani. GTDB lineage: Bacteria > Bacillota > Clostridia > Clostridiales > Clostridiaceae > Clostridium_G > Clostridium_G tetani. The sequence continues at coordinate 108,988 of NZ_FUWT01000005.1, forward strand.
TCATAACCATGGATGTAAAAAGAGGAATAGTATATAACGGTAGGATTACTATATAATAATGTAAGATATGAGTGATTTTATGAGAAATATTATAGAGACTATGCCAATTTTCAATGATCTTACTGAAAAAGAGATATCTGTATTATCTAAAGCATCTAGTATAATTAAGCTAAAAAAAGGAGAAATCTTATTTAGTGAAAAAGATTTAGTTAAGAATATATATATGGTTCGTAGTGGAAAAGTAACTCTTTTTAGATTATCTGAAATGGGTCAAAAGAGAATAATTTATATTTTAGATAAAGATGAAATAATAAATGAAGTAATATTTGATGGATTCTCTGCCTCAGTAAGTTGTGAAATGTTTGAAGATGGTGAAATACTTTCATTAGATAGTAAAGACATGTTAAAAGTTATGCAAAGTAATTTTATATTCAATAAAATTATAATAGATTCTATGGGTAAAAAGATAAGAAGGCTTTATAGACAATTAAAAAATACCGTACCCATAAAAACGGATAAAAAACTTGCCGCAAAACTATGGAAACTAAGCAAAGATTATGGAATAGAAATGGATAATGGAACGTTAATAGATTTAGATATTACTGTAACGTATCTAGCAGATATGCTTGGAAGCAGCAGGGAGACTATTTCAAGATGTATAAATGATTTCCAAAGAAATAATTTAATAGAATTTAAAGATAAAAAAATAATAATTAAGAATAGAGAGAATCTTTCTAAATATTTTAAGGGTATGTGATGGTAGTCACATACCCCTTTTAACTTACATGATAAAATAAAAATGAAATTAGAAATTAAAAATGTAGGAGGATTGAGGAATGTTTAGTCAAGAAATTAACAAACTAGCAGTTGCTTCAGAGAAAAAAGTTGCCCTTTTAAAAGAAAGTAAAGCAAAATATGTACTAGCTTCAATGCTAGCTGGTATTTATGTAGGGTTTGGTATATTGTTAATTTTTAGTATAGGAGGAATATTATCACCAGCTAATTCACCCTTTACTAAAATAATTATGGGTGTATCCTTTGGTATTGCATTGAGTTTGGTGTTAGTGGCAGGTTCAGAATTATTTACAGGCAATAATCTTATAATGACTATTGGAGCCCTAGAGAAGAAAGTAACATGGAAGTCAGCATTAAATGTTTGGATATTTAGTTATATAGGAAATTTTATAGGTTCTTTTTTATTAGGATTAATGTTTACTTATTCAGGATTACCAAAAGGGAATATAGCTAAATTTATAATATCTGGAACAAAAAATAAAATAGCAGCACCATCTATAGAATTATTCATAAGAGGTATTTTATGTAATATGTTAGTCTGTCTTGCAGTTTGGTGTTTCTTCAAGTTAAAAGAAGAAGGAGCAAAACTTATAATGATATTTTGGTGCTTGTTTGCTTTTATAACTGCGGGATTTGAGCATAGTGTAGCTAACATGACATTATTTTCTATAGCTTATATGATACCTCATGGATTAGAAATTACCTTTGGAGGATTAATGCACAACATGCTATGGGTGACCTTAGGTAATTTTGTTGGAGGAGCTTTATTTATAGGATGGACATACTGGTATATATCTAAAAAACAAAGTTAAAAGGAGGATACACAATTGGGATTCATAATGAAAACAAAAGAATTTAATAACATTTTGGATAAGTTAGCAAAGGATTATAAAATATATGCACCAAAACTTTTAAGAAATAAAGGTACTTTTTCAGATACAGACATGGTTAGATATGGAGAAGTAAAAACCATAGATGAGATAGAATTTAATAAAAAATCATTGTTTTCTCCTAAGGAGACCATATTACCTATAACACAAACACTATTTTATTTTACTGAAGATGAGGTATTAGAACCTAAAACAGATGAAAAAAATATTCTTATATTTTTAAGAAGTTGTGATATACATGCCGTAAAAAGATTAGATGAAATTTATTTAAAAAATGGACATGAGGATATATATTATAAAAGACTTAGAGAAAAAGTTAAATTTGTATTGATAGAATGTGAAAAAAGTTTTGAAAATTGTTTTTGTACAAGTATGGGAACAAATAAAACAGAGGATTATTCACTATTTGTAAAAAGACAAGAAGATAAAGTTTTAGTAAATTGTAAAGATGAAGATTTTTTAAGTATATTTAAAGATTTTGAAGAGGAAAAAGTGGAACCTAAATTTATAGAAGAAAATGAATTAGAAGTAAAGATTCCTAAAAAATTGGATAACAGTATATTTGAATCTGACTTTTGGAAAGAGTATTCATCAAGATGTATAGCCTGTGGAAGATGTAATACAGTTTGCGGAACTTGTGCCTGTTTTACTATGCAAGATGTATTCTATAAAGATAATAAAAATGCTGGAGAGAGAAGAAGGGTATGGGCATCTTGTCAAGTGGATGGATTCACAACTATGGCTGGAGGACATGAATTTAGAAAAAATAAAGGGGATAGAATGAGATTTAAGGTAATGCATAAGATATATGACTTTAATAAAAGATTTGGATATCATATGTGTGTTGGATGTGGAAGATGTGATGATGCGTGCCAAGAATATATCTCATTTTCAAACTGTGTTAATAAATTAAATGCTGAAATTGGAGAGGAGAATTAAATTGGAAAACAATATATATTTACCTTTTAAGTCAACAATATTAGAAATAATTCCTCATACAGATATAGATTATACTTTTAGAATGGAATACAAAGGAGATGTAAAACCAGGTCAATTCTTTGAAGTATCCATTCCTAAATATGGAGAAGCACCTATATCTGTGTGCGGTATAGGAGAAAATTATATAGATTTAACCATAAGAAAAGTTGGAAAAGTAACAGATGTAGTTCATACATTTTTCCCTGGGGGACACTTTTTTATGAGAGGACCTTATGGTAATGGCTTTGATGTAGACCTATATAAGGGAAAAGAACTTATTATAGCAGCAGGTGGAACAGGACTTGCTCCAGTAAAGGGAGTAATAGAACATTTTACAAAGAATATTAATAATGTGAAAAGTTTAAATGTACTTTGTGGATTTAAATCTCCTGAAGATATATTATTTAAAAAAGATATAGCAGAGTGGGAAAAGACTATAGGTTTTACTTTAACGGTAGATAATGCTGATGAAGATTATAAAGGAAATGTTGGTCTTATAACAAAATATGTAGATAAGATAGATATAAAAAATATAGAAGAAGTTAATGTAATTATAGTGGGACCTCCTATTATGATGAAATTTACTGTACAAGAGTTTCTAAAAAGAGGAATAAAACAAGAAAATATATGGGTTTCCTATGAAAGAAAAATGTGTTGTGGAGTAGGAAAATGTGGTCATTGTAAGATAGATGATACCTATATATGTTTAGATGGACCTGTATTTAATTATACTAAAGCAAAACAACTCGTAGATTAGGGGTGATATTATGGATATAAATACTAAAGCGTTAAAGAAAAATGCCTTTAGGGTTACAAAAGAAAGAGGAAAAACCGCAGCGAGAGTAAGAGTACCAGGAGGATATTTAGATGCTAAATATTTAAGCCTTCTTCAAAATATTGCAGAAACTTATGGAAACGGAAAACTTCATATAACTATAAGACAAGGATTTGAAATACCTGGAATACCAATGAAATATATACCAGAGGTAAATAAAGCACTTCAACCTATTATAGAGGGACTAGAAATTAATCAAGAAAATCCTAACAAGGGATATTCCGCTTCAGGAACTAGAAATGTATCTGCCTGTATAGGAAATAATGTATGTCCTTTTGCAAATTACAATACTGCAAAATTTGCAAAGAAAATAGAAAAAGCTATTTTCCCTAATGACTATCATGTGAAAATAGCCTTAACAGGATGTCCTAATGATTGTATAAAAGCAAGAATGCAGGATTTTGGAATTATAGGAATGACAGAACCTCAATATGATGCTTATAGATGTATAGGATGCCAAGCATGTGTAAATGTCTGCAAAAAGAAATCCACAGGTGCATTAAGCTTTGAAAACTACAAAGTAGTAAGAGATCACAGTAAATGTATAGGATGTGGAGAATGTATAAATAAATGTCCAACTTCTGCTTGGTCTAGAAGCGAAGAAAAATACTTTAAGTTAGTTATTATGGGAAGAACGGGTAAAAAGAATCCTAGAATAGCTAGAGATTTTATAACATGGATAGATGAAGATAGTATAGTAAAAATAATACTTAATACCTATGATTATATTGATGAATATATAGATAGAAATGCACCAGGTGGTAAGGAACATATAGGATATATTGTAGATAGAACAGGATATCAAGAATTTAAAAAATGGGCATTAAAAGATATTGAATTAAGTCCAAAAGCAAAAGTAGAGCATAATATTAATTGGTACTAAGGAAAAAAACTGAGTGTTGTATAATACTCAGTTTTTTTGTCTAAAAAGTGATTTACTTTTTTACAATTTTATGATAATTTATAAGAGTGCAAAAATATAGTATCCAGAATAATAGATATGTTTGATGAGGAAATTTATAATAAAATTTAATGAATACTATTTTAAAATTAGAGTTATAATAGTATAATAAGCTGTTAATATATAAAATTGGACAACTGATTCTTACTATGCACCTGTAAATGGTGCAATTTTTTTTGTGCAAAAGTATAGGGGGGATTTAAATGAAAGGAGTTATAGTAAATTCTATAACAGTATTTTTAGGAAGTATTATAGGAATATTAATAAACAAAGGAATAAAAGAAAGTTTAAAAGAAAGCATAATGAATGGTTTAGGACTGTGTATAATACTTATAGGTATATCAGTATCTGTTAATGTAGATAATATTATATTAGTTATAGTGAGTATAGTTGTGGGAACTATAATTGGAGAAGGAATAAACATAGATAGAAAACTACATAGTCTAGGTAATAGAATGGAGGAGAAATTAAAAGGAAAAGGAGGAGGAAAAATTTCTGAGGGGTTTGTTTTATCAACATTACTTATGTGTGTTGGAGCTATGAGTGTAGTTGGCTCATTAGAAGCAGGACTATCAAGCAATAATTCTACGCTTTATGCAAAGTCAGTGTTAGATGGTTTTTCAGCAATAATATTTTCTTCTACCTATGGAATAGGAGTTGCTTTTTCAGCTATATCTATTTTTATATATCAAGGTTTTATAGCTTCATTAGCATTTTTAATAAAGGACATACTAACTCCAGAAGCTATTAATAACATGTCTATAGTGGGAGGCCTTCTTATATCGGCACTAGGACTTAATATGTTAAAAATAACAAAGATAAAAGTAGCTAATCTTCTTCCAGCCATATTAATACCTTTTATCTATGAAATATTTAAAAATATGATAAAATTAATAGGTGTTTAAAAAATAAATTATAAAGGTGATTAAATGAAGAAGGATATACCAGTAAAGAAAAATAGTACATATAATCTATACATAACAGGTATGGGGACAAAAGGTGAGGGAATAGGTAAGATAAATAACTTTACCATATTTGTAACGGGTGCAATTTTAGGAGAAGAAGTGGAAGTAAATATAATAAAAGTAAATAAGAATTATGCTGTAGGAAAATTATTAAATATAATTACACCTTCCGCTAATAGAGTAGAGCCACCTTGTGATATTTACACAAAATGCGGTGGGTGTCAGTTACAGCATATGAGTTATAAAGAACAGTTAAATTTTAAAAGACAGAAGGTAAAAGATGCTCTATTAAGGCTAGGGGGTATAGATGTAGAAGTTGAAGAAGTATTGGGAATGGAAAATCCCTATAGATATAGAAATAAAGTTCAACTTCCCATTGGAAAAGAAAAGGGTAAGGTAAATATAGGTTTTTATGCTCCTAGAAGTCATAATATAATAGATTTAAAAAGTTGCTTTATACAAGACGAAAAGGCAGATAAGATTATAAAAATACTAAAAGAATGGATAGAAAAATTTAATGTATCCATATATGATGAAAAAGAACATAAAGGAAATCTAAGACATATAATGGTGCGAACTGCTTTCAGAACAGGACAAATTATGATTGTATTGGTAACTAAAGATAAAAAGTTACCTCACAAAGAAGAGTTAATAAATAAACTTACTGAGGATTTAGAAGGAGTTGTAAGTATTATTCAAAATATGAATTCCCAAAAGACAAATGTAGTATTGGGTAAAGAATCTATTGTGCTTTGGGGAAAGGATAAAATAATAGACTACATAGGAAACTTTAAATTTGCAATAACACCTTTGTCTTTCTTTCAAGTAAATCCCATACAAACAGAAGTGCTTTATAATAAAGCATTAGAATATGCAGATTTAAAAGGAGATGAAGTAGTATTTGATGCTTATTGTGGAACGGGAACAATATCTTTATTTTTATCGCAAAAGGCTAAAAAAGTATATGGAGTAGAAATAGTAAATGAAGCCATAGAAAGTGCAAAATTAAATGCTAGGGAAAATAATGTGGATAATGTGGACTTTATAGTGGGTGAATCTGAACAAATAATACCTGAATTAATAGAGAAAGGTATAAAGGCTGATGTAGTTGTGGTAGATCCACCGAGAAAAGGGTGTGAAAAATCTCTTTTGGAGGCTATGGCAAAAATGGCACCTGAAAAAATAGTCTATGTATCTTGTGATCCTGCAACTTTAGCTAGGGATTTAGGTGTTTTAGAAGAGTTAGGATATAAAACTATGAAAGTACAGCCGGTTGATATGTTTTCTAATACATATCATGTGGAGACTATAATTCTGATGACGTATTACGGTGACAAGAAGAAATAAGACGTTTCAACCACAATATGTTGTGGTTTTGGAATGGAAAACGGGCGAAAATGAGGCTGAAAAATGTCTGGTTTTTGCCCTGTTTTTTAGGCGAAAATATAGATGACATGACATAGAGTTATTCAAGTTATGGTAGATAGAAAACAGGAAAATAGGGAATGAAAATCGAGAGAATTATTTTTTATGTATGTGAAGAAAATTTATGCTATAGGGTATAAATGTCAAATTACCCTTAAAAAATGAAAAAGATAGCCATGGTGCTATCATACTATTTTTGTGTAGTTTAATTGAAGTTTAAAATTACTGTGCAAAATAAATATTTTTCCCAGTACTATGGCGCAAAAGAATTTTGACGTAAATAAAAGCCTCCATGAACTGGGGGCTTTTTTAACAATCTGAACTTACTTTTTAAATAAGTTGTTTTTATAATAATATTAAATAAAGATTATAAAGTCTACTATATTGAAATGATCAGGTGAAAAAAGTATAGTTTAAAGGAGGGGATGGATTTGACGAATGTATTTTACTTCTATGGTCATACACTTATATTTTCAGATTATAAAACCCCAGAATTACATAAGCATGTTGCTAAACATATGATTTTCAGTCTTGGTAATGATATGGAGTGTTATATTAATGGTAAAAAATTATTGTGTCGAGGTATATGTATTGATTCAAATGTTGAACATACTATAAAAGCTTGTTTGCAAGGTGTGCTTGTGTTTCTTTTTGAGGAAACAAGTACGCTTAGCGGCCAACTTAAAAACAAATATCTTCATGGAAAAAGTTTTTCTATAATTGATGAAGATATAGTTGATACTGTAATTAATATATGGATAGATAATAATGATAATAGTAGAGAAGTTGATAAGGAAATTCTTATGGCTTGCCAACTAAATACACCATCTCAGCAGGAATATGATCAACGCATTATCACAGTACTTAGCGCAATTGCAAAAGCTGAGGGGATCTATGAAGACACCATTGAAAAGCTTTGTAACATCGTTTACCTTTCTCAAAGCAGATTATCTCATCTTTTTAGCGAACAGGTGGGTGTATCCCTTGCAAGTTTTCTTGTTCTTGAAAAAATGAGAAAAACATATGCTTATGTAATAAGTGGTGAAAGTTTGACGGACTCTGCAATTCGTGCAGGCTTTAACAGTTCTTCGCATTTTTCAGCAACCTGTAAAAGGATGTTTGGCTTATCAGTTGGTGCTTCACTTGGAGGAATGCTGGCTCCTCGCGCGGCAGCTTTTGATAAGAGAATACAACGTGTCATTGCATGGTCAATATTTCCAAACTTCTTTGATGTGATTTTATTTGGTCTGTCTAAAAATCAACAGTGCATTATTAAATGGTGCATAAAGTATAAGATGAGTTTTCTCATAAATACTATTGTAAACAAGAAACTTAAAAGCGGTGATGAAAGTGTAAAATGGGGACTTCTTCATGGAATGTACGCATATCAGGCAAAAACTCCTTATGAATATATAGTTAAGATGAATAAATATCAAATGCTTGATATTGCCCATAAAATAGAACAGGATATGTTGATAATTGGAGCAAATAAGGATCATTTTATTGACTATCATACTGTAGGAAAAGAAATTGATGCACTAACAAATGTAAGATCACTCACTGTTCGAATATTTACAGAAAAAGAAAATGCCGGAGAACACTGTAATGTTGATAATCCTAGGCTATGCTTTGATACTATGATAAATTGGATTGAGCAAATAAAAAAGAGGGACAACAGAATATGAACCAATATAGAATGATATATAGAATAGGAACGAAACAATTTGATATTTTATAATATATGGTAGATAATTTGCTTAATAAGTAATAGTTTAATTATTCAAGGGGTGATTAAATGGAATATACAAATTCTTGTAAGCTTTATTGGTTTGTATTTAAGAGAATTTTAAAGAAGGAGATTTCTAAAAGATATAGTAAAAAATATACCAATGATTTATTAAAAAAGACAAAAAAAGAGTACAAAGCCCTTATCTTAAGAGCACCTCATATTGGAGGGAAGGAAAATAAATTAGTTAATAATATCTATATGGGAGGAGTTTTTATTGCATGTTATAAAGCAGCTGATAAAAAAATCACTCCTGAAGAAATGGGTGGAATTATTTCAGAAGGATTAAACAATTCTAAGATTGTGAAATTAGCATGTAAAAATAAAAGTCAAACCTCAAATAAGTATAAGAAGTGGATAAAGGATGTGTCGAAATGGTCACAGGAAAATGCTAATAAGTATCCAACAAATTGGATAATGCGAGAAGATAAAGAAAAGCATAAAATAGGAACTTATTTTGAATTTACTCGTTGTGCACTCTGTGAATTGTGTAAAATGGAAGGATGTCCAGAAGTTACTCCTCAACTTTGTAAAACAGATTTCATTACTGCAAACTTTGGTGAATCAAAATTAATTAGAACATCAACATTGGCTGATGGAGCCTCATGCTGTAACTTTTGGTTTATTGAAAAAGATCAGGATTTTAAAGATGATAAGTAGAAGATATCCAATTCTAAATTAAATTCTATAATTAATATGCATATTATAGTTGTCAATAATTAATAATTATATAAAGGAGGTGTTTGTTATGGAAAATACTTTTCTTAATGAAATAAGGTTGAATAGTTCAAAACTACACGATATGGCAGAACATACAGGATTTATAAAGAGATTAATTGAAGGAAATGCTAATGTGACTACCTATGCAGAATATATATATAATCTTTATCATATATATAATGCAATAGAATCTAATTTGGAAAAGAACAAAGGTAATAAATATATTAAAGACTTTGCATTACCAGAAGTTTATCGTGCTGAGGCAATAATGAAAGATGTTAAGTATTTACTAAAGGATAAATTAGATAGTATGGAACCATTAATATCAACAAAGGTATTTGTAAATAGAATAAATCATATTGGAGAAAAAAATAAAGAACTATTAATTGCTCATGCATATACTAGATATTTAGCAGATTTATTTGGAGGAAGAACTATTTATCAAATAGTAAAAGAAAATTATAAAATTGATGATAAAGGACTAAATTATTATATTTTCCATGAAATAAATGACTTAAAGAATTTTGTAATGGGTTACCATGAAAAATTAAATAATATAAAATTTGACGAAACATTAAAAAAAGATTTTATAAATGAAATATCTATTTCATATATTTATAATATAAGTATATCTAACGAATTAGAATTTGATAGATTTAAATAGTATAAATTTCATTTTTAAGTTCACCGATTAATAGGACGCGGATTAAAAATCCACGATTTTGTAAAATAAAACTACTGACAAAATATATTTTGTCAGTAGTTTTATTTTTCTGTGTCTTTAATCTAGCAGGTAGTGATTCCATATTTTGAATATTTTAAATAAATGTGGAGAAACTATTTTAATATAAATATTCTTTTATATATTCAGTGTTTATATGAAGGGAGAGCAGTATATGAGGGATATATCGAGACTTGGAGTGAGTACTCTAAGGAAGGAAGCCTGGGATAAGGTTACTGGTGCTGCAAAATATAATTGTGATACAAAAACCCCCGATACTTTGCATGCTAAGATGCTTACAAGTACTCATGCACACGCAATTATAAAATTAATTGATACTTCAGAGGCACTAAAAGCTAAAGGAGTTCAGGCTGTAATTACTGGAGATTATTTTTCAGTATTAAGTGGATCTGTAATAGAAGATAGACCTCCTATTGCTAAAGATAAGGTAAGATATTTTGGAGAGCCTGTGGCTGTAGTAGTAGCTAATAGTGAAGAAGAAGCAATGAGCGCCGTAAAACTTATAAAAGTTATTTATGAGCCCTTACCTATAGTGAACTCAATAAATGAAGCAATAAAGCCAGGTGCCACACTAATACATGAAAATCTAGGAGAGTATCATTGTCCAGTTAAGGATGTATATCCTCAACCTAATTCCAACATTGCAAATCATGTAAAAATAAGAAAGGGAGATATGAATAAAGGATGGTCAGAAAGTGAAGTTATTGTAGAGTCAAGTTTTTCACTTCCTCAATCAGATCACCTTGCTATGGAAACTAGAAATGCTAAGGTTGAAATATTACCAAATGGTACTGTGATAATAAATACATCTTCACAAGGACCCTTTTCAGTAAAAGAACAGATAAGTAAACTTTATAATATACCAGAAGGTAATATTATTGTACGTGTTCCTTTGGTTGGTGGAGCTTTTGGTGGGAAAGCTACTATACAGCCTGAATTCATAGCATATCTCGCATCAAGGGCAGTTGGAGGAAGAAAGGTTAAAATGGCTAATTCCAGGGAAGAAGATATTTCGATGGCACCCTGTAAAATAGGAACTGAAGGAAGTCTTAAAATAGGTGCCACTAAAGATGGTTTAATAAAGGCACTAGAGTGTACTTACCATGTAGATTGCGGTGCTTATGCCGATACTGGACCTAATATGACAAAAGCAATAGCTGTAAACTGTAGTGGCCCATATAATATTGAAAATATTTCTTGTGATGCGTTTACAATTTATACTAATCATACATATGTTACATCCTATCGTGGCTTTGGTCATTCGGCACTCACATTTTGCATGGAAAGAATATTAGATAAATTAGCAACGACAATAGGGATAGATCCTCTAGAATTGAGAATGAAAAATGCTATATATGAGGGATGTTTTTCCCCAACACAAGATAAAATAACATTAAGTAATACGGGAAATTTAGGAAGTTGTATATTAAAATTAAAAGAAGCTATTAATTGGGAAGAAGGTAGGAGAGTAGAAACAGATAAAGGCACCATAATTGCAAAAGGGACGGCTTGCTTTTGGAAAACATCCACTTCTCCAACTAATGCATCATCTGGTGCTATCATTACCGTAAATAGTGATGGTAGCTTAAATCTTAACTTAGGTGCTGTTGAAATTGGACCAGGTATGAAAACCACCATGGTACAAATATTGGCTGAAAAGATGAGAATGGATATTGATAAGATTAGCATATACATGAGTGTAGATACCCAAACTACTCCTAAACACTGGAAAACAGTTGCTAGTATGACAACTTTTATGGTTGGGAATGCAGTGGTTAAAGCAGCAGATGATTTAATACAACAATTAAAAAAACTTGGGGCTATAGTGCTTAAATGTACCCCAGAAGATTTGGAAATTAAAGAACAAAAAGTATATTTAAAAGATGATTTAGAAATATATATATCGTTTGAGGATTTAGTGCATGGATATAAATACCCTGGAGGAACATCCATAGGAGGGCAAATGATTGGGAGGGGAACATACATAATGAAGCATCTAACTAAATTAGAAAAGGAAACAGGAAAAGGTAAGGTTGGTGCATCGTGGACTGTAGGAGCTCAAGCGGTGGAGATAGAGTATGATCCTAAAAAGTATACTTATAGGCTATTAAAAGCTGCAACTGTTATTGATGTAGGTAAATTGATAAATCCTAAAACCGCTAGAGGTCTTATAATGGGGGGGATGAGTATGGGATTAGGTTTAGCTACTAGGGAGGAATTTTTATATAATCAAGATGGAATATTAGAAGATACTTCCCTGAGAACTTATAAGTTAATGAGGTATGGAGAAAATCCAGATTACATAGTTGAATTTATAGAAACACCTCAAATAGATGCTCCCTTTGGTGCTAGAGGTATAGGTGAACATGGTATTCTAGGAATTTCTGCTGCTTTTGCTAATGCTATATCATTGGCAGCCCAAGCTGATTTTGACAAATTACCAATTTCTCCTGAATCAATATGGAAAACTAAGACAGGAGGGCAATATGATACCTTTTGACTTTGAATACTACAAACCAGAAACCATAGAAGAAGCTGTTAGTTTATTTGATAAATTAAATTTTGAAGGAAAAGAACCAATATATTATGGCGGGGGAACAGAATTTATTAGCATGGCGAGAGTGCACAATGTATATACAGAAGCAGTTATCGATATTAAGGGTATTTCAGAATGTAATATATATGAATTGATAGAGGATGAGTTAATAATTGGATCTGCTGTAACTCTTACTAATATTGCAGAGTTAAATCTTTTTCCTTTACTCAGTTTAACAGTTCAAAGAATAGCTGACCATACAATACAAGATAAAATTACATTGGGAGGTAATTTAGCTGGTACTATTATATATCGTGAGGCAGTATTACCCCTTATGATTTCAGATAGTGAAATAGTAATATCGGGTATTAATGGACAACGAAGAATCCCTATAGAAAAAATATTTAACAAAGGAATTCAACTTAATAAAGGTGAGATGATTGTTCAAGTAATTATAAAAAATAAATTTCTAAATTTGCCACACTTACATGTAAAAAGAACAAAGAACGAAAAGATAGACTATCCGTTAATAACAATAGCGGCTCTAAAGAATAATAATAGAATTAATATTGCTTTTAGTGGTGTATGTGATTATCCATTTAGATCAGCTGTAATAGAACAAATTCTAAATGATAATGCACTTCCTGAATATAAAAAAATGAATGAAATTATTAAGAATATACCTGGGAAGGTATTAAATGATATTAGTGGATCTTCTGCATATAGGAAGTTTATGTTACATACAATGTTATGTGAAGTATTAAGAGAATTTAGGGAAGGGGGTAAATTGAATGTTTAAAGTTCTAGGTAATACTGTTTTAACTCTGAATGTAAATGGAGAAGATAGGGATGTTATGGTTAAACCTTCTGATATTTTATTGCATACTTTGCGTCATGAATTTGGTCTTACAGGTGCAAAGCCTGGTTGTGAAAATGGAGATTGTGGAGCTTGTACTGTTTTGATAGATAATTGGCCAATAAAATCTTGCTTAATGCTTACTGTAGAAGCCGTGGGAAAGAGAATCCTTACTGTTGAAGGTTTAAAGGATGCACCTATCCAAAAAGCTTTTGTTGAAAACTGGGGATTTCAATGTGGTTATTGTACATCAGGGTTCTTAATGGTTTGTCATGCACTTTCTAAAATACATCCTAATGCCAATGATCATGTAATAGAACAATGGCTTCAATCTAATTTGTGCCGATGTACTGGATATGAAGAAATTGAAAATGCCATAAAGTCAATTTTAAATGGGGAAGTTAAAAATTAATTGGAGGGGAATTTGTTATGAATAAACAAGTATGTAATGAGGAAATTACAATATGTGAACAAAAGAAGAAAATGTATAATTTAAGTATTGTAATGTTCTGGGGTGCTATATGGGGGTTTATGGAGGCTACAGTAGGGTATGCATTGCATATGTTGCCATTTAGAGTACCAACAGGATCAATATTCTTTCCTATAGGTTATTATTTTATGCAAAAATCTTATAAAGAAACCAAAGATTTAAAATCAATGTTTCATACTGCTGCCATAGGGGCATCCATTAAATTAATAAACCTATTTATACCTGGTACACCCCTAAGCAAAGTGATTAACCCAACTGCTTGTATTTTACTAGAGGGTTTATCAGTGACTTTAGTATTTAAGTTACTTAAACATAGGGAAAAAGCAATGAAATTTATTCATACCCTTATAATGAGTTTATCTTGGAGAGTTGGATATTATATAGTATGTTTTGCTATTACCATACCTTTAGGCCTAATGAAAAGTTCTTCTGTAGTGAATAAAAGTAGATTTATAGAATTTTTCTTTGTTAATGGTTTTATAAATAGTTTAATTATATATGCTTATATTAAAATTTTGTCACAAATTCCAGGTAAAATCAATAAAGAGAGAGTAATAAAATATAATCCTATAATTTCTACATGTTTATTTGTATTTGTACTTGTTGTTCAGTGGTTAATATAAAATAAACATAGGATAAAATGGAGTGAAATGAACTAAAGATGAAGGTTGAAGGAATAATTTTAGCAGCGGGATTATCCACAAGGGCTGGTACAAATAAATTGATACTAGATATAGATGGGAAAACCGCAATTGAAAGATGTATTTATGGAATGTATGATTTATGTTCTAAAATTATAGTAGTAGGCGGACATAGAATAGAGGATATAAAAGGCATACTGGATAGATATACAAGAGTAGAATTAGTTTATAACCCTAATTATTTAGAGGGAATGTTTAGTTCTGTAAAAAAAGGCTTAATTCATATTAAAGAAGAAAGATTTTTATTAATTCCTGGGGATTATCCAGTCATTAATAAAAGTACATATAAATATATGTTGGGATTAAATAAAGATATAATTATTCCAATGTACAATGGAAAAAAGGGGCATCCAGTATTAATGAAAAGTTATTTAATAGAGGAGCTATTAAAAGATGCCTCCTATAAGACTTTAAGAGATTTTATTAATAAAAAAGGATTTACACCTATAAATGTTCAAGATCCTGGAATATTAATGGACATAGATACCATGGAGGACTATAGAAGAGCTGTCCTATATTTTGAAGAAAGTGTGAATATAAGGAAACATCCCTAGGGAGATTGGAGAAATCAAAGTTTTAGAATAATATAAAAAATACACTCAGACTGCTGATGAAATATTTTGTCAGCAGTTTTATTTATATAAATAATTAGAATTAATTTACATTTGACAAAATTATCATGAATCTATAAAATAGTTTATGAACGATGTTCAGTTTAGGGGTGATCATTATGGCAAAGTTAATAGAAAATCCAAAGGATATGATTTTTCAGTCGGCAAAATCAATTGCTAAAAGTAAAGGAATTGATAAAGTAAATATTCGTTTGGTAGCTAAAGATTGTGGAATTGCAGTTGGAACCATATATAATTATTTTCCTCAAAAAAAAGACTTAATTATTGCAATAATAGAGGATTTTTGGTCTGGAGCGTTTAAGGAGATTAGGAAGCATAATGCAGAGAATAAGGATTTTTTAGCTCAAGTTACATCAACTTACAATTGCTTATCTTTTTATTTGTCAAACTTTAAAGAAAACTGGATTCATCAACTTTCTTTTTTAAAAGCTGATGAAAAAATGGCTGGACGAAAAAAAGAGGATGAATATTTTGAAAATGTTTATGGCATAATTGTGAGAGCCATTGAAAATGATCCTAAAATAAGTGAAAATATTTGGGATGAAGAGTTTACAAAAGAAAAATTTGCAAGTTTTGTTTTCAATAATATGCTTATAATGCTTCGATCTGATGAAAAACATATTGGATTTTTTATTCAATGCTTAAAGAAAATATTATATAGTAAATAAAAAAACCGTACCTTGTATGGTTTTTTATATGAACCTATATGAACGTTGTTCATAAAAATATTAAGGGGTGATTTTATGCAAGGTATTATGGAAACTATTTTTGATATAGTATATTTAACAACGGTTATATATGTCGGAGTTAATATGTTTGTAAAAAGTAATAATAACAAGCAATATCGTTTATTTGGTATTATGGCAATCATTTTAGGATTCGGAGATGCATTTCATTTGGTTCCAAGAGCTTATGGATTGCTAACTACTGGACTTGAAGCCAATTCTGCTGCACTTGGAATAGGTAAATTAATAACATCTATTACAATGACAATTTTCTATGTGATTTTATATTATATTTGGAGACAAAGATACAATATTAAAGGAAAAAATGAACTAACTGTTATTGTTTATGGACTAGCTATTACAAGGATTGCTTTATGTTTATTTCCTCAAAATGAATGGCTTAAATACGATGCTAATGTAGTTTGGGGTATTTACAGAAATATTCCTTTTGCTATGTTAGGAGTTATGATTATATATCTATTTTTCAAAGAGTCAAGAGCATATCATGATCATAGATTTAAATTTATGTGGTTTGCAATTGTTTTATCATTTGCATTTTATATTCCAGTTGTTCTATGGTCACATTCTATACCAGTAGTTGGAGTTTTAATGATACCTAAGACAATAGCTTATGTGTGGATTGTATTTATGGGATTTGGAGAATTTGTGAATAAAAATAAGTGAGTCATCTATATTTTGATGACTCACTTATTTTTATTCAATTTCAATTTGTTTTCTAGCTTTTGTAGTATCTTCTAGTTTAGTCAGATTTATTCTTAATACTCCGTTTTTAAAAGAAGCTTTTATATTATTTTCATCTACATTATCTACATAAAAAGCTCTTTTGAATTCTCCATAGCTTCTCTCACGTCTTATATAGTTTTCATCTTTATTTTCTATAATATCTTCTCTTTTAGCTGAAATTACAAGATTATTATTAGAGTAATTTACTTTAACAGCATCTTTTGAAATTCCAGGTAAATCTGCTTCAATTATATATTCATTATTGGTTTCTTTTAAATCTGCTCGAAAATTATTTTTTGGAAATTTAATAGGTACTAAGAAATCATTATTAAAGAAATTATCAAAGAATTCATCGAAGTAAGAATCTCTTTTCATAGAATTATTTCTTTTAAATGGAATCATATCAAACATTATACCAAACCTCCTATTTATTTTACATAAATATAATGTTAGATTAATTTTTTCTTTTACCTTGTAAGCATATTATAGCACCAAAGTCAAAGAAAGTCAAAGTCTAAACATGAACTAAGTAAAAAATATTTACATATGTTCTTATGAGTTTATTATTTAATAATAAGCTAAATTATATTCAACAATATAGATTGAATATAATTTTTGTTAAATATTTTTAATTATTAAAATTGAATAAAAGCAGTTAAAACTATATAATTAGTTATAAATACAATATATAATAAAATAATGAAAATATAATAATTAAGGATGTTGAATTATGGAAGAAATTTTTAAAAAAATTGATGCTAACGATACAAGACCTGCAAGAGAAATTATTCTTGAAGAACTTAGAGCTGCTATTTTTGATAGAAAATTAGAGGCAGGAGACAGACTAATTGAAAATAATATAGCTAAAAGTATGGGAGTTAGTAGGACACCAGTAAGAGAAGCTTTACGCCAATTAGAAATAGAAGGATTGGCTATAAATATTGCTAGAAAAGGAACTTTAGTAAAGGGTATTAGCAAAGAAGATATTATAGAAATTTATGATATAAGAGAAGTGCTTGAAGGATTAGCAGTTAGGGGTGCATGCTTAAATATTTCAAGAAAAGAGATATTAAGATTAAAAGAAATAATTGAGATAATGAGCAAATGTATTAATAAAAACGATACTGATAAATACATAAAGTCTCATAATGAATATAATAGAATAATATTAAATGCTTCAAAAAATAAAAGGCTTATATCTAAATTAGAATATATATATGAGTATTTAAAAAGTATGAGAAAAGTAACTTTATCTAATGAAACTAGAAGAGAGAAAGCACTTTTAGAGCATAAAAATATAGTAGAAGCAATAGAAGAAGGGGATGAAGTTTTAGCAGAAAGACTAGCTAGGAAACACGTTGTAAACGCTAAAAACTCATTTATGTCAAATATATAAATAAAGTTTTTGGTTTTAGAAATAGTTTTTATAAAAAACATCAAATATTTAACAAGGTCTTGTTAAATATTTGATGTTTTTTATGCAATTTTACAGTAAGAATTAATACCATAATAAAATCAAAAGAAAATTTTATTAATTAGTTAAACTTTCTAAAAATGATATTGATATTGAAAGGAAAATAGTATACAATAATTAAAGATGGTATACAATATGCAAACAAGGTATACATAGAATAACAAAAGTATATAATATAGAATTTATAGTCAAATTTTCATAAAAGGAGGAATTTCAAATGGAACTAAAAGTAGTTGCTAAGGCAGGAACTTTAGAATCTAATGATATTCAAATAATAATAGATCCAGACAATGATGGATTGGATATAAAACTAAACAGTGTTGTTATGGCTCAGTTCGGAGATCAAATAGAAAAAGTGATTAAAGAAACTTTAAAATCATTAGAAGTTAAAAATGCGAAAGTATTTGCTAATGATAAGGGTGCAATAGATCCAGTAATTGTAAGTAGAGTTCAAACTGCGGTGTATAGATCAGCAGAATCAACAGAATATAAATGGATATAATGGAGGAAGTACAAATGAAGCTTAGACGATCAATGTTATTTGTTCCTGGAAACAATCCAGGTTTAATTAGAGACGTGCATATATATAAACCTGATTCAGTTATGTTTGATTTAGAAGATTCTATTTCAATTACAGAAAAGGATTCGGCACGTTTTTTAGTTCACAATATGTTAAAAGAACTAGGAGATTATTATAAGGAATTAAACATAGAAACTGTAGTTAGAATAAACGGATTAGATAGTGACTTTGGACTTAAAGATTTAGAAGCAGTAGTTCTAGCTAAACCAGATATAATTAGAATACCAAAAACAGAAACACCAGAGGATGTATTTCAAGTTGAAAGACATATAGAAAGAATAGAAAGAGAAAATGGTATAGAGATTGGAACTACAAAAATAATGGTAGCAATAGAATCACCTTTAGGAGTTTTAAATGCGTATCAGATTGCAACATCTTCAAAAAGACTTGTAGCTATGGCAATAGGAGGAGAAGACTTTGTAACTAATATGAAAACAAATCGTTCACCTGAAGGAGCTGAAATGTTTACAGCAAGAGGAATGATAGCAATGGCTGCTAGAGCAGCAGGTATTTCAGCTTTAGACTCAGTATATTCAGATATACAAAATGATGAGGGATTCTTAAGAGAAGCAAAACTTATAAGACAACTAGGATTTGATGGCAAATCTTTAATACATCCAAGACAAATAGAACTTATTCACTCAGTGTACACTCCATCAGAAAAAGAAATAGAAAAAGCATACAAAGTAGTAACGGCTACAGAAGAAGCTATAAGAGAAAATAAAGGGGTATTTACTGTAGATGGCAAGATGGTAGATAAACCTATAATAGATAGAGCAAAGCATGTTCTAGCATTAGCAAAAGCTGCTGGTGTAAGAGTAGGAGGTAATTGCGATGAAATGTAAAAGAGTGGATGAAGCTTTATTAAAAAGCATAAAGGGATATGAAGATAGAAAGGCTTATGTTGAGCCATTTACGTATCATTCAAAAGAAACTATGAATTATAGTGAAAGTTCAAATATAAAAGAACAAGTGAAAAGGGATAAAGTAGTAGATTCTTTAAAAGAAGCAATAAAAAAAGCAGGAATAAAGGATGGAATGACAATTTCTTTCCACCATCATTTTAGAGCTGGAGATAAGCTTATTATGCAAGTGGTGGAAATTTTATCTGATATGGGAATAAAAGATTTAAGAATAGCTGCAAGTTCTTTAACTAGTGCTCATGATGATCTTGTTAAATACATTAAAGCTGGTGTAGTTACAAGAATAGAAACTAGTGGATTAAGAGATAGATTGGCAACTGAAATATCAGAAGGAATATTAAAAGACAATCCAGCAGTAATACGTTCACACGGAGGAAGAGCTAGAGCCATATGTGAAGGTGAATTAAAAATAGATGTTGCATTTATTGCTGCGTCATCATCAGATTGTATGGGTAACGCTAATGGAGTTAAAGGAAAATCCATATGTGGATCCTTAGGATACGCTAAAGTAGATGCTGAATATGCAAATAAAGTTATAATTGTTACAGATACATTAGTTGATTATCCTAACTTTCCACAAAGTATTTCACAAACATCAGTTGATTATGTTGCTCTAGTAGATGAAATTGGAGATTCCAAGGGAATAATGTCAGGTGCAACTAGATTTACATCTAATCCAAAGGAATTATTAATGGCTAAAAGGGTTTCAGAGGTAATGTTAGCTACAGGATTATTTGTAGACGGTTTCTCAATGCAAACAGGTTCTGGTGGAGCATCCCTTGCAGTTACTAGATTTGTAAAAGATGAAGTTAAAAAAAGAAATATAAAGCTTAGTTATGCTCTAGGTGGTATAACTAAACCAATGGTAGATTTATTAGAAGAAGGATTAGTTGATACATTATTTGATGTACAATGTTTTGATTTATCAGCAGCTGAATCCATAGGAAAAAATGAAAAACATATTGAAATAAGTTCAGATTTTTATGCTAATCCATTTAATAAGTCAGCAGCAGTAAATAAGTTAGACTTTGTAATATTAAGTGCATTGGAAATAGATACAGATTTTAATGTAAATGTTATATCAGGTTCTGATGGAGTTATAAGGGCTGCTTCAGGTGGACACAGTGACACAGCAGCAATGGCAAAGGTTTCTATAGTGGTTGCACCTCTTACCCGTGGAAGATTATCTACAGTAATTGATAAGGTTACTACTGTTGTAACTCCAGGCAGTACTGTAGATGTAGTTGTAACTGACTATGGAGTAACTGTGAATCCAAGACGTGAAGATCTAATTGAAAAATTTAAGAAGGCAGGCATTAAGCTTATAACAATGGAGGAATTAAGAAAGACTGCTATAAGATTATTAGGAACTCCAAAGGAAATAGAATTTACTGATGAAGTAGTAGCAGTGGTTGAGTATAGAGATGGAACAATAATTGACACCATAAGACGAGTGAAGAAGTGACATAAATAACAGATTTAAAATGTTAATATCACCTTTCTTCGTTCTATTAATTAAATTAAAATCTGTTGTTTGAGGAATGGTGTTACATATTAAAATATTAAGGAGGAAATACTGTGACTACACAAGTTGAAAATGTAAAAAAGAAAAAAAGTTTCAAAATGCCTCACTCTTATGTAATCATATTTATGATTCTTATTCTAGCATCTCTAATGACTTATGTTATACCGGCAGGTGAATATGGTAGGTATAAAAATGAATTAGGAAAGATGGTTGTAGATGGAAGTGTTTTTAATTTTATAAAACAATCTCCTGTGCCAATATGGGATATTCCATTACATATAGTAAAATCTTTAAATAAGCAAAGTGAAATTATATTTGCACTACTTGTAATAGGTGGATCTTTGGAAGTAATTATTTCAACAGGAATGTTTCATGCATTCTGTAATAAATTATCAAAGGCATCTGCTGGTAAAGAAAAATTATTTATACCTGCTTTTGTACTATTATTTGCAGTAATAGGTATAACTCAAAGTACTAATAAATTTATAGGATTTGCTCCGTTAGGAGTTATGTTGGCTATTACATTAGGATATGATGCCATTGTAGGTGTAGCAATTGTGCTTCTTGGTATAGGAGTAGGATTTAGTACAGGTATACTTGCACCAACAACGGCCGTAGCACAACAAATAGCAGGACTACCAGCTTATTCAGGAATGGGATTAAGAATTGTAAGTTTCGTTGTATTTTATATTATTACTACAATATATATATTAAGATATGGTGAAAAAGTTCGTAAAGATCCTACTAAAAGTGTTGTTTATGGAAGTGAAGGCTTAAAGGAATTTAATTTAAAAGACGTAGAAATAGAAATAAAGAAGAAGCATTATGCTGTTCTTGCAGTTGTATTAGTATCCTTTGGCGTACTTATGTATGGATGTATAAAATTTGGATGGGGACTTACTGAAAATGCTGTATTGTTCATGTGGATGGCTATTTTAGGTGGTTTTGTATATGGGTATTGTGCAAGTGATATAGCAAAGAATTTTGTAAAAGGATCAAAAGCAATGGTATCCGCAGCACTTGTAGTTGGACTTGGAGCAACTGTTGCAACAATATTAAATGAGGGTAAAATCCTTGATACTGTTGTAAAGGATCTTTCTATATTATTTGATATATTCCCTAACATATTAAAAGCACCAATAATGTTTATAATGAATATTATTATTAACTTCTTTGTTACATCTGGTAATGGTCAAGCAGCTATAGTTATGCCAGTAATGATTCCACTAGCGGATCTTGCAGGTATATCAAGACAAAGTACAGTATTGGCTTTTAAATTAGGAGATGGATTTAGTAACTATATTCTTCCACATGCATCAGCCCTTATGGGGTTCCTTGGAGCAACAGGAATAACTTATGATAAGTGGATGAAGTTTATGGGCAAACTATTTGGATGGTGGATTTTAACAGGTTCTATAATATTAATTATTGGAACACTTATAAACTACTAATTTGATGGAGGTATAAATCATGAAAAATAAAATTCATAGTTATATTGATAATATAGCTCTGGAACTTAATAATATGGCTGACAATATATTTGATAATCCAGAAGAGGGACTAAAAGAATATAAAGCTTGTGATTTATTATGTGATTACCTTAAAGAAAAAGAATTTAAAGTTGAAAAAGGTATAGGCGGTTTTGAAACTGCATTTAGAGCAGTATATGAATTTGGTACTGGAGGCCCATCCATAGGACTTTTATGTGAATATGATGCACTTGCAAATATTGGGCATGCTTGTGGACATCACATGCAAGGGCCTGCAATATTAGGAGCAGCAATAGCATTAAAAGAAGTTGTAAAGGATCAGCCTTTTAAAGTTGTAGTTTATGGTACACCAGCGGAAGAAACCATAGGTGGAAAGCTTCAAATGGTTAAAGAAGGTTGCTTTAAAGATATTGATGTAGCCATGATGATGCATGGAGGACCTGAAACAACTACAGATGTAAAATCTCTAGCCATGTCAAAGTTTAAAGTAATTTTTAATGGTAAAAGTGCCCATGCAGCACTTAAACCTGAAAATGGTAAAAGTGCTTTAGATGCTTTAATACTTTCATTTCAAGGAATTGAATTTATGAGAGAACATGTAGTTGATGATGTAAGAATGCACTATACAATTTTAAGTGCAGGAGGTACAGCTGCCAATGTTGTACCAGCACAAGCTATAGGAAGTTTTTATGTACGTTCATATAATAGAGATTATTTAAATGATGTAATTAGAAGATTTAGAAATGTTATGAAGGGTGCTGCCTTAATGACAGATACTGAATATGAAATAATTACAGAAAAAGAAATAGATAATAAAATTCCAGTATTAAGTCTTAATGATATAGTTATGGAAAATGCTAAACTTGTTAACGCACCTACTATACGTCCGCCTAGACAAAAAACTGGATCCACAGATTTTGGCAGTGTAATGTATCAAGTGCCAGGAACATGTATAAGAATAGCTTTTGTTGAGGAAGGAACATCTTCTCACTCAGAAGAATATTTAAAAGCTGGAAAAACTGATGAAGCACATAATGCAATTATGCTATCAGCTAAAATTTTAGCAGATTCAGCCTATGATTTAATCTCAAATAAAGAATTATTTGATGAAGTGAAGGAAGAATTTATAAGAGCTAAAGAAGCAGCAAAAAAATAAAATAAGAATTACTGGGGACTGTATTAAAACATATTTGTTTTAATACAGTCTTCAAAATGTATATACTAAGGAGGTGTATTTGGATTAGATATTTATTAATCTAATTCAATAAAAATATGAGTTTAGATGTAAAAGAAGAGGCTTTAAGAATTCACGAAGAAAAAAAAGGTAAGTTAGAGATAATTGGAACAATGTCAGTAGAAACTCCAAGGGATTTATCTTTAGCATATACTCCAGGGATAGCAGCTCCTTGTCTAGAAATATCAAAGGATAAGGAAAAAGCATATAAATATACTATTAAAGGGAAAACAGTGGCTGTAATAACCAATGGTACAGCGGTTCTGGGACTTGGAGATATAGGACCTGAAGCTGGACTACCAGTAGTTGAAGGTAAAGCACTATTACTTAAAAGATTTGGTGGAGTAAATGCAGTACCTATTAGTATAGATAGTAAAGATGCAGATGATATAGTAAATACAATTAAAAATATATCGCCAGGATTTGGAGGAATTCACCTTGAAGATATAAAAGCTCCAGAATGTTTTTATATTGAAGATAAGTTAAAAGAAAAGTTAAATATACCAGTATATCATGATGATCAACATGGAACATCTATTGCTGTATTAGCAGGTTTATATAATTCATTAAAAATATTAAAAAAAGATATAGAAGATATAAAAGTAGTTATTAATGGAGCAGGGGCATCTGGAATTGCAATAGCTAAACTTTTAATAAAGGCAGGAGTTAAAGAAATAATCTTATGTGACCTTCAAGGAGCACTTGTCGAGGGGGATAGTACTTTGAATAATGCACAAAAAGAAATTGCTAAAGTAACTAATAGAAATTTTGAAAAAGGAAGTTTAGAAGATGTAATTAAGAATAAAGATGTATTTATTGGAGTTTCAGATGGAAATCTATTAACTAAAGAAATGGTTAATAGTATGAATAAAGATAGTATAGTATTTGCACTTGCTAATCCAGTACCAGAAATAATGCCAGAAGAGGCTAAAAAAGGTGGAGCTAGAATAATAGCTACTGGAAGATCTGATTTTCCAAATCAGATTAACAATGTGTTGGTATTCCCTGGTATATTTAAAGGTGCATTAAAAGTTGGAGCAAAAGATATATGTAATGAGATGAAAATAGCAGCGGCAAAAGGTCTTGCCAACTTAATAAAGGATAATGAATTGAATGAAGAATATATAGTACCTAGTGTTTTTGAAGATGGAGTTGCAGACGCAGTTGCAAACGAAGTTATAAGCATAGCAAAAAAACTTAATTTAACTAGATAGAAGTATAATGGAGAGAAATTCAAAAATTAAATAGTATTTAAGAGGAAAACTGCATAAATAGATAGAATTGTCATTCTATTCAAGTAAGGCCATAATCGTTTACATATTTCAATGGATTCAAAGTTTGAAATAAATTTGAAATCATTATAATATATAAGTATAACTTTATATGATTATGTAAGCTTATATTTTGGTAGAGATTAAGAGTGCCACATAAGAATACTTTAGATAGTATTTTTATGTGGTTTTTTATTTTATAACAGGATAGGGGGATAAGAATGGAAGAATATATTATGGTATTAGATCAGGGAAGTACAAGATCTAAGTGCATACTATTTGATAAAAAAGGTGAAGTGTTAGGAGAAAGTGAAAGAGAGGTAGAACCCATATATCCTAAACTAGGATGGATGGAATATAATCCTGTTAATATATGGGCAAGTCAGTTCTCTGTAACTACAGAATTATTAGCAAAATACAATATTTCAATAGAAAAAATAGCTTCCATTGGAATTACAAATCAAAGGGAAACGGTATTGGTGTGGGATAAGAGAACAGGAATCCCAGTATATAATGCAATTGCTTGGCAATGTAGAAGAACAGTAGAAATTAGTGAAGAACTTAATAAAAAAGGATATGGTAAAGTTATAAAAGAAAAAACAGGATTAGTACTAGATCCTTATTTTTCAGCTACCAAAATAAAGTGGATATTAGATAATGTAGAAGGAGCTAGAAAAGAAGCAGAAAGAGGTAATTTAGCCTTTGGTACTATGGATTCTTGGCTTATATGGAATTTGACAAAAGGTGAAAAACATATGACAGATTATAGTAATGCTTCAAGAACTATGTTATTTAATATACACACATTGCAGTGGGATGAAGAACTTCTAGAAATTTTCCAAATACCTAAATCCATGCTACCTGAAGTGGGACCATCAAGTCACGTTTATGGACATACAGACAGTATTTTGTTTGGAAAAGAAGTACCTATAGGAGGAGTAGCAGGAGACCAAAATTCATCTCTTTTTGGACAAACCGCCTTTGAAGAAGGGGCAGCTAAAAATACCTATGGCACAGGATGTTTTATGCTTATGAATACAGGAAATAAACCCATAAATTCACAAAAAGGACTTATAACAACTATCGCTTGGGGATTAGATGGTGAAGTTACTTATGCCCTAGAAGGTTCAGTTTTTATGGCTGGAGAAGGTATAAATTGGATTAAAGATAATTTGAGAATGATAGATTCATTGGAGGATGCTGAAGAATATGCGTTATCAGTGGAGGACACTAATAATGTATATATGGTTCCAGCCTTTGGAGGATTAGGAGCACCATATTGGAATCCAGAAGCTAAGGGTGTAGTTATAGGTCTTACAAGAGGAAGCAAGAAGGAGCATTTTATAAGAGCGGTTATAGAATCTCTGGCATATCAAAGTTATGATGTTTTAAAAGCTATGGAGGAAGATTCAGGTATAGTTTTAAAGAATTTAAGAGTAGATGGGCAATATTCTGTAAATAATTTTTTAATGCAATTTCAATCAGATATATTAAATTGTAAAGTTGAAAAGCCTAAAAATATTTTAAATATAGCAGGTTTAGGTGCCGCATATTTTGCAGGATTAGCTGTTGGTTTTTGGAAAAACAAAGAAGATATTTTAAAGAATAATGGTATAGAAAAAGAATTTAACAGTAGTATTGATGATAGAAGAAGAAAAGTTCTTGTAGAAGGTTGGAAGGAAGCTATCAAAAGAACTATATAATAAAAGTGGTGAAAACCTATGCATTAGAGGGCATAGGTTTTTATATTTGACTAAAATCATAAGATTTTACAAAAAGTACACATAAACAGTGATAAATAGTATTTTAAAAGTGGTATAATCTATTATAATGGATATCACAATATTAATAAATTTATTGAAAATGGAGGAAAAAGTATGTTTGATAAAAATAAAAAAGATCCAAACTATGATAATAAAAAGTTCAAATATATTATTTATTATGTAATTGCTGTAACTATAGTGGTATATTTAATTAATGACTATGTAGTTAAGACTCAAACTAAAAATATAAAATATACTAACTTTTTAAATATGATAACAGAACAGCAAATAAAAGAAGTAAAATTTGCTAAAGATAAAATTATAATATATCCAAAAGAAGGTATAGGATTTAACGAAAAGATATTATATACAGGCAAATTCAATAATGATGAACAATTATTAGAAAAACTAAATAAAGCTAACATTACTTATGATTTTATAATTCCTGAACAGGATAGCCCTTTAAAGAGTTTTATATTTAATTGGTTGATGCCTTTTGCTATACTTATGGCTTTAGGGCGTATTTTCTTTTCAAGATTAAATAAGAAAATGGGAAGCGGAGTAATGTCTTTTGGTAAAAATACTGCTAAAATATATGCAGAAAACGAAACAGGAGTTACTTTTAAAGATGTAGCAGGCCAGGAAGAAGCAAAAGAATCTTTAATGGAGATAGTAGATTTTCTGCATAACTCTGATAAATATACGGGAATAGGTGCGAAACTTCCTAAGGGTGCTTTATTAGTAGGTCCTCCGGGAACAGGTAAAACATTACTTGCAAAAGCAGTAGCAGGAGAAGCTAAAGTACCATTCTTTTCAATATCAGGTTCGGGATTTGTTGAAATGTTTGTAGGTATGGGAGCAGCAAGAGTTAGGGATTTATTTGAACAAGCACAAGAAAAAGCACCATGTATAATTTTTATAGATGAGATAGATGCTATAGGAAAAAGCAGAGACGGACACGTTTCTGGAAACGATGAAAGAGAGCAAACTCTAAATCAACTTTTAGCTGAAATGGATGGATTTGATTCCTCAAAAGGAGTTGTAATACTTGCAGCTACAAATAGACCAGAAGTATTAGATAAAGCATTATTAAGACCTGGAAGATTTGACAGAAGGGTTATTGTAGATAGGCCAGACTTAAAGGGAAGAGAAGAGATATTAAAAGTTCATGCAAAGGGAGTAAAAATGGATGAAAAAGTAGACTTAACATCCATAGCTAAGGCTACCCCTGGAGCTGTAGGAGCTGATTTAGCCAATATTATAAATGAGGCTGCACTAAGAGCTGTAAAAATA
The DNA here is from genome assembly GCF_900167265.1 of Clostridium tetani. Lineage (GTDB taxonomy): Bacteria > Bacillota > Clostridia > Clostridiales > Clostridiaceae > Clostridium_G > Clostridium_G tetani. Next base: position 137,322 of record NZ_FUWT01000005.1, read on the forward strand.
AATAGAGACAAAGTTTTTCAAGGAGATTTAGAAGAAGCTGTTGAAATAATAATAGCGGGAAAAGAGAAGAAAGATAGAATAATGTCACCAGAGGAAAAGAAAATAGTAGCTTTTCATGAAGTAGGGCATGCTTTGGTTGCAGCTCTTTTACCTAATACGGATCCAGTTCATAAAATAACCATAGTTCCAAGAACCATGGGAGCTTTGGGATACACTATGCAGTTACCTGACACAGAAAAGTATTTAATATCTAAAGAAGAAATGCTTGATAAGATATGTGTAATGCTAGGGGGAAGAGCAGCTGAAGAGGTTCAATTTAATAGAATATCCACAGGAGCCTCTAATGACATAGAAAAAGCTACAGAAACTGCAAGAAACATGGTTACTGTATATGGAATGTCTGAAAGATTTGATATGATGGGATTAGAATCTATAAGTAATAGATATTTAGATGGAAGACCTGTTAGAAATTGTAGTAATGAAACATCAGCTATTATAGATGATGAGGTTTTAAAAATAATAAAGAACTCTCATGAAAAGTCTATAAATTTGTTAGAAGAAAATAAAGAACTTTTAAATAGAATAGCAGAAACACTTTTAGAAAAAGAGACTATAACTGGTGAAGAATTTATGAAGATAGTAGAAGGAAAAGATATAGAAATCGAAGATTTAGAAACTGTTATCCAAGAGCCATAGACATAGAATAAAATATAATTATTAGGTTGGTGATAAGATGGATGATTTAGACTTAAATAAAGAAATTCAAAAAGAATTAGAATTTAACTTTGAAAAAGAAAAGTTAAAAGAAACAATAAAAATAATTAACAAGGAAATTTTAAACTATTTAAATCAAAGAAAAGAAACTATTAACTATATAACAGAATATAGAAAAGAATTCTTAGATGAATATAGAGATGATGAAGATGAAATAGTAGAATATTTTGACCATGAAAAATTTATTATAGAAGAAGAATTTAAATTTATTGATAAAAGACTTAAAGAACTTACAATATTATCATCAAGTCCTTATTTTGGTAAGATTATGTTTAATGATGATGAATTAGAAGAAACCATATATATAGGTAGATTTGGACTTACTTTAAAGGATTCTTATACACCTTTAGTAGTAGATTGGAGAGCGCCAGTATCTGCACTATTTTATTCTGGTAACATTGGTAAAGTACATTATAATGCACCTATGGGAAAAATAGAAACCAATGTGTCCCTAAAAAGGCAGTTAATAATAAAAAAGGCTAGATTATTAGGGATATTTGATACAGAATTAAATGTAAAAGATGACATATTACAAATGGTATTAAGTAGAAATACAGCAGATAAACTTAAAGACATAATTATGACTATACAAGGAGAACAAGATAATTTAATAAGACAGCCTAGGAATAAAACCATAATAGTAGATGGAGTGGCAGGTAGTGGCAAAACAACTATAGCATTACATAGGGTTGCCTATTTATTATATAACTATAGAGATACTTTGCAGGATAAGGTTTTAATATTAGGTCCTAATGACATATTTATAGATTATATATCTATGGTATTACCGAGTCTGGGAGAAGTGGGAGTAAAACAAACTACCTTTAGAGATTTTGCGTTAAAATTATTAGACATAGAAAATATAATGAGTTTTAAAGATTATATGGAAAAGATAACTAATGAAGATGATGATTTTGTATTAGATATAATCTTTAAAAATTCTACTAAGTATATAGATAAACTAGATAAGTTTATAGAAGATACAGAAAAAGACTATTTCAATATTAAAGATGTTAAATTTTATGATGAAGTCATTATGGAGAAAAAAGAAATAGAAGAAATGTTTTTTTACCATTTTAAATTCATGCCTTTATTTAAAAGAAGTAATAGAATTAAAAGAGTAATTTATTCTAGAATTAAAGATTATAGAGATGCTAAAGTTAGAGAAATACAAAAAAAATATGAAGAAAACCTTAAAAATATGACATCAGAGGGAAGAAACTTACATGGAACTAAATTAGAATTTGAAAGAAGGCTTCAGATAAGAGAAGTTATATCTGAGGTAATTAGAAGAAAGAAGGATCTTTCATGGTTAAATAATCCTAGTGTTTTAGAGCTTTATAATAATTTAAATGAAGAAAAAGAGCTTATACAAGATGATTTAGCTGCTATTTTATATTTAAAAATAAAGTTAGAAGGTCTTAAATATTTTTCAGAAATTAAACATGTAGTTATAGACGAAGCTCAAGATTATAGTGCATTAGAGTTTAAGGTTATAAAAGAGTTAACAGGCTGTGCGTCCATGACTATATTAGGAGATAAAAATCAAAGACTTATACCAGAAAATGAAGGTATAGCCATGGAAAATCTAGATAAGTACTTAGATTTTAAAGACATAGAATATTTTAAGTTAGATAAAAGCTATAGATCAACTCAAGAAATAATGGAATATGCCAATAATTATTTAAAAGATGAACCTATAATACCATTGGTTAGAAGTGGAGAAAAGGTTGTAGAAAAACAAATAGAAACCCATGAAGAATTAAAAGAAGAAATACTAAAAAGTATAAAGGTATTTAGAGAAAAAGGATACGAAAGTATAGCTGTAATATGTAAAAATTCTATGGAAGTTAATAAAGTAAATGATATGATAAAAGATAGTATACACATTAAAACTGTAAATAGAGAAGATATTATATATACTTCTGGGGAAAGTATAGTTCCTTCATATTTTGCCAAAGGTTTGGAATTTGACGCAGTAATATTAATAGATAGTAGTGTTGAAGATAAAAACTATGAAAAAATGATGTATGTTATGGCAACTAGAGCACTACATGAATTAAAGGTATATAAAATAAAAGAATCTGCCTAAAAGCAGACTCTTTTATTTTATTAGGAATTTTTGTAGTTGAGTATTCGTTGTATAACACCACTAGAAATATTATCTACTATATCAAAATCTATATTGTTTATATAAAATTCCTCTAAATCATCATGCAATTTTTTGCAGGTAGAAAGAATATCTAATGCTTCATTGAGAATAAAATAAAAGTTTTCTTTATCTTGTTCCATGGAATCTTTGTAAAAATCTATATCTTTACTTAATAAATCATTTGTATTAATTTGTAATCCACTAAAATCTTTATTGTTTATTTCATTAGAGGTTAATATAGCTGTACTTATCTCTGGTAAAATTACATGTTCTATTTTATCTGGTATTAAAGGATTGCGCAAAATTTCTATGGTCATACCTCTAGTTGAGGCTTCGTTTTTTATAGAAGTTAATATTGCATTTTTACCTGTTCCAGGATCACCTTTTAAAATATATACATTTTCGTAATTTGAATAAAGTGTATCTATATAGGATATAACTCCATTAGGAGTAAAAGCTGTAGAAAATAAATGCCTGCTAAAAGGGGTGAATTTACTGTAATCTGTATAATTTTTAAAAATCATATCCTTCAATTCTAATTTTAAAGAGTTTAATGCTTTGCTATTTATATGCTCTTCATTTCTATAACTCCAATTTCCATGAATTGATTTACTAGCATTTAAATAGGAAAAAGCTCGTTTAAAAGTGCTTGAGATATTTTTGTTAATCTTCATAATTTCACTTTTATGAGAAGATAGCTCATTTTTATCTAAGGAAACACCGAAATCAACTATCTCATCTAAGGCACCTGGATATGAAGGATCTTGCATATGGGGACTAGTTCCATCAATTAAAGCTATATTTAGTTCTTTTATATTTAAAGCGTCTAAAGACTCATTATCAGAAGAACAATGGAAATACTCTAGAGTATAATCTTCTGATTTAAACAGATCGGCTATTTTTTTCATTAAATAGGATTTGCCTGTACCAGGACCACCTTTTATATAAAAAATTCTATTCGCCTTATCTACTGGAAGTATATATTTAAATAAAGAATAAAAACCATCAGCAGAGTTACTTCCAGGGAAGAAATGCCTCTCATTAGTCATTGAATCACACTCCTTAAGTTTTAAATGTATTATGTGTAGTATAAGAAGAAATTATATATGGGTAAAATCTCTATCTATCGTTATTATAGTATTATATGAAGGGTGAATTTTTTTGATATCTTTAGAGATATTATCTTTTAAATTTTTATGCAATTCATCAGTAAAAGGTACTGAATAATCTATAACTATATCAAATATTAAATTTTTAAATTCACCAGAACCCACTACTCTAAAATCATGAAAGGATTTTATAGTTGGATATTTTAATAAAATTTCTTCTACTTCTTTTTGTATGCTATTAATCTCTTTGTTATCAGTGTTTATAGGATCCATGTGTATAACTAATTCTAAATTTAGTTTTTCAGAGATTTCTTTTTCGGCTTTATCTATTATTTCATGTATATCAACAATAGATATATTATCCGGGACTTCTGCATGAATAGATGCAAGACATCTTCCAGGTCCATAATTATGAACTATTAAATCATGAACTCCACCTATATAAGGATAGTTTAGTGTTTCTTCTGTTATATCTTTTACTAATTGAGGATCTGCTGCTTCTCCTAAGAGAGGATTTAATGTTTCTTTTATTAAAGTGTAACCAGAATACATTATAAATAAAGAAACAACTATTCCAATATACCCATCTATAGGAAATGAAATCCACATTGATAAAATTAAAGATAGAGCTACACAACTTGAAGTAATTACATCACTTAATGCATCAAAAGATGAAGCTTGTAGTGCAGAAGAATTAATAGAATCTCCAATATATTTATTAAATCTACTAAGCCATACTTTTGTAAAAATAGACAATACTATAAGAATAAAAGGGATTATTTGAAAGTTAATATCTACGGGATTAACTATTCTGTTGTAAGATGTTTTTACAAATTCAAGTCCTACTAATATGACCATAAAAGAAACTACCAATGCTGATATATATTCTATTCTTCCATGACCAAAAGGGTGTTCTTTATCTGCAGGCTTTGAAGATAATTTAAAGCCTATTAAGGTTATTACAGAAGATGCAACATCAGATAAATTATTAAAAGCATCCGCAGTAACAGAAATACTATTAGAAAGTATCCCAACTACTATTTTCACAATAAATAAAATAGTGTTAGAAAGTATCCCCACCATACTTCCAAGGAAACCATAGGAATTTCTAACTTTGGTATCATCTATATTTTTATAATTTTTAACAAAAGTTTTAACAAGGAATTTGGACATCATTATAAAAACCTCACTTAAAATTTATTTTATAGATTAATTATGATATATTTAATGAAGGAAATCAATTATGATAGTGCTTAAATATAAAACTGTAAGGAGGAGTAAGCAATGGAAATTGATAATGCAAAAGATCTTTTAGATTTTATATATAAAAGCCCTACAGCATTTCATGTTATAAATAATGTAGAAAAAATTTTATTATCTCAAGGGTTTAAAGAATTAAGAGAACATGAAAAATGGGAATTACAAAGAGAAGGTAAATATTTTATAAAAAAAAATAATTCTGCATTTATAGCATTTGTTATAGGAAAAGAAAAAATTATTGATAACGGATTTAAAATTATAGGAGCGCATACAGATTTTCCTTCTTTTAAAGTAAAACCTTATGCCGAAATTTTAAATGGAGATAAATATTTGAGATTAAATACAGAAGTTTATGGAGGTCCTATATTAAACACTTGGATGGATAGACCATTATCTATAGCTGGAAGAATAGTTTTAGAAGGTGAAAATCCTTTAAAACCAAAGGAAAAAATTATAAATATAAATAAACCTTTATTTATAATTCCTAATTTAGCAATACATATGAATAAAAATGTAAATAAAGGAATAGAGTTGAATCCTCAAAAGGATCTTCTTCCTTTAATGACAGTAGAAGGAGAAGATTTAAAGGAAGGAATTCTAGAAGAAATTATAAAAAAAGAGTTAAATTTAGATGATAAGAAAATTCTTAGCTATGAATTATCCTTATATGAATTTGATAAAGGTATCCTAATGGGATTAAATAATGAATTCATTTCTAGTTCTAGATTGGATAATTTGGCAATGGTTCATGCAGGGCTTAGAGCTATTGTAAATTCAAAAGTTTCTAAAGGTACTAACGTATTAGTTTGCTTTGATAATGAAGAAGTGGGAAGTTCTACTAAGCAAGGTGCAGATTCACCATTATTATCAAATGTTTTAGAAAGAATAATGGAAAAAGAAGAAAAAGGAAGAGAGGCATACTTTAGAGCATTATCAAAGTCTTTTTTAATATCAGCAGATTTAGCGCATGCAGTTCATCCATCTGCACCTGAAAAAGCAGATCCTGTTAATAAACCTATGATAAATAAAGGACCAGTAATAAAAGTAAGTGAGAGACAAAGTTACACATCAGACGGTATATCATCGGCAGTATACAAACAAATATGTAAAAAAGCTAATATTCCTTATCAAATATTTACTAATAGATCTGATGAAAGAGGAGGTTCCACTATAGGACCTATATCATCTAGACATTTAAATATAAACTCTGTAGATGTAGGAAGTGCCGTATTAGCTATGCACTCCATAAGGGAATTTGGCGGAGTAAGGGATCATTATTATATAATTAAATCTTTTGAGGAATTTTATAACTTATAGTTTAATTATGTTGTAATAAGGGAGGTTCTGTGATACACTAATTTAAACAAATTAATAATTATTTTACCCAGGGTAGAGGAGCTATAATTAAGAGTACTTATCTTAAACTGCCAAGTAATGATAGATAGGAAAAGGAATTATAGCCGAAGAAAATAGGGTGGTAATCTATTTTCTGGCTTTGCATAAAATATGTGTAAAGCTGTCACTTTAAAAAGTGTTGAGCTACAGAGGTCAATAAGTTGAAAGGCATTGCAGCTATGATTGAACTCTTAGCTGCAATTTATTTTTATAAAATAAGGAGTGGATAAAAGGTGAGGCTATTTGGAACAATGGAAGTAAAAGATAACAATTTATATATTGGAGGAGTAAGTTGTAAAGAGTTAAAAAATAAGTATAGCACTCCATTATATATAATAGATGAAGATTTTTTAAGAGGAAGATGTAAGGAATATTATAATAATTTTGGGGTTGAAAAACATGGAAATAAAGTTGCTTATGCAGGCAAATCTTTTTTAACTATTGCCATGTGTCAGATAATAAAAGAAGAGGGATTATTCTTAGATGTAGTTTCTTCTGGAGAATTATATACTGCTCTGAAAGCCAATTTTCCAATGAATAAGATTTATTTTCACGGAAATAATAAAACTTTAGATGAAATAGAAATGGGAATAGAGCTTGGAGTTGGAAAGTTTGTTGTAGATAATTTTTACGAAATGAATAATATTAATAATATGGCAAGGAAAAAAGGGATAAAGCAAAGTATATTATTAAGAATCACTCCAGGAATAGAAGCACATACCCATGACTATATAAAAACAGGCCAAGTGGACTCAAAGTTTGGATTTTCAATGGTAGGAGAAGAAGTTTATAAAGCTGTAGAAACAGCTTTAAGCTTACCTAATATAAATTTATCAGGAATTCACTGTCACATAGGATCACAAATTTTTGAAACAACTCCTTATGAAGAAGCAGTTGATATTATGTTTGAAATACTAAAGGAAATAAAAAATAGATATGATTATGAAATAAGTGAAGTGGATTTAGGAGGAGGCTTTGGAATATATTACACGAAAGAAGATAAACCAAAAGAGACAAAAGAATACTGTGAAGCAATATTAAAAAAAGCTTTAAATAAATCTAAGGAATTGGGAATTAAGCTTCCTATGTTGGGTATAGAGCCAGGCAGATCTATAATAGGTAATGCAGCTACACTAATTTATACGATAGGTGCCATAAAGGAGATACCAGGAATTAGAAAATATGTATCCATAGATGGAGGAATGAATAATAATATAAGACCAGCTCTTTATGATGCTAAATATGAGTGTGAAGTTGCTAACAATATGAATAGTGATGATAGGGAACTGGTTACCATAGCAGGTAAATGTTGTGAAACAGGTGATATAGTAATAGAAGATGTAGAAATAAGTAAAAGTAAGAGTGGAGATATACTAGCTATACCTTCTGTAGGAGCTTATGGATATTCTATGAGTAGTAATTATAATAAAATTCCTAAACCAGCTATTGTATTAGTTAAAGATGGAGAAAGTAGAGTAATGTGTAAAAGGGAAAGTTTTGATGACATGCTTAAAAATGAATTAAGTTTATAGAAATAAGGCTATCTTATAAAATATAAGATAGCCTTATATTTTTTTTGATATTGGAAATAATAACTTGAGTAGCATTAACTATTTTAACAGGAAGGTGAATAAAATGGACTATTTAATTTTTGAAGAAGAATGTCCTAATAATACCACTGTGTTTAGATGTAAATATAAACTTAAAAATACATTAGATAAAAGTTATAAAGATATAGTAGAGGGATATACTTATTTAAATCATGAATTTAAAAATAAAGGAAAAATTATACCAGCAGGAGATTGGTTGTTGGATAATTTATATTTAATAGAAAGAGAATATAAAGATATAAAAAATGATGTTAGAGAAATGTATTATCGTAATATCCCAAATATCAAGAGTGGCTATATGAAATGTTATCCGAGGATTTACTATATAGCAAAAAAAATAGTAAAACAAACTAATGGAAAACTTACTAAAGAAAATGTAGAAAATTATATAGAGGATTTTCAAAAACATACAGTTTTAACAAGCAGTGAACTTTGGTCATTGCCTACTATGTTAAAAATAGCATGTATAAATAATACATCAAAAATTGTAAAGGAAATGGTCTATGTACAAAAAGAAAAAACTAGAGGGGAAAAGCTAGTAGAAACTTTAGTAGAAAATATAAAAGATGAAAATGCTATAAATGAAATAATAAGTAGAGATGAAACTTTCTCAATATATTTTGTAGAAGCTCTAATTAAAGGAATAAGAAATAATGCTATTGAAAATGAAACTATATATAATTGGATAAATGAAAAATTAGAGATGGAAGATAAAAATATGAAAGATGCTGTGTTAGTAGAGCATAGAAGTCAGGCTTTTCTAAAAATGATACTGGGTAGTAGCATTACATCTATAAGAGAAATAGGAACATTGAATTGGAATACATCCTTTGAAAAGCTAAGTAAGTTAGAAAATATACTTAAAAATGATCCAGCTGATGTATATAGAAATATGGACTTTAAATCAAAGGATTACTATAGAAGTAAAATAGAAAACATAGCTAAGAAAACCAATTTAGGAGAAGGATTTATAGCTAGAAAGGCCATTGAATGTGCAAAAGAAAAGAAAGAAGAAAAAGATAAACCTTATTTAAAGCATGTTGGATATTACATTATAGATGATGGAATAAACTGTTTGAAAGAAAAATTAAACTATAAGGATATAGGAATAAATAGAATTAAGAGTTTAAGTTTAGAGAAGAGAACTAACTATTATATAGGTTTTATAAGAATTGTAACAATTATTTTATCTGTATTAGTTTCCTACTATAATTTATACAAAAATTATGCTCCCTTATGGAAATGTTTATTAGGAGTATTAATATTAATAATACCTATAAGTGAAATAATAATATCAATACTTAATTGGTCAATTAATAATTATCTAGAACCAGATTTTATTCCTAAAATAGAATTTAAAAAGGATATACCAAAAGAATATAGCACTATGGTAGTTATACCAACTCTAGTAAATAGCAAAAAAAGAGTTAGTGAGTTAATGGAGGACTTAGAAGTATATTATTTAGCAAATAATAGTGAAAATATATATTATGGAATATTGGCTGACTTTAAAGATAGCAATAAACAGGAAGAAGAAGGAGAAGATGAAATAAATAAATTTGCATTAGAGGAAGCAAAGAGACTAAATAAGAAATATAGCAAAAACGGTAAAGATATATTTTATTTTTTTAATAGATATAGGAAATTTAATGAAAAAGAAGGAATTTGGCTAGGATGGGAAAGAAAAAGAGGTAAACTGGAAGAATTTAATCATTTAATTAGAGGAGATAGAGAAACCAGTTATAATGTTATAAGTGGAGATATAGAAAATTTATATGAAGTTAAATATATAATTACTTTAGATGCAGACACTCAATTACCAATGGGAACAGCAAAAAAGTTAATAGGATCTATGGCTCATTCACTGAATATACCTTATATAGACCATAAAAGTAAAAAAGTTTTAAGAGGATATGGACTTATGCAACCACGAATCGGAGTAGGGGTCTTAAGTGGTAATAAGACTCTTTTCTCTAAGATTTTTTCTGGAGAAACTGGTATAGACACATATACCTGTGCAGTATCAGATATATATCAAGATTTATTTGGAGAAGGTATTTTTACAGGAAAAGGTATATATCATATAGATACTTTTAACTATATGTTAAAAGATGAAATACCAGAAAACTCGGTATTAAGTCATGATTTACTAGAAGGATCCTATGTAAGAACAGCTTTAGTCACTGATTTAGAGTTAATAGATGGATATCCAGCATATTATAATGCTAGCTCTAAAAGATTGCATAGATGGGTAAGGGGAGATTGGCAGCTATTGCCTTGGATATTTAAAAAGAATTCTTTAAATAAATTATCTATTTGGAAGATGAAAGATAATTTGAGAAGAAGTTTATTAACACCATCTATAATTATTCTTGTAATTTTATCTTTAATTCTATTTCCAAAACCTAAAATGTGGTTAGCAATAGCTTTTATATCTCTTTTAACTCCAGTTTTGTTTAATATATCAGAAATTACTAACTTATCTTTAAAAGAGATATCTATAATGAGAAGAATGGAAAGTTGGAAAATGAGTTTAATACAATTCTTTCTAGTATTTTCTTTCCTTCCTTATAAAAGTTATGTAATGGCTGATGCAATTATTAGGAGTTTATATAGAGTATTTATAAGCAAGAAAAATCTATTAGAATGGCAGACTGCAGCAGATGTAGAAGCTAAATCAGGCAAAAGCATTAAAGATCATATAAAAACTATGTGGATTGGAAGTTTTATAGCAGTGATAATATCCTTACTAGCTTTCTATCAATCTATTAATTTAGGATTAGTATTACTACCTTCGTGTATAATATGGTTTTTTAGCCCATGGATAGCCTATTATATAAGTAAAGATATTCCAGAAGATTTATATAGATTGAATGAAGATGAAGAAATACTATTGAGAAGATTTTCAAGAAAGATATGGTCATATTTTGAAGATTTTGGAGAAGAGGATAGTAACTGGTTAGCACCAGACAATTATCAAGAAGATCCTAAAAAAGGAGTGGCATATAGAACATCACCAACTAATATTGGTATGGGACTTATAGCTTGTATATCAGCTTTGGATTTAGGATATATAAATTTAAAACAATGCATATATAAAGTAGAGAATATCCTTAAAAGCATGAATGATCTAGAAAAATACCAAGGGCATTTTTATAATTGGTACGATACAAAATCTAAAAAGCCTTTAAAGCCTAAATATATTTCTACTGTAGATAGCGGAAATTTAATAAGTTATCTATGGTTAGTAGAAAATACTTTTCATGAATTTTTAAAAGAACCTTTTGTAAATGTAAGAAATATATCAAAGGGAATAGTAGATCTTTTAATTTTATCCATAGAAGAAATAGAAGAAAAAAATGAAGATTATTTAAATAATAAAGAAAGATTAGATACATTCCAAGAAGATATATTTTATTTAATAAAAATTCTAAAGGAGTTAGAAATAGAAGCCTATGGTTTAATAAAAGAAAAAGATAATTTGTATTGGAATGAAAAACTATATAAAACTGTAAAGACTTTTTTGGAGGATTTTAATAGTATTTTTCCTTGGATTGAAATTATAGAAGAGAATAAAATAACTGAAAGTTCTGATGATGACATAATGAGAAAACTATCAAATTTAGTTACAGAATGTAGTATAGAAAATTTTGAAGAGGTTATTTTAGAAATAAATAGCGATTTAAAAAATAGCAAAGAAAAATATGCAAAGAAGTTAAAGAGCTATACTGAAAAAAGTAATGATGAAATAAGAATTTTAAAGGATAATATATTAAATATTATTGAAGAGTTAAATTCTATATCAGAACAGATGAATTTTAAAATGTTATTTAATGAAGAGAGAGCATTGTTTACTATAGGATATGATGTGGAAAAAGATTGTCTAGATAATTGCTATTATGATTTATTAGCATCAGAAGCAAGGCAAGCGAGTTTTATAACTATTGCAAAAGGAGATATACCTCATAATCACTGGTTTAACTTAGGTAGATCCATAAGTGCCATAAAGAATAGAAAGGGATTAGTTTCATGGAGTGGTACTATGTTTGAATACCTAATGCCACTGTTGATAATGAAGAGTTACCCTAATACACTTTTACAAGAAACATATAATTTTGTGGTAGAAAGTCAAAAGAAATATGGTGATGAAAATAATGTACCTTGGGGTATATCTGAATCAGGTTTTTATGCTTTTGATGTAAATTTAAATTATCAATACAAAGCCTTTGGAGTACCAGGAATAGGACTTAAAAGAGGTTTAGAAAGAGAATTAGTTATATCTCCATACTCAACTTTTATGGCATTAAATGTTAATTGCAAGGCCTCTATAGACAACTTAAAAAGAATTGTAGATATGGGAGCAGAAGGAAGGTATGGACTATATGAAGCCATAGACTTTACTAAAAATAGAACCCCTAAAGATAATGATTTTGAAATTGTTAAATCTTTCATGGTACATCACCAAGGAATGAGTCTTATGGCTCTTAATAATATATTAAATAATTTTATTTTACAAAGGAGATTCCACAGAGACAGTAGAGTTAAATCTGTAGAGTTATTACTTCAAGAAAAAGTTCCAAATACTATAGTATATAGGAGAGAAGAAAATTATGAGGACAATATATCCATAAAAGAGAGAAATATAAGTTTGATAAGGAAATTTGGTATAGAAAAAGAGCAAGTACCTCAATGTCATTTTCTATCCAATGGCAACTATGATTTAATGATTACTAATAGAGGTAGTGGTTATAGCAAAAGGGAAGATGTATTTTTAAATAGATGGAGAGAAGATGTAACTAATGATAATTTAGGAATGTTTGTTTATATAAAAGATATAAGATCTAGGGAATATTGGAGTAATTTCTATCAACCCAGCAAAAAAAATATGAAAGATTATGAAGTAAGTTTTTCTGTAGATAAAGCTAAATTTGAAAGAATTGATGACAAAATTAAAACTACTACAGAAATATGTGTATCCAATGAAGAAAATGGGGAAATAAGAAAAGTTAGTATAACTAATAATAGTGAAGAAGATAAAATATTAGAAATTACTAGTTATTTTGAGGTGGTTTTAAATAAATATGATGCAGATTTAGTTCATCCAAGTTTTAGTAATTTATTTATCAATACTGAATTTGTGGAGGAACCTCTATGCATATTAGCTAATAGAAGAAAAAGAAGCGTTAAAGATAAAGAACTTTGGATTATGCAGTCTTTATCAACAGATGAAAAGGTAGTAGGTAATATACAATATGAAACCAATAGAGCTAAATTTATAGGAAGATGTAATGACTTAGATAGACCTGAAGTTATAGAAAATGATAAGCCATTAACTAATACTGTTGGAGCGGTGTTAGATCCTATAATTAGTATGAGAGTAAGAGTGAAAATACCAGCAAAAGATAGTTGTGAATTATCTTATATAATGGCTATTTGTAATGAAAGACAAGAAGCAATAAGAATAGCTGAAAAATATAAACAAAGAGATAATGTGGAGAGGATATTTGAATTAGCTTGGACATATAGTCAAATAGAGAGTAGATATTTAGGTGTTAAATCTTATACAATAAATAAGTTCCAAGAATTAGCATCTAATATTATTTTTCCAAATGAATCTATAAAGCAAAGAGAAGAGTATGTAAAAAATATAAGAAAAAATCAAGTAGATCTTTGGAAGTATGGTATATCAGGTGACATACCTATAGTTTCTATAGTGATAAATAAAATAGAAGATATTAGTTCTATTAAAGATATTATAAAAGCCCATGAGTATTGGAATCTTAAAGGATTAGAAGTTGATTTATTAATAATTAATCTAGAAGAATCATCCTATGAACAAGAATTACAAATGTCTATAAAAGATATAATATTCACTAGTCATTTAAGAGATAGAGAATATGTATCGGGAGGAGTGTTTTTATATAATAAGGCAACTATGGAAGAAGAAGATATAGAATTTGTAATCTCTATATCTAGATTAGTGATTTACTGTCAAGATGAAACTCTTTTAAATGAACCTAAAAAGAATAAAAAATTAATAGAGAAAAATGAAAAAGTAAAGGATAAAGAGAATTTAAAGTATAAGGAAGGAAACTTTAAATTTGAAACACCTGAATTAGAATATTTTAATGGATTTGGGGGATTCAAAAAAGATAGCTATGAATACATTATCGTATTAGATAATTATAAAGATACACCTGCACCTTGGATTAATGTTATTAGTAATGGAAATTTTGGATTCCATATTTCAGAAAATGGAGTTTCTTATACTTGGTATAAAAATAGTAGAGAAAATAAAATAACTCCCTGGTCTAATGACTGGATAAAAGATAATCAAGGTGAGTTTATATATTTAAAAGATGAAGAAACTGATGAGATATGGAGTATATCACCTAAACCTAAAAGAAATTCTGGAAAGTATATTATAGAACATGGTTTTGGATATTCTACTTACAGAAATAAAAGCTTTGGAATAATTGGAGAAATGACTTCTTTTGTTCCCTTAGAGGATAATGTAAAAGTAATCTTAGTAAAGTTAAAAAATGATACTAATATAAAAAGAGAATTATCTGTAACCTATTATACGCAACTGACTTTAGGTGTAGTATCTGAACATACTAATAGGTATATATCAACATATAAAAATGAAGATTACGATTATATATATGCTAAAAATCCTTATAATACCTACTTTGGAGATTTAACAGCATATTGTAAGGTGTTTGGAGGAGAAGAGGTATCTTATACAGGAGATAGAATGGAATTTATAGGTGTGAGTGGTAGTTTAGAAGATCCTAATGGGTTAAAATCTGAAAAGTTATCTAATAGTCTAGGTTCAGGTATGGATCCTTGTATAGCTATAAATAAGAAGATAACTTTAAATCCAGGTGAGGCGAAAAGTGTATTTATATTATTGGGAGAAGAAGATAATATAGAAAAAATAAATTCATTAATAGAAAAATACAATGAAGAAAATATTATTCTAAAAGAATTTGAAAGTGTAAAAAATTACTGGCAAGAAACACTGACGCAAATACAAATTGAAACACCAGATAAATCCATGGATATTATGGTAAATAAGTGGTTATTGTATCAAGTAATAAGCTGTAGATTCTGGGCAAGAACAGGATTTTACCAATCAGGAGGAGCCTTTGGTTTTAGAGATCAGCTCCAAGATTCAATTTCTATATCCTATGTGAGGCCAGAAATCACAAAAGAACATATATTATATAGTGCATCAAGACAATTCTTAGAAGGAGATGTACAGCATTGGTGGCATCCAGTAGTTGAAAGTGGTATAAGAACTAGGTTCTCAGATGATTTACTGTGGTTACCTTATGTAACTATTCAATATATAAAGAATACAGGGGATTATGAAATATTAAATGAAACTATTAATTATTTGGAAGATGAACCTTTAAAAGAAGGAGAAGATGAAAGGTATACTATATCTAAAGTATCTAATCGCAAAGGAAGCTTATATGAACATTGTATAAAAGCTATAGATAAATCTTTAAAATTTGGAGAAAACAACATACCTCTAATGGGATCAGGAGATTGGAATGATGGTATGAGCACCGTTGGTAATAAAGGAAGAGGGGAAAGTGTATGGCTAGGATGGTTTATATACAATATACTCAATGAATTTGGTACAATATGTAATAAAAAAGAGGATTTTAAGAGAGAAGAATACTATGATAAAACTAAAAAATTTATTATAGAAAATATTGAAAAGAATGCTTGGGATGGAAAGTGGTATAGAAGAGCTTACTTTGATGATGGAAAAGTTTTAGGATCTGCAGAAAATGAGGAATGTCAAATAGATTCTCTGTCTCAATCTTGGGCTGTAATATCTGAAGGTGGAAATAAAGATAGAGCAATAGAGGCTATGCTTTCCGCAGAAGAACATTTAGTAAAATATGATAAAGGCATAGTAAAATTATTAACACCAGCCTTTAATACGTCTGACCTTGAACCAGGATATATAAAAGGTTATGTGCCTGGGGTAAGGGAAAATGGAGGGCAATATACTCATGGTGCTATATGGTATATATTAGCCTTAGCAAAGCTAGGATATGGTGAAAAGGCGTGGAAAATATTTAACATGATAAATCCAATTAATCATACTCTATCTAATTTGAACTGTGATATATATAAAGTGGAACCATATGTTATGACTGCAGATGTTTATACAGTAGAACCCAATGTGGGAAGAGGAGGATGGAGCTGGTATACAGGTGCTGCAGGATGGATGTATACAACAGCTTTAAATGGAATTTTAGGATTTAGGTTACACATGGATAAGGGTTTTTCAATAAAACCTAACATACCTAATGATTGGAATAAGTTTACGATTATTTATAAAAAAAATAATTGTAGATATAATATAATAGTAGAAAGACAAGGGAAAGAAGAAATGTATTTAAATAATAAATTAATAAAAGATGATATAATTCCATTTTTTCAACAGGGTGAATATGAGGTAAAGGTATTTATAAAGTAATAAAAGAGCCATTAAGGCTCTTTTATTACTTAAATAAGTCATTATTTTTATGCATATCTTTAGATGTACTATCAAATTCCCAAGTGGAAATATGATTGCTAACTATTGGATCTACTACATTATCAGGAAGAGAAGAAGAAGATTTTTTATTTTTAGAGTAAGTCCTAATAGGTTTAGGGTGATCTTCTAAATAACCTCTTTCATCAGGAAGATAAATTCCAATAGTTTTAGGGGAATGGTTTAAAAAATCTTTTCCGTTATCAAGATAACTTTTTCCTCTATCCAATTTAGACCCTCCTTTATATGAAGTTTATAAATTTAGTATTTGAACAAAGTTGTTTATATATTCGTAACCAGCCATTGAAAACAAAATTTTAGGTTTTATATAAAAAGGAAAAAACAAATTTGTATAGAAGTAGTACAATATGTTAATATTTAATAATAGGGATAATTTTAATAGGGGGGATTTAATCATGACTGAGTTATTACAAGTTTATAAATGCCAAGTATGTGGAAATATTGTAGAAGTTGTTCACAAAGGAGGTGGACAATTAGTCTGCTGTAATCAACCTATGAAGCTATTTGTTGAAAATACAGTAGATGCAGCTGTGGAAAAACACGTTCCTGTTATAGAAAAAATAGAAGGAGGAATACGTGTTAAAATAGGAGAAGCAGAACACCCAATGATAGAAGAACATTACATTGAATGGATAGAAGTTTTAACAGAAAACAAAGTATATAGAAAACATTTAAAACCAGGTGAAAAACCAGTGGCAGAATTTAAATTAGATGAAGAAGTAGTAGCTGCAAGAGAATATTGTAATTTACATGGATTATGGAAAAAATAGTTTAAATGATACCAGGTTAATTACTCCCTATAGCTTTTCTTTTGCTATAGGGTTTTTATTTTTAGAAAGTAATAAAAAGTATTTTCTAAAGATAAAAATAAATTAATAAATACATTAATATTGGGAGGAATAAACATGGAAGACAATAAGAAAACTATATTTAGTGGCATTCAGCCTTCTGGAAACCTAACTATAGGAAACTATTTTGGAGCTTTAAAAAACTGGGTTAAATTGCAAGATGAGTATAATTGTTTTTATTGCATAGTTGACTTACATGCTATAACAGTAAGGCAGGTTCCACAAGAATTGAGAAAAAGAACCTTAGAAGTACTTGCTGTATATATAGCATCTGGATTAGATCCAGAGAAAAATACTTTATTTATACAATCACATGTGCCTGCACATACAGAAGCTGCATGGCTTTTAAATTGCTTTACATATTTAGGAGAATTAAATAGAATGACTCAATTTAAGGATAAATCTCAAAATGCAGGTGAATCTATAAGTGCAGGATTGTTAAATTATCCAGTTTTAATGGCGGCAGATATATTACTATATAATGCAGATTTAGTTCCAGTAGGAAACGATCAAAAGCAACATTTAGAACTCACAAGGGATATTGCCACTAGATTTAATAATTTATATAGTCCTACTTTCAAAGTTCCAGAGCCATACATAGGTAAAACTGGAGCTAGAATAATGGATTTACAAGAACCTAAAAAGAAGATGTCAAAATCAGCAGAAAATAAAAATGGATATATTTTAATTATGGATCCGCCTAATATAATTCAAAATAAAATAAATAGAGCGGTAACGGATAATGAAGGAATAGTAAGATATAGTGATGAACAACCAGGAGTAAAGAATCTGATGAATATTTTAAGTACGGCTACAGGAAAGAATGTAGAAAGTATTGAAAAAGAATATGCAGGGCTAGGTTATTCTAAATTTAAAAAGGATGTAGCTGAAGCTATAATAGCCGAGGTAGAACCACTTCAAAAAGAAGTTAAAAGATATTTAGAAGATAAATCATATCTAGAGAAGGTATATAAAGAAGGTGCCCAAAAAGCGTCATATGTAGCTAATAAAACACTTTCAAAGATGAAAAGAAAGATAGGATTTGTATTAGATAAATAATATTAAAGAGTAAATCCTTAGATATTCCAAAGGGTTTACTCTTTATAAATAGGATAGTTCATATAATAGATTAAAACTTAGAAAGTATAAATTTATCTATTGCGTGAGCTACTCCTGCATTTTCATTTGATAGGGTTATGTAGTTTGCTACATTCTTTATTTCTGGAAAAGCATTTTCCATAGCAATACCTAGTCCAGCAAACTTAATCATTTCAATGTCATTGCCTGCATCGCCAATACAAATGATTTCCTCTTTATGTATATTTAAGCTATCAGCATACTTTTTTACTGCAATACCTTTATTAATTTCTTTATTAAAAAATTCAAGAAAGTAAGGTGCACTTCTAGCCATAGCATACTTTGAGTATACATCATCATCTAAATTATCCATTATTTTTGATATTAGTTCTGGTTCATCGGCAAAAATAACCTTAGTAATTTCTATATTTTTATCTAAATTATTAAAATCCACTATTTTTACATCTATGTTACTCCATTTTGCTTCTAAGGTGGTATATTTACCTAATTTAGAAGTTATACAAGAATCCTTAGTAAACACATTCATATGAATATGAAATTTTCTACTTAGATTGTGAAAATACATCAAATCATCGTAATTTAGTAGGCACTGAGAAATTATTTTTTTATTAGTATTATTTTGTATTAAAGCTCCATTATAGATTATGGAAAAGTTATCTGGTGAATTTAATCCTAAGACATTTAAATAATTTTTTATACCTGTTAAAGGCCTACCAGTGGCTAATGCAATTTTTATACCTTTGTTTGAGGCCTCTTTTATGGCTCTTATATTTTCATTAGGTATAGTTTTGCTATCATCTAATAAGGTTCCATCCATATCTATAGCTACTAATTTGTACATATATTGGTTCCGCCTTTCTTTAGTTAAATCTAATGTATTTAGTATAGCATTTAGTTTAAAGAAATACATTATAAACAATTGGCATTTACTATAAAACTTTGCAAAATAATTGACAGTTAAAAATTTAAAAGATAAAATCATTGTTGTATACAAAAATGAAGAGGAGAGGTTTTAGTGAAAGGTCTTGAAAAGGAAATAGAAAAAAGAAGAACATTTGCAATAATATCTCACCCAGATGCGGGTAAAACCACACTCACTGAAAAACTTTTATTATATGGGGGTGCTATAAGATTAGCAGGATCCGTAAAAGCTAGAAAGGCATCTAAACATGCAGTATCAGACTGGATGGAAATAGAAAAACAAAGAGGTATTTCTGTTACATCATCTGTTATGGAATTTAATTATAATGGATATAGTATAAATATATTAGATACTCCTGGGCACCAGGATTTTAGTGAAGACACCTATAGAACTTTAATGGCGGCAGATAGTGCAGTAATGGTTATAGATGGAGCGAGAGGTGTTGAGGAACAAACTAAAAAATTATTTCATGTATGTAGTTTAAGAGGAATACCTGTATTCACATTTATAAATAAAATGGATAGGGAAACTAGGGATCCTTTTAGCTTAATGGATGAAATTGAATCAGTGCTTGGAATAAAATCATATCCTATGAATTGGCCTATAGGCTCTGGCAATAATTTTAAAGGAGTATATAGTAGAAAAAATAAATTAATAGGACTTTTTAATGGAGGAAACCATGGTCAGACAACAGTTGAATCTGTAGAAGGAAATGTAGAAGATGAAGCCTTTAGCGATTTATTAGGAGAGGATCTTCATAATAAATTAATAGAAGATATAGAGCTTTTAGATATAGCTGGAGACGACTTTGACATAGAAGCTGTTAGAAAAGGAGAATTAACTCCAGTATTTTTCGGAAGTGCACTAACTAACTTCGGTGTGGAACCTTTTTTAAAGGAATTTTTAAATTTAACTACATCACCTTTATCAAGAATGTCTGATAAGGGCGAAATTGATCCATTTAGTGAAGATTTTTCAGCTTTTGTATTTAAAATACAGGCTAATATGAATCCAGCACATAGAGATAGAATTGCATTTATGAGAATTTGCTCTGGTAAATTTAAAAAGGGCATGGAAGTATATCATGCTCAAGGTGAAAATAAAGTAAAGCTATCTCAACCACAACAATTTTTGGCACAAGATAGAGAAATAATAGAAGAAGCATATGCAGGAGATATCATTGGAGTATTTGATCCAGGTATATTCAGAATAGGAGATACTTTATGTAGTCCGAATGAAAAGTTTAAATTTGAAAGTATACCTATATTTGCTCCAGAACATTTTGCAAGAGTTAGAACTGTAGATACTATGAAGAGAAAGCAGTTTGTAAAGGGAATAACTCAAATAGCTCAAGAAGGGGCTATACAAGTCTTTAAAGAAGTAAATATTGGAATAGAAGAAATTATAGTAGGGGTAGTTGGAGTACTACAATTTGAAGTATTAGAATATAGAATGAAAAGTGAGTACAATGTAGATCTAAAAATGGAAAGACTACCTTTTAAATATATAAGATGGATTGAGGAATATGATGGTAATCCAGATGACTTAATTATTACTAGTGATACTAAAATAGTTAAAGACCATAAAGACAGAAGTCTTCTATTATTTCAAAGTGATTGGTCAATTAGTTGGGCATTACAACATAATAATGGATTAGTTTTATCTGATATAGGTAAAGAGTAAAGCTAAGAAGAATACTTATAATTAAGAAAAGCAGTAATTTATTACTGCTTTTTAAAAATATTATTGTTGAAGGTTAGAATATGAAGTAGGAATAGAACAGCGGATATTATTAATATAAAATTTATTAGAGTGTTTCCTAAAATTAATACTATTGTGATTAAAAATAGTATTATTATAAAACTATAAGCTAATCTTAAAAGTGACATTATATTTCCTCCAATAATTTTGTATCAAGAAACAATACTAGTATTTGCAATCTTATATAAAATTATTAAACAAAATAAAAAAAGAGAGGATTTACCTCTCTTTTTTTACTATCTATCTCTGAAGTTATTTCTAGCAGCTTTTCTAGCTTTTCTACATTCAGGACATCTTACAGGATCATTTTCGAATCCTTTTTCCTTGTAGAATTCTTGTTCTCCTTCAGTGAATATGAATTCATTATTACAGTCTTTACAAACAATTGTCTTATCTGCCATTGTTAAAAACCCTCCTTATGATCATAGGATTAATTTACATATAGATAAGTCTCCATGATCAAGAGGAGCTCAATTATCTAATACTAAATAAAATTAACCTATTTCTAAAAATATATTATATCATATATTTTAACACAAAAAATAAAAATTACAACAATAAAAAATAGCAAATTTTATGATGAAATAGATTTATTATTTTTAAAATATAAAATTATAAAAGCTATAAAAGGTATTAATAAAAAATTTATAAAAGATATTAGTGAATAAAAGTTAAGAAAGTCAAAAAATCTTAAAAGCTTTTGCGTTAAAAATGAAGTAAATATATATGTTAATATACTTACTATATAAATTAAATATTTATTTCCTGTAAATATTTTTTCAAAACTTTTATTTAATATATTTAATACTAGAACATATTTTACATACCACCCACCTACAGTTTGAAGCATTACGAAAAATTCACCACTTTCTATAAATCTCCAATAACTTATTAATTGAGTTTGTAAGAGTTTTGGATATATTAAATTTTTAGCATGATTTATTTCAAAAGTAGATAATATACCAACTATAGCAATTATCTGCATTTGTATAACAAAAATAAAAGACCAAATACTTACCTTAAATATTTTATTTTTATTATGTACGAGCTCTAAGTAAGGGAAAAAAATCACTATATGTGCATATAATCCTAGGACTTTTAAGAGAGCTAAAAAATGATTTTTATTTAGTCCATTTTCTAATATAGGAAATAAATATTTATATTTTTTATAAGAAGAAGTTAGTATTGCTAAGTTAATACCAGCTAAAATCATTAAAATTATACCGATTATAGTGACAGCTAATACTGAAAGATGGCCTTTTTTTACTGGGTAAATAGCTGTGAATACTATAAATATTGCAATATACCAAGTTGGTGTGTCTAATAATATATTAGCATGCATAGAACTACTCTCTATTCCTGCACATTCTATTAAAGTTAAAAACAAAGAAAAAACAAAGAAAAAGTGTAAGATAGTACCTAAAATCTTACCAAAAGAACTTGTATATATATTATAAAAATCAAAGGTATTTGTCTTTAAACTTGTTTTTAGCATAAAAATAAAGGAAAAAAGAATTATTAATGAAGCTATAATTACAACTATCCAACTATCTCTTCCGGCATTTCTTATAAATATTGTTGGATAAGTTTTTAAAGAAACTATTGTAATAGCTGATATTATAAAAAATAAATGTTTAGCATTAATATTATCCAAGAAATCACCCTTTATATCATGGAATATTTT
Source organism: Clostridium tetani (assembly GCF_900167265.1). Taxonomy (GTDB): domain Bacteria; phylum Bacillota; class Clostridia; order Clostridiales; family Clostridiaceae; genus Clostridium_G; species Clostridium_G tetani. The sequence continues at coordinate 160,516 of NZ_FUWT01000005.1, forward strand.
ATTAAAACTGTTAATTAATAATATATTCTTGACTTAAAAGTTGAATAATATTCTAATTATAAGCAGATAATAAAAAGGGTGATATTTATGTTAAGTTCTATAAATTTTATAAAAGATAAATTGGATAAGAATTTTGATATTAAATATAGAGAAATAGAAACTGTTCAGGGGAAGGTTTACATAGTATTTGTAGATAACTTATGTGATAATACCATTATAAGTAAATATATAATAGCACCTATAATTAAAAATAAGAATTCAATTTTATCAGTTGAATATATAAAAAATAATATAATTGAAGCTCATGATGTTGAGTATGTTAAGAATATTGAAGATGCTTTAATTCATATATTGTCTGGAGATGTAGTTATTTTATTTGAAGATTATGCAGATATATTATTTGTAGATGCTAAAGGATATGTAAAAAGAGGGATAGATATACCAGCATCTGAAAAGGTTATAAAAGGTCCTAGGGAAGGTTTCAATGAGGTATTGGTAGATAATATAGCTTTAATAAGAAGAAAAGTAAAAAATCCAGATTTCAAATTTGAAAATTTAACTATAGGTAAAAAGTCAAACACCAGTATTGCTATGTTTTATATTGATGGATTAGCTCCAGAGGACTTGGTTGAAAAAATAAGAGAAAAGTTAAATTCTATTAAAGTAGACTTTGTTTTAGACACAAGTTATATAGAAGAAAGTTTTGCAAGTAAAAAAACACTATTTGATACCATTGGATATACAGAGAAACCAGATGTAGTAGCTGCTAATGTAATGGAAGGACGTATAGGGATATTAGTAGATGGGACCCCTTTTGCTTTAACTATGCCATATTTTTTTATAGAAAGTTTTCAAACACCAGATGATTATTATATAAATAAAACATATTCTAATATAACTAGAATATTAAGATATATAGCATTTATGGTAGCATTGTTATTACCTGGTTTATATATAGCTATAACTACCTATCATTTTTCATTAATACCATCGGTTTTTGTCTTTAGATTATCTGTATCTAGGGCAGGAGTACCTTTTCCAGCTATAATTGAATTATATTTATTAACATTCTTTTTTCAAATATTAAAAGAAGCAGGTATAAGACTACCAGAACCAATAGGTCAGGCTATTAGTATTGTAGGTGCTTTAATATTAGGAGACGCAGCTGTAGGGGCAGGTTTGGCTTCACAAATAGGAATGATAGTTGTAGCTGTATCATCCATATCATCTTTTTTAATTCCCAGATTATATAATGTAATATCTGTTTGGAGTATAGTTATAGTTTTTCTATCTTCAGTAATTGGATTACCAGGTTTCTATATAGGATTATTGTCCTTTATAGCTCATTTAGGAAGTTTAGATTCCGTAGGTTATCCATATTTGTATCCATTAGGAACAATAAAGAATTTTAAGTTTAGAGATATATTTTTTAGGAGTAACTTAAAAAATATATCAAAGAATATTATTAAGGATGATATATATGAAAAAAAGAATAATTAGCTTTATACTTTGTATAAGCATTTTATTTAGTGGATGCTATAGCTATAAAGATATAAATAAAGTTCTCTTTGTAACAAGCTTTGTAGTAGATATAGATAATAATAATGAACCTATAATATATTTAGAAACCTTTAAGCCTTATAGAAGTAATATAAGTGGTTCGGAGAAGGGGCAGAGAATTGTATACAGAGGTACTGGCAAGACAGTACATGAGGTTATAAGGAATATAGGATTATCTTCAAGTTTTAGAATAGATGGGACTCAATCTAAAGCCATAATTTTTACAACTAAAGCTGCAGAATATGGAATAGATAAATTCATAGATTTTTTTCATAGACATCAAGAAGGGTTAATTCGTCAATATATAGCAATATATGATGGTGATGTAGAAAAATTACTACAAACTCAAATAAAATCAGAAGAATATATAGGATTATTTTTGGCAGATTTAATGGATAATATAAAAGTTTCTTCAAAAGCTGTAAAGCTAAGTATGAATGATTATCTAAATGAAAGAGTAATGGAAAGTACAGCTTGTATTATGAGTTTAATAAGGTTAGATGAAACTCAAATGGAAAATCTGATAACTATAGATGGAGGAGCAATTATAAAAAATGATAAAATGGTAAATAAATTACCTAAATCTGAAAGCCAAGCATATAATTTTTTAGCAGATAGAATAGAAGGTGGAACATTAGAAATTCCGCATCCAAAAGAAAAAGATAAGTTTATAACTTTAGAGATATTAAAAAGTAAAACAAAGAATAAGATAGAAAAAAAAGATAATATAGTAGAATTAACAAAAAAAATAAAAGTCAAAACCACTTTAACAGGAACTCAAAGTCCTATGAATTTTACTGAGGAAGAGTTAAATATAATAAAAGCTAGAGCTGAATATAATATAAAAAAATTTTCAAGAGAAGTTTTTGAAAAGTATAAAAATGAAAATATAGATATTTTTGATGTAGCGGATATTTATAACAGAAAATATCATAAAGAAGATAGTAAAAATATATTAAAAAATACAATTTTGAAAGTAGACGCAGATGTAAAAATTGAAGGTTCTAGTAATAAATTCGATTACAGTAAATAATTTTAGAATTATTTACCCAAGAATAAAAACTATTAGGTAGCCATATCTAATAGTTTTTATTGTAGAATATTCAGGGAATATATAGAAATATAAATGGAAAAGTTTTAATTTTATCATTGATAAAAAATTCGGAATATTATATAATTTATATAATATAACAATAAAAAAATATTAGGAGTGGTGTAACATGATTCAAGTATTTTGTGACCAAAGAGGAGCTGGAAAGACTAAAAAGCTAATTCAAATGGCTAATGAAAAGGCTATTGATAACAAGGGACACATTGTATTTATAGACGATGATAGAAGAGCTATGTTTGAGTTACACAGAAATGTTAGATTTATATCTACTTCAGATTTTAATTTTAAAAATGATTATAAGAGTTTTTATGGATTTTTGTGCGGCATGTTATCTAGTAACTATGATATTGATACTATTTATATCGATGGGTTATTCAATATTGTAAATTTAGATAATGAAGATGCGGCACTTTTGTTTTTTGAGTTAGAAAAATTAGAGGAAGAATACAGTTTGAATATTTATATGAATGTTAATGAAGAAAATGATATACCTGAGTGTATGAGGAAGTACACTGGTTTGTTATGTGTATAGTTATTTTGTATAGGTTTACTTGAATTTGAAAATAATATAAAGTTTATTATAGATAAGAGTTGGAACTAGTTCCAACTCTTTAATTTTTAATTGAGAAAGTTGATAAAAGTATATTTTGGTTATATACTATAACTTATATGTAGAAGTAGTTTATAAATTATGATATGATAATTTGTAACATAAATGTTTGGAGGTAATGGAAATGGGTAATAATGTCTTTGATGTATTAAAAGAACGTGGATACATAAAACAAACTACACATGAAGAAGAAATAAGAGATTTAATAAATAAGGATAAAATTACTTTTTATATAGGATTTGATCCAACTGCAGATAGTTTACATATAGGTCATTTCTTACCTTTAATGATGATGGCTCATATGCAAAAAGCAGGTCATAGACCTATAGCTCTTGTAGGAGGGGGAACGGTAAGGATTGGCGATCCTTCTGGTAAATCAGAAATGAGAAAGATGTTATCAAAAGAAGCTATTGATAAAAACGTTAGTAGTATAAAAAGTCAAATATCTAGATTTATAGATTTTAGTGATGATAAAGCTATATTAGTTGACAACGCAGATTGGCTTTTAAATCTTAATTATTTAGAGTTTATAAGAGAAATAGGAGTTCATTTCTCAGTAAATAAAATGTTAACAGCAGAGTGCTTTAAACAGAGATTAGAAAAGGGATTATCATTTCTTGAGTTTAACTATATGTTAATGCAAGCTTATGATTTCTTATGTTTAAATAGAAAATATGGCTGTGTAATGGAATTAGGTGGAGATGACCAATGGTCTAATATGTTAGCTGGAACTGACTTAATAAGAAGAGAAGAAAGTAAATCAGCTTATGCTATGACTTGTACACTATTAACTAATAGTGAAGGAAATAAGATGGGTAAAACAGTAAATGGAGCTTTATGGTTAGATAAAGATAAAACAAGTCCATATGAGTTTTATCAATATTGGAGAAATGTAGATGATGCTGATGTAGAAAAATGCTTAGCATTACTTACATTTTTACCAATGGATGAAGTCAGAAGATTAGCAGCTTTAGAAGGAAATAAAATAAACGAAGCTAAAAAAGTACTTGCATATGAAGTTACAAAGTTAATTCATGGAGAAGATGAAGCTAAAAAAGCTGAAGAGGCATCAGAAGCATTATTTGGAGCAGGTAAGGATATGAGTAATGTTCCAACTGTAAATATATCTAAAGATGATTTAGGAAAAGGAATATTAGATATATTAGTGGAAACAAAAATATTACCATCTAAAGGAGAGGCTAGAAGGTTAATTCAACAAGGTGGATTAAGTATAAATGAAGAAAAGGTAACAGATATAAATATGGCAGTAACGGAAGACCTTTTTGAAGAAAATAGCATAATTATAAGAAGAGGTAAGAAAAGTTATAACAGAATAGTAATAGAATAATAAAAATGAACTGACCTTTAAAATGAGGACAGTTCATTTTTATTATTTAAATATCATGTTTCCACATTATTATAGCATCTTCTAAGTTGTCAGAATAATAGTGTTTACGACATCCTTCTTCCACAAAACCAAACTTTTGGTATAAATTTTGAGCAACTGAATTAGATTTTCTAACTTCTAAAGTTATACTATTAACTCCTCTGTTTTTAGATTCTTTTATTAGAGTAGAAAGCACTAGTGAAGCAATACCTAACTGTCTGTAATTTGGATGTATAGCTATATTAGTTACATGACCTTCATCTAGTATAATCCAAAGCCCACCATAGCCTAGAATTTTATTATCTTTTATAGCCACTATATAAAGAGCATGAGGATTACTTAAAATTTCTTTTTCTATAGACTGAATACTCCAAGGAGCTAAAAAAGATAATTTGTTTATGTTAAATATTTCTTCAATATGTTCTTTTGTAGCCTTACATAATAATATATCATTTAAATTATTCATTTTTTTCTAAACGTTCCTTTTCCTCATATTCCCTTTCAGCTTGAGACTTTCTAATATATATAGGGGAAAAAGTGTATATATTATCAGTATAGCCTGACTTTAATAATTTCAATCCTAATTCTCCTAAGGAAGAAGCCTTTGCTACATTTAAAGAAGGAGGTGCAAAGTGGGAATTAGGTAAATCCTTTTTAATAATATCTTTTAATTTAGGTAGTGCATCTCCTATGAAAGTAATATTGCAATCATATTTAGATAAATTTTCCGTTAATTCATCTATAGATTGAATAGAAATATCAGTAATCATTTGAAGATTATCATCCTTATATTCATACAAAGCGGTATAAACATTATTTCTAAGTGCATCTAATATAGGGCAAATTATTCCTTCTGTATATGCCATATTATTAGCTAATGCATCTAGTGAAGAAACAGCTACAAAAGGCTTTTTAGAGCCTTGGCTCATGCCTTTTATTGTAGCAGCACCTATTCTAAGACCTGTAAAAGATCCTGGACCTTTAGAAATTACAAATCCATCTATATCCTTTATAGTTAAACTTAAATTATTTAATAAAAAATCTATTATATTCATTAAAATTACTGAATGTTGTTTTTTGTAGTTAAAAGTAATTTCACCTAGTAATTTATCATCATCTAAAACAGCACAAGTGGCTGATTCTGTGGAAGAATCCACACTTAATATTTTCATAGACTTATCTCCTTTATGTAATTATATCTTTTGCCGTAAGGGGTGATTGTTATTTTTCTAGAATTAAAATCATTTTTAGAATTTTTCTCTACTAATATGTTCATATATTCTTCTGGAATAAGTTCTTTAATATAATTAGACCATTCAATTACAGTAACTGCATCACTAAATATATATTCATCAAAACCTATAGCATATATTTCATCAGGATCATTTACTCTATATACATCAAAATGATAAAATTTCAGTCGTCCTTCATATTCATTGACAATATTGAAAGTAGGACTTGTTATAGTGTTATGTATGCCTAAACCTTTAGCAATTCCTTTAGTTAAATGGGTTTTACCAGTACCTAAATCTCCTTCAAGACATATTATATCACCAGCATGGGCTAGTTTGCCTATTTGTTCACCAATACTAATGGTTTCATCTACACTGTTTACTGTGAAAATCATGTGAGTTCCCGCCTTTATTTTATATATTATCATTTGTACCTTATTTTTTACTTTTTACAAGTATATTCTATCATAAGTAAATGGTCAATTAAATATTAAATAATTATTAGTTTGCAATAGAATAATATATTATGTAGAATATATTTAACTAAATCGTCTGTATTGTTTTAAGAGGTGAAAGCATTGAAAAAAGTTTATAGATTCATAACTTTAATAATTATTATGCTTATGTTTTCTAGTTGTTTCTCAAAGGGAGAGTATAATCCTACAGAAGCATTAACTGTAGATAAACTCCAAGATGAAAATTTGAGTATAGTTGTTACAGACAAATTATTATATTATATGACAAGAAAAATAACTGAGGAAAGGCATTTTGTAGAATATATTTTTAAAGATAGAAATATTGAAAGAGATTTTAAAGCTACAAAAGATAATTTAAACAATGTAAGTAAAGAAGACTTGTTTATTTATAATGGACTTGATGTAGAACCATGGTTTAATGAGTTTACAAATAAACTAAATAAAAATAAAGTAGGAGTAATAAATATATCCAGAGGGATTAATTTAATAAATTATACAAAGGAAAGAAAGTATAATGGGAAGAATATATCACGAAACCCATATTATTGGATGAATATAGATAATTATAAAATAGCTTTATTAAATATAAAGAACTCAATTCAAGATAAAGATCCTAAAAATAGAGATTATTATGAAAGAAATTTTCAAAAAGAAGTAAAGGGATTACAGGAATTAGAAAAGATGGTTAGTAAAATTAAAATAAAATTGAAAGAATATACTATATACTATGAGGAAGAGGATTTAGAGTATTTCACTAGATATTTAGGAATGAATTCTATAAAATTAAAGGAAAGCAAAGAAGAGAATAATTTATTATTAGAAAAATCAAAGGATAAAGATAAGATAATATTTTTATACAATGATTCGCAAAAAAACAAAAAATATGATGACTTTATAAAAACTAATAAAATAAAGTCTATCAGAGTTTTATTTTTAAATGAAAGTGCTAATTATATAGATACATTAAAGTATGATTTAAAAATTCTAGGAGAGATATAAATTATGAAAAGAATTAAGAATAATAAGCTAGGTTTAATGATAATTTTAATGTTTATAATTGCTATTCTGGCAATGACATCAGTAGGAGATAAATCTATTTTTTCAAAAGAGAATTTCAAAGTAGGACAGCATATTTATATACAGATGGATGAAACTAAAAAAGCAAATTTAGTATGTGTTGGTGGAGATATATATATAAATGGAGAAGTAGAAGGTAATGCATTATCAATTGGTGGAAATATATATGTAAATGGAAAGGTAAGTAAAAATGTAACAACTCTTTTTGGTGAAATAGTAAAAGGAGAAAATAGTGAGATATTTGGTAAAGAGCGTCAGATATTTAAATCACATAAAATAACGGAAAAATTTAAAAATATAAATATGAATAATAAAGTAAAAATGAATTACAAATTTATTTGGTCTTTTGTATTCTTAAGTATTTGTTGCTCCATTGTATATTATTTTATGTCTATAAATATAAATTTTATGATGAACTATTTAGTAAAGGAAAATATATTCAGAGGAGTTATGTATGGTTATATAGCTTTATTTAGTCTTGCTATTATAAACTTTGCCTTAGTTTTATCAATTTTCGGTATAGTATTCCTTCCCTTTATAGCATTAATGTTTTTTTTAATTTTTATAGTAGGTTTTGCAACTATAGCTACCTTTTTAGGACAGGAATTTTATAAGAAATTTAGAATTGGGCATAGTCCATATACAAGAATAGCCATAGGGGTAGGAATTTTGCAGGTAATAAGAAGTATATCTATTTTAAATATAGGGAGTATACTTTGGAAGTTAGTAATTATACCCCTTTCAATAGGTATAGTATTTGTAAAAAAGTTTAGGATATTTAGGTGAATTAGAAGGGAGAATATTATGTTCTTTATTGGTATATTTGGTATAGATGAAAGAAAAAAAGAGATAAAAGTAATACGGAACTTAGTATGTAAAGCCTGTGGCAATATAACTGTTTATAAATTAATTAAAGTAAATAAAGTATTTCACTTTTTCTTTATACCAATATTCACATGGAATAAAAGGTATTATTTAATGTCTGAATGTTGTAATTCTATTTTTTTAATATCATGTGAATTGGGAAAAGCTCTAGAGAATAATGAGCATGTGGATATTAAAGATGAGGATTTAGAACAAATAAATTCATATACAAATACCAATGAAAGGATTTGTAGTAATTGTAGTAATGTAGTTCAATCTAATTTTAAGTATTGTCCACATTGCGGGGAAAGGATGAATTAGTAAATAATTCAGGATAGGGCATATTAAATTTATATCATATTAATTTAACTTTTTTGGTTTGTAAAAATATGCCCATGTTCTGAACTTTTTGGTTAAGAAATTTATTTTTTTATACTAACTACCGAAGGTATACATAAAGTTCCCTCTGGTATATTTAAATGACCAGTATCATCTAGGTGAAATTCCTGTCCATCTATTGTAAATACTGAATCCTTAGTATAACCCATTTTAAAAAAGTTATTTGTATTGTAACCGTGTCTAAGACTTTCAAGTTCTTTATTTGTATATATCCATCCACTATTATCTAAAAATAGCTTTTCAGAATAGCCTTTAATTTCAAAATGTTTTCCAGGTTCAATACCTAAATTTTGGAGTCTGGCACCTACATCTTTAGTATTAGGCATGAAAACTCTTATCAAATCTACAATTTTCTCTAGTGATTTACCGCTTGATAAAAATCCTATTAAATCATTAGTCTTTGCTAGATCATTAAATTCATATTTATCAAATAGTGAAGTAATATCTTTATTAGGATACATTTTATAAAGAAGCAATTCAGAGGTATTGTTATTAACAGATATTTCAGCATAACCATGCATTAATGTTTTAACTTTATAGTTATAGCCATTTTTAATATCAATAATATTTCCTTTAAATGAGAGTTCTTGTAATGGAGTAGAAAGGAATTTTTGAACACTTTTACTTATATTAAGATTCAACAATTTTCGATTGGTTTTTGATGTATGTTTATTAATTATATTACTATTTGATAAATTGAAATTTTTATAATAACTACCTATTCCCCAATTCATTTAAAATCACCTCAATCCTATAATTTTTATATTATTATATTCGATTATGTTTAATGTAACTTTAGTTGTTTACTTATATCCTTATATAGAGAAATAATTTATTATTGAAAAAGTATAAAGGAATATTTAATATACTCGATAAGTTTACTATAAAACGTTATTTTTATAGAGAGGAATATAAATGAAAAAGGTTTTTCAAAAAGTTTTTTATCTTTTACTGTTATTTAGTATTTTAGTTTTTAGTTCAGAAGGTAAAGTTTATGCCCATGTTAATGAACAAGTAAATAATACTAAAGAAAATGCAGTATCACTTACTTACAATACTGTTAATGATTCTATTAAATTCAGACCAAAAGTTTTATATGGATGTGAAATCGTTGGTACAGATGATGAAGATTGGTATAAAGTATATCTTCCTACTGGAACACAAACACTATCTATTTATGCTTCTAAACCTTTAATTGCTCAAGTATATACTGAGGATAATCGACTTATATTTCAAGGTTCATATGGTCTTTCAACTAAGGTAGGACAAAAATTCCAAACCGAAGAACAGGGAACGTATTATGTAAAGATAAAATCAGCAAACAATGAAAATCTTAATTATTATATAATGATGGGAGCACCTTGGTATAAGGCTGGATCCTATACTTATAATCATAGTGGTTATATCTCAGTAGGTAGATTTAGTAAAGAGTCTGATACTATATCATTTAGCCTAAGTTCAAAATCTGAGATACCAGACACTGCTATTGTTACTGGAATAACCACTAGAGGCAAAGAACTTGGTAGTGCATATGGAAGAGTAAGGAGTTTAAAGGCGAACAATCAATTTAATTGGATTGGATTAAGAGAATTCACATTTAATGATAACAACATGTATAGTAGTGTAAATCCAATTAAGTTAAAGCAAGGATGGCAATTCAAACATTCAATTTCAGCCTTTGATACATCTTCATACTCTGTAAAACCTTCAATTACCTTTGAGTATATGGCTGAAGATGATATATAGTTGTATTTTACTGAATAGAGCACACATATTCTTTTAAGTATTTTTAATCGATTTTAAAATAGCCTTGGATCCAATTCCAGGGTTGTTTTTATTTTAGGTGTACAGTTGAAATAAAAATAAGTCGTTTAAATTTACCGACTCGTTTATTGTATAAGAAAACCGCCTGCTATGTAGGTGTGTTCAGAAAAGCTTAAGCATTGCAAAAAAATACCTCACTTTGATAAAATAGAAATGATTTCGTCAGCCAACCTAAAAAATCAAAGGGGGTATTGCCCAAATGGACAATAATAGTTTAGCACATACTAAGTGGAGATATAGATATCATATAGTATTTGCACCTAAATATAGAAGAAAAGAAATATATGGAGATAAGAAAAAAGAAATAGGAAAAATACTTAGGATGTTATGTGAATGGAAGGGTGTAGAAATCATAGAAGCAAATGTATGTAAAGACCATATCCATATGCCTGTATCAATACTACCCAAAATGAGTGTTTCAGGATTTATAGGTTTTTTTAAAGGGAAAAAGTAATTTAATGACATTTGAAAAGTTTGCAAATTTAAAGTATGAATATGGAAATAGACATTTTTGCTGCAGAGGATATTATGTAGATACAGTAGGTAAAAATAAAAAAGCAATAGAAGAATATATAAGAAGTCAACAAAATGAAGATATGATTGCCTATCAAATAAGTATTAAGGAATATACAGACCCTTTTAAGGGTGACAGGTAATAATTAAACTGCGGCTGGCGAAATACTACAGGTGCCTTAAGGCACAACTTTGGAAAAATGCCATTATAGGGTTTAAGAAAAACCACCAACTTAGTTGGTGGTTTTTTATTTGGCAGGGGCACGAGGACTTGAACCCGGAACCAACGGTTTTGGAGACCGCTACTCTACCAATTGAGCTATACCCCTATGAACAATAATGATTATAGCATATATTTAATGCAGGGTCAACTATTTTTGTGAAAAATAAAAGATACCATTATTAAGATTTGACACAAACAGTTTTTTAATAATTCTTGAAATAATTTTAAATTAGTGCTACAATAAAAGTAATTAAAAGAGAGATATGGCGGAGTATAAGAGAGCCAAATTTAGAGGTTTTTTAGGAAACCTTAAATTTGAGCTCTTTTTTTATTTTTAGTAGGGAGGTAAATTTATGTACGATGTTATAATTATTGGAGCTGGTATAACAGGAACTGCAATAGCTAGAGAATTATCTAAATATAAATTAAACACTTGTGTTTTGGAAAGATGTAATGATATAGGTATGGGAACTTCTAAAGCTAATAGTGCTATAGTTCACCCAGGAGAAGATCCAAAGCCTGGAAGTTTAAAAGCTAAATTAAATGTAAAAGGAAATGCTATGTATGAAGAGCTTTCAGAAGAGTTGGATTTCCCTTTTAAAAGAATAGGTGCTCTTGTTTTATGCTTTGATGAAAAGGATTTAGATGAGTTAAAGCTTTTAAAAGAACAAGGAGAAAAAAATGGTGTACCCGGTATGGAAATATTAAATAGAGAAGAAACATTAAAATTAGAGCCCAATTTATCTGAGTATGTAGTTGCGTCTTTACATTTACCATCTGGTGGTATTATGTGTCCATTTAGAGCTAATGTAGCATTTGCAGAAAATGCTTACACCAACGGTGTGGATTTTAAATTAAATACTGAAGTTAAAAATATAGTAAAAAAAGAAGATAGATATATTATAGAAACGAATGAGGGAGATATAGAAGCAAAAATAGTTATAAATGCAGCAGGAGTTTATGCGGATGTAATTAATAATATGGTAAGTGAAAATAAAATAAAGATAATCCCAAGAAAGGGAGAATATTGTCTATTTGACAAAATGGTTGGGGACACAGTTTCAAAAACTATATTCCAATTACCAACAAAATTTGGCAAAGGTGTTCTTGTTACTCCTACAGTGGACGGAAATTTACTTGTAGGACCAAATGCTATAGATATTGAAGATAAAGAGGATGTAACAACAGATAAGGAGTCTTTAGACTACATTTTGGACAAGGCTAAGATGAGCATAAAAGAAGTACCTACATCTTTCATAATAACATCTTTTAGTGGTTTAAGAGCTAAGGGACATACAGGGGATTTTATCATAGGAGAAGTAGAGGATGCTAAGAACTTTATAAATGTAGCAGCTATAGAATCTCCAGGATTATCTAGTGCTCCAGCAATAGCTGAGATGATAGGAGAAATTATAGTAGAAAAACTTTCTCCAGAAAAAAATAAGCAATTTAATCCAAAAAGAGAACCAGTTAAGAGATTTGAAGATATGAATAATGAAGAGCGAGAAAAAGCAGTTAAAGAAAATCCTCTATATGGTAATGTTGTCTGTAGGTGTGAAATGGTTACGGAAGCAGAAATCGTGGATGCAATAAAAAGACCACTAGGTGCTAGGGACTTAGATGGAATAAAAAGAAGAAGTAGAGCGGGAGCTGGAAGGTGTCAAGCAGGTTTCTGTACTCCTAAGTTAGTTGAAATACTATCTAGGGAGTTAGAAAAGTTACCAAAGGATGTAACAAAATTTGGTAGAGAATCACAACTTATTACTGGTGGCAGAAACAAGGATAATATTTAGAAGCGTGGAGGGATCTTAATGCAAGAGTATGATATAGTAATTATTGGCGGAGGCCCTGCTGGTCTTGCTGCTGCAATATCAGCAAAAGAAGAGGGAGTAGACAACATTGTAATACTAGAAAGAGATAGTGTTTTAGGTGGTATATTAAATCAGTGCATACACAATGGTTTTGGACTTCACACATTTAAAGAAGAGCTTACAGGCCCAGAATATGCACAAAGATATATAGATAAAGTAGAAGAATTAAATATACCTTATAAATTAGATACTATGGTCATAGATTTAACAGAAGATAAGATAATAACAGCGGTAAATAAAGATGAAGGTATTATACAAATAAAAGCGAAATCAATAATACTTGCTATGGGTTGTAGAGAAAGACCAAGAGGGGCTTTAAATATTCCAGGTAGTAGATGTGCAGGTATATTTACAGCTGGAACAGCTCAAAAATTTGTTAATATAGATGGATATATGCCAGGAAAAGAAGTTGTTATTTTAGGCTCAGGTGATATTGGACTTATAATGGCAAGAAGAATGACCCTTGAAGGTGCAAAAGTTAAAGCAGTGGTTGAACTTATGCCTTATTCTGGAGGGCTAAAGAGAAATATAGTTCAATGTTTAGATGACTTTGGAATACCTCTTAAACTAAGTCATACAGTTATAGATATCAAAGGAAAAGAAAGATTAGAAGGAGTTACTATTGCTAAGGTAGATGAAAATAGAAGACCTATAGAAGGCACAGAAGAATATATACCTTGTGATACTTTACTTCTTTCAGTAGGTTTAATACCTGAAAATGAATTGTCTAAAAAGTCAAATGTTGAGTTATCAAGAGTAACTAATGGACCTGTAGTTAATGAAAGTTTTGAAACTAATCAAGAAGGAATTTTTGCTTGTGGTAATGTATTACATGTTCATGATTTAGTAGATAATGTTAGTATGGAAAGTCATGTAGCTGGAAAAAATGCAGTTAACTATGTAAAAGGAAAGAAAACTGGAAATAGTGATAATCCTATAGAAGTGGTAGCTGAAGGTGGAGTAAGATATACAGTGCCTAAGTATATAAATTCTAAAAATGTACAAGACTTTATACATGTAAGGTTTAGAGTTGGAAATGTATATACAAATAACTATATAGCAGTTTATTTTGATGATAATAGGGAATTTAGAATGAAAAAAAGAATACTTACTCCAGGTGAAATGGAAGAAGTAAGAATAACAAAAGCTATGTTAGAGAAATATCCTAGCTGCAAGAAGATTACTGTAAAAATAGAGGAGGAATAGTAATGGAAGAGAGGATTCTAACTTGCATAGGCTGTCCTATGGGCTGTAATTTAAATGTTAAGCTAGAAAATGGCGAAGTTGTAGATGTTAAAGGAAATAGCTGTGGAATAGGTATAAACTATGCTAAAAAAGAATGTACTAATCCTAAAAGAATAGTTACATCATCAGTTTATATAGAAGATGGAGAAATAGATATACTACCTGTGAAAACAAAAGAGGATATACCTAAAAGTAAAATAAATGAATGTATGAAGTCATTAAAGGGATTAGTAGTAAAAGCTCCAGTTAAAATAGGAGATGTAATTGCAGAAAATATATGTGATACAGGTGTAGACATAGTAGCTACAAGAACCATAAAAAAGAAAGCAGTTTAAAAAGATAATCCATATACAATATATTTAAATATAAAAGAGTGCTTTAAAATGATTTTTTAAAGCACTCTTTACATATTTTCATAGTACCTTTATTAGCAGAAAAACAATCAGTTATTGTAACTTTTTTACCACAGATGCTACATAAGTTTTCACCAATAACTTTTTTATCTATTTTTTCTGGGGATTTATTATGAGTATTTGGAGAAGGATTATATTCAATAGGTTTTACGTTAATATCTCTTTTTTTTATAGTGTAATCCATAGAATAAAAACTTTCGCCAAAGAGTTCTAGTTCAAATCTTGGATTTTCTTTATCATAAAATTCTTCCACTATTATTCTTCTTATTTGAGCATCATTAATTATAACACCACTTTTTTCTACACCATCAAATATACTTTTTGTGATGTTAATAGTATCAGGATGCCTTTTTTTGCTTTTATAGTACACCTTTAATACAGCTATTAAAGATTCAGATAATATTATGTTTGGATTTTGAACCCTTGCTTCATAAGCAATTTCCTGTTCATATACAGCGTATCTATCATGGTATTTACCAGAATTATGAGGAAGTATTGCCCTTCCTTGAAGGTTAAAAAGTTTAAAGTTAGATTTTGTGATAGGAGAGCCCTTCACTATTATTTTTGCATAATTATTCATTTGAAACCACCCATATTTTATATAGTTAATAATTAAGTTAACTTTAACAATCATTGATTAGAATATACTATTAAAGTATAATTATTATTGATAATTATATATTGATTATATAACATATTATTTTAGAGGACAATTTTTTAAGCGAATTAAAATTAAACAACAGTTTAAGTGAGGTATAAATTTTATGGAGAAAGATATAAAAATATTAGCTATTGAAAGTAGTTGTGATGAAACATCAGCGGCTGTAGTAATCAATGGCAGAGAAGTTTTATCTAATGTAATTTCATCTCAAATAGATATACACGAAAAATTTGGAGGGGTAGTTCCAGAGGTAGCATCTAGAAAACATATAGAAGCCATTTCTTTAGTAGTTCAAGAAGCAATAAAAGAGGCTAATATGGATTACGAAGAATTAGATGCTATAGCTGTAACCTATGGACCAGGATTAGTAGGAGCACTATTGGTAGGATTGCAGTATGCTAAAGGACTATCCTATGCATTAAATAAGCCTTTGATTGGAGTTAACCATATAGAAGGTCATATAAGTGCGAATTATATTCAACATAAGGACTTAGAGCCACCTTTTTTATGTCTTGTGGTCTCTGGAGGAAATACTTTTATAGTATATGTTGAAAACTATGGAGAATATGAAATAATAGGAGAAACTAGAGATGATGCCGCAGGAGAGGCCTATGATAAAGTAGCAAGAGCCATAGGATTGGGATATCCAGGAGGGCCTAAAATAGATAAATTAGCTAAAGAAGGTAATGAAAATGCTATAAAATTTCCAAGGGCTAAGTTTCATGAAGAAAATACTTTAGACTTTTCCTTTAGTGGACTTAAATCTTCAGTATTAAATTATTTAAACACTATGGAAATGAAAAAAGAAGAAATAAATAGAGCAGATGTAGCAGCATCTTTTCAAAAGGCAGTGGTAGATTTTTTAGTAGACAATACTATGAAAGCTGCTAAGATAAAAAAAGTAGATGAAATAGCGGTAGCAGGCGGAGTGGCAGCAAATTCTTGTCTTAGAGATACTATAGTTAAAGAAGGAGAAAAAAATAATATAAAAATATTGTTTCCAAGTATTAAACTATGCACAGATAATGCGGCAATGATAGGTAGTGCAGCTTATTTTCAATTTTTGAAAAGTGATTTTTCAGATTTAAATTTAAATGCAGTACCAAATTTAAAATTAAATAAATAAAGTTGGAGGGGTATATATGGAAAAAAGTATAGGATTCATAGGCTGTGGAAATATGGCGCAGGCTATGATTACAGGAATTGTGACTTCAAAAATAGTTAAGGGGAAAAATGTATTTGTAAGCGATAGAGATGAAGAAAAATTAAAATATATAAAAGACAATTTTAATGTGAACACTTCAAAATCTAATGAAGAAGTAGCAGAGAAGTCCGATATAATTATCTTGGCAGTTAAACCAAATAAATATGGAGAGGTAATAGAGGGAATAAAGGATTATGTAAAAAAAGATGTAATAATAGTTGTTATAGGAGCGGGAATAACCATAGATTATGTAGAAGAATCTTTTAAAAAGAAATTAAAAGTAATTAGAACTATGCCAAATACTCCTGCTTTAGTAGGGGAAGGTATGAGTGCCATATGCTATAATGAATTAGTTGAGGAATATGATTTAAAAGTTGTAGTAGATATATTTAAAAGTTTTGGTAAAGTAGAAATTATAGAAGAAAATCTTATGGATGCAATACCAGCTATAAGTGGTTCTTCACCAGCCTATGTGTATATGTTTATAGAAGCTTTAGCAGATGGAGCGGTATTAGATGGTGTTCCTAGAGATAAAGCATATAAAATGGCAGCACAATCTGTATTAGGAGCTGCAAAAATGGTATTAGAAACAGGCGAACATCCAGGAGAGTTAAAAGATAGGGTTTGTTCACCAGCAGGAACTACAATAGAGGCAGTATACTCTTTAGAAAAAAATAATTTTAGAGGGACTGTAATGGAAGCAATGAGAAAATGTACTGATAAAACTAGGGAAATGTCTAAAAGAAATTAAATGCTAAGTATGGGAAAAAGAGCTATATCAAAATGATTTAAAATCATTTTGATATAGCTCTTTCTTTATTGGATTCATCTAAATCAACATCTTTTTCAGAGGAAGTATTTTTATTATTTGAATTTAAATAATTTGTAAAATACACTCCTATTAAAATGGTTATAGAACCAATTATATGATACCAATATATTTTTTCATCTAAGAAAAGAACCCCAGCCAATATAGAAATTACAGTAGACAAATTAGAGAAAACTGCACATTTAGAAGCTTCTAAGTAACATAGAGAAAAATTTACAAATAAAAAGGCTATAACAGAAGATAGTATTCCTAAAAAAAGTAAAGGTATTAGAAAATCTTTGTTATACAATAAATGAAAATAATTGCTAAAATCATTATCTTTAATGTGAGTAATAATGGAAATAAAATTAAAAGTTACAGCACCTACTCCCATCATAAAATAAGTAGTTTCTATAGGAGTAAAAGTAGAGGAAACTTTTCTTGAAAGAACATGATAAAAAGAACCACAGATTATGGCTCCAAGCAAAAGAAAAGTGCCTAATAATGAGTTTCCAGAATCACTATTCTTATCCATAATTACTATAAAAATAACGCCTATAACAGATAAAATAATAAAAAACCATTGTTTTTTAGAAGGAATTTCTTTTAAGATATATACAGCCACTATAGATGAAATTATAGGTATAAGGGCTGTTAAAATACCAGCCTGGGAAGATGTAGATAGTTTAAGTCCATAGGTTTCAAAAATAAAATAACCTATAGGTTGCATTAAAACCAGAAAAAAAAGTCCTTTAATATCCTTGTTTTCATAATTTATTTTCAAGATTTTAGAAAATATTAAAATAGACATAAAAATAAAAGCTAATAGAAACCTAAAGGCTATTAGCTGAAAAGGGGTAGCAAAAATTAAAGCTTTTTTAGTAAATAAAAAGCTTAATCCAAAAATTACAGAATAAGAAATTGCAGTAATAGTTGCTAATACTTTGGTATTAATCATAAAAACCTCCTTGTTATAGAATATTCTAAAAACTATTCTATAGCAAAACAGGAATATTATCAATGAGAACCTTTTTATTTAATGAACAGCTAACAATGGACAATGAATAATGAACAACTAATAATTTAAGTGGATTTTCTTCCGCGGTGCTACAGAAAATCTTTAATTTTATTTTGTAGGCTCGGTTGCTTCGCTGAACATCGCTTATTTAGTTAAGAACTGCTTAATATATAAATCATACAATTAAAATTTTTTTAGAATGCCAGTGGAGAAAAGATATCCATAGTTGTTCATTATTCGCTGTTAATTATAAGTAGTTTTCCCATTCATTATAAAGTTCTTCTAGAGATTTTTCTATATTTAATATTTTTAAGTTTATATCCTGAGCTTTATCAGGATTAGAATAAACCTCTTCTAAACATAACTCTTCTTGGAGTTTTAACAATTCATTTTCTTTAGAAGAAATTAGTTCTTCTATATTTTTAGCTTTCATTTTAATTTGTTTTTGTTCTTTTTCGGCCTCACGCTTCTTTTTTTTCTCCATTTTAATTTGAGTTTTAGTCATACCTTCATTTTCTTCTAAAGCTTCAAATCTAGAAGGATTTTTCTTCTTTTCTATATAGTAGTTGTAGTTACCTAAATACTCTTTGATTTCATCTTTTTTTAACTCATATATTTTATCAATAACTTTATTTAAAAAATATCTATCGTGAGAAATTACAAGTACGGTTCCGTCATAATTTACTATAGCATCCTCTAAAGCTTCTCTAGATACTATATCTAAATGATTTGTAGGCTCATCTAGAAGTAAAAAGTTAGCCTTAGATAACATTAATTTTAAAAGATTTATCCTACATTTTTCTCCACCGCTAAGCTTAGATATTTCTTTGAATACATCATCTCCAGTAAATAAAAATGAAGCTAGGGCATTTCTTACTTCTGTAGTTGTCATATTAGGGAAATCGTCCCAAACCTCATCTATTATAGTTTTATTAGGATTCAGATCAGACTGTTCTTGATCATAATATCCTATAAATACATTCCTACCCAATACTTTAGTACCATTGTCAGCGGGTATTTCATCCATTATCATTTTAAAAAGAGTAGTTTTACCACGACCATTTTCACCTACTAGGGCAGATCTGTCACCTCTTTTTATATCCAAATTAATATTATGGAAAAGTTCTACCTCATCAAAGCTTTTGGATAAATCTTCTATATAAAGAACATCACTACCACTTTTAATAGAGGCTTTAAATTTAATTTTTGCACTACTAGAATCTACCGTGGGCTTATCTATTTTCTCCATTTTATCTAAAGCCTTTTGTCTACTTTCTGCAGCCCGTATACTTTTTTCTCTATTAAAAGATCTATATCTTTCTATAATTTCTTCTTGTCTTTTTATTTCGGATTGCTGAATTGAGTAAGCTTTTAGTTGAGCTTCATAATCTTTCTTTTTAAATTCTATAAATTTTGTATAATTTCCATCAAAGGATTTAAGATGATTGTTAGAGATTTCCATAGTTTTATTAGTAACAGAATCTAAAAAGTATCTGTCGTGTGAAATTATTATCATGGTTCCTTTATGGTTTTTCAAGTATTCTTCTAGCCATTCTATAGCATCTAAGTCTAAATGGTTTGTAGGTTCATCTAATAATAGTATATCTGGATTTATAAGCAATAATTTACACAAAGCTAATCGAGTTTTTTGACCTCCACTTAATATATTGACAGGGGTATCAAAATCGCTTTCTTCAAATCCTAATCCAGTTAAAACTTTATTAATCTCGCCTTTGTATGTATATCCTCCTCTTAGCGTGTATGTTTCAACAGCAGTTGTGTAATTCTTAATGATTTTATCATGATACTCTGCATTAGAAGAATCATAAGGTTCATTCATTTTCTCTTCTAAATCAGCTATTTTCTCTTCTAAGTCCATAAGACTTTTAAATACGTATAACATTTCGTTATATATAGTTTTGGAAGATTCTATGGAATAATGCTGAGGAAGATAGCCGATTTTTTTATTTTTTTCCACAAAAATTTCTCCGCCATCATGATCTAATTTATTAGCTAATATTTTTAATAATGTAGATTTTCCAGAACCATTAGGGCCTATCAAGCCTACTTTCTCAGTATCTTTTATGTTAAAAGATATACTATGTAAAATACTATCTATACCATAACTTTTAGTAAGATTTTTACAACTTAAAATAATCATTTGTTTATTCACCCCTTATCTATAATATTCTACTATGTAAAAATAAAATTTTGTAGAGGTATTTTAAATTTGTTATAATATAGATAGTATGAAATTATATATTGTGATAAAATATATAATCAATGGCTACTAATTATAAAAATATAGTATTAAACTTAAGAGGTGAACTATGGACAAGAAAAGAAATATTTCTATGGCAGTTATAAAGAGATTACCTAAATATCATAGGTATTTAGAAGAGCTGTTAAGAAATGAAGTGGATAGGATTTCCTCTAAGGAACTTAGCAAAAAGATAGGATTTACAGCATCGCAAATAAGGCAAGATTTTAATTGTTTTGGTGATTTTGGGCAGCAAGGATACGGATATAACGTAAAGGAGCTTCATGCTCAAATAAGTAATATACTAGGATTAACCAAAGAGTATAGATGTATCATACTAGGCGGAGGTAACATAGGGCAGGCAATAGCTAATTATAATAAGTTTGAAAAACTTGGATTTAGGTTAGAAGCTATTTTTGATATAAACCCTAAACTAGTAGGCTTGAAGATAAGAGATATAGAGATAAAAGATATAGATACTTTAGAAGATTACCTAAAAGAAAACAATGTAGATGTTGGAATTATATGTGTTCCTAGTAGAAGTGCTCAAAAGGTATGCGACATTTTAACTAGAAATAATGTAAAGGGAATATGGAATTTTGCTCCTGTAGATCTAAAGGTTCCAGAGGGAGTTTTTACTGAGAATGTACATTTAAGTGAGAACTTACTAACGTTAAGTTATTTGATGAATGAACAAGAGGAATAGACGTTAAATAAAAGTAAGGGTACTTGTTATAAATTCAACAAGTGCCTTCTTTTTGTTTTATTTTTTTAATTTATTATAAATTTAGTAAAAGTTTATATTGAAAATAAAACAGATAGAGTATATAATTGTATTTAAGAAAAGGGATTTATTTTTTTTGAGTGTATTTGTTATAATATTAACAAATAATTAATTTAATAAATAATAGATGATTGTAAAATCCCAAAGTTATTTGTTAAAAATTATTTAAAGTAGGGAGGAAAATTATACTATGGATTTTAAAAATCTTATCCTTGAAAAGGATGGTAAAATAGCGGTTTTAACAATTAATAGACCTGATGCTCTAAACGCTTTAAATAGTGAACTGCTAAAAGAACTAGATTATGCTATTGACTGTCTAGCAGAAGATGATGAAGTATTAGCAGTAGTACTTACAGGAGCAGGAAAAGCTTTTGTAGCTGGTGCGGATATAGGAGAGATGAAAGATCTTACTGTAAGTGAAGGTAGAAAATTTGGAGTACTTGGAAATAGAGTATTCAGAAAGTTGGAAACCTTAGAAAAACCAGTTATTGCAGCAGTAAATGGATTCGCTTTAGGCGGAGGTTGTGAAATATCCATGGCTTGTGATATAAGAATTGCTTCTGAAAAGGCTAAATTTGGACAACCGGAAGTTGGGCTAGGAATAACCCCTGGATTTGGTGGAACTCAAAGGTTACCTAGATTAGTTGGACCAGCAGTAGCCAAAGAATTAATATATACAGCAGATATAATTGGTGCAGAAGAGGCATTAAGAATAGGATTAATTAATAAGATAGTAGAAAAGGATGAACTTTTAGATAAAGCTAAAGAAATGGCTAATAAGATAGCTAATAATGCTCCTATAGCTATAAAACTATGTAAGTCAGCTATAAACAGAGGAGTACAATGTGATATAGATACAGGGATAGCTTTTGAAGCAGAAGTATTTGGAGAATGCTTCTCTACAGAAGACCAAAAAGAAGGTATGACAGCATTTCTTGAAAAAAGAAAAGATAAATGCTTCAAAAATAGATAGGAGGTAAGAATAAATGAATTTTGCATTAACTAGAGAACAAGAATTTGTAAGACAAATGGTAAGAGAGTTTGCTGAAACAGAAGTAAAGCCAATTGCCGCAGAAATTGATGAAACAGAAAGATTTCCTATGGAAAACGTAGAAAAGATGGCTAAACTTGGTATGATGGGTATTCCAATACCAAAAGAATATGGTGGAGCAGGTGGAGATGTATTATCCTACATCATAGCTGTAGAAGAATTATCAAAAGTATGTGGAACAACAGGAGTTATAGTATCAGCACATACATCTCTTTGTGCAAGCTTAATATATGAACA
>NZ_FUWT01000012.1 GCF_900167265.1 Clostridium tetani
ACTATTTAATATCGTCAGATTCATTTATTCATTCAGATCAAGGGGCACATTACACTAGTCCCATATTTCAGAAATTGCTTAAAAAATATAATATAAAACAATCTATGTCTAGACGAGGTAACTGCTGGGATAATGCTCCACAGGAGTCATTCTTTGGACATCTTAAGGATGAAACAAATATTAAAAATTGTAATACATTTGCTGAACTCTTGGAAGAAATTGATGAATATATGGATTATTATAATAATTATAGAGGTCAATGGAATTTAAAAAAGATGACTCCTGTAAAATACAGAAATCATCTTCTTAGTACCGCCTAGTCTTTTTTTAAACTGTCCTTGACAAAGGGTACATTTTAGTATTCTTCAATAGCCTAGATTTTTTAGATTGCCTTTGTCATAATTTGATTACTCCACTTGCTACATCTATCTCCAAAAAAGCCTACAACTTTTCCGGAACTCAATATTTTTATTACTTCACAGCAGTTTCCACAGCCATCACAGTTGTGTGTTTCTGTTTTAAAATTACTTTTCCAAAAGTTAAAGCCTTTAAATTCTGTATTTCTATTTTTTAAAGCTTCACTTTTTCCTAAATGAGATGCTCCTATAGCTCCCATCAATTTATGATTTTCAGGTACATATATTTCACAACCTAATGTTTCTTCAAAGGCTCTTTTTATGCCTTTATTGGAAGCAACTCCACCTTGGAAAAATATTTTTTCTTTTATTTCTTTTCCCTTTGCTACATTACTTAAATAGTTTCTAACTAAAGCCTTACAAAGTCCCCTTAAAATATCTTCTCTACTACATCCTATTTGCTGTTTATGTATCATATCAGATTCGGCAAATACAGCACATCTACCAGCAATTCTTACATCACCTTTTCCCTTTAAGGCTAAACTTCCCAGATCTTCTATGGAAATCCCCATTCTTTCTGCTTGCCTATCCAAAAATGAACCTGTACCTGCTGCACATACTGTATTCATAGCAAAGTCATTTATAATTCCATTTTGTAAGGTTATTATTTTAGAATCCTGTCCTCCTATTTCTATTATAGTTCTAACTTTTGGATCCAATTCTAAAGAAGCTACTGCATGAGCTGTTATTTCATTTTTAACAGCATCTCCTCCTATAAAAAAGGAAGCAAATTTTCTACCACTTCCTGTAATACCAATGGATGATATTTCTTCATCTCTATATTTTTCTCCTAATTTCTTAAAACCTTCTCCTAATATTTGTATAGGATTTCCCATGGTTTTTAAATAAAGACCTTCTACTAAGTTATTATTTTCATCTAAAATGACTATATCTGTACTAACAGAACCTACGTCAACTCCCATATGATACATTTTTAAATTTTCTCCTTTCTAATAAATCTACAAAAGCTTCCAATCTTGTGTCAAAACCTGATTCTCCCGTTAATTCATCTACTACTAAAGACATTATAGGAAAATCCTCTTCTTTAGATATAGTAGGAAGTATTGCCTTACAAACTATTTCTGGCATGCAACCCATAGGAAATATTTGTATAGCACCATGGAAGTCTTTTCTCTTAAATAAAACTGCATCTCCTACACTTTCTCTACAATGTCCTCCTACGTAATAGGGAAGATATTTTCTCGAAGCAAGCCTCATGTCTAAAGAATTCAATTTGATTACAGATAATAATGAATTCTTTATCCACCAACTAGGAGTTAGAGATTTTAAAGTACTCACTCCCATATCCATAAGTTTATCTTCCATATATAAATTAGAAAATGGTTCTAATATAGTATATATTTCTCCTATAATTGCTACTTTTATAGGATCTTTATTTTTATCTAACTCTATATTTTTTATCTCCTTTTTATATTTTTTTAAGACTTTTACTGTTTGCTCAGTTCCCCTACACTCTAAAGCTTCTTTTCTACAAGTTTCTAGAAGTTTTCTACATTGTCCTTTTTTCTTCTCATAACCTGCTAAAAATCTTAAATCCCCTTCTATGCTATCCATTAAATTTATTATTTCCTGGGCAAGCTTTATCGCTTTTATCTTTAATAGTGGATTTACTTTACTTTGTTTATTTATCTTGTTTATCCTATTCATAAATTCATTTTTTCCAATGGCTGCAGGTTTATCTAATAGTATAAGCTCTACTTTATAACCTAACTTTTCTAATGCATTTTTTTGAAGTTCTCCATATTCTCCAAATCTACATGGCCCACAGCTTCCTGGTAGCACCAGAGTATCTGCTCCCTCTTCTATGGCTTTTATATAGGAACCTAATATTAATTTATAGGGTAGACACATTTCCTCTGGTGAATGTTTAGAACCTATTTGTAGTATTTCTTTATTAGTAAATGGAGGCATTATATATTCTATGTCTAAATCATCAAGAAGAGCTTTAATTGCAAAGCAAGTATTCCCCAAGTGTGGAAAAGTTATATTCAATTTTATCCATCCCTTTCTCTATTAAACTAAGATATTTGTAACATGTCAGAAAAAGCTTCTAGTCTTGTATCTATACCAGCTTCTCCTCTTTGTTCATCTAATTTAATTTCAAGTATAGGAACTTCTTCATCTTCATTCTTTATAAGCTCCAAAATAACAGAGTCTACACCACATCCAAAGGAGGATATGTAAACTATACCATCTATCATTTTATTTTTTGTCATATAAGAAGCAAAACCATAGGAATTTCTCACAAAAGTCCAAAATGGCTTTTTGTATAATCTTTCTACTTCTTGATTTATATGATTTTGCCCTAAATACTCCTCTGTAATAACCCCTATACCTAATTTATTTAATTTTTCTGTTATATTCATATTTATATAATTATCAAATATATTGTAAGGATGCCCTATTAATGCTATTTTTCTAGAAAAATTTTCATTATTTATCCCTGCCATGTAATGTTTTTGAGCCTTTAGTGCTTTTTTAAAAGCATTATTTGTAACCATTCTATTTATTCCTAAAATGTTTCCTGTTTTAATAGCCCATTTTTTTAATTCTTTTTCTCCATAAGCGTAAATGGGCTCGCTTATAATAGGAGGTATATCATCTATACTATTTGCTACCATTTCTACTAATCCACAAAATTTCGGACAAATGTATTCATCCTTATTGATTTGCATAATTCTTGGCACAAAAAGTAGATCACATTTATCTTTTAAATAAGAACAATGACCATGAAATACCTTTACAGGAAGACAACTCTCATCTACACAGGTTTTAATGCCATCGTTTAAAATTTTTTCATTGGTATCTGGCGAAGTAATGACTTCAAATCCTAAATTTTTAAAAAAATTCATATAAAAAGGATAATATTTGTAATATAAAAGTCCTTTTGGTATACCTATTCTCATATTTCTTCTCCCCTAATTTTAATTTAATCATTTACATTATTGACCAATATATAAATTTTATTCATCTATATTAAATTATGGTATATTATATATAGCAATGAATAATTAACAGTAAATAAATAGAGACAATTTTTAAATATATAGAAAGAGGCGGTTTTAAAATGAGCAATAAAGTTAAAATTCATTATCTTTATCATGATGGTTTTGCAGTGGAAACGGAAAATCACTTTTTAATATTTGATTATTATATTGATACTCCTAAAGGAGAAGAAAGATCTATTGAAAATGGTGTAATTTCTAAGAAAGATTTGGAAGATAGGAAAAAAGTTTTAGTTTTTTCTTCTCATAGTCATCACGATCACTTTAATCCATTAATACTACAATGGGAAGAATATAATAAAAATATAAAATATATTTTAAGTAGTGATATTTTTTTAGAAAACTATAATAAAAATCACTTAATAGCCTATGAAAATAGAGAACTTAATATAGATGGTGTTAGGGTTAAAGCCTTTGGTTCTACGGATATTGGGGTTTCTTATTATGTTGAAGCAGATGGTATAAATATCTTCCATGCTGGAGATTTAAATTGGTGGCATTGGAAAAATGACCCTATGGAGGAGCAATCAGATATGGAACTTAAATTTAAATCTATTATAAATAAACTACATAATTCTGTGGATAATGTGGA
This sequence comes from Clostridium tetani, assembly GCF_900167265.1. GTDB lineage: Bacteria > Bacillota > Clostridia > Clostridiales > Clostridiaceae > Clostridium_G > Clostridium_G tetani. The sequence goes on from NZ_FUWT01000012.1 coordinate 4,035, forward strand.
TATAGCTTTCTTCCCTGTGGATTATAGATTAGAAGAATTTTTCTATTTGGGTGGTAATTACTTTATAAATAAAATAAAACCTAAATTATTTATTCCTATGCACTATTGGGAAAATACTTACATAGTTAAAGATTTTATAGAAAAAATGGAAGACATAAATGAAGCAATACCTTCTGAAATAGCATTAATAAGAGAAAGAGGGCAGGTTATTAACTTTAGTAAAAGTGTTTGACACTTTTACTAAAGTTAATAACAATGAACAACTAATAATGAATAATGAACAATTGTGGATATTTTTCTTCGCTGTGCTCTGAAAAATTTTAATTTCGTTTTTTGGGCTCGTTAAGCTTTGCTTAACATCGCATACTTTGCTTAGCATCACATACTTTGCTTAGCATCACATACTTTGCTTAGCATCACATACTTTGCTTAACATCGCATGCTTTGCTTAGTGGCTGAAAATTCCACTTAATATTACAGCTATTTAATTAGCTTTTTTGCTTGTTTTAACTGTTGATTGTAGTATTTTTAGAAGTTCTAAACAATCTTGTTTAATATCTTTACTTTCAAATGGCGTAATATAATCTGATTCAGTTAATAATTCTATCCAGTATAATGTTTCACTTGTTTCTTTGAGTGCGATGCTCATTTTAGAGGCGAAATCTTTTTTACTTTCAGCAAATTTTGCTTCCCTAATATTTGCACCTATACTAGTGCCACTTTTTAGAAGTTGTTTTGATATAATATATTCTTTCTTTTCTTTTGTGGCTATTTTACATAGTCTTATTATTTTTAGTGCAAATTCTTTACTTTTAATTGATAAAATATCATGTTCCAAATTTAAGACTCCTTTCTAAATAAAAGTGATAGGCAATAATTACTTATCCTAATTATTACCTATCACTTTTATTTTATTCATTATTTATTATTTTAATAAATTCAATGTTTAGCTGTGCTAAACTAGCCCTTTATTTAATGAATATTGAATATTGAATAATTGTGGTTATTTTTTCTTCACTATCATTACGAAAAAATTTTAATTATCTGATTTATATATTAAGTAGTTCTTAACTAAAACAGCGATGTTTAGCGAAGCAAACGAGCCTACAAAACAAAATTTATAGATTATAAATTACGTTTTTTATCCATTTATTTGATTTAACTCTCTTATAACTTAATATAAACTTTCCAAATTCCTCTATGCCTGCCATACCAGCTACTACATAAACAGGTAATTTTATTATAAAAGCTGCTATTAAAGTTAAAGGAAGTCCTACAAGCCACATAGTTACCGCTTCTGAGATTAATGCATATTTTGCGTCTCCTCCACCTCTTAGAACTCCTACTATCATAACAGCATTAAATACTCTCATTACCATTATGATGGAGGTTATATATAGTATAAGTAAAGAGGATCTCATTACTTCTTGTGATACATTAAATAAATTTAGTATAAATGGTGCACTTATTGCCATGGAAACACCTAATATTATCCCAAGTATTATACCCATTTTGGTAAACTTTTTAGCATATTCCTTTCCTTCTTCTTCTTTTCCTTCGCCTATTTTATTTCCTATCATAACTGCTGAAGCATTTGCTACTCCTAATGTTACTACCATAAATAAATTTTGTACTGTAGTACATATTTGTATTGATGCAATTGCCTTTGTACCTATCCTTCCATATATAGCTGCATACATAACCATGGCTAGTCCCCAACAAGCTTCATTAAATAGTACGCTAGCTATAGTTCTATATATTTTATTTATAAATTTCATATTTATATCTGTCATTTCTTTTATGGATGCTGCTAAAACACCTTTTTTACTGTATACATATATTAAAAGTGCTACACATTCCACTAATCTGGCAATTACAGTGGCTAAAGCCGCTCCCTTAACTCCTAATGCTGGTAATCCAAAATTACCAAATATTAATCCATAGTTAAAGAATATGTTAGTTATTAATGCAATTCCGCTTATAGCCATTGGTATTATGGCTTCTCCAATACATCTTAATGATATACTATATGCTAAAGTTATAGCAGTAAGTATATAGCTTATAGCTATAGTTTTTAAATACTTTGCTCCAAAGTGTATAACTTGAGGATCTTTATTAAATAAAGATATTATAGTTTCTGGCATTAATAAAGCTATTAAAGTCATTAACAATGATATTGTAACACCTGCTATAACATTTACTCCTAATATTTTTCTTATGTTCTTTTCATCTCTTTTTCCCCAAAACTGAGAGATAAATATTCCTCCACCACTAGATATTCCAAGTGCGAGAAGGTTAAAGAAAAAGAAATATTGGTTTGCTACACCTACAGATGCTATTTCAACTTCTCCCAATTTTCCAACCATAACTGTATCTACCATATTTAAAAAAGCTGTTATGAAATTTTGAATTATTATTGGTAGGGCTAGTCTACCTAAAACCTTATAAAATTCACTATTGTTAACTTTTCCTTTCAATGTGTTTTCCAATAAAATCTCTCCTTTCTCCTAAAATATATCTGAAAATTAAAAGCAAACCCCTAGAAGTTTTTCAAAGTGGTTCGCTTCATCACTAATCTATATATTTTTGTTTTCCAAAATAACATTATACCATGTAAACTTGTCTTATTCAATAGTTTTTATCTTTAATCCATTTGTTTATATAGTTCATAAATTTAGCAAAGTCATCTAAATTATTTTTTAATACATTTCTTGTCATTTTAATTATCACCCCTAGAATTTTTTTCAATCCATTCATTAATATATTTCATTTGAGTTCTTCTAAATGGTTCCATATCCATGTATACATTTTAAGCTTAATTTATCCATAGGATTATAATTTTTATTATTTTTACCCTTTGCATAGGAACCAAATATATATAATAATTTAATTCCATAATCCTCAACCAACTTCTCTATATTATTATCTAAAATATCTATAACTTCTTTTAAGTTATTTTGTAACATAATACCACCTACCAAACTATCATTTAACCATTTAAATTATCTTTATTGTATTAATTATACCCTAAATATATATTTAAATTAAGATTTTTTCAGAGTAAAGCTAGGAACTAAATAATGCTGTGCATTAAAAAAGAGGTGTCCTTTCGGACAACCTCCATGTTATACTTTATTAATCATTTTCTGGACAATTACATTGACAACATTCTGGATTCAAATAATGTGTAATAATTCTTGCTTTAAATACTCTGTCATCTCCTTGTGGATCACATGCTTGTGCAATTGCAAAAGTGAAGTTTACATCTAAATCTGCACAGAAACATTGTTGACCTGTTGGACACTCTGCTTCATCCTCAAGAACTTGAACTGCTCTAACTATATCTTGATTTGCTACTCTTTCACATAATACAGCCGCTACTGAAACAGGTCTATTAGGACATAAATTTCTGATAGTTGCAGAAACATCTATTAATAATCCAGGATTTGTTGGGTCTACATCTCCAAGATCTATTTTTGTACAAGTAGTACAAGAATCTATATTAACCGGCTCACAAGGTTCTGCATCTATTGGATCACAAGTTTGTTGTCTTACAGTTAATTCATCTATCTGAATTTTCTTTTTCATTTATAAATCACACCCCACGTTTTTATTTTTAAAGTTTGATATTGTAGTAAAGATTAACAACAGTCTTCACTACAACAAGATTTTTTAAGAATTATTAATAAGATTATTATTATGAGTATAGGCTCTATATTAATAGTACATTTAACTGGCAGGGGCAATGGAGCATCTATATTTACATGTATATTAGCACACATGTCACAAGGTTTAACCTTTACCTCTCCTTGACCACATATAAAATTACAATATCCTCTATTATTAATCATCATTACCCCCCTCAACTTTTAGTGCTTAATTTATTATATGGAGTATTCTCTTTAAAAGTTACAAAATTATATAAAATTTTCATAAACTACTTTATTCTATGAAATTAAGATCAGTAATTTATATAACAAAATTAAACTTAAAATTTGTCACCTTTCTACAAAATATCCCATAGTATAAAAGTATAGGAGGTGATATAAATGGCAAATTTAAATTATAGTCTTGAATTAAAAGATGGTTTCCCACAGTGTAATGCTGCTGGCACTGAACAAACTTGGGTTTATGTTATTACTAAAACAGGAGATACTTCAGGTGCAGAAATTAGTCACTGGGATCTAGAGCTTTGTCCAGACCTTGAGGTATTAAGAGTTTCTAAAAATGGTGTAGAAGTTCCTGTAGAAAATGCAGATGATATAGATGTAGAAATATTTAATCCACCAAATGCAAATGCCTCTTGTTTATTCTTACCTGGTGAAAACGTAAGAGTAATAAAATGGGACGAATTAAGTGATGAGGAGGTTGCTCCGGCTGCTGCAGGTGAATTTAACTTCGTATTAGCAGGATGTTTCCAAGCAGGTGAAATTAGAGCATCCATTAAAGGTGGTAGTGATCAAACTGACGGTTGCGATATAAGAACTATAATAGGTCCTACTTGTCAGGAACAACCTACCCGTGGTATAGATTTTTCAGACTTAAAAGATATGGATATAGTAGAGAATGACTAAAAATAAAAAAAAATGGACCCTTTTAATTTATAGTAATGGAAATAACGAAATAGAGCCTGAAATATACAATAACTTTTCTACTCTTACACATCTTAAAGATATAAATAATATAAATGTAGTTACAGAAATAGGTAGAGCTAAAAGTAGTTTAGTTTCATTAATAAATCCCTCTAAACTTTTGTACCAAAATCAAAGTTGGAATGGAGTTAGACGATATGCATTGAAGGGTTCTGAAAATATATTAGTTGCGGATAGAGCCATTGCCAATATGGCTCATCCTCTTAATTTATATGATTTTATAAAATGGGGTATGGAAAACTTCCCCGCTGAAAACTATGCCTTACTCATATCCGGACATGGATTATCCTATATAGGTGGTATTACAGATTTAACCTTGGGAAACTTCTACACTATGGGTATACCTGAAATGTGTAAAGTTATGAATTTAATAGGAGAAGATTTAAAAGAGCATATAGACATATTAATATTAGATATGTGTAATATGAATTTAACAGAGATAATTTATGAACTTGGATTTTGTAAAAATAATGGATGTAAAAGGGTAATAACTTACTGGGAAAATGGTCCTCTTTTTGGTATACCTTTAAATAATATAGTGGAATTCTTAGATAATAATACCCAAAACACTAATATTGACAATCTGTGTAAAGATCTAATGGATTATTTAAAATCTCCACTTATTTCTTATAAATTAAATTGGAAAGAACTTAATAAAATAAAAGAAAATTTTAATTTTATGGGAGAATACTTTATTCAAAATAATATATATGATACAAAAAAAGTAAATAAATTATTAAAAACTGGTGTGCCTAAACCTTGTTCAAATTATATAGAAGAAATAAATTCATTGATTTCCTCTTTATGTATTTATAATAGTTCTTTTAATAAAACTATTTCTATAAAATTTATTTCCACAGATTTAGGTAGAGCTATAGCTTTATACAAAAGATTAGCTTTTGCAGAAAATAACGCCTGGACTAAGCTTCTTAGTAGATATGATATTAAAAGTAATCAGAAAGTTTCCGATTTAAATCCCCTTATATTATCAGATGCTGCTATATATAGTTTTTTGAAAAATTTAAATCCTTATTTATCTTCTCAGGAAATATTAGATATAATTAAAAAATTAAAATCTAATTCTATATAGTAAGACCCCAGTGCTGAATTTTTAGCACTGGGGTTCTTTATTTTTATTGCTCAAATATTACTATAAGAAGCATTTTAAACTTTTCTGTAGCATATAGAGCATGAGGTATACCTGATGGCATTACTATAGTTTCACCTTTTTTTACATTAAACTTTTCATCTCCAACAGTTATTTCTGTTTCCCCATCTATTACATAAACCATTGCATCTCCCTCAGAAGAATGAGAACTTATTTCCTCTCCCTTATCAAAGGAAAAGAGAGTTACGCTAGAACCTTTTCCTTGTGAAAGAGTTCTACTTATTACTTGACCATCTTGATATTCCACTAGTTCTTCTAAGTTAAAAATCTTTGCAAATTCTATGTTTTTAATTAAATCCTTTTTCATGATAATTCCCTCCAGTTTTAAATAAAATTCAATTTACCTCTTGAAAGTGATAATCTATGATTTTAGTATAGTATATTTTTCCTTTAACCTCTGTAACTTATGTTACTAATTTTCATTTAATTTTAGATTTCTTAATATTTTAATAAGAATTTAATGTTATAATTAAATATATGCACCAGTAAATATACTAAAATATAGTATGGATATTTGTAAAATAAAAGATTTAAAAGGAATTGTGATACTATGAGAAAAATTTATAAACTATTTAAAGTTACTATTCTTCTATTTATATTATTGGCTTTATTTACTTTTTTTAAAAGTATAAATAACAAAGAATTTATATCCAATTCTTCTTCTAAAGTCTATATAAATTCTTCAGACAAAATTAGCAAAGATATAGGTCTTCAAATAAATTGGAAAGAAGTTGCGGCTTTACATGGAGTTTATTTAAAAAATAATTTTTCTAATGCTTCAGAAGAAGAGGTTTTAAATTTAGCTAAAAAATTTGTAGATAAAAATACTCACTCCACTAAATTTAAAGGTTCTATCTATAAATTAGTTCCTTTAGAAGAAGTTATGAATAATCTCTCTTTTAAAGAAAAAGAAAAGAAAAAAGTCTATAAAAATTTAGATTTATTAAAAGATAAATATATAGTAAAAGTTTCTGAAGAAAAAGAGATTTTTATAAATGCTCTTACTCCAGAGGCTAAATCCATATATAAAGAATACGATATTCTGCCCTCTATAGTTATAGGACAAGCTATTTTGGAGTCTGATTGGGGTAAATCCAAATTATCTTCAAATTATAATAATTTATTTGGAATAAAAGCAACAAAGTCTTGGAAAGGTAAAACTGTTAAAATGGAAACTTCAGAAAACTATGATGATACCATAATAGATGTTTTTAGATCCTATGATTCAAAGGGAAATTCTCTAAAAGACTATGCTAAATTCTTAAAGGATAATAGACGATATAGGGAAAATGGAGTATTCAACTCTAAAACTTATATAGAGCAAGCCGATTCTATAACAAAGGCTGGTTATAGTACCAAAAAGGATAAAGACGGTAATCATATGTATGGAAACTTACTTACAGAAATTATAAGGGAATATAATCTTCAATTAATAGATAATGAGGTACAAAATGAATATTTTAAACAAATTTACTCTCAGCAAGAAAATTTTTAATTAAAGGGTATGTAAAACCCTTTAATTAAATTGATATAAATTGATCTATTGTTAATTGTTCAATTTTACTCTCTGAGAGATTAGACAATGTAAGACCTATAAGTCTTAAAGGTTCTTTTATATTTATGCTATCAAGTATTTTACATGCTTCAATATATATTTTTTCTTCTTCATTAATATAATCTTTCAAAGTTTTACTTTTAGTTGTGGTTTCAAACTTATAATTTTTTATTTTTACTGTTACTGTTTTTCCCCACATATGATTTTTCTTTAACCCTTCTGATATGCTTTTGGAAAAAGTATATAAATATTTTTTAATTTCTTCTGTATCTTTAGTATCTTTTCTTAGGGTTGTTTCATTTCCTATGGATTTTCTTTCTCTTCCAACTTGAACTTCCCTGTTATCAAATCCCCTTATTCTTTCATATATTTCTAATCCAAATTTACCAAAATACTCTATAAAAAGATCTAAAGGTAGCTTATACATATCTTCAATTTTAAAGATACCTATATTGTTCATTTTTTCTACTGATTTTTTTCCCATTCCATGCACTTTATTTATTGGTAAAGGCAATAATATATTTGGAATCATATCTTTTTTTATTATCTTAACTCCATTTGGTTTATTCCAATCAGAAGCTAATTTAGCTAAAAATTTGTTATAGGAAATCCCCATAGATGCAGTTAATCCTTCTCTTTTCCATATTTCTTTTTTTATATATTTTACTATCTCTAAAGGTTCCCTACCGCAATTTGTTATATCTAAATAAGCTTCATCTATGGATACAGGTTCTACAATTGGAGTTATTTCATAAAATATTTTAAATATATTCTTAGATACCTCTCTATATCTGTCATGTCTTGAAGGTACATATATACCATTAGGACATTTTTCTCTAGCCATAAAAACAGGCATAGCAGAATGAACACCATATTTTCTAGCTTCATAGGAAGCCGTTGCTACAACTCCTCTACCACTGGTTCCACCAACTATAACTGGTTTTCCTCTTAATTTAGGGTTATCCCTTTGTTCAACTGATGCAAAAAAAGCATCTAAATCTATATGCATAATAATTCTATCCAATTTACATACTCCTTTACATTTTAACCAAACTTATGTTCTTATATATTTTATCATATATTCTAAAATGTTTCTCCTAAATTTAAGAAATTCTTAATATAATATGTAATTTTTACTTAAGATTTAATTCTTATAATGTATATAACAAAACAAAGACAAGGAGATTTTAAAATGGAAATGCGTGAATGGAGAATTGGTTCTTTAACCTTAGGAATGTCTCTTATAATTTCAGGAATTACTTTCATAATTTTTAATATTTATGGCAATGAAGACATTTTAATAAAAGCTTTAAATTGGTGGCCTATTATACTTATAATTTTAGGATGCGAAGTTTTACTTTCCAATAAATTATATATTATGGGCAAAATAAGCTGTAAATTAGATTGGATAAGTATATTATTTATATTTATATTATTAGGTTTTTGTTTTGTTACTGCTTTATTTTGTTTTCTAATAAAAAATGGAATGCTACATTATCTATAACACCCCATCCAAAATAACTAGAGAATAGTTTTTATTCTCTAGTTATTTTAATATTAATTTAAGTTTTTTATAGTTAAATTAATCAAATAGGAATATATAATATCAGAATAAGAGAAACTAAGATTATAGTTTTATTATAAAGGAAGTGCTATATTTATGAAGAAAAAAACTATACTAGTTACTTTATTTATATTTTTATTAGTTCAAACAAATAGTGTTTATGCAGCAAAACGAATAAATAAAAATATTTCTAATGAAAAAATACAAGAAAGTATGTATAAAGATTCTATGCTTGTATTATTGTATCCATATATAACTCAAGCGATTACTGATTATTATGAATCACCTAAGCAGTTTGATTTAACTGATGCAAAAATTTTAAGTATCACAAAACCCAATAAGGAGGTAATGAAATATTATATAACCATTCAAGTAGAAACTTTTACTGGGGCACATAATCCTCCCCGTGGTATAGAAACTATCACTATAAGTACTAGTCCATTAGAAACTAAAATTATAAATTATAAGCATATTTCGGAGTAATAAATATACAACAGCTATCTGATGGATATCATTAGGCTATATAATAGCACTGCATTTTAACATTATGTACCTTAAAACGTATAAGAAGTTTCATCAACTACAATTGATTATTACTTGTTACATATAAATTGACGAAACTATACCTATTTTGCAAATAATACTCAACAATTAACAATTGAGTATTACAAAATGTTATATTAAAATATCCATACCATTTAAAGTAATATGAATATTATTAATAACTTGTTACGTCATAAAAATATATAATGTGAGGGATTTATAATGAATAAAAAAACACTAATTACTTTAGTGATTTTAATAAGTGTGATATCTGTAACATTTAAAATTTATGGACATAAGAATAAATGTGTATCAAATAAACATGAACAAATTAAAGCTCTAACTTTAAAAGATGCTTATAATGTAGCTCTAGTTAAGATCACCACCCTAGATTCAAACTCAAAATTGTATTTTATTACAAGTGTCGATGAGCCTGATAGCAATACTAGTTGTGGACTAGATGGTAAAAGGCGTTATTGGAATTTTATTTTTAATGTACCTAAAGCAAATAAACAATTTATTATTACTATACATGATGGACAAGTAGTAAATTATAATACTTCAAAAAATCCTTTAGATGAAAATGATTTAATTGATTTAACACAGCTTAAAGTTGATAGTACAGATGCTGTCAAGAAAGCTATATTAGAGTATAATCTTAAGCCTGGTCTGTCATGGGCTAGAGGCTATAATTTTGTACTAGCAAAAATAGATGGTAAGATAATCTTAACTGTAGTTGGAAACGATAAAGATGGAAACTTTTCTAGAATAAATATAAATTCCACTACAGGTGATATAGTATCAGCCATACATAAAATATCTACTGGAGGAGGACTATTCAGAAATAATTCTCAATTACCAATATTTCAAAGCCAAACAACAATACTAACAGGAGCATCCTACTCTGATAAGAATGGAACTATTGGTGTATGGGGATATGAAAACACTGACAACTCCAATGTTCTTCCTATTTTAAGTTTAACTGAGGATGGCGGTAACACATAAAGGAAAAACGTGGACAAAACTTGTTAATATTTCAGATGAAATTTTAGACGTGAAAATATTTAAAAATAAAATAGCAATATTGACAGATAAAAAAGCTATGATATCTAATAATTGTGGAATAAGCTGGAGTACTATAGATGTACCAAGTAAATCTCGAATGATAGGTTTAGGAGCTAATAATGCTGTAATAGTTCTATCAGATGAAGGCCTATTTCAAAGAAAAGGTACTTCTTGGGCAAGCTTTTACACTCCATTAAATAATATATTAGGATTTAAATTTAATGGTAAACATCTTGTAACCTATAATTCCAATTCAGTGGCATTACTAGATACTGATATTAACAAATGGCTATCTGTTAATACGTCATTAGAGATATTAGATGTATTGCAAACTACAAACTTTAAAGGCGATTGCAACTTTTATGTAAACTTAAAAGATGGTAGTTTATACAAGTTAAATAAAGGAGGTGATTCTATTGATTGTAATGAAAAAATGACCTTACCCCAAGATGGAGAGCTGGCAACTATCATCTCAGGGCTTGATAATGAAGTTTATTATATTATGATTCCATTACAAGAATGGAAACCAATCGAAGGATTGGTTCAATGACAAGGAGTTATTATTATACAATATTATTATGTGCTGTCAAACACTAAGTATGAAATTAATTAAAAATATAATTGATATTATATACATTGGTAAAGAAACATCTTCTTTTTTATTTGCAGCTAATTTAGCAATAGGATATGCTATAAAACCAAATGCCATACCATCTACTATGCTATAAGTTAATGGAATCATAGTTATAATTAAAAAGGCTGGAAATCCTTCTGTATAGTCTTTAAAGTTTATATTTAAAACATTTTTAATCATTAAACTTCCTATAATTATAAGTATTGGTGCTACAGCTGAATTTGGAATAACTTTTATAAGTGGAAGGAAAAATATTGAAAAAATAAATAAGATTCCTGTAAATATAGAAGTTAAACCTGTTTTTCCTCCAGCTGCAATAGCCGCTGCACTTTCCACAGTAGCTATAGTGGGACTAGTTCCTAAAATGCCACAAGTAATTGAAGATAAGGCTGTGGATTTAAAAGAGTTTTTAAATTTTTCTGGTTGTTTAAGCATAATATTTACATATCCATTAAGAAGTCCTAAATTTTCAAAAACTAATACTAATACCAATGAAAATACTGCTGTCCAAAAGCTTATAGATGTTAGTCCCCCAAAATCTAATTTAAAAAACACATTTTCATAACCTTTAAAACTTACTCCCCCAAAGCTTATTGAGTATAAATCCACTAACCCCAGTAAATAGGAAACTCCTGTACCTAAAATTATACTTATTAAAAAATTTCCTTTTATATCTTTTATGAATAGAAATAATGTTATAGCTAGATTTATAAGGGTCGCTAATACTAATGGATTTTTTAAGTCTGCTAAAGTTACAAAGTTACTTTGATGTGCCACTATTATTCCACCCTTTTGAAATCCTATGAAGGTTATAAATATTCCTATTCCTACTGTTATAGCTTCTTTTAATGAGTGTGAAATAGACTTTGTTATAATATCCCCAAGTTTAGTAAAGGTTATTGCTGAGAATATTATACCTGCTATAAACACTGCTGTTAAAGCTTCTGTTACAGAAAGCCCCATAGATTTTATAATAGTATAGGAAAATAGAGCATTTACTCCCATACCTGGTACCATCATAATAGGTGCATTGCCTAAAAAACCCATTATCATACAACCTAAGAAGGATGCCAATATAGTGGCTATAATTCCTGCTTCTAGGGCTATACCCGCGTCAGAAAGTATCGATGAATTAACAGCTATAATATAAACAACAGAAAAAAATCCTGTTAATCCAGCCAATAACTCTCCCCTAACTGTGGTTTTATATTTTGTTAAGTAAAATATTTTTTCAATTATTTTTTTCATTTTTTCTTACCTTTCTCATATCCCCTCAACCCACCCTCATTATTAATAATGATGTAATAATTATTATATCAAAGGATATATTAAAATGAAACTTAAGGAATTATTAATATTCTATACAATATTTCATTAAGAATTTTACAATACAATAGTATTAAAGAGGTGATAGTAAATGAGAAGTAACAAATTTTTAACTTTTATTTTTTCCTTTATTCCTGGAGCTGCCCATATGTATTTAGGATTTCAGAAAAAAGGAATACAAATTATGCTTTTATTTTTTTCGTTATTATTTTTAGGTAATTTTTTAAGGACAGATATGTTTCTTATTCTTTTACCTATAGTATGGTTTTATAGCTTTTTCGATGTAAGAAAGGCATTTAATCATAGTGACACTTTTGTAGATGAAATTAAATATTTTTCTTTAATTAATTTTGAACTTAAATATTTAGGATATTTCTTAATTTTTGCAGGTATTATTGGATTAATTAATGGAGCATTATTCCCTATACTAAGTGTTTATTTAGATTGGAGAATTATACAAACTATAAAAGATGTGCTTATGTCTCTAATTTTAATAATTATAGGAATTAAGCTTATATCTGGCAAAAAGGTTCATTTTCAAGAATATAAAAGATTAAATCCCCCTTCTGATGAGAATTAATAAGAAACAATTTTAAATTGAAAGGGACTGGAATTTTTAATAATTCTAATTTTCCAGTCCCTTAGTTTATATTAAGTTTCCCATTTTATCTTTTATCTACGTTCTTCTTAATGTATTTTATATATTAATAATATATGTCATCTATAAGTTTATGTTACTCTATTTAAATTCTTTTAGTGAATACTTGGATATACGGATTTTGTAGATTTTTTATTTAAAGTCATATTTCTTCTTTTTCCTAGTTCTTCTATTACATTTTCAATTTCTATATTCTGTTTCATCATAAGAACCATTAGATTATATATTAAATCAGATATTTCATGTACTTGCTCTTCTTTTGATGCATTTTTACAAGCAATTATAACCTCTGAGCTTTTCTCGCCTATTTTTTTTAATATTTTATCCGATTCTTCTTCAAATAAATAAGAGAATATTATGTCATTCTTTCTGTCTTTTATAACTTCTACTAATTCCTCTATTAATTTATTGACTTCCATAAAAATATCTCTCCTTTAATATTTTTTCTTTTCTCTTTTATATATTCTCCAAGATTCTACTTAAAATTACATCCTATTTAGTCTCTTATATAAAATTCAATGTAAAAATAAAGAAACTGTTTCAAAATAATTAAAAAATTATTTTGAAACAGTTTCTTTATATATTAAAATTGAAATGAACTCTATGTTGCATTAGTTCTGAGGGATTTATTCCCTGTCTTATAAGTTTTATTATGTTAGTTTTTATATTATCATATTTTTGAAACACACATTCTGCTTCTTCTAAATTATGATATACTTTCCAATACCCTACCTTAAGACAAGATTTATTAGGACAATGTACAAACATAGCTACATCTGCTATAGGATATCCTAAGAAAATTCCAACTTCATGAGGACAACTTCTTTTAAATCTAGACTTTAGATGTTTTAAAATTTCATCTAATTCCATATCTCCCTCGTATCCAAATCTTTTTAGAAAAGCTCTTTCTCTATCATTTTTCAATATTTTTTCTAAAATACCCTTATTGTAAATTAATACAGTTACAAAGTCTTCTTCTTCATTTAATTCTATGTAATCTATATTAAAACTTTCTTTAACTTTATCTCTTACATTATACCAACAGTCCATTAAATTTCTATTACTATTTTTTAATGTTACAAGGGAGGATGGTTTTTCTCCCGCCAATGTAGGCCCTGAAGAAATAGCTATTGTTGAAAATAAATATTCTTCATCACTAAAATTGTTAGCTTTTTCAAAATATCCTCTTATTATGTTTTTATACAAGTTCTCATCCTCCCTTTAATTACAAATTCTATATACTATCTATAACGTTATGCTTTTACTAAACTTTCTCCTAATTGTTTACATTTTTCTAATCCTTCATCATCTGGAGTATAATTTATAATAAGCCCATCTTCCACTAAATTCGCTCCATAGCCTTCCATTCTAGCTTGCCAATCTTCCATCCATTGTCCACTACCCCATCCATAGGATCCAAAAAGGGCTACATTTTTTCCTTTATATAAGTTGGAAGTCTGTTCTATAAAAGGTTCCATAGATCCTTCTTCTAAAACCTCGTCTCCCATTGATGGACAACCTAATGCTACTGCATCAGCATTCTTAACATCATCTTCTGAAACCTCATCTACACTTACAAGTTTAACTTGTCCACCTGCAGCTTTTGCTCCTTCTGCTAATGCCTCTGCCATAGCTTCTGTATTTCCTGTTCCACTCCAATAAATAACAGATATATTTTTCATGTATATCCCTCCTGGTAATTGATATTGATTATCACTTTCATATATTATATTATTACTTATTTCCAACTTTGTCAATACATAAAAACATAAAAACATAAAAAAAGAAACTATTTAAAATAGTTTCTAAAAGCTTTTAATTTATTTACTTTCTTTTAAAATATCTCTTATTTCAGCAAGTAATTTTTCTTCCTTAGATGGTTCTTCTACTTTAGGCTTCTCTTCTTCTTTTTTCTTAAAAGAATTTATAAGTTTTACAAATAAGAATATAGAAAAAGATATTATTATAAAATCAACTACTGATTGAATAAATTGTCCATATTTTAATACTATTTCAGAACCATCTATAGATGTTACTGTTAAACTTAATGTTTTAAAATTAACTTTTCCCAACAATAATCCTACTGCAGGCATTATTATATCTTGTACCAAAGAAGTTACTATCTTACCAAAAGCTCCCCCTATAACTACACCTACTGCCAAATCAATTGCATTTCCTTTTATGGCAAACTTTTTAAATTCCTCTACTACATCTTTAAACATTGTATTCCTCCTTTGTTCTAATAAAATATATTTAAATTAATTCTATATCTTTCTCTTTTCCTATTTCTCTTAAAATGCCTTCTATTATCTTATGTTCTGTATTTCTAAAGCTTCTAATTTTACACATAAATCTTAATGTTAAAATAATCTTTCCATCTATCATAGAAGTATATATAGTATGTGATAAATTTTGATAATATATAGGGTGCTTTTTGCAGGCTATATCTAATGATTCTTTTACCTCACCTTCTATATCTCCTAATACAGAATTTGCTACTTTATTTATTATATCTTTAGTCTTTTCCCAATTACTTTTAAGTGTTATATTTATTTCTATTTCATTCCAAGTAAATGGAAAATCTCCTGTTTCATTTATTACTTCTGTAGTAATAAGTTTTATATTTGGTATATAAACAAATCTCCCAGTACTTTGTCCATATATTTTATTAGTTTCAGTTACTTCTATTATGGTAGTATAAAACCAATCTATCTCTACCACATCACCAATATTATTTCCTATTTTTATTCTATCTCCAATTTTAAAAGGTTTATGAGAATTAATTATAACCCATCCTAAGAAATTTGACACTAAATCCTTAAAGGCAAATGCCATACCTGCTGAAAATAATCCTAAGAAAGTTAATATATCTCTAGATTCATATACCCATATAGGAATTAGAAAAATCAAGAAAATAATCTTATTCATAAAAGATATTTGTTTTTTTAATTTTATAGTTTTTTCAGAGCTTAGATTAGCTTTTTCTATAGATTTATATATAAACCTATAAATAATATAAAACATAATCAAAAGCATAATTGATACTAGAAATTTAGGAAATGTTCCTACATACTTAAATTTTAAACTTATAGACTTAAACATTGAGGTCAACTTTAATAAAATATCAGTCATTATAAAGTGTCCTCCCTTATCTACTCTTCCTTTTTATCTAATTCTTCTATTATAAATTTATCAAATTGTATATCTTCCATGAAATTATCTTTATTAAAAGTTGTTTTAGTCATTTTTTCAAATTCTTCATGATTTATAGGTAGCCAGTAAGGGTTAGATATATCTAACCTATTACATATTTCTTTTATACAAATTTCTAGATTTTTTTCATAGTCCTTTTCAGAATTATAAGCTACTACTTCTTCGTCAACCATTCTATTATCTTTCATGAGCTTTCCCCATATTCTAGGCATAATGTTCCTCCTACTCTATCCCCCTAATAACTTGTAAGAATTTCCATGAATTTTTCATAGGGTGATCTTTCTTCTCTCATTTTTAAGGTATCTCTTAATGCTTCTACTTCATCGGTTATTATATTATCTACTCCCATGTTTATTAATCTTTCCATTTTCCAATTATGGTTTACTGTCCAAACGTGTATTTCTTTACCATTAGCATGAATTTCATTTACAAGATTACTACTTATTATAGATTCTTCCATACTGTAAAAGTCTGACTTTATGTTGGTCAAATCTCCTTTTACTATATACATTATATATCCTGTTTTTATTTTAGGATTTAGTTCTTTTACCTTTTTTATATCGCTATATTCCAATGAAGTTACAACACAATTATTTATTATATCATTATCTTCTATTATTTTTACTACTTTTTTCACTAAATTTTTAGAGTAAATATCTCCCTTTATCTCTATATTTAATTTTATTTTATCTTTGGATACATCTATAACCTCTTGCAGGAGAGGTATTTTCTCTCCTTTAAACTTCTTATGAAAATGCATTCCTATATCTATATTTTTTATATCTTCATAATTCATTTCCCATACATTTTTATTTAATTTTGCCATTCTTTTTAAGTTATTATCATGAAATACTATAATTTCTCCGTCTTTAGTTTCTTTTACATCTATTTCTGCATAGTCTGATTTAGCCTCTATTGCCTTTTTTACAGATGAAATAGTATTTTCAGGAGCTTCTTTAGTATTTCCCCTATGTGCAGTTACTTCTACTGTATATTTTTGTTCAATTATTTCACTTGTAATCATTCCTATTAATAAAGTTGAAAATAAAAATATAATTGTGAATATCTCTATGAACATTTTTTTATTTTTAAATATTTTATCTAGCAAACTATCTTTTTCTTTTATCTTAAGGTTTAAACTAGGTATAGTTTTATTTTCATTTATATATGCAAATTTATAATACATTCTTGTAGTAAATTGAACCTGTATAGGTATGTATATAAAAGAAAGTAACACTGCTCCCATTTGATGAAAAAATACTATACCACCTAAAATAAATTTTCCTGAGTAAGATCCATAACTTATATTTTTAGATATATTTGCTACTAAACTCATCCATAATACAAGTATTATAAAATATAAAATACCATTTAATATAGAAAATGTTACATATCTTTTTATAAATTCTTTAAGATTTCTTTTAACCAGTTGACCACTTTCTTTTAAAGCCTTTGTTGCAGACTTATTTTCTAATATTATAATGTGTAGAGAAAATATCCACCTTAAAGCAAAATATATCATTATCATCATTAATATATATTGAAATACAATGAGAATATTATCACTATATATGTAATCCTCTATAAAGTCTGGAATTTTCACAAAGGATGTGAAACTACTATTGATTCCTATATCTAGTAATGGCACAAATAAAAAAAATTGAATTAAAATAAAGATACTTCCCACTCCAAATATTTTATAAAATCTTTTAAAGCAATATTTAAAAATATCTGCATAACTACTTTCTTCTTTTCTTAAATATAATTGATTACTTATTATTATTAATCCACCTATTTCACTTAGTATTATAATATAAGCTAATATAAACAACATAAAAAGTGTTATAGCTCCTTCTTTTGAAAGTCCAAATTTTATTATTTCACCATTTACTAAAGGGAATCTATCGCTCTTATGTATTAGTATATTTATCAAGAAATTAAATATAGGTAATATTATTATACTTAGTAGTATTTTCGTACCTATTTGATATTTTATTAATCTAAAAAAACCATATTTTATATCCTTAAATATATTTATTATATGGGCAAAAGCTCCATTTTCTCTCATACATGCACCCCCTTGTTATATAATACACATTTATAATAATAGGTTACATTATATGTACTGTAAATATTCTTATCTATTTTATAAGAAAAAAATAAGAAAACAGTCTTAATTTATATTAAGCTGTTTTCTTATTTCATATATTTTTAAATTTTAAACTGTGAAACATACAAATTATGATAAAATCCTTGGTCTTGCATTAGAGTTTCATGACTTCCTCTTTCTATAATCTCACCATTTTTTATAACCAATATTTTATCCGCTTCTTCTATGGTTTTTAATCTATGAGCTATTACAAAACTGGTTCTACCTTTCATAAGATTTTTTAATCCTTTTTGTATTTGAAGTTCTGTTCTAGTATCTATATTACTTGTTGCTTCATCAAGAATTAGTATATCTGGATTAGAAAGTATTACTCTAGCTATAGATAAAAGCTGTCTTTGACCATGACTTAGATTTTCACCCTGTGATGTAACAATAGTATCATATTTCTTTGGTAAATGCTTTATAAAGGAATGAGCATTGGCAAGTTTAGCCGCTTCTATTATTTCCTCATCTGTAGCATCTAACCTTCCATATCTAATATTATCCTTTATAGTTCCAGAAAATAAATAAGTATCTTGAAGAACTACTCCAACTCTATTTCTTAAAGATTTTATATTGTATTCTTTTATGTCTAAATTGTCTATTTTTATATCTCCATTATTTATATCATAAAATCTTGTTAATAGATTTATTATAGTAGTTTTACCTGAGCCCGTTGGTCCAACTAAGGCTATAGTTTCTCCTGAATTACACTGAAAGTTTATGTTTTTTAATATAGGAGTATCTTCTTTATATTCAAAATTTACATTTATAAAATCCACTTCTCCTTTTAAACTTTCTATTTCAATTGCACTATCTTTATCTTCTATATCTGGAACTTCATCTATAATTTCAAAAACTCTTTCTCCTCCAGCTATAGCTGATTGTATTGTATTATATAAACTAGCTAATTGATTTAAGGGTCTTGAAAACTGTCTTGAATAGTTTACAAAACTTGCAATTATACCTATAGTTGCCATACCCTTTAGTGTTAAAATTCCTCCTATAGCTACTACCAATGCAAAACCTAAATTGTTTATAAAATTCATAATAGGACGCATTGCACCAGATAATATTTCTGCTTTAGTTGTCTTTCCTTTTAACATATTATTTTTCTCTTCAAATTTATTAAATACATATTCTTCCCTATTGAATAAAGCTATTATATCCTGTCCTCCAATAGTTTCTTCTATTAACCCATTTAAATCACCTAAGATTTGTTGTCTTTCTACAAAAGACTTCTTAGTTAGTTTTCCCAAATACTTAGTTATGAAAAACATAATAGGTATTATTATAAGTGTGGATAGAGCCATAATTGGATTTAAAAGAAACATTGCTATTATAACTCCTACTATAGTTATAATACCTGTAAGTATTTCTACTACACCTTGAGTTAAGGCATTATTTAAATTATCAATATCATTAGTAGCACGGCTCATAATATCTCCATGAGCATTATTATCAAAGAATTTTAAGGATAACTTTTGTAGCTTTGAAAATAATTCTCCTCTTATGTCTTTTATAGTTCTTTGAGATACTATAACCATTATATAGGTTTGAATCCATGTAAATATAGATGTTAAAATATATATTATAGCTAATATAGCTATAATATATATAGTTCCCTTTAAATTTTTAACTGCTATATATTTGTCAATGGCAACACCTATAAAATAGGGGCCTAATATTCCTAATACAGATGTTACTAATACCAAGAAAACTACTGTCCATAAAGCCTTTTTGTTTTCTTTTTTTAAATATTGCCAAATTCTTTTAACTGTTCCTTTAGTATCTTTGGCTTTTTTTACAGATCTAAAGGCGTTTTTTCTTTTAGACATTTTCCTCCTCCTTTCCACCTTGAGAAAGGTAAATTTCTTTATATACATCACAATTATTTAATAATTCTTCATGGGTTCCCTGCCCTACTAATTCGCCATCATCTAATACAAGTATTACATTAGAATTAATTATAGAAGATATTTTTGAAGCAATTATAAATGTAGTAGTTTCGCTAAATTCATCTTCCAATGCTTTCTTTATAATTCTTTCAGATTGGGCATCTACTGCACTGGTAGAATCATCTAATATTAAAATAGATGGATGCCTTACTAATGCTCTTGTTATAGATAACCTTTGTTTTTGTCCTCCTGATAAATTTGTAGCTTTTTGAGTTAATTCATAGTTAAATCCATCCTCAAATTTATCTATAAATTCCATAGCACAAGCAGCCTTAGCTGCCTTTTTCATTTCATCTAACTTTGCATTTTCTTTACCATATTTAATATTTTCTTCTATAGTTCCAGAAAACAATAATGCCTTTTGGGGTACCATTCCTATAGATTTTCTTAGAGAAGGAAGTTTTATATCTCTAACATCCACTCCATCTATTAATATTTCTCCACTACTTACATCGTAAAGTCTTCCTATAAGTTTTACTAAAGTAGATTTACCGCTTCCTGTGGAACCTATTATGCCCACTTTACTTCCGCTTTCTATTTTAAAGTTAATATTTTTAAGAACTAAGTCATCTTCATTATAACTATAAGATACATTTTTAAATTCTAATTCTCCTTTAATATTATCAAGTTCTTTGGAGTTTGGATTATCTTTTATAGTTATTTCTGTATCTAATACTTCTATTGTTCTTTCCATAGAAGGAACAGCTCTAGTTATGTGAACAAATATCATAGCTATCATCATCAAAGATATTAGAATTTGAATAAGATAGTTTAAAAATGCCATAATTTGACCTATTTGAATAGTTCCTTTGCTTACATTAACTGCACCAATCCATAGTGCTGCTATCATAGCTGCGTTAATAATCAAACTTACTATTGGAATTAAAATAGATATTAATTTCATTGCATCTATGTTAGTTAGAGTTAAATTTTCGTTTACTTTTTCAAATTTTTTTATTTCATAATCTTCTCTTACAAAGGCTTTTACAACCCTTATGCCAGATAAATTTTCCTGTATGGATGTATTTACTCTATCTAAAGCTTCTTGAACTCTTTTAAATAAACCACCTACTCTTTTTCCCAGAAGTATTATAACTATAAGAATTAGTGGAATAACTCCTAAAAGTATTGGCGATAATTCATAAGCACTTATGAATACCATTACTATACTTCCTATAAATAAAAGAGGTGCTCTTACAACTATTCTAAGCATCATCATTACTGCCATTTGTATGCTGTTTACATCATTAGTTAATATAGTTATTAATTTACCACTTTGAAATTTATCTATATTTTGACCTGAAAACTTTTGTATTTTTTTATATAAATCCCTTCTAATATCTGTGGATAGATTCACTCCTGCTTTTGTGGAAAGTATTATACACATAACACCACCAAAAAGACCTAAAAAAGCAATTAATATCATAAGGGAACCTATTTTAAGTACATAGCTTAAATCTCTGTTTGCTATACCTATATCTATAATATTTTGCATAAGCCTTGGCTGATATAAATCCATAGCCACCTCTAAAACCATAAAAAGCGGTCCCATAATAGCTAGAAATTTATATGGCTTTAAATATGCAAATATTCTTTTAAAGGATGCCATATTATCTCATTTCCTTTCTTTTTAAATTATTATTTATTTTTGCCAAAATATTATCAAAAATCTCTCTTTCTTCTTTTGAAAGTCCTTCAAAGCAACTTTCTTCAAAGTCTTTATAAACTATTTTTATAGTGTCCATTACTTCATAAGCTTTAGAAGTTAAGTATATCCTGTTCACTCTTAAATCTTTTTCATCACTTTTTCTTTCTACGAAATCAGATGATTCAAGCCTTTTTACCATTTTTGTTATGGTTGCTGGTGCTATGTGTAGTCTACTACATAATTCTTTTTGAGTAAGTCCATCACTTTTAGAAAGAATAAATAGTAAGGCAGGTTGACCCCTATAAAGACCTATCTTATTTAATTCTTCTTCTAACCCCTTAAAAGTTCTACCACAAACTCTTAAATGATTCGTAATTAAACTGTTTTCTATATCCATATATACCTCCATTATTTAGCCGGCTAATAAATTGCATAGTATTTATTATATTCAATAGTATTATAAATGTAAACGGATATTTATGGAAAATTGCAGCACACTTTTCTTAGTTAATAGCTAAAATAGTCTATGTAGAAATTAGTTGGAAAAACCCCTATGTGTTAACACATAAGGGTTTTTATTAGCCTTGTAAATTTCTTAAAGAAATTTCTTTATTAGTTATTCTCTATTCACTAAAGAATATTTACTAAAAATTATTATTTTCTTAACATAATTTCATATACTAATTTTGCAGTATTATTTAGATTTTCTACAGTTATAAATTCTTCTGTAGTATGAACCTTTGACATACCAGTAGCTAAGTTTACTGATTTTATGCCATTTCCATTAAATACATTGGCATCACTTCCTCCACCAGAGGCTGCTGGTTCAAAGGTTACTCCTATTTTATCACAAGCTTTTTTAACTGTTCTAACTATTTCATCTTCTACATCTAAATTAACAGGATCATAGCTATGAATTACATCTATATCTATAGTTACTCCAAATTTTTCTGCTGCTTTATTAAAACATTCTAACATATGTTCTGTTTGTTTCTGTAATTTATCCTTATTTAAACTTCTAGCTTCTGCCATTATTTTTACTTCTGGACAAACTATGTTAGTTGCTTTACCACCTTCGATGATACCTACGTTTGCTGTAGTTTCTTCATCTATCCTAAGAAGTTTCATATTGCTAATAGCTTCTGCTGCTACTTGTATTGCACTTATACCTTCTTCTGGTGCTACCCCTGCATGGGCTGCTTTTCCGTTTACTTTAACATTTATTTTAGCCTGAGCTGGTGCTTTTATTATTACTTTTCCAACATCTCCACCACTATCTAATATAAATGCTTGTCTAGATTTTATTCTTGAATAATCAGCATTTTTAGATCCCTTTAAACCGATTTCTTCACAAACAGTAAATACTACTTCTATAGGACCATGGGATATATTGTTTTCTTTCATTGTTCTTATAGCTTCAAGTATTGAAACTATTCCTGATTTATCATCTCCACCTAATATTGTGTCTCCACTACTATATATAACTCCATCTTTAATAACTGGTTTTATACCTATCCCTGGAGTTACTGTATCCATATGGCAGCTAAATAATATTGGTTCTATATCTAAATCACCTTTTAAGTATCCATAAACATTGGTTCCATTGGATCCTACTTTTTCTCCAGTGTTATCTGTAGAAACTTCCATACCCAATTCTTTCATATCTTTTATAAGAGTTTCCATCATTTCTTTTTCATTTAGACTTTCACTGTCTATTTGAACATATTCTAAAAACTTATTTAATAATCTTTCTTCTTTTATCATTTCTTACCTCCTATGATGAATTATAAAATTTCATTTTTTAAATTTTCTTAATATATTTATACTACCATTTAAAGTATGATTTATCAATTATATAAAAAAATTTTTATATATAATATAATTTGCTTTTAGAGGAATACTATTTGTAACTCAGATAAATATCTATATTGTAGAAAGGGGTTTTTTATTTATGGCTCTTACAAATAAAGAGAAAGCATATATTGAAGATAATCTAAATGCTGAATACTTATGTATAAGAAAATATGAGCAATATGCATCTATAGCAGCTGACCCACAATTGAAGCAAATGTTTACAGACTTAGCAAATAAGGAACATGAACATGCAGATACTCTTAAAGGTATGCTTGCTGGCAGCAATATAACTCCTCAAAATATTTTTGAAAGTTATACTAGTCCTACTGGCGACCAATCTAACATTCAAAGTAGTCTTGGTATTACAGATGCTCAACTACTTGATGATGCTTTAGCCACTGAAAAACATGTTTCAAGTACTTATAATACTTCTGTATTAGAATCTATGGATCCTAATATAAGACAACAACTTCAACATATTCAAAAAGAAGAACAAGAACACGCTGAAACCTTATTTAATGCAATGCATTCAAGAGGATGGTATAAGGTAGATTAATTCAAAAGAGACAGACTTTAAAACATGAAAAGCCTGTCTCTTTTTATCATTTTATTAGAGAATTTTCGTTTATATTGCTTAATTTTATTAGTTGCAGTGCATCCCTTGCTGTTATTTCCGATAATAATTCTAGCTTGTCTATGTATTTTAATATTCCTTCACTTACTTGAATTCTTCCTGATGAATTTTTCACTCTTTCTATAAATCCTTTTACATTTTCTACACCTACTTTATAATCAAACACAGAGAAAACTTTAAATCTAAAGAAATCTAAGTAAATATCTTTACTCTTTTCCCATTCTTCAAAACTATTTACATTAGCAAATATTATTTTGATTATATTATCTATTACTCCATTTATGTTTTCTATGTTTTCTTCATATATAAAACTTATAGAATCGATTTCTACAAAACAATTAGCAAGTTCCTTCATTATAGAATTTACTATGTTTTCAACTTGATCTTCTTCAAATAAAAAGTGTAGTTTTGCAAAGCTTTTATTATTGTAAAATCTTCCTTTAAAATATGCTATAAAATCTTCGAAATCCTCTGCATTATTACCTAATTCTATTTCAAAAAGCATTTTAAAGAATAAATTCCATTGGAAATCATCATTTATGGAATTTAACATAACATTTCCAATGATTCCACAAAACTCGTCTTCTATACAAATATGCCTCTCAAATTCTATTTTCTTAGTAAAATCCATTTCATTCTTACCTATTTCATTTAATCTAGATAAGGTCTTTAATAAAGTTTGATTATAATCCTCTAAATTTTCCGCATTATTTGTTCTAAATATGTACTTCATTATAACATCACAGGATCTTCTAAAATCTACAATTAACCCCATATGATTTCTCATTTTTGTAGAAAAGATATCATAGATTATTTTAGCCATCATCATCTCTAGCTGTGATTTTCTAATGGTAGGATCTATAGTATTAAGTTGATTAACCTGTTTATAAATAAGTAATAGTTGATTATCTATCATAGATAAATTCTTTTTAATAGAACCCATTATGTTTCTAAAAAAACTGTCTTCTAACATATAATTATTATTTTTATATATAACTTTATGTTCTATTTCTCCCCAAAATATATTAACTAGAGATTTTATCTGAAGTTCAAAATTAAATTTTCTTTCTCCATATTCATAAAAACCATCTATTCTAAATATCTCAAATCCATTTCTTTGTTGTTGAGGTTGCTCTCCTGTTAATTCCAATTTTATATTCTCATTTATTTTATTATAATAATAACCATCCTCATCTTTTTCATGAAAATTCTTTTTAATTTTTTCATAGATATTATTTTCATCTTCAATGAATCTACATTCAATTCTTATACCTATTAGATCAGAAAGATTTTCAAATAACTCTTCTGAAGATTCATATTTTTTATAGTAATTATTTCTTATTATCTTTTCTTTAAGACTTTTAGGGGATTTAACTCTTGAATTTACATTTAAAAACCCTCCATTTTCCCCTTCTAGTGTTTCCTCAAAATACACCTCTATTTCTTTACATACATTTTCTAAATCTTCCTCTAAGTCTCTTAAATGTGCAAGAGACTTATCAATGAAGTGAAACATTCGCAGTTCCATAAACTTCCTCCTAATCTTACCAACATATGCTAATATATTTATTTTCAATATAAGTTTACCATATTCAACATAGAAATGGTAAAATCAATAAAAAATTTAACAAAAATTATACTTTTATTAATTTCAATAAAATATTACATATAAAAACAGACTAACCTTTTTAGTTAGCCTATTTTTAAATTAATATATTTATTTTTCCCAAGGATTTTTTTCAGGTTCTGCCCCAAAGTATTGATAATAGTAACATTTTATTCTTCCATTATACAGTTTTCTATTCTTATCTGATTTTTCACCAAAACAGTTCTCAAAATCTTCATAGGAAGTAATTACAAAATAGGACCAATCCTTTAGCTCTTGAAATGTTCTTCCCATATCTTCATATAAATTTTCTACTTCTTTAGCGTTTCCTATTCTTTCTCCATAGGGTGGATTTGTTATTATAAATCCATATCTTTTTTTATTTCTAAATTCTTTCATATCCATCCTTTGAAAGGCTATATAATCTGCTACTCCAGCTTTTTCGGCATTATCTCTGGCTGTTTTTAATACTCTTCCATTTATATCTGACGCTAATATTCTAAATTCTTTATCGTTAATTGAGTTTCTAGCATATTTTCTCATATCTTGCCATAAGTTTTTAGGTATTATATCCCAATCTTCTGATACAAAATTTCTATTAAGCCCTGGTGCTATATTTTTTCCTATCATAGCAGCTTCTATGGGGATAGTTCCTGATCCACAGAAAGGATCTGCTAATATTCTAGAAGGTTCCCATTTGCTTAAAAGCACTAAAGCTGCTGCCAAAGTTTCCTTTAATGGAGCTTCCCCTGCAAATTCCCTATATCCTCTTTTATGAAGTCCTGGTCCTGTAGTATCTAAAGTTAGAGTTACTATGTCCTTTAAAATAGCCACTTCTATTTTATAAGTAGCTCCGTCCTCTGAAAACATTTCCTTATTATATTTCCTTTTCATGCTTTCAACTACTGCCTTTTTAGTTATTGATTGACAGTCTGGTACACTAAAGAGTTTTGATTTTACAGACTTTCCTGTTACGTGCATAAAACCTGTTTCTGGAATAATGTCTCCCCATTCTACTTTTAATGTACCTTGAAATAATTCTTCAAAGCTTTCTGCTTTGAATTCTGCCATTTTTATAAGAACTCTATCTGCTGTTCTAAGCCACATGTTACAAGTGACTATATCCATTTCACTTCCTTGAAAGGTTACTTTACCGTTCTCTATAATTAAATCCTCATAACCTAATTCTCTTAGCTCATCTGCTACTACTTTTTCTAATCCAAAAGTGGCAGTTGCAATTAATGTATAATCCATATTTCTTCTCTCCCATATACTTTAGATTTTATACCTTATAGTATATCTTATTTTTATGATTTTAACCTATGAAATCTCTTTTACATCACCTAATGTAGATTCTTGAGATACTTCTTTCTTAAATTGCTTCTTTAGCCAAATGGCCATTATTATAGTTTCTAAAAAAGCTAGTCCATCCGCTGCTGTTTGACAAAACATTACACCATTTAACCCCATAAATTTTGGCAGTACATACATTAAAGGAATATAGAATATTCCCTGTCTAGAAATAGATAATATAAAAGCTCCTACTGCCTTTCCTAAAGCTTGAAATAGCACTGCATAAGTATTTACATACCCAAAGAGTGGAAATAATAAACTTGCTGCTCTAAATGCTTTTATACCTATATCTATAACTTCTCTATCTCTTGTAAATATAAGCATACATTCTTTTGCAAAAATTATAAATAAAAGAGATGTTATTATAGCAGCTATTGTACTCCATCTAATGGATATTTTTATAGATTCCTCTAACCTAGTAAAGTTTTTAGCTCCATAATTGTATCCTGCAACTGGCTGAAATCCTTGTCCTATTCCAAACACTATATAAAATCCTATAGACATAACTCTAAATACTATACCCATTGCAGCTACTGCTGCATCACCATAAGGTTTTGCTCCTAAGTTCATAAATCCTAGAGCAAAACTTGCCAATACTTGAGTTACAAAAATAGGAATACCTATCTTAAGTATTTCAAAAAACATATTAAATGTTGGTTTAAAAAGATTAATTTTAAAATTTATATAATTTCTATTTGAATAATAATATCTTAAAAGAAAAATAAAGGATGTTAATTGAGCTATAACCGTAGCAATGGCAGCACCTTTTATACCCATATTAAAGTTAAACATCAGTATGGGATCTAATATTATATTTACAACAGCCCCTACACAAGTAGCTATCATACTATACCTTGAATTCCCCTCTGCTCTAATAGTGTTGCTCATAATAGCTGTTCCAATAGTAAAAATAGAACCCAATACTATTACATATCCGTATTCTTTAGCATAGGGCATTATGGTTTCTGTTGCTCCATACATCAATAAAAATTCATCTAAAAATACTGTGGCAATTACCGTAAAAATCAAACTGAATATACATCCCATTATTATAGTAGATGTTAGGGTTTTATCTGCTTCCTCTTTTTTCTTTTCTCCCAACAGTCTTGATAAATAAGAAGCACCTCCTGCCCCAAACATAACCCCTATAGCTCCAATGAACATAAATAATGGGTAGACTATAGATACGGCGGCAATAGCACTGGTATTATCTAACATACCAACAAACATGGTATCTACAATGTTATAAATAGCATTAATTAACATAGCTATTATGGCAGGTACTGATAATTTTAAAAGCACCTTTGATATACTCTCTTTCTCCATCATTTCTGCTGTAGATATTGTATTTTTCATATTCTTTTTTTGTCTAATGAAAGCCTAGCAAAGCTTAGACTGTCCTCCCTTCATGGTCTTATTTTTTTAATTTTTTAAACCTAGGCTTTGTGAAATAAATATATATTCTAAGAATATAACATTTATTAATATACCACGTTTCCTATATTTTTTACAAACTTAAAATATTAATTTCTTTTAGTGAGGAAAATCACAGAATTAAACTAATATATGTGGTATTATAAAATTTGTGTAATCATATACATTTTGAATATTTATTAAGTTTTAAACAATATAAGGAGGACAATATGAAAAAAATTGGTATTATAAACTGTTATGAGGTTTCAAAACGTTGCTCAGGCTCTGGATGTTTTAAAGCTTTTAATAATAATACAGGTGCTTTTGAAGATTATTCTGATGAAGATAAAGAACTCATAAGTTTTGTTCATTGTAATGGCTGTGGTGAGCAATCTATAGAGGAAGTTTTATCAAGAGCTAAAAAAATGAAGAAAATCGGAGTAGAATATATACACCTTTCTTCCTGTATAAGATCTAAATGCCCCTGGTATGATGAATTTATTAAAGAACTTTCAAAGGACTACAAAGTGGTAGGGTATACTCATAATAAAAAGAAAAAAGATTAAATCCTAATATAATTTGAGGTATCATTTTCACTACATGAATATTTTTTTATGATCTACTAAAACTATATTTAAATTAACTAGTAAGGAGAAAGATTATGAATAGTGAAAACAAGTTACCTGATAATTCAATATCTTACTGGATTGAATCTACACCAGAAACAAATTATCCATCTTTAAAGGAGGATATAGAAGTAGATGTAGCAATTATAGGCGGAGGAATAGCTGGCATTACTTCCGCTTTTCTTTTGAAAAATGAAGGAGTTAAAGTTGCTATTGTAGAAGGTTATAAAGTTGCTAATGGAACCTCTGGGTATACTACTGCTAAAATAACATCTCAACATGACTTAATATATCATAAAATAGTTACAAATATGGGACTTGAAAAGGCTCAGCAATATGCAGATGCTAACGAATATGCTATAAAATTTATAAAAGATACTATTAGTGAGTATAATATAAATTGTGACTTTCGTACTCTTCCTGCTTATGCCTATACTATGGAATCTCAATATATAAATGAAATTGAAAAAGAAGCGGAAATCACTTCAAAATTAGGCATTAACTCAAAACTTTTAGATGAAATCCCCCTTCCATTTAAAATAAAATCAGCTCTTTGTTTTGAAAATCAAGCAGAATTTCATCCTCGAAAATATCTTTTGCCTTTAGTTGATAAAATACCCGGTGATGGAAGCTATGTATTTGAAAATACACGAATAGTAGATATAGAAAAAGGAAACCCTTGTAGTATTATAACTGAAGATGGCAATAAAGTTATGGCTTCTAATGTCATTATAGCTACTCACTATCCCTGTTATGATGGATTAGGCTTATATTTTACAAGGCTTTATGGTGACATATCTTATGTCCTCGGAACAAAAATAAATGAAGATTTCCCAAGGGGTATGTTTATAAATGTGGAAGAACCTGGTCGTTCTCTTAGAAGCCAAGTTTGTAATGGGGATAAATTAATACTTGTAGGCGGCGAAGGACATAAGACAGGTCATGATAACAATACAATACAGCATTATAATAATTTAAAACTATTTGCTGAAAATAACTTTACTGTAGATAAATTTTTATATAGATGGGCAACTCAAGACTATATAACCCTTGATTCTGTTCCCTACATTGGCAATTTAACTTCTTCTATAGAAAATATTTATGTTGCTACAGGATTTGGTAAATGGGGTATGACTAGCGGTACTGTTTCTGGCATTTTATTAAAAGACCTTATCTTACATAAGGAAAGTCCTTGGCAGGATGTATTTAGCCCTTCCAGAGTTAATTCTTCTAATGCCCTTAAAAACTTCTTTGTAGAAAACTTTGATGTAGCTAAAGAGCTTGTAAAAGGTAAACTCAGTACTATACCTGATAATATAGAAGTTAATAATGGGGAAGGAAAAGTTATTGAAATTGCAGGAGATAAATATGGTGCCTATAGAGATAATGATGGTGTTTTACATATAGTTGATATAACCTGTACGCATTTAGGTTGTGAACTTAAATGGAATGATGCAGAAAAATCTTGGGACTGTCCTTGCCATGCTTCAAGGTTCACCTATAAGGGAGATATTATGGATGGTCCTGCTATTAGAAAATTAAATTATTATAAAGATGAACCAAATAATATTGACCCAAATATACTCTGATCTTATTTATAATTTAAGAAAAGCAAAGGTGTTTAAAAATTTATTTTTTAAACACCTTTGCTTTTCTTAATTAATTTAATTCTCTTAAAGCTACTTCTTATTTATATTTTTCTTATCGCCCTAGACTTTTCCAATGTTCATAGGCTACATTTAATTCAGCTAGGGCTAAACCCTTATCTTTAGCCATAATGGCTCCCTTAAGACGAGCTAAGCTTGCATCTAATTCGTTCATTTCAGATCTTTCAGAACTAAATTGTATTCTCTTTACAATTTTATTCCAAGCATCTTCTAACTTTTCTCTATTTTTATCTGCTACTTCCCAATTTTCATCATTTACATCTTCTATAACTATTTCTATAAATCCCACTACATCATCATCTTTTCCCATAGGTCTTTTTAAATAATTACCACTAAGCATAACTAATATAAAAATGACTAATGTAATAATAGGGATACCTTTAGCTAAATTTTTTTTCATTTTATCACTCATAATATCACCTTTCTTACTATTATAGCGGTCCTTTATAGGTACCATCCTTAGTTACATTTTCTTTTTTCATTAAGTCATTATATTTATCTGCATAGAAATTTCCCGTATTATCCATAGTAGCTAAAAATACTTCTGATGGATCATTTATATTTCGTTTTTTCAATTCTTTCTTTAACCACTTTTTATCTTTTTTAAACCATTTTAAATGTTCTTCTATAATTAAACCATCATAAATTACTTCTATACTTATATCTGATGGAGAAGGTGATATATTCATATCCTGAGGCGTTACAGGTAAATATTCTTCCTTTTTAAGAACAGAAATTTGACCATTTGGCTCTATTATTGCAAATTTAACCTGTTTTAAATCAAATATATCTTTGTTTCTAAGAAGTTGTAAAATATCTGCTGCTCTATACTTCATGGTTTTCAATGCTTCTTCCATTATTTTACCATTAACAATTACAATTGTGGGTTCGCCATCTATATATTTTGCCATTGTTCTCTGTTTCAATGTTATAAGCTGCATTATGTAACCAAGTATTGCCCAACTTATTAGCGCAACCCAATGTGGCCATGCTCTAGTTGATAAATCCGTACTTAATGTACTAGCGGTAGAACCAATTGTAATACCTAGTACATATTCGAAAAATGTAAGTTGACTTACTTGTTGCTTTCCTAGAACTCTAGCAAAAATAAGAAGAGAAAAAAATCCTATAATAGATCTGATGACTACTACTAAACCTTCATTCATTTTCATTTCCCCTTTTTTGTTACTTACATATTATTGTCTATCAAAATTATATAATTATACTAAAATGTAGTAAAAACTTAATAAAAAATAGGCTATCTAAACAATATTATTTTAGATAGCCTATTTTTGATCAGGTTAGATTTATCCTAATACATATTCAGCTAGTACACTTTGCAATTCATATATATTTAAACTTTTATTAAATTGTTTTTCTACTGGTGTGGAACTACCTGAAATCCATATCTTTAACTCTGCATCTAAATCAAAATGTCCAACTGTTTCTATGCTAAAATGAGTTATTGCTCTATAAGGAATTGAGTGATATTCTGTTTTTTTACCTGTTACACCCTGTTTATCCACTAATATTAATCTTTTATTAGTAAATATAAACATATCTCTTATGAGCTTATATGACTTTTCTATTTTTTCATTTGGAGCTAAAATATGTGCGTATTCTTTTTTTACTTGTTCTGAGTTCACTTCTGAGGCATTTCCCATTAATCCATCAAAAATTCCCATGTTAATATCTCCTTTATTTTTTAATTTCATAAGCATTTAATAATAAACGTAAAGTATCATTCTTATCATTAATTTTTTGATATGGAACCATATAAGTAAATCTAGTACTTTTTTCATTCATCATTGTTAATGCTGTATTCCACTTTACTTCTCCTATATCTTCAAGAGGTACTCTTTTAGTATTTTCTATCTTATTCCCTTTAACTCTTCCAATACACGTATATGCCTTTTTATGCTCATTATCTACATAAGTATAAATTATGATATTAGTTTTAGGATTAAATTCTAAAAAAAGATATCCACTATTTTCATCTGAAATTGTAGTAAATTTATTTTTCAAAATATCATATTTTACAATTTTACTTTTTCTATGCCTTTTATTTGTCTTTTTATCATAAACTATAGAATAAATATACTTTCCATCATCAGATATTTCCATACAATCATACATGTAGTCTTTTTGGGTATTCTCTATCTTTTTTATTTCATTAGGATTACTAAGATTATATTCATATATATATTCATATATATTTTCACCTTTGCTTACATAAAAGGCATCTTTTTCTTTGCTATACATAAATGACTTAAATAGAGGTATTTTCATATCATTACTTTTAACAACTTTACCTGTATTAATATCTAACATTCTTATATTTTTAAATTCTTCTTTACCATATTTTTTTATAGTTACAATACTTATATATTTATCACTACCCTTTACAAAACTTATATTAGCACCATATTTACTCATTTCATCTTGAACTTCTGTTAAGTCCCATATTTCTTTAGATTTATTATTTATTAAATCATAAATCCATAATTTATTATTTTTTGAATATATAAGTTTATTATTTTTGACTTCATAGTTCATATAAGTAAATATTGTTACATCTTCAAGTGTATCCACTTTAGTTGCTTTAGATGTTTTTACATTTACATTATATATATCATTTATTTCATAATTGTCATGGGAGTGCATTCCAACAAAATTTTCATCATCCTTCCAACAATAAGGTCCAATGTTTACATATCCTAAATTTGAATTGTTAATTTTTGATATGCTTAAATTATCTTTATCTTGTTTTTTAAATTCTTCTTTAATGTTATCACTTATTATTATATCATTTTTAGAATTATTACATGCTGATAAAATTAAAATTACAAAAATACCCATAGAAATAATAATAAACTTTTTGTAACTTTTTATATTCATAATTCCTACCTCCTTGGATTGTATTGTAATCACTATATCATTTAATTGTTTCTGTTATTAGTTAAGTTATTTCCAAATTGTTTCCAAGACAAGGTATCTTTATTGTTACTTTAATTCGTTCTCCATTTTCTATTTTTATATCTCCATTATGTTCTCTTACTATTTCACTACATATATATAATCCTAGACCTCTACTATTACTATCCACAGATACTTTAGACTTT
This sequence comes from Clostridium tetani, assembly GCF_900167265.1. Classification (GTDB taxonomy): domain Bacteria; phylum Bacillota; class Clostridia; order Clostridiales; family Clostridiaceae; genus Clostridium_G; species Clostridium_G tetani. The sequence goes on from NZ_FUWT01000012.1 coordinate 38,443, forward strand.
ATAAATGGATTAAAAATATTTTTATAGATATTCACTGGAATCTTATTTCCTTTATTGTAAACCTCTAATATATAAAAATTATTTTCATTAAATGACTTTAAAAAAATCTTTTCTCTTCTCCAAGAGTACTTTATTGCATTATCTAAGACATTTATTATAAGTTGCCTTATTTTATTGCTTTGACCATATATAAATCCCTCATTTATGTTACTTATTAAATTCAAATTATACTTATTAGCCTTAATACTCATATCTTCCGAAATTTCTATTACAAGTTTTTTCATATCTATAACTTCTCTGGTTTCCTCTACACTAGACAATCCTTTAGAAACATCTATTAAATCTAAAACTAATCCATGAAGTCTTTCACTTTCCATATATATTCTATTATAAGCTCTTATTTTAAAATCTTCATCCTTTACATTTTCATCTGATAATATTTGAGCATATCCTGAAATAGCCGTTAATGGAGTTTTTAATTCATGGGTTACATTGTTAAAAAATTCCCTTCTTGATTTTTCTAACTTTATTACCTTTTCCTTTTCTGCATTTATATTATCTATTTGATTTTTTATCTTATTTTTCATATTCATAAATTCTTTTGATAATACCCCTATTTCATTATTACTTTTTACTTCAAAATCAATGTTATAATCTCCTTTAGAAACTTTATTTACTGCCTTAGTTAAATTTGTTATAGGAGTCGTTATTTTCGTAGTAAAAATATAAGATGCTATAAAAATTATTATAAAAATTATAATTTCTATAAAGGTAATTAAATTTATTGCATTTTTATTATAGTTATACAATTGATTATAATCTTTTATTATAGTTATAATTCCAATATGTTCATTTTCATAATACAGAGGATAAGAAAATATAACATAAAGCTCATTATTTATGTTATTAAGTTTTGCTACTACTTTTCCATTTAAGGCTGGTTTAACACTTTCATTAGCAATAGTTTTAAATCTTTCCTCTATATTTCTATATATAACTTCTCCATTTTTTCTTCTTATTTCTCCATCTGCATTATATTCTTTTGAGAAATAATCTAATATACTATTAGATTCAATTATTAAACTGTTTTCATTTAAAGGTAAATCTAACATAGTAAATTTATACTCTATGTGTTCTTTAGAATTTCTGATAATATCTTGAGTTGAGCTTTTAATAATATTTTCTATATTTGATTTAAACACCAATCTAATTAGAATATTTAACCCTATTGCTGATATACAATATATAATTAGTAATCCTAATAAAAATTTGAATTTTATACTATTTTTCAATGCATCACCTCATTACATAGCCTACGCCAAATACTGTTTCTATAATAGATTGTCCATTATTAGAGTCAAGTTTAGCTCTAAGTCTTCTAACATGTATATCAACAGTTCTTATTTCCCCATCATACTCTAATTCCCAAACCCTATCCAATATAGTTTCCCTTGAAAAAACTATGTTTCTATTTTGTGCTAGAAATACAAGTAAATCATATTCTTTAGGTTTTAATTTTATCTCCCTATTATTTTTAAAAACTTCCCTACTTTCTAAATTTATTTTTACTTCATCATTCAGTTCTATAAATTCTTTATTTTCTTTTACAACACTATATTTTTTAACCCTTCTTAATGCAACTCTTACTCTTGTCATTACTTCTTTTATATGAAAAGGTTTAGTTATATAATCATCTGCTCCTAATTCTAAACCTAATACTTTGTCAACTAAATCATTTCTTGCAGTAATCATAAGAATAGGTATTTTATATTTACATGTTATGAATTTACAAAGTTCAAAGCCACTTTCATCTGGTAAATTTATATCTAATAATACTAAATTAGGTCTAAATTCTTTCATTATTTTTCTCGCCTCTTGAGAAGAGAAAGTACTTTTCACTCTATATCCCTCTTCTTTTAATGCAAAAGTTAATATATCATTTATCGAAAACTCATCTTCAATAACAATTATTTTATGTTCCATAACAATACCTCACTTTTAATCTATAATTTAGATACTTTATACTCATTTATATTATAGAATTTCTTACAGTATTTAAGCAAATAAGTTCATTTTAATTAAAAGCAAGAAAAAGCAAACTATTTTATAAAAAGTTATAAAATAGTCTGCTTTTAAATTATATATAAATTATCCTAAGAACATTTTCATGTCATCTTCTACGTTTGTTATTCCACCTATTCCAAAGTTTTCTACTAAAACATTAGCTACATTTGGGGATAGGAATGCTGGTAATGTTGGTCCTAGGTGAATATTTTTTACTCCTAAGTGTAATAATGCAAGTAATACTATTACAGCTTTTTGCTCATACCAAGCTATATTATAGGATATTGGTAATTCATTTATATCTTCTAATTCAAATACTTCTTTTAATTTTAATGCTATTAGTGCTAATGAATAAGAATCGTTACATTGTCCTGCATCTAGCACTCTTGGAATTCCTCCAATATCTCCTAAGTTCAATTTATTATATTTGTATTTAGCACAACCTGCTGTTAATATTACTGTATCCTTTGGAAGCTTTTGAGCAAATTCTGTATAGTAGTTTCTTGATTTAGCTCTTCCGTCACAACCAGCCATAACAAAGAATCTCTTTATTGCTCCAGTTTTTACTGCTTCTACTACTTTGTCTGCTAATTGGAATACTTGGTTATGTGCAAATCCACCTACTATTTCTCCTTTTTCAATTTCTGTTGGTGCTGCACATTTTTTGGCATGTTCAATTATGCTTGAGAAGTCTTTTTCTCCCTTTTCATCAGCATCTATATGCTTTAGTCCTGGGAACCCAACTACCCCTGTAGTATAAACTCTATCTTTATATGAATCCTTTGGCGGTACTAAACAGTTTGTTGTCATAAGGATTGGTCCATTAAATTTCTCGAATTCTTCTGTTTGTTTCCACCAAGCATTTCCATAGTTTCCTGCAAAGTGTGAATACTTTTTAAATGCTGGATAGTAATGTGCTGGTAACATTTCACTATGAGTATAAACATCTACTCCTGTTCCTTTTGTTTGTTCTAATAGTTGTTCTAAATCTCTTAGATCATGTCCACTTATTAATATACCTGGATTATTTCTAACTCCTATATTAACTTTAGTTATTTCTGGATTTCCATAAGTTTGTGTATTAGCTTTATCAAGTAATGCCATTCCTTCTACACCATATTTACCTGTTTCTAAAGTTAAAGCTACTAAATCATCTACTGTTAATGTATCATCTAAAGTTGCAGCTAATGCTTTATGCATAAATCCATGTATTTCTTCATTATCGAAATTTAAATTATGAGCGTGCTCTACATAAGCTGCTAGTCCTTTTATTCCATAAGTTATAAGTTCTCTTAAAGATCTTATGTCTTCATCTTTTGTTGCTAATACTCCTACTTTTTCAGCCTTAGCATTAAATTCTTCTACATTATCAGCGAACCATGTGGCTGCATCTGGAAGTTTAGTTTCTTCTTCTTTTTTCAATCCAACAAAAGATAACATTTTATCTAACCAGTTTTTATTTGCATGAGAATTTTCTACATTTCCTCCTGCTTTTATAACTTGTTCTTTTAATTCTTGTCTTAATTGTAATCCTCTTTTAATTCTTTCTATAAATACTTCTCTGTCAAAGTTAGCGTTTGTTATAGTAGCAAATAGACCCTCTACCATAAAGTTATCCACTTCTTTGTTGATAACTCCAACTTCTCTTCCTTTTACTCCATATACTGAAATTCCTTTTAATATATATATTAATAAATCTTGTGATTTTGCTACATCTTCTGTCTTTCCACATACTCCTCTTACTGTACAGCCTTTACATCCTGCTGCTTCTTGGCATTGATAACAAAACATACTCATTATTTTTTCCTCCTTATATATAAAATTAATTTTATTTTCTCTCTTCTATGTTTTAAATTATACTAATTTAATCTAATTTAATCGGTAACAAATGTTACAATTTAAAAATAAAAACAACTGATTTTAAAAACCAGTTGTTTTTTGTTTTAAATTAATTTTTTAATCATTTCCATAGCTGGATCTATAATTTTTATAAAACTTTTGGCTTGTAACTCTTTATACAAATAAGGAAAATGAGTACATCCTAAAATAATAGCTTCACAGTTGTTTTTTATAAAAAATTCTATTGTCTTTTCTAATGCAAAATCTTCTACAATGTCTTTTACTGGTAAACTTTTCTCAATGGCATTTACTAAAGGTAAGATACCTATACCTATTACATAGGCTTTAGGGTTTACCTCTTGAATAGTTCTTTCTATTCCAAAAGTGCTTTGGTTATTTGCTGCCAACACTCCGATTGTATCAAATTGATTTGCCATTTCTCTATATATTTGTAAAGGTGTTATTATATTTATTTCATATTCTTCTTTAAGTTTATCCATATCAACTGCGCCACTTAAAGAATTGCAATGAATATATATGTTTTTTATTTTCTCTCTTTTTATTTCTTTAATTTTTTCTATAACCATCTCTCTTAATCTATCTGGATACAAAATTTGAAGCTTTGATTGTTCATTTGGAGTTTTCGAAATAGGATAAGCCCTTGAATCATAACCCTTTGTTTTTAGAAAATTCATGCCCATTTGGGTATCAAATGGGGTTCCTGCTATTAATGCAATATTCATATAAACACATCCTTTATTTAGCTAATAGCTAACAGTGAATAGTTGTGAATATTCTTAGAAAGCTAATTTATATATTTTTAAAACATCTTCTTCTTTAAGTGGTCTAAAACCTCCTACATCACCTCTTCTTGTAGCAGCCTTTGCCATTTCAGCTAATTTTTCTTCCTCTATTCCAACTTCTTTTAACGTTGATGGGATTCCTAAAGAAGTAAAATATTCTCTAGTTTTTTCTATGGATTTATTAGCTATATTATATTTATCTTCTTTATCATTAATATTCCAAACATTTATTCCATATTCTACAAAATTGTCTAATGTACTATCATCTAAAACATATTCCATCCAATAAGGGGTTAAGATTGCAAGCCCTATTCCATGAGTAATATCGTAAAAAGCACTTAATTCATGTTCTATTGGATGCACGCTCCATTTTGTTTCCTTTCCATAACTTAGTATGCCATTTATAGCAAGACTAGAAGCCCACATTAAGTTAGCTCTTGCTTCATAATTTTCTGGTTCTTCCATAGCTACTTTTCCATATTCTATACAGGTTTTAAGTATGGATTCAGCCATTCTATTTTGAAGATAAGCTTCTTTTGTTTTGCTAAAGTAGTTTTCAAAAGTATGACTCATTATATCTGCAATACCTGCTGCTGTATGTTTTGCTGGAACGGTAAAAGTATAAGAAGGATCTAATATAGAAAATTTAGGTGCCATAGATGGATGATGTGTTCCTAATTTCTCATTAGTTTCTAAATTAGTTATAACTGCTCCTGCATTCATTTCTGACCCTGTGGCAGACAGAGTTAAAATAGTTCCTAAAGGGATTGCATTTTCTATTTTGCTAGAATTTAACACAATATCCCATGGATCTCCTTTATAATAATAACCTGCTGCTATCACCTTTGAACAATCTATACTGCTTCCTCCACCTACTGCTAATATAAAATCTATATCATTTTCTTTACACACTTTAATACCTTTTCTAACAGTGGTTATTCTTGGATTAGGCTCTACACCAGATAATTCCCAAAAATTTATATTATTATCTTTAAATATGTTAACTATTTCATCATATACACCATTTTTCTTTATACTTCCTCCACCATAAACTATCAATACTTTATTTCCATATTTCTTTATCTCTTTACCTAGAATCTCTATTTGACCTTTACCAAAGAATATTTTAGTAGGTATAGAATAATTAAAATTCAACATCTTTAAATTCCCCTTTCTTTTTCAAATAATTATACATCTAATTTTACTATATACAATATGTAAAAGTAAAACTTTTCAAAATAAATCCCCCCAAGAAACCCTGGGAGGATTTTTTATTATTTAATATTTTTTATAGCTTCTTCTGCAAATTTTGTGGTAACTATTTTATCATAAGGTGCTTTTTTATCAAGCTCTTTTGCTAATTCCATTACATCCATTAATCTATTTAAACTGTCTTCTTTTAATATAGGATTTTCACACCAAGCATCTATGGATTTATATCTATCAACTACCACTATTAAATCTTCCATTTTTATATCTGCAAAAAATGGTTCTATAGATTTCGCTATTTCTTCTGAACTTTTATTTTGTATATATAATTGTCCTTTATATATAGCATTAGTGAATTTTTGAATTATCTCTGGATTTTTATTTATATAGGTATTTGTTGCACAATAAGCTGTATATGGAATTTCACCAGATTCTTCGCCTATGGATGCCACTATGTGTGCTTTATTATCTTTTTCTAAAGCTGTTGCAACGGGTTCAAATAAGGCTACATAGTCTCCTTCTCCTGCAACAAAGGCTCCACTCATTACATTAAATTGTATATCTGTTCTTACATTTACTTCTCCCTTATTAGTATTTTTCCCTATATTTAATCCGTTATTCTTTATAACATATTCTAAAGTCATTTCAGGCATTCCGCCTTTTCTTCCACCAATTACTTCTTTTCCCTTTAAGTTTTCAAATTTAAAATCCTCTTCTTTTTCCCTTCCAACTAGGAAACTTCCATCTCTTTTAGTAACTTGGGCAAAGTTTATGGCATAATCCTTACTTTGTTGATTATGAACATATATTGATGCTTCGGGTCCCATAAACCCTATTTGTACTTCTCCTGAAATAAGGGCTGCCATAGTCTTATCTGCTCCTTGGGCTGCTATAAGTTCTACATCTAGTCCCTCTTCTTCAAAAAATCCTTCATTAAGTGCTACATATTGCGGTGCATAAAAAACTGAATGAGTAACCTCTGCAACTTTTAATTTAGTTTTTTCATCCTCTTTAGAACATCCAGTAAACATTAATGTAGTCATTGTAATACAAATTAATATTAATAATATTTTTTTAATTTTCCTCATGATTTCACCCTTCTTTATATCTTTTTTCTATTGCATTTACAATTTGATACATAACTAAAGCACAAACTGCTAATACAGCAACTCCCATCATAACTAAATCTAATTTAAACACTTGTCCACCGTATACTATTAAATATCCAATACCATATCTAGATACTAAGAACTCCCCTACTATAACTCCTACCCAGGATAAACCTATGTTTATTTTTATAATATTAATGATATTTCCAACATTTGAGGGTAATATAAGTTTAGTTAATATTTGTCCTTTAGTTGCTCCAAAACTCTTTAACATCTTAATTTTTTCTTCGTCTGCGTTCATAAAGTAGTTATATGCAGATAAGATTGTAGTGACTATAGACAACGTTATAGCTATAACAACTATTCCTTTAACACCAGCACCGGCCCAAACTATTAAAATAGGTGCTAGGGCAGTTTTAGGTAATGCATTTAAAACAACTAAAAATGGATCTAAAATTTTAGATGCAGTTTCAAACCACCAAAGTAATATAGCTATTAAAATTCCCAAAATAGTACCTATAGTAAATCCTAAGATAGTTTCCCAAAGAGATATACCTATATGTCTAAAAAGTTCACCGTTTTTTACATATTCTTTGAAAAGACAATGTATATCTGAAGGTTTGCTAAATAAAAAAACATCAATTATTTTATTTTTCGCTAGTATCTCCCATTGAAGTAGGAATATTATAAGAATAAATATTTGCCAAAATAGTATTTTTCTTTTTTCCCTCTTTTTATTTCTTAAAAATTGTTCATAGGGAGTTAAATCATTACTTTTCATATATATCTAACTCCTTCCATAAAAGATCAAAATAATCTTTAAATTCTGGTGCCTTACGAGCAGATAAAGGTGTCTTTTCTCCATTAACTGTAAGGTTAATATCATGTATGTTTTTTATGCTTGAAGGTCTTTTAGATAGGACTGCAACATAATCTGCCATAGATATAGCTTCTGATATATCATGGGTTACCAATATAGTTGTTTTATTTTCTTTTTTTATAATTCTATGAATATCATCACTTACTAAAAGTCTAGTTTGATAATCTAAAGCTGAAAAAGCTTCATCTAAAAGTAAAATATCTGGATCAACCGAAAGAGTTCTTATTAGTGCAACCCTTTGCCTCATTCCTCCAGATAATTCTTTTGGATATCTATTTCTAAATTCCCAAAGGCCATAAGTTTTTAATAGATCATTTATTTTTTCTATAGCTCGATCATTGAGTTTATTCTGTATTTCAAGGGCAATAGTTATATTATCCAATATTGTCCTCCATTCTAATAAATGATCCCTTTGGAACATGTACCCAATTTTACCGTCGATATTAACATAACCAGATGTTGGTTTTAAAAGATTACTTAAAATATTTAAAAGCGTGGATTTACCACAACCTGAAGGCCCTAAAAGGGCTAAGATTTTCCCTTCTTCTACTGAAAAACTTAAATCCTTAATAACTTCCAGTTCTCCTTCTAGTGTATAAAAACTCATATTTACATTCTTAGCTTCTACTATATTCGACATATTCACATACCACCTCCCAATGCGCTACTTGGGCAAAATACATTTACCTATTATCCTTATACTATATTATTTTCAATAGCCTATATTTGTGATGATTAAATGGAAATATTTAATTTTTTAATTTATTTTACAAGATTTTTGTTAATTTTAAATTATTGTGGTATAATACTAATATAAACTAAATTAAACACTCTAAAGTGTTTTTGACAATAGGAGGTCAATTAATGAAAAACGGAACAGTAAAATGGTTTAATTCAGAAAAAGGATTTGGATTTATTGAAGTTGAAGGAGAAGATGATGTATTTGTACACTTCACAGCAATACAATCAGATAGCCCAAGAAAAAATCTTGAAGAAGGTGAAAAGGTTCAATTCGAAGTAGAACAAGGACCTAAAGGTCTTCAAGCGTCTAATGTAATAAAATTATAATTTTATAATTTGTAGACTAGAAAATAATACCACCTTTTAAAGGTGGTTTTTACTTACCTTAATTTAAAGGGAATAAAATATATAAAGGAGAATTTTATGGCAAGAAAAAATTTTAAAATGAAAAAAACAATAACAATGAAGAGATTTATTGCTGATCTTGGTGAAAACTTTTCTGAAAAAATTAAAGAAAGATTATTAGAATTAGAAATAAGAACTGTTTTAACGAGAAAAGAAGTGGAAAACATACTTGATATAAAACATGTAGAACACACGAAATATGATTGTCCAAACACCCCAAAAAAAAGTTCAACAAAAAGTGAAAAAGAGTTTTCCTATGGTCGATTTATTGTAATTAATGGTGACTTATATTTTGCTGAAAGCTGCATAGAAAATGATACCATAATGCAATGCCCAGTTGTAGATACTATTTTTAATTCCTTAACTAGCCAACAGACTGTATATGAAGATATATGTGCTAAAAAAATAGATGATAGTAATATCGACTATATTATAGATACCCTCTTAACAGCCTGTCCTGAAGTATCTCAAAGATATATAGATATCATGGAAGAAGTAATGTCTCGTTCAGAAAACAAACTATCTCACACATTATAAATCATAGCTTATCTATTGTAATTATCCCAATACTTTAAAATTTCACAATGATATTTATTAAATTTTTATAATATTTCGTAAAAGTGACTAAGAAGTTCATTATTTTTTGAATTCCTTGGTCACTTTTACTCTTTACTGTAGTAAATTATATTTTATTATTTTAAGTTTAGTTTTGCTAATGCATCTGCAAGGGCTGAATTCATAGGTTCTTTATCCTGTTCTTTCATCTTTTTCATATATCTTGATACTTCTCTTTTATCTGCATTATTTCCTTTTTCTTTAAATCTCTTATTAAAGGATGAAAGTTTTTCTCTAAATGTACATTTTGAACACACATAAATTTGTCCTTCCCCTTCTCCCCTTAATTCAAGTTTTTTATGGCACTCAGGACATCTTACATTAGTGAATCTACTAATATTTTCTCTGTATCCACATTCTCTATCTTGGCATACAAGTATTTTACCTCGTTTCCCATTAACTTCAAGCATATACTTTTCACAATTAGGGCATTTTGTACCTGTCAAATTATTGTGTATATATTTTTCATTACTATTTTTTACATCCTGTACAAGTTTTGTTGAGTAATTTCTCATGTTGTTTATGAATTCTTTACCACTAATTTTACCTTTACTTATTAATTCTAATTTTTTCTCCCATTCCGCTGTTAATATAGGAGATTTTAAGTCCTGTGGCACTAAATCTATAATTTGTTTTCCTTTTGATGTAGGTATTATCTCTTTACCCTTTTTCTCTATATAAAAAGAATTATATAACTTTTCTATTATATCTGCTCTTGTAGCTACTGTACCAAGTCCACCAGTTTCCCCTAAAGTCTTTGCATATTCTTTATTTAATTTTATATATTTTTGAGGATTTTCCATTGCAGATAATAATGTTCCTTCGTTAAATCTAGCTGGCGGTTTTGTTTGACCTTTATTTATATTAACTAAGTTAAATTTTATAGCATCTCCTTTAATAATTTGAGGCAAAACCTGCTCTTTAAGCCCATCTCCATCATTATTATCTTCGTTTAAATCTTCTTTATTATATACAGCTTTCCATCCATTATGTTTTATATTTTTTCCCTTTGCTATAAAGACTTCTCCATTAACTTCTACTTTAATAGTTGTTTGGATGTATTCAAAAGGTGGAAGCATTACACTTAAAAATCTCTTTATAACTAAATCATATATTTTTCTTTCATCACCACTTAGATTTGATAATTTAACCCTTTCTTCTGTTGGAATTATAGCATGATGGTCTGAAACCTTACTATCATCTACAAATCCTTTATGTGCTACGATTTTTCCTCTTAGTATTTCTTCTGCAAATTTACTGTAAATTCCTATAGATATACTCTTTAATCTTTGAGGTATAGTCGCTACTATATCTTTTGATATATATCTTGAATCAGTTCTTGGGTAGGTTAGTACTTTATGGTTCTCATATAATCTTTGCATTATAGAAAGAGTTTCCTTTGCAGAGTATCCAAATATTCTATTAGCATCTCTTTGAAGTTCTGTTAAGTCATAAAGAGCTGGAGCATATTGCTTTTTATCCTTCTCTATAACTTCCGTAACATTACCAATTTCCCCACTAACCTTAGCTAAGATATTATTTGCAAAATCTTCGTTAAATGTAGCCATTTGTCCTTTTTTATCTTGCCAATTAAATTGAATTCCCTTAGTCTTAGCAACTATATTATAATAATCTCGTGGTTTGAAGTTTTTAATTTCCTCTTCTCTTTCTACTATTAATGCAAGAGTTGGTGTTTGAACTCTTCCTGCAGAAAGCTGAGCATTATATTTACAGGTCAATGCTCTTGTTACATTAAGACCAACTAACCAGTCTGCCTCTGATCTGCATACAGCTGATTTATATAGATTTTCATAATCTTTGCCTGGTTTTAAATTATTAAAACCATCTATTATGGCTTTATCAGTTTGGGAAGATATCCAAAGTCTCTTAATTGGCTTATTAACTCTTGCCTTTTCTATTATCCACCTAGCTACTAGTTCCCCTTCTCTTCCAGCATCTGTAGCTATAACAATTTCATCTATATCATTTCTGTTCATAAGCTTTTTAACTTCATTAAATTGTTTTGAAGTTTTACCTATAACACAAAGTTTCATGTATTTTGGAAGCATTGGAAGCGTCTCCATTTCCCATTTTTTATACTTATTATCATATACTTCTGGATCAGCAAGAGTCACTAAGTGTCCTAATGCCCAAGTAACAACATATTTATTACTTTCTATATAACTTCTAGAGTTTTTATTACATTTTAATACTCTAGCTATCTCTCTACCTACACTTGGCTTTTCCGCCAAAACTAATGTTTTTCCCATTATTTACTTCCTCTCATACTTTAATTTACATAAAATAAGGATAGTTAAATTAAACCTGCTTATTTTCTCATACTATTATATAGCTTACATGTTTCCTTGACAAGTTTGGTAAATTCCACTTTTCAAAATACTTATTTGGACTTAATAGAAAAAATACCGATTATTATTATTTAATAACAATCGGCTTTAATGTTCACATTATCTTTATAATATTAATTATTATAATAAAGACTTTCTGATGGGTACTCTGGATCACAAGTTATATCTATACCAAGTTTTCTAAAGGTTTGCTCCTCATTTCCACTTAAAATCGTTGTGGAATGTGCCTGACATCCCCTTAACATTGATAACTTTTCCATGGCTACTTGCGCTGTTGGATTTGTAACTGCACATATGCTAAGAGCAATTAATATTTCTTCACAAGTTAATGCAGTACTTTTACTGCCTAAGGTTTTTAATTTCAGATTTATAATTGGCTCAAGTATAACTGGAGAAATAAGATGAATTTCATCAGATATATTAGCTAAGTATTTAACTGCATTTAAAATTACAGCAGCAGTTCCATCCATTACATCTGAATTTCTACCTGTTAATACTTTTCCATCTTCAAGTTCTAATGCCACTACTGGGTATACTTCATTTTTATTATATCTTTTCTTTAATTTTGCTGAGTATTCTCTTGCAGGCATAACAACTTTCCTATCGTCTTCTTTTAAATTAAGTTCATGCATGATAATCTTAGATCTATGTAGAGTTTCTTTATCTAAGTATCCTTTTTTGTATTCACAGCCTGTTTTAAAATACCTTCTTATTATTTCCTGCTCCGATGCCTTTTTAACTACTTCATCATCAATTATTCCGTACCCTACTCTGTTTACTCCCATATCTGTTGGTGATTTGTAACCAGATTCTTCTCCTGTTATTTTCTCTATAATTCTTTTAAGTAGAGGAAAACTTTCGATATCACGATTGTAGTTTACAGCAACTTCATTATAAGCATCAAAATGGAATGAATCAATCATATTTACATCCTTAAGATCTACTGTTGCCGCTTCATAAGCTATATTTAGAGGATGCTTTAGGGGTACATTCCAAACTGGAAAGGTTTCAAATTTTGAATATCCCGCAACTTTTCCTTGTTTATACTCATGATAAAGCTGGCTTAGACATGTAGCAAGTTTACCGCTACCTGGTCCTGGTGCTGTTACAACCACAATAGGTTTAGTTGTTTCAATATAAGGATTTTTCCCATATCCTTCATCACTTACAATAGTATCCACATCTGCTGGATATCCTTTAGTGGCTTCATGTTTATATACCTTTATACCTCTACGCTCAAGTTTATTTATAAAAACGGTAGTAGATGGTTGCCCACTGTATCTAGTTATTACAACACTGTTTACCTGAAGATCGTAACTTCTTAAGTCGTCAATTAGTCTTAAAACATCTACATCATAGGTTATTCCAAAGTCTCCTCTTATTTTGTTTCTTTCAATGTCACCTGCGTATACACAAATAATTATCTCAACTTTTTCTTTTAGTTTGTGTAAAAGCTTAATTTTTGCATTTTCATCGAATCCTGGTAAAACCCTCTTGGCATGAAGATCATATAGAAGTTTACCACCAAATTCTAAGTATAATTTGTCATAGTTATTAACTCTTTCTAAAATATACTTTGATTGCTCTTCAATATATTTTTCGTGATCAAATCCTATTTTCATTTTCTCTACCTCACTAAACAATATAAAATACCTATATTATTATTACATACTTTTAACTTTTAGTAAAATATTATTGAGTTATTTTTTAAAGAATAATAGAAATATTAATTTTAATTATAGCATGTTACATCTATCCAGTTTTAATGCTTTAATATCATAAATTTTGCAAAACTCTATATATGTTTATAACATCAAATAAGAGCTGTGCTGCTTTAGAAATTAGTTTCTAAAGTTTCACAGCCCTTTAAATTAAATTGTAACTTTAAGTTTTTTAGCTAAGTTTACTCCTAATATTCCCCCTATAGTTAATGATGGTAAAAATACCCATCCAGATAGAGACATATTAGATAATCCTGAATATAATGCTCCTACATTACATCCTAATGCTATTCTCGCACCATATCCCATCATTAATCCACCTATAGCATAGAATACCACATCTCTTAATTTAAATCCTTTTTTAAATGAGAAGCGTCCTGCTAACAATGGTGATATTAATGCTCCTATTAATATACCTGAATTTCTCATGGAACCTGGATCATTAAAGAATCCAGCCTTCATAGTTGGCATCATTCCTTGAAACCATGGCCAAGTAGATATATCTATTAGTCCTAGAGATTGATAGAACCAACCCGCCCATTCTGCAAATACTGCTGTAACTCCCCAGCTTGTACCTGTTGTTACTAATATTGTAACAAACATAATCATTATACATACTGCTCCAGTATAATAAGACCATCTCTTAACGAAGAATTTATGATATGTTTCTTTGCTAAAGAATTTATATTCTGCTGGTTGAGATAATTCTTTTTCCCAATCAGCATATTGTTCTAATGATAAAGTATTCTCTCTTCTTCTCTTATCTTCATACTTCTTAGCTATAATGTATATACATAAATATCCTAATAATGAAATTATAATAGTTCCCATATATCCAAAAATATCTGGTAAATAAAGCTGTTTCTTTACTTGGAAAAATATACTTTGCTTCCACCAAGGCATATCATGTGCTCCCCATAGAGCTCCAGTACAAAAGAAGAACAATACTATTAATCCTCTTCCTTCTCCTTCACCTGCATCTGTAAGAGTTCCTGAGGCACATCCTCCTCCTAACATCATACCTATACCAAATACTATTCCACCTAATATGGTAGCTAAGTTAGCTGGTTCAACATAATCTGATCCAGGAATTGCAGCTACCCCTGATTCAACAGCTCTATAATATACGTCTGCTCCATTAACATATGCTCCATAATGTATTGCTGCTGTTATTATTAGTGTAATTGAAAATAAAAACATTAAAGCTTTTGTTAAGCTACTATCTCCGGTTAAATATAATTTTCTTATACCACCTGCAAATCCAAATCTTGATCTTTGCATAACGTACCCAATTGTTAATCCAATAATCAAGTGTAATGCTAGTTTATAATCTTTTGTATACTGCATTACACCAAATATAGCCATTAGTATTAAAATAATAAATCCTATGTATACTTGCTTCTTCTTCATCTATCCTTTTCCTTTCTATTATTGTTAATTATCTGTCAATAATTATAATACTTGCTTTTACTTTTTCATAGAAGCAAAATACTATGTAATATAATGTTTTCTTTTATCTAATGGCTCAATATATAAACTTGAATAAATAAATTTATTTATGTACAATATAAAAGATAACTAATCATTTTATTTTTGAGGATGTGACCTTATGAATCTTGAATATCTTCAATCATTTTACATAGCAGTTAAATACAATAGCATATCAAAAGCTGCCCAATTTCTTCACCTTACTCAACCAGGACTCAGTGGACAACTTAAAAGTTTAGAAAATGAGTTAGGTGTAAGCCTTCTAACTAGAAGTAATAAAGGAGTGGAATTAACAGAGGAAGGTAAAGTTGTATTTAACTATGCAGATACTCTTTTGTCTATTCAAGGAAATATAAAAAGAGATTTGGTAAACTTACATAAAGATAAACCTAAATTATTGATTGGTTCATGTAAAAGTGTAGGTGAATATGCGCTTCCTTGCAGTATTTTTACTTTTAAAGATCATCATGATGAAATAGATATACACATGGAAGTAGCCAATTCTACTGAAGTAATTGAAAAGCTTCAGGATCATACCATCAATATAGGTATTATCCAGTATGATCCAAAAGTTGACGATATAATTACAGAATTTATAGTCTCCGATGAGCTATTTTTAGTTGGAAATATTGAAAATTCTCCTAAAAAAATTTCCTTAGAGGAACTAAAAGATATTCCTTTAATTTTACGTGAAAATTCATCTGGAACACGACATATAGTCAAAGATGCACTAAAAGAAAAAGGTATTTCTGTTGAAGATTTAAATGTTATTTATGATTTAAATTCTCCTGAATCCATTAAATCTTCTATTCTTGCAGGTAAAGGCTTTTCTTTTTTACCCAAATTAGCAATTGAGCAAGAAATAAAAAATCAACGCATTAAAGCAGTTTCTATAGACAATTTAAATATTTCTTTTGATTATTATGTAGCTTATAGGAAAAATTATGATTTTACAGAATACGAGCAAATGTTTGTAGATTTTATTCTCTCCAACAAAAGAGGTTTTTGTTAAAAAACCTCTTTTGTTATATAAAGTATTTCGTTAAAATCTTAACCCCTACCCATGTGCCTAACATAGCAAAGACTCCAAAAATCCAAGCATGTAAAGAAAAAGATGGTATTCCACTAAAAAAAGCTCCAATATTGCATCCAACTGCAAGCCTCGTACCATATCCCATCATCACTCCACCTATAAGAGCCATGATAAATTGCTTTTTACTTTTTATTCTTTTCCATTTAAATTGAGAAACTAATAAAGTTGCAATTAAAGATCCTATAAGCACACCTAAGTTTAAAATTGTATATTGATTAATAAACACATTTTCATATAAAATTACTGGTTGATAATAGGATTTAAAATACTTAAAATACTCCCAATTTAACGGTTCTAATCCAAACCATTGTAAAATACCAATTCCCCATAATAAAAATCCGCTAGTTATCTGCCAACTAATTCTAATTGTACCTAGTAAAATTACATTCATCAATCCTAGTAAAATTCCTGCTACCCAATAAGGACAAGGTCTCTTAAGATATTTTTTTATAGACTCCATCCTATTTGTCCCTATTTTTCTATTGATTTTTGGATATATACTTCCCACTCTCCTTCTTCTAGTTCAACGACTTTTACTGGATATTTATGCTGGAATGCCCACTTTTTTATGTCAACTCCTACACAACTATGGTCAGAATGTAAAATTAAGATATCTCCTGCTTCCATTGTTTTAAATTCTTTTATTGCACGAAGTATGGGAATAGGACATACTTCACTTAAACAATTTAGTTTTCTTACTGCCATGTAAACTCCCCCATTATATATCTTCCTGCGACTTATTTTCATACCATAGAGCTAGTCTATATAAAATTATTAATACTATTATTTGGGTAAAAACAACATACTTCAAATCCATATATTCAGAGAAATAAATAGTCTTTGCATTTTTGATAAATCGATGATACCAAAAAGAATAATCTCTTGCTCCTAATAAAGTTCCAATTATAAAACCTAGGAGAACAACTAAATGTAATGCATGTCCTTCACCGATTCTCATTAATACCCCTGAAGCACATCCACCTGCAAAAACCATTCCTATACCAAATATAAAAGCTCCAATCATAACGTGAATTCCTACAGAACTAACAGCTCCTGGAATTAAATCATAATTAATAACTTTATCGTAGGTATACCCAGATTGAATCACAGCAAAACCAATGGTACTCACCATCATTGCTAATATCATCCCTCTTAGAAGTGCTGTATTTCTAGAGATAAAAGGATCTCTAAATGCTGCTGCAAAACAAAATCGTGAGTACCTTAAAATAATTCCAATAATGACTCCTGCACCTAAACATATAGCATATTTATACTGGTTCGGAAATAGTATGCAACACAATATTAATATAATAAAAGAAATTATTACCCCATGGGGTGTCTGATTCTTTTTCTTATTTAGTTTTCCCTGGCGCTCTTCAATTAATTTATCCATTTCATTTTGCAATATAATATCATTCCTCTAAATTAAATCTATATTTTGTATTCATAATTATATACTATAAATCTTTAATAAATCAATTACAGATAAAGGTAAAACCCTCAATATACAAAAGTCACATAAAATAACTAGATGTTCCAACTATTAATTTGTTTGATGTACATCCATTTAGCAAACAGATAATATGCTATTTGTAAAACTAAATATATTCCTGCAATGAATATAAAATATTTTGTATATAAAAGTCCTACAGATTTTACAGCAAAAGCGGCATGGAGGGTTGCAACTGTAAGTGGTAAGAAAAACATTGTAAAACTTTGAATACTAACCACCTTTTTTATTTCTTCTTGTGTAACCCCTATCTTTTTTAATCCTATAAAATCTTGCTTATCTTTCTGAACTTCATTAAACATTTTGAAATATAATATACTTCCTGTTGCAATAAAGAATATAATCGCAATAAAGGTTCCTATAAATAAAAGTACAGATAAAAGTTGCATTACGCTTGCCATACTTATTACCCTTTCAGTAAAGAAAATTTCTTGACCTTTTGTAACTGCATTTTTTATTTCAGTTACTGCATTAGCAGCTTTTAAATTATGTTTAATGTTATATCCATAATAAATACATTTATTACCATTTGAAACCTTTCCCCACAAGTTTTTAAAATCACTGTTATTAACAATTACAGTATTAGTATTTTTTATATCTGCATTTATAATTCCACCTTTTAAATTACCTAGTATATTAAAGCTACTTACTTCACCTTCAATATTTAGATTTAAAATCTTTTGATGCTTAAAAGGAAGTTCTGTTTTCATATTAGCTATATTACTATTGAAATCATAGGTATATACTACCACTTCTCCATTTTTTAAAGTTAAAGGTTTTCTGTTATACTGCTTTGCAAGCTCATTAAAGCTATTTTGAGACATTATGTTAAAATCATCTTTGTTTATTTTTATATAAGGCTCTTTCTTATTTTCTTTTACCGTATCATTATTTTTTGCTTTTATTAATTCTATTTTATTTTTATATTTTATATCAAATTTATGCTTTTTCAATATTTCTTCAATTTTTCTATCAGCTATAACTTTATGAGAATTTATATTCTGCTCTATAACTCCTATATCCTGTGGACAATTTTCTTCCATTGAAGATAAACTTACCTTTTGCAGAGAATAAACTGATATAGCTGATGCAAGAGTAATTCCACTAAGTATTGAAGTAATAAATAGTACCTTTGCATTATCTTTTAATTTATATATAATTTGAGATAAGGTTATTAGATTTGTTCCTTTATAATAAATCCCCTTATTATTTTGAAGCCTATTTGTAAAAAATACACTAAATTGAGAAAACAAAAGCTTAGTTCCTATTATTACAACTATAAGTATGGGAATCATTGTAGCTATAATAGCTGTTCCAGAAAATACGCCTACAATATACCCAGAAACTATAAGTACTATTCCAAGTATTGATTTTATTTTAGAAAACTTTGGTGTCATTTTAGGTATTCTCTCACCTTTTAATAATTCTGCAATATTATTATTTTTTATTTTAAAACTTGTAATAAAACTTATAAGATTAAGTACTATTAAAAAACTTAATATTGTTATTTTTATAGCTTTATTTGATATTAAAAATGGAATTTCTGAATTTAAATCTAAAATTACAGATACAGCCATAAAGAATAATTTTGAAAACAAAATTCCAAAGAACAATCCTGTTATAATAGAAACAATTGAAATTGTTATATTTTCAAACATAACATATCTTCTTATTTGACCTTTGGTTAGTCCAAACATTGATAAAAGTCCAAATTCTTTTTCTCTAGACTTTAAAAAAGTAGTTATTGAGTAATTTGAAAATATAAAAGTAAAAATTATTATTACAAACTCACACAAATACATTAATCTACCGGCAACTTCACTTATGGTCTTGTTACTAATACTTCCACTACTGACACCTGGATTATATATAAAATTAGCAAATATAAAAAATATAGTTACAACTATTACATTGCTAAGATAATACATAGCATATTTATTTAAATTTCCTTTAATATTTTTAATAGCTATATTATTAATTGTCATTTTAACCCTCCTACAGTGTATAATTATTTGATCTACTTCCTAAAAGTGAAAGAGAATCCATAATTTCTTTAAAAAATGTTTGCCTGTTTCCTCCATTCACAATTTCTAAAAAGTATTTTCCATCCTTAATCATAATTATCCTTTTACAAAAACTTGCAGAAAAAGGATCATGGGTAACCATCATTATAGTAGCTTCTTTTTTGCTATTTAGGTTTGTTAAAGTCTCCATAACATCTTGGGAAGCTTTAGAATCAAGATTTCCTGTAGGCTCATCTGCCAAAATTATAGAAGGATTATGAATAAGTGCTCTAGCACAGGCAGCTCTTTGCTGTTGCCCTCCTGAAATTTCATAGGGTTTTTTATTTAAAATATCTTTAATATTTAAAAGGCTTGCAATATCTTCCACTCTCTTTTCTATTTCTCTTACTTTAACCTTCTCTAAAACAAGTGGCAATATTATATTTTCTTTAATAGATAAGGAGTCTAATAGATTAAAATCTTGAAATATAAATCCAAGTTCTTTTCTTCTAAAGAGAGCAATATTTTTCTCATTTAATTTTGTAGGATTTGTACCATTTATAAAAAGCTCTCCTGATGAAGGAGTATCTATAGTTGCCATTATATTTAATAATGTTGTTTTACCACTGCCAGATGGCCCCATTACTCCAACAAATTCACCTTTTTTAATTTCTAAACTAAATCTATCTAGAGCTTTAAATACTGGTCCTCCCTTTTTTCCGCCATATATTTTTGTTATATTTTCAACTTTTAAAACTGACATAATAAAACCTCCTGCTTCATATATTCTTCCAATACTATATCTTTATTATAAAAAAAATAGAGAAATCTTTGTATTGATTTCTCTTTCATTTTGGATATTAATATTACAATTTTGAAAGGTTATAATTTAAATATATTTTTACTTTTATAGAAAGCTATATAAAAACTTGCTCCTTTTCCTTCTTCTGATTCGACATATACTTCATTCCCAAGCTCTTCACAAATACGTTTTGATAAGTACATTCCCATACCTGTAGACTCAGAAGTTTTTCTACCATTTTTACCTGTAAAGAAAGCATTAAATACTCGACCTAAATCTTCTTTTGGTATACCAATCCCATTATCTTCAATACTTACAACTATTTTTGTAGTATCTTCTTTTATGTTAAAGTTTATAGTTTTTTTATCTTTTTCTGTTGCAGCTGTATATTTTATTGCATTAATAACAATTTGATTTATAACAAAGTATATCCACTTTTTATCCGTTTGAACAATTGCAGTTTCACCTGATATCTTTGGAAATATCTTATGCCTAATAAGTAATTTTTTATTGTCATTTATTACTTTTCTTAAAATCAATAGTATATCTATATCTTCCACATTAAAATCATGATTAAATTCATTTATTCTTGCATTATACAACATAATATTAAGCCCCTGTGATATTTTTTCATTTTCTTCACCAATACTATCAAGAATTTCATTAAATTCAGATATATCTTCTTCCTGTAATATTAAATCAATTACAGATACAGGTGTTTTCATTTGATGTACCCATTGATTAATAAAATCTAAGTAATGCTTTTGAATATCTTTATATTTATAAACTTTATCTTCATAGGATTTATATAACTTTTTTAATATTTGCGTAAAAAGTTTTTGTTCTATAGTTCTAACTTCTCCTATATTTATAATGTTCTCTATAATATTTTCAGAATTTAAAATTTCATAAAGTTGCTTGTAAAATGCCCTTACTTTTGAATATTCATATACCAAAAATATAATAAGTATAACTATTGAAACAAAATATGCATATAATATATTTGTTATGGGAAAATCTATTACTTTTATAAATAAGGTCAAATGCATTGTTAATATAACGAAAGATATACTTATTAGATAAACTATTATATAAGCTATTCTATCTTTTAAAAAGTCTATAAAATTCACTTTATTCACCCACTCTTTGATCTACCAATTATTAATAAGTATATATCCTTGACCACGTTTTGTCTCTATAGCATTAGTAATACCTATTTCTTCTAGCCTCTTTCTAAGTCTTGTAACATTAACAGAAAGAGTATTATCATCAATAAAATCAATATCACTCCAAAGAATTCCAAGCAAAGTATCCCTTGAAACAATTTTATTTATGTTTTTTAAAAGATGCAATAAAAGGGAAAATTCATTTTTACTAAGTTCAGTTTTTTTACCTTTATACTCCAATACATTCTTATTTGTATATAATATCAAATCATCAATTTTTAAAAAATCTGTATCACCTTTAGCATAGCTACCATATACTCTTCTTAATACACCTTTGATCTTTGCCAATAGCACATCATAAGAAAATGGCTTTGTTATAAAGTCATCTCCTCCATTATCTATTGCCATAACTTGGTCCATATCTGAATCTCTAGATGATATAAATATTATGGGTACTTTAGAATGACTTCTTATATGGCTACACCAATAAAATCCATCAAAGAAAGGAAGATTTATATCCATTAAAACAAGGTCTGGCTTATGTTCTAAAAATTCATCTTTTATATTTGAAAAGTCTTTAATTAAAAATGTTTTATATCCATATCGTTCTAAGTGATTTTTTATAAGTTTAGCCATTTTCTTGTCATCTTCTATAATCATAATACTATACAAATTTATCACTACCTTTAAATATTTATATATTAATTTTACAATACTTAATATTTATTACAATATATTATAGATACAAAATAAATAAAACCCACCAAAAATCTATGGCAGGTATAATTTTTACTTAAAAAATTTTCTTGCTTTTTCTTTAAAGGTTTTATTCGTACAATCTTTTTGACACATTTCTAACAATTGCTTTGCAATATTTTCATTTCGATTACCATAATCAGTAATCACATCTTCTGCACCTGTTATTGCCACCATTATCTTCGTTTCATACTCACCAATTTCTGTTAATTTAATATAATATGGAACATATCCTCCACCATGATTTATAAATGACACTACATTTACTCCTCCAAAAGATGAAGTAACACCAAAGTAAATTTTAACTCTATGTCCTTCTATAGTTCTTAAATCTTCTGTATGCTCAATCTCCCAACGAAGACCTTTTAAATTGGATTTTAGTCGTTTTTCAATGTCTTTTAAAGATTCATATATGGTAATTTCCATGATTTTAGACATCTTCATTTATATTCACCACTCTTGAAATTTTTATCTTGGCTACATTTTAACACAATTATACTAATTGTTCATTAAATTCATATTTTTAATTTTTTATTTAATCTATATTTTTATAAATTTTATATAGTAAAATCATATTCTAAGAATAATTTTTACGAGGAATTTATTGACGTAAAATAGGTAAAACCCACAAATTTTTTGTTTGAATTTACTTATATTTAAAAATATCTCTAGTTACGCAATACTTAACTACTGATTTATATTTTTAGCTTCTTACCAGTTTTCTTATGAAAGTATCCCATGTTTCTAATTTTGTTTTAAACTTACTATCTATTTCATAATTATGTCTAAGTTTGCTTTCTTCATAATCGTCACCTGTTCTTCCACCTATTATAACTGAATATATATTTATATCTTTATCAGGATCAACATATAAATTATTTATTGCACCTCTAAAAGAGTTAAACACTATTTCTCCATTCTCTGCTTTTCTTCTTACATCATGTATATTTTTCCTAAAAAACTCATAATTTCTATATATAAACCCTAATCTAGTTTTGATTTGATGATCAGCTTCACTAACTTTTTCATTGAATTTTTCTTTATTCTTGTTAACTAAATCAAAATCTGCTCCTTTAATTTCAATAAGATATACATCCATTCTTGATCTTCCCGTTAGAACCAGATAATCTACATACCCATCATCTATAGGAAACTCAGAAAAACAAATATACTCATCTTTAGGACAAGCATATATTTCAGCAAAAATAGATAGATCTGACTTAAGTAGCTGTGAAATAGTTTGCTCTTTAGCTCCACTTTCAATAATCTTGATAAGTTCGCTTTTACTTATTTTATTTTCTTCAATTTCAAGTTTTCTTTTAATAATATCTGGACTTTCCTGACAACAAAAATCATTTCTCGGATTAACAGCATATATAATTCTGCCAATTTCTGAAAGTAACCTTTTATTCTTTTTAGTTAAATCAGATAACTCCTTATCATCACAATCTAATAATTCTTTTAATTTTTCTTTTGTTATAGGATACCAGCTAGGACTCCCATTGTCATGAAATTCTACAATATCAAAACTTGCATTACTAAACTTTTCTTTCTCATAATGTTCTATAAAAATTGATTTTTCATTAACTAGTCCTTTTTGTATCAATAATAACCTTATCTTTTCTATTGAATTTGTTACTGACTCAGATGGATTTAAGTTACCTATATCAGTTATTAATGTGATTATTTTATTGTCCCCTACAAAAATTCTTATCCGACATAAACCATCACGGTTTGAAACTGTGCTAGTTGAAAATTTGAATATAAAATCTGATATCTTCATATATTTCCCCCAATATTAAAGTCCGTTCTATTAAGTTAATATGAACATTGCTCTTCTTCCCATAAGGAAATACAATAAGTTTGACTAAAAACAATTATCCCCCTAGAAAAGGAGAGAAGAACAATGAACAAAACTAAAATTAAGTGTCCTCGCTGCCATAGTGACAAACTATATAAGTTTGGATTTGACAAGCAGGCTAATCAAAAATATCAATGTCAAAAATGTAGGCCTCAATTTACACATGATTCCGTCAATACACAAGTACATTCTAAATATCCTAAATGTCCAAGATGTGGCAAAGCAACTTATCTTCATCACGAATACAAATATTATAATCGCTACAAATGTAGTAATAGAAAATGTAATCACATAATAGTTAAAAATCATACTACCTGTATTGATAGCTCATCTAGTGATTTAGTTACTGGTTCTCTTAATATGAAAGGAATGCGCTTTCCACTTCATATTATATTAACTGCGCTAACCTTATATTTTCTAAATAACTCTTCAACTAGAGCTATCTCTAGATTTTTAAAGATGAACTCAAATATTAAGGTTTCACATGTTACTATTGCTAACTGGACTAATAGTTTTGCACCATTTTTTAAAAATAAAGCTGAAAGCTTCAAAGAATCGTTAGATCTTCAGTCTGACGACTGGCATGCTGATGAAACTGTCGTTTTTATAAATGGTGAAAGATATTATCTTTGGTTAGCTATAGATTCTGAAACTAGATTTATACTGGCATTTCATCTAACTAAATCCAGGGAATCTGATTCTGCTTTTTCATTAATAAATAACGCATCTACTTATGATGCACCTGAGAACTTTATAACCGATAGGTTGCCATCATACACTCAAGCTACTGCTACCTTATTAAAAAATACTACGCATATACCAGTAGCTCCTATGCCTAGTGACATTAGTAATAATTTAATTGAATCATTTAATAAAACTTTTAAAACATGGTATAAAGCTAAAAAGGGATTCAATTCCTTTGAAAAAGCTAATAACTTAGTATACTTGTTTATCCTTCAGTACAATTTCATTCGTCCTCATGGTTCTTTAAATGATTTTACACCAGCAGAAGTAACTGGTTTTAAAACTACTGAATTAGATAAAAATACTTGGTTTACAGCAGTTTAATTTTACTTAATATTTTTAATTAACCTGCAAAAATCAAATTTATTGCAGGCTTGTTTGCTATGCAATAAAATCTTCAAACTTATATAATTTTCAAAGAGCTAGCAATTCTACGAATTTTAAAGATATTTTTTCATATCTACTTAACAGATTCTATATTTTCTTAATATAGATAAGAGGTTCATTATAATAATATATATTTAAAATTACATTATTATACTCTTTTAGTTAATTCTATTATCCAATTAATCCATCTAGTAACTGTTGAAGCTCTCCTTTTATAAGTACTTTTAGCTTGTACATTGTACACTTCTGCATCTTCCATTATCTTAACAATATCTTGTCTATTAGGTATTTCGCTTGTTTTTAAGCATTCATCAAAACATTCTCTGAAAGGTTTATGTTTAAATATTAATTCAACATATTTTAACTGTCTATCTTTATATCTTAATTTAAATAATTTTTTTCCTTCTGACGTTAAAAAAAACTTAATAACTCCATTTTTTCTTTTTTTATCAATTAATCCTAAATATCTTCCTGCATCAGTA
This sequence comes from Clostridium tetani, assembly GCF_900167265.1. Taxonomy (GTDB): domain Bacteria; phylum Bacillota; class Clostridia; order Clostridiales; family Clostridiaceae; genus Clostridium_G; species Clostridium_G tetani. The sequence goes on from NZ_FUWT01000012.1 coordinate 64,490, forward strand.
TAGTAATTTGTCTGCCTTGGATCAAAATCATAATTTACTGTTATTTCTTCCTTACTCATCTCATTTCTACATAATAGCTCACATAAATTAATAACTCTATTAAAATTATCTGCTTGAGGGAAAGAAATTTTAGGCTCATCTAAAACTATTGTATTATTAAATATGTGTATGATATCCGATAATGAAATATCTACCTCTTCAATTATATAGTTTCTTTGTTTTACTAATTTTAAAGAATTATAATTTTGAACATCCTCAAAACTATATTCATAAAAACTATATATACCATTTGAATATACCATAAATACTGGCTTTACTTTTTTTTCTACCTTGCTGCTCCATAGTCTATATGGATAATATAACTGTCTTATAATAAAATCATCAGATATAGAATTTTTTGCTTCAATTAAAATTAGCGTTTCAATTCCCTCATAGCCACCATCAATCTCTATCTGTGAGTTTTTAATTTCAATTTGCATCTTATTATTTATACCTGTGTTTTTAATTTCAAAATTAAATTCATCCGAACTCATTCTTCCACTCACAGTTGGAACTAACTCTTCATCCTCTACAAAGTCATGTATTATTCCTGATACATAGGCACAATTAATAGCCATAGCTTCACTAGTTATATTTTCATAATCTATACTGGTGATATATTCCGGAAATTGTACTTTAACAATTTCCGGATTTATATTTTCAAATTTAGTATATGCTTCAAATTTAGATATTACATACTTGCCTCTTGTAATAGGTAGTATTGATAATTTATTATCTGCAAATATTTTAGGCAAATTCACCTTATGGTCAAACTTAGTCATTAACCTAGCTTCTCTTACTTCGTTAATTTCTTTTGCTGATATTTCAAATTTTCCATTCTTATCAATCTCAGAAATTATATTATACTTATTGAATAGGGTTTCCCATGCAACATCATTTTTATTCTTACTCATAATTTCTCACCAATACTTCATCTACCGCCCCTCTAGAATTACCATTTGAATTTATAGTTCGTTTAGCTTTGACTACTTTTATATTATAATCTTTATATAGTTCTTTAATAAAATCTGTTGCAGAATTTGATAATAAAAATTTTACTCCTTTTTTGTCTAACTTATCACATAAATTTTTTAACCTTATTTGTTCTGCCCTGTTAAATCCACCTTTATCATATCCCGTAAAATTAGCACTACTAGAAACTGGATCATACGGTGGATCTAAATACACAAAAGCACCTTTTCTTATTCTCTTTAAACTCTGTTCAAAATCGCCATTCAAAATTTTTATATTTGCTTTATTAAAATACTTATTTACAGCTCTAAGCGTTACTTCATCAACTATATTAGGATTTTTATATTTACCAAATGGAGAATTAAATTCTCCTGCTTTATTAACCCTAAATAATCCATTAAAACAAGTTTTATTTAAATAAATTATTCTCGATGCCTTTTCAACATTAGTTAATTTTTCATACTCCTCTTTACTTCTATCAATCTCTCTAATTCTATAAAAATATTCTGATGTATTTTCATGTTTTCTCAAATCTTCTATTAATGATTCTACATCGTATTTAATTATATTGTATAAATTTATTAATTCACCATTAACATCATTAATAACAGCTTTGTTAGGTTGTAATTCAAATAATACTGCTCCTCCACCTATAAATGGCTCATAATATGCAGTATATGTTTTTGGCAATACCTTCTTTATCTCACCCATCAACTGTCTTTTTCCACCTACCCATTTCAATACAGGTGCTGCTAATATTATTTTATTCTTTTTCATATTATTCCTCCAAAGTATTATATATTTAAGTATACATCAAATTCTCTGAACAGAACACATGTTTTTTTAAATTATCCTTTAAAATTTAATATTACGTACAAATAACCTTTGAAAAAATCAAAGGCTATCTAAATATTAGTAAATTTACTCACATATTCTTCTTCATTTTGTTATTGAATAACTGGTACAAGACTTAAACTTTCTATTTTTACTATATTGAAATTTATTTAGCATTTTATAACGTATTCTACATAATTTTTTTCATAAAATGATATATATTATAAATATATATTTAATTATATTATACATTATTTTTAAATACATATTATTTTGACTCATATATTCTAAACTTATACATAGGTAAAAACCCTCGACTAAACTAATTAATCGAGGGTTTCATTGGTGGAGGCGAGGGGACATGCTATTCCACTATTTCTAATGGCACTGACTATATATTGCACTTAAAAATTATAGGTTTTAAGTGCCTTGGCGTGTTATAGAAGCTATATTATAGTTTCAAACTTCTATCCTAGTATTTCTTACTTAAGAAAGCTTTATTTCTTAAGGTTAGAAACCTATGAGTCGATACACGGCTGTTGGGTTTCCCCACATACCACTCGGTATTGCCGACGTCTTCACGTTTCGGTTTCACCGATAAAGCCAAGTTTTCACTTATGAATCACTTCATAAGGCGACTCTTATGAATCGAACCCCTGTCCGAAAGCAGTAACCCCTGAGCATCTCCGAGTGCAGTTTACCTTTTAACATTCCCTCCTCTAGACACCGATAAACAGGTTTCTAGATTCAGTAGCTTCATAAGTTCCGTTCTCTACTCAAAGCTTTGTAGAGCTCGGTTCCCCACTAATTGACGCCCTATCTTAGGTCGTGGGACTCCCAAGTAGGACGAGCTGCACTAATTAGGCAGCTAAAACGAAATTATCGTCTGCGTTTATAATTTTTCCCAGTTTTTTAACGCGGGCCCAGGACCCCTCGACTCGCTTCTCAGGAGCAACTTGCCCCCGTCGAAACCATTTACGCCCCCATGCTATATTGCACAGGACGATAATATTTAATTTTAAGGTCTATATTATATGATATAACAACTTAAACAATTTAGCAATAGTAAATTAATACCTACTTCTATCTTTTAATTCTCTTTCAATATCGCGTTTAGCTGCTTTTTCTATTAAATCTTGTCTTTTATCATAGTTCTTTTTACCTTTAGCTACAGCTAAATTTACTTTAACTCTACCATTTTTAAGATATAATGATAATGGTATTAAAGTATATCCTTGTTGAGTAGTATAGGCTGTTAGCTTTAAAATTTGCATTTTATGTAGTAATAATTTTCTATCCCTTAATGGATCTTTATTGAAAATATTACCCTGTTCATAAGGACTTACATGCATATTCCTAAGAAAAACTTCTCCATTTCTTATTTCTGCATAACTATCCTTTAAATTGGCTTTGCCTTCCCTTATAGATTTTACTTCTGTACCAACTAACTCTATTCCTGCTTCATAAGCTTCTTCTACAAAGTAATCATGTCTTGCTTTTCTATTTTCTGCAAGAGTTTTATTGCTTCTACCTTTGACCATACCAACACCTACTTCAAATATTATGTTTCCCTGTGTTATATAATTATATAATACTTTATATTCCTAGTCAAAGAACTTTATAGCTTTAACTATTTAATTGGCTATTCATAAATCCATTTAAGGCTTCTTCTACAAAAGCCCAGGCTCTTCTACTAAATATTACATTAGGATTATTTACATTATTCTTTAGATTAGTCACTACCCCATGATTAATAAAATCAGTTAATACTAATACCATATCTGCCCTCTCTGCCTTATTAGAAATTCTAACCTTCCTATCACTACTTTTTCTCCCGCTTATATGTTCTATTTTATTAAATCCTCTTTTTTCCAACTCATCTCTTATTTTTCCTAATTTGTCTCCCCCAATTACCAATGCACTCATATCTCAATCCCCCTTAATAAGTTTAATTTTTATTTATGGTATTGATAATCATTATCATTAATAGTATATAATATTGTTTTTATTTAGTCAATATTTATAAGAATACTTTTTTTTCCATTAATAATGAAAACCCATGTGTTAATTATTAACACATGGGTTTTCATTGGTTTAAGAAATTTTACTAAAGAATTCCTTCCATTGCTATTCACCATTACTTATTCACTAAATAAAAAACTGTATAATATTTTTTATTTTTTGTCTTCACTTTCTAATAATTCAAAGTAAATTTCATAACTGTCTAAATCTACTTTTTCAACTTTTATCTTAACTTCATCACCTAATCTATACATTTTTTTAGTTTTTTCTCCTACTAATCTTAACCCTCTTTCATCGTAAACATAATAATCATCTAAAAGAGTGCTTATGTGTATAAGACCTTCTACAGTATTAGGCAATTCCACAAATAATCCAAATGCAGTTACTGAAGATATTATTCCATTATAAACCTCTCCTATTCTTTCACTCATATATTCAGCTTTCTTTAAATCATCTACTTCTCTTTCTGCCTCTTCTGCAAGTCTTTCCATTTCTGATGATTGTATGGAAGCAGAGCTTACTTCCCCTTCTAATTTTTTAACTCTCTTTTCTGATATACCATTTTTGATATATTCTTTTATAATTCTGTGTATTATAAGATCTGGATACCTTCTTATAGGTGATGTAAAGTGACAATAATATCTTGCTGCTAATCCAAAGTGTCCTATACATTCTGGAGAATATTTTGCCTGCTTTAAAGAACGTAATAATAATGTATTTATTACTACTTCTTCCTTTTTACCCCTTACCTTTTCTACCACTTGTTGTAAGGACTTAGGATGAACTTCTTTAGAGTATTTTATTGTATATCCTAAATTATAAACAAATTCATTAAAATGCTGAAGTTTTTCTAGATCTGGTTCTTCGTGTATTCTATAAACAAAAGGAATATTGGACCAGAACATATACTCCGCTATTGTTTCATTACAAACTAACATGAATTCCTCTATCATCCTATTTGCTATTTCTCTTTCGTAAGGTTTAATATCTACTGGTTTTCCATCTTCATCTAATATTATTTTACATTCCTCAAAGTCAAAATCTATAGCGCCTCTATTTATTCTCTTCTTATAGAGTACTTTACAAAGTTCTTCCATTGATTTAAAATTTTCCATTAAATAATCATACTTTTTAATGAGCTCTTGGTCATTATCTTTAAGTATTTTATTCACATCAGTATAAGTCATTCTTTCAGAAGAATTTATTACACTTTCTGCCACTTTATGAGCTATTACTTTACCAGTTTTATCGATCTCCATAAAACAACTTAAAGTCAATCTATCAACTTTAGGATTTAAGCTACATATACCATTAGATAATTCCTTTGGAAGCATAGGTATAACCCTATCTACTAGATATACAGAAGTTCCTCTTTTTAAAGCTTCTTTATCTAATGGATTCTTTTCTTTAACATAATGAGATACATCTGCAATATGTACTCCAAGATAGAAGTTTCCATTAGGTAATTTTTCAATAGAAATGGCATCATCTAAATCTTTTGCATCTTCTCCGTCGATAGTTATAATCTTTATATCTCTTAAATCTAGCCTATTTTTATATTCTTCTTCATTTATTTCATTAGGAACTCCATCTAAATAACTTTGGACTTTTTGAGGAAATTCTTCTGGTAAATTATATTTTTTAATTATAGTTAAAATGTCTATGCCCTTTTCTCCCTTTTTACCAAGTATCTCCACTATCTTTCCTTCAGGACTTCTTCTTTTTTCGGGCCATTTAGTTATTTCAGCAATTACAATATCGCCTGAATGAGCACCTGCTACATTTCCTTTTGGTATGTATATATCTTGATATATTCTCTTCTCATCTGGCACTACAAAACCAAAATTTTTGCTATCTTCAAAGGTACCTATTATGGTTTTATTTGCTCTGTTTAATATCCTTATTACTTCTCCTTCGGATTTTTTACCTTCCCTCACCTCTTTAAAAGTTTTTACTACAACCTTATCTCCATTCATTGCACCATTTAAACCTGATGCAGGAATAAATACATCTTGTATATCATCTTCTGGTATTAAAAATGCATACCCTCTTTGATGACCTTGAATTTTACCTACTATTAATCCCATTCTTTCAGGAACACCATAATATTCTGTTCTAGTTTTTACTACTAAGCCGTCCTTTTCCATATAATCTAAAACTTTTTTAAAGTCTTCTATTTCATCACCTTTTATATTAAAAACTTTAGCTAATTCTTTTAAATTCATGGGTTTGTAAGCTTGTTCTTTCATAAACTCAATAAGAGTTTCTTGTATCTTCATAATTTTTTCCTCCCCACTTATATTTTCTAATTCTTTATATAGTTATTTTTAGTTTATCTAATAAAAATATTCATTTCTATCTACTTCTTTTCCAATATTTAAATAAAATACTATATTAATATTGTTTGTTAGTCAAGAATGTAAAAAACCCTAGGGATATTTATTTTATCCTAGGGTTTTTAAATAAATAACTATTTAATTAAGTTTAATAATATTCCACCATATTGTAAAACGACTGGTGCAAATACTAATGAAACTATTGTCATAAGTTTTATTAATATATTCATTGAAGGTCCTGAAGTATCTTTAAATGGGTCACCAACAGTGTCTCCAACTACAGCTGCTTTATGAGCTTCACTTCCTTTTCCACCATGAGCTCCACCTTCAATATATTTTTTAGCATTATCCCATGCTCCACCAGCATTAGACATAAGTATACCTACAAGAACTCCACTCACAAGTGCCCCTGCTAGTAGTCCACCAAGGGCTTCTTTACCTAATAAGAGCCCCATTGCTACTGGTACTACTATTGCTAATACACCTGGAAGAATCATTTCTCTTATTGCTGCCGCTGTAGAAATATCTACACATTTCTTATAGTCTGGTGTAGCTTTTCCTTCCATTATTCCTGGTATAGTTTTAAATTGTCTTCTAACCTCTTCTATCATTTCATTTGCAGCCTTACCAACTGATTCCATTGTTAAAGCACCAAATAAGAATGGAAGCATTGCTCCTATAAATAGACCTACTAAAGTTACTGTATTAAGTATGTCTATACTTTCCAATTCAGTAGCTTGTGCATAGGATGCGAATAAAGATAATGCAGTAAGTGCTGCAGAACCTATAGCAAAACCTTTTCCTATAGCCGCAGTAGTATTACCAACTGAGTCAAGTTTGTCGGTGATTTCTCTTACTTCATGAGGTAGTTCTGACATTTCAGCTATTCCACCAGCATTATCTGCAATTGGTCCATATGCGTCAACTGCAACAGTTAATCCTGTAGTTGAAAGCATTCCCACTGCTGCTAAAGATATTCCATACAGTCCCACCATAGCGTTAGATCCTCCGCCCATTACAAAGAAGGAAACTAATACACCTATGGAAATTAAAACTATTGGCCATAATGTAGAGTACATTCCTACTGCAAGACCCGAAATAATTGTAGTAGCTGGTCCTGTTTCTGATTGATTAGCAATCTTTTGTACTGATGAATAAGCATCTGATGTATACATTTCTGTAATTTTACCTATAATCATTCCAACAACTAATCCAGAAGCTACTGCAAAGAAAGCTTTAAGGTTTCCAAATATAGTATTACTTAATATTGCTGCTGATACTATAACTATAATTCCACCTATATAAGTTCCTGTGTTAAGTGCTTTTTGAGGATCCTTTGCTTTACTTTTTCTTGAAAATAATATTCCTATTATAGACGCTACTATTCCTATAGAGCTTAAAATTAAAGGAAACATAACTCCTTCTTTATTTGCGTATACAACTGTTCCAAGTGTTAATGCAGATATAATTGATCCTACATAAGATTCAAAAAGGTCGGCTCCCATACCTGCAACATCTCCAACGTTATCCCCTACGTTGTCAGCTATTACCGCTGGGTTCCTTGGGTCATCTTCTGGTATACCTGCTTCTACTTTACCAACAAGATCTGCTCCAACATCTGCCGCCTTGGTGTATATCCCACCACCAACACGAGCAAATAGTGCAATAGAGCTTGCTCCAAGACCAAAGCCTGTTACAAATTCCATATTACCACCAAATATGTAATACATAATTCCTATACCTACAACCCCTAGTCCTACAACAGACATTCCCATTACTGCTCCACCTGAAAAAGCTATATTTAATGCCTTTCCTTGGCTATGTCTTGCTGCCTCTGCTGTTCTAACATTGGCTTTTGTAGCTACATTCATTCCAAAATATCCTGCAAATATAGAGAATATAGCTCCTAAAATAAAGCATGCCGCTGTTTGCCATCCTACAAAGATAGCTAAAATTACTGTAACAATTACTATAAATCCCGTTAAGTATTTGTATTCTGTTTTCAAGAAAGCCATGGCTCCATCATGAATGTGCCCAGCAATTTCTTGCATTCTTTCATTTCCTGCACTTTCTTTGGAAATGAAACTACTTAGCATGAAAGCAAATATTAATGCTATTACTCCAGCTAAGACTGAATAAACAATAAAACTCTCCATGATCTTATCCCCCTAACCTTTCTTTAATTTAATTATTTTATTTTAATTTCATACATTTGTAAAAACATATAAAATTTTCCCAAGATTTAAACTAGGTTTAGAGCTACTATTACTATTGCAAAAGCTATAGCACAGAATATAGTAAGCTTTGACATAGTTGATTCAAAAGTTCTTGTTTTGTTTTTTGAGAAAAAAGTTTCTGTAGCTCCTGTCATTAAACTAAATCCTTGTGTTTTAGCAGGTTGAGCCAATACAGAAATAATCAAAACTATGCCTAGTATAACCTGTAGCGCAATTAAAATATTCTTCATAATATTCCCTCCATATGTATTTGTAAATGATTTTAACTTTTTACAATTTTAACACATTATATTTTATCATAATATTTAACTTATAACAATGGAACTGAATAATTTATATTTGAATTTAACACAAAATTCGGAGAAATATTATCTTAATTATTAACATTTCCCCGAATTTTATTCAATTTAATATTTTTTTACTTTTTAATATTATAGAAAGCTTTTAATCCTCTGTATTCTCCCATTTCTCCTAACTCATCTTCAATTCTTAATAATTGATTGTATTTAGCAACCCTTTCACTTCTTGCTGGTGCACCAGTCTTTATTTGACCTGCATTTACAGCTACAACTAAGTCTGCTATAGTTGTATCTTCAGTTTCTCCTGATCTATGTGAAACTACCGCAGTATATCCTGCTCTTTCAGCCATTTCTATAGCATTTAAAGTTTCAGTTAAAGTTCCTATTTGGTTTAGCTTAATAAGAATTGAATTTGCTACTCCTCTTTCAATTCCCATAGTTAACCTATCAGTATTAGTTACAAATAGATCATCTCCTACTAACTGAATTTTTGTTCCTAATCTTTCAGTTATAAGTCTCCAACCTTCCCAATCTTCTTCTGCCATACCATCTTCTATGGATATGATTGGATATTTAGCTACTAAATTAGCATAATAATCTACCATTTCTTGTGGAGTAAGAACTTTTCCCTCTCCCTTTAAATTGTATTTTCCATCTTCAAATATTTCTGAAGACGCTGGGTCTAATGCAATAAATATTTCTACTCCTGGTTTATATCCAGCTTTTTCTATAGCTTCTACTATAACTTGAATAGCTTCTTCATTAGAATTTAGATTTGGAGCAAATCCACCTTCATCGCCTACACCTGTATCATATCCTTTAGCTTTTAATAAAGATTTTAAGCTATGATATACTTCTGAACACATTCTTAAAGCTTCACTAAAACTTGATGCTCCTGCAGGCATTATCATAAATTCTTGAAGATCTACATTGTTGTCTGCATGCTCTCCTCCATTTATTATGTTCATCATTGGAACTGGTAATACCTTTGCATTTACTCCTCCAATATATTGATATAGGCTTAATCCTAAATATTCTGCTGCAGCTTTTGCACATGCTAGAGATACTCCAAGCATAGCATTAGCTCCTAATTTACCTTTATTATCTGTTCCATCTAATTCTATCATTGTTTTGTCTATTGCAATTTGATCTAAAACATTCATACCAACTAATTCTTCTGCAATTATAGTGTTTACATTTTCTATTGCCTTTAAAACACCTTTTCCATTATATACTGATTTATCACCATCTCTTAATTCAACAGCTTCAAAAATCCCTGTTGATGCTCCTGATGGTACAGCTGCTCTTCCTGTAGTTCCATCTTCTAGGATTACATCTACCTCAACTGTTGGATTTGATCTTGAATCAAGTACTTGTCTTGCTGATACATCGATAATTTCAATATAATTTTTCATAATTTATATATCCTCCCTTTACTTTCCTTCTATTAAGTTTCTTCCAGTCATTTCTTCTGGTATTTTGACACCCATTTCTGTAAGCATAGTTGGTGCTATGTCTGCCAATATACCCTCTGATTTTAATCTTTTATCCTTTGCATCTTTACTTACATATACAAAGGGAACTTCATTTGTAGTATGGGCTGTCATAGGTTTTCCTGTGGAGTAATCTATCATTTGTTCAGAATTTCCATGATCTGCAGTTATAAATACAGTACCTTCTTTTTCTAAAATCTTATCTGATATTTCTCCTACACATTTATCTACTACTTCTATGGCAGTTTTAGCTGCATCAAATACACCTGTGTGTCCTACCATATCTGGATTAGCAAAGTTTAATATTATCATATCGTATTTATTAGATTCTATTCTATTTATAACTTCATCTTTAACTTCAAAAGCACTCATTTCTGGCTTCAAGTCATATGTGGCTACTTTAGGGGAAGGTATTAAAGCTCTATCCTCACCTTTATTAGGTGTTTCTACTCCTCCGTTAAAAAAGAAAGTTACATGGGCATATTTCTCTGTTTCTGCAATTCTTAACTGATTTAATCCTAAACTACTTACATACTCACCTAAAGTATTCTTATAACTTTGTGGTTTATATGCTATTCTTACATTCTCAATGGTCTTATCATATTGAGTCATAGTTATAAAATTGAGCTTTAATCTTTTTCTCTCAAACCCATCAAAATCCTTATCATTTAAAGCTCTAGTTATTTGTCTTGCCCTATCTGGTCTAAAGTTAAAAAATATTATAGAATCTTCATCTTTAATGGTACCTGTTGGCTTCCCATCTTTTAATATCACTGTTGGCAACACAAATTCATCTGTTGTATTATCTTTATAAGACTTTTCTATAGCTTCAACAGCAGAATTTGACAATTCACCAGTACCATATACCAAAGCATTATATGCAAGCTCTACTCTTTCCCATCTCTTATCTCTATCCATAGCATAGTATCTACCTGCTAATGTTGCAATCTGACCTACACTAAGTTCTTTCATATAGTTCTCAATGTTTATTATATATTCCTTAGCACTAGATGGTGGAACATCTCTTCCATCTAGAAAAGCATGAACATATACTCTGTTTAATCCTTTATCTTTAGCTAATTTTAGAATAGCTTTTAAATGATCTATATGAGAATGAACTCCTCCATCAGATAACAATCCTAGTAAATGAAGAGAAGAATTATTTTTTATAGCTTCGTCTATGGCATAATTTATCTCAGTATTTTCAAAAAACACTCCATCATTTATGTCTTTTGTTATTCTAGTTAATTCTTGATATATTACTCTTCCTGACCCAATGTTTAAATGACCCACTTCTGAATTGCCCATTTGTCCTTCAGGGAGTCCAACATTTAATCCACTAGCTTTTAATTGGGTATGAGGATACTCTCTTAATAACTTATCAAAATTTGGCTTATTTGCCATCTTTACTGCATTTCCATCTTCATGATTTGTTATGCCAAAACCGTCTAAAATCATAAGCATTACTGGTTTTTTATTCATAGTCTTCCCCCTATTTGTAGTTTACTATAGCTGAGAAGTCATTTGCTTTAAGACTTGCTCCTCCTACTAAAGCTCCGTCTATATCTGACATAGACATTTGTTCTTTTATAGTTGAAGGTTTTACTGAACCACCATATTGTATTCTTAGGCTTTCTGCCACTTTGTCTCCATATAGGCTTTTTACGGTACTTCTTATAAGTGCTATAACTTCATTTGCCTCCTCTGAGGTTGCTGTTTTTCCTGTACCTATAGCCCATATTGGTTCATAAGCTATTACTAGCTTCTCTACTTGTTCTTCTTTTAATTCAAAAAGACCAAGTTTTACTTGTTTTGATACAACTTCTTCGGTTACACCATTTTCTTTTTCATCTAAAGTTTCTCCTACACAAAGTATTGGAATTAAATTGTGTTCAAAGGCTGCTTTAAGCTTTTTGTTAACTGTTTGGTCAGTTTCTTTAAAATATTGTCTTCTTTCACTATGACCTATTATTACATAATCTATATTTAACTTTTCAAGCATTAGGGGAGATACCTCTCCTGTAAAAGCTCCTTTCTCTTCGAAATACATATTCTGAGCTCCAACTTTTATATTTGTTCCTTCTGTAATTTCTCTAATCTTTGGAAGGCATATAAAAGGTGGACAAACTACTACTTCACATTCTGCTTCTTTAACTTTCGGAATTAATTCCTCAACTAATTTCACTGATTCATCTATAGTATTATGCATTTTCCAGTTTCCTGCTATTATTGCTTTACGCAATCCATACACCCCTTTCAATCTTTCAAAAACCTATTTATCGTTAAGTGCTGCTATTCCTGGAAGCTCTTTTCCTTCTAAAAATTCTAATGAAGCTCCTCCACCTGTAGATATATGGGTCATTTTATCCCCAAATCCAAGTTGATTTACAGCCGCAGCACTATCTCCTCCACCTATTATGGTTGTAGCTTGTGATTCAGCCATGGCCTTCGCTACTTCTATAGTACCTTTTGCAAATTTTTCAAATTCAAATACACCCATAGGTCCATTCCAAACTACAGTCTTAGCGCTTTGAACCTCTTGTGAATAAAGTTTTGAAGTTTTAGGTCCTATATCAAGTCCCATATATCCTTCTTTAATATTTTGATCTTCTGTTATAATAGCTTCTGCATCTTCTGCAAATTTTTCAGCTGCTACATTATCTACAGGTAGAAGTAATTTTACTCCCTTTTCTTTTGCCTTTTCTATCATTTCTTTTGCATAATCTATTTTGTCTTCTTCTAAAAGAGAGCTTCCTATTGTGTACCCTTGAGCCTTTTGGAAAGTATAGCTCATTCCTCCACCTATAATTAGAGTATCAACTTTTTCTAATAAATTATTTATTACATTTATTTTATCAGATACTTTAGCTCCTCCAAGAATTGATATAAAAGGTCTTTGTGGATTTTCAACAGCATTACCTAAAAACTTTAATTCTTTTTGGATTAAGTATCCACATACTGATGTTGCAACAAATTCTGTTACTCCAACTGTAGAGCAATGTGCTCTATGTGCTGTTCCAAAAGCATCATTTACAAATATATCTGCAAGAGATGCTAATTCTTTTGAAAAGGTTTCTTCATTCTTAGTTTCTTCTTTTCTATATCTTGTATTTTGTAATAGGATTACATCTCCATCTTTCATATTTTCTACTGCTTTTTTAGCATTTTCTCCAACTACTTCATTATCTGCTGGAAATAAAACTTCCTTATTTAAAAGCTCAGATAATCTTTTAGCTACTGGTGCTAGAGATAATTCCTGTTTAGGCTCTCCTTTTGGTTTACCAAGGTGAGAACATAAAATAACTTTACCGCCCTTTTCCATAATATATTTAATAGTTGGTAGTGCTCCCATTAATCTATTTTCATCTGTTATTTTTCCATCTTTTAAAGGTACATTAAAATCACATCTTACTAAAACTTTTCTTCCTTTAACATCAATGTCTTCAATGGTTTTTTTATTAAATGCCACATAAACCACCCTTTCTTTATATAGGCAAAAGAGGGTTTTGTCTTATAGCTTTACTACAAAGCAAAAACCCCCTTAGTTTTTAACTATAAGTATGACTTATTTACTCGATTATAGTCTATCAGCAACATATTTAGCTAAATCAGCTAATCTTGTTGAATAACCCCATTCGTTATCATACCATGAAACAACTTTAACTAATCTATTTCCCATTACCATTGTGGATAATCCATCAACTATTGAAGATCTTGCATCTCCTCTATAGTCTACAGATACTAATGGCTCTTCACTATATCCAAGAATTCCTTTCATGTCTGTTTCTGAAGCTTTTTTGAAAGCTGCATTTATTTCTTCTGCTGTAGCCTCTTTTGAAATTGTACAAACAAGATCAGTCATTGATACTGTTGGTGTTGGAACTCTTACAGCCATTCCGTTTAATTTTCCTTTTAATTGTGGAAGAACTAATGCAACTGCTTTAGCAGCTCCTGTTGTTGTTGGAATCATTGATTCAGCTGCTGCTCTTGCTCTTCTTAAATCTTTATGTGGAGCATCTAATATTTTTTGGTCATTAGTATAGGAATGAATTGTAGTCATTAGTCCTTCTACTATTCCAAATTCTTGATCTAGTACTTTAGCAAAAGGTGCTAGACAATTTGTAGTACAAGAAGCATTTGAAATTATATTGTGTTCTTCTGAATTATATTTTTCTTCATTAACACCTAAAACTATAGTAACATCTTCATTTTTAGCTGGTGCTGAAATAATTACTTTTTTAGCTCCTGCTTCTATATGTGCTTTAGCTTTTGTAGCGTCTGTAAATAAACCTGTGCATTCTAAAACTATGTCTACTCCTTCTTCTTTCCATGGAAGATTTTTAGGATCTCTTTCTGCAAATATTTTTATTTCTTTGCCATTTATAGCTATAGCATTTTCTTTAGCTTCTACTGTTCCATTGAATTTACCATATAATGAATCATATTTTAAAAGATGAGCTAAAGTTTTTGCATCAGTTAAATCATTAATCCCAACAATTTCCAATTCACTACTGTATTTTTCAATTAAAACCTTAAATACATTTCTTCCTATTCTTCCAAAACCGTTAATTGCTACCTTTACCATTTAAAAGACCTCCTTAAATTTTTAAAAGTTTTAAATTTGATGAATTATAGATATATTAATACTTAAAAGCGTTTTGCTTTTGTATGCTACTTAAATCAAAGAATATTTAATATACTCTTACTTGCACCTTCATCGGTAATCAATATACCATTTGGCTTATTTAATTGAGTGGCTATTATAGCTTCTGCTTTAGAAGCACCACCACCTATAGCTATTATATTTTTTATGTTTTCTACCTTTTCATTTTTTATTCCCATGGTAGATGTAGAGTAAACTATTTCTCCATTTTTATTAAAATAATGACCAAAAGCTTCACCTAAAGCCCCTTTTTCTAATAATTTTGCGATATTTTGTTCTGACATTCCTCTTCTTTTTGCCATTTCATCGGCTCTTCCTACGCCGTATATTAAAATATCTGCATCCTCTATTATGTTCATAACTTCTATTACATCTTTTTCTTTCATTATAATTTTAGCTGCTTCTATACCTAAATTATCTGGAACATGAAGAAGTCTATAATTCCAATTACATTTAATTGCCAAATTAGATACTAAAGTATTTGATTGAGTTTCAAGTTTTTTCCCCATACCACCTCTTGCAGGCACTATGGTTATATCTTCATAATTATTACATCTTGCTATATTATCTACAAAGCTTTTTATAGTACTTCCTCCAGTTAGGGCAACTACGTCTCCATTTTTTAATAGATCTTTAAAACAATTGGATGCAGCTTTTCCCAACTCCTTTAAAACAGAACTATCTTCTTCTATATTTCCTGGAACTATAATAACTTTTTTTAAACCTAGTCTTTCTTTTATTCTAAATTCTAGTGTAGAAAGACCTTTTATCATATATACAAATTCTTTTAATTTGCTTATTAATTCTTCTCCTAATTTAGTAATTACCATTCCAGGTGTATTTATTTCAATAAAACCTTGTTCTTTTAAAAAATTAACCTCTGTTCTTATAATTCTTTCACTTAGGTTTAAATTTCTAGAAAGTAGTCTTCTACCAACAGGTTGGCTATAGTATATATTTCTAAGTATTATATATCTTCTTTCCAAAAGCTCTATGCCCTCTGGAATAATTTTCTGTTGTAGTTTTAATAAGTCTTCCAAATTCAAGCACCCCTTTGGCCGTTTATTGTCCCGCTACTTTCTTTTTAATCCCACTTCTATTATAGAACAAAGCACAATAAATTCCAATAGTTAAATCAAATTTTTTATGAAAAATTAATTTAATTATGAAAAATCTCGCTTCAAACTTTAATATCTCTTTCTACCCATAGAAGATTTTATTCCCATTTCTTCTCTGTATTTTGCCACAGTTCTTCTGGAAATATTCACATCTTTTTTCTTTAATCTGTCTGCTATATTTTGGTCTGATAGAGGCTTTTTCTTATCCTCTTCTTCTATAAACTTTTCTATCATGTTTTTAACTGCAATATTGGATAAGCTATCCTCGTTACCTTTACTTTCAATAGCTGTGGTAAATAAATTTCTTATTTTTATAATTCCTTTATCTGTATGTATATATTTTTCTCTTATAGCTCTACTAACCGTTGATTCATGCACCTTTAATTCTTCTGCTATTTCTTTTAATGTCATTGGTTTTAAGTGCTTTTTATCTTTATCAAAATATTCTCTTTGTATTTCAATTATTTTTTCTAAAACCCTATATATAGTACTTTTCCTTTGTTCTATACTTTTTATTAGATAAGATGCACTATTTAACTTTTCCTTTACATATTCCACTGCGGCCTCATCTTCATTATTATTTATTATGTTCTTGTACAAATTGTTTATGGTAAGTTTAGGTGTTATACTTTCATTCATTAATATAACGTATTCTCGTCCTATTTTTTTAATATATGCATCTGGTACTATGTATCTTACTTCTTCTCCTGTATAAAATCCACTAGATGGCTTAGGCTGTAAGGATTTTATAAAATCTCCATACATCTGTGCTTTTTTAGGTGATATATCAAGTTTCTTTCCTATGTTAGAATACTTATTTTCTGCAATGTCTTCTAAATGATTATCTATTATATTATATATTTTTTCATCCTTTATTTCCCGCTTATTACATTGTATCCTTAAACATTCAATTAAATCTCTAGCTCCAATACCATCTGGCTCTAAATCTTGAACTATATTTAATGCTTTAATTACTAAATTAATAGATACTTTCAATTCTTTTGAAATAGATTCTATGTCTTCAGCCAAATATCCTCTTTCATCTATACCCTCAATTATGTAATTACATATACACTTAATGTATTCCTTTTCATCTAAATACATTATTTGCTCTAATAAATATTCTTTTAAAGATTTTTTACTAGATATAAAATTAAAAGGACTCACTTCTTCTTCACTATGTTGATTGTTTATATAATTATCATCTTGAAGATTTTTTATAATATTTTTATACTTTAACACTTCATCTAAATTCTCTTCCAAACTCTCTTCTTTTTTTATTTCTTCATAATTTATTTCTAAAAGAGGATTTTCTTGTAATTGTTTCTCCACAAGTTTTGTAAGTTCATAAGAAGAAAGTTGCAATATTTTTATTGATAGCTGCATTTGATGAGTCATTATTAATTTTTGTTCTTGAGATATAGATAACTCAAACCCTAAATCCACATTTTTCATCCCCTTTCTACTTTATTATAACATTTATCCAAAATGTAATGTATAAAAATCTATCATGATATAAATTATACTGGTAATTACGAGAATTTTTATAAAATTGTAATAAAATTAACAGAATACAAGAGCATTTACGAGTATTATAGAGACAAATCACCCTTATAACCTGCAACTTTCTAATTATATATAAGTTGTAGGTTGCTATATTGAGTAATTTTCCAATATAATATTTATAGGGAAAATATATCATTTAAAGTGAGTGACATCCAAAACACAGATAATAGGTAAATACGTTTCTAGATTTGTAACTTTTAATTTAAGGAGTTGGTTTCATGCGATCTATTGGATTTTTAATCAGTCCAAAGGAAAACGAAAATAGAAGAGCGTTATTGCCCGTTGATGTAGAAAAAATACAAAATAAGGAATCACTATATTTTCAAAAAGGATATGGAGAGGTATTAGGAATTAGCGATTATGAGTATTTAAAAGCAGGTGCTAATATAGCTTCAAAAGATGATATCTTAAAAAAAGATATAATATGTGATCCTAAAATAGGCGATGCAGGTTACTTAAGTAAGCTAAAAGAAAATCAAATTCTATTTGGATGGATACATGCTGTTCAAAATTTAAATATAACTAATATATTATTAAGAAATAAAGTAAAATGTATTGCATGGGAAGATATGTACGAAGAAGGTAGACATGTATTTTGGAGAAATAATGAAATAGCAGGAGAAGCTGCTATTATGCAAGCTTTCCAATGTTATGGTAAATTTCCATATGAAACAAAAGCTGCTATCCTTGGTAGAGGTAATACTGCTAAAGGAGCTTATAGAATTCTAAATGGATTAGGCTCTGAAGTAACAGTTTATGGTAGCAAACTAGAAAATTTATTTAAAATAGAAATGCATAAATATGATGTAATAATAAATGCTGTACTTTGGGATGTAAAAAGAAGAGATCATATAATAAATAAAGATGATTTAAAAAAATTAAAAAATGGAGCTTTGATAATTGACATTAGCTGTGATTCTAATAAAGCTATAGAAACAAGTATATCCACAACTATTCAAAATCCAACTTATTCTATAGATGGAATTACGCATTATGTAGTAGATCACACCCCTTCTCTATTTTTTAAAACTGCTACAAAATCAATAAGTAAAGAACTTACAAAATATATAGATATATTAGTAGAAGAAAAAGAAGATGAAAACACAGTATTGTCTGATGCAATAATTATCAGTAACGGTAATATTCTAGATGAAAAAATTACTAGATATCAAAATAGAGAAAATGTACAAACAGATATTGCATAAGTATTACACAATCTCTGTGCAACACTTTGTGCGGAGATTTATTTTCTTTAAACTAATATAAGGAGGTTTACTATGATAGAGTTTACAAATGTAAGTAAAAGTTTTAAAAACACAAGTGTTCTAGAAAATGTTACTTTTTCTGTAAAAAAGGGCGAGCTAGTAGTACTTATAGGCCCTAGTGGTTGTGGTAAAACCACCACATTAAAAATGATAAACAAGCTTATCCTACCTTCCTCTGGTAAAATAACCATTAGTGGAGAAGATCTTTCTCAAAAAGACACTATACAACTTAGAAGAAATATAGGCTATGTAATCCAACAAACTGGTCTTTTCCCTCATATGACAGTAGGAGAGAACATTGATTTAATACCCTATCTTCAAAAGTGGGATGAAAAAACTAGGCATAAAAGAACACAAGAATTACTTGAATTAGTTGGGCTAGACCCAGATAAATATATTGATAGATATCCAGAAGAATTAAGTGGTGGTCAGCAACAAAGGGTTGGCGTAGCGAGAGCTTTAGCTGTAAACCCTGATATAATTTTAATGGATGAACCATTTAGTGCTTTAGACCCCATAACTAGAAATTCACTTCAAGATGAAGTATTTAAACTTCAACAAAAACTTCAAAAAACTATCGTATTCGTAACTCATGATATGGATGAAGCCTTAAAACTTGGAGATAAAGTTTGTATCATGAAAGACGGTCATATAATGCAATTTGATGAACCACAAACCATACTAAGAAATCCAGCTAATGAATTTGTTGCTAATTTTATAGGTAAGAATAGATTGTGGAGCAATCCAGAACTAATTACTGCTGAAGATATAATGATTAAAAACCCTATAAAAACCTTTGGTGAAAGAACTATAGTTCAATCTGTAAATATAATGAAACAAAACCATGTAGATAGTATTTTAGTAGTAGATAAAGATAATATATTAAAAGGAATTGTAACTTTAAAACATTTAGATTTAGATAATGTAAATGGAAAAAAACTTAAAGATGTAATGGCTTCTGACTTAAAATATGTAGAATTAGAAGATTCTATTATGGACGTAATAAAAGTTATGAAAGAAAATAGTATATCTTATATACCTGTGGTTGATAAAGACAAAAAACTTAAGGGATTAATTACTCAAAGCAGTCTAATAACTACATTTTCTAAAATCTCTTAATGTAAAGGAGGACTTAATATGGTTTTTTTTAAGTTTGTTATGGAAAGATATTCTGAAATACTTAGTTTAACAGGGAAACACTTACAATTAACAGCCATAGCAGTATTATTAGCAATATTTATAGGAGTTCCTATTGGAATACTAATATCTAGATATAAAAAAGCAGCCCCTTATGTTATAGGGATAGCTAACATAGTACAAGCAGTGCCAAGCCTTGCCCTATTGGGTTTTTTAATTCCCATAATAGGAATTGGTGAAATGCCTTCTATTTTGATGGTATTCTTATATTCTCTTCTTCCTATTATTAAAAATACATATACTAGTCTTGAAAATATATCCCCTGACATTAAAGAAGCAGGTAAAGCTATGGGAATGACTAACTATCAATTACTTACCATGGTAGAGCTTCCACTAGCTTTTCCAATAATAATGGCTGGTGTTAGAATTTCTTCTGTTACAGCTGTAGGTCTTATGACTATTGCAGCATATGTTGGTGCTGGTGGTCTTGGTGATCTTATATTTGCAGGTATACAAAGCCTAAATTCTTCCATGATTTTATCTGGTGCAATTCCTGCTTGTATAATGGCATTACTTTTAGATTTTATTATAGGGAAGATAGAGAAAAAAGCTTCAGAAAAGAAATCTAAAAACAGAAAAAAAACAAGAAGAAATAGGATTATCGCTTTATCTACCTGTATAATATTAATAATTAGCTTTGGTATATTTAACTATAGAAAGAAAGCCAATACCATAGTTATTGGTTCTAAGGACTACGTAGAACAGGAAGTTTTAGGTAATTTAATGGCTGAAATGTTAAAAAATCATACAGATTTAAATGTAGAAACAAAGTTTCAATTAGGTGGCTCATCAGTAGTTGTAGAAGCCATTAAAAAGGGTGATATAGATATTTATCCTGAATATACTGGTGTTGGTCTAATGTACGTTTTAAAGCTTCCTCATGATAGTGACACCGACAGGGTGTATAATACAGTAAAAAAAGGCTTTAAAGATGAAATGAATCTGGAATTTCTAAAACCTTTTGGATATAATAATACCTACGCTGTAGCAGTTAGAAAAGATACTGCACAAGAATATGATTTAAAAAAGGTGTCTGACATAGCCAACGTTTCTAATAACTTAAAATCTGGATTTACTGTATCTTTTGTGGATAGACAAGATGGATTACTTGGATTAGAAAAAACCTATGGCTTAAAATTTAAAGAAGTTTTAAAAATGGATTCTGGAGTGAGATACAGTTCTTTAATAAATAAACAAACAGATGTAACAGATGCATTTACCACAGATGGTATGTTAAAATCTTTAGATTTAGTGTTACTTGAAGACGATAAAGGTGTATTCCCACCTTATTATGCTGCACCTGTCATAAAATCAGAAACTCTGGAAAAGTATCCTGAAATTGAAGAAATTTTAAACAGACTAGCAGATAAAATTTCTGAAAAAGATATGATAGAAATGAATTATAATGTAGATGAATTAGGAATGACTGCACAACAATCTGCTATAAACTTCTTAAGGAAAAAAGGGTTAATAGATTAAATAATATGAAAAGACTATCCGTTAAATTTATTGGATAGTCTTTTTTATATGAAATTAAATAAATTATCTCATTTATCGTTGTCCTTTTTGATAAGGAACTCCATCTGCCGCCGGAGCTTGAGTTTTTCCTACAAAACCTGCTAATGCAAACATAGTTATTATATAAGGAAAAGCTGCATAAAACTCTCCTGGTATTGCCCATCCAAAACCTTTAGCAAATAGTTGGAAGGTTTCTGCAAAGGCAAAAAGCATAGATGCCCACATAGCATTTACAGGCTTCCAATTACCAAAAATCATGGCTGCAAGGGCTATGAACCCTCTACCACTAACCATGTTTTCCCTATATAGATTCATTATACCTATAGAAAGAGTAGCTCCTCCTAATGCTCCTAAAACTCCGGATAATATTACACATAGGTATCTTATACCATAAACGCTTATTCCTAAAGTGTCAGCGGCTTTTGGATGCTCACCAACGGATCTTATTCTAAGTCCCAATGGTGTTTTATATAATACAAAATGTGAAATAATTACTAAAGCTATAGCTATAAATACAAACCAATTTAATTCCTTTAAAATTCCACCTATTACCGGCACTTTACCCATAGCCTCTGTTGGATATGGTAGTGATTTTACAACACTTGTTTGAGAATTTGTTTTAAAGAATTTAACTATTAAATAACTAGTTAAAGCTGCTGCAAAAACGTTTATACCTACACCTGAAACTATTTGATCTGCTTTTAAATGTATACTTAAGTAAGCATGAATAGCTGCCATAATAGCTCCTGAAATTATTGCAAATAAAATTCCCATCCAAGGGTTTCCAGTTACATGTGAGCCATATACGGCAAAAAATGCTCCTGTAGTCATTATTCCTTCAAGGGCAATATTTACAACTCCTGATTTCTCAGAAAATACTCCCCCAAGTGCTGCAAATATTAAAGGAGTTGCTAACCTAAGGGTAGCAGATATAAGCATTACTATACTACTCATTTAACAATGCCCCCTTTTTCTTTCTTTCTGATATAAGTCTAAATACATATTCTCCAGCTATGAATAAAATTATTATACCTTGAATTAAATTTACTATAGTTTTTGGTATCCCATATAGCATTAAAGTACCA
Organism: Clostridium tetani; assembly: GCF_900167265.1. Lineage (GTDB taxonomy): Bacteria > Bacillota > Clostridia > Clostridiales > Clostridiaceae > Clostridium_G > Clostridium_G tetani. The sequence goes on from NZ_FUWT01000012.1 coordinate 87,134, forward strand.
GAACTATAATTTAAAGCTGCAAATAAAATAGCTGAGAAAATTATACCTATTGGATTACTTTTTGCTACAAGAGCAACTGCTATACCGTCAAATCCAAAGTTAGGAAAAGAAAATAATTGCATAGATTGATGTTGAACTCCCATAGTATGTACAGCACCACCAATACCTGCTACTATTCCAGATATAACCATGGCAAGTATTATATTTTTCTTTATATTAATTCCACCATATTCTGCAGAAGTAGGACTTAATCCAACAGCTCTTATTTCATACCCAGTAGTAGTTTTCCAAAATAATATATAAACTAATACTGCAAATATAATACCTATAAATAATCCAATATTTAATCTATTATTTTCTCCTAAAAATCTATATAATTCAGCAGAAGGTTGAATTGAGTTTGTACTTGCTGAACCTTGTTTATGAAAAGGTCCCATAGTAAAATAATTGGATAAATGCATGGCTATAAAATTCATCATTATTGTATTTACAACCTCATTTGTTCCCATTTTTGCCTTTAAATATCCAGGTATTCCTGCCCAAATAGCTCCTCCTAATATACCACTAGCCAGTATAAGAATTTGGTGTATTGGTGCTGGTATTCCAGGTATTAATCCTACAAGTGCGGCAGTAATCATACCTATTATAAACTGCCCTTCTACTCCTATATTAAAAAGTCCTGTTTTAAAAGCTATAGCATGTGCAAGTCCTGTAAATATAAGCGGTGTTGCAAATACCATAGTTTCAATAAAGTTTGACTTTGTTCCAAAACTTCCCTTCCATATGGACTTAAAAAGTAAAGAAGCAGCTTCCCCAAAGGAGAATGACTTAGCCCACATTACGAAAAATACAGATATAAATAAAGCTAATACTATAGAAATAATTGATATTGAAAAACTTTTAATTATGTCTGAATTTAGCTTAAATTTATTTGAAGCGTCCTTACTCAAGTTTTGCCCCTCCTTCTTTTTCTTTTTTTAAAGTTCCTCCTGCCATAAGAATTCCAAGTTTTTGTTCTGTGGCATCCTTTGCATCCAATACATCTACAATTTCACCTTCATACATTACTGCAATTCTATCAGATAAAGACATTACTTCATCTAACTCTAAGGATACCAATAAAACTCCTCTTCCTCTATCTCTTTCTCCAACTAATCTTTTGTGGATATACTCTATAGCCCCTACATCCAATCCTCTAGTAGGCTGAACTGCAATTATCATTGCAGGATCTTTTTCTATTTCTCTTGCTACTATGAGCTTTTGTTGGTTACCACCAGATAGTGATGATGCAACTACATCCTCATTAGGAGTTCTTACATCAAAGTTTTCTATAAGTTTTTTGGAATGTTCTCTTATTTTATCATAATCCATAATAATACCTTTAGCAAAAGGAGCTTTATCATGAATACCTAAAACAGAATTTTCTACTAAAGAGTATCCAAGAACCAACCCTCTTTTATGTCTATCTTCTGGTACATGGGCTATACCTAATTCTGTTATTTCTTTAGTAGTTTTTCCTGTTATATTTTCGCCTTTTAAATATATATTTCCTTCTGTAGATTTTCTCAAGCCAACTATAGTTTCGATTAACTCTGTTTGACCATTTCCATCTACTCCTGCAATACCTAGTATCTCCCCTTCTCTTAATTCCAAATTTACTCCTTTAAGAGCAGGTAATCCTCTTTGATCTTTAGCTTTTAGATTTTCTATTTTTAATATAGATTCTCCTAACTTAGTTTCTTCTTTTTCTATTACTAAATTTACCTTTCTTCCTACCATAAGTTCTGCTAAACCGTCTATGTCGGTATCTTTAGTTTTTACTGTATCTATGTATTTTCCTCTTCTTATTACTGTAACCCTGTCACTCATACTCATAACTTCTTTTAATTTATGAGTTATTAAGATTATAGATTTTCCTTCTTTTACTAAGTTTTTAAGTATCTTTCCTAACTCCTCTATTTCTTGAGGTGTTAATACTGCTGTTGGCTCATCTAATATTAGTATTTCTGCTCCTCTATAAAGAGCTTTTAATATTTCAACCTTTTGTTGTTGACCTACAGTTATATCTTCTACAATATCATCAGGACTTATATTAAATCCATATTTATCTGCTAATTCCTTAGTTTCTTTTTTAGCCTTTTCTATGTCTATTTTTAGGCTTCCTTTTTTAGGTTCTTGACCTAAAATCATATTTTCCGCCACTGTAAAATTATGAACCAACATAAAATGTTGATGAACCATTCCAACCCCTAATTTTATTGCATCTTTAGGATTTTTAAGGTTTGCTTTCTGTCCTTTTATATATATTTCTCCACCTTCAGGTTGATATAATCCATAAAGTATATTCATAAGAGTGGTTTTACCTGCACCATTTTCTCCTAAAAGAACATGAATTTCTCCTTTTTTAAGTTCAAAATCTACATCTTCATTAGCTATGGTTCCAGGAAAAACCTTTGTTATTCCCTTCATTTCAACAACTTTTTCCATTTTGGGCCTCCTTCCTATTGATTAAAAAAGCTAGATGCAAAAGCACCTAGCTTTCTCTCTTAAATTTAAATTTCTGGAGCTTTAAACTGTAAAAGTTCTTTTCTTGTTCCTGGAACTTTAAATTTATCTGCTTTTATAGCTGCTTTGTATTTTTCTGATAGTTCATCTGCTTCCTTAGTAAGATCTGGATGTTTTGTTGGTGCTATTCCAACTCTATCTTCTTTTATTCCAAGAACTTTATGCTTTCCACCTTCAAACTTGTCTTCTTGAATACTCTTTATAGTATCTATAACAGCTTCTCCTACTTGTTTTTCCATAGAGATAAGTATTATATCCTTATATTCTGGTAATGCTGCTGCTTGGTCAGAGTCAACCCCTATAGCCCATTTATTCATTTCCTTTGCAGCTTTAAATACTCCAAGCCCTACTCCTCCTGCTGCGTGGAATACTATATCACAACCTGAATTATAAAGCATTTTAGCAGCTTCTGTTCCTTTTTGTTGATCTTCAAAGGAATCTACATATTTTACATTTTTACCAGGAGTTTTTTCATTAACTGGTTTTAATAATTTTCCTGCTTCTGGATTAACTGACATAACCCCAGCTGCAAATCCTGTTTCAAATCTATTTATAACTTCACTTTCTTTTCCACCTACGAAACCAACTTTATTAGTTTTTGTCATCTTACCTGCTATAACTCCAGCTAAGAAAGATCCTTCTTCTTCTTTAAAAGTTATTGATAGGGTATTTGGTGTTTTAACTTCCTGGTCAACGATTAAAAATTTCTTATCTTTTATTTCTTTGGATACGTTTTCCATAGCTTTAACCATCATGAATCCACAACCTACGGTTAAATCAGCTTCACCTGCCATAATTTTTAAATTTGGTTGGTATTGTTCTTGTTGTTTTGATTCTATGGCATTTATTTGTGTTATTCCTAGTTCTTTTTCTGCCTTAGAAATTCCTTCATGAGCTGATTGGTTAAAGGAACCATCATTTACTCCTCCTTGGTCTGTTACAAGACCAACTTTTAATTGCTCTTTTCCTGCTTCAGCAGATTTCTTTTCTGCTCCACCACAACCGGCAAATAATGACACAGTCATTATTGCTGCTGATAGAAGTGCTACAACTTTTTTCTTATTCATTTAATTATTCCTCCCTATGTTTAAATTTAAATTATAATTTCTACTAGTAATATAATATTTCTACATAATAATGGTATTTCCTTCTTATTTTACATTAATAATTTTCTATAAAAAATATTCCACAAGCCCTTTTACCAGAATGTACACCTACAACACATCCAACTTCACACTCCATAAATTCTATTGACTTTTCTTGTAAATGTTCTTCTAATGGAATTCTTATATCTTCATTTTCTATATGTAAAAGTATGCATGGTTCATCTTTTTTTATACCTACTTGTCCTATGTAATCTAGAACATATCTTATAGCTTTCTTATTTCCTCTAACTTTATCTATAACTGCCATTTCTCCATTTTCAACTGTTAGTATTGGTCTTATACCAAGAATATTTCCTACAACTCCTGCTGTTTTTGAAAGCCTTCCTCCTTTGACTAGGTTAGTTAGTTCTTCGAATACAAGTCCACTTTTTATATGAGGAATAGTCCTTCTTACTTCTTTTACAATCTCTTCTAAGTTATATTCCTCATCTCTAAGTCTAGCTGCTTTTATAACCAGCAATCCTAAACCTGAGGTTACATTTTGAGAATCTATTATTTCTATGGTTTCATTTGCTTCTAAAATTTCCTTTGCTAAACAAGCTGACTGATATGTACCACTCATTTTAGATGATAAATGGAGTGAAATTATTTTGTATCCTTCTTGTAAATATTTCTTATAACACTCTATAAATCTTTGAGGAGTTATTTGTGCTGTTCCTGGGAATTCTTCAGAACTTTCCATTTTTCTTAAGAGTTCTGATGTATTTATATCTATACCATCTTTATAACTTTCCTCACCGAAGGTTACTAATAAAGGAATAACTTCTATATCATATTTATCTATTATTTCTTTTGATAAATCTGCCGTACTGTCTGTTATTATTTTAATTTTATTCATAAACTGAAACCCCCTCTATTTCATGTTGGGGAAGTTCATTTGCCTTAATGCTTCATAAGTTACTATAGCTACAGTATTGGATAAATTTAAGGATCTAGTACTACTTTTTATCATAGGTACTTTTATACATGTATCCCTATTATCCTCTCTTACATAATCTGGCAACCCTGAAGTTTCCCTTCCAAAAACTATAAAATCCCCTTCTTCAAATTCTACATCACTATAAGTTTTAGTACTATGAGTGGTAGAAAAATAAAATTTACCATCTTTATATTTTTTTCTTAAATCTTCATAAGATTCATGTATTTCCAATGATAATTGAGACCAGTAATCCAATCCTGCCCTCTTTAAATGCTTTTCATCTAAACTAAAACCTAATGGCTTTATTAAATGAAGCTTAGAATCTGTTAAAACACAAGTTCTTGCTATATTACCTGTATTTTGTGGAATTTCTGGTTGGAACAAAACTATATTTAAATTCAAGATATTCTCCCCCTTATACATAAGGAATTAAAATTTACATAACATATCTTACTCTATTCTTCAAAAATAGTAAAGTTTTATATTATAAATTTTTCTATAGCTTTTGCTACACCATCTTCGTTATTTGTATCTGTAATATAGTCTGCATATTCTTTTATACATTCTGCTGCATTTCCCATAGCTACTCCTAAGCCTGCAAATTTTATCATAGATAAGTCATTTTCACTATCTCCTATACACATTACCTTTTCCTTCTTTATTCCTAACATATCTGCTAAAATATTAACAGCATTTCCCTTTGATATACCCTTACTCATAACTTCAAAATTATTATTATGAGAACTCACTACCTCTATTCCTTCTTCTCTTGCAACTATTTCTTTAACTTCTTTTATTTTATTTATATCCTCGTCTACGATTATAGCCTTTAATATTTCATGCTCATATGTTTTGAGTGCATTTTCCCAAGTATCTACTAATTCTATATCCACTTTATTATTTTTTGATAATACTTCATTCATTTTAGAATAAACTTTCTTTGAAAACTCTAAACTTTCTGTAAGAATTTTATTATGCGTATTAAAGTGTGGACGTAGTTTATATTCCTTTAATATATTTATAATTTTTATAGTCTTTTCATATTCCATAGTTTTTTCATATATTATCTTATCCTCACTGCTGTTTTTAATATATGCTCCATTTGAAGCTATAACTGGTGATTTCACTCCTATCAATTCAGCATAGTAATTTGCTGAAGGAAATATTCTTCCTGTACTTATAGCTACATGAACACCTTTCTTAGTTGCAGCTTTTATAGCATTTATATTTCTTTGACTTAACTTTTTATCGTCTCTTAATAATGTCCCATCTATATCAATACATATTAATTTATATGACAATTAAAAACATCCTCTCTTATTTATATATATATTTTATTATACCAAAAAGTTGTATTTTCTTTTTAAATATAATGTTAACTTATTCCTTTAAATAATTTATAATACCTTTGGCAATGTTTACGCCTGTTATTTTCAATACTTTCTCATTATTTAGTTTTTTTCTATCTTCCACATTAGTTATAAAACCACACTCTACTAAAGCACAAGGTACATTACTCCATCTTAAGATGGCTATATTTTGCTTTCTTATACCTCCATCTCTCCATGTTTCTCCACTTGAAACTTCCTTTTGAATTGTATTTGCAAGTTTTATTCTTTCTTCTTTTTGAAATTCTTCTGAATCATAATAGTACGTAATAATCCCATTATAAGAGCTATCTTTATTTGAATTTACATGGATGGATGTAAGAATATCTGGATTTAAACCATTTGAATAATTGCTTATTTCTCTAAGATATAAAAACTTATCTTCTTCTCTAGTCATAAAAACCTGTACCCCTTGCTTTTCTAGATACTCTTTAGTATAGAAAGCTATTTTTAAATTAATGTCTTTTTCATATAAATCTCCAAAGCTTGTCCCTTTATCCATTCCACCATGACCTGGATCTAATACAACTTTTTTATTTTTTAATGATATATTACTTAAAGTTACTATTTTATTAGAGTTTTCTTTTGCAAAATTTTTGTTATATTTACCCTCATAACTTAAAATCAGCACCATACACATAAATATAAAAATACATGAACTCAAAAACTTCTCTCTATCTTTTATTCTCATAAACACCTACCCCATTTTATTCTAATTTTATATATAAATTATAACCCTCATTTCCATTTTTTTCAATAAGTGTAGGTATTTATTTTATACCCTAAAATACTTGTATAAATAATATTTAACTTTCCCCATTCTTTCTTTAATAATATCTTCTACAAAAATGTATATTTCTCTTTTCTCATTAAAATTTAATTGTTGTTCCTCTACTTCCCCATAAAATTCAATACATGAAGCATTTGTAAGTATTTTCAGTTTATCTTTTAATCCTTCTTCTTCTAATTTTTCTAGAAACTCATACTCACCATTACTTTTTTTATAAATACCTATAGTTTCTAATCTCTTTAAAATATACTCATATAAAAAAATAGATTTCTTACTTTTTAATATCTTATCTACTTTTTTTAATTCTATAAGTGTTTTTATAACCATTAGTATTATTAAAAATATACCTATTAATACAAATATGTATTTTTTATAGTTTATACTATCTGGCTTTTTATTCTCTTTCACTTCTTTTTTAATATTTTCCTTAAACTTTTCTTCCTGATTTTTATATTCCATATTAAAACTTTCTTTATTTTCTTCTTTACTTTTCATTATTTCATTCACTAATTCTGGTGCCTCTGGTACTGTATCTATAATAGTCCATGTATCACTATAGGGGGAGATTAGAATTTCTGTCCAAGCATGTGCACTTCTATTATAAACTACATATCTTCCTTTATCATCCTTATTGTATCCCATATTAAATCCTTCTACATATCTTGCAGGTATTCCTATTATTCTAAACATTATAGTAGCTGAAGTAGCAAAGTATGTACAATAACCCTTCTTTTCATTAAATAAAAAATGGTCCACAAAATCTTCCCCTGCTGGAATATTCCCTACATCTAAAGAGTATTCATAGTTCTTATTTAAATATTCATATATTTTAAAAACCTTTTCTCCTAATGTTGGAGCATCCTTTGTTATATCTTTTGTTAGATCATATACTCTCTTAGGTATATTTTCTGGCAATTGAAGATAGTTTTCATATTGATAAGCTTTAGAAGGATATAAACTTTTAGTCCTTTTATATTCAAAGTTTAACATATTTTTAAAAAAATCTTCTTTTTCTTTTATATTATTAGATACCACAGAATATTTGTAGTTATCATCATAAAATTGAATGTTATATTCCTCTAGAGCATTATTACCTGTTATAAAGTTTTTATCTCTATTAAAATAAATCCTATTGTTCCACCTTATGTCATAGGTATTCATGGGTACAAATAGTGTTGATGTGGATATATTAGTTGGTATTATACTTATGCTATTTTTATTTCCTTCTCCTCTTATAGAGAAAAAAGAATTACTCTTAGGTTGTAGTTCTTCTTTATACTTATCTAATCTTTTAAAAGTATCTTCACTGATTTTCCAAGATGAACCATCATAATAATCTCTTGTTGTACCTCTTAAATAATATGGTTTATCAGATTTTACTTTAAATGCCTCATTATTATCTATATCTATAGGTCCTCCTAGTTTCTTTTCTGTATCACTATATCCAGATTTATTTAAAGAGTAACCTCTATTTGTGTTTTTAGTATTTTGTAAAACCTTATCTACTATCTTTTTCCTTAAATCTTTATTGATTATATTAGAATCATTAGAAATGTGTTTTGTTAAAAAAGGTATTGTTATACTTAGAAATAATATATAAAATAGAGTAACATATTTACTCATGTTTAATTTTATACTTTCTTTATGAACTCTATTTTTTATATCTAAATTTTGATTTATAAGATAAGTAAATATGCTTAAAAATAATAAATATGGTGTTATATTTTTTACTATTTCTTTATATCCATAGTGCCAACAAAACCCAATCCACAAAATAGAAAAAGCTATAATAAAATTTTTAAAATAATTGCCTATGAATAAAATAATTATTGTAATTAAAGGTATACTAATTGATAGAATGTCCTTATATTGATAAAAGTAAGTATTATTTCCTTCATATATATCTGTATTTAAAATTTTTATGTATTCTATATTTTTATATATTGTCATAAGTATATATTTTTCATTATTGTGTATCCATATATATAATGCTGCCATTAAAAAGGGTAATATTAATATTTTATAAAAGTTTTTTTTTGATAAAAGTACATTTATTACATATATAAAAGCCCCTATTAAAAAAACCTGGGTAAAAAATATATAAGAAAATCCTTCTATATTAAAGCATTGTTTCATAACTATCATAGAAAATAATAAATTTACATATGTAATACAAATATCTATCAATGCTTTTTTAAAATTTTCCATAACATAACACATATCCCTTCTCTAATGTGAACTACCCCTCACTTACTCCGTTGAAGTGAGGGCTTCGTGGTCAATACTACTACTGTAGCAAGTTTACCCACGCTCAAAAGGTTGAACCAACCTCGCTTATTACCAAAATTATATAGCTAATTTCAGTAGATTTTTACTTGCATTTATATCCCTGTCATGGTGTACTCCACAATTAGGACATATCCATTCTCTAAGAGCTAGATTTTTTACATCTTCATTTTTATATCCGCATTCAGAACATAACTGACTACTAGCATAATTGAAAGGTGCTATAATTATCTTTCTACCATACCAACTAGCTTTATATTCTAACATCCGTCTAAATTCTGACCAACTAGCTTCACTTATAGCTTTAGCTAGCTTATGATTTTGTTGCATATTCTTAACTTTCAAGTCCTCAATGACTATAGATTGGTTTTCTCTAATCAGTTTAATTGATAACTTATTTAAGAAATCTGCTCTTTGATTAGCTATTTTCTCATGTAGTTTAGCAACTTTTAACCTTGCTTTTTTTCTATTATTACTACCTTTTTTCTTTCTTGATAAATCCTTTTGTAATTTTCTTAATCTCTTTTCAGATCTTCTTAGCCACTTTGGATTACTAAAAAATTCTCCATCACTTGTTATAGCAAATTCTTTTATTCCTAAGTCTATACCTATTTTTTTATCAATTTTAGGTAATATAAAATTTTCAGTATCTACTAAAATGGATACATAATATTTATTTGTAGGAGTTTTAGATATCGTACAGGATTTAATTTTACCTGTAAATTGTCTATGTTGTTTTACTTTAATCTTAGATTTTAATTTAGGAACTTTTATATATCCATTTTCTAAGGATACAGTACCATTCTGATTATTTGTTGTATAGCTATTAGCACTAGTTTTCTTCTTAAATTTAGGAAACCCAACAGATTTATCTCTGAAAAAGTTTTTATATGCTTTATCTAAATTTAGTTGTGCATTAGCTAAAGCTAAACTATCAACCTCTTTAAGCCATTCAAACTCTTTTTTATATTGTGCTGGTGTAGGATATTTAATTTGCTTAATGTCTAAATCTTTATTTTCCTTATAGGATTCAATTCTATCAGCCAACATCTTATTATAGATAAATCTAGTGCAACCAAAAGTTTTAGCTAAATATAATTTTTATTCTTTATTTGGATAAATCCTATATTTATAAGCTTTTAACATATCCTCACATCATTTCATTCCTTGATTTTCTATA
>NZ_FUWT01000007.1 GCF_900167265.1 Clostridium tetani
AATGCTGCACGCCATCTTTTTCCACATGATTGAACACGCTTTAAACCTAAAATATCTATATTAAATCCACATTCTTCGAATATTTTTCGTGGAAATTTTCCATTTTTATTTTCCATAATAAATAATCTTTTAAATTCATCAGTATATGTAATTCCTTTACAACTAACCTTTTTTACAAATTTATTTTCAGATAGTATCGCTATTTCATTTTCAGTAAATATTTTTTTACTCATTACAGTTCTCCTAATATCAATTATTCTTTATTTAATTATACACAAAAGTACCCTACGGGATAGACTTTTTTTAGAGTGTCTATTCTATAGGGTACATTTTATTTTAACATAGTCCTTCTAGCTTTTTTATATTAACTTACTAATCAAGCGGATTTATCTTCCTTCAGATGCTTGCTGAAATTCCCAAAGACGAGCATAAAGTCCTTTTAATAAAATTAAATCTTCGTGTTTTCCCTGTTCTATGACCTTTCCATCTTCTAATACAACAATAGTATCTGCTGAGCAAATAGTTTTTAATTTGTGGGCAATAACAATTACAGTTCTTCCTTTAATTAATTGGTTTATAGCCCTTTGTACATCCATTTCATTCTCTGGGTCAAGGGATGCGGTGGCTTCATCCAAAAGTACTACTGGTGAATCTTTAAGTATAGCCCTTGCAATGGATATACGTTGTTTTTCACCACCAGATAAAGTGCAACCACCTTCTCCAACTGGAGTATCATATCCCTGTGGTAATTTCATTATAAAATCATGACAACAAGCTTTTTTTGCAGCTTCTTCTACTTCTTTTTGAGTTGCATTCTCTTTTCCGAATCGGATATTGTTTCCTATAGTATCCTGAAACAAATACACATCTTGAAAAACCATGGAAATCTTTTTAAGTAAGCTTTCTGGATTCATGTCTTTCATATCTTCATTACCTAAAAGTACCTTTCCCCTTTGTGGATCATAAAATCTTGCAATCAATTTAAGTATGGTGCTTTTACCGCTACCAGAAGGTCCTACCAATGCTGTTAATGTACCTTCTTTCATTTTAATTGATACATCCTTTAGTACCTGTACATTGTTATATGCAAAGTCAACATTTTGTAGTTCAATATCATTGGATTTAGGTGGAATTTTTTCTCCTGACATAATAGGCTCTTTCATGAATTTTATAATCCTTTCACCAGCTTGGGCATCATAACGAAGTTCTGCAAAATTTATAATGGCTTCAGAAAGTGGATCAAATATTCTTGTGCCTATAACTAAAAATGTTGCCAGTGTAATAATATCAAGATTTCCATCCATTAAAAGATAACTAGCTACATAAACCATAATTGTAAGTCCTGACCTAAGTAGTGGAGTTACTGTTAATACAATAGATTGTAAAAGCCCTTCCATTTTAATACTTTTTTTCATCAGATTATAAAAAGAACCCTCTAGATGCTCAAATTGTTCTCCTGTCATGTTGCAGGATTTAATTACACGAATACCTGTTAAATACTCCTGTAGACGGTTTGATGCATCTACCTTTGCCTCTGTTAACTGTCCTCCCAATACTTTTTGTAGTTTAGAAGTACCAACAATTATAAGCAATGCTACTGGCATTGCAGCAAACATAGAAAGAGACATACGCCAATTTATAAAAGCTAGTCCTACAAAAGCTAATATTGGTGTTACTAATGCTCCTATTAAACCTGGAACTACATGACTCATACCATGCTCTACCATAGTAAAATCCCCCATCATCATATTTCCAAGCATTCCAGCATCTTGACAAAATAAATATCCTAGTGGTAATTTTCTCATATGTTCTGCAAGATTTGCCCTTCCATTGGCTGCTGTCATATAGGCATCCCTATAGGCATGTCTATAAGCTGGAATTTCTGCTATAAACATAATTGTCATGGATAAAACAAGTCCTAATACAATCATCCATAACTTTGATATATCAAGGCTCTCTTCCGGATTTACAAAGGGTTTAAAAATAACTTGTATAGCTACTATGGAAAAACCAAAGGGTAACATACCTATGATATTTGCCAAGATTGTATACATAACAGGTTTTATAAGTTTTTTTGGATGTCCCGCTGTAATGTTCGTAAAAATTTTCATGCTAAAGCCTCCCCTTTCTTTATACCCCAATCTGATGACACAGTGTATGCATCCCAAAGCTTTTTATATAATCCTTCTTTTTTCACAAGAAAATCATGAGTTCCCTTCTCTACAATACTTCCATCTTTTAAAACAATTATATTTTCAGCATCTTTAATAGTTGTTAATCTATGTGCAATCATAATAACAGTTTTATTTTTCATAAGTTCTCTTAAGGCAAGTTGCATATGGTGCTCATTTTCTGGATCTGAAAAGGCAGTAGCCTCATCTAAAACTAATATAGGAGAATTTTTTAGGATTGCTCTTGCCACACAAATTCGTTGCTCTTCGCCACCAGAAAGATGAACACCTCCCTCTCCAACAATGGTATTGTATCCTTTTTCAAGGCTTGTAATAAACTCATGGCATTGAGCTGCTTTTGCAGCTTTGTATATTTCTTCCTTTGTAGCGCCTGGTCTACCTACACGAATATTTTCATATAGGGTATCATGGAATAAAAAGGTATCTTGAAAAACAAAGGAAACCAAATTCATCAAATCCTCTGTGGAAATTTCTCTAATATCTACACCACCAATTCTAATATGTCCCTTTTGAATATCCCAAAAACGTGGAATAAGGTTGGCAACTGTAGATTTCCCTGAACCTGATGGCCCTACAAGGGCTGTAAGTGAATCTTTTTTTGCTTTAAAACTAATATTAGATAGTGCCTCTTTTCTTGTGGATGCATCTAAAGCATTATAAGAAAATGACACATTGTTAAATTCAATATCATAAGATGAAGGAGCTTTAGGATTTTTTGATTCACAAATAGTTTCTTCTTCTAAAATATTATCAATACGTAAAACTCCTTCAGAAATATCCCCTAAGGAAGATGCAAAGGTCATAAAACGTGTCATGGGTGATGCAACTCCTGGTGCTAAAATAATAAAAAATAGTAGAGTTTGTGCAAATGAAAAATCTTTTAAGTTTTGGCTCATTAGTAGAATTCCTATAGGTAATATAAATGTTAAAGTTGAATTTAATAATATCTTTGAACTTATATAAGTATTCTGATACTGATCTGTGTATTTCACACAATAATCCCTGTAGGAAATCATATCATCATAAAATTTACGAAAGGAATATACGGTTCTTCCAAATATCTTTACAGCGGGAACTCCCTTTACATATTGAATAGTTGATGAATTAATTTTTTCTAAGGCATTATAGTATTTTTTAGCACTTTCCTCCGCCGCTTTACCACTTCTTTTCTTCATTTGTATTAAGAATCCTAACATAAGTGGTATCATAGCTCCTAGTGTAAGCCATGGATTTAAGCTAAGCATTATAATTATTGTTACAATCATTGTTACAAACACATTTACCATGTCTGGCAATTGATGAGCAACAAAGGCTTCAATCTTTTCTACATTTTGCTCAAAGGTTTTCTTTACTATACCTGTTGATGTGTTGCTTAAATAACCTAAAGGTAGTTTCCCTATATGCTCTGACATACGAACTCTTAGACTATATAAAATTCTATAGGCCGCCATGTGGGACATTAATCCAGATATATACATTGCAACAATTCCTCCTATAAGTCCTATAAGAGCAATAGTTCCCCAGTATAACATCTGTGTAGAATCAACATTTTGGGGACTTGCAGCATTTTTTAAAAGCTCAGCTATTATAAAATAAACTGCTATATATGGTAATAACATAAAAATTGCACTAATAGCTGATAATATAGATGATGCTATAAGTAATCCTCGTTTTTCTCCAGCTATTTCTAAAAGTCTTGGAATGCCTGTTTTTTTCTTATTCATTTATCTCTCCTTCTTTCCTTTGTATTTCCATAATAATACCTCCAAATTAAAAATAAAAACTTATAATTGATTACTATTATCAATTATAAGTTTTTATTTATAGCTTCTCTACTCAAATTAGGATTGTATTAGCTCAGATCAGGATTTTTTTATTTTATGAATTCACTGGGGTTTACCCCATATTTTTTTCGAAAGGCTGTTGCAAAGTGACTCATGTTTCCGTAACCAACAAGGCTTGCCACCTCACTAACACGAAGTTCTTTCTTTTCTAAATATAATCTTGCAAGTTCTAATCGTTTATCTAATAAATAAGTATATACAGGCACTCCAAATAATTCTTTAAATCCTTTTTTTAGTTTAAATTCATTAAGACAAACTTCCTTTGAAAGATAACTTAATGTAACTTTTTGGTTAATACTTTTATCTAGTATATCCCTTGCTTTATAAATACTTTTTATATCATCTTTTGATAAATTTATGTTATTTGATCCTCTCTTAGTTTGATTCATAATCTCATTTAGATATACAGCAACAAGTTCCATAAGCTTTCCTTCCATGTATAAACACTTTAAGGATTCTTCATAGGGACATTTTAGCATTTGATGTAAAATCACATTAACGGAAGGTGTTATTTTTAAATTATCACACCATACTTTCTTTGAAAAATCGCTATGACAGCCATAATCTTCACAAATTTTATAAATGGTATCCTTCATTTTCTTTAAGGGCATTTTAATTTCAATTAATTTAATATCACACTTTGCTGGATAAACACATCTTTTTATAGTTTCTTCACTAGTACCCATATAACCTTCACCAGAAAGCATTTCAAACTTCTTACCTGTTTGGGGCAACTCCCACTGTATATCATCACCAAGACAAAAGAGCATGTCTATATGAGGCGTCTTTGAAGTCCCATTAATTTCTATCTCTTTTAATAAGTTGATGTCAAATTCCATAATACGAGCATTTTGAGAACTGAATAATTGTTTTAAATGTCCATTGCCAAACTCCCGTGGGATTTGATAATTGTATTCATCATAGATTCCATTGTAGGTTTTATTAAATCCATCGCAAATACAAGAATTATTAGATTTTAAACTTTTTATTTCATATTGTTTATCCCTACACAAATTCATCCAATTACTCCTCTCTTATTTATTTTATCTATAACTTATTTTAATTACTTCAATATTGAATTTCATTTTCAATTATATGGTTGTAGGGATTACTTGTCAATCCATAAATACTTATACAGTAGTAATTTATGCATTTGCTAAGAATAAAATAGCTAAGAATATAATCATCAATACAGTAGCTAGAGCTGCACAAATAGTAATGAACTTTAGTGTTTTTTCCTCAGTTTTAAATATTTTACTCATGATGATGTAAACACCTATTCCTATAATTCCTCCTAAAGTGTTTTCTATAACATCTGTTATATCTGAACGACCAATGGCTAGTATAAATTGAAATACTTCATAAAATAGACTAATACCTATAAAAACTAATAGTTTTTTTAAAAAAGACCAGTTCTTAAATAATGAACAAAAATAAATACCACAAGGTATAAAAATAAGTGCATTCCAGATTATTTCACTTATATCAACATGTCCATTTATTATAACGGAATCATGAAATGGAATTAAATTAATACTTCTCCCGTTATCCATAGTGTTAATTGAAAATTGCATTTTAAACAAAATAATCCATGTCATTGCTAATAAATATACCACAAACAAAATCATTAATGGCTTATGATACTTTGTTTTTTTTATATTCATTTTTCTCCTCCTTAAATATATACTTCCACTATTATACAAATACTTTCTAAAGAATCCCTTATTCCTTTATTAATAAATTCTTAAATATATACTTTTCTAATTATTCATTTTAAAAATATAGTATTATATATATAAGATAAATAATGAATATTGGGAGGTACGCCAAATGAATAGCATATATTCCTACCAAACTGAAATAGGCAAAATTTATATAGTTGAAAATGGCATTGCAATTACCCATTTATATTTTAATGAATGTCCTATATTAGATAATTTTAAGAAAAAGGAAACTGAATTGATTAAAAAAGCTTATAACCAACTAAAGGAGTATTTTTTAGGAAAGAGAAAAGAATTTGATCTTCCCCTTTTGCCTAAAGGTACAGATTTTCAACAAAAGGTTTGGAAAGCATTAAGAGAAATTCCCTTTGGAGAAACTAAAAGTTATGGAGAAATTGCTAAAAATATTGGGAACCCTAAAGCTGCACGTGCAGTTGGTATGGCTAATAATAAAAACCCTATCTCCATTTTTATTCCCTGTCATAGAGTAATTGGTTCAAATGGAAAATTAGTAGGATATGGTGGTGGACTAAAAATTAAAGAATACTTATTAAAAATTGAAAAAAATATAAATAGTTAATAAAAAGGAGATAAACATTGAATAAAAAAATTAGAGAGGAAATTTTTGAATTAATAGATGAAGATTATAAGAAGTTTTCTTCTTCTCTTTTACCTAATATAGATAACATTTTAGGAGTTAGATTACCTGAACTTCGTAAGCTTGCAAAGAAAGTAGCAAAGGATGATTGGCGGAAATTCATAGACACTGCTGATAACCAGTATTTTGAACAAATTATGCTTCAAGGAATGGTTTTAGGTTATATAAAAACAAACATTGAAGAAATTCTTCTATATGTTGCTGAATTTATACCGAAAATTGATAACTGGTCTGTGTGTGATAGCTTTTGTGGTGGTTTGAAATTTACTAATAATAATATGGAACAGGTTTGGAACTTTATACAACCATTTTTATCTTCTAAAAAAGAATATGAGGTTCGTTTTGCCGTTGTAATGCTACTTGATTTCTATATTAACGATGAATATATAGATAAAGTACTTAAATTATTAGATAATGTAAATCATCCTGGCTACTATGCAAAAATGGCAGTTGCTTGGGCAGTTTCTATTTGTTATATAAAATTTCCGGAAAAAACAATGGATTATTTAAAAAATAATAATTTAGATTATTTTACATATAATAAATCACTTCAAAAAATTTGTGAGTCTTTACGGGTGGATAAAGAAACAAAAAAAATTATTAAAGCTATGAGGCGAAAATTATAAATTATTTTATAAAACATTAATAGTGCAACAACTTGTTGCACTATTAAAAGTAATCTTATTTAAAACTTATATATATCTATTTTTTTGATATATAGCTTCATCTTTGATTTCACTTCTCATACCCTTAAGTGCTTCTCTTCTTCTTTCATTTTTTTCTTCTAGTGTTTCTTTCATTTTTTCATCGCTTGTTTTTGCAATCATTTCATTGGCACGATGACAATTTTCAATAGTTTTATCAATATTATATTGGATTTTATCTACATTATCTCTTCTATCATCTGGCTTATTTTTCATAGTATCTATCTCCTTTTTAAACTTTTTTTAATGCCTTATTTTAGAAGAATGTCGCTTTTCTTTCTGCTTTCTTTTTTAGTATGGCGGGAAATAGAGCTTGCTATACAACCAGATTTTTATAATGATTTTTCCTATTTTAACATTGAATATAGAATTTTCAGATATTATATGTTATAATTTTCTAGTACAATTCAATATAGTTCATTGTGGGCTACTGGTATCACATTATCCCTTTTGAAGGGAGGTGATGCCTATGGGTAACGATGTTTTAATGTTACTATTTCAGGCAGGAGTATTCTTGGTTGCACTATTAACATTTATAGTGCTTCTTATAGAGAAAATGTCAAAAAAATAGTAGCCCCACTCGCAATTGGATAGCTACTATTTTTAATTTAATATTAAATAGTGATGCCAGTTGCCTAAGCAACTAGAATTGTATACTATAGGGTGCTACCAACACCCTATTTTTATTTCTCATATCTTACTTATATTATATCAAATAATCAGTAAAAATAAACATGTATTTTTATAACTATTTAATTTATTATATGATATTCTGATGTTTTTATTCAATTAACAGTTATTCACTAAGTATAATTGTATAAAAAATTAATAATTGTTATACTAAATATACAAAAACTATTTAGGTAGGTGATACAATTTTGTTAGATGACAAATTAAAAACTCAGCTAGAAAAAATCTTTGCAAAGTATCCCCAAGTTGAAAAAGTAGTATTATTTGGCTCACGTGCTAGAGGAGATAATAAGTATAATTCGGATATAGATTTATGTATATTTGGTGAAGAACTAAGCCATTTAACATTAGCTAAAATTACTTTTTATATAGAGGATTTAGATACATGCTTAATGTTTGATATATTAGCATTCAACGAATTAACTAAAAAAGATTTAATAAAAAATATATTAAATGAAGGAGTTGTTATTTATCGTGGCAAAGAGGTTGAATGAAAGAATAAGTGATTTTGCAAATGCATTCTCTAGACTACAAGAAGCTTTTAAAAAAGATATTGATGATGATATAATAATAGATGGTATTATCCAAAGGTTTGAATTTACATTTGAACAAAGTTGGAAGGTTATGAAGTTATATCTAGAAGATCAAGGTATATTAGATGAAGCCTTGTCTCCTAGAAGCACTATCCGATTAGCTTTTAAATATAAAATAATTTCTGATGGAGATATATGGATTCAAATGATGTTAGATAGAAATAGGACATCTCATATGTATGATGAAACTATAGCTAAGAATATAGTTAAAAGAATTAAGGATACTTATATGAAAGAATTTACAAAATTACAAGATTTTTTACAAAGGTAATATTTCATACACATCCAAGTTCTACAAAGCTATTTTTATGTAATGAAGAGGACGTAGAGTAATAGGGATATCAACCCCTATTACTCTTTACTTTCCCATCTCCACACTAAAACAGCATTACACTTATTATCCTCTGATATCCACAAAGATAATGTTGCCTTATCTTCTTTAACTAATTTTTCCAACCATTCTTTTGTAGTTTTTCCATATGTGACGAAAGTTTTTTGCACATTACCATTTGGAGAATATTGAGCTCCTATGGTTTTAGTAAAAAATTGTGTATCCTCATCTACCATAAATTTAAGCTCCTTTGGATTGTCAGTATTAACAGTTTGAGTAAATAAAATGTTATCCTTTATATCTTTGCACAATACTTTAATATCAGGCTTATCTGTATTTATGCCTCCCATAACTTCCTGATTGATAACTTTTATTTGAGGTGGTAGTATGTTGGGTTGATATAGCCATAAAGACAATACTCCAGTTATTCCAAATATAGAAAGAAAACTTAATGAGGCGATACTTGCTTTGGCTTTATTATCAATCTTTTTTAATAACTTAAAATATAGTAATACACCAACTGCACCACCCAATGTATTAAGTATTAAATCATCAATATCTGTTATGCCAAATCCCACAATATATTGAGCAACTTCAATAGTTAAACTTATAAAAAAGCATATGAAAACTACCTTTTTCCCATGGATGTTTTTAACTAGTGCTGGCAAAAGAATTCCCATTGGAATAAATATTGCAAAGTTACCAAAACAATTTTTTAAAAGAACGTCAATGGATGTATCCATGGTAAAAAAATCTGAAATAAATTCAAATGGTATAAGACTAAGTGATCTAATCTCTGTATTAAAACCATTTTTTAATACCACTATCTTTGCTAATGCTAATATATATAGCACTGCAACACACCACAACCCAATTGAAACAATAACTGAAAATCTATCTTTCTTCTGAGATTTTCTTTTTATTACATTCTTCTCCATTACTCTGCCCCTCTAATATTCTCAATTATATTTTCCTTATTTATTTTTCTTAATGGTATATAAGTAGATATAAGAGAAATAATTATAGCTCCAATTACAGCTATTAAAATTTCTTTTATAGGAAATACCCATTGAAAATCTCTAAAATTTGTCATTATTTTAAACAATTCATAAGATAGTGCCGTTCCAATAATTCCTCCATATATAGACGCTATTATTCCATAATATATTCCTTCAATACAAATCATTTTGCTCATTTTGCCCCTGTCCATACCTACTGCCCTAATCATAGCTAATTCTCTTTTTCTAAGTATTAAGTTTGTGCTTATGGTATTTACAATATTTAAACATCCTATTAAAGTTATTACTCCTACAAAACCATATAAAAATATATTAATTGCTATAGCCTTATCTCTGTTTCGTTTTGAATCCTCTTGAAAATCAAAATATTGATATCCAGGATCTTTTTTA
Organism: Clostridium tetani; assembly: GCF_900167265.1. Classification (GTDB taxonomy): domain Bacteria; phylum Bacillota; class Clostridia; order Clostridiales; family Clostridiaceae; genus Clostridium_G; species Clostridium_G tetani. The sequence goes on from NZ_FUWT01000007.1 coordinate 10,143, forward strand.
CTTAAATTCTTAAAATACTCTGCTAAATTATCCTTATTACTACCTTCTTTTAGCTGAATGAACATTCTTCTAATATCATTATTTCCAGTAATATTTGTGTATACTTTTTCTGAAGTTATTAAAGTCACTGATTCACTAACGTTATACTCATTATCCAAAATACCTTTATCCAAAATACCTACAACTTTAACCCTTTTAATATTACCTTCACCAATATATTCATTATCTTTCAGTTTCTTCTTATCAATAATTTTAATTTCATCTCCAACTTTATAATCTGCTATATCAAATACAGAGGACTTTTTGGTTTCTTCATTGTGTAAACTATTTGTTTTTATAAGGATTACTCCATTTTCGTTATTTAATTTTTCTTTATTTATACTACCTTCCCTAAGATATTTTTTAAGCTCAGGTAATATATTATCTCCATAGGAAATTACTCCATTACTACGAAGAACTAATTGTTCATCTTTTATTCTTTCTTTTAAATTTGGTCTTAACTGAAATATTTTAGGATTTACTTTTTCCTTAGGGATTAAAATAGCTCTACCATCATACATAACTTTATATACTTTTTCTACATCTTTAAAATTTGTAATTTCATTATAAATAGAAAGACTTATTCCTATATTTGAATTTCCCTTTTTCCAAAGCATAAAATCTTTCATATCTTTTTCTTTTACTACTCCCATTTTAAATACAAGACTTGCAAAACTACCAAAAACTATATAAAGTACTATACTTATAGTCAATGAAAATACAGTAATTCTAAACTTTTTTCTATTCCTTTTAAGATTTTTATAGGCAATTTCTCCTTCTATTCCAAAAACCTTATTAATTATTCTAAATCTTTTCCTCTTTTTAAATTTTTCCTTCTTTAAACTTCCAGTATTTCTTACTGCCTCTAATGGTGAAACCTTAGAAGCCTTTCTGGCTGGCCCTATTGCAGATAGATAAATTGTAATTAATCCTATTATCGCACTTATTATGAATACAACTGGTGATATAACTACCTTTATCTCATCTTTTAATAAAACTTTAACCACACTAATTACTATTTTCATAGCTAGTACTCCATTAGCGAGTCCTAATGGAATACCTATGAAACTTAAAATTAATGCTTCCTTTAAGACTAATTTTTTTATTTGATTTGGTGCAGCTCCTGTACATCTAAGTATCCCAAATTGTGAAACTCTCTCTAAAACTGATATGTTAAATATGTTATATATAACTGCTATAGTACTTATAATAATTAATCCTACTATAAATGCCACTAAAGCTGTTAACCCTTCATTTATAGACTTATCTAAACTTTGAGCGTATAATCTTAAAAGCTGCTCATTATACTCAATGTTATACCCATAGATACCTTTTGATGTTTTTTCTTTTTCCATTCCTAAATTTTTAGCTATATTCTCACACTTTTTATAAACATCTTTCGCAGAATTCAATTTTACATAAACATTGTATTTTTTATCACTTGCTAGTTTGTTTTCATCTAAAAAAGTTATTCCCTGGGTAATGTATACACCTGGCCATGAAAATTTAGGAGCTGTAACACCCACTATTGTATATTCCCTTTTTCCTGTTTTATTAAAAGTTTCCTTAGTTTCTCCTTCTCCATCTTTACTACCCTTTTCTTTAACTATTCTTTTTCCAATATCTAATTTAATTTTATCTCCAATCTTAGGTTTTCCAGATAAATAATCAGGTACCCAATACTCTAATACTATTTCATTTTCTTTTTGTGGAAGCCGTCCTTCTTTTACGTTAATAGGAATCATACTTAGTGCACTGCTACCATAAGCTTTTATATTTAAATATCTATGCAAAGGAGCTGAAGGGTTGGCGTCTCTTTCCTCCTTACTTATATTTGATATTATTGCTGTTGTATCGTTGCTAGTAACAGATATATTATCTACATCCACATTGTTATTTATTTTGTTAACATCTTTCTTATTGATTCCCACAAATTCCCCATGATAATGTCCCTTGTCTTTTATACAATCACTTATAAATTTTGTTTTTATGCTTACAAGCATTGTTCCTATAGCAGTTACAAGTGCAACAGAAAGTACTATACCTAATATTGTAAGTATAGTTCTTTTCTTTTGCTCCTTTAAATATCTATATGTTAGATGACCATACTTTTTCATGCTCTCATCACCTCATCTTTAACTACAGATCCATCCTCTATCGTTATTATTCTGTCTGCCTGAGATGCAATATTTAAATCATGGGTTATAATTATTAATGTTTGATGATATTTTTGCACTGAAAATCTAAGTAGCTCTATTATTTCCTTACTATTTTTACTATCTAAATTCCCTGTAGGTTCATCTGCTAATATTATTGAAGGTTTATAAGCTAATGCTCTCCCTATAGACACCCTTTGTTGCTGTCCCCCTGAAAGTTCTGAGGGAAGGTGATTTCTTCTATTTTGTAATCCTAAAATATTAATTAATTCCTCCTCATATTTTTTATCAACCTTCTTATTATCTAAAAGTATTGGAAGAGTTATATTTTCTTCTGCTGTTAATACAGGTATTAAATTATAAAATTGAAATATAAAACCTATCTTTCTTCTTCTAAATACAGCAAGTTCTTTTTCGCTTAAGGCATATATATCTGCTCCATCAACTATTACCTTTCCTGATGTAGGTTTGTCCACTCCTCCTAATAGGTGTAATAATGTACTCTTTCCAGAGCCGCTAGCCCCTACTACAGCTACAAACTCCCCTTCATTTATAGATATATTTATATTTTTTAGTGCGTTAACCTTAGTATCTCCTAAACCATAACTTTTACTTAAATCAATGGTCTTTAAAACTTCCATTATATCTTCCTCCCTATTTTGTACTATTACTTCATATTTTTTATTTGTTGTGTGTTTCTATTATCATTATAAAATTTGAAACTTACAGGAAGGTGATTTTTATCTTACTAAATAGTAAGTTTTCTATATTATTCCTTTTAAAAAAGTAATAGTAAACTTACTTCCTATTCCCTTTTTACTGTTTACTAATATAGTTCCTCCTTGTCTTTCTATAATCACTTTAGTTAAAGCAAGTCCAATACCTACACTTTCTGCATTAACAGAATTGCTTCCTTTATAAAATCTTTCAAATATATGTGGTAAATCCTTTTTATCTATGCCTTCTCCATTATCCTCGATTAAAATTCTACTAAACAAAGGAGTTTCAGAAATATGTACTTTTATTTCTCCTCCTTCTTTTGTATGTTCAATACAATTTTTTATAATGTTTAATATTGCTTCAATTGTCCACTGTTCATCCACATAAAAATATACATTATCCAAATTACCACTTACCATTATCTTTTGATGCTTTGCATCACTCTTAAATTTTAAACTGCTTAAAGCATCTTGGATGAAGTTTATTCCAAGAGTATTTCTCTTTTCAAAATTTATAGCTTGGGCTTCTAACCTAGCTATTTTTAATAGACTTATAATTAACCATTCCATCCTATTTAATTGGGATCCACTTTTTTGTAAAAAATCTATTCTTACATCGTCTTTCATTTCCTTACGAGTTAGTAAAAGCTCATTAATTGTAAGTAAAGATGTTAGTGGAGTTTTTAATTGATGGGATATATCTGAAATTATATTTTTTAGAAAAATTTTATCTTCTTTTAGTTTATGTAAACTTAGTTTTAATATATTGGACATTAAATTAAAATTATGTGCTAATATTGCAAAGTCTCCTTCTCTATCCTCCCTTAGTATTAAGCTATAATCCCCTTCTATAACTTTTTCAGAAGCATGGGATATTTCTTTTACTTTTTTAAATATGTTTTTATATTCTAATAAAACTATACCTATTAAAGGTATTAGTCCTAATATAAATGCTAAAATAAACTTTACTTGGAAACTTTCATAAAAACTTTTAAGTAATGGCTGAGAGGTTATTTTCATATCTTCATAGTATCCATACTGTTTTAGTATTTCTTTTCCTTTAATTATCTGTTCTTTTGTAGCTTCTTTTGTTACATATTTTATAATGTTATTTTCTAATTCAGGATGGTCATATAATACTTTTCCAATTATCATAGAATTTTGATTTACTATATTTTCATTTAATTTATGAAACTGATGATTAAAGAAAAAATATATACTTCCTGCAAATATACTGTGGACTATTAAAAGCTTTATAATTATGCTCTTTATCTCAGGATTTTTTAAAATTGAATCCATAATACGCCTCCTATTTATTAATTTCGTAGTTCCACCTATATCCTAGTCCTCTATGAGTGGTAATATATTTAGGTTCTCCTGCATTATCCTCAATTTTTTCTCTAAGTCTTCTTATATATACAGAAAGAGTATTATCATCTACAAATTCACCTTCAGCATCCCATAATTCTTCTAATATAATATTTCTACTTAATATCTGCTTAGGATGATTTATAAAAATTAGAAGCAATCTATATTCTAATGCTGTAAGTATTATTTCCTTGTCATTTTTCTCAATTTTCCCCTGTAAAGTTTGCACTTTTATATCTCCAGAAATTAACAAATCTAAATCCTTTGAAAATGTTTTGCTACGTCTAAGTATAGCTCTAATTCTTGATATCAACTCTTTTATTCTAAAGGGCTTAGTGATATAATCATCTGCCCCTATATCTAATCCTATAACCACATTAGCCTCTTCATCACAGGCAGTCAAAAAAATTACAGGAACTTCTGATGCCTTTCTTATTTCTTTACAAAAATCATATCCATTTCCATCTGGAAGCATTACATCTAAAATTATTAAATCAAAACTATTTTCTTTAAAATTATCCCTAGCTTTTTTTATACTATCTGCACACTTTAAATTAAAACCTTCACCATTTAGTGTGTATTCAATGCTATATGCTAATATACTGTCATCTTCAACTAACAATATGTTGTTCACAAAATCTCCCCCTTACCTAGGTTTAATTTTACCATAAAATACAGATGGTAATTAAAAAATCAGTTTATACCTTTATTACCTACATATAACTCAATCTGTGTATAAAAAACACCTTATTTCATATCCAATTTAATTTGGTATTATAAAATAAGGTGTTCTATTTTATTTAATCACTTATATATTTGCTTTATAGCCAAAGCATTCAGTTACTGGTATTACGAACATAAAACCTATACCTGGTTTGTCACATATACCTAATTCTTCTACTAATCTTTTAGCTATCTTATTCTTTTTCTCTTCGGTTTTTACAACCCCTACTATGGTTTTATTGTAAGGATTATCCCCTTCTACAAACTTTCTAATGCCTGCAAAGAATGGTACATCTGAGTTATTTTCAAGAAGTATTTTACCAAGTCCTCTACTATTTACGTTAGTTGCACCACAATTTTCTTCGTAAAAAATTTCATTAACATGGTTAAGTTTTTTTAGGTCATTAAGTATTAACACAATGGCATACATAAAAAATTCCCCCTTTATATATTATATATTTGCTTCCTTAGCTTTTATTATAGCTTGTTTTGTAAAAATCGGCCCTATTATTTCTGTAATAATTGTAGTTGCTAAAAGAATGGTTATAACTTTTAAATCAAGTCCTGTACCTTTAAATTCTCTGCCTACTACAATGGCAAGACCTATGGCTACACCGATTTGTGAGAATAGTCCATATCCTATATACTTTTTAACAGTTTTAGGTGCTTTTGAAATTATTCCTCCCACATAGGCTCCTGATATTTTACCTATTATTCTAAATATTAGATAGCATATACCAAGTAATCCTATTTTAGGAATTAGACTTATATCAAGTTTTGCACCTGCTAAAACAAAGAATGCTGTTATAATTGGAGCATCAAATTTTTCTATAGTAGCAAAAACATCATTACTATGAGCACATAGATTTGATACAGCTACACCTAAACTCATACAAGATAATAGTGGAGATAAATGATATTTCATGGATAATCCTGTAAGAGTTATAATAAATCCTAATGCTACAATTTGAATTTCCGATTCTTTATGAAGTTTATTGACTATATATACAAGTATAATTCCTAATACAAAACCTGATAATATAGAAAGAACTATTTCTTTAATTGGTAAATATATTAAAGAATATACATTGATAGATGTATGCTTAATGAAAACTTTTGCCAAAGATGAGGCTATTGCATATATCATAAGACATATAGCATCATCCACTGCTACTACTCCAAGTAGGGTTGAAGTTAAAGGTCCTTTTGCCTTAAGCTCGTTAAGTACCATTACTGTAGCTGCTGGAGCTGTTGCTGATGCTACGGCTCCTAATATTAAAGCTGTATATATTTTTTCTCCTAATAATATTGTAACTAAAGTAACTAAAATAAATGCAAAGGTAGCTTCAAAGAATGCAATTATAAAAATAGGTTTACCTAATTTTTTAAGAACGGAATATTCTAACTCACTACCTATATTAAATGCTATAATACCTAAAGCAAAATCTCCTATAAAGGATAGCTTTTCTGACATTTCACCGCTTATTACATTAACGCCAGAAATACCTAAAACAAGTCCTGCAATAACATACCCTGCTACTGCGGGTATTTTAAATTTGTTCATTATTTTACCAAAAAGTACGCCTATAATAATAGCCATACCAACACTTATAAATGGATTCATAAACATCACTCCGATTGTATTTTTTTTACTTAGTGTAATAAAAAACATTACATCAAATAATTACATTTCTTATTATAAAACCTAAAAGTTTACAAAGTCAAATGACTATATATTTACACATTTCATAAAATACATTATAATGAATTGCAAATAATAAAAAAGGCAGTCCTAAAATTTAGGACTGCCTCCACTTAGTGATATAATGGTTATACAGTAAGAATATGAAACTACTATATTTTTATATTTAGAAGATAGATATAAATCTTCTATACTTTTATACTATACACTTAATCCTTAATTCGTTCTTTTTCTACTGAAAAATTAATCAATACAACAATTATTAGCGGTTCTTATGGCCTCTTCTAATGTTTTTATAAATCTTCTTTCCCCTAGTCTTGATACCATGCCCATGTTTTTCATAACTTTCATAGGCTGCTTTTGTACTTCAGACATAATTAATTTTATTTCTTCATCCATACATAATTTTTCTATTTTCTTTAATTCACCGTAGGCTGTAACATCTAGTACAGGCATATTTTTCATTCTAAGTATTACTACTTTTGATTCTGTATTTAAGCTTTCTATTGAGGATATAAAGCTATCTATACCTGCAAAAAATAGTGGCCCCTTTATGTCATATATTAATATTTCATCACCTATTTTATTTGTGTGAATTCCCTCTAGTCTTAATTTTTTAGAGCAATAACTTCCATCCAATTCATTAACTTCTATAGCTAAAGCCATTCTTCTCATAAATAAGCACATGGATATTATTATTCCTACTTCTATGGCTATTACTAAATCAAATATAACTGTTATAAAAAATGTAGCTAACAATATTAGAACATCACTTTTTGGTGCCCTTAGCATATCTCTAAAGGTTCTCCATCCGCTCATATTATAAGATACAACTATTAACACAGCTGCTAGAGTAGTTAATGGTATATACTTTGCAAGAGGCATTAGAACTTTCATTATTAAAAGTAATGTTATAGCATGTACCATTCCAGCAATTGGTGTTCTTCCACCACTTTTAACATTAGCTGCTGTTCTTGCAATGGCTCCTGTAGCTGGTATTCCTCCAAATAAAGCTGATGTAATGTTTCCAACGCCTTGTGCTACAAGTTCCATATTTGAATCATGTTTTTCTCCTATCATTCCATCTGCTACCACTGCGGATAACAAAGATTCTATAGCTGCTAAAATGGCTATGGTAAAGGCTGGTTTTATTAATTTTTGTAAAGTAATAATATCTACAATTGGAAGTTTGGGCACTGGTATTTTTGATGATATTTCCCCAAATTGTGTTCCTATAGTTGCTACATTTAATTTGAAAAAATAAGCTATAAAGGTAGAAAGTATTAATGCAACTAAAGCTCCTGGTATTTTTTCATTAAATTTAGGCCAGACTATTATAACTGCTAGGGAAAAAATACCCAATGCTAAAGTTACCCAATTTATCGTCCCCATATTTGATATATACATTGACCATTTAGGTAAAAATTCTGATGGTACTTTGTTTATAGAAAGTCCCAAGAAATCCTTTACTTGAGTAGAAAATAAAGTAACAGCTATTCCCGCTGTAAATCCAACTGTTATGGGATAGGAAATATATTTAATTAAGGAACCGAACTTTAATAATCCAAAAATAACAAGCATTATTCCTGCCATTAATGTGGCAACTATAAGTCCATCTATACCGTATTTTTCTATAATACCATATATAATAACAACAAAGGCCCCTGTAGGTCCTCCTATTTGAACCCTACTTCCTCCTAGAAAAGAAATAAAAAATCCTGCTATTATAGCTGTAATAAGTCCTTTTTCTGGGGAAACTCCTGAAGCTATTCCTAAAGCTACCGATAGCGGTAGAGCAATTATTGCAACTATTATACCTGCAATAAAATCTTTTATTAGCCCCTCCTTAGTTAAATTCCCTTTTTCATTTTTTAATATGGATAAAAATTCTGGTTTTAACATTTTATGACCTCCTTATGTGCAATTACTATTATACTTCTTTAGCATAATAAAATCCTTTTTATAAAATGTCGTATTTTAGTAAAAAATTGAGCATACAGGAGGTATTTAAGGCTATTCAATTTTGTTAACAATCTATTAATTTTTTATTCGATGGTAAATTTATGCGGATTCATTTTATTATATGGGACATTTGTCAGTTACTTTTTAAAAAACATATGATAGAATAATATCTAAAACTACTAATTACTAAAGGAGAACGCTATGGAATATATTGATTTTAATAATTGGGCAAGAAAAGAACACTTCGAATTTTTTAAAGGTGCTAATAATCCTCAATTTAATATTTGCATGAATCTAGATATTACACACTTTCTAAAGTTTGTAAAAGACAATGATTTATCCTTTTATTTTAGTATGGTTTATGCATCTACATATGTTATGAATGAAATGGAAGATTTTCGATATAAGATTAGAAAAGATGGTATAGTTCTTCATGACTATTTAATACCATCCTTTACTGATATGAGTAATAGGGATAATTTATATAAAATTATTACATTACCTTTAAGCGATGATATAAAAAGCTTTTCAACTATTGCAAAGAAAACTTCTAAATCTCAACAGAAGTTTTTTCCTAAAATAGATTTTGATCAAGACAAATTAATTTATTTTTCATGTATACCTTGGATTTCATTTACTAGTGTTTCAAATGAAATGGTTATGGACGAGAATGATTCTATTCCTAGAATATCCTTTGGAAAATACTTTACTAAAGATAATAAAGTGTTACTACCATATTCTATACAGGTAAATCATAAGCTTTTAGATGGGTACCATGTTGGATATTTTATAGAAAAATTACAAGAGTATATTAATAAAATAAAATAAAAAGGGTAGATTAAATTTACTCTTGATAAATTTAATCTACCCTTTTTATTTCCTACGCATTACTCTTCTATTTTCCTTTATTAAACCTTTTACAAATCTTTTAGAACCTACTATCTCTAAGCTATTTTCATATATATTTACAACTAAATATTCTCTCCTAAATGTTTTGAACAAAGGAACTTTAAAAATCATTTGTTCCTCACTAATTTTTTCCGCATCCCAATTCTCATTTTGCATTATTTCCTGAATTTGCCCTATTATATCTTCCTTTGATAAATTATTATACATAATTTCTTTTGAACATTCTACATAATCTCTAATACTTAATAAACCATAAAAAGTTGCAAACATTAGTATACCTTTAGAATCCATAGGAAAACTTATATTAAATAAATTATAGATTAACTTTAATATCATAGTAGCTATAATTGTTTTACCAAATATGCAACAAAATATCTTGAAATATATTAAAAGTTTATTTGACTCTATGTTAATCATTCTCCTCACTCCCCATTAAATATTTAATTTATTTTTGCATTAGGTTCATAATCTACATTTACCAATACATCAGGTAGCTTTTCATTTAAAAATTTTATTATTTTATCACTGTCTTCATTTTTAAAATACATGCTATTGCTAAAGCTACTTCCAGAATAGATTATCTTTGTACTTTTTCCTATATTTATTTGAACCTTATCTATTTTATTCCAAGAAACAAATTTTGCACCTCTATACAAAGATGCAATTCCACTTGAGGTTATACCAGTTGTTAAATAACTAACCACATATAAAGTTATTCCTAATACTCCTAATAAATAATGTATTGGAGTTTGGGCATATTTATAAGTAATATAAAAAAGAACTCCTATTCCCGCTATAAGAAATATTATTTCCATGGCGGTTTTCTTTGTTTTTATTACAAGTTTTATTAAAATTCTAATCTCTTTTATAATCATTATAATCATTAAAATAAATAGAATCCAATTCTTCATGGGTCATATCCTCCTAAGTTGGCATATTTACTTTTGCTTTTGTTTTTTATATTCCTTAGTAAATAGGAATGGTAAATAAACTATACACATACAAATTAAGCTTCCTAATACTAATTGTATGCTAAGAACAATATCTGATCCAGTACTGCCATAAATTATAAAAGCAAGACTATTATTTAGGAAATGAATCATGGAAACTGTCCATACATTTTCTGTTTTCATATACACAAATCCAAAGAATATGGCATAGGCAGTACAAACAATTAATTGGTTTAGAATGGAATAAAAGGATGTTTTGGGACTATAAAAAAACATATTCAATGGTAAATGCCATATACCCCATATAAATCCTAAAAATATTACTCCACCTTTTTTACCTATACGCTCTTGAAGAGCTGTTTGGAGAAAATATCTCCATCCATATTCCTCTCCTAAAAATGCAAGGAAAGACAGTGGAAATAAAAGAGGTAGCCAGAATATATTAATTAATGTTTTTAAATTTTTAAACGGTGCTATACTTTCTTTAAAGCCACCAAAAATAAGTGATTCTAAAAGGATTGTACATATATACAGAATAAGAAATAAGAAAATATAAGCAATGGATTTCTTTACATTTTTTCCACCTCTTAATCCAAAGTTATCTATTCTCTCTTTCTTCTCTGTAAAATACATAAGAGCTACAATAATACTTCCAAACATGGTCCAGTATTGTATGCCCATATCTGCATCTTTGTGAAATACAAATATACTTACCAAAAGATATATAATTGAGGTTATAGTAAAAAACAAAAACGACACATAAAATTTTATTGGTAACTCCTTTCGCTTTTCACTGTTTAAAAGTAAGGCTATCATTACACCTATTGATGGATAATACATTTGTATCAAGGCAAAATTACCCATTGTATCAATACCAAATCCATAGGATGAAGCTATTGCCATGACAATTCCCATGGATATTGTAAGTCCAAAGGTTATTATAAAAAATAGAGTAAGATCTTTGCTTGAAATATTATATTTATTCATTTTTCCTCCCTCCCTACTTATAATAAGTGTATCATATTTTTATGGAAAGTTATGAACAGTAAATCACTTTATACTATCTTTCTAATATTATTAAACATATATTTATCTGAGTATTTGTTTTCTATCTCTACACATCCCATTGCTTCAAGTTCCTTAATTCTCCATACAATAAACCATTTAGATAAACATGGTTTATCCAGTCCAATAATTTCACCAACTACCCTCACTATTTTCACACTTTCTTTTGGAACTATTTTTAGAATTAAATCATCATAATAACTTTCATGAACCGTTTTAATTCCTTTAGATATTTTAGCACGTAATAGTCCATTTTCATAAACCAAATTATTCCAATGATAACTCAAATTTAAATACTATTACAGCACTTCCTGAAATTTTAACTTCTACAGGTTCATTATTTTCTATAATTACTTCAAGTTTCAATAATACCTGAACGTTTTATAGCTTCCCCTTGTTTAGCCTTAAATTTAAATAAAAAATTATTATGATTAATCAATTTATGATGAACCAAATATGCACCCAAAGGACCGTTTGCATTGCCAGTTACAGGATCTTCATTGATCCCTATTACAGGAGCAAACATTCTACCATTGAAGTGTTAAGTTTATTTTCAATAGTACAGGCATAGTGAGCAGCAATAGTAGCATGTCCACAAATTGGTACTTCATTTGTTGCCGTAAAGAACCTGATATGAACATCATACTCATTATTATTGGAAGAAAAGATAAACGCTATTTCAAAATTATTAAGTTCTCTGGCTATTTTCTGCATTTCATCTGGAGTTAATCCATCAGCATTTGTTACAATTCCAGCTGGATTTCCAAGAAATTCTTCCTTAGTAAATGAGTCTATTTGATATAAATTATATTTTCTTGCCATGCTTTTTTCCCTTAATCAATTATAAATTTGTAGATTGTAATCTATTCTTTTCATATATAATACCGCTTTTCTTTATTATTCACAATACGCTTTTAACGCCCTGTCAATAAAATTATATGCTCCTTTACCATATCTTTTATCGGTTGCTTCTATAACTACAAGTTTTGATTACATAATATTCTGATTAGTTTTTACATTATGATAATTAATGTTATAATAGAGTTGTGTTGGAAATAAATTGAAAGGGGGTTTTATCTGTGATAGTTTCTTTATATCTTCATAAATAGCTAGCTGTTTAAAGGAGGTCTATTTTATGAAAAAGACTAAAAGAAGAAACTACATTGTTAAAAATTGCAGAATAATAATAAAAAAATTTACAAATAATGTGACTAAATATATTGTTCCCACTATAAGTAGCTTGATAAGTAATATATTAACTGCTTTAATAACCAAAAGAGTATTTTCAAAAAATACTCTTTTTAAACCAATGGGAAGTAATATCAAAAAATCTACGGACATATATTTTTTGATTTTATCAGCAATGCTTCTTCTTACTTATTATTATTTGCATAAATGTTAAAATAATTAGAGTTTTTAATTCCAACACAAAATTCTAATTATATTACTTTCAAAATAAAAGCCTGATAATTCTTTTATCAGGCTTTTGCCATTTTCACCATATCACTATTTTATAATATTCTATTGCATTTTAGAACACCTAATAACTCACTTCCATTAAATTTACTAATAACCTTGCTATTATACTTATTTTTCCTCATCACGTTTAAATGAAATTTGTTCAAAAGAAACAGCAAATTCTATTAAATCCTTATTCTTATTTTGAAGTAGAACATGATATTCATATATTACCATGAATTAATTATAATGGGTAGTTTTATGAATTCAAATAAATATTTTTTTATGCTATTGACGAAATAGAATCTAAGTGATATATTTATCTCATGAAGAGATAAATATATCACTTAGAAAGGGGATTTATAATGATAAAAAAACAGTTTTATATGGGTTTTATAGGCTTCTTGGGGTTTATGAGCATTCGTTACTTTTATTCTGGTAATTTATTAGATTTATCGTATTTTGGATGGTTTGCCTTCTTTGCAAACTTTATTATTTCAAAAATTAGTGGAAGCAAGGAAGATGAACGATATATTGAAGATAAAAAAGCAGCATTAGCGTTTATTGGTCAATTTGCTATTATTGAACTGTTTATTATATGGTGTGCCACAATGATTATGAAAAATATTAACTTTATTTGCGTATTGCTCTCATTTGCATATGCAATTACGCTAAATGCATATGCTATAAAACTATATATATTAGAGGAAAAATAATATGGCTGAATTTATTTGTAATCTAAAAAAATATAGACAATTGAAAGAACTTACACAAGAACAGCTTGCAGAAATTGTTGGTGTACGAAGAGAAACAATAATGAGACTTGAAGCTGGAAAATATAACCCTTCATTAAAACTTGCTGTAGATATTTCGAGAGCGTTAAATACTCCTATTGAAGAAATATTTATATTTGATTAGATTAACTTTAGTGTAATAATACGGTGTTAACACTCTTGAAGATATGCTATGATTATTTCAGAAGTGTAACACCTTGTTGCTACTAATTTTTTGGTTTAATTATTATCCATATCACTTTTGGAGGTGCAACAAATGGACTTAACAAAATGTAACCAATATTTAAGATATATTGAATTATGCAGAGAAAAAATACAGTCATTTTCTCAATATCCATATTGCTTATCAGCAATAAAAAATTTATCTAAAATAGAGTTTCATCCTAAAGTAACATATATTGTAGGTGAAAATGGTACTGGCAAATCAACAATACTTGAAGCCATTGCAATAGCTTGTGGATTTAATCCAGAAGGTGGAACTAGAAATATTAACTTTTCAACAAATGATACCCATTCAGATTTACATAAAAATCTTAAATTGGTTAGAGGAGTTAAAAGACCATATGATGGATTTTTTCTAAGAGCAGAAAGCTTCTATAATGTAGCCACAAATATAGACGAAGTGGATGCTTTGGGCTCCTATGGAGGAGTATCACTACATTCACAGTCTCATGGAGAATCTTTTTTATCAGTTATTAGAAATAGATTTAACGGAAATGGTTTATATATTTTGGATGAGCCAGAAGCAGCATTATCGCCATCAAGGCAAATGTCTATGCTTGTTATAATGCATGAATTAATACAGAAAAATTGTCAATTTATAATAGCTACTCATTCTCCTATAATAATGTCTTATCCTAATTCAATCATTTATGAATTAGGCAATGGTATAAAAGAGGTTATGTACAAGGATACTGAACATTATACAATTACGAGAAATTTTCTTGATAAACTTGAAAAAATGCTAAAAATACTTTTATCTGAAGATTAAACAATATCACCAAAATTCATTAATATACATTTAAATAAGATGATGTATACAAATGTGAACTTTTAATATGATGATGACCTTGATGGCTTTCTTTATAAGGGATGAGTTCCCCGAAGTTGATATGGATAAGGTTATCAGAATGTGCATTATTCACGACTTGGGAGAATGTTTTATTGCAGATTATATTAATTATAACATGTTATTATATTACTAAATTACCATTAGTTGGGGTTAACATTACTCTTATTATTTTGCATAAAAAAGATAGCTCAAAGCCTAAGCTAAGAGCTATCTCTGGGGAATTTATTTAAAATATAATGAGATTACCATCTTTTATGACAACAACACTTTATATCTAAATAAACATTTTTAGCGAATATATTAACTTTACCACAGTTCTTACATTTATCGTGTTTGTCTTTTTTTCTTTCACCGTCTTCAATACACTCTTTCATTTTTATTAATTCTTCTATATTAATATTATCCATTTCCATTAATCATTCACCCCCCATCATGTGGAAGTAAAAATCTATACACAGCAATTTAAATGCGCATTTTGTAAATATTCTTTTATTGATGGTGTATACTTTTATAATATGCAGCTACTCCTTATTCCGTTCCCATTTTTATATAATTTTCTATGTTTTTCTACATATTATTACAGATTATCTGCAAGTATATCAATTTTAGATAATCCCTTTAATATAGCATTTATTTATAAAGAGTACGGTTAAGATTTTATTTTTATATGATTTAGTTAGTTATAAAGAAAGTCTTATAATAGGCTTGCTCTCTTTATATTTAACAATGTAAAGGAAGCTTGACAAAAAAGTTATCTCAAGTTATAATAAACGTAAAGTAAGCTTTACAAATAACTTTTGGAGGTGTTAAGCATTTGAAAAATAGAGTTGAAGAGTTGCGGAAAAAGCTGAATATAAATCAAGAGGAATTAGCAAAAACACTAAGAGTATCAAGGCAGACCATTAGTTCAATTGAAAATGGAAGATATAATCCTTCCCTAGAGTTAGCTTTTCAAATTGCCGAATTTTTCCAAAAGACCATTGAAGAAATATTTTTATATAAGGAGTGAAAAATATGAAAAATAAATTAAAAGGTTATGTATTATCTATTTGTGGGTTAATTTCCTTGGGAGCCTCTATTTTTTTAATTGGAGATAGTAATAAAGGAGCCTCTGGATTATTGCTAGGTTTGGGAGTGGTGTTGTTAATATTTGGCATTTATAGAATATTTGAGTCCCTTATATATACCAAGGAAGAAATTTTTCATCGAAAGGATCAGGCTTTCGTAGAAGAAAATGATGAAAGAAATCAAGCTATATTAAACCAGGCTTCTTTTATCACATCTAAGATTATCACAGGAATTGCAATTCTTTTGATTGTAATACTATCAGTATTAGGATATGACACTAGGTTTATTATGATACTTGCTGGAGTTATAATAATTAAAGTTCTTTTATTAATCTTTTTTGCAGACTATTACTCCAAAAGAATGTGAGGTGTATTTAAGTGATTAAAATATCAAATGTAGTTTTTTACTACATTTTCATATGATATAATAAACCTATAATGGATATTTTAACATTTTAAGGAGATGTTTTTAATGTTAATTGCTTGGATTGTAGTTGGAATATTCGCCATATTATCAATTACTTTACTTTTAGGAAAAGGAAGCTTTCTAATTGCTGGATACAATACTTCAAGCAAAGAAGAGAAAGAACAATATAATGAGAAAAAGCTATGTAGAGCTATGGGAGTTATGTTATTGTCCCTTACCATTGCAACTATTCTTCTAATTACGAATAAAATTATGTCTTCATACTATGGAATTTTTGTAGTAATATCCTCTATAGTTGTTACAATTTATATAAACACAAAATGTAAAAAATAAAAGATTTTCTGTAGCAAAGCGAGGGAAAACCTTCCTAAATTATTCATTGTTAGTTATTCACTAAATAAAGCCCTCACCCAAAAGTGAGAGCTTTATTTTTAAGCTTTATAAACTTCATTAACTTTTCTTTCTACTATTTGAGCAGAATCCTTTAAAACTAATGCATCCTCCAATTTAAAAGCAGTCTTTTTAGCTAATATAACATCCATAAGATCTTCTATTTCTTCAGAAGTTAAATCATCCTTTATTTCGCTTACAGACATGTTTACTTTTTTACCTTTTTCATCTATAAATTTCATAGTCAGTGTCTTTTCCATTTATATTCCTCCCCTTTTATCCTAATATTAAATTCTTATTTACCCTAGATATAGATATCATGGGATATTTTAAAACCTTTGATACAGCTTCCCCTATAGCATATAAATCCTCATTGCCTGCAAGTACATCAATTTTAAATACTGCCTTGTTTTTCCTCTTTTGCTTCCCTTTTTCGTCTACTCCTAAGTCCAGTTCTAAAACCAGATTGGTTGCGTAAGTATCTGTTGTTACAGCCATTTTTTATTACCCCCTTTTATTTGTTTTTCACTTATATATATGACATGCTAGTAAAATTTGTAGTAGAAATTGAAAAATAATTAATATTTAGCAAAACAGGCACAGTTTCGCCTCAAAGTTGTTGTTATAATAAAATTACCATACTAAGAAAAATCAGGTGGAGGTAAACATTGAATTATAGGAAAGATATTGAAAAGTGTATTAAATTCATTGAAGACCATATCAAAGAAAATATTACTATTAAAGAAATTGCTAATGAATCTGGGTACTCTCTTTATCATTTTTGTAGAGTTTTTAGTTTATGCAAGGGTATGTCCCTTATGGAATACATTAGAGATCGCAGATTGTCTTTAGCAGCTACAGAATTATTAAAAGGCAGAAAAGTTATTGATATTGCCTTAGACTATGGATTTGAAACACCCAGTGGCTTTACCAAGGCTTTTCGTAAAATTTTTGGTTATAGCCCCACACAGTATATGGCACGAATGGCTGGATATGCTGATACAAAAAAAGCATTTAAAATTGGAGGTTATATTATGAATCCTGTTATTATAAATAGACCTGCGTTTAAGGTTGCAGGTTATGGAATTAAAACCAATATTACTGATGGCACATATACAAAGGATATTGCGTCCTTCTGGAGCAATTATAATGGTGAAAATTTAGAAAGCAAAATGTACAAAATTTTAAATCCACCTAAGCATGGTGAAGTGGGATTGTGTGTTCCATTATCTGAAGATGGAAATGCAATATATCTTTTAGGTGTAATTGTTGACGACTTTTCAAAGGTAGAGGAAAATATGCTAACAGTAGAAGTTCCAGCAGCAGAGTACGCAGTTTTTACAACCACTCCTGTTGATACTACAAATGACAAAGAACAAAAGGAGTTTGCAAAGATTATTAAAGGTACATGGAAATATATTTTTGAAGATTGGTTTAAAGACAGTGGATATGTTTATGATGAAAATAAACTTGATTTTGAATTTTACGATGAACGCTGTCATTACAGACAAGACACTGTCATGGAGATTTATGTTCCTGTTAAAAAAGTAAAATGATGATATCTTATGAAATTGGGGAGGATCACTTTTTAAAGTTTTCCTCCCTTTCTTAATGTTCTAAGGCAGCTTCTACAACTCTTGTAAGTTCAATAAAGGCTTTGGTTAATTCCTCAAATTGCAATAAAAACTGTCATTCCTATCATAATATTATTTCCCGAAGAAGTATGGTTAGTTTTATTTTTTTTAGTGACATGTTATACTTAGTTTACAATGGTAAAATTTATAAAACTAATAAGTATTTGTAAAGGAGTTTTTAAATGATACTAAATAGAAACAAAAATAAGGATAAATCAAAACGCTTTAACCAGTTAATCTCTATGATATGGCCAGATGTCGTTAAATATATATTTTCTATTACCAGAAACGAAACATTAACAGAAGATGTCCTTCAAAATACTTTAATTATTGCTTACAAAAATTTTTCAAAATTAAAAGATATAGATAAGTTTAAATCATGGGTTTTTACCATAGCTAGAAGAGAATCTATTACTCTTATAAAAAAATACAAAAGAGAAGTAACCATAAAGAATAATATAATTCAGATTATGCCAGATGAAAATTTTTCACTGCCTGAACAGTGTATTTTAAAAGAAGAATTAATTAATTATGTTATAAAAGCTATTAATACATTAAGAAGTGAATATAGACAAGTTATAACATTGAGATATTATAATAATTTATCTTTTTATGAAATAGCAACTATATTAAATATTAAAGAAAGTACAGTGCGGGTGTGGCATATGAGAGCTAAAAAAGAAATTTATAATTGGATAAATTATAATTACTTTCAAATAAACACTAATAAAATGCACACTTAAAAGGTATAGTCTATAAAAAAGATACCATAAATAAATTATTTAAATGCATATTCTTCTTTTAGAGTTTTATAATATAAGGGTAAACTTTAGAAAAACATTTCAAAAAATATAAAAAATAATCATTTTTTTATACTTTTTGAAACATTTTCAATACCTGTCCCCTCTTATATAGTGTAAAGCATGTGATCACATGTTAAAATTAATAAACTATGAAGGGGGAATTATAAATGAATAAAAAATTAAAAATTATGTCAACAATATTATGTGGAGTTTTAATAAGCTCTGGTTTAGTGACAACAGGTGTTCATGCAAAAACTATAACAAATAATAATTCTAATCAAATTAGTGAAAGTGTCAAAAATCAAACTGAATTCCAAGCTAAAATTTATCAAGAAAAAGATGGAGAATTTATAGAGCTAACAGATGAAGATTTAGCAAAAATGAATTTAAAAATTGATAGAAAAACTCTTGAGGTTAGGAAAATAAGACAAAAAAGAGATATAGAACCAGGTTCTTATTTTGAAGATTGGAAGGAATTAAATCATAATCAAGTTAATGAATTAATTGATATATTAAATATATCCAATGTTCAATTATCACAAATACAAAGTTATTTGACTGCTTGCGGATTTGGTTCTACAAGACCAGTATTTATGGCAGCTAAAGTTATAATGTCCTTAGGCAAAACAGGATTAAGAACAGCAGATAAAGGTAATGGAGTAATCATTAGAAGGCTAAATACTAACTACCAGGTAATTACAATAGTTCCTAGATAATATAGTATTATTTAAAAGGATGGATAATAATGCTTTACAAATATATAAAAAAACATTTTAATATATTATTTTTTATAACT
This sequence comes from Clostridium tetani, assembly GCF_900167265.1. Classification (GTDB taxonomy): domain Bacteria; phylum Bacillota; class Clostridia; order Clostridiales; family Clostridiaceae; genus Clostridium_G; species Clostridium_G tetani. The sequence continues at coordinate 30,177 of NZ_FUWT01000007.1, forward strand.
ATAACTTTAATTAGTATGGCAATAAGTTTTAATTTCCATGATTTGCGAGCAGTTTTTATATCTTTAGAAATGATTTATTTAATAGTATATTTTGTGCTAGGACAACTAACTGAGAAAGTGCATATGAGCGAAATATTATGTGTCAACGGCATAACATTAGGTGTATTAATAGTTTACTTTTTAAGACTTATGAATTCACCTGATAGAGATTTAAAACTATTAAATAAATTAGATGCATTGAAGATAGCTTCCATTCCTTATATTATACTATTTATTATAATACTTTTCATAGTAAAGCCTCTGTATGCTAAAACTAAAAATAAAACTGTTTTCAAGATAACCTTTTCAATATTTTTAATGGTATTTCTTTTTTGTACTTTAAGATTCTATTTTTATATGATTTAGTTAGTTGTAAAGCAATTCTTATAATGGGATTGCTTTTTTTATATTTTATCATCATTGCTAACCTAATTCCTTTTTTATGTCCATAAAAAAATAAGATAAAATCTTAATGATAGGATTTTTAATAATTATATTTTCTTAGAATATCTACATTGTAACATTAAATTCCATAGAATGTGTATAATCATATAAGTATCTGTTCTCTAAACTCTTGAAAGTTATTTCATTATCATTTAAACTTAAACTATATACAACAGATTTAAGGTGGAGTGCTATGAATATTGAAAAGCTTATTGAGGAACTTGGAAAGTCAATTGGAAAAACTATTTTAAACAAAAAAGAGGAAAGTAGTAAAAAGATTAATATTGACCAAATGGATTCAACAGATATATTCAAAATAATTTTTAATAAATTATTTCGTGAAGGTAATTATAATAAAGCAGAAGATTTGCTCTTTGATGAATTAGAAAAGAATAATTCATCTGAAGTTTATGAAATTGCAATTGAGTTTTATAATTCATTACTGAAAAAAACTGATGAAGAATTGAATAAAAGAAATTTCTCAAGGGAAGAAATTTATAAAGGATTAGAAGATATACAAAAGTTTAAAGTTAATTAAACCCTGGATTAATCCAGGGTTTTGTTTTAAGGGTTACATATTCCACATGATCCATAACCTCTATTTATTGCATCATTTTTATTTATAGGTGCTTTATTTTTTTCTTAAACTTCTACATCCATTCCTATGATATTTCTTTCCAGTATTCGTTATATGTATAGTTTTAGAATTTGGTTGAGATTTAACAACTGGTGGTGGTGTTGGTTGCGGTTTTGGCTGTGGCTGTGGTTTTGATATCGGCTTTGGAATTGCTTTAGGAGCAAGTTTTGGCCGTACCTTCGGAGTTGGTTTTGTTGTTGATTTTGTGTTATCCCTATTTATTTCATCATTTTTATTTATAGGTGCTTTACTTTTTCTTAAACTTCTACATCCATTCCTATGATATTTCTTTCCAGTATTCGTTTTATATACAGTTTTAGAATTTGGTTGAGATTTAACAACTGGTGGTGTTGGTTGCGGTTTTGGCTGCGGTTTTGCTATCGGCTTTGGAGTTGCTTTAGGAACAGGTTTTGGCTGTACCTTCGAAGTTGGTTTTCTTGTTGATTTTGTGTTATCAACTCCTTTATAACTGCCGGATTTAGTATTAAAAGTTATATTATTTCCATCAGATGTGGCTATTACGTTACTGCACTCATCTGTTCTATATACTTTTATACCTTTGTTCTTTAATTTATTTAAAGTTTCTTGCGTAGGATGTCCATATTTATTTCCTTTTCCACAACTAATTACTGCATATTTAGGATTAATTTTATCTAAAAAGTTTTGCGTTGTTGAAGTTCTGCTTCCATGATGTCCAATATTTATTACATCTGAGGATATATCCAATTGTTTTTGGAGAATTTCTCCTTCACTTAAACTTTCAGCATCTCCCGTAAATGTAAAACTATTGTTTCCAAATTTTAATTTAGTTACAATAGAGTAATTATTTAAATTATCATAAGATGCACTTACTGGTGCTAGTATCTGCCATCTAGCATTACCTAAACCATAACTGTTTCCTACTTTAGGCGTACTTATTTTTAATCCCTTATTTTTTATTGAAGTCACAACATTTTTAAAGGTTTGTGTAGTATGGTTAATTTCAGGCATAAATACCTTATCTACTTGAAAAGTGTCGATTACTTTTTCTAATCCACCTATATAATCTTCGTGTGGGTGTGTTCCTATAACATAATCTAATTTTGTTACACCTTGATGTTTTAAATAACTCACTACTGCTGTTTCTGTTGCATTGGTTCCAGCATCTATAAGCATATTATGTCCATCTTGTTGTATTAAAATTGAATCCCCTTGGTTGACATCTATGTAGTGTACCTTTAAGTTACCAGCTACCTCATTATTCTTTATTTCCTTGGTTTCCTTATTATCTTTAACTTCTTTATTTATAGGTGTTGCACTATCTATATTTTCTTTAATATTATTTTTGTCTACGTTGTCAGTTTTTACAGTAGCTACTTGTTTCCACTTATTATCTTCTTCTCCAAATTCAGAAAAAACTCCTCCAATTCCTGTGGTTGAAACTAATATTAAAAAGAAACTAATTAACCCCTTTAGTAAAAAATTATAATTCTTAAACTTAGGTCCTTTCTTGAATAGATAGATTAAATATATTATTGGAACTATTGTAAATACTATAGACCCAAGCTTTGGTGATATAGCAATTATGACGGATAAAATTATTAATATTACAAGTATTTTACCTATCTTAGTCAAAGCTTTCATTTAAATCCCCCCATACTTAATAATATTATTTACATTATAGTACAATATAGGACTAAATGTAAATATTTATTATATTATTATACATTTTACAACAATAAAAAAGAGGTAGCTCCTAGCAGCCTAAGCTAAAAACTACCTCTAACATTACTCTGCTATAAATCCATCATATCCTTTTACTGTTATACTGAACTGCCCGGTGATAAGACGCTGATAGAATAAGATATTTGGAAAGAATTGGGGTATACATCCTATGTTAAGGTTCAACTACTGTAAAATCAAGGTTTCTTAAAATTAAGAATACCACAAACCCATTGATATTTCAAGGTTTCATTAAAAATTTACCAGGCGATTTGACTTTTGGAAAATCACATTAAAAAACAGGGTATAAACCCTTTTAAATCAATACCTTAGGCTACATTCTTATTTAAAATTACCTGGGAAAACTTTTGTCTATATTTTATCACATAACATTATAAATATATGATTATTTTTATAAATAGAGTTTTAAGCTTTAGAGAAAGTTTTTACTCCATCTAAAGCTTAGAAATCGTTATCCGGAGACGTAAATGCTCTTTACTCCAACTTTAAAGATAGAGCAGGTAGTCATCGAAGAAACTATTGTAAAATTCCCTTCAAGCATTAAAACTAAATTGTCCTCTGCATCTAAAATATTATATTTGTAGTAAATGCCTGAAAACTTCCGTTGTTTATCTCGAAGGTTTTCGGGCATTAATTTAAGGTGGTTCGATATTAAATTAAAATTACACTAACTTCTGATTTGAAATATACTTTTTAATTGTTTCAGCACTTACAGTTCCAGATCTACTGATATAATATCCTCTACTCTATTACACAGATTCTGATATCATTTTTTTGAATCAGATTTCCCGCATTTCTCAATGATTATTCAGGTATATGTACTAATTATTGTAAACTTCCATTTCATCATTAATATATGCTTCGCAAGAACGCATAGCTAAAATTGTTTCTTCAAATAATTTATTTAACTCCCATCCAAGCATTTCTGCACCTTTTTTAATTACATCTCGTGAGCATCCCGCTGCAAATTTCTTATCCTTGAACTTTTTCTTAAGGCTTGAAATTTCCATATCCATAACGCTCTTAGATGGGCGCATTCTTGCCGCTGCACCAATAAGACCTGTAAGTTCATCTACTGCAAATAATACTTTTTCCATCTGATGCTCCGGTTTAGGAAGTTCTCCTTGGCAAAGTCCATAGCCATGACTAGCTGCTGCCCTTATTAATTTTTCATCAAGCCCTCGCTGTCTCATAATTTCTTGAGTCTTGATGCAATGCTCTTCTGGATAGATTTCAAAATCTAAATCATGAAGTAACCCAACCATAGACCAAAATTCTACTTCATCTTCATATCCCAATTTCTCTGCAAAATATTTCATAGTTCCTTCAACTGTTAAAGCATGTTGAATATGAAATGCCTCTTTATTGTATTCATTAAGTAAATCCCACGCTTCTTTCCTTGTTATCATAATAATATCCTCCTTTAAAAATCACAAAATATGAATAAAAATGAATCTTTACTAAAATACTTAAGTTCACTATACTTAGATGCAAAACAAAATTTTTCTATTTATTCTCGTTTTTCTTGTTTCATTTAAGCAATTACTATATAATAGTTTACGAACGTTAAATATATTTAATGTTAACTTTATTTTACTTTCGTTAGTTATAATTGTCAATACCATTATAGGAGGTTATACCATAATGAATATAAATTCTATTATTGCAGAAAATCTTAAAACACTTCGTACTGAAAGAAATTTAAGTTTAGGTCAACTTGCTGAATTATCTGGTATCAGTAAAGTCATGCTATCTCAAATTGAAAAAGGTGACACTAATCCTACTATAAATACTTTATGGAAAATAGCTAAAGGATTGAAAGTGCCTTATACATCATTACTTGAGCAAAAAAAACATGATACATATGTTATAAAGAAAAGAAATATTGAAGCTCAATTTACTGAAGAAGGTCATTATCGAGTATATTGCTACTATACTAGTACACCTTATCGTAATTTTGAACTTTTTCAAATTGAAATTGATGAGGGTTGTTCATATAAGTCTATAGGTCATTCTAAAAAATGCCAAGAATATATTATGGTTTTAGAAGGTGAATTAACATTAGAAATAAACAATAAAATTTATAAACTAACTTCTGATGATTCAATAAGCTTTTCTGCCTCTAGTCAGCATATATATATTAATAGTGGAAATGGGACTTTAAAAGCTACAATAACAAATTTTTATCCTGCCTAATAATTAGGCAGGATATTTTAATGATATCTTAATGGGAGCTAGTAAAGCTTAAAGTATAATCTCTTCCTTCATTTCTTAATAAATATTTACTTCTTAACATCCCTAAAAAATCTAAAAAAAGTTGATTATTACTACTTTTATCAACTTCATCTATTATTAAAACTACTTTTTTTCTGAAAACTCAACTAAATATGATTTAGTCTTTTCTCTAACAAATATAAAGTAGTGGTTTTCCCATACTGTCTTGGTCTATTTATAATAAAATATTCTTCATTATTTACCAATTTTAATATACTATCTAGTTTATTAGATATATCTACCATATAGTGTCTTTCTGGTATACAGGTTTCAGTTACATTAAATCTCTTTTTCATATAACTTTCACTCTCCTTACCCTATTATATTACCATAGAATAAGATGTTTAAACAGAATAATTATGGGTTTAAAAGACATGTCTATGGTTTTCTTAATGTAGATTTAAATACATCCTATGTTAAGGTTCAACTTTCGACAAATTGTGACAATTATAGTATTATTTCTAATTTAAATACATCCTATGTTAAGGTTCAACCACTGTAAAATCAAGGTTTCTTAAAATTAAGAATACCATAAACATATTGATATTTCAAGGTTTCATTGAAAATTTACCAGGTGATTTTAAAATTTTATAAATCATATAAAAACCTACCTTAAACTCTTATATATCAACGATTAAGCTAGATTCTAAAATTCTTTTCGGCTGGTAAAATTCATATGTTAATTATATCAATAATTCTATATAATTTAAAAGGCTCTGCATATTTAAATACTTATTTCATTAACCATTATATTTTCAAAAATAAAAACGTCACTAAAAAATTTTAGCGACGTTTTTTACTTTACACTATAATTAAAATATTATTTTGCAGTTTCTTTAGCTGATGGAAGAATTACTTCAACTTCAGAATGTGGACGTGGTATAACGTGAACTGACACTAATTCTCCAACACGTTGTGCAGCAGCAGCTCCAGCATCTGTAGCAGCCTTAACAGCTCCAACATCTCCTCTAACCATAACAGTTACAAGTCCGCCTCCTACATATTCTTTACCTATTAAATATACGTTTGCTGCCTTAACCATAGCATCTGCTGCCTCTATTGATCCTACCAATCCTTTTGTTTCTATCATTCCTAATGCATCATATTTCATTTTAAAATCCTCCTATTATCTTTTTTATTTATTTAAATTTTTATTTATAAACACTATTTTTTATTTCTTATTTTACAATTGTTACCTTTGATTTTGATGTAATACCCATTGCGTTAGCTTCTTCAATATCAATATGACATTCAAGTTTTGAGGTATTATTAGCTCTAATAGCTACATTATTATATATTCCACCTCTTAAATCCTCAAACTTTATTGATACTATTTCTCCATCATGTACTCCTAAATATTTAGCATCTTCAGGTGTCATGTGAATATGTCTTTGGGCAACTATTAGCCCTTCCTCAACTTGAATAGAACCCTTTGGTCCAACTATTGTAATTCTAGATGTATCTTTTAAATCTCCAGATAATCTTACATGTGGAACTACTCCAAGTTTAATACAATCTCCAGTTAATACTTCCACTTGAGTCTTACCTCTTACAGGTCCTAGTATTCTAACCTTTTCTATAGCACCTTTTGGACCACAAATTGTAACAGTTTCATTACAAGCATATTGTCCAGGTTGACTTAAATCTTTAATTTTTACAAGTTCATAACCATTACCAAATAAAATATCCAAATCTCTTTGAGAAAGATGTATGTGTCTATTGGAAATACCTACTGGAATTTCAGAAGAATTTTTATTAACCTCAGTATTTAATCCTTGTGATTTAACAGCTTCTAGTAAAAGTTTTAATAATTCTTCGCAATTGTCCATTAGTTTGCCCCTTTCATAGCAGCAACTATTTGATTAACCAAGCTTAAAAGCTCTTCATTATTAGCGTCTTTTTCCTTACTTTCATTACTGCAACCAGTATTTTTAGCATAATCATTACATTTATTTAAAACTTCTGCAGCAGCAGCAATTTGAGCAGGACTCATATTCATAAATTGATTCTTAACTCCACGACAATTTGAAGCAGTTTTTATGCAATTAAAAGTTGGGTCATTTTGTACTAAAGTTGCACAATCTTTTAATCCATAAGCAACTCTTTTTTTGTTTATAAGATGTTCTGGGGTAACATTTTCAGATACTGAACTTCCTCCCCATGTACCACATCCTAAAGTAAATGCAGGTTTAAGACCTGTGCTTGCACCTGTTCCACCTTGAGATCCTCCTGTATTAACAAGAATACGTGAAGCAGGTTTTTTTGCAAATTCCATAACAATATCGTCATTTTGAGTATGTATACTCATTGTATGTCCAATTCCATTTTGAAGTAATTCAATACTTAATTCACAAGCCTCATGCCAATCTTTTACTGTATAGAATGCAAGAACTGTTGTAAGTTTTTCAAAGGATAGTGGATTACCATTACCCACACCATTTTGCTTTCCTATAAGTACTTTAATATCTTCTGAAACTGTAAACCCTGCAGCATTTGCAATGACTTGTGGACTTCTTCCAACAAATTTAGCGTTCATAGTATGTCCATTTTTAAATAACAACTTACAAACTTTTTCAGTTTCTTCTGCTGTCATAAAATATCCACCTTGTTTTTTCAATTCTTCTACAACTGCATCGTGATTACATTCTTCACAAATTATTGATTGTTCTGAAGCACAAATTGTACCATAATCAAAACTCTTACTTGAGATAATATCTCTAATAGCTTTTTCTACATTAGCAGTTCTTTCAATGTATGCAGGAGAGTTTCCAGCACCTACACCAATAGCTGGTTTTCCTGAACTATAAGCTGCTTTAACCATTCCAGGTCCACCTGTAGCTATTATTAATGAAACATTTTCATTTTTCATTAATTCATTTGTAGCTTCCATTGTTAAATTAGTTAAAGAAGCTATAATATCTTCTGGAGCACCTGCTTCTATTGCTGCATCTCTCATTAATTCAACTGCCCTAATTGTACATTTCGCAGCAGCTGGATGTGGAGAAAACACAATAGCATTACGTGATTTAATTGCAATTATGGATTTAAAAATTGCAGTAGATGTTGGATTAGTTGAAGGCACTATACCCATAATTAAACCAACTGGTTCGGCAATTTCTATCATCTTATTTACCTTATCTTCACTAATTACACCTATAGTTTTCATATCTTTAATTGAATCATATAATATGGTAGCTGCTAAATGATTTTTGTAAGTTTTATCTTCTACTTTACCAAAGCCTGTTTCCTCAACTGCCATTTGTGCTAAAGATACAGCATTTTCTTCTGCAACTCTTACCATATTACGTAGAATTTTGTCAATTTGTTCTTCTGTATAGTTAGCAATTTTATTTGCCGCTACTTTTCCAAGTCTAGCAAGATTTCTTGCTTGTTGTATTGAATACAAATCCTTATCATATTTTTCCATTATATCTTACTTCCTTTCATGAACTTTAATCTAGCTAATTTTTCTCGTAATATAATTTGAACTTTTTAATTAGTAAATTTTTATCTGCCTTTGAAATTTCGCTAACCTTAATTCCAAAATCCTTATATTCTCCAGCTAAACTTCTAAGGCTTGCAACTTTTAGCTTATTTAATATTGAAATAGTTTTTTCCAAACCATTTTTACTTACTAAATTATCCACATTATTTTTATGTAGCTTTTCTAAATTTACTTTGTCTAAATCTTCATCTAATTTTTCTTGATTTTCTTTAATTTTATTTTCAGTATCTACATCCTTCAAATTCTTTGAATCATATATATCCTCTACAATTTGTTCTTCTTCTAGAGCCTCTGTAGTTTCTACAACTTCTGCCTTTTCTACATTCTCTACACTACTTGTATCTTCATTAGATGATGAATCTTCTTGTAGGTTATTAGATCCTATTATGCTTTCCAATTCCTCATGAGGTCGTGGAATTACATGTTCTGAAACTAAAAATTCTTCATTTAAGTTTTTAACAGCTGCAGCCCCTGCCTCTATAGATGCTTTTACTGCACCTACATCACCTGTAACTGAAATTGTAACAAGACCGCCACCTACATAAGTTTTTTCAATAATACTTACATCTGCTGATTTCACCATTACATCAGCTGCCTCAACAGCTGCAAGTAATCCCTTTGTTTCTATTAAACCAAGAGCTTGCATGGTTAATCCTCCTAATTTTTTATAAAAGTTCTATAGACTTTCTGGATATTTTACATAAAACACTTTAGTTTTTGCAAAAGATTTTAAAAGCACTGTAGAATCTTTTGGTAAAAACAATACATCTCCAGCATGGGCTGTATATGTTTTTCCATTGATTTCAACTGTTAAAGTTCCCTCAATAACATAATTCATTTCTTCACAATTTAGTTTCAAATGGAATTTTGAGTCTTCTATAGTTAGAAAACCAGCACCGATTTTTGACCCTTTTTTACTAAAAAGTTCTTGAAAATAAACCTTTGCATCTGGATTACCAGTGTCAAACACATCCATTTTTACTGTGTTTCCTCTAATAACTTTAAGCCCACTAGGGTCACACTCAGCTTCAAATGGGAGACTTTTTTGCTTTAAACATTTAAGAATTTCTTCTAATATACCTTTGTCCATCATTTTTTTAAAGAAATTAATCATCATTTCACTATCAAATTCATCCATATTTAAAGCTTTATTATTTTCTAAAGATTGTACTTTGATTTCACAAGGTTTTGTAGTAAATTCTATTCCATTATTTTTTACAAGATCTCTAGCTGATGGTGTAATTATTTCAGTGCCATCTATATAAAATATTTTTTCTCCCTTTGATATTAATTCTTCTACATCTTTGGCACAGATTAGTTTTTTCATGTTTTCACATCCTTTCAATTAAAAAGACTGTGTTTTAACTTAAATTGCAATCACTATCAATTATTCCAATAACAACTGCATCTATTGGAATATTATCATCACCAAGCATTCTGCGAGCTCCGGATCCGGTACTAACAATAACTCTATCACCAATACCAGCACCGATAGTATCAGCAACAATAAATCTGCGTCCTTTATATGTTCCACTAGCCTCTTCTGCTAGCATAAATTTAAGTCCACTAAGGGATTCTGCTTTTCTAGTTGCCCATACAGTATCTATAAGTTTTGCTAGTATCATATTGCCCCTACCTCTTTCATTTTTAGTTTGATCTCATTTAATGCGGCTTCAACTGATGATGTATCACCCAAAACACTTATTAAAACCATATGTTGAGGACAAGTTCCTCTAATATCTTCAACGGTAACCCCTACAGCTTTTTCTGCAATATCTGAAGCATAAATCATATCTATAAATTTACCTTGAACAAGTCCTATTGCATCAGCATTTTCCAAATCTGTTATAGAGTTTTTGCTCATTCGCTTTTTTAGAATATCTTTAGTGCTATTTGAAGGTGATTTTATAATTCTAAAATCCACTTTTAAACACTCCCCTTATTCCTCTATAATATCTTGCGTACAACTTAATGCTATTCCAAGTGGTGTAACGAACATAGGATTTTTAGGTTTGTGAGTATATATTTTTGTCTGTTTTTCAATAATTTCTTCAATTCCTGTTAAACAACAGGTACCACCTACTAAAGAAATTTCACAAACATCATGGTTCTTAATATAATTATTAATAATTGATGATACTTTTTCTATTACTGGCTTTAATATTGGTAAAATCTCCTTGTGGTTTTTACTATCTCTTTTAAATTTATCTGCTTCTTTAAAGGACATTCCATATGCACCTGAGATAACTAATGAAAAATGTGTACCACCTGTAGCCTCATCCACAACATAAACAACTTTTCCATCTTTTAAAATTGATATTCCAGTTGTTCCTCCACCAATATCTACAACTGCACCATTTTCAATTTTAAGTAGAGCATTTGCAGCAGTAGGTTCATCTAAAATACGTGTTAATTCAAATCCCGCTGCTTGAACTACGTTTTTAATTGCTCCAGAATCTAACTCATCTGTTCCAGGTGGAATTGCAGCAGCTGCATAAATAAGTTCTGTATTAAGTTTTTCTTCTATTTCCTCTTTAAGTTCTCTTACAATCTTTACTGCTCCAATATAGTCAACAATCATACCATCACGAACTACATCAGCATATCTAAATGCGCCTGCAACTGGTTCATAGTTTTCATCTAAAACAGCTAATACCACACAAGCAGTTCCTAAATCCACACCTGTATAGTAAACAGATGATTCATTAAGAATTGGTTTTTTTATAACTTCTTCAAACTTTTGAACCATGTTATCACAATATTCAAAAGTTAAATTTCCCTTTGACATTCCTTCCCTCCTACTGCTAAACAAATTAACTGAGATAATGAATTAATTATTAAATTAACATTATCTAGAATTCTATTTTTTAAACTGTCATCATCACTTTTATACATCTTGTTTATTTCAAACTGTAGTTCCCTCATAGCACAGCGAAGTGTATGGATTTTTAAAATTGAATTACTTTTTTTAAGTTGCATATGAAATTCTGTTATTTCAAAACAATCATCCAGCTCTGTTGTGAAATTTAATGAATTCATCTTGCAACATTCTTTTAAGTAAATTGGCTCAAGTATTGCTTTTTTATTTATAACATTTCTGATATTTGATATTTTCTTACCTAAATTTACAATATTTTGTGCTAAGATAATATCTTCTTTTAATATTTCACTACTAGTAACAAGAAATGCTGCCTCCATAGATTTTAACTTTAAACATACCATCTTATTTAAATTTATATTGCTATTTTCCGCTACTTTTTTCACTTCTTTTTCCACTTCTTTTGTTGTTTTTGATCCATCCTTTATTGTTATTCTCTTATCGGATAAATACTGAGCTGCCCCGGGGGTAAGACGCTGTCCTTGTTGTAACCTATAGGTATTAAAAGGTTCTTTTTTATATAAATCTCTCAAACACTCTTCAGTAATAAATTTCACCATTGCCCTTTACTCCTTACATTTTTTTAATAAATATTTTTTCAAGGCATCAATTCCTGTTTTAAGGCTAATATGAAAATATGGTTCCACCACACCTATATCTTTTAGTTGGCCTAAACATTTTTCCTTATTTTCAGGCATTAAGTCACATTTTGTTACAACTCCAATTACTGGGCACCTAAAGGATTTTGCAAATCCATGGGGGTATACTTCAGTACAATTAGATTGGTCAACTAATATAACTATACAGGAGGCACTATTTTGTGCTAATGCAATTATATGTTTATACATCCATGGATTTTCTATATAGGCACCTGGAACATCAATGGTGTTTTTACCATAAATCAAATCCGGTGTTCGCCTTAATGGGCCATTATAATCATTTAATGCATTTACTATTGTGGTTTTACCAGACCCTGATGAACCAATTACCATTATGCGTTTTTTTATCATGTTCTTGTAATTAAAGCTGGAGTAAATCCTAGCATATTCTTTAGTGTATTATTAACTGCATTAAGTGCTGTTTCAACACTTTGAACATCCCCACTTATTACAACAGAACCTGTAAAACGATCTAAAAATCCAATTTCAACATCAGAAGCTTTTGTAGCAATATCTGCGGCAATTATTGCAGTTTCAAAGGGTGAAAGAGTTAAAATACCTATGGCTCCACACTCATCAATTCCAAGACGTTCATATATATCAGCCATTGGTGATGCAATAACGTGAGCTATAGTAATTTGTTTTCCTGGCACCGATTCTTGTATAACACGTTGTATTTGTCTGTTTTCAAAATCCCCCATAAATCTAACCTTCCATCTTATTATCTATTTAAAAATTATTTAATGACGGATTACTTTTACATGTAAATCATATTTCTTAATCCATTCTTCTATTCTATCTAACTCTTCATCATTTAAGCTTGGGTCACCTTTTATAGGATATTCAATTCCCAATTGGTTATATTTATTTACCCCCATCTTATGATATGGAAGCAAATCAATTCCTTTAAAATTTTTATAATCTTTATATGGTGTTAAAAACTCCATAGTTGCCTCTATTTCCTCTTTTGAATTATTTATATCTTTAAGTAAAGGCATACGAATCTTCACATTATATTTTCTACGAAGCAATTCTTGAAGATTTTCTAAAATCTGTTCATTTCTTACTCCAGTTAATTCAAAGTGTCTATCGGGATTAATATGTTTAATATCAAATAAAAATAAGTCTACAGATTCCGCAACTTTAAGTATTGTTTCCAAATTTGTATATCCACAAGTTTCAATTGCAGTATTTATGCCCTCTTGCTTACATGCCATTAATAAACTAGAAGCTGCTTTTGGCTGCATTAAAACTTCTCCACCACCTAATGTAACTCCACCACCAGACATTTCATAAAAAACTCTATCTTCTTCTACAATTTTTAAAAGTTCAGAAATAGTTTTTTCTTCTCCAACTATTGATATGGCGGATTTGAGGCAAGCATCTTTACACTTGCCGCATCCAATACAATCAATGTTACGATTAATTTCATGCTTTAAAGTTTCATTAGAAAGTGTGTGTATGGAAACAGGACAAACAGAAACACAAGCCCCACAATTAACACATAAGTTACTTTTAAACATAACTCTATGTTTTTTAATTAACCCTTCAGGATTTGAACACCATTTACATCGAAGGGGACAACCTTGAAAAAATACTAAAGTTCTTATTCCATCTCCGTCATAAATACTATATTTTTGTATATTAAAAACTGTGGCTTTTTCTTTAATTACACCTAAATTTCCATTACTCATATTCTTCATTCTCCAGTTTCATTAAAAATGTGTTAGCATTGTTCTACTGATAATTTCATCTTGTACATCTTTACATAATTCAACAAAGAATGCACTATATCCAGCAACACGAACAATTAAATCACGATATTGTTCTGGGTGTTTTTGTGCTTCTATTAAAGTCTCATTATCTAAATAGTTAAATTGAATCTCTCCTAATTGAAGGGCACATGCACTACGTAATAATGCAATAATTCCTTGTTCACCCTCTGGTGTATCAAGAAGACCTGACATTAACTTAAAGTTATGAACCATACCTATATTCATGTCTTCACAAGATATTTTTGAAACAGATTTTATTATAGAAGTAGGACCTTTAAAGTCAGATCCTTGTGATGGACTTATACCATCAGATAAAGGCATCCATGCTCTACGTCCATTTGCTGTAGCTCCAGTCATTTGTCCAAATGGGGTATTATTTGATATTGATAAAGTACCATGACTAAGTACTGAATATAATGTTTTATATTTACGATGTTCTTGTTCTGTAAAATTAACTAAATCAGCAGCAATATAATCTGCATAATCATCATCATTACCATACTTAGGTGCTTCTAAGCAATCTTTTCTTAATCTTTCATATCCAACAAAGTCAGCTTTTAGTGCTTCACTTAATTCTTCTAATGTATATTTTTTCTCTTCAAATACTAGTTTCTTTATAGCTGCCATGGAATCTGTGTAAGTTGCAAGACCACTCCATACTACTCCAGGTCCAAAATTATACATAGCTCCTCCAGCTTCTACCCCTCTACCCTTTTCCATACAACCTTCATACATCATAGACATAAGTGGTTTTGGTGCAAGTTCTCTGTGAACACGTTGAGAAATTGTTGTAGCAACAGCTGTCCATTTGGTAATGTATTTAATTTGTTCCCTAACAGCTCCTTCAAATTGTTCATAAGTTTTAAACTGACTTAAATCCCCCATATCTGGGCATACTTGCTTACCATACCATAATGGTACTCCATGATTAAGAACAAGTTCTATACATATAGGCCATTGAGTGTATCCAGTAGAAGTCCATTGATATAATCTTCCTGATTTTTGTGGTTCAACACATCCCATTAAGCAGTAATCTCTTGCATCTTCTATAGAAACACCTTTAGCTAACATCATTTTTATATGAACATCATCAAAGTGACATGCTGGGAATCCCATACCTGCACGGATAACGTCAACTATCTTTTTAAGATATTTTTGAGGTGATCCTTTGTGTATACGACAAGCTAGAGATGGTTGATATATCTTAACATGACGAACTGCATCCATTAAAAGGTATGTTAATTCGTTTGTAGCATCTCGTCCCTCTCTTGTAACACCACCTACACACATATTTACAAATGGTTGATAACCTGCAAAGAATTTTGAACCGCCTTCACTTGTTATCCACATCATTTCAGACATTTTTATAAGCATACAACCAGCCAGTTCAAAGGCTTCGAAGTCAGTCATACGTCCTGATTCAATGTCGGATTTGTAGAATGGATACATGTATTGGTCAACACGTCCTATAGACATACCTGTTTGGTTCTCTTCAACTACAAGTAATGACTCTATAGTCCAAACTGCTTGTATAGCTTCCCAGAAGGTACTTGGTTTGTGAGCTGGAACTCTGGCATTTACCTTAGAAATTTTTTGAAGTTCTGCCTTACGTTTAGGATCAGTTTCCTTTGCCGCAAGCTCTGCTGCATAATCTGACATACGTTTAGCATATATCATAACCCCTTCAGCAGTATCAATTATTGATTTATAAAAATAAATTTTTTCTATATCTTCTGGTCTCTCATAGCTAAGACTTGCTAATTTTTCTTCTGCTTCTCTTTTTATGTCGAGCATACCTTTTTTCATTAGGATAACATCATATCCTGGGTTAGAGTCTCCTCCACCATTTACTGCGTGGTATGAACAATCAGAAACAAAGGATTCTCCTGAAAGTTCCCATACTCCTGCTTCACGATACTGGTCTTCACAGTATTCATCTACAGATTTTCCCTTCCAATATGGGAATAATTCCTCACGCATAATTTTTTTATCTTCTTCTGAGATGTAGAATGGATCTTGTGGACGATTTGCTATGGTATCAATTTCATCTTCCATCCATCTCCAAGCTATATCAGGAGAAAAAGCTCCTGCACGTGGTTTTCCATTTGGTGCTCCAACTATAAGTTCATTATCTTGAATTACAAGTGGTGCAGTTTCGCAACAATATTTAAAACATTTACCACGTAAAACTGATTTAGGCACACCAGGGTTTTCTTTAGCTATTTTAGTAATAGCCCTTGCCCTATGAGTTGTTATTGATGGAACTTGTTTCATATAGTTTTCCTTTAACTTAATTAGACGCTCTGTCATTCCATCTGGAATTTCACCATTATTATTAAATACAACATTTGATGTAACTTTTTCTTCCTTTTTTATTTCCTTGGAAATACTTTGAAACATATTCATTAAACCATTACGTTCTTCATCAGACATATTTTTAGTAGCTTCCATAAGCATATTTGAAAATTCACGAATATCCAATTTACTCCCTCACATTCTTTAGTGTATTTTATATATTAAATTAATATAATTTCTTATTTAAAGCCCTACAGGACTTTTTTGGAATACTCTCCAATAGTTTATATTTATCTATGCCATTCAAATTAAGTATTTATTTTATTATTCTGGTATAAGAGTTGTAATAGAATATCGTTTTATTATTTTTTCAAGTTCTTCATGTGGACTTGGGATAACAATTGAACTATAAAGGTTTCCACCTTCCATTCCATTAACTGCTGCAACACCTGCATCTACTGCTGACCTACAAGCACCAACATCTCCACTAACTAATACAGATATATAACCTGATGCCACATTTTCATATCCTATAAGTTCTACATTTGCCGCTTTGCACATAGCATCTGCTGCTTCTAGTGCAAAAACCAAACCAAAAGTTTCAATTAATCCTAAAGCTCTATATCTTGCCAATGTATTCTATCTCCCTTCTATTTATAAATCGATATCATGTACTGAAACAATATCTCCTACTTCTCTAATAGGACGTGGCATAACATTGTGTGCTGTTAATTTACCAATAGCAGCTGCGGCTTTAGCACCTGCTTCTACTGATGCTTTTACTGCTGCAACATCTCCTTTTACCATAATAGTTACAAGGGTTGAACCAATATTTTCATATGAAATTAATTCAACATTAGCTGCCTTAAGCATTTTATCAGCAGCCTCAAGTGCTGGAACTAATCCTATTGTTTCTACAAGACCTAAAGCCTCATCGCCATAGTATCTCATTTTTAATTTCTCCTTCCCATCTTAAAACTCAGTATAATTTTTTCTACATTATAAATTCTATTACTTATAGTCTCTTTTATTTTTCTATGTGAATTAATTTTAAAAATTAATCTGGAATATATTTATTAATTGTATCTGCACCTTCTTTGTGTGCATGATAATAAACTCTTAATTGCTTGTTTTCATCTAAATCAAATCTTACCTCTTCAATAAGACCATTTGCTTCTGCTGTCATTAAAGCATTGGTTACGGCTTTTCTATTTAAAGCTTTGAAATGTCCGTATTCTCCTTTTAATGCTTCTATAACATCATCAACACAGGCTTCTGGAACTTTTGTAAAGTGTTTTAAAATTGCATAATTAAGCGGTTTCATCTACATCTACCTCCATCTTTTTTCTTTTAAATAAATCAAGTGGATTCATAGATATTATAAGAATACCAATAATCATTACTACAGCTCCAATCCAAGCAACAGTAGGTAATGCCCATCCATCCATTCCACCATATACTCCTAATACTAATAAGCAAAATAGTGGTCCAAAGAAAGAATATGTACCATTACATGCAGTTCCAAGACCTGCTCCACACATACTGTTTCCAGCATACCATGTCATAAATGTCATAAATGTTAAAAGTCCGCTTAAAGTAAACCAAATCATTGCAGGTGCACTTGTAAATGCTTGCATAGTAAGGTCAACTGAAATGTTAATTCCACCTGCCATCATTCCTAAAACAGGAAGTAATATACATAAATCTGCAATTCCTGCTGTTACTTGACGAATACAAATACCAATTTCAGGATCAATCATTGCTGTACCATATCCAGCTACACATCCTTCAAATCCCCATCCTAAGGCTGCAATAATAGCTATTAATAAACCTAAAAGGGTATTTCTTGAAATACCATCAGATGTAAAACCTGTACTACCAATTAAAAAACTTGCACATACACATATTACAATACCAAAAGCCATACGTTTGTTTAATTCTTGCTTGTACAAAACTTTACCTAGTATAGCTGCAATTGCAGGGCAAAGTGCTGATATTGGAACAACTATAGACCCTGCCATTTGAAGTGCTATAACATAAGCTGTACTAGCTATAGGTCCTCCAATAAGAGCTGCAAGTATCATAATACGGCCTGGTTTTGTGTTAATACATCTTAAAAAGTCTCCAAATTTTCCTTTAACTACTGCATACAAAAGTGACCAGATGGCACTGCATGTATCATTTATGGCGTTGCCTAATGCTGCAAGCAAATATGCTATAACAAATACTGATAAGCCTGCTGTATTATCGCCATACCAATCTCCCCAAACTCCTTTAGTCATACCCATAGTTAGAAATGCTGTGTACAATCCATAGGCAAGACCTGAAAATAAAGCTAGGGATATACCCTTTTTGAAGAAATCACTGGATAATTTCTTCTTTGCAGCAATTGCTTCTAAGCTTACTGTCTTTGAATTTTCACTCATAAAAATAAGACTCCTTTCAGTTATAAATTAATATTAAATGTATACTAAGATTGTTATAATTTTGTACATTTTACATTTAAGCTGTGGAATACCTTTTCATCCTTTATCTTGTAGGTTTTATTTTCAATTAGATTATATTCCCTACCCCATAGGGTAAGGTCAATATATATTTCACAAGAATATTCAAACAAATTTAAAGTTTTTACATTTATAAAGAAAAATCACCCTTTAACAAGTGCTTGAAAACACTATGTTAGAGGATGATTTAAAATATCAATTCCATATAACAACTATGGTATTATTTGTATAATAATCTACATAAATTTAATTTTCTGAATAGATTAAATACACTTTTTATTTACTATTATTGTGTTTTTTTTAACAAAAATGTGTTATTAGATCTCCTTACTCTACCCTAAGGGCAAGGTTTTACTTTATAACAGTTACCTTTCTCTACTAATTTTAATTAAAATCTCTGTTACAAACTTATCTGTATTTTTAGTAGTCCAATAATCTGTTACATATCTTTCGTAGCATTCTTCAAAACATATGTAACCATGTTCCTTTGTCCACTCTTTTATTTTTTTATATGTATCGCTAATTGTTTCATGAGGTCCTATATGATAACAGGCAGCTGCCATCCATCCACCAAACTCCACACTTAACTCCTCTTTACACTTTAAAATTGTCTCTTGCATTATTCTCATTTTAGTGCATTTTCCATTCATTTTATCTTCATGACATGGAAAACGTATAATTACAGGACCTGTTATTGCATTTTCTATGCTATCTATATAATTTGTAAATTCTATATTAATTATAGAATCCATATAGTCATATTTAAATTCCTGGTCTAAAAAGGTTAATGTTTTATTATCTATATATTTTATAGCCACATCACACACGTTGTTTTCAATTACATTTTGTGCCTCAACTATAAGGTCGTCCCAATCTTTAACGGATCTTATTTTTAGATTTATTTCCTTTTCAAGTTCTTTTAATTCATCAATCTTATTTCTAAAGCTTTTATGAAAAAAGTCATAGGTTTCTCCTTCTAAAAAAACCTTCATTTCTTCAAGTTTAAAACCACTTTGTTTGTAATATTTTATCATTGGCACCGATAATAAAGTTTTTTTACTATAATATCTATATCCACTTTCATCAGATACCTTATCAGGAGATAGTATATCCATTTTGTCATAATATCTCAGTGCTTTTTTTGTTATCTTACATATCTCCCCAACCTTTCCAATTGAGTATAATTCCTCTTTCACATTAAGCACCACCTATATTTTAAAATTTTCTGAAAAGTATTTTGAAAAAACCACCCTTTAATGGGTGGTTTAGAATACAATATTATCCTAAAACCTTATCTAGAATTTTTAGAAAATCTTCTTTTTTAGTTTCTCTAGGATTTGATGTTGTGCATACATCCCTAAGAGCTGCATTAATAATTTCTTCTTTTGATGTTTCATCCAAATTTATATCCTCACGTTGTTGTTTTAATGTTTGGGGAATCATCAATGTATTTTGAAGTTTTACAATGCTCTTAATTAAATTATTAACACCAATAGTTACATTTGGTGCATGTAGCTTTAATAATTTAGCAAGCCTTTGATATTTTTTAGCTGCTATGCTATATTCTGCATTGAAAGATTCTTTG
This sequence comes from Clostridium tetani, assembly GCF_900167265.1. Lineage (GTDB taxonomy): Bacteria > Bacillota > Clostridia > Clostridiales > Clostridiaceae > Clostridium_G > Clostridium_G tetani. The sequence continues at coordinate 50,494 of NZ_FUWT01000007.1, forward strand.
TTTAAATTAGCATTGTATTCAACTACATACGGAAGTATTATTGCATTACTTCTTCCGTGAGAGATATGTAATTTTCCACCTACAGCATGGGCTAAACTATGGGTAATTCCAAGTCCAGCTGCATTAAATGCCATACCAGCAAGACAGGATGCATTATGAAGTTTTTCTCTTGCTATTATATCCTCTCCATCAGCATAGGCTTGTGGTAAAAATCTAAATGCTAAAGTAAAAGCTTTTTCTGCAAGGGCATCTGAAAAATCCGTAGCATTTTTTGAAACGTAAGCTTCCAAGGCATGTGTGATTACATCCATTCCTGTATCAGCAGTTATAGCTTTAGGTACTGATTTTACCAACTGAGGATCTAGAATGGCAACTGTTGGAAGAAGGGATTTATCTGTGATTGCATACTTTAATCCTTCTTGTTTATTTGTAATTACTGCATATTCAGTTACTTCAGAGCCTGTACCACTTGTAGTAGGTATAGCATAAAACTCTTCTATATTGATAGTTTTTCCAGTAACTTTTTTTGAATATTCTTTTATAGCTTTAGCTCCATCAATTGATGAACCTCCGCCAAGGGCTATTATAATCTGTGCATTACAACTCTGTAATTTTTGAATACCAGATGCAATAACTTCTACAGATGGGTCAGGAACAATATCACTGTATATGGTTACTTCACAGTCAGTAAGCTTTTGTTGTACTTTTGTAACCATACCTGAAGTTTCCATAAACTTATCGCATACAATTAGTACTCTTTTATTTTTAATTTCATTTAGTCTATCTAAAGAGCCTTCTCCAAAATAAACATCTGTATTAATACTAAATTCTTTCATATACACATTCTCCTATTTTAAAAGTATTAAGATATGAATGAATTAGTAATTCTTTAGCTTAAATATAAAATTAACCCACAATTATAACAATCAAAGTAAGTTTATAACAAACTTTACTTGAGTGTATTATACCAATAATATTTCAATATTACAATATTATTATAAAGGAGTTTTTTTGAAATTAAGAATTGGCAGTAAATTCAAGTACCACATTTTTCCACTTCCTGTTTTTAATAGTTTCGCTTAGTTTATTAAATACAACTCTTGTTATTGTTCAACGTTTTTGCTGCTTCTTCTGGTTGGTATTCATTATCTTATTTAAATACAACTCTTGTTATTGTTCAACAGATAAATGAATTGTTTAGTTACTTAGAGGAAGGCAATTTAAATACAACTCTTGTTATTGTTCAACGCTTAGGCTAGGAGCTACCTCTTTTTTTATTTTTATTTAAATACAACTCTTGTTATTGTTCAACGTTTTGCAGAGGTTCGAGAAAAACTTAAATATTAATTTAAATACAACTCTTGTTATTGTTCAACTGGTGCTAAATTAACAACTGTTAATCCAAATATAAAATTTAAATACAACTCTTGTTATTGTTCAACTTTCTTGCAACCATAGCACATAGTTGCAGCATAACATTTAAATACAACTCTTGTTATTGTTCAACAGGTTGGGACTGTTGGGGAAATGAAGTAAATCTTAAATTTAAATACAACTCTTGTTATTGTTCAACACCCTAATTGTAGAACTACAATAGTTCCGTATTTATTTAAATACAACTCTTGTTATTGTTCAACACAGTAACATGAATACACTCATGTTACTGTTTTTCAATTTAAATACAACTCTTGTTATTGTTCAACCACTGTAAAATCAAGGTTTCTTAAAATTAAGAATATCATAAACCCATTGATATTTCAAGGTTTCATTAAAAATTTACCAGGCGATTTAGCTTTTTTAAAATGCTTCCTTTAAACATTAATCAATCCCTGTTAAATCAATGCTTTAAAGCATGTAATCAATTAAAATCACCTGGTAAATAATATTACTTTATATATAAGATTTATTCAATTATTTTTCTCTAGTAAACCCATATTATGCCCATTAATAGAATTGTAATTAAGATCTATGCCTTTTTTAGAATCTACTTTCACATCACATTTTCCACTAGAGTTTTTAGCTAAAATCCTAACAAGATAGCATCCTTCTTCAGGAGTTACAAATGTTATTTTGTCTTGCTTTTCTTTATCAAAAGCAATAATCTCATTCTCAGAATTTAAAACTCCAATATAGAATTTGCCCTCATCTATTTTAGAGTTATTAATTATTGTTATTTCATCGTCTTTTTTAGAGTCCAATAGTAAAAGCTGCCATACACCATTAAGTTTTTTAAAAGAAAAGCTCACATTATTATCATTAAACTTTTCATCCTTTATTCTTTCAATACAACTTATAGATGTTTTTTTGCTCTTTAATCTATTAGCATCAATCCTCCTATAGATATTTACTCCCGAAAACATCACTATAACCGCTAATAAAATAATTATTGGCAATTTCTTAGTCTTGTTCACCTCATTAACCCTTCCCCATTCAAAATAAAATACCAACCTATTTATATTCTGGATCTTATGATTTTATGTCTAAAAATGTATCCCAACTTTTTTATTCAACAATGAGCTTAAATTTCCTTTTTTAGTATGTATAATGAAAATAGTATAATATATATAATAAATAAATTAAAAGTTTACTTAGGGAAGGGTACGGCATGACATAACGTGAGAAAAAGTTCAGAATATTTTCAGCAAGACCATAGAAGGTTTCGAAAGCCTCAAGTAGAACCTAAATATAAGTACAAATTAAATTTTATTTACAAAGGTGGTGTTAATTATAATAAATTTTAATAGAACTGTATTATATAGAATAATTGCAAGTTTTATAGATGATTCTGCTTTATTATTACTTTACATGTTCTTTACAAATATAATTAATAAAAATAATTCTAGTTTTGTTTATGTATTATTATTACTTGTATCCTTCATTTCTATTGAAATATGCTTTTTCATAAAAAGCACTTCTTTAGGTAAATTTATTATGGGTTTAAAGGTTATTGATAAGACTTCTTCCTTAGAACTAGGATTTATAAAAATGCTTATAAGAGAAACATTTGGGAAGGTATTATCTAATATACTATTTATAGGTAATATATATATATTATTTAATGATAGTAATCAAGGATTTCATGATAAACTAGTAAATTCTATAGTAATTGAAAATGACTAGCTTTTAATCTTAAGATATTACAATAATTTAACCTTTAATGAAATCGCAACTTCATTAAAGGTTAATTCAAATAAAGTGTACGTGTGGCATATGAGAGCAAAGACCTATATTTAGGATTGGCTAAATACCAATTATTATAAATAGCTGTAAAATACATTTAGCAAGGCTCTCATATAATAAAACATCAATAAATATAAAATATAATTATTTTATAAAACTTATTTTTCCTAAGAAAGTAATACTCTATTTTATATAAATATGCATAAAAATTTTAAAATTACCCACTATCAGGACAAATATTATATGTTAATGGAGAGGAATAAACTATTCTCATATATGTAGTTGAGGGTATGACCAAAACATTTCACCATTTCTTTTATTTTAGGGCTAAAATTTTATAGTCACATTATAAATGTATATTCTCAAAATGATTTATTTAAAAACATCCTATGTTATTGTTCAACTTAATCCAGATAAAATATATTCTCTTACAGCAATATTTAAATACAACTCTTGTTATTGTTCAACGTGTGTTCCGTATCAATCTAGGTCGGCAAACTTCATTTAAATACAACTCTTGTTATTGTTCAACAGATGTTTTAACAACGATAATGAATGCTTACAAAAATTTAAATACAACTCTTGTTATTGTTCAACTATTAATTCTCCTTTTGAGCTATGCTCATATATATTTATTTAAATACAACTCTTGTTATTGTTCAACGAGCTACAAGATAAATACAAAGATGTGGATTTAGTATTTAAATACAACTCTTGTTATTGTTCAACATATGCAATAGCCATATTTCAAAGATATTCAAAGGAATTTAAATACAACTCTTGTTATTGTTCAACCACTGTAAAATCAAGGTTTCTTAAAATTAAGAATATCATAAACCTATTGATATTTCAAGGTTTCATTAAAAATTTACCAGGCGATTTAGCTTTTTTAAAATGCTTCCTTTAAACATTAATCAATCCCTGTTAAATCAATGCCTTAAAGCATGTAATCAATTAAAATCACCTGGTAAATAATATTACTTTATATATAAGTATTAAAAGAAACTTTATTCAATTATTCCTCCGCCTATTAATAAATCACCTTTATAAAAAACTACAGATTGCCCTTTAGTTATGGCTCTTTGCTTTTCAGTAAAGTTCACCTTTACTTTATCATTTTCCATAGGTGTTATTACTGCCTTTGAAGGAATTTGAGAATATCTTATTTTAGCTTCAACTTCCATTGGCTCTTTTAAATTATCAAAAGGTATATAATTTACATCTTTAGCTATAAGTTCTGTATTTAAAAGATCATCTAGATTTCCTAAAACCACTTCATTTCTAAAAGGGTTTATATCCACTACATACATAGGCTTACCTAAGGCTATATCAAGTCCTTTTCTTTGTCCTATGGTATAATACACTATTCCTTTATGTGTACCTAAAACATTTCCGCTCTTATCTACAAAATTTCCCTGTCTAACCTTACTTGGGAACCTGTTTTTAATATATTTCCCATGATCATTATCTGGTATAAAGCATATTTCTTGACTATCTTTTTTATTATGAACTCTAAGACCTATCTTTTTAGCTATTTCTCTAATTTCACTTTTTTTATACCTTCCACAGGGCATTAGGGTTCTTTCCAATTGAAACTGTGTTAAATTATACAGAGCATAGGTTTGATCTTTTTTATCATCCTCTGATTTTCTTACTATATATCTATTATTTTGCTTTTCTATAATGGCATAATGACCTGTAGCTACATAATCTATTCCTAAAGTCATAGCTTTATCTAAGAATGAAGAAAATTTTATAAATTTATTACATGCTACACAAGGGTTTGGTGTTCTTCCTTCCATATATTCATCTACGAAATAATCAATAACATTTTTTTTAAAAGCATCTTTAAAATTCATAACATAAAAAGGTATTCCTATTTTATTTGCCACCCTTCTAGCATCTGCTACTGCACTTAAAGAACAACATCCACCTTCTCTTTCTATAAATTCCTTATCATCTTGCCAAATCTGCATAGTTGCTCCTATAACTTCATATCCTTGTTCCTTTAAAAGATAGGCAGCCACAGAACTGTCTACTCCTCCACTCATACCAACTAAAACTTTCTTTTTCAAAATATTCACCTTCTTTATTTTAATACTTATAGTTCATTTTTATCATATCTTTTTTATTAATTGATTTAATTTTTCTAATACAAAATCTACTTCTTCCTCTGTATTTCTAGCTCCTAGGGTAAATCTTATAGTACCTTTTAAAAACTCATCTTCTAACCCTAAAGCTACAAGCACATGGGATGCATCTATTGATCCTGCTGAACAAGCACTTCCCGCTGAAGCATATATGCCTTCTCTATCTAAAAGCATAAGTAAAAGCTCCCCATCTATATTTTTAAAACTTACATTTACATTTCCCTTCAATCTCTCTTTTCCCATGGCACCATTTATTTTAGTATTTTCTATTTGTAAAAGTCCCTTTATAAATTTATCCCTAAGTTTTTCTATTCTCTTGCTTTCTTCTAATCCATTTTCTTTAAGTAGTGAAACTGCTTTTTTAAAGCCAACTATAGCCGCTGTGTTTTCCGTTCCTGGTCTTTTCCCTCTTTCTTGGCTACCACCATGTAAAATATTTTCTATTTTTGTCCCTTTTTTTATATATAATGCTCCAATACCCTTAGGTCCATATATTTTATGTGCTGCTATAGTCATTAAATCTATATCCATTTCTTCTGCATTAATTGGTATATGCCCCAAAGCTTGAACTGCATCTGTATGAAATAAAACTTTATGTCTTTTACAAATTTCTCCTATAGACTTTATATGCTGTATAGTACCTATCTCATTATTAGCAGCCATAATGGAAACTAGTATAGTATCATTTCTTATACTTTTTTCTAATTTTTCTAAATCCACTTTTCCATAGCTATCTACAGGTAAAAATGTTATTTCAAATCCTTTTTCTTTTAGATATTTACAACTATTTAAAACTGCTGGATGCTCTATAGAGGAAGTTATTATATGTTTTCCTTTTTCTTCATTTGCATAAGCTATTCCTTTTATAGCCCAATTATTCCCCTCTGTACCACCTGATGTAAAAAACACTTCTTCTGGGGTTGCTCCTATGAAATCTGCAATTTCCTCTTTAGCTTCATCTATAACAATCTTTAAATTATTACTCATATTATATACAGAAGATGGATTAGCATAATATTCAGTTAAGTAAGGCATCATAGCCTCTATTACTTCTTTTTTTATATAGGTAGTTGCTGCATAATCCATATATATATTCTTTTTCATATAATCACCACAATTTTTTATTTTTATATCTTTATATAGGTTTACCTTTAATAATGAAAATATTTATACTTTGCATTTCATAGTATTCCTATATGTTTGGTATGATTATATTGTTTTAATCAATTCATGTCAATATTTTATAAACCAAAACCTATTGCCACCTATTGCTAGTAAACTAAGTATACAAATTTTTATACATTATCAGTGTGTAAAATATGTTGAAATATGGTAAAATAGATTTTATGATAATATACATTTTACATCTAAGTTACGCACATATAAAACTTAGATATAATAAATTATTAAGTAAAGTAGCTTAACAGTTAGCTCTACTTAAAAATATCAATTTAAAAATAATAAAGGGAGATGGATGCTATGTTTAAAAGTTTAAGTAAAAAAGTTATTATATCTGTGGTAATACTTATAGTAGTCTTATTAGGTGTATTGGGAATGAAAAATTATAACAAGTCAAAGGATTATAAAAATCTAGTTACTACTGCTAATGAATATATGAATGAAAAAGATTATGATAAGGCTATGGACAAATTCAAAGAATCTTTAGATTATAAAAAAGATCAGAAAGCAGAAGAAAAACTAGAAGAATGTAAGAATGAATTGATTAATCTTTCCAAGGAAGCTTTAAAAAACAAGGAATACGAAAAGGCAGATAATTATTTAAATGTATTACTCAAACATGATGGTAAAAATGAAGAAGCAATAAAAATGAAAAATACTATAAAAGATGAAATACAAAAATCTAAAGAAGAGGAAGAAATAAAAAAGGCAATAGAAAAGGAAAAAAGAGAGCAAGAACTAAAAAAACAAATGGACAAAGAAGAACAAGCTAAGAAAAAAACTGGAATAACTGAACAAAACAAGAAAAAAGAAGTTAAGGAAAACAATAAAATTACAAAAGAAAAAGCAGAAAGTTTAGTTCAACCTCTTAAAAATAAAAATGAGGAGATAAGATATTTAGGAACTAGACAAGTTCCAGAAATCCCAGCAAAATCTACTCCGTATAAAAAGTTTCCTAAAGAAATTGAAAATAAAAAAGTATACATTTTTGATATTGCAGTAGTATATAATAGTGATTCTAAAGCAACTATAGGAAGATACTATGTAGATTTTAGCGGAAATATTTATAAGGATACCTATCCATCTAATCTAGAATGTGTTAAAGTTAAATAATTTATAAGGGAAGTCATTAGACTTCCCTTTAACTATCTCATTTTCTTGTTCCATTCTTATCAAACATCATTCTTAAATGTATTTCGGTATATACAATACCTATAATTATAATAATCAACAAGCTCAATGACGATATTCCCATTGATAAATTTAAATTATTGCTATATAAATATTTTATTAATATTGAAAATGGTATAAAAATAATACTACTTATTAAAAGTATTGTCCCGCAGAAACGATTCCCCTCATACCATGTGTCTTTATTTTTTATAGAAAATGGTGTTCTATATCCAAGACTATTATTTATATGCTGCGGTGGATATGCCCTTAATACCAATCCAATTACAATAAAAATAAAACCAATAATACAATTTGTTAAGATATTCATAAAATATCACTCCCACAAATTTATGGTAATGCCATTATACCATATTTTTCCTTACATTTCTATTAAGAGCATTTGCATACTATCTATGTACTCCACTAAAAAGAAAGGAACTTAATTTAAATACATCCTATGTTAAGGTTCAACTTAAAGCTTCTACTAATTCTTTTTTATTCATTGTATTTAAATACATCCTATGTTAAGGTTCAACGTACAAAACTTACCTCAAAACCATCTACCAGATTTAGAATTTAAATACATCCTATGTTAAGGTTCAACCACTGTAAAATCAAGGTTTCTTAAAATTAAGAATACCATAAAACCATTGATATTTCAACATTTCCATAAAAATTTACCAGGCGATTTAACTTTTGAAAAATCACATTTAAAAATAGTATGTAACCCCTTATAAATCAAGACTCTAAGCTATATTTTCATTTGAAGTCACCTGGGAAAACTTTTATTTATATTTTATCTCATAACACTATAAGTATATACTTATTTTTATAAGTTAAAAAACTAAAAACTCCCATCATGTGAGAGCTTTTAGTTTATCCGATGACGATAAGCTCTAATACTTCCATTTTCTTTAAAGCGGGAGTAAAGAGTAGCTAAGTCCCTGGATAACGATTTCTAAGCTTTATGGGGAGTAAAAACTCCCTCTAAAACCAAGAACTCTGTTTATTATTCTATTTCTTTTTTATATAACTAATCTTAGCAATAAACCCCTATTATCTTTTTAATATTATCTTCTGCATTTATATGGGTTTCTTCCACTTGACCTATTAAATTTGTAGCTTTTCTGAAATCAAATATTAAAAGATAACCTTCTTCTAATCCATACTGATTTAAGTATTCTACAAGCTGTTTTAGTCCTTTTTTGTGGTATTCTTCTCCTCTCCATATTTTAAGTTCTAGTATATACATTTTTTTATTATAGGTTATAACTATGTCAAATCTTTTTTCTTCTCCGCCCTGCACCTCTTTAAATGCAAAGCCTGCTCCATTTATAATAGGACTTAAAAAGGCTAAGAAAACTAATCTCCCATCTTCCTCTAAAAAGCCTTCTCTCTTTTGTGAATATTCATGTTTCATAAATTCTTGGAATTTTTTTAGTACCTTTTTAATATCTAAATCTCCATTAGGCTTTAAGTATCTTTCTCTTTCGGTATAAAAACCCAGGTTTATTTTAGTTTCTATTAAAGAAATCATATAATTATATATTCTTTGTTCATATATTCTATTGTGTATTTTAACCTTTCCATGAGAGTTTTTAAATATTCCATATGTTACTCCCATAGTTATTAGTGGATTATCTTCATTATAAGTAATTTCATATCCATCTAAAATTATTTTTCTTACTAGTTCTTGTAAATCTTTATTATTTTCTATATTTTTAATTAAACTATCAAAGTTAGTATTACTTTCTTTTAAAAGTTCTTTTACAGCTATCTGCAAATACTCTTTTTCCCATTTTAATTCATCTTTAACCATTATCTTTTCATCTACTATTTTACAAAGCTTACTTACTAAAAAAGGGTATCCTGAGGTATAAAAATAAATCTTTTCTGCAAAGTATTCTTTATCTAAATTAACTTCTTTATTTTCCACATAATCATCTAGCATGGTTTTTATTTCATCTATAGAAAAACTCATATCCACATCAAAATCTGATGCTATATTCCATGGACTGTTATACTTATGTTCTTCATCTGGTCTTATTTTTAATTTTAAGCTTTTCACATCGTGTACTCCTGCTAATATAACATTGTGAAAAGTATAGTCTTTACCTACATTTCTTAATAAATATTTATTTCTAAGTAATCCTAAAAAGCTTAAAAACAATTGATTATTACTGCTTTTATCAACTTCATCTATCATTAGCACTACTTTTCTCTTAGCTTTCACAATAAACTTGGTTATAACTCTTGATAAGTCAATAAAGTTTTCTACATGTGGCTTTTGTTCCTCTAAACACTCAGACAATGCCTGGCTATTTAGTAAAAGAGAATCAGACATTATCTGTAAAAATTCCTTTGAAAATACCTTCTCATCTTGAAAAATTAAATCACCAATCCCTTCAAAACTTATAGAAATGACTAAATAATCCTTAAACTTATTTAAATATCTTTCAAGCATGTATAAAGTAGTGGTTTTTCCATACTGCCTTGGTCTATTTATAATAAAATATTCTTCATTATTTACTAATTTTAATATGCTATCTAATTTATTAGATATATCTACCATATAGTGTCTTTCTGGTATACAGGTTCCAGTTACATTAAATCTTTTTTTCATATAACTTTCACTCTCCTCACCCTATTATATTAGCATAGAATAAGATATTTAGACAGAATAATCATGGGTTTAAAAGACATGGCTAAGTTTTTTTAATGTATATTTTAAATACAACTCTTGTTATTGTTCAACGGATGCACTTTCTTTAAATATAAATAAAAAATCTAAATTTAAATACAACTCTTGTTATTGTTCAACAACATCAAATTCCTACTTCACAATAATTTCATGTTGATTTAAATACAACTCTTGTTATTGTTCAACAAGAGTTGCACTTTTTTATATAATCTCTTTTAGGATTTAAATACAACTCTTGTTATTGTTCAACTTGGAGATTTAAAGGAAGCTTATAAATATTTCTAATTTAAATACAACTCTTGTTATTGTTCAACCACTGTAAAATCAAGGTTTCTTAAAATTAAGAATACCATAAAACCATTGATATTTCAACATTTCCATAAAAATTTACCAGGCGATTTAACTTTTGAAAAACTACATTTCAAAATAGGATATAAACCCTTATAAATCAATATCTTACAGCATATTCCTATTTAAAATCACCTGGTAAAACTTTTATTTATAATATCAAGTCTTCCCCTGTACAACTGTGTGGATTTCCTAATATTTCTTCATCATAAACTTTATTATTCATAAGTTTTATTATACATATAAAATCTTCATCTTCATTTATTACTTTATTTAAATCTTTTTTTAATAATATAAAATTTGCTGGTGTAAGTTCTCCCCTAAATACAGATTTTTGAAAATGTGACAAATACTTTTTACAGGTTTTGAACACTCTATTTACTCTTTTTTCATTAACATCATAAAAAACAAATGCATAATTATAATTAAAATTTTTACTCATCTACATTCTCTCCTTTAAACTAAAGGGTTTAAATTCTTTGTTTTCCAATATAAATTTAATAAGCTTATAGCAATCTAATTTTATAGCTGTTTTATAGCTTATTTTTCTTTTAAGTTTTTCATTTAGAAATATACTTTCCATCCTTTCCTCAAAGGCAGTTATAAATATATTTCTTCCCTCATCATTTAAAAGACAATAATTTAATTTTTTATCAAAGTGCTTTGACACTTGTATTCTTTTATTATTTACTAAATCAAATATAGTCTTAAACACTATAACAGGTTTAAAAGCCTCACTTATATCTAAACTAAGTGAAAATCTTCCCTCTGAAGGTTCATGTAAAAAACTTATTCTTTGATCTAAATGAGTATTATATATTGCCGTTATTGTTTTTCCATATAATAATGTATTTCCAAAAGAAATAAGAGCATTTATAGGATTATCTGGTGGTCTTTTAACTCTCTTGTTCATAACGAATTCCTCTGGAAGTATATTTTTAAATTCGCCATAAAATCTTTGCCAAGTTTCCCCTTCCACTTGCATTATTTGTTTTATATCATTGGCTTTTTTCAAGTTTATTTTGCTATGATTTTTTATCCAATCAAGAGTTTCTTTTACTTCTTTTTTATCATGTTTATAATAATGATATAACAGCTCGTATATATTATCTCCAATAGCCTCCACTATACTTTTTGCAACTTCTAATCTTCTATTTTCATAAGTTTCAACTTGTTTAACAAGTAATTTTCCACTATTATAATGCTCTCTTGGGTAAAATGTTCCACTATACCCTTCATAATAATTAAAAAAATGCATTATTATATTGTTTTGTGACAAGAAATCTAAAAGTTTGCTATTTATATTTACCTCTGACATACAATAAATTTCTTTGGTATTCTCCACTGGTATATAAACATTTTTATTATTTTTTCTAAAACACAAAGAATTATCTTTTCTTTTTAACTCTCCTACTGATGTTATATATCTAGTACTCCCCATAATTCCCTCCTATATATAGCAATATTCAAAATAAGCACATTTCTTACATTTTGATTCATTTATAACTTCTGGTGGATTCTCTTGTATAAGTAAATTTTCAATATTTTTAATTACATCTTCTAATTCAGATAGATTATTCTCATCTAATTCAATAATAATTGTACTTTTACTTTTATTTTTTTCTATAAATTCAAGTTTACCTTTTCTTTCGATGCCTTTATCTTTTAAAACCTTTAAATACAGTAATAATTGCCACTTAGCCGCTTCTATATCTGAATCAGACTTCTTTACTTCTGTTAAATAATCTTTTGTAATTTTATCTATTTTTATATTATCAATACTTATCTCTGTTTGTTTCCCTTTTTCTTTTTTAACCTCATGAATAGCCTTACCTATCTTTACATCCTGGCTATTGTCTTCTAAATTTATTCTATTTCCATGTAACCAACATTGTCTTTTGCAATGAAAATAATAATTTACTAATGTACCATTAACTTTCATAATACCCCCTATATTATATCAGCTACAATGCTTTTAAACTTCTTTCTATCGAATTTACCATCTTCAAAATATTTTTCTCCATCTCCAATATAATATATATCCCCTACCCTATCTTCATATATAAAATCATCGCTAGAAATTTGATATATAAAATAGTTTAATTTAGCTGTAACTTGAGATAATTTTATCTTCTTTTCTGCATAATCCAATTTATTATTTTTTAAAATAGCAATATATTCATTCCAAACATCTTCTCCACATAATTCCTCTTCATTTTCAAGTGTTATATTTCTATTTAAAAATACATTATTTTCATAGAGCTCATCTATTAGTTTCATTCTTTCCTCAATTTCTTTAAAGTTTAACATTTTTACTTTATCTAAAAAAAATGTTTGGAAACTAGAATTATTATATTCTCCTGCTTTTTTATTTAGTTCTTTTATAACGTAATCATAAAATTCTTGAAAATTTTTATTTATAAGGATTTCTCTTATTTTAGGACAAGTTAAGTTTATATTTTTTTGTTTTCTAATATCCCTTTTATAAACATGTGAAGCTAAATCCAAATCAAAAAAGTATACTATTCCTTGTTCATCATTTTTGCAAGAACGATTAATTCTTCCTAAAAACTGTTCCTCTGAATCTAACATTGATATATCCTTATATCCTATATCCATATCTATATCAACGCCAGCCTCTATCACTTGAGTTGCCACTAGTATAATATTTTTTTGACTTTTTATTTTATCTATAATTCTATTTCTTTCTACCCTGTTATCATCTCCAGTTATAAGTTCTATTTCCCTTTTTTCACTTTCTTGCAAGTATTTATTATAATCTTTTAACTTTTCATAAAAATCCATGGCTGATTCTTTTGTTATAAACTCCACCAATATGTTTTTATTTGGTGCCTTAGTATTTTTAATGACATTATTAAATAAAACTTCTTTAATATTTTCTTTTTCCTCTAATAGAGAAAAATCTACCATTACCCTATTTTTAAATATAGGATTTTCAAAGTATTTTTTTCTATTTTCTATTAAATTTACTGTTTTTATTTCTCCATCTACAAGTTTATTTAAATTAGGTAGTGTAGCTGACATTATTATAATTTTTATATTCAAAAGTCTTGAATAGCAGGCTAAAAATGTTATTATTTCTTTCCATATTCTATTTTTATAACTTTGTATTTCATCTAGAACTATAATACTATTTGCTATTTGACATAATGGAAATAAATTATCTTTTGAAGTTCCAAATAAATAATTGAATATACTTACATGAGTTGTTAAAACTATAGGATAATGTAAAAATTGCCTATCTAAAAGGGCTCTTTCATAATCTTCATTTAAAATATCACTTTCTTCATTTGTATCTATTTCTTTTATTTTATTATCTTTACTAGATTTTATTTTTATAGGAACTACAGAATTTATTATGGCAATATCCTTCATAATTTCATTATTTTTAAATATTTTTTCCAGTGTTTTTATATTCTGTTCCACCAATGTATTAAATGGATATACATAAAATATCTTATTTATTTCTTTAAATCTTTCTACCATTTTAAAACTTAGATTAAAGCTAACATTACTTTTACCACTTCCCGTAGGTGCTTCTAAATAAAAAATATCTTTATCTATATTACTTACCATAGTTTTCTCTGCATCCAAAAACAATTCATTTCTTAACACATTAATATCATCTATATTACTAAAATCATCTGTTTTACCATAATCATTTTTTTCATATTTCCTTATCCAATTATAAACCTCTGTACTTTTAAAACTTTTATAGAATTTTTCTATATTTTTTATTTCACCAAATTCTTCTACCTCTTTTTGGTTTTTAAATTCGGAAGTTGAATAATAATCACAGGAAAGAAGTAGTGATGCTAAAAATCTTTCGTATATGTATAATTCCACTGGAAAGTCTTTATTCTCTTCTGTTTTTTCTTGTATTGTAGATTTGTACATATCAAATAAATCTTCTTTAATTAAACTTTCATTAATTATAATTTCTTCCTTATAAACCTTATCGAAAATATACATATATTTGGTATATAAGTCTTTTCCTTCTTCTCCATCATATACTAATTTTTCTTTAAACTTATTAACACTATTGAATGCACCATGATGCTTCGATATTACATAAGAATTAAGTAATAAAAAAGCAATCAATAATTTTATATGTTCTCCATTTTCTATACTTGCTATTTCTTTTAAAAAATGATTTATATATATTATAGAAGACAGCATAGAATGATTTGTACTGCTCATTTTTTCCTCTTTAAATATCTTATTTGCCATCTTTTTTCTCTGAAAATTACAATTTATTTTTCCTAAATCATGCATATATATTGTATTTAAAAGCATTTTTCTATAAACCATCTTTTCTTCATTGCTACATTTTTCTAAAAAATTATTCTCTATTTTTAAAAATACATTATCTAAGGATTTTCTTTCACTAATTTTATATAAATACTTTAATGCTAAATCCGAATGTTCTTTTAGAGTTTCTTTTCTTCCATTATGAATATGAGCATATATTTTATCATTGTTTTCTATAATATTTTCTAAATTAACTTTTTCTATATTATTAAAATACATATTTCCTCCAAAATTTTTAATTTTAATTAAGTTAATGGAGGGTTTCCCCTCCTAATTTAAAAGAAAAATATATTCTTATCTCCACATTTATAAGTTTTTGTATCCGCTAAAGGTTTTAAATTTGAATTGGTATAAATAAAAGTTTCTAAATTGTATTTATTAGTGGTTTCTTCTAATGATATTGGAAGCATTTCTTCATATTTAAATTCCTGTATTTTACTACTTGATTTTTTAATTATATTCTTTAAATCATTAAAATTTTTACTTTCCTTTTGAATTTCATATTTGTCTTTTATAAATATACTATCTAGCTTGTTAGTATTATCTAATTTCTCAATATTCTCTAGGTATTCTACATCTGTAATATTAGCCATGTGATCATTTTTGCCTAAATAAGGTATATATTTAAATTTAAAATTTAATAATCTATCTTTTAAATCCTTTGGTACATTTTCATCCATTAGAATGTATATAGCCCACTTAGGATTTTCAAGCCATTGTTCTTTAACTATAAGATTTCCACCTAATTCTTTTGAAGCATATCCTACAGAGTTATTAAATACTTGAATCTTTTTGTCTATATATCCTTTTTCATTTTTAGGAACTACACCTATATTAATATCTTTAAGTTTTTCATAAAACTCAGGATATATTTGTTCTTTATTTAAACACTGACTATTATATCCGCCATATCCACAAATGGCCCCTAATATTCCAAGTAAGGCTACTTTATGAACATTTCCATAGGTAAAATAGAAAAAACTGTTTACATCAGGCTTTTTAAAAAAGGCTGTCCTTCCACTTAAACTGAATTTTAAAGCATCCATATTTTATACCTCTTTTTTAGTGAAGATATTAAATTTCTTTGCTTTCTTTATTTCATCTGATTTTATTTCTGTAGTATACGAATTATAATATATTTCTATATTTTCTATTTCATTTTCAAAGCTATTTAAAAGTTCTGAACAGGATAATATTATTATATTTTTATCTTCAACTTTTTCAAAATCTACATATTGAGATAAATCTGGCAAATATAAATCTTCTTTTGTTTCTACAAATAGAGCAAATTCATTTTCACAACCTATTTTTGAATTAGTATTAAAAGAAGTAGCTGCAATCATTGATGTTTCTTTAAATTTCTCATAATCTTCTTCTGTATATCCATTTGTTACCCCAATTTCTTCAAATTGGCTATATGCTGATGGATTCACTGTAAGGGGATAAAAATAATGAGCTTCATTACTAACTATTTTAGTTCCTAATGTAGATGATTTTGCTTCTTCACCATCTTTACTTTTTTCTTTTTGATTTGGATCTCTAAAAGGTGATAGAATTTGTTGTTCTTCTGCGTACGTCTCTTTATACTTATTAAAACCTTGACCAATTTGAACTGCACCAGTTATAGATATGTTATTTCCTTCTTCTGCAAAGGTTGCTCCAAAATTTTTAACATCAACTGCTGTAAATAGATTTTTTAAAACCTCTTCACTATCCTTATTTTTCTTTAAGTCTTCTACATCAAATATATACTCATATCTTTCTTTTAGGGTTCTTGGAATAAGCTCTCTTTCCTTCTTTTTATTTTCCTGAAATTTTATAGATTTTATGTATAAAACCTTTTCTCCACCATTTTCCCACATTTTTTTCATTGGATATTTAAAAGCCTTATCACTTCCAAAAACATCTCCTGAAGAAGTTGTCTTTGGATATCCTGTAAAATCAGCATTCCAATTGCTCATTCGTGAAACTATGCCTAAAACACCGTAAACTCTTTTATTCATTCCCATTTTACTTACTCCTCCTCTGATTTTTCATAAATTAAATTATTTTTAAGAAATCCTGCTATAATTAAATCTCCATTAATTTTTCCCTTTGGAACATATGATGAAATCATACTGTATAGCCTTTCAACTCTCTTGCTTCCAAATTCAATCCTATAATTATACCTTGTATATAATCTTCTAATTTCGTCTTTTATTCTTTCATTTGTTTTAGCATTAATAATTGGATTAACTAGAGAATGAGATTTATTTTTACTTTTACTTAAGGAAATTAAATAATATGCTAATTGACCTACTGCAAAATAATACTCTCTGTCATTATCTAAAGTGACATCTTCATGGTTTTTATTTTCTTTAACAGTTTTATTTATTTTTTCTCTTAAAGAATTTTTAACTTCCAATAAAACATCTGCCATGCTTATTCCTCCTTCAAAATAATTTTTTAATGAGCATCTTAAATTAAATTGTTCACCAGCTTTTAATAAGTATCTTTTATTTATTGAACCCTTTATTAAATTCAAACTACTAATATTTAGGTTATTCCATGTATTGTTATCAACTCCCTTGTAAAACCAAGTAAATAAAGTATCCCTTGAAAGTAGAATACTTCTTTTTAATGTAGCATCATTAATATTTAAATCTTCGGCCTTCGTAAAAAAGTTTCCACTTAAAAATTTATAGAAAAACACATTATCAATTAAATCTTTTAACTTTCCAATTTCATATATAAAAACATTATAATTTAGTTCTGACTTTTCAAGTTCTAAAACGTTTTCTAATTTAAAAGGCTCTATTTTCGCTCTATAATTAACTATAGTATCAAAGTTATGAATTTCAACTTCCTTGCCCTTTTGTATTCTTAAATAATATCCAGTAAAATCTTCGCCTAAGGTTTCTTTATTAGATATTCCCTTTATTCCTTTTTCATTTATATAAATATTGCTTTTGCCAATAGCTACTTGATTCATTAAATAATCAAAAAACTTTTTCTGAATTAGAACTTCCTCCTTAGATATGAGATATGGCACTTTAGACTTTCTAGTCTTATTCTCCAAGTAGGGTTTCTTTGAATTTAAACCCATATTATCATTGGGGAGACCATATATTTCCTCTTTTATTTTAACGTTATAATCATTGCTATTATATAAATTAGGGCTTATATATTTTTCACTTTCTTTTCGATATTTATCTAAATCATATTTAAAAAATATCTTTAAATATTCTTTTTCCTTACTACCTTTATCTACAAAATCATGAATCTTTTCTTTAATCCAATTTTTAATTTCATCTATAAGTTTTTCATTAACTTTTCCATGTTCTTCTTCAACTTCTTCGTATAGTTTTTCAGCTTTAGTATTTTTATATTTAATTAAAGGATCTTTTAATATTTCATAGTATCTATCTATAATCTCATCTGATAATTTTCCATTGTTTACATTTTCCTTTTTTATAAAAAAACTTAAATAATTGTTACTATGTATTATTTTTTTATGATCAATGGGTTTATTCATATCTAAAAGTCTACTCAAATAATCAGCTTCTCTTATAAAAGGAAAATATTGATTGGAATCATCTATTTTTTGAGTTTTTCTATCTTTTTTTATGATAACTTTATCTAATATTTTAAAATCATTTTCAAAAGTATCTACTATTATATATTCACCATCTGAAGGAATATAGGATTCCGTTACATATCTATCACCTATTTTTTCATATTCTCTTTTAAAAATACTTATAACATCTTTTAACACTTTCTCACCTCCTTAAAGCCATTTATAATTTACAAATCCATATCCCCTAGCATTCATCTCTCCTACTCCGGAACCCAAAGAAAAACATGCTAATTTTTGTGCCATTTCATTTTCATCAATTATTAAAGTTATTTTATCTCCTAAAATATTTATATCCTTATAACTGCAGGAAATAGGTTTATTATTTATTAAATTAATAGTCCTAAATAGAGTGAATCTTTCGTCTATTTTAGTGTTAAAAAAACTATTGTATTTCTTTATAAGGTTATTTTTTATTCTTTCTTCAAACTCTCCTAAAGACAAATTGCCTTTCCAATACCCCTTTTCAGTTTTTATAATAACTGGAGTTATAGAATAAATTTTTTCTATATATCTTTGTGGTATAACTCTACATTCTAAGGTTAATGCTTTTATATATTCTGTATATTCATTGGTAAGATTCTTCTTAAAATACTGTATTAAACTTTCATCTACAGTACGTATTTGTACAGAATAAATCTTTCCTTCATTATAGATTTTATCTTTTTCTATGGGGTAAAGTGAATTAAATGTGTAATTTTTATAAGTGTTCCTCTCGTGAAAATCTAATAATTTGCCATCTTTAGATAAAGACTTATCTATTAAATTTGATATTTTCTCTAAACTTTCATCACTTTTAATGTCTTTAAGTAAAAATACCTTTAATGTTAATTCATATATTTTCACTTTTTCACCTCCTTATATCTTCATTATAATATATATTTTACCATAATATTTTATATTATTCCATATTATAACACTAATTATATTTCTATAGTATAAAGGATTTAAAAAAAATATATCTTTTAATTTATGAATTGAAAGATTTTTAAAATTAATGTAATAACTGAAACTAATTCAATTATATAAATGATATCATCAATTTCTATCCTTTCTTTTTCTTTTAAATCTTCATAAGTTGCTGAAATAGAGAATTTTAATTTTTTCTTCATTTTTATCCATCATTTTGTTTCCATAATAGTACATTAACATTATTTTTTATATTTATTTTATTGTGATTATACATATATTATTTCTAAGAGTATTACAATTTATACTATTGAATTTAATAATTAGATCTAAAATATAAATCTCTTTTCCATAATATTATTTTATTAAACATCTCATGTTATGGTTAAGTATACTATTACAATTTAAACTATTTTTAAATACACATAATGTTAAGGTTTAACGATATCTCCTATTATAACTAGTATTGCCAATAATCCTATTTAAATACATCCTATGTTAAGGTTCAACATTAACCACAAATAACCAAAGATTTTACCTTATTTGATTTAAATACATCCTATGTTAAGGTTCAACATAAGTGGAAATGAAGGTAGAGTATGGGTTAACACATTTAAATACATCCTATGTTAAGGTTCAACCTTTCTCTGTTATTTCTTCATCTTCATATTTTAAATTTAAATACATCCTATGTTAAGGTTCAACCTTTCTCTGTTATTTCTTCATCTTCATATTTTAAATTTAAATACATCCTATGTTAAGGTTCAACCACTGTAAAATCAAGGTTTCTTAAAATTAAGAATACAATAAAACCATTGATATTTCAACATTTCCATAAAAATTTACCAGGCGATTTAACTTTTGAAAAATTACATTTAAAAATAGTATGTAAGCCCTTATAAATCAACACTCTAAGCTATACTTCCATTTGAAGTCACCTGGGAAAACTTTTATTTATATTTTATCACATAACACTATAAGTTAAAAAACTAAAAGCTCCCATCATGTGAGAGCTTTTAGTTTTTTATTCTATTTCTTTTTTATATAACTAATCTTAGCAATAAACCTCTATTATCTTTTTAATATTATCTTCTGCATTTACATGGGTTTCTTCAGTTTTACCTATTAAATTTGTAGCTTTTCTAAAATCAAATATTAAAAGATAACCTTCTTCTAATCCGTACTGATTTAAGTATTCCCCAAGCTGTTTTAGTCCTTTTTTGTGATATTCTTCCCCTCTCCATATTTTAAGTTCTAGTATATACATTTTTTCATTATAGGTTATAACTATATCAAATCTTTTTTCTTCTCCACCCTGTACCTCTTTAAATGCAAAGCCTGCTCCATTTATAATGGGACTTAAAAAAGCTAAGAAAACTAATCTGCCATCTTCTTCTAAAAAGGCATCTCTCTTTTGTGAATATTCATGTTTCATAAATTCTTGGAATTTTATTAGTACCTTTGTTATATCTAAGTCTCCGTTACATTTTATAAAGTTTTCTTTAAGATTGTAGTTTAAAAAATTAGAAGCTGTTTGAATCTTTGATATTCTATATTCATATATAAGTTGCTCGTATATTCTATTATTTATTTCTAAATTTCCTTTATTATTTTTAAATATTCCATATAAATAACCTAAATTTATATCTGGATTATGAATATTAAAATTTATTCTTGTTCCTTTTATTAAAATATTATCTATTATTTGAGATAGTTCTTTATTATTTTCTATATTTTTAATTAAACTATCAAAGTTAGTATTGCTCTCTTTTAAAAGTTCTTTTACAGCCAATTCCAAGTATTCTTTTTCCCATTTTAATTCATCTTCAACCATTATCTTTTCATCTATTATTTTACAAAGTTTACTTACTAAAAAAGGATATCCCGAAGTGTAAAAATAAATCTTTTTTGCAAAGTATTCTTTATCTAAGTTAACTTTTTTATTTTCCACATAATCATCTAGCATGGTCTTTATTTCATCTATTGAAAAGCTCATATCCACATCAAAGTCTGATGCTATGTTCCATGGACTGTTATACTTATGTTCTTCATCTGGTCTTATTTTTAATTTTAAGGTTTTCACATCATGTACTCCTGCTAAAATAACACTATGGAAAGTATAATCTTTTCCTTCATTTCTTAATAAATATTTACTTCTTAACATTCCTAAAAAATCTAAAAAAAGTTGATTATTACTGCTTTTATCAACTTCATCTATTATTAAAACTACTTTTTTTTCTGAAAACTCAACTAAATCTGTTATAAAACTATTAAAATCATTCATATTAGTAATTTGATTTTCACAATTTTTTATGAATTTATACATTTCTTTATTGGTTGAAAATCTAAAATAGTTCACTATTTGCATCATTATACTACTTAAAAATTTTTCAACTTTACTATATCCCTCTGTATCTATAGCTTCAAAACTTATTTTTATAGGCAAGTATTCTTTCATATGATTTAGTCTTTTCTCTAACAAATATAAAGTAGTGGTTTTCCCATACTGTCTTGGTCTATTTATAATAAAATATTCTTCATTATTTACTAATTTTAATATGCTATCTAGTTTATTAGATATATCTACCATATAGTGTCTTTCTGGTATACAGGTTCCAGTTACATTAAATCTTTTTTTCATATAACTTTCACTCTCCTTACCCTATTATATTACCATAGAATAAGATGTTTAAACAGAATAATCATGGGTTTAAACGACATGGCTAAGGTTTTTTAATGTATATTTTAAATACAACTCTTGTTATTGTTCAACGTGCTGCACTTCTAGAACTTAAATTACATTCCTTTATTTAAATACAACTCTTGTTATTGTTCAACATATAGAGAAATCACTTAAAATAATAGAATTTGCATTTAAATACAACTCTTGTTATTGTTCAACAAAATAAAAGGAAGTGGTAATATAGTGAAAACATATTTAAATACAACTCTTGTTATTGTTCAACATCGACTAAAGATTATATTTGGGGGTAAGATAAAATTTAAATACAACTCTTGTTATTGTTCAACGAATGCTACACAATTTGCTAACAATGCTATGAATGAATTTAAATACAACTCTTGTTATTGTTCAACCACTGTAAAATCAAGGTTTCTTAAAATTAAGAATACCATAAAACCATTGATATTTCAACATTTCCATAAAAATTTACCAGGCGATTTAACTTTTGAAAAACTACATTTCAAAATAGGATATAAACCCTTATAAATCAATATATTAGAGCATATTCCTATTTAAAATCACCTGGTAAAACTTTTATTTATAATATCAAGTTTTCCCCTGTACAACTGTATGGATTTCCTAATATTTCTTCATCATAAACTTTATTATTCATAACGAATTCCTCTGGAAGTATATTTTTAAATTCGCCATAAAATCTTTGCCAAGTTTCCCCTTCCACTTGCATTATTTGTTTTATATCATTGGCTTTTTTCAAGTTTATTTTGCTATGATTTTTTATCATGTTTATAATAATGATATAACAGCTCGTATATATTACCTCCAATAGCCTCCACTATACTTTTTGCAACTTCTAGTCTTCTACTTTGATAAGTTTCAACTTGTTTAACAAGTAGTTTTCCACTATTATAATACTCTCTTGGATAAAATGTTCCACTATACCCTTCATAATAATTAAAAAAATGCATTATTATATTGTTTTGTGACAAGAAATCTAAAAGTTTACTATTTATACTTACCTCCTACATACAATAAATTTCTTTGGTATTTTCCACTGGTATATAAACATTTTTATTATTTTTTCTAAAACATAAAGAATTATCTTTTCTTTTTAACTCTCCTACTGATGTTATATATCTAGTACTCCCCATAATTTCCTCCTATATATAGCAATATTCAAAATAAGCACATTTCTTACATTTTGATTCATTTATAACTTCTGGTGGATTCTCCTGTGTAAGTAAATTTTCAATATTTTTAGACATTTTACAATAATAAAAAAGAGTAAAAACAAAATTGTTCTTACTCTTGGGTTACTGTATTTAATTTAATTATATTAAGTTGGCAAGTGCCCATGTTTATAGATAAATAATTAACAGCTTAGTGTGTAACAAATTAGTTTATATGTTTTTTATCTTTTAGGTCTTGATTCTAAATCTAAAACTTCTTTAGCATCAAAAAACTTTAAAAAGGCTTCTCTCCTATTTCTCATACTTAGTCCATCTATAGGCATCCTTCCTCCTTCAACTACTAAATCATTCTCGGATATTCTTTCTCCTAAATAACTATCTACCGAATAAAATATTTTAAACCCTTTTGATTGTAAATACTTAAACTTTTCACTATTAGTTTTTATAGCCGTTCCATGAGGATATACATATATTGACGTATGTCCTATAATAGGTTTAACCAGTTGTTCCCACTTATCCGCATCTCTTTTTAAAGTTTGAAAAGGTATTTTAGCATTATCTAGATGCCCATAACTATGGCTTGCAAACTTCCAACCATTTTCCTTAAGTTTATTTGCTATAACTTTTGCTTTCTTAGCTTCTTCTTCACGATTTTTTGAATCTAAGTTTGTTCTATAACCAAAAACCCCTTCATAACCAGTTAATGCTATTACACCTTTTGCACCATTTAAAGAAAAATCAGGATGTTCTTTTACAAATCGATCTAAAATCATAACTATCTCATCATATCCTATAATTTCTTTTCCATTTTGATCTTTCCTGTAGGTAGCTAAATTTCCATTCTCATCTAAAATCAGTTTAAGTGCTGTAGCTTTTCTCATACCCTCATTATATGACAAATCATCTATAGATAAAATTAATGGTTTTTTTCCTTTTGGCACTTTTAATGGCTTTTTTCTAAATAATTTTTTACCATCACTTTCATACTCTTCATATAAACTGTTGGGATCTATTAAAATATACCCTTTAGAGTACAGTGAGTTTATAACTTTCTTACTTTCTTCTACAGTAACAAGCCAGTTATCCATATTATCAGTATGCCACTTAGGGCCAGTAAATGCTGCCTTCTTATCTAATATTAATGGATGAAAAAATAGATGTTCTATTTCTCCATTATAAAATTCCATTTCCCCATTATATTTTTCACTTTTAATCTTTTTCTTATTTTTCTCATTTTTAGAAGCCATATTTTCTGATTTCTGTGATTTTATAAACTGCCTACTCCCTCTACTGTCACTAAGAATTATACTTAAAGCAGTTATAATAATCATCAGAAACAATATAACTCCAAATTTATTTTTTCTTCTCATTTCTATCCCCCTATTACTCATTTATTATTTTATGGTTAGATATTATAATAATTTATTGTGCTAAATAAAACCCTTCTAATTAATATTCATATTTTATTGATTTGTGAATAAAAAAGCTTAAAATCTAAATTTTTATTTACCTAATCCCTATATATTAACTATATGATAAATTATTGTAGAAGTGCTTGTAAATTAAAAAAGATAGCTCCTAGCCTAAGCTAAGAACTACCTCTTTCTTTTACTCTATTATAAATCCATCATAGCCTTTCTTTTTTAATGCTTCCTTTAAATTTTCTACATTTTATTTATTTCTAAAAGCTCCTACCTGAACCCTATATAAATTATCTTTTGTATTTGTTTGTGGCTTTTCTGCTAATTTATCTACTAATCCTTTTACAATTGCACCTGACATTTTCTCTGCATCAAATTTAGCCATGTCTGCTTTATTATCACAAAAACAACATTTCATAAGCATAGACTTCATTTTCGTGTTTCTTAATATATAAATACTAAAACCATCTCTAATATGTATATTATTACCTAACTTACATCTACTTGCATAACCCCAATTTGCTAAATTATTTAATACTCTAATAGCTTCTGGCAATTCCTTTCATCCATAAGTAAACACTTCTGTTCCATATGCACTACCATTTAAAGCGTTAAAATGTATGCCTACAAATAAATCTACATTGTTATTGTTTGCCTTATCCAAAAACTCAATTAATGTTAATGTATTATCAACAATATTATTAAATTCAGCTTGTTTATAACTATCTTTTGTCTTTTTTGAAATATCACTTCATAACTTTATACGTTCAACCAAGTCATTCATTAACATATATGTCGCATCATTTGATAAGGATTCTGTACAATTAAGCTCAGAAATAAACTTAATTATACTATCTGCATGTTTATCTAATTTAACCAATTTATGAAAATATTCTTGATTAGCTTTAGCATTTAATTCTTTTTCAATATCTACAACATTTCCTTCTAGTGCGTTAATACTACTACATACAACTTGTGTTGGGTTTAACTGCAATAGAAGAACTAACAAATTTACTTGGATTCCTTATAGTCTTACCTGTAACTACGTTTAAATAATAAATACTATCTTTAGTAAATAAATTTTTACCTCTACTTAAAACTTGTATTTTACCACTTTCACCTGCGGACTTAATTCCTTCAAAGCATTGTGGAATTTCTTTATTATTCCAATCCCCTTCTAAAATCATAAATTTTAAAGAACTCGTATCTTCTGAACCTATGCCACTAGAGTCATGGATAGCTGCCGTTATAATTTCTGAAATTTCACTATCAGCAGTGTTAAACACTACTACTTTATCATTAGTTGATTTAAATACAACTCTTGTTATTGTTCAACGTACCTGTGCCAAGACTATTAAATTTTTTTGCTAAATTTAAATACAACTCTTGTTATTGTTCAACCACTGTAAAATCAAGGTTTCTTAAAATTAAGAATACCATGAAACCATTGATACTTCAACATTTCCATAAAAATTTACCAGGCGATTTAATTTTTGAAAAATCACATTTTAAAATAACATCCAAGCCCTTATAAATCAATATCTTAAGCTATATTCCTATTTAAACTCACCTGGTAAATCTTATAACTTTTAATCTAATAGATTTCTATAAATTTTCTCTAACTATCTATTGTTAGCTTATCATTATGAAATGATGCTTTACGAATATCGGTGGTTACTAGCCATTTATTTTTACGTTTTACTACTGTAATAACTTCATAATAAATTCCTGAATCTACAGGTGTAGCCACATTTTCTTTAAATTTAATATCATACTTTATCATATAATATCGCACATTGTCTTTTTCATCTGCATATTTATAATTTAATTCCTTTTCAAGTAAAGGATGTTCATTTACATTTAGTTTTTTTAACTCTAAAATATCTCTCTTCTCAACTATATCGGGTATCCCCTCCAAATTTTTTAACCTTTCATCTTCTATAACTAATTTATTATATTTACCTACATCCTGTTGACTATCTATAACCTTATAATACTCTTTTATTATAGATTCTGCACTATTACTATAGATAAGTTTTACACCAAATAGTATTGAAATCATTATTATCATCATATATGATTTTTTCATGATTATCCCCTCCTAATTTGGATAAAATAAATTAATTACAATTGGAACATGATACCACAAATATTATAATATCACTAATACACTAAACTTATAAGTATTAATTTTCAAAATTTATTTAGCCAAATACAATATTTCTAACTAGTTAATATTAAATATCTTCTATCTGTTGTATAAGTAGATAATGCCCTATTAACATAATCCCCTGTATGACATGATACAAAGAGTTCTCCATTACTTGAATTTTTATAGGTTACAATTAAACTATGATACCAGTATCCTCCGCTATTTCTTAATTGAATTAAATCCCCTTTTTTAGCATTATCTTGTACAGTTAATTCCCTTGCATACCCTTTTTTTAGTAACCAACTTCTTAATTCAACAACTCTTATCCAAGCATGACTGTCCTTATACCATACATTATCTGTAGGTATACCTCCTGCATATATACATTGTGAAATAAAATTAGTACAATCTCCACCTCTGCCATTATAATCTTGATATTCAGGATTATAATTTATTGCATATTTAACAGCATATTTTGCAGCTGCAATGCCATCATAACCTGGATATTTTCTTTCTTGTATATTATTTATTTGTAAAGTATTGTGTAAATTCCTCTTATATTGTTTTACCAACTTGTCAATTTTCTTTATATTTTTATTAATCTCTAATGTTTTCTTTTCCAATTTTTTATTAATACTTTTAACCTTTTTATTAGTTTTAAATTCCCTATCAGATACCAAAAACATTTCATCTGCTAATTCATCATTATAGTAATCATGTATAATTACTAATTTACTTCCTACATTTTTTGCTAAAATTTTATGTTCTTGATTTCTAATCTTTTGAACAATATCTGAACTGGATTTTAATATTAAGTCCTCTCCATAAATAACATTAATGTATATTATATTCCCGTTAATATCTACATCATTAATTTCAGTGTATATCTTATAGTCTTTTATTTCTTCATCCTTTTTACCGTACCAATTAATAAGCCATTTTAACTTTGATTTTTTAAATTCCGCAAGTTTATTATTTCCTACTATGTTTTGTAGCTCACCTATAGTATTGTTGATAAGATTTTCATAAATCCAATTAAAATAATTATCAATTAATGCATTAATATCTTCATTAGTAATCTCATCACCTTTTATGATATAAGCATTTTTCAATGACCCATAATCCAATTTTGATTTTAATTTCATTAACTTCTTTTTCATATCTTTCTCTCCTTAATTAGTCCTATACTTATATATATGATAATCTATAACTAATTCTATATTTTTTATTTAGAATACTGTGAAGTCATATAATTACATAGTTTGAAACAAATTAATTATCATAGTATAATAGTAATTAATTACAATTATAGGGGGGATTTCTAATGATTAAAACTAAAAAGAAAGTGTTTGCAAATGTATCTTTCACAGTTCTATTATTGGTACTAATTAATACAAGTGTATTTGCAGCATATCCATCTAAAGCAACAATGGACAATACTTGGGGTTTTGAAAAAGGAGACAGCACAGAAAAACAATTAATATACCATCAACATGGTGATCTTGATTGGAAAGGTCATGTGGATTTTGCAATGAATGAAATAAATATTAATCCAGCTGATATATCTTGTTATTATGGAACTTCTGAGGATTTAGCTAATATAGTTGTTACATCTAATTATTGGCCTGATGCTACATGGTCTGGTTCTACTTATGCACCTATAGGTTTAGAACCAAAAACTATTGAATTAAATTCATCTGCAGAGCTTACAGATTGGCAAAGAGATGCCGTTACAACTCATGAATTTGTTCACATATGGGGAATAAATGATTCCAGGAACAAAAATAGCATATCTTATGGATTTACTCCAGTAAATTATAGAACCATTACTGATGATGTTACTACTTTACTTAAAAATAGATATAATGAAGAGGTGAAATAAATGATTAAAAAAATTAGTGTAATACTAGCCCTAACAGGTGTTATTAATACTAATAGTGCACTATCAACACCACCAAGTAAAGTTAATGAACCTATAAAACCCAAAGCATCAGCTTCATATATGGAGATAGATGGATTAAAAGAATTAAAAGCTAAATCAGATATCATAGTTGAAGTAGAAGGAACAGATAAGTTTGAATTAATAGATTATAAAGGTATAAAAATGAGAAAAACTACTGTGAAAATATTAGATGTTATGAAAGGAAATCCAACCCTTAAAGAAATAACAGTAGTACAAACAGAAGGGTTGGAAAGTGAAGAACCTCCAATGAAAAATGAAAAACTATTGATGTTTTTAAGAAAAGGAATAGATATAACAGATTCCTATGTACCTATAGGAGGTAACCAAGGAATATACAAAATAATAACTAAAAAAACTAAGAAAAATAGTATGACACCTAAAAAATTACCACATCTTAATGCTCCAAAGGACGATGCCATAAAAATTGTTACACCAACTTCATTAATAAACAATAAAATTTTAAGAGATTTAAATGGAAATTATGATGATATAAAAAAGAAATTAATTGAATAAAACAACAAACCTATAACTTTTTCTCAAGAATTACTCTCTTAAAAGTATCCAAAGGTTCTTCATTTTCTTTACTTACAATATCTGGAGGTAGTCCAAATTCAGTATTACAAGTTCCATCTGGATTCAATTTATAATCTATTTGATACGAAAGCATCAATCCACTGTTAGGAAGCACATCATAAACAGGACTCATAGCAGGGCTATTTCCTCCAGTAGTTGTACCAATTAATGTTGCAAATTTTGTATTTTTACAATATTCAACAAAGTCTTCACCTGATGATTGAACCTGTTCACTAACTAAAACATAAATCTTTCCTTTAAATAATTTTTCCTTTGATGATGGTTTAACATTATATGGAATTGATTTAGAAATTTCAAGATATTTTAAATCCTTTAAATCTTCTTTTCTTATTTTAGAAAGCTTTAACACCTCTGAAAAATCTTTAGTTATCTCTCTATACTCATTATTTCCATGTTTCTTCACCCATTGATCATTTACTATATCCCCATTTTTATATAGTGCATATTGATTATATAATTTTAACTCTTTATCAATATTAGGTGCCACTATACTAGTCATCCAATAACTATCTGCCCCCCCTCTATTTTCAGTTAAATCTATTACTAAATTCTTCTTATCAGAATTCTTTCTATAGAAATTTATAAGCTTATCTTTATCATTTGCTATATTATAATGATAAAAGTTATTGATTTTTATATATGCCGTGTCCTTATCAATTTCTTTAAAAGATAGGTTTTTATTATCATATAATTTATTAGATATATTGGTGAAATTTAAATTCTTTAATATTTTCTTTCCATAACTTATATTATAAATATGTTTATAGGTTTCCTCAGTTTTTTTGTTGATTGCCATTTCAAAATTATTTTTAACAATTCCACCAATTTCATTTTTACCTATAGCGTCAAAAGTGCCCCGTAACATTATATAGAAATTAAAATCCATTACATATAAATGCCCTACATTTGAAAATTTATTAATAGATTTATTTAGTATCATATTAAAATATTTAAAATCTACATTTTCTCTATTTTCTATTCTTTTACGATATCCATTTTTTATATCCTTTATAGTAACCCCATGTTTTCTCTCTATTACATTAAAGCATGGATAATTTCTTTCAAGCACATTCCACATATAATCATAATCTTCTAAAGCCTCTTTTTTGGAAAAGTTTTTTATATGCTCTGGTGCATTTTTCTTATAATAAGCCTTACCAATAAAAGATTTAGATAGAATTAGTATAATTAGTACAACCGCAAGAATTGTAATCTTTTTAAATCTTTTCATTTTCACTCCCCCACCTTACACAAAAATATTGAGATATGTTCCATTAAATGGTATCATAAAATTATATAAATTGTAATTATTATAAATATTAAATTTCTTTAAGGAGAATACTTGAATATGATTTTATTATTAATAAGCATGCTATCTTCTAAAATCTTTGATATTATATTTTTTAATTTATTGGGAGAGACAACCGGTACTCTTGGATCAATAATAGGATTTGTTTTACCTTATTCCATAGCCCTTGAAATCATTCTTAAAAAGCTTTTCTTTGAACCCAGCAGTAAAGATAGCAAATAAACTACGCTAAAAATCTTACTTCAAATTGTACAAGCTTATTAAAACTAGAGTAATATCAAATACAAAACATTCATATGTATATAGGGTGTAAACCTTTTAAACGTAAAACAAGTAGTTTTTACACTACTTACCAATATACTTATAGAAAGGGTGATTTAAAATGAAAAATCCAATGACACAACCTACAAAAGATCCTAATACAGTTTATCCAAAAGTTCCAGGAATAGATTATGATAAATTCAAACTTTCGGAAGATAAGATGACTTCAAAACAAATTAATGATGCTTTAGAAGAATTACACAATTATATATCTAATCAACAAATAAATTTTCTAGGGTATCAAATTAATCAAAGCTTTAATTATATGAAGGATTTAAAAGAATATTTAAATGTTCATATGAATAATATAGGAGACCCATTTGTATCAGGAAACTTCACGGTAAACACAAAGTTTTTAGAACGTGCTGTTCTTGATTATTTCGCTTCTCTTTGGAATGCACAATGGCCCCATGAATCCAAGGGTGATTCTAATACAAATGATTGGAAAAATAGCTACTGGGGATATGTAGTTTCCATGGGAAGTACAGAAGCTAACTTCTTTGGGATATGGAATGCTCGTGATTATTTATCTGGAAAAGCACTCTTACTTGACACAAGTACACATAAGCGAGCAAAGTCTGCAAGTATTAATGGAAATCCTCAATCTGTAGAACCAAGAGTTTTAAACTATCAGGCAAAATCCTTAGAAGATAATCCTAATATGTATACACCTATTGCCTTTTACTCACAGGATACTCATTATTCTATTATAAAAGGAATGAGAATTCTTAACTTCACAACCTTTAATGAGGCTGGAAGTGGTAAATTTGAATGCCCATTAAAATATCCAGAGGATTACCCAAAGGGGTTTTCAATTAATTACTTAGATGAAAATGGATGGCCCTTTGAAGTTCCCTCAAATAATGATGGATCAGTTTTCATACCTGCTTTGAAGAAACTAGTAGAAGCATTTGCAAGTAAAGGATATCCTATATTCGTAAACTTCAACTATGGAACTACCTTTAAAGGTTCTTATGATAATGTTGAAAAAGCTATTGATGAATTAGTGCCTATATTAAAAAAATATAACTTATACGAAAGAGAAATTATTTTTGACAAAAATAATAAAAATTCAGATACTAGAACAGGTTTCTGGTTTCATGTAGATGGAGCATTGGGAGCTGCTTACATGCCATTTTTAGAAATGACTACTGACAATGAAGATTTCCCAGTTTTTGATTTTAGATTAAAAGATGTTCATTCTATATCAATGAGTGGTCATAAATGGATTGGAGTACCTTGGCCTTGTGGAATATATATGTCTAAAATAAAGTATCAACTTCTTCCACCAGATAATCCAAACTACATTGGATCTCCAGATAGCACCTTCGCAGGTTCTAGAAATGCTTTCTCTTCCCTTATTTTATGGTACTATATAGCTACTCATTCCTATGAGGATTGCAAAAACATGATACTTGATTGTCAGGATACTGCAAAATATACAGTAGAAAAACTAAATGAGCTTTCTAAAAAGTTAGGTATAGATTTATGGGTAGAATATTCATCTAAATCTCTAACAATTAGATTTAAAGAAGCTAATCCCGACATTGTATTTAAATACTCACTATCAGGAGAAATATTATATGTTAATGGAGAAAAAAGAGCATATTCGCACATATATATTATGCCTCATGTTACAAAGGATCTTATTGATAAATTCATAAAAGATTTGAGTAAACCTGGAGCATTTCCAGAACAGGTTTCACATTTAGAAAAGGATGGTGTGAATTTTAATTCAAATTCCCATAAAGGTATTTATGTCCCTCAAATAGGACGTGGATTTAAATAAAATTTAATAATGAAAAAGAAACCCTC
The DNA here is from genome assembly GCF_900167265.1 of Clostridium tetani. GTDB lineage: Bacteria > Bacillota > Clostridia > Clostridiales > Clostridiaceae > Clostridium_G > Clostridium_G tetani. Next base: position 83,545 of record NZ_FUWT01000007.1, read on the forward strand.
CTTGTGTTTAAATGAAAGTGACCAAACAACCATGAACAAGAAGGGTTTCCTTTTTAAACATTCCATATAAATGGTTATTTAATAAAATTTTATAATTTTATTTATCTTGTCCTATTATTTCATCAATTTTTCGGTTAATCTCTTCAATTCTTTTCGGACTATTTATTACCCCTTCAATTGCTTCCCCTACTATTTCTCCTTTACTATTTATCAGAAATGTTGTAGGAAACGCTGAAATTTTAGACAAAAATTCATCAATCTCTTTATCGGATTTAAGCATCAAATTTTGGTATGTCACACCTTTTGCTTTTAAAAGTTTTTTTACTTCTTCTTTATCGTCAGTTGAATCTATATCTATCCCTAACATCTTCACATTTTTTTTCTGAAATTCAGCACTCATTTTTTCAAGGTCAGGCATTTCATCCACACAAGCCTTACAACCGGCAAACCACAAATTTACCACTGTTACAGGATGTTTACTAAAAACTTTTTCATCTACAGTATTTCCTTCAAAATCTTCCCCTTGAAACTTAGGAAAAACCTTTGCATTCGATGTGGATTGAATTGATTTGCTATTTTGGGATGTATTGTCTTTCTTGTCAGAACTACATCCCACTAAAGATATAATTGTAATCACAAAAACTGCCAATAAAATTATTTTCTTCATTCTCTTTTTCATATTATTCTTCCTTTCATTTCACTTAGTCATAAGCTGTTGCTAAAACAACTAACTTCAAGTGTTTTTAAATATTTTTGTATTTTCCAATAATTTTTGTTGAGCTATTTCTTTTTTCATAACCCCAAAAGGTACTGATGGCCTTTGTAGGACAAACCTTTATACATTCTCCGCAACGTATACACTCATTGTGAGTGGTGCTTTTAGTAATATCCACGTCCATCTTGCAGACTCTTCTACATTTACCACAATTCACACAATTATCTTTATTAAAGTCATAGCTGTACAAGGATATCTTGTTGAAAAACGAATAAAATGCTCCTAATGGACATATCCATTTGCAAAAGGGCCTATAAAACATGATACTTAGCAGTATAACCATTACTAAAATAATGCTTTTTAATGCAAACAACGCTCCTAAGGAACTTCTAATTCCTTTGTTTGCTATGGATAACGGAATTCCACCTTCCAATATTCCTTGGGGACAAACATATTTACAAAAGAACGGCGAACCCATACCCACATTATTGGTTATCAAAATAGGTAAAAGCCCTACGCCCACAAATAACATCAGATACTTCAGATAAGTTAATAGTTTCAATTTTTTAGTACTGAATTTCTTAAAGGGTATCTTGTACAACAAATCCTGAAACCACCCAAACGGACAGAAAAAACCACATATAAATCTGCCCAAAAGGACGCCGAACAGTATCAATATTCCTGTTATATAGTAGGAAAAACTGAATTTTGAAGAACCTACTACAGCCTGAAAGGAGCCTATAGGGCAAGCCCCCGTAGCTGCCGGACAGGAATAACAATTTAATCCCGGTACGCACACTCGCTTTATTTGACCATTATACAAAACCCCTTTCAAAAAATTCGGAAAGTGTATATTGGTAATGAAGGTTGAAAAGGCCTGTATAATATTTCTTTTCCTATCCAATTCCAACACACTCCAAACACAATCTAATGGCTTTTGCAAAAACCGTATTCACTTCACCTCTATGCACTCCGATTATGATGAATGTTATGGCAACCAACAATGCACTGGGTGTTATTATCTTTTTATTTTTCGTTATTATCATCTTTCATTCCCCTCCTTTCCGAAACTAGTATATCATTATCAATATAAAATTTATGTAAAGAAAATTTATTTTTGATAAAAGTTGATGTAATTAGTTTAAACTTCCACTGTACATTTTGCTATCTATATTCTGAAAACTTAACACAAATATCGTACCTTGTGGCTTATTATCTCTGATAAATATTTTTCCTCCAAGAACTTTTACGATACTTTCAACCAAAGCAAGTCCAATTCCATATCCACCCAAAGCTCGATTTCTCGACTGCTCAACCCTATAAAATATGTCAAAAACTTTTTCTTTATGTTCATCGGTAATTCCAATTCCCGTATCCGCTATTTCAATTATTGTATCCGTATCATTTTTTGATAAATTTATATTGACTTTTCCATTATTTACATTGTATTTGATAGCATTTTCTATGAGATTAAACAAGACCCTTTGAATCAATCCATCATCGGTACACATACTGATGTTGTCACCAGTTATGGTTGCAGTTACACTTTTTTCCTCAGCTATTCCCTCAAGGTCAAATACAATCTCTTCTACTATGTCCTTTAGACATACATTTATCAACTTAATATTGTTACTTTTTTTAGTAAGAAGCAAAATTTTACTCACCAGGTCTGCCAATCTCTCAATGTTGAATTTCAAAGATGTGATAAGTTCTTCATATTCTTCTATATTTCTCTCACTTTTTTTGCCAAATACATCGATCTTTGAGTAAAGCACTGCCAATGGAGTTCTCAGTTCATGTGCAACGTTGGAGCTGAATTTTTTCTGACTTTCGTAATCTAAATACAATTTTTTCAGTGTCACATTGAAAGTATGGGCAAGATCTTCAATTTCATATCCGCCTTTTATTGCTACTATCTCCTGGTTTAAATCTTCAATATTGTGGATGTCTATTTCTGAAACCTGTTCCGCCAAGCTTTTCAAAGGCTTCATCATATGTGAAATGATAAAATATAAAAAGAAACATCCAATGAGTACCGTGAACAACATGATCAAAATAATGTATAATCTAAACTCTAGTGTAGATTTAACTTGTGCTTCATTAATCAGTAAATATAAATCATCATGATTAGCCGTCTGAAAAATATTCTCTATTTCTACATCAAATTCTTGAAAATAATTATTTACACATATATTGATCATAAAATTCGATAACGTCATCATACCTATAAATATGATGATAATGGTAACCATAAGTTTTACAACAATAGAATTTTTTATTTTCTTTGAAAAACTTCCATCATAGGATTTATTCTCATAATTATTTTTATTCATCAATGATATATCCCTCTCCAATTACGTTCTTGATAATATTACAACCTGCCTTATCTTTGAGTTTTCTTCGTAAGGTCGACATATGCACCCTTACTGTATTGCTTAAAAAATCTACACTATCACCCCACACATGATCCAATATTTCCTCTTGACTGACTATCCTGCTTTTATTAAGTATCAAATACTCCAAAATAGTGGTTTCTTTTTTAGTCAATTTGAAATTTTCATCATGAATTTGAACAGTTCTGCTATTGGTGTCAAACTTTATAGGCCCGCATACAATGACTGCATCTTGCTGTACGGTTTTTCGTCGGAGTAAGGACCTGATTCTAGCTTCCAATTCTTCAAAATGAAAAGGTTTGATCATATAATCATTAGCACCCAAATCCAGCCCGAGAACTCTATCCTCAACATCGCTTTTTGCCGTCAGCATAATTATATTTACTGTCTTATTGTGTTCTCTAATACTTTTTAAAACGGAAAATCCATCCATTAGAGGTAAATTGATATCCAATATTACTAAATCATAATCTTCAACAAAGCACATCTCCTCAGCTTCTTTTCCATTTTCGGCTATATCCACAACATATCCGGATAACCGTAGTCCTTCCGCTATGGATTCCAAAAGCTGTTTTTCATCTTCTACTATCAATAACTTCATTTGCTCATCTCCTTATTTTTTAAGCATTCCTCTACAAGGATTCCAATTGTTTAGCTTACTGCAAAATCAATAGTACTTAAAACTAAAAATATCATAAACCCATTGATATTTCAATGGGTTCTTACATTCTTATTGTATCATTTATAATATAATAGAAACTGATTTTTATGAACCTATGGTTCAATAATATATTCTTTATAAGAATCTAATATTGTTGGATGCTTCTTTCTTTCCACTAATTGGGTAATTATATTTTACCACTAACATTCAAATAAAATATAATATTAAAAGGAGTTGTATCAAAATTCTATTTTGATACAACCCTCTTTATCTTTAAATATTCTACTACGATTACTATTCTTTCCTACTGTACGTACCAAAAGAATTGGTATAAGCATGAGTTTCCCCATTCTTATAATTTACTTCAAGCTTTTGTCCACAAGAATAACTTTTTATGTTCTCGATTTCATCCCATTCTAAATCTTTTCCAAACATTTCTTTTAAAATTGCAGTGTCCATTTTTTGACACATTTCTCCATCTATCCAATCTATTGTTCTTACTTCATTACTCATGTTTTTATTTCCCCCTTTGTTTTTTATGGTTTCCTTATCTCTAGTTATATTATACCACTTTCTTTCAATCTATAGGTGTAGAATCTAATCCCCAAGCTACCAAAACTAAAAAAGATACAAAATAAATACTGTAAGTATATTATAAATTTTTTGAAATAAAAAGAGGTAACTAACTGCTACCTCTGAATAATTTATTTAAACTATAATGAGATTAACGTCTATTTGAACAACAATTTATATCTAGATAAACATTCTTAGTGAATATATTAACTTTACCACAGTTTGGACATTTATCATTCTTATCTTTTCTTCTGTCACTACATTCAACAGAATTGTTCATTTCCATTAACTCTTCCATATTCATATTATTCGTTTCCATTAATTCTTCACCTCTTTTTTATTTTTAAGCAAAAGTTTATAAATGAGAATTCAAATATACATTTTGAGCATATATATTAATTCTATTACATTCTTTATTATCTTTGTCCATAAAACTTTTTATAAATATTTTTCTATATTTATGGTGTATACTTTTACGTTATGCACCTACTCCTTAGTCTGTTCATATATTTATATAAATTGTTGAAAATTTTGCAAGTTTCATTGCTAATTCTAATGTTGGGTTATATTTGTTATTTTCATAGCACTAATGGTTTGCCTAGTTACACCCATTTCACTAGCTAAGTCTCCTTTTATTTTTATTTACTATACTTTTCTCCTTCAAGAAGTTTGATAAAGCTATACCTAAAGAGCCAAAAATTAATGTAAACAAAATAATGCCTTTTATATAATCTAAATGTACATCTTGTATTTTCATATGGCATACAATTAAGCTATATCCATAGTATAATACCACTTGCACAGCAAAAATAATGCCTAAAACCCAGAACTTATTTTTAATAAAACTTTTAAGTATCAATGCAAAAATAAAAACAATAGTAGGTATTGTTATAAAAAACACCATTGCAGAGTTAAAGAGTACTTCTCCCATAAAAATTCCTCCCAACAAATTAAATTTAAAATACTATTTTGCAATGATAATCATTATATAAAAAAATAAAATTATATATATTAAATATCCTCTATTACTAAATCTTCATTCTTCCGATTTTCTTTCAACCAATTTATTAACTTACTTTTGTTTTCAGTATATAATTTATGATAATCGTCTCTATATTTTTTAACTACCTTATGGTACTTTTCTGGAAATAAATCTTTTAATGCTTCATCAAAATCCATTCCCTCCGCTGGGATACTATAATCTACAAATTTATAGTCATCACTATTTAAAATTAAGCGTACTGGAACACAATCAACAAATCTTGTTTTTATCTTGTCACCTTCAAAAGTAAAATCTGATATAAAAGATGTAAGATATATATACAATTTATCTTCTTTAGTCTCCATATCATATACTTTATGGGATTCAAATGATAAATCTCCCAAAACTTCATATGATTTGCTATATTCTACAATGCGTGAAGAAATAATTTCATCTAAATTTTTTTTAAATTCTTGGCTTTTAATTGAATATTCATCTTGGATTTTTGAGTACTCATCTTCCTTTGAAGAATTACATCCAAGTAAAGCCACTAAAAAAGAAAACATTAGGATACATATAAATAGACTTTTAATTGATTTTTTCATATATCTCCCCCCATTTAATACCATTGTAACATTAAAGCAATATAAAAAAAGTAATTTTAGTATAAAACCAAATAAATATATTTTAATATGGAATTAAATAAAATTATTTAATAGAGAAGTATATAGAGAACATAGTTCCAATTGTTTATTGTTCATTTACACTTGTTGTAACTTTAATTAATGTCTTTAAGCACAAAAAAGCTAACAAAGCAATCTAATACTTTGTTAGCTTTTATTAGTTTTATATAAATTTTATTATGTTCTAAATATAACTTCTTCTTTTGAGAACATATATCTTGCAAATGAAATAGATGCAACTATATAAAAAGCTATCCATCCAAAGGTTATTGCTATATGAGTATAATTATAAATTCCAGCTAAAAATTCTTTCATAAGACATACTCCATTTGTAAGAGGTATATTAAAATAAATAAGTCCTATGTTTTTAGGGTCTTTCATCATAACCATATAAATTAATACCATGGATACAATAGTTATAGGACTTAAATAGGTTTGAGCTTCTTTAAATGATTTTGCATAAATACTAATGGCAAGTTGCAGTGCTCCAAATACCATTGTATATAAAATAGGTAAAATCATAACAAGAACTAAAGTGGCTGGTCCTAAGTTTAATCCTGCATCTCCAAACATTCCATTAGGTTGCTTCATTGTCATCATTATTCCAGTCAAATAAGCACAGGAGGTCAATATACCCATTACTGTTATTGCAAGAAATTTTCCAACAAGTAAAGACGCCCTTGAAGCTTTTGTTGTAAGAAGTGGTTCAAGGGTCCCTCTTTCTTTCTCTCCTGCTCCAAGATCTACCGCTGCTCCAATTGTACTTGTTGCACTATAGATCATTAAAAGTAATGGAATCATCATTGAAGCCATTAATTTTCCAAAACCATCTTTTTCATCTCCAATTACATTATCTACAATATTAATTGGAGTTAATAGGGACTTGTCTATATTCTTTTTTTCAAGTCGTTTTGAAACTATTTGTTTTGAATATTCATCTATATAATTTTTAATCATTGATACAGTTGTCATTGCATTATTACTTGAGTTATCATACTTTAATTCTATTTTTTCACTAGAATCCTTTGAGATGTTTTCATCAAATCCTTTTGGAATTTTAATCTGTAGATATACATCTCCTTCTTTTATATCCTCATCAATATTTTTAGAGTCTATTATCTTAACGTTTTTATGAGACTTTATGAACTCAGCAAAACTACTATTTCCTTGATCTTCTATTGCTATTTTAAGGTTATTTTCCACTTGGTCATTATCGGATTTAGCCATTTTACCAATAACAAAAGACATTACAGGTAAAAGAAGTATTGGAATTAATATACTTAATATTAGTGTTTTCTTATCTCTAAATAAATCTAAAAGTTCTTTTTTTAATACTACTCCTACTACATTTTTCATATAATCACCTTCTTTACTTTCCTATTAAATTTATAAATATTTCTTCTATGTTGTTATTATATTTATCTTCAAGTTCTTTAAGTTTTCCCTGTTCCACTATTTTACCTTTATGAATTATAACAATTCTATCACATAGCTTTTCCACTTCTGGTATTGAGTGACTTGAGAATATAATACATCTCCCATCACTTTTACATTTTAATATGAAATCTTGAACAATTTTTGCAGAAGTAACATCTAAACCTATAGTTGGCTCATCAAACAAAACAACTGATGGATTATGTACTATAGCCCTTGCAATAGCTACTTTTTGCTTCATACCTCTTGAGAATTTCCCAACTCTTCTATCAAGATATTCTGTCATTTCTAATTTTTTTGCAAGAGATTCTATACTCTTATTAATTTCTTCTTTAGACATGCCGTTAAGCTCTGCAAAATATTTTATATTCTCTCTGGCTGTAAGTCTATCATAAAGTCCAACCTCGCCACCAAATAAAATACCAATCTCTCCCCTTACTTTGTCTGGTTCCTTACTTGCATCATAACCATTTACTATAACTTCGCCCTCTGTGATTTTAAGCATAGTAGCAATCATTCTAAGAGTTGTGGTTTTACCTGCCCCATTTTCTCCAAGTAAACCAAGTATTTCTCCATCATTTGCCCTAAAATTTATTTTATCTACTGCTATTACGTCTTTTTTAAATTCTTTACTTAAGTTCTTAACTTCAATCATGGTTTTCTCTCCTTCCATTAATAATAAAAAATCTATAATTATTTATATCATATTTATAGCATAAGATATAACTTTGTATGATTTTTCAAAAGATTTAAATTCCATTGGGTGAATTATTCCTTTTAATATTTTCATTTATAGTAAGCATTATGCATTTTATGATATACTAAACTTAAATTTGTTCTATAAAAAGGAGAGAATAGCTATGAATGATAACTTTAAAACAAATGAAGAAATTTTAGAGGCTCTCAAATCAGTACTACCTTACCTTAATAGTATAACCCCTGATGATATGGTAATAGGATTAACGGATTTAGAAAAATACATAGGCTATCATAATGCAAATGAATTTGAACTAGATTTATCAGAAGGAAAACCTATAAAAGGAATTAAGACCATTGAGGATTGCATAAACAATAAAAAAGATACTAGAGATACTATTCCAGCAGAGATTTATGGACGAGCACTTAAAACCTTTTTCACACCTATATACGGCGTGAATAATGAGGTAATAGGAACCCTTAGTTCAGGAATAGATTTTGAAAATAATAAAAAACTTGTAGAAGATGTTTCTAGCTTAGTAGAGATTATAAAACAAGTTACAGAAAGTATTAATGAAGTTGCAAAATCAGCAGGTATCTTGGCAGATTCCGGTCAAAAATCTGTTGAAAAGGTAAAGGAATTAAATGATAAACAAAAGGATACAGCACAAATTCTACAACTTATACAAAACATTTCAAAGCAAACAAATTTACTAGGTTTAAATGCAGCTATAGAGGCTTCTAGAGCAGGAGAAAATGGTCGTGGTTTTGCGGTAGTGGCAACAGAAGTTAGAAAATTATCTGAACAATCTCAAAGGGCTGTAAAAAATATTGAAGCAATATTGGAAGATATGAATAACAGTGTAAGTGATATTCATAATACTATAGGAAATGTAGGTGCTATAAGCGAAGAACAAGCAGCAGCCACAGAAGAAATCTTGTCTAGTACAGAGGAAATTAATGACACTATTAATAATTTAAAATTATTTGTCCAAAGATACAAATAATTTTAAAAGGGGAACCATGAAAATAATCATGATTCCCCTATTTTATGTTTATTTTAATATGCACTTACTTTTCTTTTTATTTACCCTTTGCTGCATTCTCACCAGCAATTTTACCAAATACAGTTATATCCGCTAAAGCATTTCCTCCTAAACGGTTGCTACCATGTATACCGCCTGTTACTTCACCTGCAGCATATAATCCTGGGATTATTTTACCACTTTTATCTAATACTTCAGCATTACTATTGATTTCAATACCGCCCATAGTGTGATGAACTGTAGGCATACGAGGGCCTGCATAAAATGGTGCAGTATCAATCTTTTTATCAAATAAAGTTCTTCCAAAGGCATCCTTACCACCAGTTTCTACTGCCTTATTAAACTCCTCTACTGATTTTATAAAACTTGCAGGATCAACCTTAATCTTTTTTGCTAATTCTTCTAGGGTATCTGCCTTAAAAGCTCTACCTTGTTCTATAAGTTCTTCTATAGTTTCATTAAAGTTATTAGTTGTTTTAGCTGTTGGATAGTTTTTATGATCAAGAACTACCCACATATAGGAATCCTTTTGCTCTAATAGTGCCTTTGTCATAACATCCCTACGAGCACCTTCATCTACAAAACGTTTTCCAGATTTGTTTATAAAAATACGATTTTCAACACCTTGCTCAATATTTCCACTTAAACTTCCAGTTTTGGGATCACCCATTGGAAGTAATTGAAGGTTTTCCATACCAACAAGATTTGCTCCAACAGCTTCTGCTAAAATCATACCATCTCCTGTAGCTCCTGGGTGATTAGTAGTTTTAACTTTAGTAAGTGATGGCCAACTTTTATTATATTTATCTACCATTTTACTGTTACCAGCAAATCCTCCTGCTGCTATAACTACTCCTTTTTTAGCATGTATAGTAAGATCATCTTTTAATCCTTTTGCCTTAATTCCTACAGCTTTACCCTTTTCCATTATAATTTCTGTTGCTTCTGTATCCAATAAAACTTGAACACCTTTATTCTTATCAATGTATTTAGAATAAGTGTCTACAAATCCTGTGCCCAATGGAGTTGATGGCTTATGAGCTCTTGGCCACATTCCACCTAAAACAGTAAATACTTTATCGTTAAATTTCATACCTAAACTTTCTAACCACTCAATGGAAGGATATGCATTTTCCACAAGAGTTCTTATTAGTTTAGTATTGCCTAGCTTGTCTCCTCCTTCATAAGTTTGAGCATAGTGTTTATCAATAGAATCTTCAATTCCCTGTGCTTTTTGCCTTTTAGGATCTACTGCATTAAATGCTCCCCCTGAAAGAATTGTATTTCCACCAAGTCTTGGCATTTTTTCAACTACTATAACCTCAGAACCTTTTTGGTTGGCAGATACCGCTGCTGCAAGTCCTGCACCACCTCCACCAATTACTACAACATCAGTGGTATGTTCTACAGCTTTTCTAGCTGTTTCTTTCTTCTCTTTTTTAGTCTTTAGAGCATCAATATTTACTTCTGATTGCTTTAAAGCATTAGTAACTGCTAATATAATTGCATTACTAGTAACTGTTGCACCTGATATTGTATCTACAGCTAAACTTTGATCATCAATAATTGCCTTAGGTATTCTCTCTAGTGCTGGATCAGAAATACCAGGACTTTCTTTATGTTCAAGGATTTTGATTTCTTTAATTGATTCCTTGTCCACCGTAACCTCTAATTTAAGCTCTCCATTATGAGCCTTTGCAGTTCCTGCATATGTACCAGCCTTAAATGTTGCCACTGATTTGTCCTTAGATTGACAGCCAATTGCTGATGTCACTAGTGTAAGACAAAACAAAAAACAAAAAATTCTTTTAAATGATTTTAATTTTTTCATACATTTTCCCCCTATCTTCATAATTATGTAGTCCTTTACAAACTTAAGCAAATTATTCCATAAATGGATTCACATGATTATTATACTTAATTGTTAATATTTTGTCAATTTTCTTTTAACTTAACTAAAGATTTTTATTAGTAATAAATAATAAAAAAAGGTAGCTCTAATTAAGAACTACCTCTAATTAAATTATTTAATTAATTTACATACATCATTTGCAAATTGTACAGGATCTTCTATAGGAAGTCCTTCAATAAGTAAAGCTTGATTGTACAATAAACTTGAAAGCATTTTTAATTTATCTTTATCATCTTTAAAAGCACTTTTAATTGTATTAAACATATTATGATTTGTATTTATTTCTAATATTTTATCAGCCTTTATATTTTCATTATTAGGCATCATACTAAGTACTTTTTCCATTTCAATTGATATATCTGAAGCATTGGCAAGACAAACAGGATGGCTTTTTAATCTTTTAGATGCTCTAACTTCTTTTACTTTTCCATTTAAAACATCCTTCATAAATTCAAATACTTCTTTATTTTCATCATTTTCCTTTTGTTCTTCTTTTTCTTCAGCTTCAAAACCTAAATCCTTACTGTATACTGATTTAAATTCTTTTTCTTTGTAGTTCATAAGCATTTTAATTGCAAATTCATCCACTTCATCAGCAAAGTATAGTATTTCGTATCCTTTATCTCTAACAATTTCTGTTTGAGGTAATTTTTCAATTTTATCTATATTTTCTCCTGGAGCATAATATATATATTTTTGATCATCTTTCATACGAGAAACATATTCATCTAACGTTACAAGTTTCTTTTCAGTTGATGAGTAGAACATAATTAAATCTTGTAATACCTCTTTGTTAGCTCCAAAATCTGAATAGACACCATATTTTAGTTGTCTACCAAAATTATTATAGAATTTAATATAGTCCTCTCGCTTATTTTTAAGTATGGATAAAAGTTCACTTTTTATTTTTTCCTTTATATTTTTTGCAATAAGTTTAAGTTGTCTATCATGTTGCAATAATTCTCTTGAAATATTTAAAGAAAGATCTTCTGAATCAACTAATCCTTGAACAAAGCTAAAGTAATCTGGTAATAAATCTGCACATTTTTCCATTATCAACACGCCGTTTGAATAAAGTTCAAGCCCTTTTTCAAAATTTCTTGTATAAAAATCATAAGGTGTTGTAGATGGTATGAAAAGTAATGCAGTGTAAGACACTACTCCTTCCACTTTTGATCTAATTGATTTCAATGGTTTATCATACCCAAAGTGTTTATCTATATAAAATCTTTCATAGTCTTCAGTTTTAACTTCATTTTTATTCTTTTTCCAAATTGGTACCATACTATTTAAAGTTTCATCTTCAAAATAATCTTCATATTCGTCTTTAGTACCTTCTTTTAGTTTAGTTTTCTTCATATTCATTTTAATTGGATATTTTATAAAGTTAGAATACTTTTTAATTAAATTTTTTATATTATATTCTTCTAAAAATTCATCATAATTTTCATCATCAGTATTTTCTTTTATTTTTAATATGATTTCAGTACCTAATTCATCTTTTTCACATTTTTCAATTTCGTAGCCTTCTACTCCCTTTGATTCCCATTTATATGCTTCATCAGAATCTATGGAATGACTTTTTACAACAATTTTATCCGCTATCATAAATGCAGAATAGAATCCAACTCCAAATTGACCTATAATATCTATTCCCTCTTTTGATTCCATTTTATTTTTAAATGCTAAAGATCCACTTTTGGCAATGGTTCCAAGATTATTTTCCAACTCTTCTACAGACATACCAATACCTGTATCTATAATTGTAAGAGTTCTTTCTTCTTTATTTGGTATAATTCTTATGTAAAAATCTTTTTTATTAAAACTTATATTTTCGTCGGTAAGTGAACGATAATATCTTTTGTCAATAGCATCACTTGCGTTTGATATAAGTTCTCTTAAGAATATTTCTTTATTTGTATAAATTGAGTTAATCATTAAATCTAGTAGTCTTTTGGACTCTGCTTTAAACTGTTTTACTGCCATTTTATCATTTCCTTTCATCATAATTTATTAAAATATGAGAAGCCTATGCCTTTTTAAGTTCTCTGTTAGCACTCCAATTTGCTGAGTGCTAATTAAATTTTATCAATTTAGATAATTTTGTCAAGACCCTTCATTAAAAAACAAAGATTTTTATTATTAATAAGTATTTCTTTTATTAACAAAATCTTCTCTTACAGCATTTAATATAATGTAGAGTATAAAGGAGTTGTATATAATGGGAAGTTTCAACTGTGCAAGTCCTGAAGAATTATCCTTCATTGCTAATATAATAGCTATAGAATTATCTGCTGGAAAAAATGCTGATGAATTAAATGTACTTGGAAATTTTATTGTTGCAATTGGTGGCCTTATGTTGGCTATAGCAGCTCAAAAGCAAAATCTTGAAAGTTTATCTAAAGATGATGACAATAAGAAAAGAGGTAGCTCTAATTAAGAACTACCTCTAAAGCTAAGAACTCTGTTTATATTAACAGCGTTTATGGCAGCAACAATTTATATCTAAATAAACATTCTTAGTGTATATATTTACTTCACCACATTTTGGACATTTATCATGCTTATCTTTTCTTCTATCGCTACTTTCAAAAGCTTCTTTCATTTCCATTAATTCTTCCATACTCATATTATCCATTTCCATTAATGTTCACCTCTTTTTTATTTTTAAGTTAAAGTTTGGCAATTAGGAGTCAAATATATATTTTTGGTATATATATTAACTTTACCACATTCCTTATTGTCTTTATTATCTTCATCCATACAATCTAGTGGAAACTTATGATTGCATGGGTTACACATACTTTCTGATATGAATATTAATGCTAATAATATTAATATTAACCCTTTGCGACAACGCATAAATAGCACCAACTTTTTTTTTAATATTCTTTATATATTGATAATCTATACTTCTATATTATGCACCTACTTCTTAATTTGTTCTTATTTTATATAAAGTTTTATGTTTTTTTACATATTGTTACATTTACCCTCAAAAAGTGAAAAAGAGCCCTTATAAGCTCTTTAATTGCATTAATATTTTATAAAACTATATTAAGCTTTTTTACAAAGCGATGTCAGGTTTTTTTACAAAACAATGTTAAGCTTGCTTACAAAGCGATGTTAAGCTTGCTTAACGAGCCCAAAAATAAAATTAAAATTTTTCAGAGCACAGCGAAGAAAAATCTCCTTCATTGTTCATTATTCATTATTAGTTATTCATTGAATTAGGGTGTGAAAATCAAAAATTTTCACACCCTAATTCTATACCCTACGCCCCATACTGTTTCAATGTACTGTGGCTTTGATGGATTAAATTCAATTTTCTCTCTTATTCTTCTAATATGCACTGTAACTGTGGCACTATCTCCAATGGAATCAAGTCCCCAAATACTTTCAAATAATTCATCTTTTCCAAATACTCTATTAGGATACTGTGCCATATGCAGTAATAAATCGAATTCTTTTTGTGCTAAATTAACTTCTTTGTCATTTATAATTACCTGTCTAGAATCTTTATTTATTTCAAGACCTCTTATGGAAATCACATTATTATTTAGTTTATCACTAAATTTATTCTTTAATCTCTCATAATTTTGGATATGAGATTTAACTCTAGCAACTAATTCTCCGGGGCTAAAGGGTTTTGTAATATAATCATCTGCTCCAAGACTTAATCCTTTTATTTTATCAATTTCTTCTTTTTTAGCAGAAACCATTAAAACTGGCACATCTTTAGTATCATGAATAATTCTCAATATATCAAATCCATCCATTTTAGGAAGCATAACATCAAGAATTATCAAATCATATTTATTTTCCTTTATTTCATTTAATCCAGATACTCCATCTGTACAAATTTTCACTTCAAAATCGGAAATCTCTAAATAATCTTTTTGAAGTTCTGCAATGCTTAAATCATCTTCAACTATTAATATTTTTTTCATAGTTGTATCCTCCCCTCCCTTTAAATTTTACACAAGGATATCATAATGCTTGTCCCTTTGTTACCATGGCTAATTGCCCATATCCGTCCATTATGTCCTTCTACAATTTGTTTGGCAATGGAAAGTCCTAGTCCACTACCTTTTGCTCCACTTCTTGCCTTGTCAGTTCTATAGAATCTATCAAATATTTTATTTGCATCATTATTATCAATTCCAGCACCATTATCTCTTATTTCAATGATAATGTTTGAGGTTGTCTCCCTTAAGTTTACAACTATTTCACCTTGTTCTTTATTCATATATTTTTGGGAATTTCCTATAATATTTAATATAACCCTTTTTAGCCTTTCTCTATCCATCATAACAAAATTAGTTGTTTTTAGCTCATTATTTAACCATATTTTTATATTATCCTTTTTAAGCTCCGGCTCACTTTCATATATACAGTAGTTAAAATATTCAACAATATCCACCTTTTCAAAGTTAAAAGGTATTTGATTTAAGTCAAGCTTTGAATATAAAAGTAAATCATCAATCATAAGATCTACATGTTCTGCTTTAGAATAAATAGTTCTTAAATAGCTTTCTCTTTTTTGAGGAGTATTGGCAACTCCGTCTAAAATTCCTTCCACATAGCCCTTTATTGATGTTATTGGCGTTCTTAAATCATGAGAAATACTTGATATAAGTCCTTTACGATTGTCATCATATTTCATTTTCATAATTATAGAATCTTTAAGTTGTACCCTCATAGACTCAAATCCACGGCATAATTCCCTTATTTCCGTATCTCCTTCTTCGGCAATACTACAATCTAAATTTCCATTGCTAATTTCATTTGTAGCCTTCTTTAAAGATTTAATGGGTTTAATTATCTTTTTTGAAAGAATATAAGACATAATTACATTAGTTATTATAAAAGATATTATGAAAATAACAATGGCAATCATTATAAAATTAATAAGTAAATTTATTTTTTCTCCTTCTATAGGTGCTAATAATATTATAATACCATTGGATTTATCCTTAAAATTTAACTCCACAGTTTTAATTATATATGAAGTATTATTAAGAATAATCCTTTTATCTATTATTATTCCTTTGGATATATTAATACATTTTTCTATATCTATTTTATTAATATCTTCAGGCTTAGCTATGATTTTGTGAGATTTAACAATAACAAATTTACCATTTATACTTGAAAGTTTTTGTGATAAATCCTTTTGAAATTTATCTTCTTCAATATTTTTATTATCTTGTTTTAATATGTCGTCACTAATTTGAGTAAGTTCAGATGATATAATCATTCTTTTTTCAAATTCATCATGTTCTAATTTATTTCCACCAATTTTTGCAAAAACAAACAATACACAAGACATAATTATGGTTGTTATAATTATTGGCACTATAACAGTTATAGTATTAGATATTATAAGTCGCTTTTTTATATTCATTTTCTCACCTTAAAACTCTTTTTTATCAAATAAGTAATATCCTGCTGTGAAAAATAATATTCCATATCCGCACATCATCATTAATTGGCGAAAAATCTTCATAAATGGGAAATTGCTCATTGTCCATAGACCGTACCAATTAAGCATTGACGTAATAAATATTCCTGAATATCGTGAAAAAACAATTTCCATAGCCTTAAAAGCAATAAAAACCAATACAGATAAGAAAAATACCCCTGTTCCGCCTTTTAGTATATTACAAAAAACTATAATTATAAGTGATAAAATCATCATAGGTAGTATACTAACTATGTAGCATAAAAATATTTTTATTATTCCTTGAAATGTAAAGGAATTAGAATTAAATATAAGTCCTGTAATAATTGAAAAAATCATTACAAATAAAAGATTTGCCAAAACAAATAGCATTATTGCCACTATTTTAGCGGTAAAAAATTTTAATCTTGAAATTGGTCTTGTAATTGTAATTTTCATGGTATTTTGAGAAAATTCTCCTGAAAAACTATCTATAGTAACAAGAGCTGTAAACAATGGCAAAATACTATTTATTACTATAGAAAGAACTAATATAGGAAACTCTGCACTAGAAGTTCCTCTTATGCCAAATCCACTTCTTAATCCAACAATAGTAAATTGTCCTATTACAATGAAAATTAAAGATACTATTGCTGCTACTGATATCTTTTTCTTTTTATATAATTTTTCAACTTCATTAACTACGGCTGCCTTAAATCCTTCCACTTTGTTCCACCTCACTTACGAAATAACTCTCAAGAGTTGCATGATTATTTAATATATTCTTAGTGGTATCCACATTAAGCATTTTTCCTCCATATAGAACCCCTATTTTAGTACATGTAAGTTCCACATCATGAATAAGATGACTTGATATAAAGAATGTATTTCCCTCTTCCTTTGCAAGGTTTTTTATAATATTTCTCATGTCAATCATACCTTCAACATCTAATCCATTAAAGGGCTCATCTAATATAACCACTTCTGGTTTTGATAAAATTGCCGCTGCAATTCCAAGCCTTTGCTTCATTCCAAGAGAAAACTTCCCTGCTTTCTCATTTTTAAATTTTATTATTCCTGTAAGTTCTAAAACTTCATCTATTCTTTTATCATCAACATTTTTATAATATCTTGAAAACTGTTTAAGATTTTCATAGGCAGTTAGATATTGATAGGTTTCTGCTGTTTCAATAATACATCCTACCTTTTTCATAGCTTTTTCAAAATCTTCTATAACACTATGTCCAAGTATTTTAACATCTCCACTATCTGCACTAATAAGACCTGTCATAATTTTCATAGTTGTGGTTTTTCCCGCTCCATTAGGTCCTAAAAAGCCAAATATATCTCCTCTATTTATTTCTAGATTAATATCCGTTATCCCTCTACCATTTTTATACACTTTGTTTAAATTAGTTATTTCAATAACCTTTTCCAATTTAAAATTCCCCCTACAAAAATTATAATTAACCTTTATAAGCTTCAGATAAAGGTTTAAAACTTTATCTGAAGCTAAATTTTATTTAAACATTATTATTCAAATACTCTATTAAAGGAACCACCATACAGTATATTATTTCTTCCTCTTTGAGGTATATCAAAATATACACTTGCATCATGTCTATTAATACTTATATGTCCTACACCTGATACCCCTTCGATTCTAACTGGTGCATTATACTTATCTTCACCATATTTAGCTTCAAAATTTACTTTTGATAATTTTCCTGCATAGCTTTCATAGCCTTTTAAATATTTTTCTTCGTAATTTCCAGTAACAATCTTATCATCTGATTTAGTAATATTTAATATTCTTTCTCCTATCTTTTGGAACTTACCATCCTTTTCTATGATGATATCATTTTTATATTTACCTATATATTTTTCAGGATTTGCAAATTCATCTCTGTTATTTTGTACATTTTTTTCTACTTTCTTACCTGAAAGATCTAGTTTGTTTACAACAGTAGAATTAACATTGGATAATTTAAAAAGCACTTCAAAGGTTAAATTGTGTTCTACACCTTTTTCATCTTTTCCATGGAATGTTCCCGTTCCAAGAACATTTTGTAGCAGTCCATTTTTATCTGTTATCATCTTACCTTTAACTTCTTTAATGTATATATCCTTAATTATTACAGGCATAGGATTTTTTTCGTTAGGATTTCTATTTATTGAAGCAGTGTTACTCTTTAGCATGTAAGAAGTTATTGCATTTATAAGAGTAGGTATTTGAGCTTCACTAACTGATCCATATAATTCTTTGCCACCATTGGCGTTATCTTTTACTATAACATGATCTTTTAGATTACCAACTATTGCATCTCCTATTTTTTCAAGGTCTGATGCATGATCCTCTTTAAAAGGATTATGAAATTCATATCCTTTTTCCGGTTTTTCAAATTTAGTTTCATAATACATATCTGATTCAGGATCATTAGTAATCATTAAATTTTTGTCTACATAATAGTAACTTTTGATTTTATCGTTTCCCTTAGTACGTGTATTAATATTTTCTTGAGCACCTTTAATTCTATCATATTTACTTAATGAACTGTCAGATATAATAATCTTTCCATTATCCTTTACTGCCATAGATATATCCACAGTATAGCTTGAAAGATTACTTGAAAAACTTTCTGCTGTATATTTTAATGCATCTTTTGCCTGCTCATAACCACTTTTAGATGCCACTTCTGCAAAAACAGTTGTTGTAAGCATTACCATACCTACAGCAAAACTTGTAATCATTGCAGTTTTCTTTTTAAGTTTCATTTTATATTCCTCCTTTAAATTTTCTTGAATTTTATTAGGAAAGCTTTCCCTAATACTATATTAAATGAAGTAGCTATAATTTTCCTAAACTAATTATTAAGAAATTCTAAACTTTTGTTTTTACTAAAAAAATTTGCCCTTCATCAATAGAAGGGCTATGTTAAAGTAGTATTTTAAAGTTTATCTTTAAATGATGAGAAAATACTATTTAGTTTGTGAAGATCATCCAAAAGAAACTCTTCTGCTTCTTTAATATCCATAGAACAAAACTCCATTGGAGATATATCCCTGTCTTTACAATCCAAGTTGGTATATCCTATTTGTTCTCCGTTGACTTTTAATATAATTTCTCCAATTTTTGATACATGAAATGTAAATTCTATAGGTAAATCCCAGGATAATTTATCAACTGTTTTTCTGAATAATCTTTTCTTTATTTTATAAATATTTTTATTTGTAAAAACCATAGCTTTTGTATATAAAAATGGTATTTCACCTTCTTCAAAGGAAATTTTTAAGCTTTGAATAGAATGCCAAAACCATCTGCTACCATCTAAATCATCTAATGCAGTATGCATATTTCTACTTATTGGACTAACTTCAAAGTAAGAAGCAACCCCAATTTCTCGTGCTTTTCTTAAAAAGAGTTCTTCAAATAATTCTATTGCCTGTGCTTCTTTATCTAAACTTCCACCTCCTTTAATAATTGTCTCTTCTCTTAGTGTATTAAACTTTTCAACTTCATTTCTTAATTGCAATTCTTCATCTATATCAATATATTCTTCAAGGACTTTGGTAAACTCCACTAAATTGCTATTTTCCCAGATTCCAGAAATAAGCAATGGTTTATTAGGGGATGTTACCAAACCATAAATATCACTTATGTACTCATCTGAGCCTTTTATAAAAGGACTCTTCACACCGCTATCAAACAGCATAAATTGTTTTCCTAAAATGGCACTTGCTAAAAATATTTCCCAATTTTTATAAGTGTGAATAATGTAACTTCCAATTTCATCTAACAACGGAACAGCATCCTCCACTTCTAGATAACCAACATTAACACTTTTTCCAATTATGTCCACCATTCTCGCACTATCAAAGGCTAAAAAACCAACATTTTTTGCAAAGGGCAATAGGGATTCAAATTGCTGAAAAAACTTATTTAATTGACGAAGTTGTTTTTTTCTTTTCTTAAAGAATCGGCTAACATGATTTCTTACATCTTCAACTAATTTATTTTTATCTTCTTCTGACAGTTCTAT
This sequence comes from Clostridium tetani, assembly GCF_900167265.1. Classification (GTDB taxonomy): domain Bacteria; phylum Bacillota; class Clostridia; order Clostridiales; family Clostridiaceae; genus Clostridium_G; species Clostridium_G tetani. The sequence continues at coordinate 104,123 of NZ_FUWT01000007.1, forward strand.
AGTTCCAGCTGCATTATATAATTGTACAGTATTTAAAATATTTTCTTCACTTAAATAGTTTTCATTAACAAAATTTGAAGTTAATGCTACAAAGTTCTCCTCATGTTCTAAATAAATTTGTATCATAAAGGACATTGCTGGTGATAATACATATCTATTGCTATCTAAATCCTCAATACAACTAAGGGCTGTTTTACCGTCCTTTATATCATAGTTACTTTTTAATCCTTTTTTTATCATGGCTTTACCTGTAACCCTATTGGTTATCTCCATGGATAAAAGTTCATTTTCTAATCTAGTTTTTGGTATCATTACTCTGTAATCTTGCATATATCGATACATACTAGCAAAAATCATATAATTATTTTTCATAATAGTCCTCCCGAAAATCAAAAAGAGCATCTACCTAGATAAATGCTCTTTTTTATTAAAATAACATTTTGAATTCTGTAATTAAGCTAATCTTGGTGCCATCTTATTATTTTCTTCTAAATTATTAATATCATTTTGTTCATATCCATTTTGAATACTATCATTTATTTCCTTATATGCATTTATAGCTGTATCTTTTATATTAGTTGCACCATTACTTATGTTATTAACTACAGTGTTACCTGCATCTTTAATTTCAGTTGCAACTGATTTTACTGCATCAACTACCTCTTTACTTACTGCTACAATGGTATTTTTAACTTCCTGTATATCAGACATTGAGTTTTTAATGGTATTTTTTATATCATTATAATCTTTTTTTATGTCATTATATCCTGTAGAAATTGTATTTGGTATTCTTTTTATAGGCTCTTTTATAGAATCTATTCCAACTTTTATAGCTCCAGCAGTTTGACCTAATTTACTTATAACTCCACTAGTTGGATTATCCCATACCGCTTTAATACCAACTGCCGCTGTTCCAACTTTTGCTACTACATTCATAACATCTGCCCCAACTGAAACAGCCGTTTTTACTACTGTTCCTACTAAAGATGTGGCTGAATCTTTAACCTCTTTGGCAGCATCTTTTAAATTGACGGCAGTAGTTTTTACTTGTTTTACGGTACTAGATATTCTTGATGCAGTATCTACTATTTTATTACTTACGGATTCTGATGCATCCTTTATAGTTTTAGCTACAACCTTAGCTGTATCTACAACAGTTTTTGAAATTTTGCTTACAGCATTAACAACACTTTTACCTACGGAAACTGCTGTTTTAACAAATTTTGTGGTTTCACTAGCTACAAAAGAAAATTTATCCGATACTGATTTAAAAAATCCTGCTACTGAACTTTTAGTTGTATTTTTTTCTTTTGGTACAACTTCTGAAGAATTTTCTTTTAAATTAACCATTGAAGCTTTATATTCGGCTTCTGTAGCCTTCATATTAATAGCTTGTACATTTGAACTGCTATTAGTATTTTTTATATTTTTGTCCTTAGCTTTGTAGTCATTTTTGTTGTTCATAACATTTGCATTTAAATTAACATTACTAGTTATTTTCATAATTTTCACATCCCTTTTTTAAATTTTATATAATCACTTTTAAGTGTTTATACCTATGGATTAACGGTATTTTCCCTGTACTGAATATGTTCTATTTTGTACTAAACTAAATTCATCTTCTAATATAAATTCACCATCTATGAAAAGCTTCATTGTCCAAGTTCCCAAAGGATAATTACGAGTGTTATCATCTAAATCCATCCAAAACCATAAACTTATTGGCCCTTCATTATTGGGTGGTGTAAATAAATTATTTTCAGTTATTTGGAATAGTTCACCCTTAGGTGTATACCATACTGTTGTAACAGCATGTAATCCTGTTACATTGGTAAATTGGAATCTTGTTACTATCTTTTTATCTAATGACATATTAAAGCTTTTCTTATTTACAATGTCTTCTTCTTCACTTATTACAGAACTTATATTGTATTTTTCTATATGTGTTGTGTATTGAGTATTATTGTACATTCTCTGATCATTTTCATTAATCATAACTATAGACCAAAGTTCCTCATTATCATCTGGGAAATATATATTGGCAGTTGAATCATTAAGTTTTAATTCACCATTAATTAAAAATTTGTATGGATGTTCCCCTGATGGTAAATTACATTTAAATATCCATTTATTATTATCTTTAACCATTAATCCTTCACTTGGATTATAGTTATTAAATTTTCCTATTACAGATATGGTTTTAATTGGCAAATACTCATTTTCTTCATATTGAAAAATTACCTCCATAATTAAGCACCTCCTGTCAAATATTACTTCTTATACTTATTTTCGTCATTTTTATAATAATGTTTAATTTTTTTTAAATAATAATTAAATTTAAATTTATATAAGATTATTTTTGACTTTTTATATAATAAATAATAGCTTAATCTAAAGCAATATAATAAAAAAAGGAAGATTATTCATCTTCCTTTTTTTCATCAACAGTATCTATTTCATTATCATTATTGTTTTCTTCATCAGGGTTAATCATCAAATGACTAAAATCTGTCCTGTCTTTATTCTTTTTTCTAGTTCCACGTGCCAAGTAATCACCTCTTTTCTATAGTATACCACTAATACGTTATTATATATAGTATAAAACTAAATTCATTTACTTAGTTGCCTTTTCTGCTCTAAGCTTTTTTCCCTTTATAGTTGTAGATTTTAATCCTTCTAATACAAGTTTTCCTTTCCCATTTAATATATCTACATAGGAACAAACATCTTGTATATCTATTATACCTATATCTTCTGGAGTAACACCAGAAATATTTGTAATTCCTCCAACTATATCTCCTGGTCTTATTTTTTTCTTTTTACCTGCACTAAGGTATATTTTTGTTATGTCCTTATCTAATTTATCAGCCTTTTGCTTTTTAATTTTTGGCATAGCTTTAATTTTTTCAATAAATGCTTTTTCTCCATTTTCTACACTTTCTTTTGTAATTTCATCTCCTAATTTTATTTTAAAGCCTATGTACTCTTCAATTTGCTTAAAGAACCTATCTTCATAAGGTGTAACTAAACTTATTGCACAACCTTCCCTTCCAGCTCTTCCTGTTCTGCCAGTTCTATGAACATAATTTTCCTTTTCCATAGGGATATCATAGTTTATTATATGCGTTACATTTTCTACATCTATGCCTCTCGCTGCAAGATCCGTTGCTACTAAAAACATAAATTCTCCTCTTTTAAATCTATTCATAATATCTATTCTTTTATCTTGCATCATTCCACCATGAAGAGCCTTACATGGATAATCTTTATTTTCCATTAGCTTTGCAAGCTTATTTACATTTTCTTGAGTTCTACAAAATATAATTGAGCTATCAGGATTTTCAGTAATTAATATTTTGTTTAGAAGATCAAACTTATTTTTATCTTCAATTTCATAATATATATGCTGTATTTTTTCCTCTGTAAATTCTTCTGGATTAACTTCTATCATAATAGGAGATTTCATATATTTTTCACATAGTTTTTCGATCTTTTCTGGTATTGTAGCAGAGAAAAGCATATTAACTCTTTTTTTAGGTAACTTTCTCATAATACTTTCAACTTGATCTATAAACCCCATATTAAACATTTCATCCCCTTCATCTACAATGAAATATTTAATTTTGTCAAGGTCTATTGTTCCTCTTTCTATGTGATCCAATGTTCTACCCGGTGTTCCAACTACCACGTGAGTTCTTTGTTTTAGCTCCAGAGCTTGAGTTTTAAAGGGTTGCTTTCCAAAGATTGCAGAACATTTTATTCTTTTAAACCTTCCAATATTTTTTATATCTTCTTTTACTTGAATACAAAGTTCCCTTGTAGGTGTAAGCACTAGTGCCTGAGGCTTTCTCTCTTCTAAATTAACATTTTCACATATTGGAATTCCAAATGACGCTGTTTTACCACTTCCAGTTTTTGATTTTACTATTATATCTTTATTCTTAATAGCTACTGGAATAACTTTTTGTTGTACCTTTGAAGGATTTTTATACCCTAATTTTAATAGTGCCTCTAGTATATCTTCACTTATTCCAAAACTTTTAAAACTTAACTTTTCCATTTAATTTCAACCTCTCACCTTTAAATTTATATATATATTTTTAGTTACTTTATAAAAAATATCCGCTAAAAACAAGGTTCTTAGAATTCAGATAGGTTTTAAACTATATCTGATTCTAAGAACCACTTATCTAGTAAAAACTATTCACCTTTAACCTTCACTGCTGTTCCTGATACTATTACGGCTAGTGTAGAGCCTTGAGACATTGATGTCATAGCATATCTAATATTTATAACTGCGTCTGCTCCTAAGTTTTTAGCCTCTTCAACCATTTTTTTAACTGCTGTATCTTTTACATCCCTAACCATTTCAGAATAGCTTTTTATTTCTCCACCAACTACATTTTTAAAGGATGCCATTATATCTTTTCCTACATTCTTAGAAAAAACACATACTCCTTCTACAATATTTATAGTTTCTAATTCTTTATTATCAATATAGCTTAGATTTGATAGTATCATATTTATCTCTCCTTAATCATTATTTAATTACCTTTTCTAGTTTACATTACTTTTCTTATACTGTAAATATATACATGATTAAATATATTAATATGTTATAATTTAATTAATCATAATTTTTAGTTAAATATAGTGAATAATAATTCATAAGTGTTAAAGGGGGATTATAAATATATGTTTAATAAGGATATTATATCAGCCTTAAAGAGTGATGTAATTGGGTTGATTGTTTTGTTTATATTTATTTTTGTCCTAGGTGGCACAAAAGCATTTAAAGATTTAAATTGGATTACAATTATAGGTATTTTTATATTTAACTTTTTTTATACCTTATATGAATTAAAAAAGAATCCTGAATAAAATAAAAAGGGGTCGTCTCAAAATTTTATTTTGAGACGACCCCTTTTTATTCTATATGTTTAATCTAGTAATCTTTAAATTTGTATTTATCATATTAAAAGCCTCTTGCTTTTCTTCTCCACCACCAAAAATACTTGTAAAGAAATTTTTAATAGCTTCAAAAAGTTTTGCAAAAAATCCTTTAGCTTCCTCACTAGTTAGCGTTCCTTTTAATTGTTTTGTTACATCATTTAATTGACTTTTTATTTTATTGAAATCTAAATCCAACTTATTTATCTTGTCCATTAAAGCAGTTATCTTTTTAATATCATCTTGATTTAAACTTTGATTAAAGTTGTTTACTATATTTACTACTATTTTTTCGATTTCCTTTTGAGTTCCAGGCTTTTCTTTAATAACTTCTTTTTTTATTTCATTTATTAAACTTGCTGCTTCATCTTGTCCTATTTTATCTCCAAGCTTACCTGTAACCACCATTTCTTCATTGGCAGCTTTCTTTTTATTTTCGTCTATTTTTTTACCACCCTTACTATTTTCAAAGCCCTTTAGTATTCCTGTAAGAGCTGCTGTACCAGATACATTGAAAGGAGCTGCTGCTTTAACTTCAGCGTTTTCTATACCAGCAGTTATTAGAGCATTTTTTATCATACTTTCAGTTACCCAATATATGTTATGTGTTGTTACATTTATTCCACCCTTATTTGTAGGTTCTACATAGGAACAGGATATGGATCTCGTACCTATTTCCTTTTGAGTTGCTATACCATTTAAATACTTATCTTCTTCTTTTTTAGTAACTTCTAATAAATTTACTTCTTTTTTATTTACCTTAAAATATTTTAGCATATCTTCCTTTTGACCTTGAGTTAAGTCTGCTCCTATAGTGACAACTTTATACGCATCAGCATAAACCTTTTTTCCTGGAGCCGCGAAAACTATAGAAAGTGCAAGAAACAAAACTAATACTTTACTTATACTTTTTTTAAATTTCATATGTTCATTCTCCTTTATTTTAAACTAATTGTTCTTATGTATTTCTTTAACCTATATATTATATTATAATTAAACATGCAAATACATAGATTCTTAGCAAAGTTTACAAATAATTATTAAATTTCCCTGTAAAAATTTTCGACTTATAGGAGGTTGAGACTAAATGATTAAAAATGATAAAACTAAAGGTTTTATTTTAGTTATTCTAGCTGCATTACTTTGGGGATATTTGGGTATCCCTACCAAAAACTTATATGACTTTAATTTTGATTCATTCTCTGTGTGTTTTTTTAGGACATCCATAGCAGGTATTTTCTATTTTTTATATTGCTTTAAAAAGGATGCTAACCTTTTGAAAATAGATAAAAAAGGTCTTTTATTTTTTATACTTTATGGCGCTATAGGTTTCGCTACTACTTTTATTTGTTATAATGTGTCAGTAAATTATACTTCTATAGCCCTTGGTACTATGTTTATGTTTACCAGTCAAGTTTGGGTCGTAATTCTTTCTTATTTTATATTTAAAGAAAAATTTACTTCTAAAAAAATTATAGCTATATTCCTAACTTTAGCTGGATGTTTTATGATGTGTAAAATGCATGATCCTAAAAATCTTAATTTAAATTTAAAAGGTGTTATATTAGGACTTATTTCTGGTATTACCTTTGCATTACAAATCATTTTTGCTAAAATAAGCTCTAAAAAATATAGTCAAAACACATTACTTGCCTATTCTTTCATATTTGCATCATTGTTTTTGATTCCTTTTATGGATGCAAAAAATACTTTGAATATACTAAGTGACACCAACAATTTATATCCTATAATACAAAACATATTCGTTATAGGGTTTTTCACTACAGTTATAGCAAATGGTGCTTATCTTAAATCTGTAGAACATATAGAAGTTGGCATAGCATCCATAATAGCTACTTTAGAAATTCCAATATCAGCTATTATAGCTTATTTTGTATTTCATCAAACTCTAGATATAATACAAATTATAGGTATGTTTTTAATTATTATATCTGTTATAATTTTAGAACTTAAAATAAAAAATCTTAGTGAAGTATTTAATTTTTCATTATCTGAAAAAGAAACTTATAAGTAAAACCAGATTTTTAATATCTGGTTTTACTTATATTTATAATTTTAAAATCTATTGAACTTTATTTATTATATAACTTAACCATACAGTATAAAATTTAGGTTTAAAGTGAATTCCATCTCCTTCATACAAATCTCTATTATTTTCATTTAACATTGATTTTATATTTAAAAAGTTTACATTTTCCTCTCTAGCCATTTTCATAAGTCCTGTATTACACTCATTTATATAGCTATTGGTCATAGTAGGTTTTCTTTTTTGAACCATAGGTAAAACTGGTAATACTGATTGAACATATATCTTTGAGTTTGGGAACTTTTCTTTTACTTTGTGTATTAGTGTCCTATAGTGATCAATAAACCACTTACTTGGTACAGTATTATCCATATCATTTACTCCATATAACATATATATATTTCTTGGGTTTTTTATACTGATTTTTCCCACTTCATTTTTTGCATTGTTGATGTTAATAGCCTTCTTTGCACAAACATTTTTTTCATCTAAAAATTCATAGTAAATTAAAGCCTCACTTATAGAATCTCCCATAAAAACGTCATTTTTAAAAAACTCCTTATAATTTTTAGTTTTAGACTTTTCTGTACTTGTACCTGATGAATTAGACTTTTTAGGTGAACTAGGTTCCTTGGGAGTAATTGGTTCAGAGGGATTATTTACTTTTTTTCTATTAGTACTACTTTTACTTATTTGGGTAGTTGTATCTATATCAATGGCTTTTCTAGATTTTTTATCTTCTTTATTATCCTTTGATTTATCCTCTTCATTTTTAATCTTAGGCGTAAATCCAGAGCTTGTACCTAATGAGCTTACATTTTTATCTCTCTCTTGCATACTAGCATATACTAAAGAATTTTTTTTATTGTTGTTCTTATGATTTATGTATATTTTTCCACCTATACCTAAGGTTATACAGGTTAATGTTAATAATCCTACTAGTCTTCTATTTATTCCTCTTCTGAATTTTCTTTTTGATCTTCTAATCATTTTACCTTCCTCTTTTTCTGTCTAATTTTAATTCCTAGTTAACTTTGGAATCCTTTAAAATTTTATTAATTTATAATTTCCATAATCACTATACATATTATATTAAATACTATTTTTTTATGATTTACGATGAAATTACAAAGGGTTTACAAAATTATTACATTGTTAATTTTATTTTGAATTTAATATTCTCTTTCTTTCCTTCCAATCTGGCATTAAATCATCTAATAAATCGTAAAAATCCTTACTATGATTAAAATGTACTAAGTGAACCAATTCATGCAAAACAACATAGTCAATACAAGTTTCTTCTGTTTTCATTAAATATAAATTTAAATTTATTTTATTTTTATACTTCATACATGAACCCCATGTACTTTTCATCTTTCTTATGGAAAAGTCAGGTTTTTCTACTTCATAGTTCTCAATAAGCAAGTACATCTTGTCCAAAGATTTACTAAAAACTTCTTTAGCTCTTTTTCTTAACCATTCTTCATATATTTCTTTTTTCTTATTACCCTCTTCTATATACTTCGTATGTAAATATATATACCTTGAATCATAAACTATATTATCTTCTTTAGAAGGTATGATTTTTAAAATATATTCATTTCCAAGATAAATAATTTCATCATTTTCTTCAAAATTATTTTCTATATTTGCATCCTGTTTATTTATAAAAAATTCTATATTTTTTATAATCCAATTACCCTTACTTTCTAAAAATTTATTTATATAATCTATTGGAACATTATGCTTTGCAGAAACAAAAACACTTCCATCTCTTTTAATTCTTAAATTGATATTCTTTACTTTTTTCCTATAAAGTGTGTACTCTATAATCTTGTTCTCATACTTTATACTGTGCTTTTCACATTTCATTTTATATTCTCCTTTATATTAGTTAAATTATAACATATAATAATTTAACTCCATATTGACATGAACCTTATAAAGTGTAAAATCTATATATAAACTTTATATTATTACAAGGAGATATTATAATGAAAAAATTTTTAAAGCTTATAAAAATATTTTTAATTATAGCTATAGTTTTAGTATCGTCTTTTGCCTTTATAAACAGAGGTAAAATCAAATTTTATATAAGTGCTGCAAAAAAATATATGAGTTTTCAGGAAAACCTTTCTACTACTTCTGTTTCTGATATGAAAAACCTAACTGGTATGAATAATATTGATGTTAAAGACCTTGTTTATAAAAATACCAATAATGTTCCTTTAACACTGGATATATATAAGGCTAAAAAAGACCTTCCTAAAGGGTCACCTGTAATTTTATATGTTCATGGTGGATCATGGGTTTATGGCGATAAAAGCATTCCCTCTGTACTTTCACCACTTTTAGATACTTTTCGTGATGAAGGCTTTACCATAGTAAGTGTGGATTATGAACTTATGAAGCCTGGAGTCTCCTTTGATAAACTTACATCCGATGTTAAAGATGCGGTAAGATGGATTTATAAAAACAAGGATACTTATAACTTTAATACTGACGAAATAGGACTTTTAGGTATCTCATCAGGAGCTCATTTATCCCTACTTTCCGCATATACTAGTGATAATGAATTTAAAGGAGATCCTAATTTAGCTAATTATCCATCTAAAGTTAAATACGTTATTGACCTTTTAGGACCTACTGATTTAAATAGCTTAGATTTTTCAAAGGCTAGTTGGGATCTTAACAATATTTTAAACTCTATTCCTAATATAAAAGAAGTAGCTTCTAAATATAGTCCTATAAATTACGTTCATAGCAATGCTCCAAAAACCTTAATGGTATATAGTAAAGAAGATTCCTTAGTTCCCTATAAAAATTGCACTGAATTATATAATAAATGTAAGGATAATGGAGTTTTTGTAAATCTTATAACCCTTGAAAATAGCGGACATGATTTTTCAAAACTAAACAAAGAAGATGTACTCTCCTTATCTAAAGGAGTCTTAAAATTCATAGTTCAAAACTCCCCACTATAAGCAGCGAACCAATTTTGAGTATAAACTCAAAATTTCGTAAGTCGCTTACTCCTACCACCTAAAAGTGTGTAGGAGTTTCTTATATCTCGAACCAATTTTAAGTATAAACTTAAAATTTCGTGAGTCGCTTACTCCTACCACCTAAAAGTGTGTAGGAGTTTCTTATATCTCGAACCAATTTTGAGTATAAATTCAAAATTTCGTGAATCGCTTACTCATAGCACCTAAAAGTGTGTAGGAGTTTCATAATATGAAAAGAGCATCTATTTTAGGATGCTCTTTTTTTATATACTCTTCTTATTTAACTTTAAATTTACTAATTTCCTCTTGAAGTTTTCCGGTTAGTTCACTTAAATCATTAGCAGTATTTGCTACTTCTTGAGAAGAAGCATTCATTTCTTCTGATGAAGCTGAAATTTCCTCTGAAGAGGCTGATACTTCCTCTGCAATAGAGGATGCTCCTTCTATATTTTCAAATACACTATTCTTTTCATTATCTATATTACTTGCTGACCCAGCTAAATAATCTATTTTAGGTACCACTTCTCCTATAGATAAAATTATATTTTCAAAGGATATTAGTGAATCATGTATAACTTCTGAAGAAGCCTCTAGCTTTTCATCTATATTTCCTGTATCTTCTACAATATTTTTAGTATCCTTTGATATGCCATCTATAAGATTACTTATATTATTTGATGAAATTTTACTCTGCTCTGCAAGCTCTCTTATTTCCTCTGCTACTACTGCGAAACCTCTGCCTGATTCCCCAGCTCTTGCCGCTTCAATAGCTGCATTTAGAGCTAAAAGATTTGTTTGTTCAGCTATACTATTTATAACTTCAGTTATTTCATCTATTTTTAATATGTTTTCTCCTAAGGTATTTATTTTTTCTATAAAACTTTTAAACGCTTGTCCTACATATCCAAAAGCTTTCTCCAAGTCTTTCATCTTACCACTACTAGCCTTTGCAGTTCCTCCTATTTCATCAGATATGCTTTTTAAATGATTTAATCCTTCAACTAAATTTTTAATTGAATATCCAAAGCTATCTAATATATTTGTTATATCAACTAAATTTTCTGCTTGCTCACCTGTTCCCTTTGCTACACCCTCTATAGCAGTAGATATATTTTCAGTTGAAGATGCCATTTCTTCAGATATAGCGCTTAAATTCTCCGAAGAACTATTTATTAAATTAATTTTAGATTTCAAGGATTTAATCATTTCTCCAAAACTATTTATGGTGTTTTTTATATGTAATTTTATTACTTCAAATTCATTCTTACCATAACTTTCAATTTCTATATGTAAATTACCTTCTGCCATTTCTTTTAATATGGTATCTATTTCTTTTAAGTTTTTATTTAAAGTTTTTATTGTAACCATTGATATTAAAAGTAATAGTATACTACAGACTACTAAAAGACTTATAAGTAAGTTTCTGTTAATAATGTATATTTCATCACTTTCTATTTTATCCTCTTCAGCTAATTTAATATCATATTCCTGCAATTTATCTAAGGCTATTTCTGCTTCATTTCCAAATTTAATAAATTTATCATTTTGTTCTCTAGTTAATTTTTCACCTCTTTCAAGATGTTTAAATAACTCCTTGCTCAAATCACGATAATTCTTGTAGCATTGTAAAAATTGTTCTAAATATTTTATTTCTGTTTCATCAGAATGGGTAGAAGTATATTCTTTATAATTTTTCATTATTCTCCTATCATGTTCCTCTATAGATTTAACATATTTTTCATTAAAGTCTGTTTTTGCATTGGCTGAATTTAATCTAACAGACAAAAATCCTTCCCTCATACCTGTTATATTTACAATTGGTAGTAGCTCCTCTTCATACATAACAGCTACATTATTATTAACTTTATTGGTAGCTGTTATACCAAAAACTCCAATAAGTACACTAAAACATATAGATATAACTGATAAAAATATTATAATCGTAGATATCTTTATATTTCTAATTTTTTTATACATATCCTTCTCCTCCCTTATTCTATAGCAAAATAATTTTATGTAATTTATTTTATTGTATATTAATACTTTATTGCTAATTATACTACATATTTTGATATTTTTCATTCATAATTTCTCTGTAATTCCAATAAATTCCCACTTAATGTAATGATACACCAACTTATATTGTATTTTCCAAGCATATTTTTAATATATTTAAATTTTTTTAAAAATATCTTTTTAATATAGAATTCATCCTGCTAACTTGATTAAATTTAAAAATCACTAAAACTTTATTGAAATATTTTAAAGTTTTAGTGATTTCCTTTTATTTTTAACCAATGCCTCCATAAAATATTCCAAGAACATATACTATAATTGTAAGTCCACAGAATACATATTTTGTCATGGGCTCAAACCAATTTCCAATTTTTTTATCACAACCTAATTGTACCTGTTCTCTTGCAAATTTTGTTCCACAAACCCAGAAGAACATAATTCCTGCAAGAAGTGCTCCTAGAGGAATAACATAAACAGATATTATATCCATCCAAACTCCAAGTTTATCTGCATCTTCAAGTATTATTCCAGTAACTAAGCCAAATATTCCAATTGTAGATACAGAAGCTTTTCTTGAAAAATTAAATCTTTCTTGTAAAGCTTCTATTGAAGCTTCAAATAAATTCATTAAAGATGTAGTTCCTGCAAATAAAACAGCTATAAAAAATATAATTGAAAATAATCGTCCAGCGGGCATTTGTTTAAACACACTAGGCATTGTAATAAACATAAGTGGTGGTCCTGCTGATGGATCCATGTTAAAGGCAAATACTGATGGAATAATTACGAATGCTGCAAGCATTGCTGCAATTGTATCAAAGATGGCCACATACTTAGCGCTATTCATAACATTTTCTGTTTTCTTTAAATAACTTCCATATACTAATGTTCCTGAACCCGCTAGTGAAAGAGAGAAAAAAGCTTGTCCAAGAGCAAATACCCACGTCTTAGGATCTCCAAGAAACTCCCATTTAGGAACTAATAAGTACTTATATCCTTCCATAGCTCCCGGTAATGTTATTACACGAATTGCAAGAATTAAAAACAATCCAAAGAAGGCTGGCATCATAAATTTGTTAACTTTTTCTATTCCATTAGAAACTCCCATAGTCATAATACCAAAAGTTAATATTAATGCTGTCACATGCCAACCAAGACTTCCCATTCTTCCTGCAATAGATCCAAAATATGCTCCACTATCTGGAGCGTTTATCATTGTGCCGGAGATAGCACCTATAGTAAATCTTAATATCCATCCAACAACTACAGAATAACCTATAGCAATACCTAAAGATCCTATAATAGGAATAAGTCCAATGAGATCTCCATGTTTCTTTCCTCTCATTTCCATTGCCTTTTTAAAGGCTCCAAGTGGCCCTGTTTCCATTGCACGACCAAAGGACATTTCTCCAATAACCCCTGTAAATCCAATAACTATAACAAATACAAAATACGGTATTAAAAAAGCTGCTCCTCCAAATTGACCTACACGATAAGGAAACATCCAAATATTTCCCATACCTACCGCTGAACCAATACATGCTAAAATAAACCCCAGTTTAGAATCAAAAGTATCTCGACTATTGTTATTATTCAATTCCTTGTGATCATTTTTATGGTTGTTATTCCCCATAATACCACCCCTTGATAATGCAGTCATAGATTGACTCATTTTTTTATAAATTCTATTTAAGCCCTATTGGGCAAGTTTTACACACTTTGTATTTCATAAAAATATACTTAAAATGTCAAAACTTCTTTATAATCCAATAATGGGAATTGATTTGTCGAGCATTTCAATATTACTAGCTAATGATGAAATTTATAGAAAACTTTTAAGATAAGATATAATTTAAGTGATTTTGATTACTTTACAAATGAAAAAGTGAGAGAAGATTTTACCATGAAAACTCATTTTTTCATGAAGGTACTATTCTAATACCTATTATCTCTCTCCAACTTCTTTAAAATAAATTTCATAACATATTTGTTTTAAATGAATTCGTTACTATTTGTAACAAAAGTGGTAATTTTAAAAATTCAAATATGTTCCCTGTTTTATTTTAATGGTTCAAGACTTGCTTGGAAGTGACGAAGTATTGGTGGTTCCCATGTAATTCTATAACCTTTAACGGTGTTTGCTCTTTCCTTAATTGTAATTAAAGCATCTGCCATAATATCAATATGCGCTTGAGTATAAACACGACGTGCAATTGCAAGTCTTGTAAACTCAAAATCTGCTTTAAGTTGTTCTCCAGTATCTGGATCATTACCTAACATATAAGATCCAATTTCACATGTGCGTATTCCTGCTTCTTTATAAAGTTCTACAGCTAAAACTTGTCCAGGGAACTCATTATATGGAATATGTGGGAACATACTCTTAGCATCTACGAATACTCCATGTCCACCTACTGGTGATTGATAAGCAATCCCTGCTTCGTCAAGACGTGCTGCAAGATATTCCATTTGTCCTATTCTATATCTTAAGTAATTTTCATCAATTCCTTCATAAAGACCAATCGCCAAACTCTCAAGATCGCGACCTGAAAGTCCTCCATAAGTAATAAACCCTTCGAAGGATATTGTACGACCTTTACATAATTGGAATAATTCTTCGTCTTCTTTAATTCCTAGAAGTCCTCCCATATTTACAATGGCATCTTTCTTTGCACTCATTGTAAATATATCTGCATAACTAAATATTTCTTTAATAATTTCCTTTATGGATTTGTTTTCATAACCAGGTTCACGTTGTTTTATAAAATAAGCATTTTCTGCATAACGTGCCGCATCTATACAAAGTCTAATATTATACTTTTTACAAATTTCAGCTGTTTCTTTCATATTTTCAATGGATACTGGTTGACCTCCTGCTGAGTTATTTGTTATAGTCATAACAACAACTCCAATTTTGTCTGCTCCATGTTCTTTAATTAATTTTTCAAGTTTTTCAACATCCATATTACCTTTGAATGGTATTCTTACTGTTGGATCAGAAGCCTCTGGTACAACACAATCAATGGCTCTTGCACCTGATAATTCAACATGTGCTCTTGTTGTATCAAAGTGCATATTAGATATAGAATATTTTCCCTCACCTAATAATAATCCAAAAAGAACTTTTTCTGCTGCACGACCTTGGTGTACAGGTTGAACAAATTTATATCCAAATATATCTTTTACTGCATCCACTAATTTAAAGTAACTCTTTCCTCCCGCATAGGCTTCGTCACCCTTCATTACACCAGCCCATTGATCATCGCTCATTGCATTTGTTCCACTATCTGTTAATAAATCAATATATACATCTTCTCCTCTAAGGTTAAATGTATTGTATTTTGCTTCAGCAATTTTTAATTCTCTTTCTTCACGAGTAAGCATTTTAATAGGTTCTACCATTTTAATCCTAAATGGTTCTGCCACATATTTAATTTTCATGTTAAATCCCTCCAATTTTAAATAATAAATGATCATTGTAATAATGATTTATATGTTCTATTACAATATATTATTCTTTATGATAAATATAAAAAATCATTAGGATAACTCTACCCTAATGATTTTTTATTAAATCAATCCTATAAAATTGTTATGTATAATATTCTCATTTAACTTTAAATTTACCAACTTCCTCTTGAAGCTCTTTGGTTAGTCCACTTAAATCATTAGCAGTATTTGCTACTTCTTGAGAAGAAGCATTCATTTCTTCTGATGAGGCTGAAATCTCCTCTGAGGAGGCTGATACTTCCTCTGCAATTGAGGATGCTTCCTCTATATTTTCAAATACACTATTCTTTTCATTATCTATATTGCTGGCTGATTCAGCTAAGTAATCTATTTTAGGTACCACTTCTTCTATAGATAAAATTATATTTTCAAAAGATAATAGTGACTCCTTTATAACTTCTGAGGAAGACTTTAACTTTTCATCTATATTTCCTGTATCTTCTACAATATTTTCAGTTTCCTTTGATATGCCATCTATAAGAACACTTATATTATTTGATGAAATTTTACTCTGCTCTGCAAGTTCTCTTATTTCCTCTGCTACTACTGCAAAACCTCTACCTGATTCTCCAGCTCTTGCCGCTTCAATGGCTGCATTTAGGGCTAAAAGATTTGTTTGTTCAGCTATCCCATTTATAACTCCAGTTATTTCATCTATTTTTAATACATTTTCTCCTAAGGTATTTATTTTTTCTATGAAACTTTCAAAAGCTTGTCCTACATACCCAAAAGCTTCCTCTAAGTCTTTCATCTTATTACTACTAGCCTTTGCAGTTCCTCCTATTTCATCAGACATATCATTTAACTGAGTTAATCCTTTAACTAGGCTTTTAATAGAGTCTCCAAAGGTATTTAATATATTTGTTATATGAACTAAACTTTCTGCTTGTTCTCCTGTTCCCTTTGCTACATCCTCTATAGCAGTAGATATATTTTCTGTAGAAGATGCCATTTCTTCAGATATGGCACTTAAATTCTCTGAAGAACTATTTATTGAATTAACTTTGGATTTTAAAGATTTAATCATTCCTCCAAAACTATTTATAGTATCTTGTATATGTAGTTTCATTACTTCAAATTCATTTTTACCACAGCTTTCAATTTCTATATCTAAATTACCTTGTGCCATTTTCTTTAATATACCATCTATTTCTTTTAAATATTTCTTTAAAGCCTTTATAGTAACCATGGATATTAAAAGTAAAAATATAACACCTACTACTAAAAGACCTATAAGTAAATTTCTGTTAGTAGTATATATTTTGTCACTTTCTATCTTATTCTCTTCTGATAATTTAACATCATATTTTTCCAAATCATTTAAGGATGCTTGTATCTTATCTCCTATTTTTATTAATTCATTATTATCCTTTTGAGTTATTTTTTCACCTTTTTTAATACGTTCTAGATATTTTTCAGTCATATATATATAATCATTATAGCTTTCCGTAAAAGCTTTTATGTATTTTGCCTGTGTTTTATCACAGGATGTAGATATATATTCTTTATAATTTTTCATAATTTCTTCGTTACTTTCTTCTATAAGATTAGTATGCTTATTCTCATAGGCTATTATTGCATTAGTACAATTTAATCTCATAGTTAAAAATTCTTCCCTCATATTTGAGATCCTTACAATTGGTAGTATTCCCTTATCATAAATTGTTGTTACATTGTTGTTAACCTTCTCCGTAGCAAATATACCAAAAGTACCAATAAGCAATCCAAAAAACGAAGAAACTATTGATAATAATATTATAACTGTAGATACTTTAATTTTTTTAACCATAAACTAGTCCCCCTTCATTAAGTCTACAATAAATAAGATGTAATATAATTTTATTGTAATATTTATAATCTACAGGTAAAATTATACTACATCTTCTGACATTTTTCATTAATTCAATTAATTATATTAATTCCTTCGTCATCTCCACAAATATCTTTATAAACCAAATCAATATATTCATCTACCTTTTTCATATGTTTATACCCCATTGAAAAACGTGTCCATAATTTTCTTAAAAAATTCTTACTCCCCTTTTTTTGTATTTAAATACTCTATCCATCCGTTTTAACACTACATATAATGTTACTTCTTTAATCTCAAATATATTTTCACTCCTTTAATATAATACAACATAAAGTACTATATAAAGTAAATTACTTAAGTAAAACTTTACCCTAGTATTATAAAGTAACCCTTTACAATCTAGGGCAAAAACTAGATTAAATTATGAGAACTTAAGAATATACATAAAAATACATCCATAACAGCTAATATTAGTATTAATGCAAGCAGTATTACTATCTTTTCTTTTTTATTTTTCACCCTTTTAGATACTGCATTTATTGCCTTTATAGAAATTAATATCATTATAACTATAGATGCTAAAGTAGTTAGCAAATGTTTGTTTTCGACTTTTTCAAAGATATTTACAGTTAAAAGTATACAGACACTTATTGCATAAGTACTTATAGATTGTAGATATTTATTACTATAATAAAACTCTGGTGACCTTCCCACAATTCTTTGTAAGAATCTATCATATACATTAGTGAAAAATAATCTAACTGTAGAAATACAAAATAGGATGGATGCTATGGTCATTAATGCGATTTTTATTCCAAAAAAATGAGTAGCTATAAGTAGAAATATCAGTAACCCCATGATAAAAAGCATAATAATCATCTCTTTTCTTTTATTTTTTAAATTTTCTAACTTTTATAATCTTTGAATATATTCTTCGATAAACTCAATAAATTTCCTTCTTATTATTCATTATATTTTAATATATGTTTAAGATGACTATTAAAATTTCCTTGTAAATTAATCTGTTCTTCTTTAGAAAATTAAGCCTATAATATATAAAATAATATATCATCTAATATATTTGCAAATTTATTGATTCGTTTTATAGTAACTTGAAATTTTTCCTTCATGATTATGAATAATTACCATAATTATTTTTTAACATATTATTTATTTTATGTATATAAAACTTTATAACACATTTAAGTCTAGCATTTTTAAACTTTATTCTTCATATTTTTATTTTTTTAAATATCTTGCCCTACGATTCATAAAAAATATTGTATTTTGTAAATTAAAGTTATCATTCATTAGTTGAAAAATTCTTACATCTATGTTATACTCTTAATTGAATTTTATATAAAATTTAATTATTCATTACATTTGAAGGGAGCATATTTATGAGTAAAAAAGTAAAATTAGGTCTTATCCCTAAAATAGTCATAGGTATTCTTTTAGGGGTTTTTATTGGAAAGCTTTTTCCAGACAGCTTTATCCGAATATTTGTAACATTTAGTTCTATATTCGGCAATTTCCTTGGATTCATAATTCCATTACTAATAATAGGCTTTGTTACCGCAGGTATAGCAGAACTCGGTACCGGTGCTGGTAAATTACTAGGTATAACAGTTGGAATAGGTTATGCTTTTACTTTAATATCTGGTGTATTTGCATATGGTGTAGGTACTACTTTATTACCAAAAATAATAACTTCAAATGCAGCTAAAAATATAGCTACTGGTGGTGAAGGTTTAGAACATTTTTTCACTATAGAAATGCCTCCAATAATGGGCATTACTTCAGCTCTTGTACTAGCTTTCATACTAGGTTTAGGTATAGCTGCTACTAAAAGTGAAGGACTTAAAAAAATCGCCTTTGAATTTCAAGATATAATAAGTAAAACAATCGAAAGTGTTATTATCCCATTATTACCTGTACACATAGTTGGTATATTCGCAAATATGACTGTAAGTGGACAAGTTAGCACAATATTCTCCGTATTTTGGAAGGTATTCTTAATAGTAATTATATGCCATTATATAATTATATTTTTCCAATTTCTAATAGGTTCTGGTATTTCAAAGAAAAACGTTTTTCAATGTTTAAAGTTTGAAATTCCTGGATATATGACGGCTTTAGGTACTCAATCTTCCGCTGCAACTATACCTGTTAATCTAAAATGTTCAGAAAAAATGGGTATATCAAAAAGTATAAGAGATTTCGTTATACCACTTTGTGCAACTACACATATGTCAGGTAGTACAATAACTTTATCACTCTGTGCTATGTCTGTTATGATGCTTCATGGAATGCCAATTACTTTTAGTGCTTTCTTTGGATTTATAGCAATGCTTGGCGTTTCAATAGTAGCAGCACCGGGTATACCTGGCGGAGCTGTTATGGCATCTCTTCCGGTTTTAGAGCTAATATTAGGTTTCGATAAACCTATGTTGTCTTTAATGATAGCACTTTATATAGCTCAAGATAGCTTTGGAACAGCTTGTAATATTACAGGTGACCAAGCTGTAGCTATGATTGTAGATACAATTAAAGATAAATTAAAACTTTAAAATATTTTCTTATACATTTCTGGTAGGATGTAGATTTAATTCTATACCCTACCAGTTTTTTTATACTCTCCATAAGGATTTTTTGTAACATTTCTTCCTATTCTTTCATATTTTTTAATATCACTACTATTTTAGGAGGACTACAATGGGTTCTATCTTAACGTCACTACATTATGTTTATATAATATTTATAATTCTAATTTTTTTACTTATGATATTAAAAAAAGATTTATCTATAGTTTGTATTATAGGTATATTTACCCTAGGCTTTTTTGCAACCAATTCTATTACTTCTGCTGTTTCTGGTGTTTTCAATAGCTTTATATTAGCTATCAGAGAACTTCTAGGAACTATTTTAATTGTTTCTACAATAACTGCCATGGGAGTAATCTTAGATAAAACTGGAATAAATCAAACTTTAACCTCTCCCTTTAAAAAATTTATGAAAACTCCAACTTTAGCTTATTGGACTATAGGTATTTTAATGATGATTATTTCTATGTTCTTTTGGCCATCTCCCGCTGTAGCTCTTATTGGAGCAATATTAGTACCTCCTGCCGTGAAAGCTGGTCTTCCTCCAATTGGTGCTGCAATGGCTATGAATCTTTTTGGACATGGTATTGCCTTATCTGGAGACTTTATCATTCAAGGTGCTCCAAAGATAATAGCAGATGGAGCTTCTATTCCCGTTAATTCCGTTCTAGCTGCATCCTTTCCTTTAGTTTTGATTATGGGAAGTGTCACTACTGTAGTTGCTTTTATATTATTAAAAAAAGATATGAAAACCGGAACACTTAATATAGATAAAAATATCTCACTAAAAAAAAACATATCTAATGCTGAATTTCAAAATATATTGTCTACAAAAGCTAAAAAAGGCTTTTCTATTTTTATAACCTTGCTGTTTGCCTTAGATATAGTTTTAATGTATCAGTTAAATCTTCAAGGCGGAGATGCAACTGCTTTAATCGGAGGTACTTCCATAGCTATTTTAATAATTTTAACTCTTTATACAAAAGGTAAAAATGCTTCTTCATTAGTTACCTCTTATATTGTAGATGGATTTTTATTTGGATTTAAAGTATTTGGTCCTGTCATTCCTATTGCTGCTTTTTTCTATTTAGGGGATTCTGGATTTATAACAGTTTTTGGAGAAATATTACCTAATAGTTCTAAAGGAATTGTAAATGACCTAGGATCAACTCTTGCAAATTCTGTTCCAGTTAATTCAGTTATGTCTTGTATTACTGTTACAGGTGTTGGTATAATTACAGGATTAGATGGCTCTGGTTTCTCTGGCTTATCCTTAGCAGGTTCTGTGGCAAAAATCTTTGGAATAGCTTTAGGAAGAGGCATAGAAACCCTAACCGCTTTAGGACAAATATCTACAATTTGGGTGGGTGGCGGAACTCTAATACCCTGGGCCTTACTACCTGTAGCCGCCATATGTAAAGTAGATCCTTTTGAATTAACTAAAAGAAATTTTAAACCTGTGGCCATAGGCCTTATAGTTACTACAATATTTTCAATGTTTATAATATAAAAAAAACTTGCAGTTACTAACTGCAAGTTTTCATTATATCTAATTAATCTTCGTCTAGGTCAAACTCTTCAAAGTCTAATTCTCTGCTATACATCATAGGATGCATTCCATCGCAGCCGCACATCATAGGATTCATTCCAGGATATCCACCCATCATAGGATGCATTCCACCATGCCCCCACATCATAGGATGGCACATCATCATAGGATGACACATCATTTCAGAATGCATGTAAGGAGGCATACAGCAATGCATATCATGATGCATACCAGGATTCATATCATAATGCATGCAATTATCCATACCAGGATTCATACCATGATGCATGCAATGATCCATACCAGGATTCATACCATGATGCATGCAATGATCCATACCAGGATTCATATCATGATGCATACAATGATCCATACCAGGATTCATACAATGGTGCATACAATCATGCATACAATGACAATAATCCATATCATCATACATATCACAAGTATTTTGTTCCATATACATTGGTCTTATATCAGTCATATCCTTGCAGTCCATATCTTTCTTATCATCTTTTGCCGTAGGCATAATGTAATTTGGTGGACATAGTGGAGTTAACCCACACATATTACAAAGGGGTCTATCCATCTTGTCATCATTGCACATACTATCCATGTAGCAGTCTTTCATACATTTACACATCATATAATCTTTCATTATACACCTCAATTAGATTTTTACTACATTAATAGTATATGTAAGTTCAAATTCTTTGTTACTACTTTTAAAATTTAAAATCCTTTAATTTATCTCCTAAAATTTCTCCTAAAGATACACCTTCTTCTTTATCGCTGTACTTCTCCATTTCAGCAGAACTCTTGTCTTCAGCTGCCTTTTTACTTAAAGACATTTTTCTATTTTCTTTATTTATATCTAAAATTTTAACTTTAATTTTATCTCCTATTTTTAATACTTCTTCTGGTTTTAGTATTCTCTCTTCGGATATTTCTGAAATGTGTAAAAGTCCTTCTAATCCATCTTTAAGTTCTACAAAAGCTCCAAACTCAACTAACTTTACCACTGTCCCATGTTCTACAGTCCCTATTTTGTGATTGTCTAATGCTTTTTTCCAAGGATCTTCTTTTATATCTTTAAGTGCTAAACCTAGTCTCTCTCTTTTTTTATCCACATTTAATATAAAAACCTCAACCTCATCTCCCTCTTTTACAATATCAGAAGGATTATTAA
Source organism: Clostridium tetani (assembly GCF_900167265.1). Classification (GTDB taxonomy): domain Bacteria; phylum Bacillota; class Clostridia; order Clostridiales; family Clostridiaceae; genus Clostridium_G; species Clostridium_G tetani. The sequence continues at coordinate 126,805 of NZ_FUWT01000007.1, forward strand.
CTCTCTTCCATGAAAGATCGCTTAAATGCACCAATCCCTCTATCCCTCCAATATCTACAAAAACTCCAAATTTTACAAGTCTTACTACTTTACCATTTATTTTTTCTCCTTCTTTTAGTGTTTTCCAAAGCTCTTCTCTTTTTTTAGTAAGTTTTTCATCTTCCACTTCTTTTGCTGATAATACTAATTTATTATCTTTTCTATTGAATTCAATTACTTTTACATCTTTTTCTTTTCCCAAGAATTCATTTAAATCTTGTACAAATTTAGAAGAAATATGTGATGCTGGTATAAAAGCTCTAACTCCATTTATATGAGTAATAACCCCTCCCTTTACAATTTCCTCTATTTTTATCTTAAATATATTTCCTTCTTTAAAATCCTTTTCTAATTTGTCTAAAGTTCTAATTTTATCTGCTATTCTCTTAGATAAAATAACATTTCCTTCTCCATCATTTAATTTAACTACATATACATAAACTTCTTCATCTTTTTTAAATTCTTCTTTAAAATCTATATCTTCTAAATCACTTTTTTTTATAATTCCATCTGCCACATATCCTATATTTATTAATACTTCATCTTCAGATACAGATATTACCTTTCCCTTTACAATATCTTTTTCTTTAACCTTTTTCATATTTTTGTCTATTTCTTCTATCATGTTTTCCATTGTTAAATCCTCATTTATTTTACTCATAGTTATCTCTCCCTATTAATTTTCTAATATTCTAAATAAGCTAAATTTATTATATCAAATATTTTATAAATAGTACAATTCATTGATATAATTTATTACAATTGTGGAATAATTATAAATAGATAGCAACTAATAGTGAATAGCTATTCATTATTAACTAAAGGAAGGGGTTGTTTTTAATGAATTTAAATAATATAGATGCTTTTATTAAAGAATTTCAAAATTCCTTTAATGAGGATATAATAATTGGAAATGAAATAAAAATAGGAAATATAACATTAATACCTTTAATCAATATTTCCTTTGCCTATGGAACTTCTGAAGGGTCTAATAAAATTAAAAAGCTTACACAGCATAAGGGTACAAAAAACAAAGATGAAGGTTTATGTATAGGTTCAAATGTATTTGTATCTGGAGTCTTAATCATAAAAGACGATAAAGTATCTTTTATATCCACTAAGGAGAAAACACCTATAGAAAATATAACTGAAAGTATAAGTAATATTTATTCTAAAAAAGCTTAAAGGAGATAGATTCTTGTGATCTATCTCCTTTATCTAAATATTCCTTACTTTTATTTATTTTGCATCCTTTAAAGCTTTGCTTACAGCTTCTTTTACAGCATTACTAGACACTGTAGCACCACTTATTGCTTCTGCTTTTTCTGTTCCTTGATTTTTAACTATTTCCGGAATTAATTTTTCTTCTACACTATCAAATATTCCATCAGTTTCTTTGTGTTCTGTTACCTTTATATCAGCAATTTTTCCTTTTTCAACTTTAACTGAAACTGTTAAGTCTGCGTTATGACCTTTAGTCGTAGCTTTATATTCTCCATCTTTATATGCACTTTTATTTCCACAAGCTGTTAATGCTAAAACTGTTGCAACTGTTAAAATTCCTGTTATTATTTTTTTCTTCATTTTTATCTTCCTTCCTATATATATAATTTACTTTGATACTTTTGCTAATTTAGCTGCATTTTCTCCTGCAATTCTTCCAAATACTATTAAGTCTGCTAATGCATTACCACCTAGTCTGTTTCCACCATGGATTCCTCCTACTACTTCTCCTGCTGCATATAAGCCCTTTATAGGTTGTCCATCTTTATTTAAAACTTCTGTATTCGTATTTATATTTATTCCACCCATGGTATGGTGTACAGCTGGTTCTATTTCTATTGCATATAAATTTCCCTTTGCAAATTCAGTAGGCATGTTGGCTCTTTTAAAGTCATTATCCTTTTTAGCTTTTACATATCCATTATATGTATTAACTGTTTTCTTTAATTCACCAGCGTTTATCTTTAATTTATCAGCTAGATCTTGTGTAGAATTTCCAACTACAGCTAACTCCATTTCAATATATTTTTCTACAGCTTTTAAGCTTTTTCTAACATTTTCATCAAATACTAAATATGCAGTTTTTCCTTCTTGTTTTAAAATAGCTTTTGATACCACATCTCTTGTTTCTATTTCATTTATGAAACGTTTTCCTTCTCGATTTATAAGTATAGCACCATTTCCTCTAACTGCTTCTGTTATCATTATACCCTTTTGTGGAACTACTGTAGGATGTGTTTGAATTTCCTTCATTTGAGTTAACTGTGCTCCTAATTTTTCAGCCATTAAAATTCCCTCTCCGGTAGCACCTGCATGGTTTGTAGTTCCAAATCCTTTTAATTTGTCATTATATCTTACAAACATTTCTTCACTAGCACCAAATCCACCAGTGGCTATTATAATAGATTTAGCATCTATTGTGTATTCTTTTTCTTCTTTATCTACAGCTTTAACTCCTGTTATATTTCCCTTATCATCTTTAAGTATTTCCGTAGCTTTATTCATAGTTCTTATATCTATTTTCTTATTTTCTGCAGTTTTCTTTAAAGTTTTAACTATCTCTGTTCCTACCGCACCACCGCCTGTTGGTCTGTGTGCTCTATTTTCACTTGCTCCTCCAAGTCTTCCTACATCACTTAAATCCGCTCCTAAATCAGCTAACCACTCTACAGCTTCTGCTGATTTTTCTGTTAAAAGCTTTACTAATTCGGGTTCTCCCTTATCATGTCCACCCTTCATGGTATCTTTATAAAACTTTTCTACGTTATCCCCAATTTTCTTTTCCTTTTGGAACTTAGTTCCTGCTGCATTTATTCCTCCAGTTGCTCTTAGAGAGTTGCCTCCAGCCATTGGCATTTTTTCTAAAACAATTACATTTGCTCCTGCATTCTTTACTTCTACTGCCGCAGCAAGACCTGCACCTCCTGCGCCAATAACTACTACGTCAGTTTTTTCATTTTTTCCTTCTTTTGACCCTGTGGTTTTATTATTTCCACCACAGCCTGCCATAGCCCCCATGGTGAGCATTGCTGTAGTTAATATAGCCGTAAGCTTTTTTAAACTCATTTTCTAATCCTCCCTTTATTTTGTCTCAAACTTTTATCTAATTACAGTTTATTGTTAAATAAATAACTTTTCAATATTAAATAAATATTGTTATTTTTGTTCATTTTGTTCTCAAATTTACTTTACTTTATATTCATGTCTAGGTCTCCCAACTTTACCATATTCTAGCTTGAAACCTAATTTATTTTCAATGCACATATATTCTAGATACTTTCTTATGGTTATTCTAGCCATGCCAATTTCTTTTGCAATTTCTTCTGCTGTAAAATAATTTTGCCTTTTATGTATATGTTCCCAAATCTTTTCATAGGTAAATTTATTTAGCCCCTTAATTAAATGAGTATACTCTCTAGGTTCAAGCGTATTTTTTTTATTACAATCACCACATCTTGTATTACTTATTAATTTATCTACAGTGTTTTGCTCTAATTGATCTAAATTCTCTAGTTTTATGTATTTACCCCTATAATTTTTAAAAGTCTCTTCAAATCTATTAAAGGTAAAAGGTTTTATAATATAATCAACAGCTCCATACATTAAAGCTTCTTTTAAAGAATCCTTACTTCTGTCTGCTGTTATTATTATGGCATCTAATCCTATTTCATCTTTTCTTAGTTTCTTTAAAAATTCTAACCCGTTTTCTCTAGGAAGATATATATCTAAAAGAATTAAATCTAATTTATGTTTTAATATATAATCATATGCCTCTTTTAAATTACTAGCTTTTTTACAAACTTTAAAGCCTTCTATTTTGTTTAGAAATCTATAGTTAATCTCCATGACCATTGGATCGTCTTCAATTATCATTACCTTTATCATACATACTATTTCCTTTCATCGGTATATTTATAAACCAAGTTGTCCCACTTTTATTAGAAGTAAATTGAATTTCCCCAAATTTATCTTCAATTATATTTTTAACTATATACATACCTAATCCCCTATTCCCTAATTTAGTAGATTTTTCTTTTAAAAATATTTTTTCTTCAATCTCTTTTGGAATACCTCCCCCATTATCCTTTACCATTAAAAATAGTTCCTTATCATTATTTCTAATTTCAATTTCTATTTTCCCAGTACCATCAACTTCTACTGCCTCCATAGAGTTATCTACTAAATTTCCCACTACGGAACAAATTTCTTCTGAATTCATTTTATTTGGAAGTCTTTCTAAAAAAGTACTTTCTTTTATAATAAAACTTATTTTTTCTTCTTCGCATTTATTATATTTGGCTAATAAAAGTCCTTGTAAGGGTATAATTTTTATATTTTCATTTATTAAATAACTTATTCCTCCTCTTTTATAAGCTAATTCACAAATATAATCTACTACCATATCATATTCTTCTATCTGAATGAGGCCAGATATAGTATGAAGTTTATTCATAAATTCATGATTTTGTGCCCTTAGAGACCAAAGTATCTTCTTAACCCCTGTTAATTCCTCTGCAAGTTCTTTAATGCTTGTCAGATCTTCAAAAGTAATAACTAATCCCATAAAATTTTTATCTCTATCTTCCAATATATTATAATTACACATCAGTGTTGTGCCTACATTTATTTTATTTTCTACATTTATTAAAGGCTTTTTAGTATTTAGAACCTCTAATATACTTTCATCTGGCATATAATTAAGTACACTCTTTCCTAAATCCCTTTTACTTATACCTAAAAGATTTTCTGCACTTTTATTGTAGTTTAAAATATTACCACTTTTATCAACAGCAATAATTCCATCTTCTACACTTTCCAATATAGCCTCTTTTAAACTTAATAATAAAGCTATTTCTTTAGGCTCTAATCCATAGATACTATTTTTTATGCTATGGGCCAATAAATATGCTCCCAGTATTCCTGTAATTAGTCCCACCAAAATGAAGGGAATGAATTTAGAAAGTTTATTATACACTTCTAAATTTACATTTCCCTTTAATATTCCTACAGATACAGCACCTATTTGTTCTCCATCTTTATAAACTGGTGCAAAGCCTCTAATTGATAATCCTAATGTACCTACACTTTCTGATACATAGGATTGTCCTGAGTTAATTACTTCTATGTGATCCCCACCCTTTATCATCTTTCCTATATTTTCTTCTATAGGATGGGAGTATCTTGTCCCCTCCATATCTATTACTACAATAAAAGTTACATTAGTTTTTAGTCTTACTCTTTCAACATAATATTGAAGAGCTAATGAATCTTTTTTATTTAAGTTCCTTTTTATTTCATCAGTCATAGCTAGAGTTTGAGCTAATCTTAATGCTTCTTTGGAACGTTCTTTTTCTATAAGTTCTCTCATTTCTTTAAAGGATAAATATCCTATAATTGAAATAACCATTACTAATATAATAAATACATATAAGGTTACTTTTATTCGAAGGGTTATTTTTTTTCTTAATTTTTCTTTCATTTAAGGTAAATATCTCCCCTCCAAATGTCAATTAGCAATTCTTTCATACACTTCATCTCCTTGTTAAACATACTCCTCTTACAAATCTTATTATATCAAATATTCATTATTCATGAAAAATAAAAGTTATATAAAAACAAAGGAGCTATATGCATAACTCCTTTATTTTTAACATAATATTTATTTTTTAAAAATGCTTTTAAATGGGAACTTTTTAATTATAGGTGCTTTATAACTATTTTTTGCTACAAGACTTTCGGTAAATATAAGTTTGTCTTCTTTAAACACATTTATACTTCCAACTTTATCTCCTTCATATATATTGTGATTTATTTCATTTGGCACATTAATTTTTACACTATAGTCGGTTCCTTTTTCTGTTGGAATTATAATGTCTTCTTTGCACACAAGGTCTATATTTTTTTTATCCTTTGGAGCCTTAGCTACAACCTCTCCTTTAGAATGTAATTTTTTATATTCATAATTTTTTTTAACATAATTGTTTACTTTTGTTGTCTCCTTCCATCTTCCAGGACAATCTAAAACTACTATTATTACTTCTCTTCCTGAAATATCTACAGAACTTACAAGACACTTTCCCGCTCCTCCTGTATAACCCGTTTTAACTCCTGTAGCATTTGGAAGTTGCCAAAGTATTTTATTTATATTATGATAATCCCTTGAGAAACTGTATTTATCTTTAGTAATATCCTTTGTACTAACTATCTCATGAAATAATGGATGTTTTTTACTTTCTGCTGTAAGTATAGCCAAGTCATATACTGTTGAGTAATGTTCTGCACTATCTAAACCATGAGGTGAACAAAAATGACTATCTATAAGACCTAAACTTGCTGCATATTCATTCATAAGCCTAACAAATTCTTCTTCACTACCAGCTACTCCTTCCGCTATTGCTATTGCTGCATCATTACCAGATCTAAGCATTAATCCGAATAGAAGCTCCTTTAGTGAGATTTCCTCTCCTTTTTTGTATCCTGCAACAGATCCTCTTATTGAAGACGCTTTAGGAGATATTTCTACCATTTTATCTAAATCACCATATTTTAAAGTTACGAGAGCTGTAAGTATTTTAGTGGTACTAGCCATAGGCATAATAACCTCTGAATTTCTTCCTGCCAACACTACTTTAGAATTAGCATCCAAAGCTATATAAGCTCTAGCATTCACATTTAATTTATTTTCTTTTTTATTTAAATGTTGATTTGCTAAAACACTATACGTATTTATATTTATAGTTATTATAAAGCATATAAAATATAAAAGTATTTTTTTTATCTTCACCTACAAATCACCTCTTCTTCTTATTATTTTCTATATAAATTTTATTAATCATGAAATTACTTCCATAGGATGTTTGTATATTTTTTTATTATTAGGACATAATTTCTAATATTACATGGAGGATGAATTTTATGTATATAACTCTTATATTACTATTATCTTTAATTATTCTTTTATTTATCCCTATTCCTATAAAAATTTATATAATATATAACGAAAACACATTATCTTTAAAATTAGGTAATAAAGTATTTTCTTTAGATAGATTAAAATTTGAAAATATTAATAAAACTTCTCCCATTGAAAAAATAAGTAAAAAAGAAAATAATCAAAAGCTTTCCTTTAAAAGTGTATTGGGGTATTTAAAAATCACTCCTTCAAAGCCTAAATTAAAAATTAGCATATACCTAAACTATGGCTTTGAAGATGCCTATATAACTGCTATTTCCTATGGAATATTCTATTCTATTTATCCCTTTATTTTAGGGCTAATAAACTCATGTTTTACTATAAAAAAAGAAAGGCTTCACATAGAACCTCATTTTAATAAAAATATATTTAATTTTGAAATAAAGAGTATATTTTTCATGAGTATAGCTAAAATTATGTATATATATATTTATTTACTTATAAAGTAAAAAGGAGGTTATAACTCGTGGAAAATCATCCAATAGAAAATTTAATGCAAAGTACAATGGAAAACATAAAAAATATGGTAGATGTAAACACCATTGTAGGCAATACAATACTAACCCCTGATGGAGCTTCCATTATACCTATTTCTAAAGTTTCTTTTGGCTTTGCTTCTGGTGGAAGTGAATATAATTCTTCTATTAGTTCAGATTTAGGCAAATATCCTTTTGGTGGAGGTTCAGGAGCAGGTGTGTCATTAAAACCTGTGGCATTTTTATTTATTAAATCTGATTCTGTAAGACTACTACCTGTAGATCAAACCACTCCTTACGATAGAGTAATAGATACAGTACCGCAACTTGTAGATATGTTTAAAGATATGAGTAAAAGTAAAACTTCTTCAAATAATGCTAATAAATCTTCTACTGTCAATGAATAAATTCCCTCATATTTTAAAATATAGCTTTAGGGAATGTTCTCTAAAGCTATATTTTTTATATAATAAATACGATGTTAAACTTCAGCTTAATGAGCCTTCAGAAGAAAATTAAAATTTTTCAGAGCAAAGCAAGTAAAAATGTCATTAATTGTTCATTATTTAAAGGTCTTCCTCTTGAAATTCTTCTAGAAGTTCTTCTAAACTTGGAAGTTCTTTTATACTTTCCAAGCCAAAATGTTTTAAAAATTCTTCTGTGGTACTATATAATATAGGTCTGCCTGGCACATCTAGCCTACCTGTTTCTTTAATTAAACTTTTTTGCAATAAGGTTTGTAGTGCTCTATCACTTTTAACACCTCTGATTTCATCTACATCTACTCTTGTTACAGGTTGCTTATAGGCTACAATGGACAAAGTTTCTAAGGCCGCCTGAGAAAGAGATTGACTACTGTTGGTTTTTAAAAGTTGTTCTATAAAGCAGCTGTTTTCTTCCTTTGTAACTAATTGATATTTTTTTTCTATTTCTATTAGTTTTATACCTCTTTTTTCTATTTCATATTCCCTAATCATTTTCTGTAAAATTTCCTTAGTATCTAAGGTATTTAATTCTATTATTTCACTTATGTCTTTTAAGCCTAAAGGTTCTCCACTAGCAAATAAAAGTGACTCTATTATTGAGAAAAATCTTAGTTCATTCTCTTCATTAATAATATAGTTCATCTGCTTCATTCTCTTCCATCCTCTCTAAGTAAATTTCTTTAAAATTACCTTCTTGAACCACTTTAACTATTTTTATTCTTATTAATTCTAATAGAGCTAAAAAAGTAACTATAACTTCTCCTTTACAACTACATTCTTTACTAATTTGGGAAAAAGAAAGATTTTTATTTTCTATTATTCTGCTTTTTAAATAATTCATTTTGTCTCCTATTTTAAATTCTTCTAACTCTATTTCCTCTGGTATTGTGTTGCTTAGATTTATTTTATCCTTATATTTAGTTATTAGCTCATTATATAAGTTATATAGTTCTAATATGGTTACATCTATAAAAATATCTTTATCCTCTTCCTCTTTTTTTTCAATTATTTCTGGCTTCTTAGAAAATACCGTGAAGCCTTTTTCTAATCTTCCTTTTAAATAACTAGCTACATTTTTAAACTTCTTATATTCTATCAGCTTGTCCAATAATATTTTTTCTGGATTTTCTTCTGATATTTCTTCCTCTTCTTCATCTTGTATCTTAGGAAGTAATTCTCTAGACTTTATTTGAAGGAGTGTGGAAGCTATAACTATAAATTCAGAGGTTACTTCTAAATCCATTTCCTTTAAACTTTCTATGTACTCCATATACTGACCAGTAATTTCTGATATATTTATATTATATATGTCCAATTGATTTTTCTTAATTAAATGAAGTAATAAATCAAAAGGACCCTGAAAGTTTTGTATTTTAATCTGTAATTCCATATAATCGCTCCTGTGTTTTTCTCTTTTAAGTTTTAAAAAATTATATGATAGCCTATTAAAAGACTATCATATTATAAGCTAAACTGCATTATCGAAAATATTTCTAAAATTATGCAAGATATTATCTAATAAACCGGATTTTTTTATGTCTCTATCGGAATATAGTTTAACCTTTCCTATTAATTTATCTCCCACATAAACTTCGCAATGGCCTACTACTTCTCCTTTATTATAGTATTTTTTATCTAAGTTTACTATAGGTTTTTTAGTAATTTTATCTTTAGAACCTCTTTCTACTACAACATCTAGATCTTCTAGTGCCTTAGCTATAAAAAATTTATCTTCACTTTTACCCAACTTCACCTTTTCTACTTCACTATCTCTTTTTATAATATTTTTATTCTCGAATTTGGAGAAACCATAATTCATAAGGTTGGAAGCCTCTTTATTTCTTATTTTATAGTTAGGTGCTCCCATAATTACTGTAAGCACTCTAACTCCATCTCTTACCGCAGTTGCTGATATACAATACTTAGCCTCACTTGTGTAACCTGTTTTTAAGCCATCACAACCTTTAAAAAATCTAACTAATTTGTTGTGATTAACTAATCCTATAGGGCTTTTTCTACCTTCTGAAATAGTTTCCATATATGTTCCAGTATATTTTAATATTGTAGGATGTTTTAAAAGTTCTTTGGACATTAAAGCTATATCATAAGCTGTAGTTATATGACCTTCTTCTGGAAGACCAGAGCAATTTTTAAAATTAGTATTTTTCATACCCAAGGCTTTTGCTCTATCATTCATGGTTTTTACAAAAGCCTCTTCGCTTCCATCTAAGTACTCTGCCATAGCAGTAGCCGCATCATTACCTGAAGCTATAGCTATACCTTTTAATATTTCTTCTACAGTTCTAATTTCCCCTGTATCTAGTAGCATACTACTATTGCCACCTTGACCATTTTTTTTAGCATTTTCACTTACAGTAATTTTATCTGTTAGTTTTATTTTCCCTGAATCTACAGCTTCCATAGCTATTAACATAGTCATAATTTTTGTTACAGAAGCTGGTGGTAACTTCTCATTAGCATTTTTTTCATATATTATCTTACCAGAATTAGGTTCCATTAGTAAAGCTGATGATGCTTCTACTTGTATTTCACCTTTATCTTCTCCCTCTGCTTTTACCCTTATTGGTACTACAGTACACTGGAATATAAAAATTAAAAGAATTGTTAATATAAAAGTCTTTTTATTTTTTATCACGGTTATTCTCTCCTTTCTTCTAAAAATATTTTTCCCCAGCCTTTAAAATTTATCCATTAAAACTAAAAAAATAGATTATCTCATAAAAATAAGATAATCTATTTGGGTAATTAATAATAGCGATGTTTAGCTCAGCAAACGAGTCTTCTTATAAAACAGCAATGTTTAGCGTAGCAAACGAGCCTTCAAAACAAAATTAAAATTTTTCAGAGCAAAACAAAGGAAAATCTCCTTAATTGTTCATTAATCAAACTCTTTCTATTATGCTTCCTACAAGATTTATAAAGGTATTTTTAACTTTATTTGAAGTTTCTATAACTTCTTTATGATTTAAAGGTTGATCTAAAATTCCCGCTGCCATATTAGTTATACAAGATATACCTAAAACCTTCATACCACAATGTTTTGCTGTTATTGCATCTGGTACTGTAGACATACCTACAGCATCTCCACCTAATATTCTCACCATTTTAACTTCTGCTGGAGTTTCATAGGTTGGTCCTGTCATCATACAGTAAACTCCTTTTTCTATGTTCACATTTATATCCTTTGCAATATTTTCCGCTAGTTCAACTAAATCCTTATCATATACATTACTCATATCAGGAAATCTTGGTCCTATTTTTTCGTTGTTTTCACCTATTAATGGATTATTGAAAGCTAGATTTATATGATCTGTTATAATCATAAGATCCCCCGGATTAAAACTCTCATTCACACCACCTGCTGCATTTGTTACCAATAAAGTCTTTGCTCCTAAGTATTTCATTATATGAATAGGCAAAGATAAAATCCCCATAGGATGTCCTTCATAATAGTGAATTCTTCCTTGCATCATTACCACATTTTTTCCTTTATATTTTCCAAAAACATATTGCCCCTTGTGACCTGATACTGTTGATTTTGGCATATTAGGTATATCTTCATATTTTACAACTACTTTATCTTGGATTTCTTCAGCTAAATCCCCTAATCCTGAACCTAATATTACACCTATTTCTGGTACAATATTTATTTTACTTTTTACAAACTCCACACTTTCTAATATTTTTTTTAAATTCATGTTATTTCCTCCTTTGTTATAACTAGTATACTTAAGCTCTAGGATGAGTTTTTTTATAAACCTCAGCTATCTTACTTTTATTAGATATAGTTGAATAGATTTGAGTGGCTGCTAAATCACTATGTCCTAAAAGTTCCTGCACTGATTTCATATCTGCTCCATTTTGCAAAAGATGTACTGCAAAAGAATGTCTTAAAGTATACGAGTTTATGGATTTTTTTATACCTGATATTTTAGCATATTTTTTAACTATTTTCCAAAAACCTTGTCTTGTCATTTGAGTACCTTTTAAATTTAAAAACAGATAATCTAAATTATATATATTAATGTTTGGTCTAACACTTAAATAATCATCTAAACAGTTCACTGCATATGCCCCAATAGGAATAATTCTTTCTTTATTTTTGGATCCTCTGCACTTTATATAAGAGAGTTTTAAATTAACATCAAATACTGTCATATTTAAAAGCTCAGTAACTTTAACCCCTGTAGCATACATAACCTCTAGCATTGCCTTATCTCTTATGCCTTTTTCTTCAGAAATATTTGGAGCATTTAATAAAATATCTACCTCTTCTACTGTTAGTACCTTAGGTATATTTCTTTTAACTTTGGGCAGTTCATAATTTATAACTGGGTCCTCATCTATATAACCTTTTTTGTATAAAAATTTATAGAAATTTCTAATAGACACTACATTTCTCACAATTGAGGAGTTAGCTTTTCTACTCTTTTGAAGAGACTGAACATATGCCATTATTGTAACTTCTTCTACATCTAATATGTCTTCTTCTCTTTCTTTTAAAAAGTCTAAAAATCTATTTACATCTCTTATATAAGCATCTAAAGTATTTTTGCTTAAGCCTTTATCCATAAGGCGGCTTACATACTTGTTAATTAGTTCATCTCTAGTTCTTATATTCAATTTCATCATACCCCTCAAACATATTTACTATCTATAATAATATAATTCAACAAAATCTTGGAAAAACCTCTATATTTTTAAAAATTCATGGAATATATAAATATAATTTTTCAATATACTACTGTTCCTCGTTAATATATTTTGCACTAATATACTATCATTGTGAATATTTTTCCCCTTTAAATAGATAAATAATATATAATCCAGTAATCTAGGTAAAAATTCACCAAACATTAGTAATATTACAAAGGATTTAATTAAATATACTAAAAATTCTATGTACTCTTTTTTATTTTCAATCCAATTCATATTAAAAATGTCCCAATCCCTTCTTAAAATAATATTTTCATTATACTGGGCGTTACATAGGTTTCCATAAAAAAGCCTACAAACATAACACTTATTATAAATATAAAAGATAGGGAATAATATAATATTCTCACTCCTAAGCCTTGCCCAAATGTTTTATTCACTCTTTCTTTTACAAAGTTTAAAGAAAAGTCCATAGCTAATACTGAAGCTACTAATATACAAGATATATATATTATATTTTGAGGTATTAATGCTAAAAGCACCATCCATAATCCTTTTATACCATTGCTGTTTATTAAAAAACTTATAGTAAATCCAAAAGTATATCCTTTTAAAATATCTATTATGAGAATGCCAGGAAGTCCCACTAAAGTCATGCCTAAAAACCATATAATAAAAATAGTCGGGATATTATTTTTTAATATTTGATAAAATACGGTTTTATATTCTATATTATTATTTCCTATGTGATTTATAAAATTATTAAAATAGTTTAAAAGCTCGTTAGAATGAACAGAATTAATATATTTCACACTATAGATCCCAAGCACTATGCCTATAAAAATAAAAAGCAACGTCACCACATATATCCAAAAGTTCTCACGAAAATGATCAGCTAAACTATTGTAAATTTTATCTCTTAACATATTTTTCCCCCTTAGTTATGTAGTATATTTTTATCCTTATTTATTCCTTCCTTTATATTTATGATTTTAATTATAGGTATATGAAATATTTTTTATATTTTAAATTATTTTGTGCATACTACTATTGAGGTGATAATTATGAAAAAAAATTTAAAAGCTAAAACAGTTAATCTGCTTTTATCTGTATTCATTTTAACTGCTCTGGGAGGATGTACGCCTAACAATACTGCTAAGAATAGAAATGTTACACCTCCTCCTAATACTGCCGGGGAAAGAAATAATGATACGACAAATACTGATATGGCCAAAAACAACATAACTGGAGATAACGTAGCCAAAGATAATATGGCTGGAGATTTATATCAAAGATCCACTAAAATTGCAAATGAAGTAGCTAAAATAAAAGGAATTAAAAGCGCAAATGTAGTTATCTCTGACGATAGAGCTCTAATTGGAGTGGATATGGAAAATAACGCTGAAGGTAAGATTACAGATGCTCTTAAATCTCAAGTAGAAAGTACCACTAAGAAAACAGATAACAGAATAAAAACTGTAGCAGTTTCTGCTGATCCAGATATTTTTGAAAGAATCTCTAATGTGGGAACTGGTATACAAGAAGGTAAACCTCTTTCTGAATTTGGAAATGAAATAGAAGAACTCTTTAGAAGAATAATGCCTAAATAAGCATATAAAATTCCTTATGTAAATAAAATTTACATAAGGAATTTTTAAACAATTATAGTTTAAAATAAAAAAGCCCTTTAAGGCTACTTTTAGAAACTAACTTTTTTACTCTCTAATACATGGTAGGTTACATTTCCTGGTATTAGATTTTCTATTATTCTACTATCATCTCTACTATTAGAAATTACTTTTACATCTAATATCTTATCTACATCAAAGTTATATCCTTTATTAGTATATACATCTAAATCACATTCCCTTAAAACATCTGCTAGTTCTTTACTTTCTTCCTGTGAATTTGCAAGTATATTATATATCCATATTTTATCCTTATTTGTTTTTCTCATAGGGAAATAGGATCCTAGAAAGGTTGCCATACAGATTATAATTATTCCTGCAAAAGAATTATTCTTCGCTACCTTTACCAATAGCGTGAGATAAAAAAACTGAGATATAGCATTGCACAATGATGATACTAAATATTTCTCTTTTATCATAAAGAACGTTTTAAATGTTGATATAGTACAATCCAATAGTTTTAATACAAATAGTATTATATAGTTCAATAAACCACCTCTTAATTATAAAATTACACAATTGTTTATTATATCATTCTTTTTTATAAAAATCAATAACTTATTTAAATAAAGTAAAACTGTTAGTAATAGATACCAACAGTTTTACTTTATTTATTTAATTTATACGGTTTTAAAACTTTCTATTAATTCTTTTATATCATCTGATAAACCTTTTAGAATTTCCGCAGAAGATGCTATCTCTTGAAGTCCTGAGGCTTGCTCTTCTGTAGAGGCACTTACTTCTTCTGTACTTGCGGCCGTTTCCTCTGATACAAAAGATACTTTAGCAATTCTAGTGGTAACCTCTTCTTTTATGTTATTTATACTAGCTAATGAATTAGTTGTTTTCTCTATATTTTCATGTAAATTAATTGTTAAATCAAAAATATTTTTAAAGGAGGCTTCTGTAATATTAACACTTTCCTTAGTTACATCATCTAATTTCTTTTCCTCTTCTATATTTAGAGTTATAGATTTAACTTTTAATTCAATTTTATTTAGAATTCCATTTATACTTTCCGTTGCCCTTGAGGATTGTTCTGCAAGATTTCTCACCTCTTCAGCCACTACTGCAAAACCTTTACCTGCTTCTCCAGCATGTGCTGCTTCAATAGATGCATTTAATGCTAGAAGATTGGTCTGCTCAGTGATATCTTGTATATCATTTGCCATATTCATTATATTCTTAATTTCTTCTTCTAAGCTAAAAATTTCTTCATATAAATCATTATTTGATTTTATATTATGATTAAAATTATTTTTTAATGTATTTACTACTCTATTACCTTTTTTTACTTCTTCTGATACTTTATCAGAAGAAGAGCTCATAACACTTGCATTATTAAGAGATATTTTTATTTCATCTCTTAATTTATTTATCCAATTAACACTGTCTTCTAATGTTTTAGATTGTTCTAGAGCACCTTCTGCTATACGTTGTATAGCTTCCGCTACTTCGTCTCCTGCCAAGCTTCCTTCGTCTGTTATAACAGCTAAATCTTCTGCTGATATCTTTAATTTATCTGAGGTATCTTTTATTTCATATATTAAAGAGGATATATTTTCTACCATCTTATTTATAGATCTTTTTATGACTTTTACTTCTAAAATATCATTATCTTTTTCTTCTATTTTCTGTGAAAAATCTCCTGCCCCAAATTTATTCATAAGTTCTGTTAGCTTTTTTATTGCTTTAGAAATATTTCTCAAAAATATGGTAGCGATTAATAAACTTATTCCTAAAAATACTAATCCTAAAATAACATTAGTTGTTTTAGCTTTAGACAATGTAGCTTTCAATTCCTTTTCAGGCACAAGGGTCATTATATGCCAAAGAGTATCTTTATTTTGGATTTTGCAAGCATAATAATTTTCACCTTCTATATCCACATTAGAAACAGCTTTCTTATCCCCTATAATATTATTTGCCCATTTAATATCCTGGACATTTTTACCTATTACTCCTTTATCTTTAGAAACTAATATCTTCCCATTATTATCTATGAGAACTGCAAAGCCATCCTTTCCTATTTTTATATTCTTTACTTTATTAAATAAATCTTCAAGTTCTATGTCTATTCCTGCTACTCCTATAGGTTTATTAGACAAATCTTTTACTACTTTTGCAAAAGTTATAACAAAACTTCCTTTTTTATTTATATCTTCGTAGGGCTCTGTAATAGCAATATTATTTATATCTTTTATGGCACTTTTATACCATGGCCTTTTTCTAGGATCATAATTTTCATCTACTTTATCCGTTGTATAGTGTTTACCAGTAGCTTGTCCTAAATATGTAACACAAATTTCTTTATGATTTTTAGCTAAATTGTTTAAGTTACTTTGAACTAGTTTTTCACTATTTTTGTCTGTAACTAATGTTCTAGAACTATAATCATCAGAAAGTACGTTAATAATTTCACTATTAGTATTTTTAAAGTTTGTTATATCTTCAGATAAACTATACATAGCCTGCGCTACTGAATTCTCAAAGTTCTCTTTAATACTTCGAGATTGATACCTAAAGTTTATTGCGGAAATTACAGTTAAAGGTGTAACTACACATAAAATTATAAATATTATTAGTGTCTTTTTAATTGTTCTATTCTTCATGTCCACATCTCCTTACTATAATATTTGATTATTAAAATTAAATTTTATATTTATATTAGTTTTCATTTTAATACTTAAACATTATATATTGAGTTTTAAAGTTTTTAATTTTTTTTTAAATTATTTTATAATTTTGTTTATATTTATGAAAACTTTACGATGATAATATAGGGGCTAATATTTATAATATCATATTTAAGTTACTTAACAAAATAATATATAAGTTTGCGGAGGTGATAATGTGAGTATTAAAGTCTTAAAACAGTTTATAAAATTCGCAAAAAGGTTTAGTATACCAATAACACCACAGAATTTAAAAAAATATAAAGAAGTTGTAGAATTGGATATTTTTTAAAGCAAACATAAAAAGATTTATTTTTTATGTTGCATCTACATAGAAGGCATTTTTTATATTAAAAAGGAAATACATACCTAATTCTTAGAACGTATTTCCCATTAATAGCTAAATTCCGTTTTATTAAAACTAATGAAACGGAATTTAGCTCTCTAACTTACTTTATTTTTAAGTCTTAATTTATCAGCTACCATAGCTATGAATTCTGAATTTGTGGGTTTACCTTTATCATTATGAATAGTGTATGATGTAGTAATACCAACACTTTGAAGTATTTTATGTATTTAAAATTTGTTGTGTTTTCCTCTAATATTTATTGCTCTATTAATATAATATTCGTAGGCTTATTAATACGAATAAACCTTACATATATATTATACCATTTTGATTACAAAGTAAATAAAGGATTAAATAAAAAATAGCTACATTATATATGTACCTATTATATAGTCCTATTACTCTTTTATAAATCCATTAAATCCTTTATTCTTTAATTCATTTCTTAATTTATCTGCATTATCCTTATCCTTAAAAGCACCTACCTGTACCCTATATAATTTATCATCTTCGATGTCTAAAGTTTTTAATACTATCTCATTTTTAGTTACAACCTTACCATTTTTATACCCTTCAACTCTTACTTTATAATTTGTATTAGGAGAAAATGTATAACCTTCATTTCTTTTATATATTGCCTTAGAACAATTCTTTTCAAGTTTTACATAGTTATCATTAAGAGGATTAATGTCAAAAGCATAACTAGCTTTTTTATCATTATCAATGTAACCGAATATCCTATCTATATCACTTGAAAAATCTCTTATTATTAAGTTGATTGCAGATTTATTATTTAATATAGTTCCTCCACCATCTACAGATATACTTGCTTTTGATGCAGGTTTATATGGGTTAGGTATTACATTTATAGCCTTGCCTATTTCTCTACCTAGTTTAACCCCTCCTACCCAGTTAAAATTATTAACATCTGCCTTGCTATCTATAAAGAACGGCTCTAGTATAATTGCAGGACAACCCACTTTACCATTCATTTCTGCCAAGCCTCTTGTATCGGGCTTAGCACATCTATTAATAAATCCATTCTTCTTTAATACATTGCAAACGTCTAAAGCATAATTCCTTGAAACACTATCTCCTGGTGGGAATATAACTTCTCCACCCATGGCACTATCGGTTATTTTAAAAGCATTTGCATGGCAAGAGATAAATAAATCTGCTCCAAACTCCCTAGCTTTATTAATACTATATGATAAGGAATCTGCTAAACTTCTATTTGCTTCTGGTGGAGTTACGTCTAGTACTTCATATCCCTTTGATTTTAGACTTTCTATAATATATGGCATATATTGCTCTACAGCTTCTATTTCTTTAACAAAACCTTCTGCTCCTAGATCCTTTCCTGTCCTTTGATGACCTCTTCTTATTGCTATTTTAATACTCATTTTACAACACTCCTCTTTATTTTATTTCTCTTTTTACTGTGGTTTGTTTTATCAACTGATTTCCAAATACCGCAACACCTGCTGTAAGTATTCCTTGTATTACTGCATTTGCATTGAGTCCAATTAAAGCTATAGAACCTAATATGCCTACAACTAATAATATCCATGGTATTGTCCAATCTTTAATCTGTTTAGTTTGTTTTAACATTAGTCCCAAAA
>NZ_FUWT01000006.1 GCF_900167265.1 Clostridium tetani
TGGAGGAATGGAAATGAAGGTTACACAAAGGCAATTAATCAATAAAATGTTATTTTGTCCTAAACTAACTTTAAAATTAGATGGAGAAAAGGCAAGTATGTCATATATGCATACGCATATGCATAGAGGATGGTTTATGAATAGCGAACCAATAAAAGGACTAACAGTTGATATAGTTAAAAAGTTATTTCAAAAGTATAGCGATATTGAGATTATTTGGAGTATGAGAATGTATTAATTAAATAGGTTGAGGAGGACTTGAATGATAGATAAAGAAACTTTTAGAAAAACAGAGGGAAGGATCTATAGATATTATGATAATTTAAAGAACATAGAAAAACTAGAATATAGATGCATGGTATTAGAAAAGACTAAAGAACAATTAAGGCAAGATATAAGAAACAACAATGTAGATATAGAAACAGAGTTAAATATGGGAATAAGCTATTCAGAAAAGGTTCAAAGTTCTTCATTGGGAGTAAGTTATGCAGAACAAGAAACCATTAAACAAATAGATAAACTAATGGAAGAATGGAAATATACCAGGAAACTGATATTAAGACTTCATGCAAGGATAAGGAAAACTAAAAATGAAAATGCAGAGATGGAATATATAATTGGACTTTTAGGTACTCAATATAGATTAATAGCAGAAATGAAATATAAGGATAAATTAAGTTTAGAAAAAATAGGATTCAATTTAAATATGGACAAGAGTACTGTTAGTAGAGTAAGAGTAAAAATAGTTGAAGATATAAGTAAAGTGTTAAATCTATAGGAGTGATAAGAATGAATAGAAAAGAGTTATTAAAAAAATTAAGTAAATATAAAACACTATCTGGATATAAACCCAATTACGATAGCATGACAGATGAAGAACTAGAAAAATATTTAAATACACTTGAAGATGGTTTTGAAACTTATTTTAAAGATGAAAAATAAAAACGTGCAACAAAATTGCAACAAAACTGCAAGGAATTTACTGAATAGATGTGATAATATATTAGCATAAACAAATATAATTAATTAAATTAAACAACTGAATCGTTACAGCAGGGATTACTGTAACAGGCAGGTAGTGCGTACTTGCCACATTTATTAACACAACACCTAAGCAAGTGTATAAACTGCTTATTTTAGTAGCAATGAAGCTTATGTATCTGTAGGCAACATAAGAAGAGTGAAATATACTAATGTTGTTGCAGGGTAAGCCTTTGCCTACAAGCACCGCAGTAATAACATTAAAGCACTTGGAGCAGGCTTTTAATCTGTATTCCAGGTGCTATTTTATTGGAGGAAATAAAAATGCTATTAAAAGATTTTTTAGAAAAATATATATTTACCATGGAAATCAAACCTAAAGTTAAAAGGGAAAAGAAAAAGAGATTAAATGGGCATTGTAAACACTTTGAAAAAGGAACAGACGGATTTTGCGTTAATTATACAGAATCTACAATAAACTTAGTTAGTTGTATAAGTAAATGTAAAGAAGGTGAGAGGTGTGAAGATAGAAAATATAATAAAGGCACAGCAACCAGATATACATAAAAGATTAAAGCAACAGAATAGAAAGAAGAAGTCTAGGAGAGAGGGAGAGCACATCTCTTTTAGTGATGTAATGGAGCTTATGAAGCATAATAGTTACAAAAGGCATAGAGGAGCTATAAGGCAGAGATAAATTGTCGAGATTGGAGATACATTGCAAAACAAACCGTTTGAAAATAGTTGTTATAAGAAGAAACAATAGCAATTAACAATGAGGAGGTGAGCTCATGGCAAAATCTAAATATGAAACTAATGTAAAAGATAAACTTATACTAGTTGAAGGGTGGGCAAGAAAGAAGTTATAAAAAAGTAAATGAAGTTATTAGACAAAAACAAAAGAGGTAAAATAAATTTACCTCTTTTAAATTATATTAATAATTATTTATAATCCTGTACACCGAGTTGTTCTTTTAAAGCTACTTGGAGTGTTTGGGAGAAGTTAACTTTTTTATCTTCTGCAATTTTATTAAGCCAGTAAGGAATGGTTAAGGTCTTTTTTATTGCCTTATTAGACATTTCATTCCTTACTAAAGGCATATAAACCTCTATAGGTACTATAAAAGAACTATCAGGAGAATTTATTTTTTCTGGTAAAGTTGCTAGAGGAATATCGCCATTATCCTCCTCAAGTCCGTATAGATGTAATTCTAATGCTTCTTTTGCCATTAACAAAGATTCTTCTAAAGTATCACCTTCTGTTATACATCCAGGTAAATCAGGGAAGGTTACACAATAACCTTTAGTTTCACCAGGTTCAAATATAGCAGAGAAAATATATTTATCCAATATAGAAACCTCCTTTTAATTTTTATTTTATATATTAAATCCTTGTAACAAGGAGGGCTATTTAAGCCCTGCTTGTTTTAGGATTGAGTTTAAAGTTTTTATGTCCAAGTCCTTATTGTGATAAGGTATTGTTACTGTACCTTGTTTAATTTGATGTTTAAATTGTTTGTGTGAGCCTCGTTGTCTTACTTCAAACCAACCATCTTTTGTAATAATTTTAATTATTTCCTTTGAATTCATCCCCTTCCTCCTTACAATTATATTATAACACGTGCTATATATACGTGTCAAGTAATTAAGGAAGAATGTTAGAAATAATTTTAATTTTTATATTTCTATTTAAATGAAAGAAGGTGATTGATTGCTATACAAGTTATGCAGATGTGGAAAAGTACTAGATTACACACAGAAATATTGCAATGATTGTAGTAAGAAATTTGAAGAACAAAATAGAGAAAGATATAGACATTATAAAAAGAATAGGAAAGATAAGAAAGAACAGAGATTTTATGTTAGTAAGGAATGGACAATAATAAGGGATACAGTAAAGCAAAGAGATAGAGGTTTATGTAAGTTGTGTTTGAGCAAATGTAATATAACTTACATGGATACAGTACATCATATAGAAGAGTTGAAAGATTGTTGGGATAAGAGATTAGACCCTGGCAATCTCATTTCTTTATGTGAAAGTTGTCACCAGAAGGTACATGAGGAATATAAAAATAATAAATTGGATATACAGAAGGAGTTGGAAAAGTTAATTGAGAGGGGGGTATCTAGAAAGTTTTAAGTAACAGAAGGAAGTCCCTGGTGCACTCTCGGTTAAACAAAATTCCCTAAATGAAAATTATAGGAGGTGAGGAAAATGGCGAGACCTTCAAAATCAGTTAAAACAATGAGTAAAAATCTAACAAAAGAAGAAAAAGAAAGTAGACTAGAAACAGAAGAAAGATTAAAAGGTGGAGTTGATAAAATTTCCCCACCTTCACACTTAAACGTTAGGCAAAAAAAAATATTTAAATATATAGTACATGAGCTTGAAGTAAGTGGAATACTTGGGAATTTAGACATTTATATTTTAGGAACTTGTTCTATATCGATAGATAGATTACAGGAAATTGAAAAGTTAATTAATAAGGATATTGAAAGGTTATTAGATAAGGATTTAATGAGTGCAAAAGATAAATACACTAAAGACTTTTTCAGGTGTTGCAACGAGTTGTCGTTAAGTCCTCAATCGCGTGCAAAATTAGGTAACATCAATCTACAAGCTAAAGAACAGCGAGAAGATGTATTACTCCAGGTATTGCGTGGTGGTAGTAAGTGATACTTTTGGATCGTGCTATTAAATACGCTACTGATGTAGTAGAAGGTAGGGGGATTACTACATGGGAAGTAAAAAAACAGTGTGCTATTTTTATTCAGGATTATTATAAAAGGCAACATGAGGAAAGTTTTGAATTCTATATAGATATTGAGGAATTATCTAAGATAAATGATTTATTAAAATTAATGAATTTTGCTACTGGGTATTTAGCGAATAATGAAGTGTTAGAGCATTTGGACTCGTTCCAGTGCTTTTTTATTTGCAATATTTTTGGATGGCGACATAAAAATAATAAAGCTAAGTTTAGATACAATGATGTAACTTTATTTATTGCTAGAAAGAATGGTAAAACAGCATTAATAGGATTAGTATTTATACTATTGCTACTTACAGAGCAACAATATAGTGAATTTTATTCAATATGTTTAACTAAAGAACTTGCAGCAGAGATTAAGAAAATCATGGAGCAAATTATTAATGCTAGTCTACTTATTAAAAAGCATTTTAACATATCAACTACTAAAACAGGAAGAATTACTTGTAAGTTAACCAATAGTTTTTTTGAGCCTAGAGTTGCAGAAGCAGGAAAAAACAACTCTATTAGACCGAGTGCATTTGTATCAGATGAACATGGTAATTTCCAAAATGCTGATAACTTTAACGCTATGAAGTCTGGTCAAAAGAACGTAATAAATCCTTTAGTTTTTAGAACTACAACAGCTTATGCTATAAATAATTCAATTATGGAAGAGGATTTAGACTATATTAGAAAAGTTTATAACTGTGTAGTAGATAATGAAAGAATGTTTGCTCTTATATATTATGCAGATAAAGAAAACATTTGGAATGATAAAGGATTATATCAAGCGAATCCTTTACAATTAGAAGAAAATTATAAAATAATGAGAGAAGATAGAGCAAAGGCACTAGTACAGGATAATCTTAAAGAAGAATTTATAACTAAGACTTGTAATGTATTTACACAAGAAAATAGTGAAGAAAAATATCTTAATATTGAAGAATGGAAGAAATGTGAAGTTGATAAAATAGATTTTAATGGTAAAGAAGTTGTAGTTGGAGTGGACTTGTCTATTACGACAGACTTAACTGCAGTATCTATAATGTGTAAGGAAGAAGGAAAGTATTATTTACATTCCAAAGGTTTTTTACCGTCAGAAACTTTAAGTAAAAGGCGTGAAAAAATAGATTATAGATTATATGAAAGGTTAGGTTATTGTGAAATACATGATGGATATATAATCAACTATACTAAGATAGAGGAATATATAAGAAGTATTGAAAGCACTTATAACTGTAAGATTAAATGTATTGTTAGTGACCCATATAATGCTTTACAGATGATGGAGAGCCTATCAAGTGACTATGAAGTTATACTGTTAAAACAAACTTATACTAATTTAAGTGCGCCTACAAAGAGTTTTCGTGATGATGTATATGAAGGTAAGATAGTATACCAAAAAAATAAATTACTTGATTGGTGTGTAAGTTGTGCTACTACTAATAAAGGTAAAGCAGAAGACATTATGCTTGATAAAGAAAATAAAAATAAGCAAAGAATTGACTTATTAGTTGCTAGTACATTTTGTTATAGTCAACTGTATTTATTAGATAATAAAATTGATATAAATGAAGTTACAGAGGATTATCTAAATATGATGGGGTGGTAGGAGGTGAGAATTTGAAATTATTCAATTGGGTAAAATCTAAATTTAAAAATGAAACTGTAAATTTAAATAATCCAAAATTGTTAGAGTGGTTAGGTATAGATCCTTTAACAAATAAAGATAAATTATCAGATGCTACTTATTTTGCGTGTATAAAAAAGTTAAGTGAAAGTGTTGGTAAACTTACATTAAAGATGTATCAAAATACTAATAAAGGCATAGTAAAATCAGATAAAACAAACTTATATAATGTCTTAAAAAGTAGACCTAATCCATACATGACTGCTGCAACATTTTGGAGCACGGTTGAAATGAATAGGTTACATTATGGTAATGCTTATGTTTGGTGTAGATATTCAGGACCTAAACTACAAGATTTATGGATAATGCCTAGTTCAGATGTTATTGTAGTTATAGATAATAAAGGTGTTTTAGGTACTAAGGATAGTATATGGTATAAATATCAAGATAGAAAAAATGGTAAAACATATACTTTTAATAATAAAGAAGTTATGCACTTTAAAACTAGTACAACTTTTGATGGGATTATTGGAAAATCAGTAAGAGAAATATTAGCTACTACTATTGAAGGAAGCTTAGAAAGTCAAAATTTTATGAATAACTTGTATAAGAATGGCTTAACTGCTAAAGCGGTGTTGGAGTACACGGGTGATTTAGATGATACTGCTAAAACTAGACTTGTAAAAGGTTTTGAAGGATATGCTACTGGCTCAACTAATGCCGGCAAGATTATACCAGTACCACTTGGAATGAGACTTGTGCCATTAGACCTAAAGCTAACCGATAGTCAGTTTTTTGAATTGAAAAAATATAGTGCTTTACAAATAGCAAGTGCATTTGGTATTATGCCATCACAGATAAACGACTTTGAGAAGTCTAGTTATGCGAGTGCAGAAAGTCAGAACTTAGCATTTTACACAGATACATTATTATATATTTTAAAACATTACGAAGAAGAAATAACCTATAAGATATTAAGTAGCCAGTTAATTAACAATGGTTACTTTTTTAAATTTAACGTAAATGCAATTTTAAGAGCTGATATGAAAACTCAAATGGAAAGTTTAGCAAAAGCCGTGAATAATGGTATATATACTCCTAATGAAGCAAGAAACTATTTGGATATGCCAACCGCCCAGGGAGGTGATGCATTACTTGTAAATGGTAACTACATGCCTATAGAAATGGCTGGAGAACAATACAAGAAAGGAGGTAACACAGTATGAAAATAAATGTTAAAGGTCCTATTATAGATAGTGATGACCAATGGATATATGATTGGTTTGGGATAGATGCTACAAGTCCTAAAAAAGTACAAAATGAATTATCTAATTCAAAAAATAATGAGGGCTTAGAAGTTGAAATCAACTCTGGCGGGGGTTCGGTTTTTGCTGGAAGTGAAATTTATACTTTGCTAAAAGATTATAAAGGTAATGTAACTGTAAAAATAGTAGGTTTAGCAGCAAGTGCAGCTTCAGTAATTGCTATGGCTGGGGATAAAGTTTTAATTTCACCAACTGGGCAAATTATGATTCATAATGCTAGTGGTTGTTTTAGTGGAGATTATAGGAATATGGAAAAAGGTTCAGAGATATTGAAAAATGTTAACATTACAATATCAAATGCCTATAAGTTGAAAACAGGCTTATCAAGTGAAGAATTACTTGATATGATGAATAAAGAAACGTGGTTAACACCTCAAAATGCATTAGATAATAAATTTGTAGATGAAATTATGTTTACAGATGGGGTTAAACTTGTGGCTAGTATTAATAGTGGAATGTTACCACAAGAAGTTATTAATAAAATGCGAGATAAATTAAAAAATGAGTTACCACAAGAAAATATAAACAATGATTTAGAATTAGAAAAAGCAAAATTACAACTACATTTAAATATGTAGTTATTTTTATTTTAAGGGAGGAATTTATAATATGTTAAAAAGTATAGAAATGAAACAAGAATTAGAAATTTTAAAGAATGAAGCAAAAGCTTTATTAGAAAATAAGGAAGCTAAATTAGAGGATATAAAAGCTAAAAATGAAGCAATTGAAATTTTACAGGCTAAAATAGTAATGCAAGAAAAACTAGAGCAAGAAGAAAAGGAAAAAGTGGAGAATAAAGTACCTAAAGAACCAACCCCAGTAGAAAATGATTATACTAAAGAATTTATTAATGGTTTAAGAACTAAGTTCAAAAACTCTATGAGTGAAGGAAGTGCCGGAGATGGTGGTTATATAGTACCACAAGATATAAGCACGGCTATTAATGAATTAAGACAGTCTAAAGATGCACTTCAAAACTTAATTACAGTTGAGCCAGTTCAAACTCTAAGTGGTTCAAGAGTATTCAAGTCAAGAAGTCAACAGACAGGTTTTGCTGAGGTTGCTGAAAGTGGAGAGATAAAGGAGAACGCAACTCCTAAATTTACTCAATTACCTTATTCAGTTAAAAAATATGCTGGATTTTTTAAGGTTACAAATGAATTGCTAAAAGATAACGACCAAGCTATAAGAGGTGCACTAATAAAATGGATTGGTGATGAAAGTAGAGTTACAAGAAACAAATTAATATTAGCTGAATTAAATAAAAAGCCTAAAACTGCAATAGCTAAAATTGATGATATTAAAGATGTTTTAAATGTTCAATTAGATCCTGCATTTAGATATACAAGCTCAATAGTAACTAATCAAGATGGATATAATTACTTAGATAAATTAAAAGATACTGACGGCGATTACTTATTACAACCTTCAATTACCGCTCCAAGTGGTAAACAATTATTTGGTGTGCCAATTATCGTCATTTCAAATAAAGATTTACCATCTGACACAACAGATGGTACTAAAGCACCAGTTATAATTGGAGATTTAAAAGAAGCAGTTGTAATGTTTGACAGAGAAACATTATCCGTTATGGCGAGTGATGTTGCTGGAGATGCTTACTTAACAGATGTAACATTATTTAGAGCTATAGAAAGAGAAGAAGTTAAAACAAGAGATGGTGAAGCGTTTGTTTATGGTCAATTAACAATAAAATAAGAGGATTTATTCCCTCTTATTTTTTATTATAGGGGTGATAAAATGAAAGTAATAGCACTAATAAATTGTACTGGGATAGGATATGAAGATTTTAAAAAAGATGAAATTCGAGAGTTACCAAAGGAATTATCTGAAAAACTTATTAATTTTGGTTACGCAGAAAAGTCTACTAAAAAGTAGGTGATATTATGATTTTAACATTAGAAGAAGTTAAAGAATATGTAAGAATTGATACAGAAGAAGAAGATAATACATTAAAACTATTAATAAGAAATGCAGAATTATATATAGAAGATGCTAGTAAATCTATAGATGAAATGAGCGATAGAACTAAAGAAAAAGCTAAATTATTAGCCTTAGTTCTAATAAGTGATTGGTACGATAATCGTTCTATGAACATGAAAACAAGTGAAAAGGCTAGATATACAGTAAGAAGTTTATTAACCCAAATTCAGTATTGTAGGTAGGTGATAATATGGATGCAGGAGCATTAAATAAAAGAGTTAGTATTATGGAATATAAAGATGTAGAAAATGAAGTAGGAGACATAGAATTAAAGCTAGTACCTACTAAAAAAGTATGGGCATTTATAACTAGCTTAGACAAAGGTGGAGAATACTTAGAAAATAAAAAATTACAGCAAAGATTAATTTATAAGATTATTATTAGGTATATAAAAGATATAGACCAAAGTATGTTTGTTAAATATAAAGATACTATTTTTAATATTAAGGATATATTAGGCAAGGATATGAATGGTCAATATCTTACTCTATTTGCAGAAGAAAAAGTATCCGAAAACGAAACTTATGAAGGTGAAGAAAATGAGTGGTGAACATACAGTTGATTTTAAATTTGATGGATTAGAAGAAACAATGAACGAATTAAAAGAAGCTGAAAAAAGGGTACCTGAATTAAGTGAAAAAGCTTTAAAAAAAGGTATGAATAAAACTAAGAAATTATCTAAAGAAAAAACATCTTATAATGATAAAGGAAAGAAACATATAAGGAATAGTTATAAAGTTTTACCTATAGAGTATGAAAGAAATGGAATGAACATTAAGATGACAAATACAGCCCCACATTTCCATCTTGAGGAAAAGGGACATAGAATAGTAACACCTGGGGGCATAGAAAAAGGGTGGTATGAAGGTAAGCACATGGTAGAAAGATCTATGGAAGAAATGGAAGAAGAATTCCCTAAAATGCTAGAAAAGATGGTTAAGAAAATTTTAAGGTAGGTGAGAATATGGAAGATTATCAAAATAATAATTACAGAGAAACTATGAAGTTAATTTATTGTGATCTACCGATATTGCTACAAAATATTTTATGTAGCTCATATAAATGTGTTGGTTACGATGGCTTAGAAGAGGATTTTGAGTATACAAAAAAGTATATTGATGAAGCAAGAAAAGTTGCTAATTTAACTTTAGATGGTCAATTATCAACTTTAAAAAATATTATAAGTAAGAATTGAAGAACTGAATTGAAGACTTAGAGATGAATCTTTTATGCTTTGGAAGTAAGGTGATACAATTGATTGATATGTTAGATATAAAGGAAACTATAAACGATCTATTAAAAGATACAGGAATTAAAACAGTTGATAATGGATACAAAGAAGGTTTTAAAAGACCTTGTTTTTTTGTGCAGATTCTGCCTATAGGGGGAACAGATTTATTAAAAGGTAGCATTTTAGAAAATAGTTATATGATAGAAATAAATTATTTTTCTAAAAGCCAAAAGCAAATTGACAACCTTAAAATGGCTGAAATACTAAAGAAAAAAGTATTTCCTTATATAAATATTAAGGATAGAAAACTAGTGCCTAGGAATGTCCGTAACGAGGATATAGATGGTGTACTAAGTTTTAGGTTCAACCTTAGCTGGTTAGATGCATTACCTAGAAAAGAAAATACAACAAAAGCAACAAAATTGAAATTAGAAATGGAGTGATTACATGGGATTACCTAATATAGATATTGTCTTTAAATCTTTAGCTAAAAGTGCAATAGAACGTGGTTCAAAAGGTACAGTAGCATTAGTACTTAAAGATAAGAAAGTTATAGATAAAGTAATTACATTAGAAAGTGTAAAAGATACACCAAAGGAATTAAGTACAGAAAATAAAGAGCAAATAGAACTGGCTTTTAAGGGTGGGTATAAAACACCTAAGAAGGTCATTTTTTATTGCCTTGGAGAAGAAGGAGTATTAGAAGATGCTTTAAATGTTATGGAAGCAGAGGTATGGGATTATATAGCTATACCATGTATCCAAGAAGGGGAGGTAGATAAGGTAGCAACTTGGATAAAAGGACTTAGAGAAGATAATATAAAAGTTCAAGCAGTATTGCCAAATGGAAAAGCAGATAATGAAGGAATAATTAACTTTACAACTACACCAATACAAGTAGGAGAAAAAGAGTATACAAATACTCAATACTGTTCTAGATTGGCAGGTATTTTTGCTGGAACACCATTAAACATAAGTGCAACTTATTATGTCTTAAATGAAGTTACAGACGTACCGCATTTAAGAAAAAGTGAGATTGATAAGAAGATAAATAATGGAGAATTAGTGCTTATTAATGATGGTGAAAAATGCAAGATAGGAAGGGCGGTAAACAGTCTAACTTCTACTATAGAAGGTAAGGGAGAAGAATATAAAAAAATAAAAATCGTATCTACTATGGATTTAATAGATAGGGATATTAGAAAAACTTTTGAAGATGATTATGTGAGTAAATATGGCAATGGATATGATAATCAAGTTAATTTCGTAGTGGCGGTTAATGGCTATTTAGAAGGATTAGAGCAGGAAGGTATTTTAGCAAAAAGACAAAATAACATATCTATAAATGTAGATGCTATAAAAAAATATTGGACTAAAAAACAAGTAGACGTATCTAAATTAAATAAAAAAGAATTAGAAGAATTAAGTACTGGATCTAATGTATTTCTAAAAGGGAAAATAAGAATTTTAGATGCTATGGAAGATTTAGAAATACAATTTGAAATGTAAATGTAAAGGAAGTGATTAAATGGCTGGACATTACGCAGAGGAAAATGTTATAAATGGTACCTGGGCGGAGCTTTGGATAAATGGGGAGTTACTAGCTAACGCTACAGCATTTCAGGCGAAAATTTCTTTAAAAACTGCAGATGTAAATATGTTAGGGACATTAGCAAAGCATACTAAAGTAATTGGATATGAGGGAAAAGGAACTTTAAAACTTAATAAAGTAGATAGTATGTTTATTAAATTAATGGCTGATAACATTAAAAAAGGCAAACAAACTAAGGTTACTATAATAAGTAAATTATCTGATCCAGATGCACTTGGAGTTGAAAGAGTATGTATTAAGGATGCAACATTTGAAGAGCTGACATTGGCAGATTGGGAAGGGAAGAAAAATGGAGAAGAAAGTGTTCCATTTAGTTTTTCTGATTACGAAGTGTTAGATTCAATATAAAAAATAATAAAGTGAGGTAATAATATGAAAACAGGGATTGAAATAAGTTTAACAGATACAGATAAATTTTTAGGTTTAATTAATTGTATAAAATCATTATTAACAGACAATAGAGTACCTACGGAAGTAAAAAGTGATTTAACTAGAAAAGTATTTAGTATAATGGAGGAAAAATAATATGAATACAGTAGAAAAATTATTAGCTTTAGATGCTGGAAGATTAGAAATGCCTAATAAGGAAGTTACATTAAAGCTAGGTAAATTAGGAGGAGCAAAAGTTACATTTTTATGTAAAGCAGTAAGTCCAGAAAAGATGGCCAAGATACAGGATAACTTAATAGAAATATCTAAAAAGGGAAATATCCAAGGTACCAACATGGGGAAGAATAAAGTACTTACAGTTATGGAAGGTTGCTCGGACACATTTAGAAATAAAGATTTACTAGAACATTTTAATGCTCCTACTCCAAAAGAATTAATTAATAAATTACTATTAGCTGGAGAAATAGACGAGTTATATAACACAATAAATGAATTAAATGGCTATGAACAGGATGAAGAAGAGGAAGAAGAAATAAAAAACTTATAAAAGAAGATGGAGAAGTAAGTCTTATGTATTATTTATTTAAACATAAGAATATTACACCATCTTCTTTTTATTCTATGGGAATTGGAGAAAAGAAAATACTACATGCTTTTGCAATGCAGGAAATAGAAGATAGAAAAGAATAAGAAAGTTTTGTATAATATACCTTAGAAGGGGAGGTAATTATACATGAAGAAATTTTTAAGTATATTATTAAGTTGTGTATTTATATTTGCATTAATTGGTTGCGGAGGAGATAGCGAGGAAACGGTCACTGAAATAGATTCATCTAAGTTAACTAAGAAATTAAAGCATAATATGCCTTCTTTAGATTTGGATTATGCTAAATGCACAGAGACAGTTAAAGATGATAATGCAACTCTAAAAATAGATATAGCATATAAAGATGAAATGTTAAGAGAAGGCGTAGTTAATGCTATTACTAAATTAGTTGAACAAGAATTCGTAAATAAATATAAAGATATGTATTTAACTATAATACAAGAACAACCGCATGATTTTGTTAAATATACTTATAATAACGGAAAATGGAATAGGGAAAGCTAAGCACTTACTTATTGTAGGTGCTTTTTCTTATTATCTAAGAAAGGAGGTAATACATGGCTCACGTTATAGATGCAGTTTTAATGCTTAGAGATCAATTCTCTGGACAGTTAAGAAATATTAATCAAAGCTTAAATGATTTTCAGAGGAGATCTAAATATATTGCCAATGATATGAGGAAGGTTGGCAAGAGTACAGAAAATATAGGGAAAAATTTTATTACTCATGTTACTGCACCACTTGCGGCTATTGGTACTTTAGCAACCAAATCAGCTATGGATTTTAAAGAAAGCATAGCTGATATAGACACTCTTTTAGATAATCATTCACATTTAAAAGGATACGAACAACAAGTATTAAATATATCTAAATCAACGGGCATGAATTTAAAAACAGTGAGTGAGGGTATGTATACTGCGGTATCTTCTTTAGGTGATGGTGGAAAAGAAACACAAGCTATATTTAAAACTATGGCTAATTCAGCTAAAGCTGGAAGAGCAGAAGTTAATGATTCAGTTGCACTTATAAGTGCTGCAATGAAGGGTTATGGTTCTATAAATGATGCAACAGCTAAAAAAATATCAGATTTGGCATTCCAAACTGCAAAATTAGGGGTAACCACTTTTCCAGAAATGGCTAAATCAATGCAACCTCTTTTTCCCCTTGCTAAAAACTTAAATTTTAGCTATGAGGAGTTATTTGGAACAATGGCAACCTTAACGGGAGTTACAGGAAATACAAGTGAAGTAAGCACTCAAATGAAAGCTATCTTTAGCAATTTAATGAGACCAACTAAAGATATGACCGAACTATTAAAAAAATATGGTTTTAAAAATGGTGAAGCTATGATAAAAGCGAAAGGATTAGCTGGAACATTAGCAATTCTAAAGAAAGAAACTGGTGGACAATCTGATAAGATGGCTAAATTGTTTTCCAGTACAGAAGCTATAACTGCACTAACGGCATTAACTGGTGCAAACTACTCTGATTTAATAAGAAAAACAAAAGAAATGAAAAATGCAACAGGAGCAACAGATAAGGCATTAAAAAAAGTTAGTGACACAACAAAAGACAAATTTAATGTAGCTATAAATAATCTTAGAGTTAGTTTAACAGAATTAGGGGTTGTATTGTTACCAATAGTTACACAGGCAAGTGATATAATAACTAAAGCAGTGAATAAATTTGATAAGTTATCTAAAGCTCAAAAGGAATCTATAATTAAATTTGCTATGTTAGCTATCGCTATAGGACCTGTTATTTTTGTAATAGGAAAAATAACAACAAGTATAAGTAAAACTATTACTGGAATTAATAAATTATCTAGTAGTATTAAAAAAGCTGGAGGTATAATGTCTTGGTTAACTAGCCCAGGACATTTAGTGGTAATAGCATTAATTGCCATAGTAACGACTACAGCTTTAGTTATTAAAAATTGGGATAAAATATGTAAAACTGCTAAAGAAGTTAAAGAAAAACTAATCGAATTAAAAAATAATGCTTTAGATAAGGTTCATAAATCTTTTGAAGTTGCTAAGAAAAAAATTGAGAAATTCAAAGAAGCATTAAAAAAAGCTGAACCTGCTATAAAAAGTGTAGCAAAAATTTTAGGAGTTATATTTGCACCTGCATTAATAAAAACTGGTATACAAGCAGTTAAAGCTGGAATAAAAATAGCTGGTAGTTTAATACCTAAAATTATAGAACTTGGAATAAATGCACTTATAACGGGAGCAGAATCTCTTATAACTTTAATAGGATCTATTATAAAATTAGGAGTAGAAGCAGTAAAAACAGGAGCAAAAATAACAATAAACTTAATTAGCAAACTTGTTGATTTAGGAACTCAAGTAATTATAACTGCTGCAAAAATAACAGGTGATTTAATAATAGCTATAGTTTCTTATGCTGCAAAAGGTTGGAAAGCTGTTGGAGCTATTGTAGCACAAACTTCTGCATGGATAATCCAAAAAGGAGTTGTAGTAGCACATACTATTAAACTTATAGCACATAAAGCAGCTGTAATTGGATTAACCGCAGTTACTAAGTTATTAACTGCGGCACAATGGGCATTAAATGCAGCCTTTGTTGCAACACCAGTTGGTTGGATTGTGTTAGCTATAGGAGCTATAATAGGGGTAGCTATTTTACTTCATAAGGCTTGGGTAAAGAACTGGGGTGGAATACAGGATAAGACACAAGCTGTAGTGGATTATGTAAAAGGAAAAATAGATAGCATAAAAGAAACATTTAATAGTGTAAAAGAGAAATGTGCAGAGTTTGCACAAGCTATTAAAGAAACATGGGGTAGCATAAAAGAATGGATGAAGCATCCAATACAAGGGACTATATCTTTAATTAAAAATGGAGATTTAAGTGGTGTAAAAGGTAAAAATGCACTTGGTACTCCTTATTGGGGTGGCGGACTATCTGTAGTAGGAGAACATGGACCAGAGATTGTGGAAATGCCATCTGGTAGTAAAGTACACGATAATAAAGATAGTATGAGAATGGTTGGTAATGGTGGAAGTGTAACAATAACTTTTGGAGATGTGCATGTAAGAAATGAGTCTGACATAGACGCAATAGCAAATGCTATAGTACAGAAATTAAAAATACAAAGTCTAAATATGGCATAAAGGTACTTATTAAATTAAGTGCCTTTTATTATTAGGAGGTTTTATATGGAGTTTTGGCTTAAAAATAAAATAGAGACCTTTCAATTTCCAGTACCTTTTTCAGAATTCGAGGTAAGTTTCGGAACTATGACTAAAACAGTTAATTTGCTTAATTTCGGAGAGTTATCATTGCCAGGTGAGAATAGATTAAGAGAATGGAGTGTATCAGGTTTTTTCCCTTCTAAAGATTATTCTTTTTTACAGTGTTCTAGGAAGTCTAATCCATATGATTATTGCAAGATAATAGATAGTATTAAATATAGTAAACAGGTATGCAGATTTATAGCTACTGGCACAAGACTTAATAGTGCTTGCACAATAGAAGAATTTACATGGGGAGAAAAGGATGGAAGTGGAGATATTTACTTTAGTATAAGTTTTAAGGAGCATAAAGTCGTAGGGCAAAAAAAGTTGGTGGTACTTTGATTAGAATATTTAAAAATTATAATGGTAAAACAACAGAAATAACAGAATTTTGTAAGAATATAACAATTAGTAGAAGCATAGCAGAAGTTAGTAGAAAATTAGAATGTACTATTATGTACCCATTAAATGATCCATATCAAATCAAACAACAAATTGGAGTAGCGACAAAAGTATTGGCAACATTAGATAATAAAGAGATTTTTAAGGGAATTTTAATAGACAGAAGCATAAATAGTGATGATACTTTAAATTTTACTGCATTTGATTATGCTTTCTATTTAACTAAGAATAAAGTTACTTATAATTTTTCTAATACAACAGCAGACAGAGCAGTTAAACAAATACTAGGAGAAATAGGGGTTCAAACGGGTAATATCGCTAGTAGCAATATAAAATTAAGATGGTTAATAGCACAAAAAAGTGTATATGATGCAATCCAAGAATTATATACACAAGTGAGTAAACAAACTGGGAAACAATATTTTATTGTAATGTCTAATACTAAAGTTAATGTAATAGAAATGGGTTCTAAATTAACTAGTAAAATAATCAAGCCAGCTAGGGATGTATTTACTGGAGATGGGAATTTACTGTCTTTTGAATATAAAGATTCTATGGGCAACATGATAAACAGAGTTAAAGTGTATGATGATAAAAACAAATACTTATCTAAAATTGAAAATACAACAGATATAAAAACTTATGGAATATTACAAGATAACTATGTTAAAGAACAGGATAAGGACCCGAATATAGTTGCTAGAAATATGTTACATGGAATAGATAAAGATGTTAGTGTAGGGGTTTTAGGAGATTATAATTATAGAACAGGATATGCAGTTAATGTACAAATACCATACATAAGTACATTGAAAAATGCACTTATGTATATTACTTCTGATACACATACATGGGATATGGAAACTGGTACATTTACAACACAATTAGAGTTATCTTATATTAACAAAATGGATACTAAAGAATCAGATGATACATTAAAATTTGATACTAAAATGAAAAAACAAGCTATAAGAGAAGCTAAGAAAAAGCAAAGGTTAGCTAAAAAGAAGGTGAAGAAAAATAGGAAATAATCCATATGCAGAATTAATTCGAATAATGCAAAAAGAAGGTGCTGAAAATAATCCCCCACCATTAGGAATGGGAGTTGTTTTATCATCTAACCCTTTGAAAATTAAGGTTAAGGATTTAATACTTCATAGAGAAAATATGCTGGTAAATGTAGATATAAAAGAATTAAATATAAATGATCTAGTGGCAACTATACCGATAGAAAAGAATCAAACATATATTGTTTTAGCAAAGGTGGTGTAGATTTGAGTATATTCCCAGCCAATGCTGATATAAATATTGAAGAAGAAAGAGAAATAGAAAATATAAAAGAAGAATTACCTGTTTTCCGAGAATATAAAATAAATTTTTCTTCAAGACAACTTATTACTAATGACCATGGAGAAAATATAATAGTTGAAAAAAATGAAGCACTAAAAATATGGATATGGAAGGTATTAAAGACTAGTAAAAATAAATATAAAATATATAGTAATAACTATGGAAATGAATTAGAAACCCTTATAGGGAAAGGCTATTCTAAAAAACTTGTAGATAGTGAAGTTAGTAGATATTTAGAAGAATGTTTATTAGCTAATCCTTATATTAAAAGTATAGAAAATATAAATGTAGATTTTGAAGGTAGTAAATTAACTATAAATGTAAAAACGAAAACAATATATGGGGAGGTGGAAGCTAGTGTATAAAGAAAATGCAGATGATATTTTGAAGCGTATGAAAAACTATGTTGAGAATGATGTATCTACAATGGAAGGTACTTTACTACATGATACTTTAGCACCTACTGCATACGAATTGGAGGATACTAGAGAAGATTTAGAAGAGATATTAAACAAAGTTTTTATAGATAGTGCTTTTATGAATGGTTTTGAAGAAGAAGTTATAAAAAGAGCTGCTGAAATAGGCATCTATAGAAAAGAAGGTACAAAAGCTACTGGTACATCAACTTTTTACGGTGCTAAAGATACAATAATACAAAAAGGAACACTAATACAAACAAAAAATCAGTTGCAATTTAAAACTATTGAAAATGCTACTATTAGAGAAATTGGTGAAGTTGATGTAAAAATTGAAGCTATTGAAATTGGAAGTAGATATAATGTAAAAGCTAATACAATAACTGAAATGCCTATACAGTTAATTAATATTACTAAAGTTACAAATAAAAGTGATATAAATAGTGGAATAAACATTGAAAGTATAGAGGATCTATATAAAAGATATAAGATAAAAGTAACTACACCAGCCACTTCTGGAAATAAGTATCATTATAAATTGTGGGCATTAGAAGTTCCAGGAGTTGGAGATGCAAAAGTATTTCCTTTGTGGGATGGTAATGGAACAGTAAAAGTAGTAATTATAGATTCAAACAAGCATAGTGCAAGTAAAGAATTAATAGATAAAGTATTTAAGTATATAGAAGAACAAAGACCAATTGGAGCAACTGTTACAGTTGTTAGTGCTAAAGAAAAGTCTATAAATATAATTGCAAAGATAACATTGGCAAATGGTTTTAATATAGGAAGTATACAAAGTGAGTTAAGCAATTTATTAGATAATTATTTAAAAGAAATAGGGTTTGAAATTTCTTACATTAGTATAGCAAGGATAGGTAATATTATCCTAAATACTCCAGGAGTACTAGACTATAGTAATTTAAAAATAAATAATTCTACAGCAAATATAAGCTTAGAAGATGAAGAAATACCGATATTGGACAATGTGGAATTGGAGGTGTGATAAGTATAGATAAATTTACAGAAAAACTAAATAAGATTGATGGGAACACTTATGTAATTGAGGAAGAAGTAGAGCTTAAAGATGGAGTTTATGAAGGAGAATTGCAGCATGATAATATAAGCAACACTAGCGTAAGGGTTTATACTGGCCCAAAACTAACAGGAAATAAGATAGAAAACTTCATTTTATCTACTCCAAGTTTAACTCCATGGAAAAAGGAAATAAAAATCTTTGCTAAAGTAGATAAGTGCTATATAACTTATGAAACCCCAGGTGACACAGTAGAAGCAGATGATATTAATAAAGTACAAGAAAGCATAGTAAATACTCAGATAGAAGTAGAAAAATATAAGGCTAGTAATAATTTAGAAATATGTAATTTAAAAGTTAGAGCAGGAAATTTAGAAAATAAAAAATCTGATAAAACATATGTAGATACTGAGCTAAATAAAAGATATTTAAAAGAGCAAGTTTTTACAAAAGAAGAAGTATTAGAAAAAATAAAAAATATAATAGGTACTGCTCCAGAGGCACTAGATACTTTATCTGAAATTGCTAATGCTTTAAACAATGATCCTGACTTTGCTGGAACCATAACTAAGGAACTTGCAAACAAAGTTGATAAGATTGAAGGTAAAGGACTTTCTACAGAGAACTATACAAGTGCTGAAAAAGCAAAACTTGCAGGAATAGAGGAAAATGCTAATAAATATATACATCCAGCTAGTCATTCTGCTGATATGATAATTGAAAATAAAAATAGAAGATTTATAAATGACACTGAAAAAACTAACTTTAATGAAGCTTATAATAAAAGGCATGATCATAGCAATAAATCTATATTAGATAAGATAACACAAGGATTAATTGATAACTGGAATGATAAAGCAGATATAAACAGTATACCAACTAAGATTTCACAACTTGAAAATGATAAAAAATATATAACACAAGATGATTTAAGCAATACTGGACAAGGAGATATGCATACAAAAAAATATGATAAAAACCAAAATGGCAAAGTTGATATTGCAGAGGTGGCAGAGAGTGTAGATTGGATGAATATAGAAAATAAACCGGATCTAAACAAAAAAATAAGTAAAACAGGAGATACCTTTACTGGAATTGCTAAAGCCTACCCTAATACCTCATATACAGTATCTCAAATTAGAAATATAATTTTATCACCTAACGATGCAAATGTTAATGCTATGAATGATGGTGAGATATGGATTAAGTATAAATAGAGGTGATATTATGAATATAAAAAAAATCTATGCAACAAATAGCACATATATTTTAAGTCATTCACCGAATACAAATTATCATAACGAAAATAATTTAGAAGTATGTAATAATTCAATAGGCCAAGCTGTTTCTTACATCAGATTTAATTTAAAAGATTTACCATTAAATGCAAATATAATAAGTGCTAACTTAAACATATACTTGTGGTATGAAGAAGATAGCAATGTTGATTATGGCATTAAGCTTGGTAATACTTCTATTTATAATAGTGATTTTGAAAAAACAGCTACATGGTCTAATACTCCAGAGTGGAAAAGAAGACCAAGTAGTTCTTGGGGAACACGCACTGTAAAAGGCATTGGATGGAAGAAACTAAATGCAAAACATCTTGTTTCATCGTTGCAATCCGGTCAAAATGTAATAATATTATGCACCGATTACAAAAATAATGATAATGGAAAAATATTTTATTCCTCTAATCATTTAAAAAAACCATATATTACAATTGAATATGAAGTTCCAATCAATATAAATTTAAGTATTAAAGTTGATAAAAAAAAATGTGACTATGAAAATGGTTGGGTTAAAGTTGATGGTCAACTTAGGGAAATAGATAAAGTTTGGACTAAAATTAACGGAGTTTTAAGGGAGGGGTAATAATTGTATGGATCTATAAACTATGGTGCAAATCAATATGGACAAGAATTGGAAACTAAAAATAAAGAAATAGAATTATATAGACCAGATTTGTTAGCTTATTTACCTCCTGTTTTACGACAGATAAAAGAATTTAAAGTATGGGATGATGTTGTAGGATATGAACTAGCATTATTAAACTGGAAAAGAGAAGATCTAATTAAGCAATGCTTTATAGATACAGCTACATGGGGGTTAAGTTTATGGGAAAATGAATATGGAATAGAAACAGATTTAAACAAGAGTTATGAAGAACGTAGAGAAATTCTTAAAGCTAAGAAACGTGGTCATGGAACTGTAACTAAAAAATTAATAAAAGAGACAGCAGAAGCTTTTAGTGGTGGAGAAGTAGAAATAATAGAAAATCCTGAAAGTTATTCTTTTACAGTAAAATTTATAGGAGCATATGGGATTCCTAAAAATATGGGGGATTTTAAAGATATGCTAGAAACAATAAAACCTGCACATCTTGGTTATACTTTTGAATTTATATTAATTACACATGGGATGCTAAAAAATAATTTAAAAGTAATACACAGCGATCCTAAAATAGAAGGAATTACACATAAACAAATGAAAGAATATAGAATTAATGAAATAAATGAGAATGAGGTGATAAAATAATGAAGTATACTTCGAATTTTAATATACCAATTCATGAAGATGATGATGCTTATGATATAGTAACGATGATGCAAGGGTACGAAATTTTAGATAAAAAGGTCCCTGAATTAGTATCTAGTATTTTCACAAGTATAAAAAATATAACTATAAATAAGGATAATTGGAAGCAAATAGGCAACGAATATGAATATAGATTTTTAGATAGCTCAATAACTGATAAAATGGTAGCTTTTGTTGTTTTTGAAAAAGATAGTTTATTCAATTCAAGATTTTTATATCCAGTTACTAAGACTGAACCTGCAAAGGTTATATTGTATTCTAAGAAAAAACCAGAAAAAGATTTAAAATGTGAAATACATTTATTAAGGGAGGTGTAATTATGGCATTAGGTTTTACTAATACTGGCTCAGTAGGTGGGTTTATGGATGGTGAAGTTGTTTTATTTAGTGATCTAGGAATAGAAGCTGCACCTTATTCAAATGTTTCCAGAGTTGGTAACATATCTAGGTATGGTTACATTAATAATAATTTTATATTTACTCAAGTACACGCATATCCATCTTTATATAACGTAGATGAAAATGGTAAAATAACATCAATTTCACACAATGCAACTGATTTAAATTTAAGAGCTAATATGATTTTTTATAATAATGAAATATTACAAGTAACCTTAGAAAATGACCAAATATATATTTCTAGTTTTGATGCTAAAGGCTATTTTAAAGATAAAGTAAGTATTTCAGGAGTTCCACCCAAAAACAATGCATATATTTTTGATGTTAGAATGAATAAATATAAAGAATTTATAGTCTTGATGAGAAGACCAGAAGGTCATGGTGATGATCCTTATGATTTTATATTAATTATAGATGGTGATAAAAAATATATAAAAGCACAAAGTACATTGCCTGCGTATTCAATGATATCTGATTCAGAAGATCCTCATTGTTGTATTGAAACAGACAATACATACATATATATAATCGATACGAGCATGAAAAAAATATATGTATACAATAATTTAGCACAGCATATTAATACGATCGAAACATTTGATGATTATAAAGAACTTAAATTTATTAGAAATTCTTTTTTAAGAGATGAAGTATTATTAATAGATCAAAAAACTAAAAAACTATGCACTGTAACAAAGAACAATATAGTATATAAGTATTATGCAGATGGTTTTGCACAATTAAAAAATGGATATTTAAGAAGTTATGATAATACTTTATATTATTATAACAGTGATTTTAAACAGATTTGGAGCACAATAGTTAGGGATAAGATAAATACTATTGGAGGTCTTATTACTACAACAGGTGATCTAATAGTTATAAATGGGTCTTCTGTAAATTTAGAAGATAATATTTATAAAGTAAGATTGATGGCAAAGGTTCCAATAAAAAAAGATTTAAACTGGTGGGAAAGATAACTAATGAAGCTGTTAGAGAGGTGCTTAAAGATGTTGGGGTTATAGAAAGTAAATAAAAAAGCCCTTCTTGTTCTCACTTTGTGGTAAAATACAGTAAAGGGAGGGATTTGTTTATGAATAATATAGAAGAAGCTAAAGGTTTAATAATAAAATATATGGAGTCAATGGGGTTAGTTAATGACAAAAATGGTGTAAGTAAAGCAAATATAGTGCTATCAGTTGGCGGAGGATCTATAGATGAGTCACAAGAATACTTAATAGGGAAAGCATTTGATAATTTAGTATTGGAAGATCGAATAAGAAGCAGCTGTAATAAATATGATAAAAATGGTAAACTAATTAGAGGTACTGGATCAATGCACGAAGAAAAGTTTTATTTAAATAAATAGGATATTTTAAAGAATCTACTAATCAGTAGATTCTTTTTTGTAAAAAGTTAACAAATGAGGTGATAAATATAAATGAATAGCGAAACTATGGGAATAAAAATAAGTGAACATACAGAAACATTAAAAGAACATGATAAAAGGCTAGATAAGATAGAGCAAGACGGAAGAGAATTTAAAATAGAAATAAAAAATTTATGTAAAGATATAAAAGGTTTAACCACAACTATGAGATGGTTTATGGGGCTAATTATAGGGAGCTTTGTAAGCTTCTTTTTTTATGCAATTCAACACAATATTTTTAAATAGGAGGATGCTTTATGGAAATAAACATAATGGAATTTATTACAGAACAGGCATTTATATTGGTACCCACTTTATATATTTTGGGACTAATGTTAAAACAAACTAAACAGATTAAAGATTGGACAATACCATGGATATTATTAGTTGTAGGCATATTAGGTTCTATAGCTTTAATTGGACTTAATGTAAATGCAGTAATACAGGGAATACTTACAGCAGGTGTTGCGGTATTTGGAAATCAATTAGTAAAACAAACTACAGTAAAAAGTAAGGAGGAGAAATAGTTGAGCTATAC
Organism: Clostridium tetani; assembly: GCF_900167265.1. Taxonomy (GTDB): domain Bacteria; phylum Bacillota; class Clostridia; order Clostridiales; family Clostridiaceae; genus Clostridium_G; species Clostridium_G tetani. The sequence goes on from NZ_FUWT01000006.1 coordinate 23,958, forward strand.
AACTAACTTTATAAATAGTGTTAAAGATGGGGCTATAGCTTCGCAGAAGAAATATGGGGTATTAGCTTCAATTACTATTGCACAAGCCATACTTGAATCAGGTTGGGGTAAAAGTAGTTTATCAAGGGAGTGTAAAAATCTATTTGGTGTAAAAGCTATAGGTGGGTGGAGAGGACAAAAGAAAAGTTACCCAACATGCGAATATTACAATGGTAAAAAAGTTTTAATAAATGATTACTTTAGGGTATATAATACTTATTCTGAATCTATAGAGGATCACGCTTTATTTCTAGTAAATAATTCTAGATATAGACAGCATGGTTTTTTTAATGCAAAAGATTATGTAGGACAGGCTAATGCTTTACAGAGAGCAGGATATGCAACATCTCCTATATATGCACAGCAGTTAATTAATCTAATAAAGCAATACAATTTAAATGAGTATGATAATATAAATAATTCCTACATTAATATAGACGGCGGAGCATATGCTTCATATAAAGGCGGAGCTCCAGGAATAAATCTAATAATTAGAGATTGTTCTAAAGATATAGTAAGGGTTTTCGCTTGGGTAGATAAAGATAAAGGAGCAAGCTGGGCATTTGATTTAACACCACCTAATAGTAATTACACTAAGTTATTTAAAAACACCAGCAAGGTAATAACCAAGAGAAATGGCGGTTATACTTTTTCTAAAGGTTCTATGTATAAGCTAAAAATAAAAGGATATAATAAGTGTGGACAGGTCATATCAGAAAATCAAATAGTTCTTAAGGTACCGTTAAAGTAATTTTAAAGCCATGGGTTAGGTTAATTCCTAGTCCATGGCTTTTTTATGTTGTAAAATGTCTAAATATGTAGTAAACATTTACATATGGCATTATTGTATATATAATTATATAAGTGATTTAATAAAATAATTACATTTAATAAAACAAATTATGATATTATAATTATATACATAATTTAAGGGGGGAGTTTAATGTGCAAAGCGATAAGCGTGGCGGGATGGTTTATTAATAATGATTTTAAACCTACCAACGATAAAAGTGGAAATTTAAAGTTAAATAAACTATTATATTTTGCACAAATGATAAGTTTAATTAAAAGAAATAAACCATTATTTGAGGAAGAGCTATATGCATTTGAAAATGGAGTTGTTGTAGAAAAAATAAGAAAAGATTATTGTAACAATTATGATGATTTTGTTAAGTTAGCTAAAGAATATGATAAAAACTTTAATGAAGATGAAATAGATATATTAGAATCAACTAAGGAATTATTTTTAAATGTAAGTCCAGAAGATTTATCAGAATTAACACATCAACATAAATGTTGGAAACATTATTATAACAAATCTATTGAAGAGGCTAAAGGTTACAAATACAATAAAGAATCAGCTAGAATGCCAATCGGTGTTATAAAAAATGTTTATAAAGATGATTTATTATTGATAAAAAAGATGGTTGATGCATTGGAAATAAGTTATGATATTAAGGAAGAAAAGATTGTAATTAATAATACTGAATTTTATTATAATCCGGAAGAACTATGTATAAATGAAGCTATAAAGCAACAGTTGGAAGAATTCCCTAGTTATGATGAAGCGTATTCATTATATATAGATGAAGAACAAGGATTAGTTGTCTATTAAATGATACAACCTGGCAATGGTCTTTTACTAAGAATTAATTTTGCAGATGGGGGAATATGCAAAGCAGAGAGGACATTTTTAGTAATAGATAATCAAGATCAACAATTTTGGTTGCTTAATGTTTCTAGTATAAAGGGCAAAGAGTGGAAGTTAGGAATGGAGTCTAATATTGAAATTACTAAATATAAACCACCTTTTGTTAGACCTTCTTTCATAAAATTAGATGCTTTATATGTTATTCCAAAGGAGAAAATTTTAAAATCAAAAGTATTGTGCAAAGGAAGAAAGATCAATCCTAAGGAACTAACTTTTATTAAAAATCAATTTAATCATTTTAAGAATACACATAAAATATTATCTAAGGTTTGTACTGCTACAGAATTAATAGAAGGTAATGAAAAATATCATAATGATTTATTTAAAGAAGAGGCAGCAGTAACAAACTTAAAAACAGAGTATAATGTATAAATACTTCCTATATTCAAAACATCTTTATAATAAAAGAAGATCTAAAGTTTAAGCCTTAGATCTTCTTTTTCTATTTCTCCTACATTTACACATATTACATCTTATTAAATATCCAGGACATACATCTAGAGCATTGCTTATACTAAGTAAGAAAGATACTCTAATATCATACTTGCCTTTTTCGATTTCACTTAGATAATTTTGGCTTATTCCAATTCTGTAGGCTAAATCTTTTTGAGTTAATTTATTTAGAATTCTATATTCTCTAATTGCTAGTTTGTACATTGCTACCACCTTCTATCACCGAATCTAATTATAAACGGGCTATATATGCTTTGTATACAGGTAACTTATGGTAGGTTATTGCACTTTATGTTTCTTGTTTTAACTTTATGCACCTTATACAATTTAATTTAAATAAAATGTATTTAAATGAGGTGGATTTATGTTAGTACATAGAACAAGAATAAGTAACTCGATAGATAAAAAGCTATATGACAAATTAAAAAAACTTAGTGAAAAAACAAGGATCCCAATGAGTCGATTATTAGATGAAGCAATAGAAGATTTATTAAAGAAGCATTCTACTAAAAAGTAGGGTGCTTTGTCGTTTTTTGTCGTAAATTTTATCAGAATTGTCGAAACTATCGGGGCACCCGATACGATTCCGTGTTATTATAAATTTAAAGATAATTATCTGTAAAAACAAAATTGAGTAACTTGAATTACGAACGTACGTTTGGTATAATAATACTAATTAATTGGAAATAATAATTTAGCTGTAAGGAGAGATACATATGGAACAAAATTATATGGAAAAAGATTATATAGAAGAAGTATTTGAGGATTTATTTTTTAATTCTGCTATAGAAAGAGAATTTTTAAGTGAAGATTATATTATAGAAAAAGCAAAATATGATAATATGTATAAAAAACTAAATGAGAAGCTTCAAGAAGGAGATAGGGTAATATTAAACAGTTTAAAGGAAATTCAAAATGAGTTGATATGTTTAAGATTGAAAGAATGTTATGATAGGGCTTTAAGAGATAGTATAAAAATATTAAAACATTTAAAAGTAATATAAAATATAAATAAACCCCAGGTGGTTTAATCCTGGGGTTTATTTATATTCGCTTAAGACAACACTTTTGTGCGAACAGTTCTGGTGCCGAAGGCGGGAATCGAACCCGCACGAGGTTTAAGCCCCACTGGATTTTGAATCCAGCGCGTCTGCCAGTTCCACCACTTCGGCAAGTTACAAAAAAATAATATCATATAGACCCATAATAGTCAAGTATATTTTATAAATGGACAAATAAAGGGTTTCTAGGATATAATTATTTCATTAAAATTATAATTATATTTTTGGGAGTTGAAAAATATTGGCATATACAGCTTTAGATTTATTAGATAAAATAATTTATGTAGAGGAGAAAAAGAGAGATATTTGTGGAGCTGGATTAGATAAGGCAAAAAATGATATGAGAATATATATACTTATAAAGGTAATGATAAGAAATTTAGATAGAAGTATAGAATTTCATAAAGAATTAAAAGAGCAAATGTTGAAAAGTAAAATGGAAGAAATTGATTTTATTGTATATGATAAAATATCTTTTTTAATAGATGAATTTAGTACTAAGCTTTTAGCACCAGATATTTTTAATATTAAAGGTCTTATCAAATTTTGTCTAGAGTTTCAAAATGATATTTTAGCACTTTGTATATATATTCAAGGTAGAATTGTTCAACGAGAAGAGGATATGAATACAAGTACATACAAGGCATTAAATGCTATGATAGTTGAAAAGAAAAAAGAGATAAAGAACTTAGAAGAATTTGATAAAAAATATTGCTAACTTAAATGAGAGGGAAGCCCTCTCATTTTTCATAATATTTAGCTTGCTACATCTCCATAGGGATTGAAAACTATAGACTTAATTTCACTAGGCTCAAAATTAGGTATAGAGATGGTTTTTAAAAATTCTAAAGTAGCTAGTGGAGCTGAAATTAAATCTAGATTTTTATCCATAAGGGCATATTTTAAGTATTCATTGTAATAATTACAATATGAAAAATAATCCTTTCGTTCTCTTGAAAAAGATGAGTAGTCTTTATCACAGGTGTTAATAATATTTCTACATAGATACAGATTACAAGGATGAGGTCTTAGAGAAAAATCTAAAGAACATCCTTTATCTGTAACAAAAGAACATTTTCTAAAAAATAATTTATAGTCAAAAGAACTTTCAGTATATTCATTTTCTCTCATAAATTTGTAATATTCTTCTTCTTCAAAGGAACCTTTAACTTCTATGAAATAACTGGATATATTTGAATTTTTATTGTTTAGAAGAGAAATTATGAAATTTTCTTTACCAATATTTAGAATATTTTTTATGTTTAATAAGGTATACTTTGGAAAATACCAACAGCAACCTCTATTTTTTACTGAAGTAAATGATGTTGCCTCTATTTCTTTGCTGCAATGTCCACAATAATTGCATTTAAAAATAGGAGTATTGTTTACAAATTCGTATTCTAATTTATGCATATTACACCTCCAAAAAATTTAATAATATAAATTTAATTCAATAAAATGTAAATTACAATATGTATATATAATAAAAAATAAATATAAATTAAAGGTAGAAAGGCATAATTTAAATAAAATAAACTAATGAGGTTCTATAGAAAATAAAATGAAATTTGAAAAAAAAAGTAATTTATGAATGAATAAAGGCAAAATATATATTAAAATAGTACTTAGATAAGATTAGTTAATATATTTATTTGAATGGAGAGATACACAATGCTTAGATTTTTAGACGCTGGAGAATCCCATGGTAAAGCTATGATGTCTATAATAGATGGAATTCCATCTAACTTTAAAGTGGATATAGATTTTATAAATAATGAATTAAAAAGAAGACAAAAGTGCTATGGTAGAGGAGGCAGAATGAAGATAGAAAAAGATAAAATACAATTTTTATCAGGATTAAGAGGAACTATGACAACAGGAAATCCAATTACCATGGCTATATATAATAATGATTCCCCTAATTGGGAAAAAATATTATCAGGAGAAGTAAAAAAAGATGAAAAAATAACCATTCCAAGACCAGGACATGGAGATTTAGTAGGATATTTTAAATATGGTACAGGAGATATTAGAGATAGCATAGAAAGAACATCTGCAAGAGAAACCAGTATAAGAACTGCCGTTGGAGCACTTTGCAAACAAATTCTAAAAGGTATTGGTATAGAAGTGAGAAGTAAGGTTTATAGTATAGGAAATCTTTTTGATGAAAAGGTAGATTTATTTGACCAATGCAAATACAAAAAAATAGATAACAGTTTACTTAGATGCTATAATGAAGAGGTAGAAAAATCTTTTGTAAAAAAAATAGATATTTGCAGAGAACAAGGAGAAACTATAGGAGGAACAGTATTTTTATCTGTAAGAGGTGTGCCGATAGGACTTGGCAGCTATTCTCAATGGGATAGAAAGTTAGATGCTCTTCTTAGTTATGCAATCATGTCACTACAAGGAGTTAAAGCTATAGAATTTGGAAATGGTATGAATTTAAATTTAAGAGGAAGCACTTTTAATGACGAAATTTTATATGAAAAAGGAAAATTTAAAAGACCTACAAATAATTGTGGTGGCATAGAGTCAGGAGTTTCAAATGGGGAAAATATAGAAATGAAAGTGTATATAAAACCTATACCTTCTATTAAAAAAAATATTAGAACTGTAAATTTAAGAAATAGAAAAGAAACTACTACAAGATACGAAAGATCCGATGTATCTGCTGTTGTGCCAGCATCTATTGTTTTAGAAAATATAGTTGCTTTTGAAATATTAAAGGAAATATTAAATAAATTTCCTTCAGACGAATATTATGAGTTAAAGAGAAATATATCACATTATAGAGGAACCATATATTTAAGATAGATTTTGATAGGAGAGATATTAATGCCTAAAAGGGATAAATTAGTAATATTAGATGGTAATAGTTTAATGAATAGAGCTTTTTATGCTTTACCACCATTAACTAACCATGAGGGAGTTCATACAAATGCAGTATATGGATTTACAAACATGCTTTTAAAAATTAAAGATGATATAAAACCAGATTATATAGTGTGTACCTTTGATAAAAGTGCACCTACATTTAGACATCAGGCTTATAAAGACTATAAAGCAGGAAGAAAGAAAATGCCAGAGGAACTAAGGGAGCAGTTTCCTATAGTAAAGGGTTTGCTTTCTAAATTGGCAATAGAAATTTTTGAAATAGAAGGCTTTGAAGCTGATGATTTAATAGGTACTTTATCTAAATTTGCAGAAGAAAAAGATATAGAAGTTTACATAGTAACTGGAGATAAAGATGCTCTTCAATTGGCATCAGATACTACAAAAATATTATTTACAAAGAGAGGTATAACTGAAAGAGAAATATATGACAGACAAAAGGTAGTAGATGAAATGGGTGTTACTCCCACTGAGTTTATAGATGTAAAAGGACTTATGGGAGATCCATCTGATAATATACCTGGAGTTCCTGGTATAGGAGAAAAAACTGCACTAAAGCTCATAAAAGAATATAGTAGCGTAGAAAATGTATTAAATAATATAGAAAATTTAAGTGGTAAAAAATTAAAAGAAAATTTAATAGAAAATAGTGAACAGGCTATATTTAGTAAAAAACTAGCTACTATTATGAGAAATGTTCCAATAGACATAGATTTGGAAAAAATTAAATCTAAAGAAGAATATGATATAGAAGCAGTAAGAGAAATATTTATAAAACTTCAATTTAAGTCTTTAATAGATAAAATACCTAAAGGTGAAAATCATAAAGAAGTAGAAGAGGAAGAAGAGCTAGTATATGAAGAAATTCATACTATAGAAGATTTAATTAAATTGTGTACTGAAATAGGAAATAAAGATGAAAAAATATATGTAAATTTTAAAAGCACTGATACAAGTTTATATTCTAAAATATCTTTAGAAAAACTATATATATTATTTAAAAATAAGTGCTATGTAGTTAATATAGAAGAAAGAATTGAAGAAAATAAAGATAAAACCATAGAAATATTAAAAACTATTTTTGAAAAAGAAGCCGTAAGAGTAGTAAGTCATGATGTAAAAGTTCTGTCTATGGCTCTTAAAAAATTAGATGTTGAATTTACTAAAGCTTTATTTGATTTGAAAATAGCAGCATATCTTATAGATTCTTCAAAGTCAGATTATGACTTGTCCACATTAATACAAGAATGTTTAAGTAAAATAGTAAAAGATGATGAAGAAAGAGAAATAAGAGAAACTTCATTGTTAGAAAAATTATGTGCAAACTTAAAAGAGCAAATTATTAATTTGGAAATGGAAAAACTTTATTATGAAGTAGAGCTACCGCTAGCTTTTGTTTTAGCCAATATGGAATTAGAAGGTTTTAAAGTAGATGGAGAAATGCTAGAAAATATAGGCAAAAAGCTTCAGAGGGAGATAGAAAAAGTTCAAAAGGAAATATATGAACTAGCTGATGAAGAATTTAATGTAAATTCACCAAAACAATTAGGAAAAATTTTATTTGAAAAATTAGATTTACCTGTTATAAAGAAGACAAAAACAGGATATTCCACTAATGCACAAGTCTTAGAAGTCTTAGAGGATAAACATCCTATTATAAGTAAAATAGGTTACTATAGACAACTTACAAAACTATATTCAACTTATGTAGAAGGATTAAAAAATGTTATAGATGAAGATGGAAGAATACATTCAAGCTTTAATCAAACTGTAACAACTACAGGGAGACTTTCAAGCACAGAGCCTAATCTTCAAAATATACCTATAAAATATGAAATGGGAAGAGAAGTAAGAAAGGTATTTGTACCAAATTATGAAAATAGTATTATACTATCAGCGGATTATTCTCAAATAGAATTAAGAGTTCTTGCACACATAGCAGATGATGAAAACTTAATAAATGCATTTAAGCATCATGCAGATATACATACAAAAACTGCATCAGAAGTTTTTAAAGTACCAATAGATGAAGTAACAGTTAACATGAGAGGAAATGCTAAGGCAGTAAACTTTGGAATAGTTTATGGAATAGGAGATTTTAGTTTAGCTAAAGACTTAAAAATATCTAGAAAAGAAGCAAAGGGGTATATAGATACTTATTTTGAAAGATATCCTAATGTTAAAAAATATATGGATGAAACTATAGATAAAGCTAAAAGAGATATGTATGTTACAACAATTTTAAACAGAAGAAGATTCATACCTGAAATAGGGAATAAAAACAAAATAGTAAAGGCTTTAGGGGAAAGATTAGCCATGAATACACCTATTCAAGGAAGTGCCGCTGATATAATAAAAATGGCTATGGTAAAAGTCTTTAATGTACTTAAAGAAAGAGATTTAAAAAGTAAAATAATATTACAAGTTCACGATGAGCTTATATTAAATGTTTATAAAGATGAATTAGAAGAAATTAAAAGTATAGTCAAAGACTCTATGGAAAATGTATTACCACTTAGTGTACCACTTGAAGTTGATATAAATGAAGGAGAAAATTGGTATGATGCTAAGTGATGTAGATTTAGAATGGCTTAAAAAAAAGTATTGTATAAAAAACAAAGGCAAGTTTCTAAAAATAGGTTTAACTGGTGGCATTGGTAGTGGTAAAAGTACTATTTCTAAAATGTTTAAAAATATGGGAATAGATGTAATAGATGCAGATAAAATAGCAAGAGAAGTTTTAGAAAAGTACCCTCCAATACTAGAATATATAGAAGAAAATTTTGGAGAACAATATATAGATGAGTTTGGTAATTTAAATAGAAGAGAATTTGGAAACCATATATTCTCTATTTCAAAGAAAGAAAGAGAAAAGTATGAAAATATAATAATACCTTATATAAAGTTAGAAATAGAAAATCAATTTAAGCTGTATGAGAAAATTGGAAAAAAGGTTTGCCTATTGGATGCACCACTTTTAATAGAACAGGATATGCAAAAAGATTTGGATTTTACAGTACTTTCATGGGTGAATAAGGAAACACAAATAAAAAGGGTTGGAATTAGGGATAATTTAAGTGAAGATGAAATATTAAATAGAATAGAGGCACAAATTTCATTAGATAAAAAAAGAGAGTTAGTGGATTTTATAATAGATAATAGTAATACCATTGAAGAAACTAGAGTACAAGTGGAAAAATTATTTCAATTTATCAATTGTTTATAGGAAGTGGGAGGTTAAATTGAAAAGGTTATTTAAATTAGTTTGTATAATTATTGCAGTAGTGATATTAGTAAATTTATCAATGCTTTTAGGAAAAAAGATGTATCCTTTAAATTATTCAGAGAACATATTTTATTATTCAAATAAAAATAATTTAGATCCTTATTTAGTAGCGGCTATAATAAAAGCGGAAAGTAATTATAATAAAAATGCAGTTTCCTGCAAAAATGCTTCTGGTCTTATGCAGATAACACCAGAAACAGGTAAGTGGATAGCAGAGCAGATGAAAGTAGAAGATTTTGATATAAAAAGATTACATGAACCCGAATTAAATATATCCATGGGATGTTGGTATTTAAATAATTTAAGATCTGAATTTAAAGATATGGATTTAGTTATAGCAGCTTACAATGCAGGTAGAGGAAATGTTCAAAAGTGGTTAAATAACGCTGATCACTCTAAAGATGGACAAAATCTACACAATATACCATTTAAAGAGACGGATAAATATGTAAAAAAAGTAAGGGTTAATTATAAGATATATAAGTTTTTATATGATAGATAGTTAATTTATAGGCAGTTCGTTATTCATTAATTATGGTGTTGACAAATGCAATAAGAATAGTATAATCATATTTGTAATGCAGGTGTGCTGGAATTGGCAGACAGGCACGCTTGAGGTGCGTGTGTTCAACGAACGTATGGGTTCAAGTCCCTTCACCTGCACCAAAAAAATACACTTGAAAATATAAATTATATTTGATATAATACAAATAAAGAACAAAAGAATAATTTCTGAAATATTTGAGGGTTCCATATTTTGAACCTACAGATCATAAACGGGAGTTCAAAATTTAGATATGAAATGACCTATAAGACCAGTTTAAGGCAAGGACAATGCAGTATCTGTGAGAACACCCACCTATCAGAAGATAGGGTGTCAAAATTGGAGCAAACGGTATTTTGGATTTCAGTAGAAAATTAAGAGAGACAATTCGTCTCTCTTTTTATTATTTTTTGATTTTTAAATGAAAATATCAGTTTGAATATTTTGTATACAGATTAAATTGATTTCATTGACAAATTTTATTAAAAATTGTACCATAAGGTAAATGAAGTGAAAAATTCCCAATGATTTAAATATTTTAAAAACACCTAAAATCACAATTTACTATTTTTACCACATGCACATAATTTATTAGGAGGGACTGTTTGAAAAAATTAATTTCAATTTTAATTTTAGTTATTTCAATGTTCTCATTCTTTATATTATATGATGAATTTAAAAAAACTGAAGCTTTTAATATGAAGAATATAGAGAACAACTTAGAAAATGGTTATGATGTTTTATTACCATCAAATATAAATAGTCTACCAAGAAGAGATCAGTATGAAATTGTAACTAATAGCACTAAATGTACTATGTCATCTATATTTTTTACAAGAACTGATAGAACAGGTAAAAAAGAAAAGATAACAAAATATATATATACTATGAAAGATGATTATATGGATAAAATTAATCTTTCTAGTGGTAAAAAACTTGATAAAACCATGATGAATTCAAATTATTTTTTATCAACAGAGAATACTGGAGATAAAAATCAAGTAGGGGTTATTGAAAGTATTAGTGATGATTTTATATTTGAAGTACGTACACTAAATAATATGTTAGATGATGGATTGAAGATTAGAGGATATTGTGTGCTTGATTTTCCAAAAGATAAAACTATAGAAGAAAATATAAATACATTATGTGAAATTTATGATGTTAATACTATAGAACATAATAAAGCAGCAATTGTTGGCTGGGTAGATAATAAAAACTCATCTTATATTTTAGTTTTATTTTCTATATTAGTCTTATTAATATTATATGATATATTAAATTCTTATAAAAAAATAGGAATTAAAAAGATGCTAGGATATTCAAATTTAGATATTTGGAAAGAAGATATTTCTAAATTATTAATTATTCAAATAGGTTCTATAATTATTTCAACAATTTTTATGAGCATATTTTTAATTAATAAGTATAATGGAGTATATTTAAAATTTTTAAAGAAATTAGGATTGAATTATTTATTAATTACAATAATACTTTTGATTGTTGCATCAATACCCTACATTTATGTACAAACTATAAAAATATCTTCTATATTAAAAAATAAAAGACAAACTAATGAAATATTAATATTTAATACGTTAATTAAAATTGGATTAGTTGTGGGATTTATTATTTTATTAAATATTCAAATCACAAATTTTGATGAATTCAAGAAATTATATAATGGTTCATATAAGCAATGGGAAGATGCTAGTGATTATGTAACTTTAAATTTGGACACGTTAGATTCTAATGTTATATATTCTGAAGAATTTTTAAAAAAACAACAAAATTTATATAAAAAATTCAATGCGGATGGTGCCATTGTTGCTGAGTTTTCTAAATATACAAAATTAAGTAAGGATGCAAATTCTAAGATTAAATATTTTAAATTTAACGGAATAGTGAACCCAAATTATTTGAGGAAATATCCTGTTCATGATAATAAAGGAAATAGGATCTTTATCTCAGAAAGAAATAAAAATTGGGTGATTTTAGTTTCTGATAAATTTAAAAATGACGAAAAACAAATAAGAGAAAATTACCAATCTTTTAAGGAACGTTTGCAAGATAATACATATAGAGAAGTAGAGATAATCTGGACAAGACCTAATCAAAAATATTTTTCTTATAATGTAAATGTAAATCCTAAAGAGGGAAATTATGTAGAAGATCCGATTATTTTAGTTGGTACTGAAGAAGGATTATTTCCTTACTGGAATAGTGTTATATTTAATACAGATGGAGACCCTGTTAAAGTTAAAATTAACAAAGAAATTTCACTATATGATCAAATAAAACCTATTATAAATTCAGTTGGGATAGATACATCAAGTCTTAGAATTAATTTCGCAGATGAAGAGGTTGTGTCAATTAGTAATGAATATAAAAATATGCTTAAAGTTTTAATAATGGGAATGAGTTCTATTGCCATAATGTTAGTAATTATTGTAACTCAAAGTGTATTAAACTTCTTTGAAGAATATAAAAAAATTATTTCTATAAGAGGTTTTCACGGATATAAATCCTTTGATAAATATAAAGAATATTTATGGATAATAATAGGGAGTTGGGTTGCAATAGTTATTACATCTATTATTTTAAATAAGGCAAGTTTAAATATTATATTATCTGTAGCTTTGGTTGGATTAATATTTGAATGTGTGTTATCTATAATATCTTTAAACTTAATAAATAAAAAGAGATTTACAGAAGTTATGAAGGGAGATTCTTAATATGTCAATTGTAAAGATGGAGAATATAACTAAAAAATTTGGAGATAAAATTATACTAAATAATTTTTCACTAGATATACAAGATGGAGAACTCCTAGCTGTAACTGGAGCAAGTGGAAGTGGAAAATCTACTATATTAAATATAATAGGGCTTTTAGAGGGTTTTGATTCTGGAAAGCTTATTTTAGATGGTGATGAAAATATAAAAATAAATTCATCGAAATCAAATAAGATATTAAGAGAAAAAATAGGATATTTATTTCAAAACTTTGCATTAGTAGATGAAGAAACAGTATATTATAATCTACATTTAGCACTTAAATATGTTAAGAAAAATAAAAAAGAAAAAGATGAATTGATAAAAAATGTATTAAAGCAAATGAATTTAGAAGGATATGAAAAGAGAAAAATCTTTGAGTTAAGTGGCGGAGAGCAACAAAGAGTTTCAATAGCAAGATTATTATTAAAACCAAGCAAGATAATTTTAGCTGATGAACCAACGGGATCATTAGATGCTAAAAATAGAGACTTAGTATTATACTATTTAAATAAACTCAACAAAGAAGGAAAAACAGTAATAGTAGTAACTCATGATATGGAAGTTGCTAAAAAGTGTCATAGAACTATATCTTTAAATTAATGTTCTATGATGATATATAAGTGTTATTGTAAAAATAATTGTTGAATAGGGGGAGAACATTTGAAAAAATTAATTTCAATTTTAATTTTAGTTATTTCAATGTTCTCATTCTTTATATTATATGACGAATTTAAAAAAACTGAAGTTTTTAGTATGAAGAATATAGAGAACAACTTAGAAAATAGTTATGATATTTTATTACCATCAACTATGGATAGTTTACCAAGAAAAGATCAGTATGAAACTTTAGCTAATGCTACCCAAAGTACCATGTCATCCATATTTTTTACAAGAACTGATAGATCTGGTGAAAAAGAAAAGATAATAAAATATATATATACTATGAAAGATGATTATATGGATAAAATTAATCTTTCTAGAGGTAAAAAACTTGATAAAACTATGATGACTTCAAATTACTTTTTATCAACAGAGAATACTGGAGATAAAAACCAAGTAGGGGTTATTGAAAGTATCAGTGATGATTTTATATTTGAAGTACGTACACTAAATAATATGTTAGATGATGGGCTAAAATTTAAAGGTTTTTGTACAATGGATTTACCTAAAGATAAGACTATAGAACAACATATGAGTACATTATGTGAAATTTATGATGTTAGTACTATAGAACATAATAAAGTACAAATTGTTGGCTGGATAGATAATAAAAATTCATTCTATATTTTAGTTTTATTTTTTATATTAGTTTTATTAATATTGTATGATATATTAAATTCTTATAAAAAAATAGGAATTAAAAAGATGATAGGATATTCAAATTTAGATATTTGGAAAGAAGACATTTCTAAATTATTAATTATTCAAATAGGTTCTATAGTCATTTCAACAATTTTTATGAGCATATTTTTAATTAATAAGTATAATGGGGCATATTTAAAATTTTTAAAGAAATTAGGACTGAATTATTTATTGATTACAATAATACTTGCCATTGTTGCATCAATACCATATATTTATGTACAAACTATAAAAATATCTTATATAATAAAAAACAAAAGACACACAAAAGACATATTAATATTTAATACTTTAATTAAAATTGGATTAGTTATAGGATTTATTATTTTATTAAATATTCAAATCACAAATTTTGATGAATTCAAGAAATTATATAATGGTTCATATAAGCAATGGGAAGATGCTAGTGATTATGTAACTTTGAATCTAGATAATTTAGATTTTTATAGTCATGGTGAAAAATTTTTAAAAAAGCAACAAAAATTATATAATAATCTAAATTCTAAGGGTGCAATTTTTGTTACATTTCCTATGCATACAACATTAGGTAAAGATTTAAATTCTAATGTTAAGTATTTTAAGCTTAATGGAACTATAAATCCTAATTATTTAAAAAAATATCCTATATATAATGACAAAGGGGATAGAGTCTATATATCTGAGAAAAATAAAAACTGGGTAATATTGATTCCAGATAAATTTAAAAATGATGAAGAACAGATAAGAGAATACTACGAATCTAGAAAAAAATCTTATTTAGAATGTGCCAGATCAAAATTAGATATAATTTGGATAAAATCTAATCAAAAGTATTTTTCTTATGATGTAAGTGTAAATCCTAAAGAGGGAAACTATGTGGAAGATCCAGTTGTTTTGGTTGGTACTGAAGAAGGATTGTTTCCTTATTGGAATAGTTACATATTTAATACAGTTGGTGATCCTGTTAAAGTTAAAATCAACAAAGAAATTTCACCATATGATCAAATAAAACCTATTATAAATTCAGTTGGGATAGATACATCAAGTCTTAGAATTAATTTCGCAGATGAAGAGGTTGTGTCAATTAGTAATGAATATAAAAATATGCTTAAAGTTTTAATAATGGGAATGAGTTCTATTGCCATAATGTTAGTAATTATTGTAACTCAAAGTGTGCTAAGTTTCTTTGAACAATATAAAAAAATTATTTCTATAAGAAGTTTTCATGGATATAAATCATTTGATAAATATAAAGAATATTTATGGATAATAATAATCAGTTGGGTTGCAATAGTTATTACATCTATCATTTTAAATAAGGCAAGTTTAAATATTATATTATCTGTAGCCTTAGCTGGATTAATATTTGAATGTTTATTATCTATAATATTTTTAAACTTAATAAGTAAAAATAAATTTACAGAAGTTATGAAGGGGGATTCTTAGAAAAAATTATATACTATAAAAATAAAGAGTTGGTATTATACAATTCAAATAAACATTCTATAATATTAATAAATTAATTTATAAAACTTTATATTAAAAATATTTCTGGTAATAAAAAAAGATATCAAAAGTTATTCTTGATATCTTTTTGTTATATATATGAATATCTAATACATTTTAGTAAACAATATATTAAGTAGAAAATTATATTATAAGGAGTGATTTTATGGCAAATTATCTTAAAAAACTTTTAAGTTCTAAAAAGAATAAAAGTAACAATATAAGTGAAGATAATACTAAAGAATATGTCATAAAAAAATCACTTAAAGAAAATATAGAACTATTTAAAAATAATATATTTCCTGGGGATAATACTATAATATATAGACAATTTAAAAATAAAAATTCCCAACTAAAATTTTGTGTAATATTTATAGATGGTATGGTAAATACAGAAATTATAAACGAGAATATATTACCTCAATTGATGAATACTACCGTCAACTCAAAATCGAAGAATTTAATAAATTGCATAAAGGAAGAAGTTTTAATAGTAAATGAAGTAAAAGAAAGTAATAGATTAGAAGATATATTAAGTTCACTTCTAATGGGGAAATCTATATTATTTATAGATGGATTTGAAAAGGTATTAATACTCAATACTATACAATGGGAAAAAAGATCCATAGAAGAACCCCAAGGGGAATCAGTAGTTAAAGGTCCAAGGGAAGGATTTAACGAATCTTTAATTACTAACATATCTTTAATAAGAAGAAGAATTAAATCTCAAGAATTAAAACTTCAATTTAAAGAAATAGGAGTTAGAACTAAGACAACAATTTGTATTGCATATATGGATGATATAGTAAATCCTAAAATACTAAAAGAATTGGAAAATAGATTAAATAAAATTGATATAGAAGGTGTTTTTTCTACAGGTACAATGCAAGAGCTTATAAGAGATAATCCTATGTCGCCTTTTAATACTATAGGAAATACAGAAAGGCCTGATGTAGTTGCATCTAAACTTTTACAAGGAAGAATTGCTATATTGTGTGAGGGGTCTCCTACGGTGTTAACTTTGCCATACCTATTTATAGAGCAATTTCAAGTAAATGAAGATTATTATGACAACTTTATATATGCTTCTGTAAACAGAATTCTAAGGATAATAGCTTTTATATTAACTATAACTATTCCAGCAATTTATGTTGCCTTTACCACATTTCATAAAGAAATGATTCCGATTAAATTAGCTTTTAGTATATATCTAGCAAGGGAAGGTGTACCACTGCCTACATCTATAGAAGCAATATTAATGGTAATTACTTTTGAAATAATAAGAGAAGCAGGAATAAGATTACCTAAGCATATAGGATCCACCGTAAGTATTGTGGGAGCATTGGTACTAGGTGATGCTGCTGTTAATGCTAAATTTGTAAGTGCACCTATAGTAATTGTAGCAGCTATTGCAGGTATATCAGAATTAGTATTATACGAATTGAGAACAGCCATAGTTATTTGGAGATTTATATTTTTAATTCTAGCATCAATTTTAGGATTGTATGGGGTAATTTTTGCAGGCATGGCATTGGTTATTCAATTAATGTCTATAAAGACCTTTGGAATTCCATATATGTTAAAACTTATAGACTTAGATAAATATAATATAGTGGATGCAACTATAAGAGCTCCTTGGTGGCTGTTAAAGTACAGAACTAAATTTATTTCTAAAGATAGAGTACGACTTAAAGATTATATAAAGAGAAGGAAGAGAAAATGAAGATAATTAAAAATAAAATTATTGTTATTTTAATTATAATTTTTTCTACAATATCCTTTTATGGATGTTGGGACTATTCAGAAATGGAAGATTTTAAACATGTAGCAGGTATAGCTGTGGATAGAGACAAAGATAAAAATGAATACATAGTTACTGTGGAAATATTAGAAACATATCCAGGTTCAAAGCAATTAAAATCTCATGTAGTACAAAGTAGAGATAAAATTATACATGCAGCATTTAGAGATGCAATAAAAAAAATAGGAAATAGACTTCAACTCTCTCATGCAAGAGTATTTATAGTAAGTAAAGATATTGCAAGAGAAGGTATAGTTTCAGCCATTGATTTGATTAATAGAGATGTTGAAGTGAGAAACGATATGTGGATTGCGGTATCTAAAGAAGACCTTGCATCAGAAATACTTACTAAATCTAAAAGTGAACAAGAGATAATATCTTATGATATAGAAGCTGCCATTAAGAACAGTGCCAAAGTAGGAAAATACATAGGAGTAGAAACCTTTAAACTAACAGATACCTTATTAACTGAAGGGGTTTCACCTATATTACCTATGGTTAAATTGGCTAAAAAGGATGGGAATATGGGTTTTGAAGTATCTGAAACTGCTGTATTTAAAGGAGACAAAATAGTAGGGGAATTAACAGAAAGAGAAACTATGATGTTGCAATTTTTCAATGGAAAAGACTTGGAATTCATATTTCCAGTGGATTCAGATGGTAATGGAACTGTAAGTTTAGAAATACTGGGATCTAAAAGAGAGATAAAGGTAAATTTAAATGAAGATAAAATAGTTATGAATACCTATATAGATATTGATACAGCTATATCTGAACTAGCAGATTCAGGAATAAATTATATTAATGAGGAAGAAAGAAATAAATTAAAAAATAGGGCTGAAGAACAAATAAAAAGTGATTGTAATTTACTAGTGGAAAAACTTAAAAAACAATATAAAAGCGATATCATAGGCTTTGGAAAGGAACTTAAAAAAAAGAAGCCTCAGAAATGGAAAAAGGTTTCTAATAATTGGGATGAAATATTTGAGTCTTTAGATATTAATATATCTGTAAATATAGACATAAAATATAGTGGATTAACTAGGAAGAATATAGAAGTAAAGAACTAAAGTTATATATGGAGGAATTTATGAAAAAAGAAGTTATATCTAATAAACAAATACAGCTTCTTATATTTAGTTATTGCATAGGTGCGTACTTATTATTTAGTATGGGAGCAGGAATAAAACAAGATATTTGGATATCCTCTATTTTAGCTATAATATTTACTATACCTATTGTAATAATGTATGGTAAAATTATGAATTTATATCCAGGCAAAAACTTTTTTGATATTTTAGAAGAGGTATTTGGAAGAATGGTTGGAAAAGTTCTTAATATAATATTTATTTTTCATGCATTTTTTTTAGGAGCTTACATACTAAGAGATTTTGCAGATTTTATTAAAGTAACTGCACTTTTTAGTACACCTATGATTGTACCTATGATATGTATTGGAATTTTGAGTATATGGATATTAACAGAAGGCATCGAAGTTTTAGCAGCTTGGGCTAAATTTTTAATAAGGATTATATTAATATCTATGATATTAATATGGATAATGTTAATACCAGAAATGCATATTTCAAATTTGCAACCAGTTTTCTACGCAGATTTAAAAGATATACTAAAACAGGCTCTTCATCTAATTACTTTTCCTTTTAGTGAGGTAATTATATTCTTGAATTTTTTTGATTATGTTAACTATAATAGTAAAACTAAGAATGTATTTATTAAGCCCTTAATTTTAGGAGGGATGTTGGTTGTTCTATATACTATGATTAACTTAATGCTATTAGGGGGAGAATTATATTCATTTTTCTATTACCCTGGTTACGAATCTATAAAAAGGTTGAATTTAGGAAATGAGTTTCAAAGGTTAGAAATAATAGTTTCTATAGCCTTCACTATAATACAATTTCTTGAAATAAATTTTTGTATATTAGGAGTATCAAAGGGTATTACAAAAGTTTTTAACTTAAAAGAATATAGAAGGGTCTTAATACCTGTAATTATTTTATTGATAACTTTTGCTTATGTAATGTTCGGAAGTGCTATGGAGGCTTTCGAGATTGTAAGAGAGCTTTGGCCAGCTTATGGAATTGTAATTCAGATAGTATTACCTTTTATAATATTTATATTTGCAACTATTAAGAGAAAAAATCAGCTTGTTAAATGTAATAAATAAATTTGTGGGTTAAATTACCATAATAATATTTAAAAAATTTCCCTCCAATAATACTAATTTATTGTATAATAATGGTATATGAGAAATTTAGGAGGGAAATTATGAATAAAATGAGACTTAATAAAAAAATTGCTAGTGCTGTAATTTCAATGACATTAGCTTTTAATATGTTTACACCTATTAGTGTACAAGCCTTGGGGAAGTTTGATATTAAATCTTCTTTCATAGCTAAAGAAATAGACAATAAAACATTGGAAATAGTTCCAGGAGTGACGGAAAAAGCATATAGATTTATAGATAAGGATGGTAAAAAACAATATGTGTCTTTAATGGAAATAAGATGGACAAGTTCTAGAGTAGGAGTTAAAGCTGGAACACCTAATAATAAGGATAGCTATGGAATGCAATCTGTAATTATGCAGGCAAAGGCTTCTATTGCATCAGGAGACAACGTTGTTGGTGGGGTAAATGGAGATTTTTATTATACGGTAACTGGTGAACCCATTGGAATAGTGTACAAAAATGGAAAGGCAGTAAAAGCAAATCATGCAGCAGAATGGAATTTTTTTGGCGTTTTAGAAGATGGAACCCCAATAATTGGAGATGGTAAAAAATACAATGAAGTTAAAGACAGTTTACAAGAAGCTCTAGGAGGTAATGCAATACTTGTTAGAGAGGGTAGAATTTATCAAACTCCATCCATAGGTGGATATAGAGAACCAAGAACAGCAGTTGGAATTAAAAAAGATGGTACTATATTTTTTGTAACTGTAGATGGAAGACAAGAGGGGCATTCAGCGGGAATTTCTATGCCTGATTTAGCACAGTTAATGATAGATTTAGGAGCAGTAGAAGCATTAAACTTAGATGGAGGAGGCTCATCAACTTTCGTTTCAAGAAAACTAGGTAGTAGTGATTTAATATTAAAAAATAAGCCTTCTGGTGGAATTATGAGAAACGTTGGAAACTCATGGTTGGTAATTAATAAAGAAGAATCTGATGGGATTATCTCATTAGCTCATATAGAGCCATTTCATAAAACTTTTCAAGTAGGTGCAAGGGTTCAGTTTAAAGCTACAGGTATAGATAAAGGAGGAAAAATAATTTCAATACCTCAGGGAACAGTGGATTGGAGTCTTTCAGATAATTCTTATGGAACTATTGATAGTAATGGAGTTTTTCTATCTAATGGAAAAGTTGGACAAGTTCAAGTGCAAACTAGCTACAATGATGAAATTATAGGAAGAACTTGGGTTGAAATTATAAAACCTGAAGAAAATAATAAATGGAATATAGAAAATAAGACTAGAATAGCAGGTGTAAATAGATTTGAAACAGCTGTTTCTATAGCTAAAACTATGTATAAAGATGGATGTGAAAATGTAATTATAACTAATGGATATAATTATACAGATGAAATATCTGCAAGTATTTTGGGGAATAATTTAAAAGCCCCTGTGCTTTTGGTAGGAAATAGCAATGAACAAGATAAAATAGCTTTAGATTACATAAAACAGTATATGAATAAAGATGGAAAAGTTTTTATTGTAGGAGGAACTGGTGCAGTAGGAGAAAAATTTGTAGATAAATTAAAAGTATTGGGTATTAGAAACATAGATAGAATGGATGGAAAAGATAGATATGAAACTAATATTAAAACCAATAACAAATTAACTATTGAAAAAGGAAGTCCAATAATTATAGCTAGTGGTGAGGGCTTTGCAGATGCTTTAAGTATAGCAAGTATTGCTCAAGTGAAAAATTATCCAATAATATTAACCAGCAAAAATAACTTATCCAAGGATGCAAAGGAATATATAAAGAAAATAGAACCATCTAAAATTCATATTGTAGGTGGAGAAGGTGTAGTAAGTAAAGAGGTTAAAAATAGCCTTATGGAATTAACAAGTTTAAGTAATAATAATATAGTAAGACTTCAAGGTTCAGATAGATATAATACTAATATAAGTGTATTAAAATACTTTGATATAGGAGGGGATACTTTAGCTATAGCGTCAGGAACAACTTTTCCAGATTCTTTAGTTGGAAGCGTGTATGCTTCATCAAAAAATGCTCCAATACTACTTGTAAATAATAATATGAATTTATCAGAACAAAATAAATATATACATTCAAAAAAATATAAGAGTTGCATAATATTTGGTGGTACTGGTGTAGTAAGAGATGGTTTATTTTAAAATTAAGGTCAGATGGGTTTATATTCATCTGACCTTAATTTTTTATTTGGAGAAAAACATGTACTATGTACTGAAAAAATTACCAAGGTAAAGACCGTAGAATCTATGTTAAAATAGTAAAATATATCATTAAAAGGAGGAATTTAAAATGGGAAGAAAAAGAAGTTCGCTGAAATTTCTAGTAATATTTTTATCAGTATTTTTAGTTTTTACAGCTAAAGTATCAGCAGCTCAAAGTATTAAGAGATTCGGTGGAAGCAATAGATATGAAACATCAGTGAAAATTTGCCAAAATAATTGGAATGCATCTAATTATGTTATATTGGTATCAGGAGAGGATTATCCAGATGCATTAACTGCATCACCTCTATCGAAAAAATATAATGCACCTATTTTATTAACACAAAGTGGGAATATAAATAGTATAACTTTAGGAGAAATAAAAAGATTAAATGCTAAGAATGCAATTATATTAGGGGGACCTACTGTGGTATCGGAAGGAACAGTAAATGTATTAAAAAATATGAGAGTAAATTGCACCCGTATATATGGTAAGGATAGATATGAAACTAGTGCAAAAGTAGCCAAAACCATTGGTAATAGTAATGGAATATTTATTGCATCAGGAGCAGGATTTGCTGATGCTGTATCAGCAGCACCTATAGCAGCTTCTAGACAAATGCCGATTATTCTTACATCATCTAAAAAGCTACCTGATGTAGTTAGAAATTATGTAAGGGAGAATAAAGATAGTACATATTATGTGGTTGGAGGAAATGCTTCAGTTAATTCAACAGCTGTAGATGGTATTATTAAATACAAAAGATTAAGTGGACAAAACAGATATGAAACAAACTCCGCAGTTATAAATGAATTTGTAAACAATATAAACTTTAGTAATACCTATTTAGCAAGTGGACAAGGTTATGCAGATGCACTGTCAGGATCTGCAGTGGCAGGAAAACTTTCTTCTCCAATAGTATTAGTAAATAGTTCAAATACCACAAATTCCATAATAAAATCAAAATTGAATAGTATAACTACCATAAGTGTATTAGGTGGTACTGGTGTAATATCAGATACATTAGTTAATAAACTTATACAAAAAGAGGGAACAAGCATAAAAGTTTGCATAGATGCAGGACATGGAGGATATGACCCAGGTGCCATTGGCCCTACAGGAGTTCGTGAAAAAGACGTAACCCTTGCAATAACACTAAAGGTTGGGAGAATACTTAAACAAAATGGTATAGATGTTGTATATACAAGAACTAGCGATAGTGTATCATGGCCTTCAAATGAAACTAAAGATCTTCAAAAACGTTGTGATATAGCAAATAATGCTAATGTACAATATTTTGTATCTATACATGCTAATAGTGCAAGTGTTTCAAATGCTAAAGGAACAGAAGTGTATTATTCACCAGGTAGTGCAAATGGAGAAAAATTAGCAAAAGCTATACAAGATGAAGTTGTAAAGGCTACAAACTTATATAATAGAGGTATAAAAACAGCAAATTTTTATGTATTAAGAAATACTAATGCTTCAGCAGCACTTGTAGAAACAGGATTTATAAGTAATCCTACGGAAGAAAAACTTTTAAAGGATAATGCCTTCCAAGAAAAAATGGCACAGGCTATAGCTAAAGGAGTTTTAAGAGTAATTAAGAATTAATAATGAATAATTTAGGTGGATTTTCTTCCTATCATCAGAAACTCTTTAATTTTATTGGCTTAGGCAAATAGTTATTCTATGAGTAGCTCGTTCAGCTTTGCTGAACATAGGATTTTATAAAATTAAAATTTTTTCGTAATGATAATGGAGAAAAATATCCATAATAATTCATTGTTGGTTGTTCATTATACATCAATAAAAAGCTGCTTGTTGCAGCTTTTTTATTTTGTATTTAAAAGATTGGATTTAATAAGGGAACTTTTAACTTTTGTACCTATTAAGTAAGCTGTAAATATTTTTGCTAAATCTAAAGGAATGAAGGGAACAGCGCCCACCATTATAGCTTTATTTATAGAAATTTTTGCAACAAAGGATAATTGTAATGTTCCCATGCTGTAACAAAGTATTAATGAGATTATTAGTCCAAAAGTTAATGCAAAAAATCCTCTATCCTTTTCTGAAATTTTTCCAACAATAAATGCAACTATAGGAAAACTTATTAAAAATCCACCTGTAGGGCCTACTAAAGATTGAAGCCCACCAGAGAAATGAGAAAATACAGGAGCACCTATTGCTCCAAGCAATAGATAAATAATTTGTGATAATGTGGCAAGTCTACTTCCTAAAATAATTGCGGCTAAATATATAGCAAAAATTTGAAGAGTTATAGGTACAGGACTAAAGGGAATGGGAATAGAAATTTGAGACATAACTGCTGTTAGAGCAGTAAAAGTAGCTACTATACTTAAATCTCTTACTGAAAATTTATTTTTCATAATAAAACCTCCATAATTTAATTGTTAACCATTAATATATATTAAGATGACAAATAAATTATATTTTAAATATTTTCATTTGTCAACATTGGACTAATTAATAAAAGGATTGATTCTATTATTCTTTGTGCTAAAATGTTATCATCTAATAAGTAAATAAAAGGGATGTGAGAAAATGTTACAAAAGGCCAAAGAGGCTTTAAGTAAATATTTTGGTTATGATGAATTTAGAGGTGCTCAAGAAAAAGTAATAGAAAGTATTTTAAATAAAAAGGATACTGTAGCTATTATGCCAACGGGAGCAGGGAAATCTATTTGTTATCAAATACCTGCCCTACTTACAGAAGGTATAACTATAGTAATATCTCCTTTGATTTCTTTAATGAAGGATCAAGTGGATTCATTAAAGGCAATGGGTATAAAGGCTACTTTTATAAATAGTTCATTAAATAACTTAGAAATACAAGAGAGAATATTTAATGCAAATATGGGAATTTATGATCTTATTTATTTAGCACCAGAAAGATTAGAATCAGAAGGTTTTTGTAATAGTTTAAATAATTTAGATATTTCATTAATAGCTGTAGATGAGGCACACTGTGTATCTCAATGGGGGCATGATTTTAGACCAAGTTATACAAGGATTAGCAGATTCATTGAAGGATTAGAAAAAAGACCAATAGTAACAGCATTTACAGCAACAGCCACCCAAACCGTTAAAGAAGATATATTAAAGTTATTATATTTAAAAGAACCAGAGGTTTTTGTAACAGGAGTTGATAGGGAGAATCTAAATTTTGCTGTTATACGAGGAGAGAATAAGGATGAATTTATATATAATTATTTAAATAATAATAAAGGCAAAATAGGCATAATATATACATCCACTAGAAAAGATGCAGAAAGCTTATATAGTAAATTAGAAAATAAAGGACATAAAGTTGGGGTGTATCATGCAGGATTAGGTGACGAACAAAGAAAAAAAATTCAAGAGGATTTTTCCTTTGATAATATAAATATAATAGTTGCAACTAATGCTTTTGGTATGGGAATAGACAAATCTAATGTTCGATATGTTATACATTATAACATGCCTAAAAACATGGAAGCTTATTATCAAGAAGCAGGTCGTGCAGGTAGAGATGGAGAGAAAAGTGAGTGTATATTACTTTTTTCTCCTAGAGATATACAAATTCAAAAATACTTTATAGATCAGGGATTTTTACCACCTGTAAGAAAGAATAATGAATACAATAAATTAAGGGCAATGGTGGATTATTGCTACACTTCAAAGTGTTTAAGAGCTTATATATTAGAATATTTTGATGAAGAAACTAACCTTGAAAATTGCGGAAATTGCAGTACCTGCAATGATGATAGAGAAGAAAAGGATATAACTATAGAAGCACAGAAAATATTTTCATGTGTTTATAGAATGAAGGAATCCTTTGGAGTAAATATGATAGCAGATACACTAAAAGGTTCACGAAATAAAAAGGTATTAAATGCAGGACTTAATAGACTGTCTACTTATGGAATAATGAGCGAATTCACCCAAAAACAAATATCATCATTAATAAATAAACTTATAGCAGATGGTTATCTAGTAACAACAGATGATAAATTTCCAGTGGTAAAGCTACAAGCCAGGGCTAATAATGTTTTAAAAAATAAAGAACCTGTTTACATTAAAATAACAAAGACTAAAAAGATATCAAAGCCTGACAATGAGTTGTTGGAAATTTTAAAAGACATAAGAAAAGAAATATCACAAGAGGCTGGAATACCTCCATTTATGATTTTCCATGACATCACTTTAAAAGAACTTAGTGAATATATGCCTAAGGATATGGAAAATTTCTTAAAAATAAAAGGTGTAGGAGAGAAAAAAGCTGAAGTATATGGAGAAAAATTTATAAGTGCAATTTGTGATTATACAAAAGAAAAAAATATAACAGCTAAATCTAATGAAGAATATGACATGAATAAAAAGTCTAAGGAAAAAACTCACGTAATAACCTATAATCTCTATAAGGAAGGAAAAAACATAAAAGAAATTTCAAAAGAGAGAAATTTACAAACTTCAACTATAGAGGAACATTTATTTAAATGTTTAAATGAAGACATGGATATTAATATAGATGATCTTATTAAAAAAGATTATGAAAAAATTATATTAGATGCAATTAAAAAAATTGGTGGAAGCAAGCTAAAGCCAATAAAAGATGCATTACCAGAAGAAGTGGATTATATGTCAATAAAATCTGTGTGGTATAAATATAGAAAATTAGGATGAATTCAAAGGAGGCTATCTATTCTTATGATTTTTTTAATTATAAGAATAGATAATTTTTTTAAATATATTATATTACTTTTCTTTAGTAATTACCCTTTTAAAAGTATCTAATGGTTCTTCATCTTCCTTACTAATAATGTCTGGAGCTATTCCAAATTCACTATTACAAGTTCCATCTGGATTTAATTTATAATCTATTTGATATGAAAGCATCAACCCACTATTAGGAAGCACATTATAAACAGGACTCATAGCAGGACTATTCCCTCCAGTTTTTGGTCCAATTAATGTTGCAAAGCCTGTATTTTTACAATATTCAGCAAAACTCTCCCCGGATGATTGAACCCATTTACTAACTAAGACATAAATCTTTCCTTTAAATAATTTTTCCTTTGATAGTGGCTTAACATTATATGGAATTGATTTAGAGATTTCAAGATATTTTAAATCCTTTAAATCCTCTTTTCTTATTTTAGGAAGTTTTAAGACCTCTGAAAAATCTGTAGTCATTTTAGTATGCTCCTCATTTCTATGTTCTTTCACCCATTCATCGTTCAATATATCC
The DNA here is from genome assembly GCF_900167265.1 of Clostridium tetani. Lineage (GTDB taxonomy): Bacteria > Bacillota > Clostridia > Clostridiales > Clostridiaceae > Clostridium_G > Clostridium_G tetani. The sequence goes on from NZ_FUWT01000006.1 coordinate 51,068, forward strand.
CCATTTTTATATAGTGCATATTGATTATATAATTTTAACTCTTTATCAATATTAGGTGCCACTATATTAGTTATCCAATAATAATCTGAACCACCATTACACCTTGTTAAATCAATTACCAAGTTCTTTTTGTTAGCATTTTCCTTATAAAAATTCAAAAGCTTATCTGTATTTATCTTTACAAAATCATGATTAAAAGTATGAATTTTTACATAGCAAGTATCTTTATCAATGTCATGAAATACTAGGTTTTTATCACCATAGGATTTATTTGAATTAGAATTATTAAATTTACTTTCCATTTTATTACTTCCACTTTTTATACTATAAATATATTTATAGGTTTCCTCACTTTTCTTATTAATTGCTACTTTATATCTATCTTTAAATAATTCTTCAATTTCACTTTTATTCAGAGCACTAGTAGTTTGACGTAGTCTTATATAATTTTCTAAATCCAGGACATACAAATGCGCTACATGTGGAAATTTATTAATGGATTTATTTAAAATATCATTAAAGTATTTAAAATCCACTTTTTTTGCATTCTGTATTTTTCTACGATTCTCCTCTTTTACGTTCTTTATATTAACCCCATATTTTCTCTCTAGTACATTAAAACAGGGATAATTCTTTTCAAGTACATTCCACATATAATCATAATCTTCTAAAGCTTCTTTTTTCGAAAAGTTTTTTATATGCTCTGGTGCATTAATTTTATAATATGCCTTACCAATGAAAGGCTTAGCTATAAATAATAATACTATAGCTATTATGATTTTAAGAATTTTTTTCATTTTTATACCCCCCTAATAAATATATGCGTTCTGTTAAGTTATTATTATAGAACGTAGTTACGCATTTGTAAAATATTACATAACAAAAAGAGGGAATTATTGTAATAAAGGTTAAAAGCTAATAATAAACTGTAAAAAGTAAATTAAAATAAGGGGGATTTATTTTGGAGGATGGTAGAGCTAGATTGACACCAATGAAATACTTGCTAGTAGGGGGAGCAATCTTTGCAATGCATTTTGGAGGTTCCAGTATGATATGGCCTATGACCTGGGGAAAAGAAAGTGGGAGCAGTGTATTTCTAGCATTTATAGGTATATATTTAACAGCATTATTTTTCCCATTATTAGGTTATTTAGCCTTAGCCAGATCAAAGGGTACTTTCTATACTATGGCAGGTAAAGTATCACCAGGCTTTGGAAAAGCTTTTTGCAGTATAGCAATGTTAGTGTTAGGACCTCTATTTTGCATACCTAGAATGAGTGCAGCAGCATGGGATGCTTTTCTACAGGTAAGTGGATTTAGTCCTGAATCCTTTGTAGCACCTTTGATATTTTCCATAATATATTATCTTATAACTTATTGGTTCATAGCTCAAAAATCAGATGCTGTAGATAAAGTAAGCAAAATATTATTTCCAGTATTAGTAATAGCGGTGGTGGCTGTAATAGGAAAAGGAATAATGTTTCCACTAGCAGTTCAAAATCCTAAATTATATACTGTCAATGCCTTTGCTTATGGATTTAAAAATGGTTATGCTACAGCAGAACTTATATGTGCTCTAGTATTTGCAACTATAATTATTGATGATTTAAGGTTTAAGGGAATAGCGGAGGAGCATATAAATTCTAATTTAATAAAGGTTGGCATAATTGGAATTACCATGCTTACATTAACTCACTTAGGGCACATGATAGTTGGGTCTTACACAGGAGGCATATTTGAAGATTTAAGATATTCTGCCCTTTATTCTGCTGTAGTTTTAAAATTATGGGGAACTGTAGGAGGTGCAATATTTAACATTGCACTACTTTTTGCAGCCTTAACCACTGCTATAGGACTAGCAGTAGCTACTGCTAATTTCTTTCAAGAAATTACAAATAATAGGGTGTCCTATAAAAAGTCAGCAGGTATTACTCTAATTATAAGTGCATTTGTAACAGTACTAGGTCTTTCATCTATTGTAGAACTTGCAGCACCGCTATTAGATATAGTTTATCCCGCAGGTATAACTATGACTTTATTCTATGCTTTTATACCAAACCTAGAATATAGAGAAAAGGTATTTTCTTCTTACAGGGTAGCCATGGTAGTTTCTTTTATATGGGGCATATATGAGGGTGTTTTAACTTATTTAAAAATGTTTAGAATAAATACAGGAATTCTCGAAGTTGTTTATAATAAGGTTCCATTAACATCTATGGGGTTAGGGTGGATACCTATAACCTGTACAGCTATTGTAATAAGTTTAATACTACACAGGAAAAAGAACAGAGGGATTTATAATTAAATTTGGAATTTAAAGGAATAAACTCTTTTGAATGCTCATAGTATTTACTGTAATTAATATTTATAAAACAATAAATTATTTGAGGAGGATTATTATGAGAAAAGCGTTATCAGGATTAAAGGTATTAGATTTAACTCATGCTTATAATGGCCCATTTTGCACAACTCTTTTAGCAGATAATGGAGCAGATGTAATAAAAATAGAAAGTCCAAAGGGTGATCAATGTAGAACCTGGGGACCTTTAGATCCTAAAAGTGGAGAAAGTGGATTTTATGCATTTTTAAATAGAAATAAAAAAGGTATTACTTTAAATTTAAAAACAGAAAGAGGAAAAGAAATCTTTTATAAAATGGCAAAAGAAGCAGATGTTGTAGTAGAAAACTTTAGAGTAGGAGTTATGGAGAAATTAGGAATAGATTATGAAACTTTAAAGAAAATAAATCCTAAAATAATTTATGCATCAGGATCAGGCTTTGGACAATATGGCCCTTTATCCAATAGACCTTGTTATGATATAGTGGCTCAATCCATGGGAGGAATGGTTAATTTAACAGGATTCCCAGAAGGACCTCCTACAAAAGTTGGACCATCAGTAGCTGATAATGTTACTGGAATATATCTTTGCGTGGGAGTTTTAATGGCACTTTACAATAGAGAGAAAACAGGAGTAGGTCAAACTGTAGATGTAGCAATGCTAGACACAATATTTACTCTTTTAGAAAATTCAATAATTGTAAATACAATGACAGGAGTTGTTCCAGAAAGGCAAGGTAACATAGACCCTTCTATAGCTCCTTTCGATATATATGAAGTTCAAGATGGATATATAGCAGTAGGAGTTGGAAATGATAAGCTTTGGGAAAAATTCTGTAACCTAATGGAGAAACCTGAATTAATTAATGACGAAAGATTTAAAACTAATGATTTAAGATGTCAAAACTATCTTCCAGATTTAAAAAATATTATAGTTGACTGGATTAAAATTAAAAATAAAAAAGAATTAGAAGAAATGTTTGATAAGGCAGGAATTCCTTGTGGACCAGTACTTAATATGCAAGAAGCTATAGATCATCCACATATAAAGGCAAGAGAAATGATGGTTACTATAGAGCATCCAACTATAGGGGAAATGTACTTCCAAGGTGTTCCTATAAAATTATCCCAAACACCAGGCAGTGTAGAAACACCAGCACCATTACTTGGACAACACAATGCAGAGGTTCTTAAAGAATTTGGAGTAGATGAAAAAGAACTTAAAATATTAGAAGAGCAAGGGATAATTTAATTATATAAGGGGGATTAATTTATGAGAAAGGAAGCAATATTAAACTATAAAATGACTCCTGAAGATGGAAATAATTTAGGAGATGTTATAGCAGTAGGAAGACAATTGGATTTTTGGGGAGATGCTGAGACAGAACTTATGATTCTAGTTGATGGAGATGAGTCTCTATGTTTAGGATACAATGATGTAAAATTTTATCATGAAATATATGTAGGAGACCAACTTGATATAAAGGCTACCTTAGTTAAAGTGGGAAATACTTCTAGAACCTGTAAGTTAGAAACATATAAAATTGCTACACCAGCTATAAAAAATGGAAGATTAGAAGCAGGAGAAAGAGAAATAGATTATTTAGAAACTCCCATTCTCTGCGGGGAAGGTTACTCTGTTTTAGTAGTAAAGAAAGACCTTCAAAGAGGGGTTCAACCATCGGGAATAGTTGAAAATCCATGGAAAGAGTTAGAATAAGGAAAGGGGAGTTATAAATGACTTTTAGAAAACCTAGTAAAAATTATGAAACAAAGATGCGTATAAGAATGTCATCAAAGGATGTATTTTATGGCGGTGGAGTTGTAAATGGCTCTCGTTCTATAAGACTTATGGGAGATGTAGCAGAAAGGCTTATGATTATGACTGAAGGCAATGAAGGAAAATGTATAGAATATGAAATGATAAGATTATATAACCCTATATTTGCAGGAGATTATTTAGAAATGGTTGGAAGAATAATAGGGGAAGATGGAAGTAAGAAGAAGATACAATGTAGAACCTTTAAAATAGCAACTAATCCTAAGATTGAAAATCAGCCTAGTGCTATAGATGTATTGGAAGAACCAATTTTATGTACAGAATTTATAGGAACCTATGATAGTGTACAGTGAACAATGAAGAAAAGTATCTATAGTTATTAATTGTCTAATTTTAGTTATTCATTAAGCAATGGAGCTGTCGCATTAAGAATATACAATATATTGTATGTAAATTCCTTAGTGTGACAGCCCCATTGTTTGTAATAGGAGGGAGAAAGATGGATTTTAATATAAATGAAGAGCAAAAGATGATATTAAAAGTTGTAAGGGAATTTACAGAAAAAGAAATAGAACCAATAGCAGCTAAGATAGACGAAACAGGTGAATTTCCAAGAGAAAGTATAAAGAAAATGGCTAAATTAAATATGTTAGGTATTCCCTTTCCATTAGAATGTGGAGGGGCTGGGCAAAATGAATTAGTTTTTTCAATGTGTATAGAAGAAATAGCAAAGCATTGTGCATCTACTGCAGCTATATTAGCAGTTCATAATATACCTTGTTGGATAATAGAAAAGTATGGAACAGATTATCAAAAGGAAAAATATTTATATGATTTGGTGAAAGGCAATAAAATAGGAGCTTTTGCATTAACAGAGCCTAATGCAGGAACAGATTCTGCCAGTCAAAATACTAAGGCTATAAAACAGGGAGATAATTATATATTAAATGGTCAAAAATGTTTTATAACTAATGGTGGAGAAGCAGGGGTTTATATAGTATTTGGAATGACAGATAAGAGTAAAGGAACAAGGGGAATTACAGGTTTTATAATAGAGAAGGATCATCCAGGGTTTTATATAGGAAAAAAAGAAAACAAAATGGGTATAAGAGCATCTTCCACATCAGAATTAATATTTAAAAATTGTGTGATACCAAAAGAAAATATGATAGGTAAAGAGGGACGAGGTTTTAAAATTGCAATGCAAGCGTTGGATGGTGGAAGAATTGCCATGGCATCACAAGCAGTTGGAATTGCTCAAGGTGCTATGGATAGAACTGTAGATTACTTAAAGGAAAGAGAACAGTTTGGAAGACCTCTATCTTCTTTTCAAGGTTTACAATGGATGTTAGCAGATATGGAAACAAGGATAAATGCTTCAAGACTATTAGTGCAAAAGGCTGCAGTAAAATTTGATAACGGAGAAAATGTAAATAAAGATGCTGCTATGGCAAAATTATTTGCAGCAGAAACTGCAATGGATGTTACTATAAAAGCAGTTCAGCTACATGGTGGGTATGGATACATGAAGGACTATCCTTTAGAGAGAATGATGAGAGATGCTAAAATTACAGAGATATATGAAGGTACTTCAGAAGTACAAAAAATGGTAATCTCTAAAAATATATTAGATAAGAGGTGATTTAATATGAACATAGTAGTTTGTATAAAACAAGTACCAGATACCACAGAGGTAAGAATAGATCCTATAAAAGGAACATTAATAAGAGATGGAATTCCTAGCATAATAAATCCTGATGATAAAAATGCTATAGAAGAGGCATTAAAAATAAAAGATAAAATAAAAGGCACTAAAGTAATAGCAATAACTATGGGCCCCCTTCAATCGGAAAGTGCACTAAGAGAAGCTTTAGCTATGGGAGTTGATAAGGGGATTTTATTAAGTGATAGAAAATTTGCAGGTTCAGATACATTAGCTACATCCTATATATTATCTTCAGTCATTAAAAAGATAGGAGACTATGACATAATATTTTGTGGAAGACAAGCAATAGATGGAGATACAGCACAGGTAGGACCAGGTATTGCAGAACATTTAAAGATACCTCAAATAACTTATGTAAGTGGATTGGATGTAAATGGAAGAGAGCTAATTGTTAATAGGGATATAGAGGAAGGTTCATATGTAATAAAATCGAAAATGCCAATACTTTTAACGGCTATAAAAGAATTAAATGAACCAAGATATCCATCCATTGCTGGAATATATAAAGCTCATAGAGAAAAAAGAATTGATATATGGACAGCAAATGATTTAGAAATAGATGAGGAGAAAATAGGACTTAATGGATCCCCTACTAAAGTAAAAAAATCCTTTACTCCTTCAATAAGTTCTCAAGGGGAAATAATAGAAGGAACAGCTGAGGAAGCTTCATATAAATTAGTTTCAAAGCTTAGAGAAAAACAAATAATATAGGAGGCTTAACTATGAAGGTAAAAGATTATAAGGATGTTTGGGTTTTTATAGAGCAAAGAGAAGGAAGAATAGCTAATGTATCTTTGGAACTTTTAGGAGAAGGTAGAAAAATAGCAGATAAACTAGGAGTAAAATTGAAAGGTATATTATTAGGAAATAAAATAGATAGCCTAGCAAGGGATATAATTAAATATGGTGCAGACCATGTTATGTATATAGAGGATAAATTTCTAGAAATTTATTCTACAGAAGCTTATACTAGAGTTATAACCGAACTAGTAAATAAACGAAAACCGGAAATTATACTTTTAGGAGCTACTACCATAGGGAGAGATTTAGCACCAAGACTTGCTGTAAGACTTAAAACTGGTCTAACAGCAGATTGTACTTCCCTAGATATAGAAGAAGATACAGGAAATCTATTAATGACAAGACCTGCCTTTGGGGGAAATTTAATGGCGACTATAGTTTGTGAAGAACATAGACCTCAGATGTCTACTGTAAGACCAGGAGTAATGGAAAAGGCCGTATTAAAGGAAAATGTAGTTGGGAAAGTGGAAAAAATTGATTTCAAATTAGGAAAAGAGGATAAAAATGCATTGGTTATAGACATAATAAAGAAAAAGAAAAAAGAAATTGCATTAGAAGAAGCCAATATAATAGTATCTGGTGGAAGAGGATTAGGAGACAAAGAAGGTTTTAAATTATTAAAGGATTTGGCTGATAAATTACAGGGAGAAGTAGGGGCATCAAGAGGAGCTGTAGATGCTGAATGGATAGATAGCCAGCATCAAGTTGGACAAACTGGTAAATCAGTTAGACCTAAACTTTATATCGCCTGTGGTATATCAGGGGCAGTACAACATTTAGCCGGCATGAAAGAAGCAGAATGTATAGTAGCTATAAATAAAGATAAAGACGCACCGATTTTTCAAATAGCTCACTATGGAATAGTAGGGGATTTATATGAAGTAATCCCATCTATGATAAAAACACTAGATAATGAATAGTAATTAACAATGAACAATGAGCAACTATGAATAATTTTCCTTAATTGTTATTACGAAAAATTTTTAATTATATAAAGCCCGATATTAAGCTTAGCTTATCGGGCTTTTTTTATATTTATCTAAATATATTTCCTGCAATAACCATTTTTTGTACTTGGTTTGTACCTTCATATATTTGAGTGATTTTTGCATCTCTCATCATTCTTTCAACAGGATAGTCCTTTATATATCCATATCCACCAAATAGTTGGACAGCCTCTGTAGTTACAAACATAGCTGCATCTGTAGCAGCTAATTTAGCTCTTGCTGCGGAAAGTGAATAAGGTAATCCATTATCTTTTTCCCAAGCAGCTTTATAAACTAAATATCTTGCTTGTTCTATTTTTAAATCCATATCTGCCATCATCCATTGTAGACCTTGGAATTTACACAATGCTTTACCAAATTGCTTTCTTTCCATCATGTACTTTTTGGCTTTTTCAAAAGCACCCTGTGCTATACCTAGTGCCTGAGCTGCTACACCAATTCTACCTCCATCTAAAGTTTGCATAGCGATCTTAAATCCATCACCTTCTTTGCCAAGAAGATTTTCTTTTGGAACTTTACAATCTTTATATATAGTTTCAGCTACTTTTGCAGCTCTTAATCCCATAGTATCTTCAAGTTTGCCTATAGAAAATCCAGGAAAGGATTTTTCAACTATAAATGCAGATATACCCTTTGGGCCTTTTTCTTTATCTGTCATAGCAAATACTACAAATATATCAGCTACAGGACTATTAGTTGTAAACTTTTTTTCTCCATTTAGTATATAGTGGTCACCGTCTAATACAGCAGTAGTTTGTTGACCACCAGCATCTGTACCAGCATTAGGCTCTGTTAATCCAAACCCACCTAATACTTTACCAGAAGCTATTTGACTTAGGTATTTTTGTTTTTGTTCTTCTGTTCCATATTGTAATATAGGAGAAGCACATAAGGATGTAGACACAGAATAAGAAATTCCAGTAGCAGCACAAGCCTTTGAAATTTCTTCAACAGCTAGAGCATAGGAAAAATAATCTCCACCTGTGCCACCATATTCTTTTGGGAAAGGAAGACCTAAAAGCCCCAAATCTTTCATTTTATTAAAGGTTTCTTTAGGAAACTCACCACTTTCATCACTTTTAGCAGCTATGGGTTCAATTTCTTTTTTAACAAAATCTCTAATCATTTCTTTTAAAGATTTTTGTTCCTTAGTCAATTTAAAATTCATAAAATATACCTCCTTAAATATATCCTCGTAATAATATATACGCAATTATTTTCCATAATATGTTAAATAAATTTAAAAGTTGAAAGGATTTTCAGAAAGTTTATAGAAATTAAAATATACGGAGATGAGGTGAAGGTATGGTAGATATTTTTATTAAATACCATGATATTGAACTTTCCACTGTAACTAAGAATTGTGTAGAAGATATATATCAAAGTTTGAGTTTAGATAAAGAGTGTATAAATAAAAATATATGTTTTGATTATATATATGAAAGATTTTTAGAATATTACATAAGTGAAAATGAATTTTTTCTTAAAATTAAAAACAAAGATAACAGTATTGGAATAATAAAGGGAAGAATGGAATTTACAAATACAGTTGAAATATGGTTAAACTGTTTCTATATTTATGAAATATATAGAAATAAAGGACAAGGAGCTAAGGTATTAGATATATTTACAAAAGAAATAAAAAAAGAATTTTTGGTTCAAGATATTTATTCAGTGTTATCTAATGATAAGCTAAAGTATTTGGGATTCTGGTATAAGAATGGATATAGTGTTATAAAAAATATAAAAAAAGATTATGGTTATAAATATAATAATTTTATAATTTTAAAAAAAGAAAGGTAGGAATTTTTTTATGGATGAAAATCTTTTATGGGCAATAGAAAAAAGAGTAGAAAGAGTTATAAAAGCTTTAGAGAAAAACAACATGGAGGGATATTATGTTAAAGATGAAAATGAGGCCTTAGAAAAAATAAAAGAATTTTTAAAGAAAGGATCTACGATTACTGCTGGAGGTTCAAGAAGTTTATTTGAAATAGGGGCTATAAGCCTTTTAAAAAATGGAGAATATAATTTTTTAGATAGAGATAAAGAAGGTATAACAAAAGAAGAATGTGGAAGAATATACAGAGAAGCATTTTTTGCAGATACTTATTTGTGTAGTACAAATGCCATAACTGAAACAGGAGAACTTTATAATATAGATGGAAATGGGAATAGGGTAGCTGCTATGATATTTGGGCCTAAGGAAGTTATTGTGGTTACTGGTATAAACAAAATAGTTAAAAATACGGAGGAGGCTGAAATCAGATTAAGAACTATAGCTTCTCCTGCAAATGCTAAAAGACTTAATTTAGATACGCCTTGTGCTAAAGTTGGGTATTGTATGGATTGTAATAGTGATAATAGAATATGTGCAGCCTATGTGACCTTAAAAAAACAAAGAGAAAAGGGAAGAATAAAAGTTATAATAGTAAATAAAAATTTGGGATATTAGTTATATATTATTAAGGTAAATTTAAGAAATTGTTAAGAAACCTTGACTTGTTAGTTTAAAGTATTTTATAATACGTACTATGCTGAATCCTATTTAAAAAAATAGGTACGGAGGAACCAAGAAATAGGGGTTAATCTTTAAATGTTTAAAGAAGGGAAAACCTTGACCTAACCCGTCAGCTAACTTCGGAAGCAAGAAAGGTGGAAAAAATGAATAATAAAAAAACGAAAAACTTATTAATTTCTATGGTTATGTTCTGTGCTATTTTGTTTGGATTAAACAAGGTAAACATTGTAAAAGCAGATGCACCAATAAGAACAACCAATTCTCTTAGTAAAAAAGTAGTAACAGCAAATGTAAAGACCAATAAATGCATAGTTGTACCTAAAAAAGATACAGGTTCATTACAAAGTAAAAATGGAGATTCTTTAAGTAGAGGAAGTTCTAGAGGTGTGGATTTAGTATCTTATTCTTATCAATTCATGGGAAAGCCTTATGTATGGGGAGCTTCAGGACCAAATTCTTTTGACTGTTCAGGTTTTACTGCCTATGTATACAAAAACTTTGGAGTGAATTTAGATCATTACACAGGTTCACAGTATGAAGAAGGAAAACCAGTAAGCAAATCTGAATTAATCCCTGGAGATTTAATATTTTTTAATACTACCAGCAGTATTTCACATGTAGGTATTTATGTAGGAGGAGGGCAATTTATACATGCATCCTCTGGTGGTGGAAAAGTTATAGTAAGTGATTTATCTGGTAGTTATTATGTAAGTAGGTATGCTGGTGCTAGGAGAATGTTTTAGTTTTTATTTTTAAAATTTATAACCTAACTTTAAAATATTTTAAGGTTAGGTTTTTTGTTGTCATAAAATACATATATAAAAATACTAATTATATATAGAGATAATTTGGAGGTGATTGGTATTAAGTATACAAGATATGATTTGGAAAAGAAGAGAAAGAGTAACTTTTTATTTTTAGCAATAATAATAGGTATATTATTATTGGCTTTTATAGTAGGAAGTGCTTTTTTTAATATTTTTATTAAAAAATCTTCAGAAGACAAAGTACAAAATAATGTGAATAAAGCAAATGAAGTAAAAAAAGAAGCTTCTATAAAACTAAGAGAACAGAAATTTGTTGTTATACAGGGGGGATTATTTAAGAATAAAGAGTACTTAGAAAGTAATAAAAATAAACTAAGAACTTTTGGAGAACCATTTTGTGTAGAAGAGGATAGAGGAACAAGAGTTTTTGTAGGAATATATGAAGAAAAAGAAGGAGAACTAATGATGACAAAACTAAAGGAAAAAAACATAGATAATTCCAAAATGACTTTTAGCATTAAAATAGAAAATCAATGTGATGCCGAATTATCAGAAATAATAAAAACATATATTAAAGTTCTAAGTAAATTAAATGAAAAAGATATTAAATCTATAAAAATAAAAGAATTTAAAAATTGGTGTAAAAGTTTAGAAAGTTCCAATAAGAAATATAAAAATTCAAATATAAAAGATGAATTGAAAGATCATATAAATAAATTACCTGATGAATTACATAAACAAAATGTTACTAAGGAGTATATTTTTATTTATAACATTTTAAATAGAATATCAAATTCATAATAAAAAAACTGTGACACAGTTTTTTTATTAATGAACAACCATTAGAGCAATGAACAATGAACAATGAACAATTTAGGAGATTTTTCTTCGCTGTGCTCTGAAAAATTTTAATCTTATTTTGTAGGCTCGTTTAGTTAAGCTAAACATTGCTATTTTAGTTAAGAGCTAAATGTAAAGATTTTATAAAATTAAAAACTTTTCGAAATGATAATTGAGAAAAGATGTCCATAATTATTTATTGTTCATTATCCCTTGTTCCTTCTTCATTAATTAAAAGTTAATAATAGCAATATAAGAGGGTTTTACTAAATATAAAAAAACTTTTAACAATATAGTTAACATACTTGTTTAACATTTTATTAAATGATAAACTATAAAAAGATATGTAGTAACATATCTTTTTATAGTTTATTATTTTGCAAATTAAATATGAACTATGATATATTTTGTACAATAATGGTAATAATCATTAATAAAAGAATGTTTGGATGTGAAATAATGAATTTTATACTAGCGTCCTCTTCAGAGAGAAGAAAGGAATTACTAAAAAGAATAGTAGAAAATTTTGAAGTTATACCTTCGGATTATGATGAAAAAGAAGTTGCATTTAATGGTAATTGTTCTGAATATGTTATGGAATTATCAAAGGGAAAAGCTTTAAATGTTGCTAGTAAATTAAAAAGAGATAGTGGAATTATAATAGCTTCAGATACAATTGTGTATTTTAATGGAGAAGTTCTGGGAAAACCTTCATCTAAAGAGCATGCCTATGAAATGTTAAAATCTTTGAGTGGAGAGGTGCATGAGGTATATTCGGGAATAGTTATTTACGACTTATCATCAAAAAAAATAAAAGCTGACTATAGTTGCAGTAAAGTTAAATTTTCAAATTTGGATGATAAAATGATAAGAGAGTACATAAAAACTGGAGAGCCTATGGATAAAGCTGGATCATATGGAATTCAAGGGTATGGAGGTATTTTTGTTGAAAAAATTCATGGTTGCTATTATAATATTGTAGGGCTTCCTATAAATAAATTATACTTTTTATTAAAGGAGATGGGGGTAAATCTATAAAGGAGAATTTTAAGTATGAATAATGCTATAAGAATTATGGATTTACCAGAAAATGAAAGGCCCAGAGAAAAATTAACAAGATATGGAGTGGAAAGTCTTTCTAATATAGAACTTTTAGCTTTAATCTTAAGAACAGGTAACAAAAGTGAAAATGTGATAAGCTTGTGTGCAAGAATTTTAGAAAGATGCGGGGGATTAAATGGACTTTTTAATGCAAATAGAGGAGAATTGTTAAATATAAATGGAGTAGGAGAGGCTAAAGCCTCACAAATATTAGCTCTTTTAGAATTAACAAAGCGATTTAGATCCTTTAAATCTGGAGAGAATTATAACATAACTAATCCAAAAGATGCAGCTTATTTAGTAATGGAAGAAATGAGATGGTTAAAGCAAGAGTATTTAAAAGTAATATTATTGAATACAAAAAATTATGTAATAAAAGTAAAAGATGTATTTATAGGTAGTTTAAATTCTTCTATAGTACATCCAAGAGAAATATTTTTAGAAGCTATAAAAAATAATAGTTATTCAATAATAATATGCCATAATCATCCATCAGGGGATACTACTCCAAGCAAAGAAGATATCAATGTATCAAATAGAATAAAAGAGTGCGGGAAACTAATTGGGATAGAGTTACTAGATCATATAATAATTGGTAACGGTGTTTACATAAGTTTAAAAGAAAAAGACATATTGTAATTGAAAGGAGAAAGAATTAATGGGATTATTTGGAATGTCTAGAGATATGGGAATAGATTTAGGAACTGCAAATACGCTTATATATGTAAAGGGAAAGGGTGTTGTTTTAAGGGAACCTTCAGTTGTAGCTATTAATAGTGATACTAAAAGGGTTTTGGCTGTAGGTGATGAAGCGAAACAAATGATAGGTAGAACACCAGGAAATATAATTGCAATAAGACCTTTAAAAGATGGTGTTATTGCTGATTTCGATGTTACTCAAGCTATGTTAAAGAAATTTATTGAAAAAGTTAGCCCTAAAAGTGCATTTACAAGCCCAAGAATAGTGGTTTGCTTTCCTTCAGGAGTAACAGAAGTTGAGAGAAGAGCTATAGATGAGGCAACAAAGTCAGCGGGAGCAAGAGAAGTGCTTTTAATGGAAGAGCCAATGGCTGCTGCCATCGGAGCAGGATTACCAGTTAATGAGCCTACAGGTAGTATGGTAGTAGATATTGGAGGGGGTACTACAGAGGTTGCAATTATTTCTCTAGGGGGAATAGTTACCAGCAAATCCCTAAGAGTAGCGGGAGATGAATTAGATCAAGCTATAATTAATTATATAAAGAAACAATATAATTTAATGATAGGTGAAAGAACGGCTGAAAATGTTAAAATAGAATTAGGATCCGCTTATGAGAGTGAAGAAGAAGAAAAAATAATGGAAATAAGAGGAAGAGATCTAATAACAGGACTTCCTAAGGTGATAAATATTAGAGAAAATGAAGTTAGAGAAGCATTACAAGAACCAATTTCGGCAATAATAGATGCTATAAAAAGTACTTTGGAAAAAACACCACCAGAACTTGCTTCAGACATTATTGATAAAGGTATTATGTTAACAGGTGGAGGAGCCATGTTAAAAGGGATAGACTTGCTTATAAATGAAGAGACTCATATGCCTGTAAATATAGCAGAAACAGCTATAGATTGTGTTGCAATCGGTGCTGGAAAAGCATTAGATACTTTAGATAAGCTTATGGAAAATAAAAAAAGATAAACTATGAAATTTATAAAAAATAAACTGGCAGTGACTATAGTAATACTGTCAGTTACATTTTTAATATTGATAGGTTATAGTATAAAAAGAAATAAAGTGTCTATTGCAGAAAGTGGTACAGGTAAGGCAATTAATTCAGTTCAAGGTGTTTTTTACAAGACTAATAGAGGGATAAAAAATTTTTTCTATGTAATATTTAATTATTCTGATATAAAAACTGATTATGAAGAGTTAAAATTACAAAATGAAAAACTAAAAGATAAGGAACTGGCTTATGATACATTAAAAGAAGAAAATAATAAATTAAGAGAGATGCTCAATTTTAAGAGACAAGCAGAAGGTTATGAATATGTAGGTTGCGATATAATAGGTAAGAGCGGTGGAGTATATTTAGATGGTTTCACTATAAACAAAGGATTTAAGGATGGAATAGAAAAGCAGATGATAGCGGTTACTAATCAAGGTTTGGTAGGACAAGTTATTTCAGTTGGGGAAAATTGGGCTAAAGTTCAAACATTATCCAATGAAAATATGGCAGTTAGTGGTATTGTACAGAGTACTAGGGAAAATATGGGCGTTGTTAAAGGATTTAAAGACAGCAATAATAATCAATTAGCAAAATTATATTATCTTCCATTGGAATCTAAAATAAAAAAAGGGGACATAATTCTTACTTCTGGATTAGACGGAGGATTATATCCTAAAGGTATAAAGATAGGATATGTTATAGATATTGAGGAAGATAAGGGTAAAGTTATGAAAAATGCTGTAATTCAACCTTATGTGAATTTTAGCAAACTAGAAGAGGTTTTTATTGTAGTTCCAAAAGAGAAACTTAGTATAAATCATTAGGGGGATAAGAATGAAGAAAGTTATAACTTTATTTTGTATAGTTACGATTTTAATTATATTAGATAATTCTTTTATTCCCTTTTTTTCTATTAAGGGTTTTTACCCTAGCCTTACATTTATATTTATAATATCATATTCAATTATAAATGGAATATGGGAAGGAATTTGGATAGGAGTATTTTCAGGGTTACTTCAAGATCTATATTTTATAAATGCAATGGGGATAAATGCTTTTACCAATATGATTTGCTGCATTTTAGCAGCATTTATAGGAAAAAATATATTTAAGGAAAAGTTATTAATTCCTGTTTTAAGTGAATTTTTATTAAGTATATTAAAAGGTTTAATACTATTTATAATATTTTATGCATTGAAGATGAAATTAAATATTAAACCTGTATTTGCTAGTGGTATATATAATATGATTATATCTATAGTAGCTTATAGGTTAACACTAAAACTATGTAGTTTAGATTATATGCAAAAAGATTGGAAATTTTAAGGAATGGTGATACATGAACAAGAAAAAAAAACAGCTAAATAGGTATACTGCTTTTTTTATTACTATAGCTTTGGTTTACTCTCTTATAGCTTATAAGCTAGCATATCTTCAAGTAGTCAAATCAGAACAATATAAAGAAAGAGCTAATACCACAGCAATAACAGAGATACCAGATGCTGCTCCTAGAGGAAATATAATAGATAGAAAGGGAGTAGTTTTAGCTACTAATAAACAAAGCTATATGCTAGTTTATAATGAAACCCCAGAAAATAAAAAATACTTTTTTCAAACTATGGATAAATTATTCCAAATATTAAATGAAAATAAGGAACAATTTCAAGATGAACTAGAACTAAAAATTAATCCATATAGATTTGAATTTAAATCTAGTGATGAAAATGTTAGAAATATGCAGGAGCTTAGATTTAAAAAAGATAGAGGATTAAATGAAAAAGTTAAAAAACAACTTTTCCCTGGTAAGAAAGACAAATTAACAGATGAAGAAGAAAAACAAATAGATAAAGAGTTATTAAAAATTTCTCCAGAAGAAACTTACAATTATTTAATAGAAAGTTATGGAATATATCCTAAAGAGGATTTTTTAAATTTAATAAAGCAATACGAGGTAGATAAAGATGAAGCTTATAAGGAAATTATTAAAAGATTTAATATTTCTCCCTCGGAGGATTTGAAAAATAAATTAGATAAATATTCTAAAGTAAAATCAAAAGAAGCTAAAAAAATATATAAAGAATTAATTAGTCAATATGGTATAGATAAAATGGAGTATGATAAAGAGCTCCAAAGAAAGTATATGATAATTAGAGATACCATGAAAATGCAAAGATTTTCAGGATATAAGCCTGTAATTATTTCTAGTAACATACAAAAGAATACAGCCTTTATAATACTAGAGAGATTAAATGAATTACCAGGTATAGATGTAACTATTCAACCTTTGAGACATTATCCCAACGGAGAACTAGGCTCTGCTTTCATAGGCTATATTTCAAAAATAAGTGGAGATACAGAAAAATATAAAGAAAAAGGATATGATGTAAACTCTGATTATGTTGGAGTTGCAGGAATAGAGAGCGTATTTGAAGATAGATTAAAAGGAGCTAAGGGAGGAAGAATAGTAAAATTAAATCAACAGGGAAGAATAATAGAAGAACTAGCAAGAAGAGAACCTTATCCTGGACAAACGTTAAAACTTACAGTAGATGAAGAAATGCAAAAAGCCGCAGAAACTACTTTAGATAAAGTAATGGCAGATTTAAGAGCTAATCCAAATCAAAGTTACGATAATGCAAATACAGCAAATGCCACAAGAGGGGCAGCTGTAGCAATAGATGTTAAAACAGGGGGAATACTAGCTTTGGCTAGTAGACCAGGATATGACCCTAATATCTTTGCAGTACCAGGAAAACTTACTACAGAATTATATAATAAATTTTTTAACCCAGATTTAGAGGCTTTTGCCAAAGACTATATAGCAGCAAGAAGTTTACCAGTTACTGTAGATGAATTATTTCCACCTTTAAATAAAGATAAAAAAACTAGTGGAAAGGTGCCTAGAAAAGATGAATATGATATATATCCTAAACCATTTTTTAACTATGCAACTTCGACTTTTGCACCACCAGGATCTACCTTTAAGGCTTTAACAGCAATAGCTGGCTTAGAAGAGGGAGTTATAACACCAACTGAAACTATATATGATAACCTTGTATTCACTAAGCATGGCTACAAAGGTAGAAGCTGGAATGCTGTTTCCAAAGGAAATTTAAATGTAGTAGATGCATTAGCATGTTCCAATAACTACTATTTCTTTGAAGTTGGAGATAGACTTTATAAAAAAGGTTTAGATACATTGGCTAAATACGCTTGGAAATTTGGGCTAGGTGTAGATCCCAATGGAAAAGAATCTCCTACTACAGGAATAGAAATACCAGAAAATTTTGGGCAAGTATTTAATGTGCAATCAGAAAAAAATAAAGCTTCAAATATTTATATGTGGAATTTATATGATGAATTAAAATCCATAAAAAATGTTGTAGGTAAAAATCAGGGAATAAATATTCAAATAAATGAAGAAGATAGCGATAGCATAAAAGAAATAAAATCAAATATTCAAAATACTATAAAAGAAGAAATGAGATATAGTAGTATAAAGAATTTTTCAAAGGAAATAGATGGACAATTAAGAGAGTTAATAGATAAAGATCCAAAGTTAAAGGATATAAAATTTACTGATGGAGATATATCAAAGTGTGTTAATAAAATAAATATAGCGGTAAATGGTGTTAAGGAAGAATCAAAAAGACCAGGAAATGTATATAATGCTTCTATAGGTCAGGGGTCAAATTATTTTACACCTTTACAGCTAGCAAATTTTGTTGCTATGATTGCTAATGGAGGAACTAGATATTCTCTTCACTTAGTAAATGAGTATTTAGATGCAGATAATAATGTAATACAAAAAGTAAAACCAGAAGTAATTGAGAAGATAGACATAAAACCAGAAACTCTTGAAGCGGTAAAAGAAGGAATGTATGCAGTTACATCTGATGACGAAGGAACTGGATCGTCTCAGTTAAGGGATTTTCCTATAAGAACAGGAGGTAAAACAGGATCAGCTACTTTCAATGAGAGAATACAGGAAAAGGTAGGTAGAACCTCTGGTGCGGTGTATATAGGTTTTGCTCCTTATGATAATCCGGAAATTGCAGTAGCTGTAATGGTATTAGATGGAGCACATGGAGGATACGTTATTCCTGTAGCTAAATCTATGTATGAAGCTTATTTTAAAGAAGAGTTAAAAAAGCAAAACTATAATTTTCAGTTTTATAAAGAAAAATAATTTTAAGGGCATATACAACAATGTATGTGTCCTTTTTTAGAAAAAATATTTGAAAATGAAGGATTTGTTTAATTTATGTTGAAATATACTATATGTCGGCTTTTGGAGGTTTATAATTTATGTTAGATAATAATATTATAATAAAAGGTAACAGAGACGGATTGAATGCAGTTATAAATATGAATAACTTTAGAGATTTTGATGATATGTTAGAATCTTTAATGGAAAAGTTATCTAAGGGGCGACTCTTTTACAAAGGATGTACTCTTAAAATAATCACGGAATTAAAATATATAAATGAAAGAGAATTTAGAAGATTAAAGGATGTACTTTTTGATGAATTTTTAATAAAAGATTGTATATTTGAGGATTCCGAAGAAAAAGTAAATAAACCTTTTTCAGGTATATATGAAGGAAAAACTAAATTTATAAGAAGAACTGTTAGAAGTGGACAAGTAATTAGATATCCAGGGAACCTAGTCATATTAGGAGATGTGAACTCAGGTTCAGAAATATATGCTGGAGGAAATGTAATAGTTTTAGGCTCATTGAGAGGATATGTACATGCTGGAGTAAGAGGAAATAGAAAGGCAGTAGTTGCAGCATATTTTATGCAACCTCAAATGCTTCAAGTGGGAGATGTAGCAACTAGAGCACCAGAAGACAATGTAAAACCTCAATATCCTGAAATAGCAAAAGTAAGGGGAGATACAATTGTAGTAGAACCTTACCTACCAAATAAGTTTATATGAGGAGGAAATCATATGGGAGAAACTATAGTAATAACTTCTGGAAAAGGCGGAGTTGGAAAAACAACTACTACAGCTAATTTAGGCACTGCATTGGCATCTATGGATAAAAAAGTAGTTGTAATAGATGGTGATACTGGTCTTAGGAATTTAGATGTGTTGATGGGATTAGAGAATAGAGTTGTTTTTACTCTTATGGATGTTATAGATGGAAACTGTAAATTGAAACAAGCGCTTATAAAAGATAAAAGATTTAACAATCTTTATTTATTGCCTACAGCTCAAATAAGAGATAAATCTGATATTAGTAAGGAAAATATGTTAAATCTAATAAGCGAATTAAGAAATGATTTTGATTATATTTTAATAGATTGTCCTGCTGGTATAGAACAAGGATTTGAAAATGCTGTAGCTGGTGCAGATAGAGCAATAGTTGTAGTAAATCCAGAAGTAACATCAGTTAGAGATGCAGATAGGGTTATAGGTAAATTAGAATCAAAAGGCATAGAAGATCATCAGTTAATAATAAATAGGATAAACCCAGAGATGGTGAGAGTGGGAGACATGTTAGCGGTACAAGATATTTTAGATAGCTTAGCTATAAAACTTATAGGCATTGTACCTGACGATAGAAATATAACTGTATCAACTAATAGGGGAGAGCCTATAGTATTAAATGATAATTCAAAGTCAGGACAAGCGTTTAAAAATATAGCTAGAAGAATTACTGGAGAGGAAGTTCCATTTATAAGTATTGATAATGATGGAAAAGGGTTCTTTAACACATTAAAGAAATTTTTCGGTGTACAATAGGGAGGATTAATATGAGTATCTTTGATATGTTTAGCAAGAAAGATTCCCCTCAAGCAGTGGCGAGAGATAGACTTAGACTTATATTGATACACGATAGATGTAGCGTGTCACCAGAAATATTGGATAAAATAAGAACAGATATAATGAAGGTTATATCAAAATACGTAGAAATAGATGAAGGGGAATTGGATGTAAAAATGACTAATTCTGAAGAGTTAGAAGGAAATGCTCCTGCCCTTATAGCAAGCATTCCAATAAAATCTATGAAAACAAGGTGAATTTAATGAACAACTAACAATGAATAATGAACAATTTAGGAGGATTTTCTTCCTTATGTCAGAAAATCTTTAATTTTATTTAAAATAGGTAGATAGTTGAATTATGGAGTAGCTCGTTAAGCTTTGCTTAACATCGAGGGTATTTTAGATTTAGCTACTTATAAAAGTTCAGCTTTGCTGAACAAAAGGGTTTTATATAATTAAAATTTTTTTGTAATGACAATGGAGGAAAAGGTATCCATAATTGTGCATTATTCATTATTCATTTAAAAAGGCTGTGTATAAATTATACATAGCTTTTTTTGAATTCAGTTGTTATAATCATAATGTAGTGGAGGGAGAAAAAATGTTAGAAAAATTGAAAATAAATAAAAAATTGTTAAGAGAATTAGATTATAGCATAATAATAATTTGTTTAATAATAGCTTTTTTCGGAGCGTTAAATATATACAGCGCAACTCATTTAAAAGTAGGTATAGCCGTTTTTAAATCGCAATTAGTTTGGATTACATTAGGTTTAATTGTAACTTATCTTATGTTAGCAATCGACTATTCCCTAATAGAAAATTATGCGGATATAATATATTGGTTTGGAGTAATATTATTGTTTTTAAATGATACTATATTTAAATCTACAGTTAATGGAGCAGGATCCTGGTTGAAAATAGGTTCTGTTACTATAGGACAACCTTCAGAACTTGCAAAGGTAGGACTTATATTGATGATTGCAAAAAAAGTAGATCAAATGGAGGGGGATATAAATAATTTAAAAAATCTTTCCACCCTAGCTTTGTATGCTGGAATACCAATGGTATTAATAGTTATACAGCCAGATATGGGAATGACTATGGTGTGTTTTTTCATCGTTTTAGGAATGTTATTTATAGCAGGACTTAACCCTAAAATAATAGCTGGAGGATTTTCAGCTATATTTGTAGCTATAATAGGTATATGGAATTCTCCTCTTATGCAACCTCACTGGAAGGAAAGATTGATATCCTTTGTTAACCCAGAGTCAGATGAATTAGGAGTTGGGTTACAAGTTGTACAATCAAAAATAGGTATAGGTTCTGGTGGATTTGCTGGAAAAGGATTTTTAAAAGGAACTCAAGTTGCAGGAGGGTTTGTACCAGAATCACATACAGATTTTATATTTGCAGTAGTTGGAGAAGAGTGGGGTTTTATAGGAGCGGTGTTTTTACTAGTTTTATATGGCATATTAATGTATAAATTTATAAACATAGCCAGAGATTCAAAGGATAGATTTGGTACTATGGTAAGTGTAGGAGTGGCATCTATGTTTTTATTTTCAATACTTCAAAATATGGGAATGACAATAGGGTTAGTACCTGTATCTGGTATAACTCTACCATTTATGAGTTATGGAGGAAGTGCATTAACCACTGCATTTATGTCTGTAGCATTGGTTTTGAATGTTGGCATGAGAAAAAAGAAAATAAACTTTTAGGGTGAGTAAATAAAAGACTGTTAACTTTAAAATAGAGTTAACAGTTTTTTAAATTATATCCTGACATTATTAATATTTAGTATAGAGAGTAAATATATATAATATAGGATTAATTACTAGGGAGGTTTATTTGTAATGTCAGGATATAATTCTCAATATGAAGAATATTATAAAGGGCTTAGAAATGGAAAAGGTGGAAATTTTGACTTTTACAGAGGGTCAACAAATGGAAATAGAAAAAGAAAATCTAAAAGTATATGGAATAAATTCATAAAACAATTAATTGGAACTGTGGTATTATTTTCCATAGTAATACTATGTAAATTAATAGTAACTCCTGAAACAAAAGCCTTTTACAATTATTCCAAAGAAATTGTAAATAAAAACTATGATTATAAAAAAATATACAGTAAAATAAATACCATCCAATTCAAAGATCTTGAAGATGAGTTTATAGGGTATATAGAAAAAATAAAAAAGAAAACTACAGGTAAACAAACAATCATGGAAAAAACTAAAGAGAATTTTATAGTGCCAATAAAAGGAACTATAACATCGGATTATGGCTATAGAGTGGATCCTATAGAGAAAAGTAAAGTATTTCACTATGGAATAGATATAGATGCAAAGGAAAATACAGAAGTGCTAAGTTCATATAATGGTAAAATTAAAGATTTAGGAGAAGATACAACTTTAGGTAAATACATTTTAGTAGATCATGGAGATGGTATAGAGACGAAGTATGGTCATCTTAATAAAATAAATGTAAAAAAAGGACAGACTATTGGAAAAGGACACGTTATTGGACATAGTGGTAATACTGGAAAATCTACAGAACCCCATTTACATTTTGAACTTATGTATATGGGAGATAATAAAGATCCTAAAGAATTTATAGAAATGAAGTAGGTGGAGAATAAATATTGATAAAGATAAATAAATACTTTTTGCCCTATGTCATAATTTTATTAATGCTGGGTTTTAGAGAGAAAATTATTATTTCTTTTATATTAGTATTTTTACATGAATTAGTGCATTGTTTAGTAGCGAAAGCTTTAGGTTTTAAAGGTTTTAATATAGAGATACTCCCTGTTGGAGCAGTGTTAAAATTAAAGGATATAGACGAAGCGTCAGCTAAAGAGGATTTAATAATAGCACTATCTGCTCCTCTTTTAAATATATTTTTGGGAGTTTTATTTTATTTTTTATATAGAATACATGGACATGAGTTGCTTTATATTTTTTTTCAGTACAATATGGTAATTGGAGGAATTAATTTAATACCAGCCTTTCCTTTAGATGGAGGAAGAATAGTTAGGGATATAATAAGAGGCAAAACTGTATATAAAGTAGCAAATAAAATAACAGTATATATAAGTATATTTATAGGGATAATTTTAATGGGCATCTATCTTTTTTTATTTTTTGCAGGAAATAATAACATTAGCTTAGGAATAATTGCACTTTTTATAATGATTTCATCCTTAAATGAAAAAAATAGAATGGCATATGTAATTATGAGTGATATTATAAAAAAGCAGGATAAATTTATAAAAAGAGGATATATAGAGAATAGCAGTATATCTGTATATTACAAAAAAGATTTGTTAAGTGTGATTAGTATAATAGAAAAAGATAAATATAATATATTTTTTATATTAGATGAAAATATGAATATAATCCATACATTATATGAAAGTGATATTCTAGAAGGATTAAAATTATATGGCAATATGAGTTTAGAAGAACTTGTAACAGTGAATAACGAATAACTAATAGTGAATAGTTAAGGACAATTTTATAACAATTTTAAGTAATATTTAATAAGTCTACACAAATAAAATTAAGGATTTTCTGTAGTAAAACAGAAGAAAATCTTCAATAATTGTTCATTATTTATTATTCATTATTCATTGCTAATTGTCCATGAACTTAAATATATGCTAAAATAGAGGAATGAAAACCTAGGAGGAGGTAATTTGTTTAATGAACTTTAATTTAGATGATATACTTTATAAAGTTGAGAAACCAGGAAGATATATAGGAGAAGAATTTAATTCATGTATAAAAGATAAGGAAAAAGTAGACATAAGGTTTGCATTTTGCTTTCCAGATGTATATGAAGTCGGAATGTCCCATTTAGGAATGAAAATACTATATTATACATTAAATAAAAGAGAAGATACTTATTGTGAAAGGGCTTTTGCACCATGGCCAGATATGGAAAAGGAGCTAAGAGATAATAATATTCCTCTTTTTACATTAGAAACAAAGGACTCTCTAAAGAATTTTGATTTTGCAGGATTTACTTTACAGTATGAAATGAGTTATACCAATATTTTAAATATGCTTAATATGAGTGATATACCTCTAACTTATGAAGAAAGAAGTGAAGAAGATCCCCTTGTAGTTTGTGGGGGACCATGTGCTTATAATCCAGAACCCCTATATAAAATAGTGGATTTCTTTGTATTGGGAGAAGGAGAAGAAGTAACTAATGAATACTTAGACTTATACAAAGAATTTAAAAGACAGGGAAAAAGTAAAAAGGAATATTTAAGAGCCATTTCAAAAATAGAAGGTATATATGTACCTTCCCTTTATGAAGCTTCATATAATGAGGATGGAACTTTAAAAGATTTTAAAGCTATTTATGAAGATGTGCCTAAAAAGGTAAAGAAAAGAATAATAGAGGATTTAAATGCAGTAGATTATCCAGATAAATTAATAGTACCTTATACTGAAATAGTTCACGATAGGATTACTTTAGAAACTTTTAGGGGATGTACTAGGGGTTGTAGATTTTGTCAAGCGGGAATGATATATAGACCAGTAAGAGAAAAGGGTAAGGACAGGTTAATAGAATTAGCAGATGAATTACTAAAATCTACAGGTTACAATGAGATATCATTAACATCTTTAAGTATTTGCGATTACTCAGATGTAGACAGTTTAATCAAAATTTTAATAGAAAAGTATATGAATGAAAAGGTAGGAATATCTTTGCCATCCCTTAGAATAGACTCCTTTTTCGTAGATTTAATAAATGAAATACAAAAGGTTAGAAAGACAGGTCTTACTTTTGCACCAGAAGCTGGAACACAAAGAATGAGAGATGTTATAAATAAGGGTGTAGATGAAGAAGATTTAATAAGAACTGTAAAAAGTGCCTTTGAATCAGGTTGGTCTACTATAAAGTTATATTATATGTTAGGTTTACCTTATGAAACTATTGAAGATGCAAAAGGTATTGCTCATACTTCTCAAAAAGTAGTTGATCAATATTATAAAGTACCGAAGGATAAAAGAAAGAAAGGATTAAGGGTTACTGTAAGTACGGCTATATTTGTTCCTAAACCTTTTACTCCTTTCCAATGGGTAGCTCAAGATAGAGAAGAGGATGTAAAAGAAAAGATATATGCATTAAAAGATGAAATTAAAAGCAGGGCAATACATTTTACCTATCATGCCTCTAAAGTAAGCTTTTTAGAAGCAATATTTGCAAGAGGAGATAGAAGAATATGTGATGTGCTTATAAAAGCTTTTGAAAAGGGCTGTAAATTTGATGGTTGGTCAGAGTATTTTAGTTATGATACTTGGATGGAAGCTTTTGAAGAGTGTGGTATAGATCCAGAATTCTATGCTTATAGGAATAGAGAATATAGTGAATTATTACCTTGGGACTTTATTGATATAGGGGTAAATAAAGCATATTTAATAGAAGAAAATGAAAGAGCTAAAAGAGCAGAAGTAACAAAAGATTGTAGGCAAGGATGTACTAACTGTGGCGTAAACAAAAATTTAGGAGGTAATTGCTTTGAAGGTTCGATACTTAATAAAATTCACTAAAGGAAGTAATATAAAATTTATATCACATTTAGATCTTATGAAAACATTGCAAAGAATTATAAAAAGATCAGCTATTCCAATAGAATATTCTAAAGGATTTAATCCTCATATGACTATGTCCATAGCACAACCTTTATCAGTAGGCATATATTCAGAGGGTGAATATATGGATGTTGAGTTAACAGAAGATGTAGATACACATATAATTAAAAGTAGTTTAAATGAAAATACTACTAGAAATATAAATTTTTTAGAAGTGGTAAAAATAGAAGATAAAGAAGGGGAGAAAAAAACTCCTAAATCCATGGCAGCAATTGATGCAGCAAGATATAGAATAATCATAAAATATAATGATACAGAGAAGTTAGAAGAAGAATTAAAAAAATTAATGAGTTTAGAAAATTGGAATACTATAAAGAAGACTAAAAGAGGAGAGAATGAAGCAGATATAAAGCCATCAGTAAAAAAAATAAGCTACACTATAGAGGATAATAAGCTATATATAGATTGTATTTTAAGCTGTGGAAGTAGAGAAAATTTATCTGCAGACTTATTCTCACAATATATTAAAAGTAACACTACACATTCAGATTTGAATGCTTTCACAGATATAAAAAGAGAAGAACTTTATGGATTAAAGAAAGATAAATATATTCCATTATATGATTTTTTAAAATAAAATATCCTGCATAAGAGGTGTGAAATTTGAAGGAAATATTTATAGAACGACAGGATAGTGTTTTTAGAATAGCTATAAAGAAAAACAATGAATTAAAAGAATGTTATATAGAAGAGGATACTTTTGAACCTTTACCTGGTGAGATATATAGAGGAATTGTTAAAAATATAGTTCCAGGAATTAAATGTGCCTTTATAGATATAGGATATAAAAGCAATTGCTATATGTATTTAGATAGAAAGTTTAGAAATTTAGATATAAAAAAAGGTGAAGAAATAATGGTTCAAGTTTTAAAAGAACCAATAGATAAAAAAGGAGCCAAAGTAACTAATGCAGTATCTATACCAGGAAGATACTGTGTGTTAAATACCTTAGATAATGAATTAAAATTCTCTAAGAAAATAAATAATAATGATTTTATAAAATATGTACAAAGTAATATAAATAAACCAAAAGATATAGGTATAATGATAAGAACTAAAAGTGAAGAGGTATCAATAGAAACTCTAAAAGATGAAATAAACAGCCTATATGAAAGATATTTAGAAGTTAAAAATAAAATGTATTATTCCCCTAAAGTAGGATTACTAATGAAGGGTAGTGGAATATTAGGTAAAATCCTAAGGGATAAATTAGAGGATAAAAATACAAAGATATATATTAATAATGGTAAGGATTATAAATACATAAAAAAGTATATTGAGGATTTAGAAGATGTAAATGTAGAGTTAATACTACATGAAGAAAAAAGAGAGTTATTAGATTACTATGGCATAGAAAGAGAGATATTAAAACTAAGAAATAGTAAAGTTTCTTTAAAGTGCGGTGGACATATAGTAATTGAAAAAACTGAAGCTATGTATGTAATAGACATAAATTCAGGAAAAAATACTAAGAGTACTTCTATAAAAGATACGGCTTTTATAACAAATAAACAAGCGGCCATAGAAATTGCCAATCAAATAAAGCTTAGAAATTTAAGCGGAATAATAGTAGTAGATTTTATAGATATGAAAGATGAGGATAAAAAGGAAGAAGTAATCAACTTATTAAGAGAAGGTTTTAGTGAAGATAAATCTAAGGTAGTAGTATATCCCTTTACAGAATTAAATCTTGTTCAGATAACAAGAAGAAGAATGGGTAAGGTTTTATATGAATATATAGATGAACCTTGTAAAATCTGTAATGGTAAAGGGAGAAGAATAAAAATGTCCTATGTAGAATTCTTAATAAAAAATGAGATTCAAAAGGATAGAGCTATGAATCATATATACATAGAACTAAATGAAATGTATGAAGAAATAGTAGAGGAAAACTTAAGCCAGTTTATTTATGAAATTGGAGCTACTGATAAAAACATCTATCTTAAATTTTCAAATACAGATGAGGTGTTTAAGCTTGAACCTCTAGTATTTAGAAGTCAAATAGATAAATTAAAACATTATAAAGTTTATCCATAACTATTCACCATTATTTATTAGTTGAAAACCCAATAAAAAATCTTTACAAAGAATAACATATGTGTTAAAATGGCATTTGTAAGCCGCACAGAAAAGGTTGAAAACATAATCTTATGTACCTTAATGGCGAGTCTGGATAGAGGAGGTGTTTTTATAATGTACGCAGTTGTAGTTACAGGAGGAAAGCAATATAAAGTTACAGAAGGTGACGTATTATTCGTTGAAAAACTAGATGCAGAAGTTGATGCAGCTATAGAACTTGACAATGTACTTGCAATAAGCAAAGACAATGGTGAGTTTGTAGTTGGAAAGCCTGTAGTTGAAGGAGCTAAAGTAACTGCTAAGGTTTTAAAGCAGGGAAAAGCTAAAAAGGTTGTTGTATTTAAATACAAACCTAAGAAGCACTACAGAAAGAAACAAGGACACAGACAACCATATACAAAAATTCAAATAGAAAAGATTAATGCGTAATCATGATTACAGCAATCTTTAAAAAGAAATGTAATAATATAATTTCTTTTAACATTGAAGGACACGCAAATTCAGTAGAAGCTGGCTATGATTTAGTTTGTTGTGCTGTATCAGCAGTTTCAATAACTATAGCCAATGGTATAACTGAGGTTGCAAAAGTAAACTCTTCTATTCATATGGAGGATGGTTTTTTAAGTTTAAATTTAGAAAACAATAGTTTAGAACATATAAATAAATGTCAAATGTTAATGGAAACTATGATTCTTGGTTTGAAAAGTATAGAGAGAAATTACAGTGAATATATAAACGTTATAATAGAGGAGGTGGAGTAATATGTTACTAATGAACCTTCAGTTATTTGCTACAAAAAAAGGAGTAGGTAGCTCAAAGAACGGAAGAGATAGTGAAGCTAAAAGACTAGGTGTTAAATGTGCAGATGGTCAATTTGTTTTAGCTGGAAGTATATTGGTAAGACAAAGAGGAACTAAAATTCATCCAGGTCAAAACGTAGGCAGAGGTGGAGACGATACATTGTTTTCCAAAGTAGATGGAGTAGTAAGATACGAAAGAGTTGGAAAGAATAAAAAGAGAGCTTCAGTTTATCCTATAGATGTAGAGGAAGTAATTGCAGCAGAATAAAATAAAAAAGCACCCTTTTTAGGGTGCTTTTTTAAAATTAATTCTTAAAAGGGTGAGGTAAATGGAAAAAGTGGGGTTAGTTATAGATAGTTTAAGGACTCAAAGACATGACTTCATGAATGAAATTCAAGTTCTATATGGATATATGCAAATAAATAAATATGAAGAAGCATTAAATTATTTAAAAAAAATCAGTGAAGAAAATGAAAATATAAGTCAACTGTATAGCCTAGGAGATAAATTTTTAGCATATATTTTAGAAAACAATATAAAAAATATTAATAAATATGGTATATTATTAGATATAGAATTAGAGATATCATCCTTTAATGATATTTATTTTGAAGATGGATTTTATAAAAAAAGACATTTAGTAAATAATATATTTAATGAATTAAAAAAAGATGCAGAAGAAATATATGTATATTTATTTGAAAATGAACTTGGAAAAAGTTTGTTAATATCTAATGATGAAGAAGTTAAAGATGAATTGGATTGGATAGAAGAGTGGGATAATATCCAAGTAGATATTGAAAAATTCTATGTTTATAGGTATAAATGGAGTGGTCACATAGGATATAGAATAATTTTTGATAAAAATTGAAAAAGAGGTGAAGGAAATTTGTTTATAGATAAAGCTAAAATATATGTAAAATCAGGAGATGGCGGCAATGGATCAGTATCTTTTAGAAGAGAAAAGTACGTTCCATTAGGAGGGCCAGATGGAGGAGACGGCGGTAAAGGTGGAGATATTGTATTGGTATCAGATCCAGATATGACAACACTTTTAGATTTTTCATATAAGAGAAAGTACAAGGCTGATGCTGGAGAGGGTGGTTCAAGGTCAAGAAGCTATGGAAAGGATGCAGAAGACCTTTATATAAAGGTTCCTATGGGAACTGTTGTAAAAGAGGCATCTACTGGAAAGATAATGGCAGATTTATCTCATGAAAATGATAAAGTGGTAGTGGTTAAAGGAGGAAGAGGCGGAAGAGGAAATGCAAGATTCGCAACAGCTACAAGGCAAGCACCTAACTTTGCAGAACCAGGTATGCCAGGAGAAGAAAGAGAAATAATTTTGGAATTAAAGCTTTTAGCTGATGTAGGATTGGTGGGATTCCCTAATGTAGGTAAATCAACAATTCTTTCTACAGTTTCAAATGCAAAACCTAAAATTGCTAATTATCACTTTACTACTTTAAAACCTAATTTAGGAGTAGCATCTATAAAAGGATTAGAACCTTTTGTTATAGCAGACATTCCAGGAATAATTGAAGGAGCTTCGGAGGGAGTAGGTTTAGGGCTAGATTTCTTAAGACACATTGAGAGAACTAGAGTACTTATCCATGTAATTGATATATCAGGTATAGAAGGAAGAGATCCTTATGAAGATTTTTTAAAGATAAATGAAGAACTTAAAAACTATAGTGTTAAACTATGGGATAGACCTCAAATTGTTGCTGCTAATAAAAGTGACTTAGTTGCAGAAGATAAAAGATTTGAGGAATTTAAAGAAAAGATACAAAAATTAGGGGATTATAAAATATTTAAAATATCTGCAGCAACAGGAGAAGGTATTAAAGAATTAATGGCAGAAGTTTCAAAGACATTAGCTACTATACCTGTGACACAAGTGGAAATAAAAAGAGAAGATTTATTTATACCAGAAGAAAAAAGATTTACTTATGAAATCCTTAGAGAAGATGATGGAACTTTCGTTGTAGAAGGAAGTTTTGTAGATAGATTATTGGGAAGTGTAAATGTAAATGAACCAGATGGACTAAGATATTTCTATGTAGTATTAAAAAATAAAGGAGTTATAGATGACCTTATAAAAAAAGGTATAAAAGATGGAGATATGGTAAGGTTAAATGACTTTGAATTTGAATTTGTAATTTAATTAAGATTAAATAGGAGGAAATTATGATAACTAGTAAACAAAGAAGCTACTTAAGATCATTAGCTCATAATATAGATCCAATATTTCAAATAGGTAAACTTGGAATAGAAGAAAACTTCTTAAAACAAGTGGATTCTGCTTTAGAAGCAAGAGAGCTTATTAAGATAAAAGTATTAAACAATAGTGAATTTACAGCTAGAGAAGCTTGTGAAGCATTGTGTGATGAATTAAGATGTGAAGGAGTTCAAGTTATAGGAAATAAACTTGTCTTATATAGAAAATCTCAAAAGAAGGCTACAAAATTAGAATTACCTTAAAAGGAGTATTGAGTACTATATGAAGAAAAAAGCTATATTTGGAGGAACCTTTGATCCAATTCATAATGGTCACCTCCATATAGCCTATAAGGCTTTAAATAGATTAAAGTTAGATAAAATAATATTTATACCTTCTGGAAATCCGCCTCATAAGCACAAAGAGTGTATAACGGATAAAAATATCAGATATAATATGGTTAAATATGCTATAGAACAGGAAGATAAATTTGAGATAAGTGATTATGAGGTAAAAAAGAAGGGGAAAAGTTATACATATGAAACCATTGAACATTTTAGGAAGTATCACCCCAATATAGATTTATATTTTATTGCAGGGGCAGATTGTTTAATGGATATACATAAATGGAAAAACATTGATAGTATGATGGAAAAAGCAAAACTAGTTGTATTTAGTAGACCAGGTTTTTCAATGGATACTATTCTATTTCAAAAAAAACAAGTGGAAGAAAAATTTAAAAAGGATATAATATTTTTAGACATACCCCTTTTGGATGTTTCTTCCACTGAAATTAGAGAAAAGATAAAAAAAGGCGAAGATATTAAGGATTTAATACCTGAAAAAACATATAACATAATAAAGAAATATGGACTTTACAGATAAAATAGGGGGGAATCGGTGTGTGGAGTGAAGAAGAAATAGAAGATTATTTAAAGAAAAATTTAAAAGAGAAGAGATTCTTACATAGTTTGAGAGTAAAAGATATGGCTATAAAAATGGCTAAATTTTATAATATAGATATTGAAAAAACTAAAATGGCAGCATTAATTCACGATTGTGCAAAAAATAAAAAAAATGAAGAACTTATAAATATAGTAAAAAAATATGGATATGATATAGATAAGGAATGTGAAAAAAATATACAACTACTACACGGATTAGTAGGTGCAATAATTGCAAAAAATTTAATGGGAATAAAAGATCAAGATATATTAAATGCTATAAGATATCATACTACAGGTAGAGAAAATATGACTATGTTAGAAAAAATAATATATTTATCTGATTACATAGAACCAGGTAGAAAATATTCTGGAGTTGAAAAAGTAAGAGAATTAGCTTTTCAAGATATAGATAAAGCTTTGATAAATTCCTTCAATATAACTATAAAATATGTAATTGAAAAAGATCAAGTTTTACATTTAGATACTATAAAGGGGAGAAACTTTTTATTAAAAAATAGTAGGTGATTTAATTTGAAAAAGATTAAAAAAAGAAGAAAAAAGAATAGGGCAAAGGGTATATTTTTAATACTTCTTCTGCTGATTGCCACAACAGCTAGTTTTTTTTATTTCTATCTTTTAAGCTTTAGTGAAGGTAAAAGTGAAAAATCACCTCCAGTAATTAGCAAAAGTGGTGACCCAGTTAATATATTAATTATGGGTGTAGATATTGGTGGAATAGAAAGTGATAATGAACCTAAAAGAACAGATACTATAATTTTAATGAACTATAATCCTAAAAATAAAAAGATAAATATAGTTTCTATTCCTAGAGATACAAGAGTTGTTATAAATAACAATTGGCAAAAAATAAATAACGCCCATGCCATTGATGGAGTTAATGGGTTAATAAACTCTGTAGAAAATCTTTTAAAGGTTAACATAAATTATTATGCTAAATTAAACTTCAAAGGCTTTAGAAGTTTGGTAGATAGTGTTGGCGGAATAGATATGGAAATAGCTCAAAACATGTATTACGATGATGCATCTCAAAACCTACATATAAATTTTAAAAAAGGGGAGAAAGTGCATTTAGATGGAAAGAAAGCTGAAGAATTTTTTAGATGGAGAAAAAATAATGATGGTACAGGACTTGCAGAGGGAGATTTAGGAAGAATAAAAAACCAACATTTATTTATTGAGAAATTTATTGCAAAAGTAAAAAGTCCATCTACTATAGCTAGATTACCTATTATGTTATCTACTTTACCTAAGTATGTAGAAACTAATATGGAACCAAATGATATGGTTAAATATGCCTACAACTTTTTAAGAGTTGAAAAATCAGATATGCAAATAAGAACTCTAAAAGGAGAGGCAAAGTATATAGGGAAGATATCCTATTTCATATACGATGAGAATGGAAATAGGGATATTATAAGCATGTTTAGAGGGGGAACTAGTGAAAGTTCTTATAATATAAATGAAGAGGATATAAAAGTGGAGATATTAAATGGGACTAATGTAAATGGATTGGCAGCTACCATAGGAAAGAAAATGAAGGCAAAAGGATTTTCAAATGTATCTGTAGGAAATACTAATCAATCTAAAGAGTCTAAAATAATAGCCAGTGGATTAGATAAAAAAACTTTAAAAAGTATATCTAAGGAATTAGGAATAAAAAATGTTGAAAATTCTAGTTTAAGAGATAGGGGAAGATTTGTAAAAGTAATTATAGGAGAAGATTTTAAAAAATAGTTTGGCAAGGAGTGACCAGTTATAAGTAAGCTAGAGTATAATTATGAAAAAGAAGAAGAATGTAATATAAAAGAATATTTAAAGTATCAATTAAAAATTTCAGGAAGATTTATAAGAAAGTCCGCTAGAAATGGAAGAATAAAAGTAAATGGAAATAGGGTTAATTTAAGATATATCCTAAATAAGGGAGACCATATAGAAATAGATCTTGATAAAAATGAAAGTCAAAATGTAGAGCCGGAAAAAATGGAGTTAGATATAGTTTATGAAGATGAAGATATTTTGGTAATAAATAAAAATCCAGGTATTGTAGTACATCCTACTAAAAGCCATCCAAGAGGAACTTTATCTAATGGAATATTGTATTATTTTGAAGATAAAGGTGAAAATTGCATAGTTAGATTAGTTAGTAGATTAGATAGGGATACATCAGGACTTATAATAATTGCTAAAAATCAATTTGCACACATGGCATTGGCTAGAGATATGAACAAGGATACTTTTAAAAAGTTTTATTTAGCCATTATTCATGGAAAATTAACAAAAAAAGAAGGAACTATAGACTTACCTATATATAGACCAGAAGACTCTAGTTTAAAGAGAGTAGTGGATCAAAAAGGACAGAGAAGCATTACTCATTATAAAGTAGTAGAGGAGTTTAAAGATGCTTCTTTAGTAGAATTTTTGCTTGAAACAGGTAGAACACATCAAATAAGAGTTCATGTAGAACATTTAGGGCATCCTATCATAGGGGATAGTTTATATGGTAATGAAGATGATACAATGTATATAAATAGACAGGCGTTACATGCTTATAAGCTAGTTTTTCCACATCCTAGAACAGGAGAGATACTAGAATTGTCTTGTGATATTCCATCTGATATTAAGGATTCAATGGAAATTTTTAAAAAAAGAGAGAATAATTAAAAGAAATCCATATTAGAGTTAAGGTCTAATATGGATTTCTTTTATGGAATTAATAAAAATACTTACGTTGCTGTTTTTTTCTTTTCACTTTTTTTCTAAATCTAATTATAGATACCATAAAAATTAAAAATAAAACTACAAAAATGGTAAAGAAAATTAATTTATTCTCAGAGTTTATTTTAAAAATAGAAGTTTCATGATTACGATCACTAGCTAGATTCAATGTGCCGACATTATTATTATTTAAAAGAACTTGAGCATTTAAGATAGTATCTCCTTTATGAAAGGAAATTGAATTTAAATTTTTCTTTTCTAAATTTAAAATAGCCGTTGAAGGATCATTCTTTTCTTTTATATAATAAAAATCATCACGGGCAATTAAATTTAAGCTTAAATCTTTCTCATTATATGCTGTTACAATATCACCTCTAGAATACATTTTTATTAATTCAAAATTATTAAATCCATAGTTCAAAAGGTTTACAGAATCTTCAAAAAAAGTTTTTTTGCTATCATGTATTAATACTACTATAAGTTGAAAGTCGCCCCTATTAGCACTTACAACATAAGAATGTTGTGACTGTGTTGTGTAACCAGTTTTACCGCCATTACAACCTTTAAAATAATATTTAGAATTTTGTTGAACCAATTTATTTTTATTCCACAAAGGTCTTTCTTTTTTACTTTTGTTAGTTGGTTTTATCTTATATGTAATAGTATTAGATATTTTTCTATAATCTTCATACTGAGAAACTTCTTTCATAATTAAAGCTAAATCCTGTGCGGTGGTTCTATGTTTAGCGTTATAAAGACCATTAGGATTAACAAAGTTAGTATTAGTACAGCCAAGTTCTTTGGCTCTTTTATTCATTAATTTAGAAAAATCATTTATAGAACCGCCAATATGTTCAGCTAAAGCTTCAGCGGCATCATTAGCTGATTCTAAAAGTAGAGCATATAATAAGTCTTTTACTTTTAGCTTTTCTCCTTCATGAATAAATATTTTACTTCCATCAGCTAAAGGAGGTTTTTTACCAACTACTACTTCATCATCTAAGTTACAGTTTTCTAAAGTAAGAAGTGCTGTCATTATTTTGGTTGTAGAGGCAGGAGGGTAAGGCTTATTAATATTTTTTTCATATAATACTTTCCCAGTTTTTGCATCCATTAAAATAGCCCCATCAGCAGATACAGAAGGTGGCTTTGAGGTTTTAGCATTGATTGTAGCAGAATTAATACAGACGAAACTAAGGAAAAATATTAAAAATGTTAATATATATTTTTTCATAATTATCCTCCTTAACACCATTAAAAATAATTATATCAAAAAAATAATTATAATGCGATAATTATTTAGGCATTTGTCAATAATGTGAAATAGTAAAACTTTCTAAGGAGGTAATATAAATTGAAAAATTCTAAAAAAATTGTAGGGTCTATAATTTTTTTAACTATATTTATTATATTTTTGGTTATAGGTTATTTTATAAAAGATAAAAGAGGAGAAACCGAAATAAATGACGTTTTTCAGGAAGTTGTTGTAGATGAAAAAGTTAATGAAGGAACTATAATAGTATATGTAAATGGGGAGGTTAAAAAGCCTGGAGTTTACAGGTTGAAAGAAAACAGCAGAACAGAGGATTTAATAAAGGTATCAGGAGGATTTACCGAAAAAGCGGACAGAGAAATATTAAATCTTGCTAAGAAATTAAAGGATGAAGATTATATATATGTAGATACAATAGATGAAGGAACTTCAGTGGCAGGTAAAAGAAAAAAGGATAAAATAAACTTAAACAAAGCCAGTAAAGAAGAATTAAAATCTATTCCAGGTATTGGTGATGTTACAGCAGAAAAGATTGTAAACTATAGGAAGGAAAATAACGGATTTAACTCTATAGAGGAAATAAAGAATATAGATAGAATTGGAGAAAAAACCTTTGAAAAAATAAAAGATAAATTAGATGTGAGATAGAAGATGAAAGAATATTCTATTAACTTGTTGACAGAAACTAATAAATAATATATAATTATACAATAAATGGGAGTATTCAATTTAAACAAGCTTTTAGGAAAGAAAAGTGGCTAATATATATGGGGGCTTGAAATAGGAGAGATGTCTATTTGAAGTCTTTTTGTTAACTTAATAAGATATCTATAGAAAAAACGTAAGTAAATAGATGTATATATAGTAAATGAAGTAAATGAAGAAGAAAATGAAGAAAATTAAGATTTTTGATATGTTATAAAACTTTACAAATACAAAAATTTGAAATAATATTATAGTTAGACAGTTATAGTGTGAAGTCAGATATAAGTTTTTTAAAAATTACATTATTTTATTGTGAAATGTAAAAAATATAGGGGGAGAGTTTTATGGTTAGCTTATGCCAAGGAAAAGGTATAATTTTTTATAGTGAATTTTCGAAAAATAAAAATTATATAGAAAAAAGACTAAAAATGGACCTTGCTGAGGAGATTGTATGCATAAAAAACATCTCCTTAATTCCTATGGATAAGGATATATACGAAAAATACAAGACTAATAAGTTGAAACTTTTAGTTCTTGTTGCTGCTATAAGTTTAAAAAGAGAAGGTATAGTAGAATTTGATTTGGAAAACATATTAGGAAGAATAAATATACTACTAAAATATTATGATATGAATTGTCCAGAAAAGAGAAATACTAAGGTATATTTTAAACCTAATCTATCTAAAATAACTAATATGGTAAAGGTCAAAGAATTAGGATCTGCATGTCTGTAAAATAAATTTAATATATAGTATTTAAAAATCCAAATAGAGATTATCCCCTTTTCATCGATTACAATAGATTTACTTAACAAGTTATATTGATGTAAAAATAATTATATAATATAATTGTTAGGTAAGTTCTACTTTAAGAAATATGAAGGGGTTTTTTTGTTTGATTTAGATACATGTTTAGGATTTATAACTAATAATGTTGCAAAAGAAGTAGCAGAATGCTTTAATGATCGACTAAGCTTATTGGGTATAACTAGAGTTCAATGGATAGCTCTTTACTACTTAGGGAAAGAAGGTACTATTAGTCAATGTGACCTTGGGGAGAAAATGGCAATTAAGGCATCTTCAGTAGCTAGATTAATAGATAGAATGGAAAGAGAAAAATATGTTGTAAGAAAAAGAAGCAAAGAGGATAAAAGAAGAGTCGATTTATATCTTACTGATAAAGGAAAAGAACTTAGAGAAAAACTTCTACCAGAGGGAGAAAAAATGAGTCAGTTAGTATCAAAAGGAATTAGTAGTGAAGACATACAAGTATTTAAGGATGTTTTACATAAAATGAGTGTAAACTTAATGGAAGAAAATAAATAATTAAGGTACAAAAATTTAAAGTACCTTGAATTTTAAAAAAACCATTGCTATACTAATAATTAGGATAGCAATGGTTTTTAAAATATGTAAGAAAAGAGGAGTATATATGATAAAAGAAATTAAGTTAGAAAAACTATTTCCAGGTAGTAAAGAAGGAAAAGTAGGAAAGATTCATAAAAGTATAGGAGATGGTATAAAATCAGGAGAAGTTTTAGTGGAGGTAGAGGGTAAAAAAGGTAATATACCTATAAAAGCAAAAGAAGAGGGTAAAATACATAGTATAGAAATAGAAGAAGGGACCACCGTAAAAATAGGAGATGTTTTATTAAAAATAGAAATAGAAGAAGTAACCTTAGATGAATTTGTAATAGATAAAGATGAATTTGCTAAGAAATCTGAACTAAAGAGTTTAGAATGTGATGTAGCCATATTAGGTGCAGGACCTGGAGGATATGTTGCAGCTATTCAAGCAGCTAAACTTGGTGCTAAAGTTGTTATTGTAGAAAAGGATAAAGTGGGAGGAACTTGTCTAAATAGAGGTTGCATACCAACTAAAGCCTTTGTAAGATCTTCAGAGGTATATAGTAATGTAAAAAATTCAGAAAAGTATGGAATAAGTCTAGAAAATCCTTCTATAGACATTAAAAAGGTAGTAGCAAGAAAAGATAATATTGTAGATAAACTTGTAGGAGGAATTCAATATTTAATACAAAAGCATAATATAGAACTTATTTCAGGAAATGGTAAATTAATAGACAGGAATACTATAGAAACAAAAGATGCTTTAATTAAAGCTAAAAATATAGTAATTGCATCTGGATCTAAAGCAAGTGTATTGCCTATTAAAGGAAGTAATTTAAAACAAGTTATAACTAGTGAAGAGGCACTAGATCTAAAAGAAGTGCCAGAAAAAATCGCTATAATAGGCGGTGGAGTTATAGGCATGGAATTTGCATTTATATATGCAAATATGGGAGTAGAGGTATCTGTAATTGAGTATTTTGATAATATTTTATCAATGCTTGATGAAGATGTTATTAAGGAAATAACAGACATAGGAAAAGAAAAGGGAATAAAATTCTATACTAGCTCAAAGGTTGAAGAGATTTTAGAGGACGAAAATGAAGGATGTATAGTTAAATTTACAAACAAGGGTGAAGAAAAATTCATATTCTGCGATAAAGTATTAATGTCTGTAGGAAGACAACCTTATATGGAAAATATGGGAGTAGAAGAATTAGGAATAGAATTAAATCAAAATAAAAGAGGAATTAAAGTAAATACAAAAATGGAAACAAGTGTATCTAATATATATGCTATAGGAGATGTAACAAATGTAATACAATTAGCTCATGTTGCTTCTCATCAAGGTATTGTTGCTGTAAAAAATATAATGGGTAAAGATATTCAGATAGATTATTCAGCAGTACCAAGTGTTATATTCACTGAGCCAGAAATTGCTGTTGTAGGTGTTTGTGAAAAAATAGCTAAAGAAAATAATTTAGATGTTGAAGTAGGTAAGTTCCCATTCTCAGCTAATGGTAAAGCGTTAACTCTAGGGGAAGATAGAGGTTTTATAAAAGTTATAAAAGAAAAAGCTACAGGCAAGGTTGTAGGAGCATCTATTATAGGAGCACATGCATCAGATTTAATTGCAGAGCTTACATTGGCAGTTAAAAATGGATTAACATCAGAGCAAATAGCAGAAACTATACATGCTCATCCTACAACAGCAGAAGTTGTGCATGAAGCTTCTTTAGCAGTAGAAGGAGGGGCTTTACATTTTGCAGAATAAGCTAAATTTAAAAATAATAAAATCTGATAGTTTTAGCCCTTATCATAATTTAGCTTTAGAAGAATTTCTATTTAATAATTTAAAAAAAGATGAGGTTATATTTTATTTATGGCAAAATGAAAATACTGTAGTAATTGGAAAAAATCAAAACCCATGGAAAGAATGTAATGTGTCATTATTTCAAAGTGAAAAGGGATTAGTTGCTAGAAGACTTTCAGGTGGGGGAGCAGTGTACCATGATCTAGGTAATTTAAATTTTACTTTTTTAATGAGTGAAGGTTTATATGATTTAAGAAAGCAGCTTAGTGTAATAATAGATGGGCTAAACAGTATAGGAATAAAAGCAGAATTTAGTGGAAGAAATGATATTGTAGTAGATGGTAAAAAAATATCAGGAAATGCTTTTTATTTTGATGAAGGTAAAGCCTATCATCATGGAACCATTTTAGTAGATGTAAATGTAGATAAATTACAAAGATATTTAAATGTATCTTCGGATAAGATAAAATCTAAAGGTATAGATTCTGTAAGAAGTAGGGTTATAAATTTAAAAGAACTACATAAAGACTTAACTATAGATAAAATATGTAAAGCTATGACGAAGAGTTTTTCAAGGATTTATCATGGAGAATTAAATAATTTACATGTAAGTTCGAGTAATACTGAATTAATAGAGTTGCAGAATAAATATTCTTCTTGGGAATGGTTGTTTGGAGAAACACCTGAATTCGAAATAAACTTTGAAAAAAGATTTAGTTTTGGGAATATAGATATAGGATTTGCTCTAAAGGATGCTGTAATTAAAAAAGTTTTTCTGTATTCTGATATGCTTAATACAGAATTAATTTCTAAAATAAAAAATGCATTAACAGATGTTCATTTTAATGTAGAAGATATATGTAAAAGTATTGATAATTGTACTGAAAAAGAAGAAGAAAAAAATATAACAAAAGAAATAGTAAAATGGATTAAAGAGGAAATGTATTAAAATAAGAAAGAGTCTATGAGAAGTTTTTACAAAAATACTTCTCTTCAGACTCTTTTTTATATCCATTTATTCAATTTTAAAAGATGGGAAAACTTTAAGACTTAATTTATATACAAAATCAAACATTATATCTCCAAGTAAAATGGCAGATATAACATCCATAATTACATGCTGTTTTACAAATAAGGTAGATATTAT
Source organism: Clostridium tetani (assembly GCF_900167265.1). Taxonomy (GTDB): domain Bacteria; phylum Bacillota; class Clostridia; order Clostridiales; family Clostridiaceae; genus Clostridium_G; species Clostridium_G tetani. Next base: position 92,168 of record NZ_FUWT01000006.1, read on the forward strand.
TATGGATATAGACATAAATGCTACTAAATGTTTAATTTTTTTAGAACAGGCTACAGAATTTACACCTTTAATCATTAAATAAGAAGTTACAACATGAATACTTGGAAAACAATTAAAAGGTTTGTCAAATTTATATATTAAAAGGGTTAAATAAGAAAATATATCATTGCCATAAATATCTGGCCTTGGAACAGTGGTTTGAAAAAAATAATATATTAAATAACAGGACAAAAGACATAAATTTAAAGTGATCAGAGTCCTGTAATATACTTTTAAATCTTTTAGACATAGAAATAAAAGGCTTAAAATCATAAAAGGATACCACAATATATATGGTATTATAAATTCCTTCATAAAGGGAATGTTATTATCAATGGTAGTAATCAATTGAAATACCCCACGAGTATTATTATTTAACAATGTATAAAATATATTAATTACAGGTATAGATAATAAAGCAAACATATGAATTAAATTATTTTTAAAATTGTTCATAAAGTACCTCCTATCCCTAATACATATTATATTATATATTAAACTACAAAACTTAAGAAAACCTTAAAATTTCTTTAATAATGTATTTAATTTAAAATAATCTTGGATATAATTTATTTAATGTGCCATTAATGAATGTGAAATACTATACGATAAGTTAATATATAGTATATAATAATTTATAGACTGGAGGGTTGGGCATGATAATAGGAACCGCTAAAATATATTTAAGGGCAGAGTGGGTACACTCACTAAAGGAAAAACGAACTATAGTGAAAAGTATAATTGGCAAAACAAAGAATAAATTTAATGTATCTATAGCGGAAGTGGAAAAACAAGATATTCATCAACATATAGTAATTGGTATAGCATGTGTAAGTAATGAAACAAATCATGCTAATTCTATGATTCAAAATGTGGTGAATTATATAGAGGGAATAACAGATGCAACAATAGAAGATGTTTATATAGAAGTACTATAAAAAGCAGTGAAGGTCACTATTTCACTGCTTTTATTAGGAAGTCTATGACAAAGCTTGGAGGTAAACAAATGATTGAATGGTATAGTAGGAGTTGGACTGAAGCTGTAAAGGATTTAAAAAGTCATGATGATATTGGACTAAATAGCCATGAGGTAGATAAAATTCAAGAGATAAAGGGTAAAAATGAAATAGATATACCAAAGGGTAAGGGAATCATACATATAGCTTTTTTGCAATTTAAAAAGCTTTGGTTAATTTTATTACTTGGTATTTTTATAATGTTTTTTTATAAAGATGAAATTTATCTATCGGCTATATTAGGAGTTATGTTTTTGATTAATATATTTCTTCTTACTTTAGGAGAATACAAAGAAGATAAAAGTTTATTAGAATTTGAAAAATTGAATTCTGAAGAAAGTTTAGTTATAAGAAATGGAGAGCAAATAAAGATACCCTCAGAGGATTTAGTACCTGGAGATATAATACTATTATATAAAGGTGATATTGTACCAGCAGATGTAAGAATAATTGAAAGTAATTTATTAAAGGTAAAAGAAGGGGCTGTAACTGGACAAGGTGACACGGTGGAAAAGTATAGTACTAAAATAGAAGATGAAGATATAAATCTAACTCAAATGGGAAATATACTATTTAGAACCTCAGTTGTAATAGAAGGAGACTGTAAAGGTATAGTAGTAGAAACAGGAGCTAATACACAGATAGGAAATATAATAAGTATGTTAGGGCAAGAAAAAAACAATAAATACTTATCTAAGAGAAAATTAAATAGCATAATAAATAAATATTCCGTAACTGCTATATGGATCATTGTTATATATATAGCTTCATTTGTAGCTTTTAATGGAATAAGTAAAGATTTTTTAATGAATATTCCATCCATAATTTTAGCATTTCTTCCTGGAAATATTTTTATAATGTTTACTTTAGTATCTTATTTCCTAATTAAATCTTTAAAAGAAAAGGAAATGAACATTAAGAATCTATCTGTAATAGAAAATTTGTCTAACGTATCTCTTATATTGGAAGAGAAAATAGGGATAATATCAGAAAGAAATATGGAAGTTGAAAAAATATATATAAGAGAAAGAATATTAGATTTTAAAGAGGTATGTATTTTAAATGAAAGTAATGAAGAGAGAAATCTGTTAGAAAGAATTTTAAGTATAGGGCTTTTATGTAATGATAGTAAATTTAAAGAGGGAGAATTTATAAATAAAAAACAGGACCTAGTAGAAATTGCTATAGCTAAAGGAGCATGGAAAAAAGGACTAAACTTAGAAAATTTAAAAATAGAATATCCAAGGGTATTACAGATCCCCTTCCAAAAAGAAAGAAGGTTAATGACTACCATAAATAAAATAGATAATAATTATAGAGCTAATATAAAAGGAAGTACTGACGCATTAATAAATAGATGTACTCATATACTAAAAAAGGATATAGAAACAGAATTAAAAGAAGAGGATATACTAAATATAAAAAATGCAGATATAGCAATGTCTAATAGTGGATTAAATGTTATAGCCCTAGCCTATAGGAACTTCAATTATGAACCTAGCTTAAAAGAAAATATAGAAAGTAATTTAGTTTTTGTAGGACTTATAGGAATAAATAATCCAATAAAAGAAAATATGAAAGAGATAATAAGAGAATCTAAACATATGAATATAAAGCCTGTAATTGTTACAGATGAAAATAAAATAACAGCTATGGAATACGGAAAAAAAGTGGGATTATTAGATAGAAAGAGTAGAATAATATCAGGAGTAGAAATAGATAATATTTCAAAAGGAGAGTTTTCTAAAATCATAGATGATATAGTTATATTCTCTAGAATAAATACTAAACATAAAACTCTTATATCGAAGGAATATAAAGAATATAATACACTCATGTCTGGAAGTAGAATAAAGGACTTGCCTTATTTAAAAAGTGCTGATGTAAGCATAGCATCTGGTATAAGCAATATTGTAAGAGAATTATCAGATATTACTTGGATAAATAGAGATTATCAGTCTATATTACAGCTTATAAAATTTTCAAGAAACTGTATAAAAGGTATAAACAAGAGTATGATTTATATTTTAATTTGCTCAATTTGCCAAGGCTTTGCTTTGTTATTATTATCTTTTTTAAATAAAGAGTTTTTTATAAGTCCGTGGAAAATTTTATGGACTGAAAATGTTACTGTTTTAATCTCAGCTATGGCTATAATGCTTGATTATAATATAGAAGATATTGAATACAGACAACAAAAAATTGATGTTAAAATTTTAGAGAAGAATAAATGTAAATTTATAAAAATGATATTATTTGTAACTATACTACTTCACTTTAGCATAGTTTTAATAAGTAAAGTTAACTTAGCCTATATAAGTGGACAAGAATTAGTATATTTAATAATGAATTTAATTTTTATTTTTTATGCATTTAAGTTTTCAGATAATGTATTATTTAAAAATAAAAAATCAAACATAATAATATTATTAAATATTATTATGCAATTTATGTTTGTATTCATATGAAGTTTTGAGTTTATTATAAGATTAGTTATTGTTTAAACCTCTATAAATTGGATAAAATGATATGTGGAGGTGCTTGTTTTATGTTGCAAAATATTTTTTTTACTAATTATACTGAAGCTGCAAAGATTACTTTGCAATTAATAAATTAAGAAGAAATTATATGGAAAGACCTTTAGTTTTTTATTCAATATCTTTATTTTTAGGATGTTTTTTTAGTATTATTTTTAATGAAAGCACTTATATTACTTTAATAATAATGCTTGTAATTCATATTGTAATTTATTTAACTTTAAGAGAAATTAATTTTACTATAATCATGTTTTTATTTTCGATTTTAGGAATAATTAGTTTTAATTTATACTTTAGCTTTCAACCTAAAACTGGTGCATTGATTAGAATAAATAATAAATACGATTATAGGGTAGAAGGGACTATAAAAGGTAGAAAACTTATATTAAAGAACAATATAAAAAAGTTAGAAGAAGGCCAACTTATAAAGGTAGAAAGCGGAGATTTTAAAAGGAATGTAGTATATGAAAAAGGAATAATAGGTGAATATAATATACAGCATTATGTTTTACAAAATAGGGATTTTAGAAGTAAAATATATAATTTAAAAAGAAATATAAATAATAAGTTTATAAATTCTTTAGGTAAAAAAAGAGGCTCAATAGTAGTATCTTTATGTTTTGGTGATAGTTCATATTTAGACAAAGAAGATAAAGATAATATCAAAAAGTTAGGTGTAATACATGCCCTAAGTGTTTCTGGTTTTCATTTAGCCTTAGTATATAAAATTTTTGAAATTATATTTACTATGAAATTTGCCATAATAGCTTCATATTTATATTTAGCTTTTACAGGATTTAAATACTCTACTATTAGAGCGTTTATAATGATTTTAGTTCTAAAATTATCAGATAAATTTTATGGAGAGTATGATAGTTTATCTTCTATATCTCTAGCTTTTTTAATAATTTTATTTTTAAAACCCTATGCTTTTATGGAGATAGGGTTTATGTTATCATTCTTATCAACTTTGGGAATTTTAATGTTTGATAAAAAAATTAGTAAATATATTTATTTTTTACCTTCAAAATTAAACAGTGCTATAAGCCTTTCATTAAGTTCACAAATATTTTTAATTCCCTACAGCTCATTTACATTAAAGGAATTAAGTATTGGATTTTTGCTAGGAAATATTTTTTTAATGCCTATTTTTTCAATGATAATAATTATAGGAGTAATAGGGGCGATACTATGTCCCTTTAAATATATATTTAACTTAGTTATATTAGTATTAAAAAATCTATGTATTCTTTTAGAAGGAGCTACCTATATACTTATAAAAGTATGCCCTGATTTAATATACATAGAAGAGATTTTTGGTATATTCATAATTAGCATATATATATGTTTTATGATGTATAAAGCTGGTAAAGTGAAATATAGATATCTACCCTTGTTTTTATTAGTAGCCGTATTTTTTAACGCATATACCGTTTTTCCAAAGGTATATATATTAAAAAATGAAAAAGTAAAAGCAACTATTATAAAGTATAAAGATGAAAGTATAATGTATTGCGATTATGACTTAGAAGAAGGAAAATATATAATAGAACTAAAAGATAATTTTAATATAGATAAAGTTATTACCAATGCAAAGGGATATCTTCCTATTCATATAAAAGAAAATAAACTAAAGGCTATTAATTTCTATAAAGAATACTTCCAGAAAAATATAGATAATTATGAAGGGTATGATATAATTTGTATGAAAAGTAATGATTATAAAGAATACAAAATTATATTTGGAAAAATATTTAGAATAAGATAGAATCAGAATAGGTGAGTTAAATGATTGATTTAAGAGCGTATAGGGAAGAAATTAAAAAGAATAATATTAAGAATTGTTATATATTTTATGGATCAGATGAAGATATGATTAAAGAAAATATAAGTCTTATAAAAAATAAATTAATAAAGGATAAATTAATAAATGAAGATTTTATTGACTTAAACTTTGCAAAATTCGATGGCAATACCTTAGAGAATTTTGATGAAGTTATAAATGCCTGTGAAACTCTCCCTTTTATGTCTAGCAAAAAGATTGTATTAATATACAGAGCTAACTTTTTAGGAAAGAATAAAAAGAGTGAAGGAGTATATTCGGCTTTCAAAAAGTATTTAGAAAATATACCAGAAAATACAGTGTTAGTACTTTATTACATATTTAAAGAAAAAAGAGAGAGAGTAGAGAACAAAGTTTTAAAACTAAATAAAAAATGTGATATTATAGAAATAAAAGATTTAAAGGGAAGAGATTTAGAAAAAAAGGTTAAGGATTTATTTGAAGAGAAAGGTAAAAAAATTGCCCTTGTAGAATTAAAATTATTTTGCTCTAATCTTCCAAATAATATGGGAATAATAGAAAAAGAAGTGGAAAAACTATGTTGTTATACATTAGAACGAGATATAACAAAGCAAGACATATATGATATGTTTCCTGCAAAACAGGAGGATGATATCTTTGTTCTTGTGGATAAAATGGGGGATAAAAGAGTAAAAGAAGCCATAGATAGATTCAATGAATTATTACATATAGGAGAGAGCATTTTTAATATATTATATATGATAGAAAGGCAGTTTAATTTAATATACCAAGTTTCTAGATATGTAAAAGAAGGTAAAACCATAGAAGAAATTAGTAGAATAATTAGATTACCTAATTTTATATGTACAAAATTAGTAGGGCAGAGTAAAAAGTTTACGGAAACTCAAATTAAAAATGCTATGGAAAGGTGTTTAGAAACGGAAAAAGTACTAAAAAGTACTTCTACTAATAAAAAAGTTGAAATGGAAATGTTAATCATACAAACTATAGCTATGTAAAAAAGAAAAGCCAACCTTAAGGGTGGCTTTTCTTTTTACTAGATTAAGCAGTTATTTTTGCTGATAATCTAGATTTAGTTCTAGCAGCTTTGTTTTTATGTAGTACTCCCTTTGAAGCTGCCATGTCTAAAGCTTTTATACACTTTTTAAGTTGAACCTTAGCTTCATCCATTTTTTCTTCTGCAACAAAAGTTAAGAATTTTTTAATATCAGTTTTTAATGCTGATTTTATCATTTTATTTTGAGCAGTTTTCGCTTCGATAACTTTAATTCTTTTCTTAGCTGATTTTATATTTGCCATTTCTTCACCACCTTATATTTTATTAAGGGTATAAGCAGTTTGGGAAATCTGCATACAAATCTCAATTTATTAACAAAGGATATTATATCATTTATTTCAAAGGACTTCAAGTGAAAGTTTTATTCACTATATAAAAGGAATATATTTATAATCCTGCGGAAAACTATGTTTAAAAGCATAGAAAGGGTGTAACAGTAAATGAGTGTTAGAACAGATTTAGCTGTGGAAGCTAAGGAAATATATGAAGAAAAAAATGCTGGAGAGATTCCAGGAGTAGAGCTAAAAGAATATAGACAAGGAAGAATAAAAGTTACAGAGGTAAATGTATTAAATGAACAAGGTGAAAAGGCTATGAATAAAGCCATAGGAAATTATATAACATTAGAAATACCAGATATAAACCAATACGATACACAATACAAAGAACACATAAGTAAAATTTTAGCAAAGACTTTAATGCCTTTATTAAAAATTGATGATAGTATGACAGCTTTGGTTGTGGGATTGGGTAATTGGAATATAACACCAGACGCCCTTGGTCCTAAAGTAATTGAAAAAATTATGATAACTAGACATCTAAAAGAGTATATACCAAATGAAATAGATGAGGGAATAAGACCCGTGTGTGGAATTTCACCAGGAGTGTTAGGTATTACAGGAATAGAGACAGCAGAAATAATAAAAGCAGTATCTAATAAAATAAAGCCAGATATAATCCTATGTATAGATGCTTTAGCTTCAAGAAGACTTGAAAGAGTGAATAGAACAATACAAATAGGAAACACAGGTATATCACCAGGAGCAGGTGTTGGAAATAGAAGAATGGAATTGAATGAAAAAACTCTAGGAGTGCCTGTAATAGCTATAGGTGTACCTACTGTAGTAGACGCAGCAACTGTAGCTAATGATACTATAGATATGGTTCTTGATGAAATGATAAAAGTAGCAGACAAGGATAAAAATTTCTATAATATGTTAAAGTCTTTAGATAGAGATGAAAAAGAAAGAATGATAAAGGAAGTATTAAATCCATATGTAGGTGAATTAATGGTTACACCTAAAGATGTTGACACATTAATGGATTCTATCTCGAAAATAATTTCTACTGGAATAAATATAGCTTTGCAACCGGCATTAGAGTTGGAGGATATAAATAGCTATTTAAATTAAGAATATAATCACAATCTTCTCATATAATTTTTATATGGAGGAGGTGTGAGATGAGGGCTAAATATTCTTTTGAAAAAAGAGGTAAGAACATAAAAAAACTATATGTATTACTTTTTATATCAACACTATTCATTATTTTACCGGTAGTGGCAAGAGCAAATCCTAATAAATATAGTGAAAAAAATAATATGTTCTATATTCAGGTATTAAATAAAAGCATACCTTTAGCAAAGGTTACTGTATTCGATGAAGAAAATTTAGCAGAAAATTCTTTTAGTGTAAAAAGAGAATTATTAAAGTTATTCAGTATAAAACCAGAAGAACCTCTAACAATTTTAGGAAAGGAAATGGCATTTATAGACACAAATGAAGTATATAATACAGATTATAAGCTTCATCCTTTTAAATTAGATGAAAAATATGTTTTAAAAGAAGAAAAAGTTGTTACTAAAGAACTTAATAAGAAGATTCACAACCCTAGTTTAAAAAAGAGATTAGATAAAAGCAAACCAGAAGTTTTTATTTATCATACTCATGCAACGGAAAGTTACAAACCAGAGGAGAATTTCTCTTTAGATTTAAATAAAACAGTTTGTGCAGTAGGAGACATTTTAACAAAAGAATTAGAAGATAACTATGGAATATCTGTAATACATGACAAAACAGTTCATGATGCCAATGCTTATGCTATGAGTTACGAAAGATCAGGAGTGACTGTAGATAAATATTTAAAAAAATATGGAGACTTTAAACTTGTAATAGATTTACACAGAGATGGGTTAGATAATCCCAAGGCGGTTACAACTAATATAAATGGAGAAAATGTTGCAAAAATAATGTTTGTATTGGCTCAAAAAAATCCTCATTATAAAGAAAATTTAAAGGTCGCAAATAGTTTATCAGAAATTTCAAATAAACTTTTTCCTGGATTTTATAGATCTCATCACTATTATGGTTATGGAACAAAATACTTTCATCAAAACAAGAGCAATAATTCTGTATTAATAGAAGTGGGTGCTAATAGTAACAATTTACAAGATGCTAAGAATTCAGCAAAATATTTAGCAAGAATCATTGGGGAATACATAAATGGAAAATGAATAATTAATTTAAGAATATAATCACAATCTCCTCATATAATTTTTATATGGAGGAGATGTGGTTTGAAGCGTAAATATTCTCTTAATAAAAGATATAAAAATATAAAAGGGGTGTACATATTACTTTTTATATCAACACTTTTTATTGTTTTACCGGTAGTAGTAAAAGCTAATCCTAATAAATATACTGAAAAAAATAATATGTTTTATATCCAGGTATTAAATAGAAGTATGCCATTGGTAAAGGCAACTGTATTTGATGAGGAAAACTTATTGGAAAATTCATTTAATGTAAAAAAAGAATTATTAGGATTGTTCAGTATAAAATTAGAAGATCCTTTAACAGTTCTAGAAAAGGAAATTTCACTTATTAATACAAGTGAAATATATAAGCAAAAAGATTATGAACTTGAACCTTTTAAGTTAGACGAAAAATATGTTTTAAAAGAAGAGGTTAAAAAGGAAATAAATAAAAAGATTCATAATCCTAATTTAAAAAAGAAATTAGATAAAAGTAAACCAGAAATTTTTATTTATCATACTCATGCAACGGAAAGTTATAAACCAGAAAATAATTTTTCATTAGATATGAATAAAAATATTTGTATAGTGGGCGACATTTTAACAAAAGAGCTGGAAGATAACTATGGAATATCGGTAATACATGATAAAACACTTCACGATGCAAATGCATATACTAGAAGTTATGAAAGATCAGGAGTAACTGTGGATAAATATTTAAAAAAATATGGGGATTTTAAGCTTATAATAGATTTGCATAGAGATGGAGTAAAAAATACTAAATTGATTGAACCATTTATAACTAGTATAAATGGAGAAAAAGTCGCGAAAATAATGTTTGTATTGGCAAAAGATAATCCGCATTATAGTGAAAATTTAAAAGTTGCAAATAGCTTATTAGATATTTCTAGTAGGGTCTTCCCTGGATTTTGCAAGCCACACCGTTGTTATGATCATGTTACAAGGCATTTTCATCAAAACAAGAGTAATAATTCTGTATTAATAGAAGTTGGTGCTAATAGTAACAATTTACAAGATGCTAAGAATTCAGCAAAGTATTTAGCAAGAATTATTGGAGAATACATAAATGGAAAATGAATAATTATTTATTAAAAGGACACCCTTTATAGTAGTGATACTGTAGAGGGGTGTTTTTTATGAAACATAAAAGAATAGCATTTATATTATCAACATTTTTTATAATAGTAGTTTTAGGTTTTTTACAAGTAAGTAATACCACACCTAACTCAATAAAGAAGGGTTCTTCTTTTAAAGTTTATATGAGTAAAAAACCCTTTGATATAAAAATTCAGCTATCTAAATATACTTTTCATTTAAATAAGGATATAGCTGTAAGTACAAAAGAAAAAATTGTAAACTCATCTATAGTTGATAAAATAAAAGAAAATAATAAAATACATAATATAAATAAAGAAATAATAACTACTTTTAATGAAAATACTTTAATGATAGATGAAGCTTTAAAAAATATCCATTACCTCTTTACTAAATAAAAAGCTGTATTGACATATACCCTCAAATTTATGCTATAATTTAATCTGAATCATTGAAACGATGGAGGTAAAACGGATGACAAGTGAAAGACAAAAGCGTGTAAGAAATTTTTCAATAATTGCACACATAGATCATGGTAAATCAACTCTCGCAGATAGATTATTAGAAGAAACAGGAACCCTTACCCAAAGAGAAATGGATGAACAAACCCTTGATACAATGGATCTGGAAAAAGAAAGAGGTATAACAATAAAATCTCAAGCAGCTAGATTGATTTATAAAAGAGATGATGAAAAAGAGTACATATTAAATCTTATAGATACACCAGGACATGTGGATTTTAATTATGAAGTATCTAGAAGTTTAGCAGCATGTGAAGGTGCTATATTAGTAGTGGATGCAACTCAAGGAATACAAGCACAAACTTTAGCTAACTGCTATTTAGCTCTAGAACATAACTTGGAGATTGTTCCAGTTATAAATAAAATAGATTTACCTAGTGCAAGACCGGAAGAAGTAAAAAGGGAAATAGAAGATATTATAGGAATAGATGCTTCAGATGCACCACTAATATCAGCTAAAACAGGATTAAACATAAAAGATGTACTAGAAGCAGTAGTTGAAAAAGTTCCCTATCCTAAAGGAGAAGAAGAAGAACCTTTAAAAGCTTTAATATTTGACTCTTATTATGATGCATACAAAGGGGTTGTATGTTATGTAAGAGTTAAAGAGGGTACAATAAAACCGGGAACAGAAATAAAACTTATGGCAACAGGTAGGAAGTATGAGGTAACTGAAACGGGAGTATTTGTACCTGAATACATGAAAATAGATGGATTAGAAGCAGGAGATGTTGGATATATTACTGCATCTATTAAAAATGTAAGAGATGCAAGAGTTGGGGATACAATAACAGAGGCAAAAAGACCAGCTACAGAAGCTTTAGAAGGATATAGACCAGCTATTCCTATGGTGTTTAGTGGTATATATCCTGTAGATGGTGCTAAATATGGAGAGTTAAAAGAAGCTTTAGAAAAACTTCAAATAAATGATGCAGCCCTATCCTTTGAACCAGAAACATCTATAGCTTTAGGTTTTGGTTTTAGATGTGGTTTTTTAGGATTACTTCATATGGATATTATTCAAGAAAGAATAGAAAGAGAATTTAATTTAGATATTATAACTACAGCACCTTCAGTTATATATAAAGTTACAAAGACTAATAAAGAAACTATAGATGTTACTAATCCTACAAATTTACCAGAGGAATCAGAAATAGCTTATATGGAAGAACCTATAGTAGAGTGTTCTATAATAACACCTTCAGATTATGTTGGTCCTATTATGGAATTATGCCAAAATAGAAGAGGTGTTTTTAAAGATATGCAATATATAGAAACTACAAGAGTAGTTTTAAATTATGACATACCTTTAAATGAAATAATATATGACTTTTTTGATGCTTTAAAATCAAGAAGTAGGGGATATGCCTCTTTAGATTATGAATTAAAGGGATATACTCAATCTAAATTAGTTAAATTAGATATACTTTTAAATGGTGATAATGTGGATGCTTTATCTATGATAGTTCCTGAAGAAAGAGCCTATTCAAGGGGAAGACAAATGGCTGAAAAGTTAAAAGAAATTATACCAAGACAGATGTTTGAAGTACCTATACAAGCAGCAGTAGGTTCAAAAGTAATAGCAAGGGAAACTGTAAGAGCTTTAAGAAAAGATGTTTTAGCTAAATGTTATGGTGGAGATATATCCAGAAAGAAAAAACTTTTAGAGAAACAAAAAGAAGGTAAAAAGAGAATGAGACAAATAGGATCTGTTGAAATACCACAGGAGGCATTTATGTCTGTTCTAAAAACAGAAGAATAGGTAATTAAGTAAGGAAGATTGATATATCAATTTTCCTTATATTTTATGCTAAAGTGAAATAAGGTGATTTTATGAAAGAAGATTATAATAACTTTAAGAATATAGGATTATATATACATATTCCATTTTGCAAAGAAAAATGTAAGTATTGCGATTTTATTTCCTATTCTAAAAAAGAAAGCTTTATGAAAGAATACATAGAAGCTTTATCAAAAGAAATTAAAAGAGAATGTATGGACAAAAAGATTAGAAGCATATATATAGGAGGAGGTACTCCAAGTTATGTACCCAATAAATATTGGGAAATATTAAAGGAAACCATTGATAACTTAAATAAAAGCAAAAACCTAGAGTTCTCTATAGAAGCAAATCCAGGCACAGTAACAGAGGAAAAATTAAAGTTTTTTAAGGAAATGGGAATAAATAGAATAAGTTTTGGATTGCAAGCATGGCAACACCACTTACTTAATAAATTAGGTAGAATACATAATATAGAAGAATTTTTATATAGCTATAAATTAGCAAGAAAATTAGGATTTGATAATATAAATGTAGATTTAATGTTTGGAATACCAGACCAGAAGTTAGAAAATTGGAAGGAAACATTAGAAAAGATAGTAGAACTTAATCCAGAACATATTTCTTGCTATAGTCTTATAGTAGAAGAAGGGACTCCTTTTTATAAACTATATGAAAAAGGAAAGTTAAATCTACCTAATGAAGATATAGAAAGAGATATGTATAGATATGCCATTGAATTTTTGGAAAACAAAGGGTACCATCAATATGAAATATCAAATTTTTCAAAAGAACATAGAGAGTGTATTCACAATTTAATTTATTGGGATTTAGAAGAGTATATTGGATGTGGATTAGCAGCACACTCATTTCTAAAGGGATATAGATACTCCAATGTACACAATATAGAAGATTATATAAAATTAATTAATGAGAATAAGAATATAAAAATAAACACTTATAAAAATTTAACAAAGGATACTATGGAAGAATTTATGTTTATGGGTCTTAGAAAAATAAAAGGAATAAATACAGAGGAATTTTATAAAAGATTCCATAAAAATATATATGAAGTTTATGGTGATATAATAAAAAAATATATTAATGAAGGCTTAATTATAGAAAAGCATGGCAACATATTTTTATCATCAATAGGGATAGAATTATCTAATAGTATAATGTGTGACTTTATTTTGGATTAAATTACTTTAGCTAGAAAAAGAGAGTATTAATGAGATAAAAGCTATAAATAATATAAAAAACTATAAAATTAACATTTATATAAAAATATAATACTTATATAAGTTTGACAAATATAAAATAGAATGATATTTTTTAATCATAGCAGTTAGCACTCAACAAGAGTGAGTGCTAATAAATGGGGTGATTATTATGGAAATGGACAAAAGGAAAATAAAAATACTTCAGGCTATAATTCATGACTACATTCAGACAGCAGAGCCTGTGGGTTCCAGGACCATAGCAAAAAAATATGACTTAGGTGTTAGTTCTGCCACCATAAGAAATGAAATGTCAGATTTAGAAGATATGGGCTATTTAGAACAGCTACACAGTTCATCAGGAAGGAAGCCATCAGATAAAGGTTATAGACTATATGTAGATAAATTAATGAATATTCAAAAATTATCTTCTATGGAAGAATGCGCTATAAAAACTCATATAATAAATTCTGCTTTATATGAAATTGAAAAAGTTGTAAGAGAAGCATCTGCTATCTTAGCGGATTTAACTAAACTAACCACCGTTGTAATGTCACCTTCATCTATAGAAAGTTACATTAAATCTATTCAATTAATAGGACTAGATGCAAACACAGTATTATTAGTTTTAGTTATAGATACCGGTATAATAAAAAATAATGTAATAAAGCTACATGCTAAAATGACAATAGATGAATTAGTTAAAATAAATAGGATATTAAATATTAAACTAAATAAGATAAGAGTTGAAAGTATAAATTTAGACTTTTTAAAAGTAGTATTAGAAGAATTTAAAGACTATGAGAAATGGTTAAAGGATATTTTGCCAGTACTTTATGAAACATTATTAAGTGGCATAGATTCTAATGAAATATATTTAGAGGGAGCTACAAACATATTTAATTATCCAGAATATAATGACATTCAAAGAGCTAAAGATTTTTTATCCCTTATAGATGATAAAGATAAGGTTAAAAATCTAATAAAAAGTGATGATAATATCACAATAAAGATAGGAAAAGAGAATTTTATAGAAGATGCTAAAGATTGTACTATAATAACAGCTGTATATAAATTAAAAGATAGACCCTTAGGAACTATAGGAGTTATAGGACCTACTAGGATGCCTTACTCTAGAGTTGTTTCTATATTATCTACATTAGTAGATGAGCTAGACAAATTGTTAAAAGATGATAATATCTAAATATGTAAGAGGGCATAAAAGAAATGAAATGGAGGCATGATTACATGGCGGAAAAAAAAGTTGAAGACTTAGAGATGGACTTAAATGAAGAAGAATTAGAAGAATCAGAAGTAAATGAGGATAAAGAATTTGAAGAATTAGATAAGAGCGAAGAAGAAAACGAAGTAGAAGAGTTAATATCTACACTAAAAGATGAGAATGAGAAGCTAAATAATGAGATGGAAGCTTTAAAGGACAGATTATTGAGAACAACAGGAGAATATGATAATTATAGAAAAAGAACAGATAGAGAAAAAGAAGGTCTTTACGCAAGTGCTTGTGAAGATGTTTTAAAAGAAATTTTACCTGTGTTAGATAATTTAGAAAGAGCTATTTTAGCTAAAGGAGATATAGAAGACTTAAAAAAAGGGGTAGATATGACTCTAAAACAATTTAAGGATTCTTTTAAAAACTTAGGTGTGGAAGAAATCTCCACAGAAAATGGATTTGACCCTAATTTACATGATGCAGTAATGCATGTGGAAGATAGCCAATATGGAGAAAAAGAAGTAGTAGAAGTCTTTCTTAAAGGTTATAAAAAGGGAGATAAAATTATAAGACATTCTATGGTTAAAGTTGCAAATTAAAATAAAAAATTTGAAATATATAAATTTATAGAAATAGGAGCTTAAACTTAAGGAGGTAGTTAATAATGGCAAAAGTAATAGGTATAGACTTAGGTACAACAAATTCATGTGTATCAGTTATGGAAGGTGGGAATCCAGTAGTTATAACAAACTCAGAAGGTGCAAGAACTACACCATCCGTAGTGTCATTTCAAGATAATGGAGAAAGATTGGTGGGACAAATTGCTAAAAGACAGGCAATTACAAATCCACATAAAACAATAATGTCAATAAAAAGATATATGGGAACAGACCATAAAGAAACTATAGATGGAAAAGAGTATACACCACAAGAACTTTCAGCTATAATACTTCAAAAACTAAAAGCAGATGCTGAAGCTTATCTTGGAGGAACAGTTACTCAAGCAGTAATCACAGTACCAGCATATTTTAATGATAGCCAAAGACAAGCGACTAAAGATGCAGGAAGAATAGCAGGATTAGAAGTTCTAAGAATAATAAATGAACCAACTGCAGCATCCCTAGCATATGGATTAGATAAAATGGATACAAATCAAAAAATATTAGTATATGACCTAGGTGGAGGTACTTTTGACGTATCAATACTTGAATTAGGAGATGGAGTATTTGAAGTTAAATCCACAAATGGTAATACAAAACTTGGTGGAGACGATTTTGACCAAAGAATAATAGATCATATAGCAGAAACATTTAAAAAGGATTCAGGAATAGATTTAAGAACTGACAAAATGGCTCTTCAAAGATTAAAAGAAGCAGCAGAAAAAGCTAAGATAGAGTTATCTTCATCAACACAAACAAATATAAACTTACCATTTATAACAGCAGATGCTACAGGACCAAAACATATAGATATGAACTTAACAAGAGCTAAATTTAACGAATTAACACAGGATTTAGTTGAAGGTACGCTAACTCCAATGAAGAAAGCTCTACAAGATGCTGAAATGTCAATAGGTGAAATAGATAAGGTAATATTAGTTGGAGGTTCTACAAGAATACCAGCAGTTCAAGATGCTGTTAAGAACTTTACTGGTAAAGAGCCATCAAAGGATGTTAACCCAGATGAATGTGTTGCTATGGGAGCAGCTGTTCAAGCAGGAGTATTAACAGGAGACGTAAAAGATGTATTACTTCTAGATGTAACACCATTAACTCTTGGAATTGAAACATTAGGAGGAGTTGCTACTCCATTAATAGAAAGAAATACAACTATACCAACTAGAAAAAGTCAAGTATTCTCAACAGCAGCAGATGGTCAGACATCCGTTGAAATACATGTAGTTCAAGGTGAAAGACAAATGGCTGCAGATAACAAGACTTTGGGAAGATTTACTTTATCAGGAATAGCTCCAGCTCCAAGAGGAATTCCACAAATAGAAGTAACTTTTGATATTGATGCTAATGGTATAGTAAATGTATCTGCTAAAGATAAGGGAACAGGAAAAGAAGCTAACATAACTATAACAGCATCAACTAATTTATCAGATGATGAAGTAGAAAAGGCTGTTAATGATGCTAAGAAATTCGAAGAAGAAGACAAGAAGAGAAAAGAAAGTGTAGAAGTTAAAAATAATGCAGAGCAAATATTCTACCAAACAGAAAAAACTTTAAATGAATTAGGTGATAAAGTATCTGCAGAAGATAAGGCTACTATAGAAGAAAAATTAAATGCATTAAAAGGAGTTAAAGATGGAGAAGATATAGAAGCAATAAAGAAAGCTACTGAAGATTTAACTCAAGCATTCTATCAAATTTCATCAAAAATATATCAAGATGCAGGGGCACCAGGAGCAGAAGGTTTTGATTCAAATATGGCTGGAGAAGCTAATGCAGGACAAAATGCAAATAACGATGATAACGTAGTTGATGCAGATTATAAAGTAGAAGATGACGAAAAATAATTAATATTACAAAATTAAGGGAATAGGGTATCCTATCCCTTAACTTGTAGATTTTTAATAGGTGGTGGAAAAATGCCCAAAAAGGACTTTTATGAGGTTTTAGGCGTTGAAAAGGGAGCAAACGATGCGGAAATAAAGAAAGCATTTAGAAAATTAGCTTTAAAATATCATCCAGATAAAAATGCTGGAAATAAAGAAGCAGAAGAAAGATTCAAGGAAATAAATGAAGCTTATCAAGTATTGTCAGATCCACAAAAGAGAGCTCAATATGATCAATTTGGAACTGCAGACTTTAATGGTGGGGGAGCTGGTTTTTCAGGATTTGAAGACTTTGATTTAGGAGATATATTTGAATCCTTTTTCGGAGGTGGATTTGGAGGTTTTGGTGGAAGTTCTAGAAGAAGAAATGGACCACAAAAAGGACCAGATGTTCAATATTCTATAAATCTAACCTTTAATGAAGCTGTTTTTGGAGTAGAGAAGGAAGTAAGTATAACTAAAAGTGAAACTTGTGAAACCTGTACTGGAACAGGAGCAAAACCGGGAACTAACTCAAAAACTTGTCCTAAATGTAATGGATCAGGACAAATTAAAGTTCAAAGAAATACTGCACTAGGTAGTTTTGTAAGTGTAAATACTTGTGATATGTGCGGAGGTAAAGGAACTATAATATCTGATCCATGTAGTGATTGTAAAGGAAAAGGTACAGTTAGAAAACAAAAAAAGATAAAGGTAAATATACCAGCAGGTGTAGACACAGGCAATGTAATACCTATAAGAGGACAAGGTGAAGCTGGAGTAAATGGAGGTCCACCTGGAGATTTATATATATCTGTAAGAGTAATGCCAGACCCGTTCTTTAAAAGAAGAGGAGATGACATATATATAGATCAGCATATAAGTTTTGCAAAGGCTAGCTTAGGAACAGAATTAAAAGTTAAAACTATAGATGGAGAAGTTAAATACGATATACCATCAGGAACTCAACCAGGAACTGTATTTAGATTAAAAGGAAAAGGAGTGCCACATGTTAATGGAAGAGGTCGAGGAGATCAATATGTAAACATAATAGTGGATATTCCTAAGTCTTTAAATCAAAAACAAAAAGAAGCACTATTCGCCTATATGGAAGCAAGTGGAGAAATACAATCTTCAGAAAAAGAAGGTTTTTTTGATAAAATAAAGAAAAACTTTAAATAAAAATTTTGTAAAGCAAAATTTTTATTTAATAAACAACTAATAATGAATAATGAACAATTAAGGGTATTTTTTTTCGCTATGCTCAGAAAAATTTTAATTTTATTTGATTTGTTAAAGAAAGTTGTTTTATGTGTAGTTCGTTAAGCTTTGCTTAACATCAAGGTTTTATAAAATTAAAAGCTTTTCGAAATGATAATGGAAAAAAGCTATCCACAATTATTCATTGTTCATTATTAATTAAAAAGGAAAACTTAAATAATAACCGGATTATAGTTATTATTTAAGTTTTCCTTTTTTATAGTATAATATATAATGTTAAAGAAAAACACCTATAAAATTATGGAGGTAAAAAATGAAAAAAGAAGATAAAGATTGGATTGAACTTACTATAATAACTAGTAGCCAGGCGGTAGAAGCAGTATCAGCTATACTATATAATACAGATGTGCAGGGCATAGCCATAGAGGATTCAAAGGATGTAGAATTTCAAAAGAAAAATAAAGGTGATTGGGATTATTTTGATGAAACTTTAATTAATATAGAAGAAGGGGCTGTAATAAAAGCTTACTATAGAGAAGATAAAAATTTTATGAAATACTTAAAATACATAGAAGAAAGTGTAAAGAATTTAGAACAGCTTGGTTTCGACAAAGGAAAGGGCATAGTTACCACATCAAAAGTTAATGAAGAAGATTGGGAAAATAATTGGAAAAAGTATTACAAACCAACTAAAGTAGGAGAAAAAATTGTAATAAAACCTATATGGGAAGAATATGGAGAAAATCCAGAAGAGATAATTTTAGAATTAGATCCAGGTATGGCATTTGGAACAGGAACTCATGAAACCACTAGAATGTGTATAGAGTCTTTAGAAAAATATGTTAAAGAAGAAGATGTTGTGTTTGATATAGGAACAGGATCAGGAATACTTGGCATAGCAGCAGCTAAACTAAATGCTAAAAAGGTAATAGGAGTAGATTTAGATGAAGTAGCAGTGGATTCTGCAAAGAAGAATGTAGGTTTTAACCACTTAGATAATATAGAAATACTTCACGGAGACTTAATGGAAGTAGTTAAAGGAAAATGCAATATAATAGTGGCTAACATTATAGCAGATATAATAATTCTTTTATCTAAAGATGTGAAGAAATTCTTAGAGGACGGAGGATACTTTATATCTTCTGGAATAATAAAGGATAGGAAAGAAGAGGTAGTGGATAGTTTAAAAGAAAATGGATTCAAAATAGAAGAAATTAAAGAACAGGGCGAATGGGTTTGTGTTGTAGCAAGTTTGTAGGGAGGATTATAAATGCATAAATTTTTTGTGCCTAAGGAAAATATAAGTAATGAAAAAGCTATAATATTAGATGAAGACGTAAAACATATATATAAAGTTTTAAGGCTTACAACGGAAGATGAAGTTATAATAAATAATTGTGAAGGTGAAGAATTCCTAGGAGAAATTTCATATATAGATAAAAAAGAAGTTATAGTAAATATAAAAGAAAAATTAGATATAAATAATGAAAGTTCTATACAAGTATACCTTTTTCAAGGTATGCCTAAAGCCAATAAAATGGATTTAATAGTTCAAAAAAATTGCGAGCTAGGGGTAAGGGAAATAACACCTGTAATCACTGAAAGGGTTGTGGTTAAGCAATATGGTGGAGAATATAAAAAGCTTGATAGGTTAGAAAAAATAGCCATAGAGTCTTCAAAACAATGTAAGAGGACACTTATACCAAAAGTAAATAACCCTGTAGAATTTAAAGATTTATTAGAAGAATTAAAGATTATGGATTTAATAGTGGTTCCCTATGAAAATCAACAAGGTTTTGGAATGAAGAAGCTAATTACTAAAATTGAAAAAAACAAAATCATAAAGATAGGTGTAGTAATAGGTCCTGAAGGTGGTTTTGAAGAAGATGAAATAGAAGAATTAGAGAAAATAGGAGCTAATATTATAACCTTAGGACCAAGAATTTTAAGAACTGAAACAGCTGGATTTACAGCGGTGTCACTACTTATGTATGAATTAGGAGATTTAGGAGGAAATATTTAATGAAAGTTGCTTTTACAACCCTTGGGTGTAGAGTTAATCAATATGAAACAGAAGCTATGACAGAAAAATTTATAAAATCAGGATATGATATTGTGGATTTTGATAAATTAGCAGATGTATATGTTATAAATACTTGTACAGTAACTAATATGGGAGATAAAAAATCCAGACAAATGATTAGTAGAGCTAGAAGAATTAACAATAATGCCACTATAGCAGTGGTAGGCTGTTACTCTCAAGTGGCTCCAGAAAAAGTCTCACAAATTCCTGGAGTGGATGTAGTTATAGGTACTAGAAACAAAGGAGATATAGTAAAAAAAGTTGAAGAATACATAAATAAAAAGGAACAAGTAATTTTAGTTGAAGATGTTTTAAAAAACAATGTTTTTGAAGAGTTAAATATAGAAAGTTATAAGGATAAGACTAGAGCCTTTTTAAAAATACAAGATGGATGTAATAGTTTTTGCTCTTATTGCTTAATTCCTTTTGCAAGAGGAGGAATTTGCAGTAAAGAACCTAAAAAGGTAATAGAAGAAATAAAAAAATTAGTGGAACATGGATTCAAAGAAGTTACACTATCAGGAATACAGATATCTCTTTACGGCAATGATTTTCAAGATAATTGGGACCTAATTACTTTATTAGAGGAAATAGATAAAATAGAAGGTATAGAAAGGGTCAGAATAGGTTCTATATCTCCTAAATATTTTAAAGATGACATTATCGATAGATTCTCTAACTTGAAAAAGCTATGTCCTCATTTTCATTTATCTCTACAAAGTGGATGTGATGAAACTTTAAAGAGAATGAATAGAAGCTATACAACAGAAGAGTATAGATATATAGTACAAAAACTTAGAGAAAAAATTAAAGGTGTATCAATAACAACGGACATAATAGTAGGTTTTCCAGGTGAGAGTGAAGAAGAATTTAAAAAGACCCATAGATTCTTAGAAGAAATAAAACTATCCAAAATGCATATATTTAAATACAGTCCTAGATCAGGAACTAAAGCTGCTGAAATACAAGAACAAATAGATGGGAATATAAAGGATGAAAGAAGTAATAGTTTAATAGAATTAAATAAAAAGCTTGAAAAAGATTTCATGGAGAAGTTTTTAGAACAAGAACTTCAAGTGTTATACGAAGAAAAATCTAATTTAGAGGAAAACTCCTATGAAGGTTATACTCCAAATTATATAAAAGTAGTAACTAAAAGTAGTATGAATTTACAAGGGAAAATAGTAAATACTATTATTAAAGAAGTAAAAGAAGATTACGTTTTAGGAAAATTACAATAAAATAAAAGGAAAAGCAGCATAAATGTTGAATTTATATATATATAATAAATAGTGAAAAATATTTATGTATGTTAGGTTGAGACATTTTAAGGAGGTGAAAAAGTGGAAGATTGTATATTTTGTAAGATAGTTAAAGGAGATATTCCTTCTGAAAAAGTCTATGAAGATGAATTAATATTAGCATTTAAAGATATAAGTCCATCAGCACCAACTCATGTTTTAGTAATTCCTAAAAAGCATATAAAAAACTTAAATGAATTAAGTGATAATGATGCAAAGATTATATCCCATATATATATTAAGATTAAAGAATTAGCACAACAATTAGACATAAATGAAAAAGGTTATAGGGTTGTAACTAATTGTGGGGAACAAGGAGGGCAAACGGTAGAGCATATTCATTTTCATCTATTAGGAGGAAGAAATCTACAATGGCCTCCAGGATAATTATAGGAGATTTTAGCATTGAAAAACGCCCATGAAATTGTTGACAATACAAGTAATTTTATTATATAATGAAATGTGTGTTATTTAACCTGCATTGCCTGTGTTTAATTTATTTAATAAATTGAACTAGCGGAGGGAGGGAGAAGAATATGTCAGAAATAAAAGTTGGAGAAAACGAATCTTTAGAGAACGCTCTAAGAAGATTTAAGAAGAAATGCGCTAGAGCCGGTGTTTTATCAGAAGCAAGAAAAAGAGAACACTATGAAAAGCCAAGTGTAAAGAGAAAAAAGAAATCAGAAGCTGCTAGAAAGAGAAAGTTCAAATAAGAATATCTTTGAAAGAAGGTACTGATATGGTCCTTAAAGAACAATTACAGGAACATTGGAAACAAGCTTTAAAATCAGGAGATAAATTTAAGGCTAATACAATTAGTATGGTTAGATCTTCTATACTATTAGAAGAAAAAAACAATGGTAAAGAACTTAACGATGAAGATGTCATTGGAGTTCTAGCTAAGGAAGTCAAACAAAGGCGAGAAGCTTTGCTTGAGTTTAAAAAAGGAGGCCGACAAGATTTAGTAGAGGAGGCCCAATCTGAAATAGAAATTTTGTTAAGTTACCTTCCTCAGCAACTATCAGTAGAAGAAATAAAAGATTTTGTCAATCAGGCAGTAGAAAAAGTAGGGGCAAATAACATAAAAGACATGGGAAAAGTTATGGGTATAGTTGTACCCAAACTAAAAGGTAGAGCTGATGGAAAGCTTGTTAGCGAAGTAGTAAAAGAAGTTTTAATTGGCAAAAATAAATAATGAATACTATACAAAGGCTGAGATATCTCAGCCTTTTTATTTTATTCCACTGTCATTTATTCTGTATTATCTTCATAAATTAGTATGAAAGTACTTTTTTAGAAGGTGAAATATGGAAGGCAAAATAGAAAATGCTAAAGGTGAATTAATAGATAAATTAGAATTGCCAAGAGATGTGCTTATGGATTTACCTAAAATAGTTATCACAGGTAATACAGAAATATCTATTGAAAATCATAGGGGCATAGTTGTTTTTGATGAGAATATAGTAAAAATAAATTCCAGGGTAGGACTTTTAAGCATTCATGGAAGAGACTTTGAAATACTT
This sequence comes from Clostridium tetani, assembly GCF_900167265.1. Lineage (GTDB taxonomy): Bacteria > Bacillota > Clostridia > Clostridiales > Clostridiaceae > Clostridium_G > Clostridium_G tetani. Next base: position 115,710 of record NZ_FUWT01000006.1, read on the forward strand.
TTTTTAGGAGGAAAAACCATAACCTTAAGAGGAGTATTTAAATCTATACTATATGAGGGAAGTGAATAAAATTAACCTAGAAAAGTTTAGAAAAAGTAATATTACCCTGGAAATACAAAGCTTAATACCTGAAAAAATAATAAATCTTGCATGGCAAAGTGGAATAGAAATAAAAAATATAGAGAGAAAAAACATAACAACATTAAAGTTAACTATAAATTTAAAGGATTATAAAAAACTAGAAAAAATAGCAAAGAAAACCCAATGTAAATTTAAAATAGTAGAAAGAACAGGAATAGGATTTTTAATATTAAAACTAAGAAGGAGAAGAGCTTTAATATTAGGATGTATTTTATTTGCCATCATAATATATTATTTATCCACTTATATATGGAGAATTGATATAATTACAGAAAAAAATTTATCTCCCTATGAAATAAGAATGGAACTTTTAAATTATGGAGTAAAAGAAGGCGTAAAAAAGAAGAATATAGATATTTACAAATTAGAAGAAGAAATTATGAAAAATAATGATAGCATAATGTGGATTAGAATAAGAACAGAAGGATCTTTATTAAAAATAACTGCTTCAGAAAGGCAAAGTCCTCCTAAAGTTATTTTAATGGATGATCCTTGCAATTTAGTAGCTAAAAAAGATGGAGAGGTTGTAAGGGTATATACAACAGCTGGAACTGCACTGGTTAAAGAAGAGGACATAGTAAAAAAAGGAGATATTTTAGTTAAAGGACAACAGGGAAAAGAAGGAGAAGAATACGCTGTTCATGCTAAAGGAGATGTAATTGCTAGAACTTTTTATGAAGAAATAAAAGAGGTAAAACCCTATAAGATAGAGAGAACTAAAACTGGTAACAAGATAAACAATGTATTTATAAATTTTAGAGGAAAAAAATTATTTTTAAAGAAAACTGTGAATAAATTTGAACAGTATGATAAAATAGAGGATAACAAAGGTCCTATTGTAATTGAAACATATTATGAGGTGAAACAAAATAAAGTAGATTTAAATAAAGATAGTCTTGTAAATACAGTTGCAAAAGAATTAGAAAAAAAAATAACCTTGAATTTTGATAAAAATGTTATTGTAAAAGATAAAATCATAGATAAAAAAGATTATGAGGAGTATATAGAAGTAAGACTATTGATTGTGGCAGAAGAAAATATTGCTGTAGAGGGAGAGATTGAAGAGGATATAGTAACAGAACCAAAAGAAAATTAAAATGTTATACAAAAGAAAATTAAGAAGCGATACAAAGGAATGATTTATTGTGGATAAAAATATTTTAAGTGAGATGAAAGAGAGTACAGATACAAGAAAGAAAATTTTAATATTTGTAACAACTTTTATAATTATATACTTTGTGCTTATAACTTCTATTGTAACTCAAAAATATAGTTTGATGGAAGGTGAGATAGCTAATGTTGATATAAAGGCTACAAGAGAAGTAGTGGATGATATAGCAACTAAAGCTAGAGTAAAGCAAGCTATAGAATCTGTACCTTTACAATATAATAAAAAACCAGAGGTAAAGAATAATGTGTTGGAAGATTTAGATAAACTTTTTAACAAAATTCCTTCAGTGGTAGATGTAAATATATCGGAAAAGGATAAAATAAATAAATTAAGAGAAGGAAATAATATAAAATTATCTGATGAAGACTATATGGAGTTTTTAAAGTTAGATAAAGATAATTTGGATAAACTTAAAGTCGTTTTAGTAAAAACCATCTCAGATCTATATGATGGAGTAAATATAAGTGATGGAAGTGTTGGAGACAATAGTGATGATATAAAAAAAGCACGTGAATTTATAACAGAAAAAATAAATGATTCTACCCTAAATAAAAAAAGCTTGAAAAATTTAGCTACCATTATGGCGTATTCTCAAATAAAGCCAAACTTTTTTTATGATGAAGAAAAAACTGAAGAACTAAGAGAGGAAGCCAAAAAAAGAGCTCCAGTTATAATAAAAAAAGGACAAATAATTGTTAAAGAAGGAGAACCTGTAACAAAAGCTCAAATAGATATATTAGCAAAGTTAGGATTACTGAATTCAAAGGATAGTTTTGAATGGTATATTTATTTAAGTTTAGGTATATTAATAGCTTTAGTAATGACAATTCAATGGATTTATATAAGAAAATTTAAAAGAGAAATATTTGATGATGTAAGTAAATTAATTTTAATAAATATATTTACTTGTATGTTTGTAACATTTGCAAGAATTTTAAGTAAGCAACCTTTTTTGATACCTTTAGCATGTATTCCTATGCTTTTTACTTTACTAATTGATGGGAAACTATCTTTAGTGGTTAATGGTTTAACTTGTATTCTTATAAGTTGTGCTGTTGAATTTAATGTAGAGATAACTTTACTGGCTATAATAAATGTATTAAGTATATCTATAATATTAAAAAAGATGCAGGAGAGAAATGATATATTATATTCTGTATTATATATATCCATAGTTAATGTGATTTTAACTTTTTCTGCAGGAGTGCTATTAAGTAACAATACAATAGATGTGGTAAAAAAAGCAGGGTTTTCTTTAATAGGATCATTGCTTTCAGGAATATTTACTATAGGCTTTCTACCGTTCTTTGAGAGTACTTTTGATATAGTTACTACTATAAAACTCTTAGAGTTGTCAAATCCTAATAATCCTTTATTAAAAAAGCTTTTAATGGAGGCACCTGGTACTTATCATCATAGTGTGTTAGTAGGTAATTTGGCAGAAGTGGCTGCAGAACAGGTAGGAGGGAGTCCAGTATTAGCTAGAGTGGCTTCTTATTACCATGACATAGGTAAAATAAAAAGACCTTATTTCTTTAAGGAAAATCAACTGGGAAATGACAATCCTCATGATAAAATAAATCCCAATTTAAGTACTTTAATTATAACTGCTCATGTAAAAGATGGTATAGAATTAGCAGAAGAATATAAAATACCAAAAGTCATTAGAGATGTAATAGAACAACATCATGGAACAACTTTAGTGAAATATTTTTATATAACAATGAAGAATTCTATGGAAAACCCTGAAGAAATTAAAGAAGAAGATTTTAGGTATGCAGGACCTAAACCAGAATCTAAAGAGGCTGCAATAATTATGCTAGCAGATAGTGTGGAAGCAGCTGTTAGATCTATTAGTGATCCAACTAAGGGCAAAATAGAGGAAATGGTAAATAATATAATAAAGGGAAGATTGAACGAGGGACAATTAGATAACTGTGATTTAACTTTAAAGGATATAGATAAAATTAGAAATTCCTTTGTAAAAATACTTTTAGGTATTTATCATCAAAGAATAGAATATCCTACTGACAAATGGCAAAACAAATAAGAGAGGATGAAGTGAAAATTGATCTATATAGACAATAGACAGAACAAAATAAAAGCCCAGGAAGATTTAGATAAGCTGATAAATGAGATAATAGATTATGCGCTTAAGAAAGAGGAAGTAGACATAGGATATGAAATAAGTGTAATATATGTGGATAATGAAATTATAAAAGAGATAAATAATGATACTAGAGGTATAAATAAAGAAACAGATGTACTATCTTTTCCAATGTTGGAATACCCAAAGGGAAGAGTATTTAGCGAATCCTATAGAGAATATAGTTTTGGAGTGGAATATTTAAACGAAGGGAATTTAGTGCTTGGGGACATAGTTTTATCTTTAGAAAAAGCTTTAGAGCAAAGCAAAGAATATAATCATTCATTTTTAAGGGAAGTTTGCTACTTAGTAGTTCACTCAGTACTGCATCTCTTAGGATATGACCATATTGATGAAGAGGAAAAAGTTATTATGAGAAAGAAAGAGGAAGAAATACTTGAAAGTTTTAATATCAGTAGAGGGTAGACTATAAACCAAGTAGGTGTTAAAATATGAAAATAAAAAAGTTAATAGATAGTTTTAACTACGCCATAGAGGGATTAGTATATGCAGTGAGAACACAAAGAAATATGAGAATACATATGATAGCAGCTCTTTTAGTTCTCACTGCATCTTTCTTTTACGATATGACAAAAGTGGAACTTTTAATTGTACTTCTTACTATAACATCTGTAATCACAGCAGAACTTTTTAATACAGCAATAGAATTTACTATAGATGCTACTACTAACTACTATCATCCTTTAGCTAAAATAGCTAAAAATATATCAGCAGCGGCAGTACTTTTAACAGCTATAAATGCTTTGGCAGTAGGATATATTATATTTTGGCAGAAACTAGAGGATATAAATTTTAAAGTAATTAAGAAAATTAAAAGCTCGGATCCATATATGATATTTTTAATTTTATTTATAGTTTGTATAGCAACCTTGGTGATAAAAGCTATATATGGGGAAGGAACTCCTTTAAGAGGAGGCATGCCTAGCGGACATAGTGCCATAGCATTTGCTATAGCAACAACTATAGCATTGCTTACAGAGGAAACAGTTTCTATAATGCTTAGCTATATATTAGCTTTAATTGTAGCTCAAAGTAGGGTGGATTCTGAAACTCACTCCATAATAGAAGTATTAGCTGGAGCCTTTTTAGGAATTTTTTTAACTATATTTTTATTTAAAATTTTTGGAGGATAGTATGGTATAATTTACTTACTATCATAGAAAGATATAAATAGAGACACATTAGTCTGATGGAAGGAATGAATGTTATGAATAAAATAGACTATAAAGAACTAATAAAAAAAGCTATGGAAGCAAGGGAATTGGCATATGTACCCTATTCAAACTTTAAAGTAGGAGCTGCAATATTAACAGAAGATAATAACATATATAATGGATGTAATATAGAGAATGCATCCTTTGGAGCTACTAATTGTGCAGAAAGAACGGCTATATTTAAAGCTATATCTGAAGGAAAAACTAAAATAAAAGCCATTGCAATACTAGGACGTAAAGATGAATTTACTTATCCTTGTGGAATTTGTAGGCAAGTAATTGCAGAGTTTGGAGATAAAAACACTATTGTAATACTTGCAAAAAATATAGATGAATATGAAGTGAAAACTCTAGAAGAAATTCTTCCAGGAGCATTTACTAAAAAAGATCTGGATATATAAGGAGGAAATATGTTTAAATCAGGATTTATAACAGTAATAGGAAGACCCAATGTAGGGAAATCTACATTATTAAATAACATAATGAAGGAAAAACTTTCAATTGTGTCACACAAACCACAAACTACAAGAAATAATATACAAACAATATTAACGCAAGAGGATTGTCAAATAGTATTTGTAGACACTCCTGGAATGCATAAACCAAAGCATAAACTAGGAGAGTATATGGTTAAGGTAGCAGAAGAAGCTTTGAAAGGTGTGGATATTGTGCTATTTATGACTACACCAGAAGGACAGTTAGGAAGAGGAGACGTTTATATATTAGAACAACTAAAAAGAATAAAACAACCAGTATTTCTTATTGTTAATAAAATAGATGAAAATGATCAGGGAAAAGTAGCAGAAACATTAAAAAATTATCATGATGCATATCCTTTTTTCAAAGAGATTATTCCTATTTCAGCATCAAAGGATAAGAATGTAGACACTTTACTAGAATTAATGAAAAAATATCTTCCAGAGGGGCCTAAGTATTATCCAGAAGATATGATAACAGATCAACAAGAAAGGTTTATAGTAGCAGAAATAATAAGGGAAAAAGCTTTAAGACTATTAAGTGAAGAAGTACCTCATGGTATAGCAGTAGAGATGATGACTATGAAAAAAAATGAAAAAGGAAATTATGAAATAAATGCGACTATGCTATGTGAAAGAGATTCACATAAAGGAATCATAATAGGAAAAAATGGTTCAATGCTAAAAAAGATATCTCAATATGCTAGACAAGATATAGAAAAATTTTTACAAAGCAAGGTTTCTTTAAAAGTGTGGGTAAAGGTAAAGAAAGAATGGAGAGACGACAATAGAATTTTAAAAGAATTAGGATATAGACAATAGCTGAGGAGTTGATTTTCTGTCTGTTTTTAATACTAGAGCTTTAGTAATAAAGACTCAGGATTATAAAGAATGGGATAAAATAATTTGGTTTTTTACAGAAAAGTTTGGTAAAATTTCAGTAATAGCAAAAGGAGCTAAGAAAAATAGTAACAAGTTTTTTCCAGTATCCTTACCCTTTTGTTATGGTAATTACATATTTTATAAAGGAAGAGGTATGTATACTTTAAACGAAGGAGAGATACTGGAATCCTTTCAAGAGCTTTTAAGTGATCTAGACACTATAACCTATGCTTCATATTTTTGTGAGTTAGTGGATATATGCCTTCCAGAAGGAGAAAGTAATAGATTACTTTTTAAGGAATTTGTAACTATCTTTTATTTAATGAGAACAAGAGCTATAGATTTAGAAACCTTAGCAAGGGTGTTTGAACTTAGAATATTAAAGACAACAGGGTATGAACTAAGCTTAGATAAGTGTTCAATTTGTAAAGAGAAAATAACCTCTTCTAACTATATAAGTCTACAGTTCTTGGGAGGTCTTTGCAATAATTGTAATAGAAGTAATGGTATAGATATAAGTAATGCATCTTATAATATAATCAAGTATTTAAATAAGCTACCACTTGAAAAAACTTATAGAATTACTATACCAGATAATTTGAAAAAGGAAATATATGATATACTAAAATATATAATATCCCAAAATTATATTAGAAGACCGAAAAGTTTAGAGATATTAAATATATCAAAGGAGGATTAAAATGAGTAAAATTAACTTAGAGCAAATTGACCTTATAATAGAAAGAACTAAAGTCGGATATAAAGAAGCAAAAGAAGCTTTAGAAATATGTAATGGAAACGTAGTAGATGCATTAATATATATAGAAGAAAAGAAAAAGGCAAAGAAAGAAGATTTATATGTAACTAAAGATGAATTTATACAATGGATAAAAGATTTAATAGAAAAAGGAAATATAAATAGAATAATAATACGAAAAAAAGATAAAATAATTGCTGATATACCTGTCAATGCAGGAGTAGCTGTTACAGGTATAGGTCTTATGTTAAATCCTTTATTAACATTAATTGTGTTTGCAGCAGCTTTAACTGAACTAACTATAGAAATTATAAAAAAAGATGGTTCTGTAGAAGTTGTGAACAAGGTTGTTAAAGGTATAGTAAGAGATATAAAAAGTAAATTTACTAGTAAAACATCAGATATGAAAGATAAATTTTCATCTAAAGAGGAGAAATATCAAGGTGATGTTTATAGTTATAGTGTAGATTTTGATGATGAAGAAGATATAAATAAATAAGTCAGCAGACATCTGCTGACTTAATCATTTGCATTAAACGGAATCCCCTATAAAAATATATGTGATATACTATATAAGTGAAATATAATAAAAAAGATTAATTAATATAGCATATTGAAGAAAAATAATAAGAAAATACGAAAACTAAATATAATTAGCTATAATAGCATCAAAGTGCTATACTATTTATTTTAATAAATGTTATAATTAAGTATGTTTAAATGGAATTTTAAAGAGAGAGGGTGAAAAAAATTAAGCTATCACAGAGACAGAAAAAAATAATAAAATTAGTTAAAGAAAATGAGCCTATTACTAGTGAACAAATAGCATCAAAATTAAATGTTACTAGAGCAGCTTTAAGACCGGATTTAGCAATACTTACAATGACAGGAATACTAGATGCAAAGCCTAAGGTTGGATACATATATTCTAAAAAACCCTCTTATAGTTTAGCTTATGAATACATAAGAAATTTAAAAGTAGAACAAATTATGTCTGATCCTGTGGTGGTTAATGAAGCAACCACTATATATAATGCAATAGTAAATTTATTTTTAAATGATGTAGGTACTTTATTTGTTGAAAATGAAGGTGTTTTGGTAGGGGCAGTGTCTAGAAAAGATTTCTTGAAATTTGCCATGGGTGGAACGGATATGCACAAGGTTCCAATTGGAGTAATAATGACAAGAATGCCTAATATTATAATGTTAAAAAAAGATGAAAGCGCCTACGATGCTGCAATAAAAATAATAGATCATGAAATTGATAGTTTACCAGTAGTAGAAAAAGAGAACTTAGAAGATAAAAAAGATGCTTATAAAATAATCGGAAAAGTATCAAAGACTAATATTACCAATATAGTAGTGAATATGGTAAAAAACATTTAGTTTAAGGTATATCCATAAATAAGAATATATGAAGGGGATGTTTAGTTTATGGAAAGTAAAAAATATGTTTACTTATTCAAAGAAGGAAATGCAAAAATGAAAAATCTTTTAGGTGGAAAAGGTGCTAATTTAGCAGAAATGACTATTTTAGGAATACCAGTTCCACAAGGCTTCACTATTACAACAGAAGCTTGCACTAAATATTATGAAGATAATAAAAAACTTTCTGATGAAGTTATATCACAAATATATAAAGCACTTGAAGAAATTGAAAAAGAAACTAAAAAGAGCTTTGGAAGTATAGATAATCCTTTATTGGTATCTGTAAGATCAGGGGCAAGAGTTTCAATGCCTGGTATGATGGATACCATATTAAATTTAGGATTAAATGATGATACAGTAAAAGCTATTAGTAGATTAACAAACAATGAAAGATTTGCTTATGACTCTTATAGAAGATTTATTCAAATGTTTTCAGATGTAGTTATGGGACTAGATAAAAGAATGTTTGAAGATATTTTAGAAGAAGTAAAAAAATCTATAAATGCAAAATTTGACACAGACTTAAGTGCGGAAAATCTTAAAAAAATTGTAGAAAAATATAAAGAAATTTATAAGAAAGAAGTAGGAGAAGAATTTCCACAAGATCCAAAAATACAGCTTCTTGAATCTGTAAATGCAGTATTTAGATCTTGGGATAATCCAAGAGCCATAGTATACAGAAGACTTAATGACATTCCAGGAAGTTGGGGAACAGCAGTAAATATTCAAACCATGGTATTTGGTAATATGGGTGACACATCAGGAACAGGAGTTGCATTTACAAGAGATCCTGCTACAGGTGAAAATAAAATTTTTGGTGAGTATCTAATAAATGCCCAAGGGGAAGATGTAGTAGCGGGTATAAGAACTCCTCAAGCAATAACAAAATTAAAAGAAGATTTACCAAGTTGTTATGAAGAATTCGTTAATATAGCTGGAAAGCTAGAAAATCACTATAGAGATATGCAAGATATGGAATTTACCATAGAGCAAGGAAAATTATATTTCTTACAAACTAGAAATGGTAAGAGAACAGCTCAAGCAGCATTAAAAATAGCAGTAGATATGGTTAATGAAGGATTAATAACAAAAGAAGAAGCTCTATTAAAAGTTGAACCAAAGCAATTGGATACACTATTACACCCAAATTTTCATGAAGGCGAATTGAAGAAAGCTACTTTTATAGCTAAAGGATTACCAGCATCTCCTGGAGCTGCTTGTGGTAAAGTATATTTTACTGCAGAAGAAGCAAAGGAAAAGCATGAATTAGGAGAAAAAGTTGTTCTATTAAGAGTAGAAACATCCCCTGAAGATATTGAGGGAATGATAGCAGCAGAAGGAATACTTACTGTTAGAGGAGGAATGACTTCACATGCTGCGGTAGTTGCAAGAGGAATGGGAAAATGCTGTGTAGTAGGGTGTGATGACATAGAAGTATTTGAAAAAGAAAATACTTTCCAAATAGGAAGAATTAAATTTAAAAAAGGCGACTATATATCAATAGATGGTAGTACAGGAAAGGTATATGGAGAAGCTATTAAGACTGTATCACCAGAGATAAGTGGATATTTTGGAATATTCATGAAGTGGGCTGATGGTATAAGAAGTTTAAAAATAAGAACTAATGCAGATACACCAAAAGACTCAAATCAAGCAGTAGAGTTTGGAGCTGAAGGTATAGGTCTTTGCAGAACTGAGCATATGTTCTTTGATGAAAAGAGGATACCTGCTGTTAGACAAATGATTATGGCAGACAATGAAGATCAAAGAAGAGAGGCATTAGAAAAACTTCTACCAATGCAAAGAGAAGACTTTGTAGGTATTTATGAAGCTATGGAGGGAAGACCTGTTACAATAAGATTCTTAGATCCACCACTACATGAATTCCTTCCAACAGAGGATGAGGACCTAAAAGAATTAGCAAAGGATATGGGAGTAACTTTTGAGAGAGTTAAATATGAGATTGAATCCTTAAAAGAATTTAATCCTATGATGGGACATAGAGGATGTAGATTATCTATAAGTTATCCAGAGATTGCAGAAATGCAAACAAGAGCAGTTATAGAAGCCGCTATAGATGTAAAAAACAGAAAGGGATATAATATAAAGCCAGAAATTATGATACCGCTTGTAGGAGAAGTAAAAGAACTTAAATTCTTAAAGGATATAGTTATAAATGTGGCAAATAAAGTAATAGAAGAATCAGGTGTAGAGTTAGAATATTTCGTTGGAACTATGATAGAAGTGCCTAGAGCTACTATTGTAGCAGATGAAATTGCAAAAGAGGCAGATTTCTTCTCCTTTGGAACTAATGATTTAACACAAATGACTTTTGGTTTTTCTAGAGATGATGCTGGAAAGTTTTTAAATAACTATTATGATAACAAAATATATGATTTTGATCCTTTCCAAAAGCTAGATCAAAAAGGTGTAGGACAACTAGTTCAAAATGCTTGTGAATTAGGAAGAAAAGCTAAAGAAAATATAAAACTTGGTATATGTGGAGAACATGGTGGAGATCCAGCATCTGTTGAATTTTTCCATAAAGTAGGATTAGACTATGTATCTTGTTCACCTTATAGAGTACCAATAGCAAGACTTGCAGCAGCACAAGCGGAAGTTAAATATCCAAGAAAATAAAATGAAATTTACGTCAGATGGAAAAGTACTCTGTCTGACGTTTGTTTTTTAATAAAATAAAGGGGTTAGCATAAAAAAGCTAACCTATCTATACTTAAGATAATTTTATATTAAATTTATCCTCTATATATTTTAAGAAATCAATAACAAAATCATCTTGTTCTTTTTCCTTTTCTATGGAACTAGTTAAAACTTTGAAGAAAGAATTTTTATTGCATCTTTTTATATTTCTATAATAATCTCTAGATATTTTCCAAAACTTTTGAGGAAATCCTATATAACACAGAATATATTTATGTTCATCTAAATTTAAAGGATTTATACCCTCATAGATTTCTATACATTCTATGGCTTTTTTAACATCCCAACTGGTATTATCCCTACGCAAATATCTTCTCATGAAGTATCCTATATCGTGTACACGGTAATCTATTCTACATTTATCAAAATCAATAACCCAAACGTTATTATTATTATCTAATATAATGTTTTTATTTACATAATCTAAATGACATAAATTTTTTTGAAGATTATTGTGATTGATTGTACAAGATAAAGCCAGTATGTTTTTAGCAGTATTTAGATTAGCATCAAAATGACTTAAAAAGTATTTTGAAAATTTATCTTTATATTTAAAAGCTAAATTAGAACATTCTAAAAGTTGATTAAATCGTTTTTCTGTAGTGTCATAAACATTATCAAATTTCTCACGATTATCACTACCAAGTATTGGGAAAAATTTACTTGAATGATGGTGCATTAAAGATAGATTTTCTGTGGATCTAGTCACATGAATAGGATTATCATAGTCGCATTTACATCCTTCTATCCATGGAGTTAATATAAATAACATATTTTCATAATTAACAAATCTATTACTTTCTAAAGTAGGCAATATTCTTGGAACTTTTATATTATATCTATGCATCCATTCTATAGCTGAATATACGAATAATAATTCTTCTTCAGGGAAGTATACTTTCTTAAGACAATAGTTTTTAGAGCCATGGCTTACTTTATAAACTGCTCTTTGCTTATCAGTGTTTTTAAATTTTATTTGTGTTACTATTGAATTTTCTAGATTATAATGCTTTAATACATTTAATCGTACATTTTCTTCAGACAAAAGTTGTAAATCAGATGCATTAGTAATGCTTGACATAACAAAACTCCTTTATTATTTATCTCTGTATAATAATATTAAAAAGATCCCTGGAATATACATAATAGTTAGTATTAAAGCTTACATACTCTTATGGATTTCATAAGTAAAAAAGGACTTTTACATAAAATATAGAATAAGTTAATTATTAAGAAAGGGAAAAGTGAGTATTGATAAGATGAGTTTAAGAAAGAGAGTTGAAAATATAGAAAGGATAAGTATAATTCCAGAAGGAACTAAATCAGAAGACACAAAGGGTAGAATCATAAAAGAGAATCAAGATGATATAAGAACGGTATTTATGGTTGATAGAGATAGAATAATTCACTCAAAATCCTTCAGAAGATTAAAACACAAGACACAAGTATACATAAAAACCTGGGGAGACCATTATAGAACAAGACTTACACATACTTTAGAAGTTGCACAAATAGGTAAAACTATAGGTAAATCAATAGGATTAAATGAAGATTTAATAGAAGCTATAGCTTTAGGGCATGATATAGGGCATGTTGCCTTTGCTCATAGCGGTGAAGAAGTCTTAAATGAGCTTTTGCCTAATGGTTTTAAACATAATATAAATAGCATAAGAGTATTAACAAAGATAGAAAAGCAAGGAAAAGGATTAAACCTAACTAAAGAGGTCTTAGATGGTATACTACATCATAGTGGATTTTCAAATAAAAAAGATATTACTAAGGCATTTACCTTAGAAGGACAAGTAGTTAAGTATAGTGATAAAATAGCTTATGTAAATCACGATATAGATGATTCTATAAGAGCAGGACTTTTACATGAAAGTGATTTACCAAAGGATTTAATAAATGTATTGGGAAGAAATCATAGTGATAGGATAGATACTTTAGTAAAGGATTGTATAAATAAAACTTTAGAAAATATAAAACTTGGTACCATTGAAGTAGGCATGAGTGAAAAAATAGAAATAGCTTTAAAAGAATTAAGAAAATTTATGTTTCAAAGAGTTTATAAAGGATCAATTTTAAAAGAAGAAAGAGATAAAGCGAAGTTTGTATTATATCAAGTATTTAATTACTATTTAAAAAATTCAAATAAAATGCCAGAGTTTTACAAAAATATAGTTGAACAAGAGGGATTATATCAAGGAGTGGCAGATTATATATCAGGTATGAGTGATGATTATTGCTTATTATTGTTTAATAATATATATGTGCCTAAAATTGTAATTTATTAAAATAAATTAGTGTATTTTCCATATAAAAGTGGATAAACTAATAATTGTACTGAAAAACATAGAAAAAATATAAAAATGAAGGATATTTAAAATAAGCAAAGAATATATATTATAGCTGCATTTTAAATATACTTATTTAAATAAAAATAAATACAAAAAAAGAAGGAAAAAAGATATAATTGTCGAATATATATATCCTTTGTAAGGAGGAATATAAATATGAGGCTAAAGGATAGGTGAAGTGATTAAGTGATATCGAAAGATGTCATACAAAAAGTAAAAGAATCAAATGATATATTAGATGTAATATCGGAAAGAGTGAGACTTAAAAGATCTGGTAGGTATTACATGGGACTATGTCCTTTTCATAATGAAAAAAGCCCTTCTTTTACAGTTACTCCAAATAAACAAATATATAAGTGTTTTGGCTGTGGAGAAGCGGGAAATGTAATAACTTTTGTTATGAAAACAAGAAATCTACCCTTTGTAGATGCAGTACATTTATTAGCAGATAGGGCAAATATTGAAGTAACTTATGAAAATGGGGAAGCTCCAAAGAAAGATGCCAAAGAAGAATTATATAAAATAAATGTAGAGGCAGCAAGGTATTTTTTTAATAATCTAAGAAAAAACAAAAAAGCTTTAAACTACTTACAGAACAGGGGATTGTTACAAAAAACTATTAATAATTTTGGTATAGGATATGCTGAAGACAAGTGGGATGGACTTTTAAACTATTTAAAGAAAAAAGGTTATACTGAACTAGATATGTTGGCAGCGGGGTTGATTATAAAAGGTAATAAAAGAAATATTTATGACAGGTTTAGAAATAGAATAATGTTTCCAGTATTTGATTATAGGGGAAGAGTTATTGGTTTTGGAGGAAGGGTTTTGGACAATTCAAAACCTAAATATTTAAATTCACCTGAAACACATGTGTTTAAAAAAGGAACCAATCTTTATGGTATAAATTTTGCAATAAATAATAATATGAATAATATGCTTATAATAGTAGAAGGTTATATGGACTGTATTGCACTTCATCAATGTGGCATTCGGTCAGCAGTAGCCTCATTAGGTACGGCATTAACACCTAATCAAGCTAAACTTCTAAAAAGATATGCAAACAAGGTAATAATATCTTATGATGCAGATTTAGCTGGTCAAAAAGCTACACAAAGGGGATTAGATGTATTAAAAGAACAAGGTCTTGATGTAAGAGTACTTATGATGCCAAAAGGAGAAGATCCAGATGACTTCATAAAAAAGCATGGTAAAGAAGCCTTTTTAGAACTTATAGATAGATCTCTTCAATTAATAGATTATAAATTAAAAAAGGCTCTAGAAGGAGTGAATTTAAAAGATCCCGAGGGAGTTATTAAATATGTAAATAGGGCTATAAATATTTTAAAAGATTTACAACCAATAGAAAGGGAAATATATATAAAGAGACTATCCGATGAAACAAAACTAAAAAGTCAAGTATTGTATGATTTATTAAATAATAAATTACAAAAAGATGTGAATAATAGTATTAATGTGAATATTCAAGAAGTTTTAGGGAATAAATTATATTTAGAACCGTCTTATGTAAGGGCGGGAAGAGTACTTATAAAATCTATTATAGAAAGTGAAATTATAAAAGATTATGTTTTTCATAATATTAGTGTAGATGAATTTATATTAAAATCACATAGAGATATTATTAATATAATATTAGAAAATTATGACTTAGGTATAGAAGAAATTAAAAGTAATATAGAAATGAGTTATGAGGATAGTGAAATAATTAAAGAATGGATAAATATACAAGACTCTAAGAAAATTAACGAAAATGACGACTATAAAGTTATAGTACAGGATTTTATTAAAGAAATAAAAAAATATAAATTAGAAGAAAAGATAAAAAAGATAAAAGAAGAAATAAAAAAATTTGAAGCAGAAGGAAATATAGAAAAATCCCTAAGTTTAGCTAAAGAACTTATAAACATACAAAGACAGCTAAGTGATACACAGTAAAGTGGAAGGAGGCAAAATAATGAAAGATAAAAATGCCAAAATGAAGGTGTTGAAAAATTTAATAGATAAAGGCAAAAAAAGTGGTTCCCTTACATACAAAGAAATAATGGATGAATTAGAAGAAATAGAATTAACTCCAGAACAAATTGAAAAGGTGTATGAAGCACTGGAATCTATGAATATAGATGTATTAGGAGCAGATGAAATAAAAAAGGAAGAAGAGGAAGAAGAAATTGACATTAGCGTACCAGAAGGTATTTCTATAGATGACCCAGTAAGAATGTATTTAAAGGAAATAGGAAAAGTACCTCTATTAACGTCAGAAGAAGAAGTAGATTTAGCTCAAAGAATCGAAGCTGGAGAGTTAAAGGCTAGAAAGAAATTAGCAGAAGCAAACTTAAGACTAGTTGTAAGCATTGCAAAAAGATATGTTGGAAGAGGTATGCTATTTCTAGATTTAATTCAAGAAGGAAATTTAGGATTAATAAAAGCAGTTGAGAAATTCGATTATAGAAAGGGGTATAAATTTAGTACCTACGCAACTTGGTGGATTAGGCAAGCGATTACTAGAGCTATAGCTGACCAAGCAAGAACCATAAGAATACCTGTTCATATGGTAGAAACTATAAATAAATTAATTAGAGTTTCAAGACAATTACTACAGGAATTAGGTAGAGAGCCCACCCCTGAAGAAATTGCAAAGGAAATGGAAATATCAGTAGATAGAGTTAGGGAAATAATGAAAATCGCTCAAGAACCTGTGTCATTAGAAACTCCTATAGGGGAAGAAGAAGATAGTCACTTAGGAGACTTTATACCAGATGATGATGCCTTAGCACCAGCTGAAGCAGCAGCCTTTACTATGCTAAAAGAACAGCTTATAAATGTATTAGATACATTGACACCAAGAGAAGAGAAAGTATTAAGGCTACGATTTGGTTTAGATGATGGAAGAGCTAGAACACTAGAGGAAGTAGGAAAAGAGTTTAATGTAACAAGAGAAAGAATAAGACAGATAGAAGCTAAAGCTCTTAGAAAATTAAGACATCCAAGCAGAAGTAAAAAATTAAAAGATTATTTAGATTAAAATACAAAGCAAAGCACCATCAGGTGCTTTGTTCTATAATTCAAAGTAAAAGGTGAAGAAAATGAAGAGATATGATTCAAGTAAAGGAAAAGGATTAATTTACATTTTTGGAGAAACTATTTTTTCTAATTTAATAATTGTACTTTTAATTTATTTAACGAATTCTTTTGAATTAACATATTTATTAAAAGTGGCTTTAATAATAGTAAATATTTATGAAGCTTACTACATATTATTATACATATCTGTAAATTACACTATGAATGAAAAATCTTTAAATATAAATATTATCAGAGATCTTGTAATAGATAAAATTTTAATTGATGATATACAGTGTTATAGCAGAAAAACAGGCAAAATAAATGGAATAAAAATATCTGGACATGGTAAAGATTCTTTTGCATTAGGAAAGTCAATAATAGATAAAATTGGATTGACAAGAATGTATGTTACTTCAAGTAAAGATGTTATATATCTAAAAACAAAAGATACAACCTATGGAATATCTCCTCAAGATGGAGATAAATTTGAAAAGTTTTTAGAAGGAAAAGGAGTAGAAAACTCCACTTGGGAATACCTCCCTAATAAAAATATTCATTTACATAATAATAAAAGATATTTTATTCCATTTGTAATAAGTACTATTTTAATAATTGTACTTACACTTAATCCCTTTATAAAATATTTAAAAGGGAGTCTACCAGCTAAAATGCCAATATCTTTTGACCCTTCGTTTAATCCTATTTCTTTTGGGACAGGCAAACAATTTGCTTTCAAACAGATGGTATATGGTGTACTGAATATGATAGTACTACTTTGCATGTACTATGCATCGTATTTTTATGCTAAATATGATAAAAGATCAGCATATAAATATATATACATATCCTTAGGAATAACAATGTTTTTTTTAATAATGCAGTTTAAGATATTAAATACTTTTTAAAATTGGAGTGTAGAAATATATGGATATAAGTTTAAGATTAAAAGCTATAGCATCTATGGTAGAAAAATGCAATACATGTGCGGATATTGGAACAGATCATGGTTACATACCTATTCATCTTATTGATAATAAAATATGTAGTAAGGTTATTGCAACAGATATAAATAAGGAACCCCTAAATAGGGCAAGAGAAAATGTTATGAGAAGAAAATATACTGATAAAGTTGATTTTAGGTTAGGATCTGGACTTAATACTATAGATAAGGGTGAAGTTGATATAGCTATTATTGCAGGTATGGGTGGTAATTTAATAAAAGAAATAATAGAAGAGAATATAGAAAAATTTAAAGAACTTAAATACCTAATAGTTCAGCCAGTGCAAAATGTAGATGTCCTGAGAAAATACATATATAAAAAAGGATTTAATATTATAGAGGAAAAAATTTGTATTGAAGAAAATAAATTTTATGAAATTATAAAAATAAAGTATAATGATGTTATAATAGAAGAAGATGATATATTTTATGAAATAAGTAGGTATCTGTATGAAAGATGCGATAAAGATTTAAAAGAATTTATAAAATATAAGATAGAAAACTGTGAGAAAGTATATAACAAAATAGAGTTCAACACTTTCAAATCTAAAGAAAGAAAAAAACAGTTAGAAGAAAAAATAATTAGGCTAAAGGAATTGATAAAATGAGTTTAAAATTAAAGAACATCATAGAAGTAATGGAAAATGAATATGCTCCTGTAGACTTTAAGTTAGACTTTGATAACGTAGGACTTATGGTAGGTGATGCTAATGAAAATATTAACTCAATATTAGTTTCTTTAGATTGTACCCTTAAAGTTATAGAAGAGGCAAAGAAATTAGGATGTAATTTAATAATAACTCATCATCCTATACTATTTAAGAATCCTAAAAATATAACAACAGAAACTCTTTTAGGTAAAAAAATAATTGAACTTATAAAGAATAATATAAATGTATATTCAAGTCATACTAATTTAGATGCTGTACCTCAAGGTATGAATGAAATAGTAATGGATATATTAGGGTTAAAAAATTATTCAGTTATAGAAAAAAACTCATTAGATTTTAAAGGTGAGGAAGCAGGAATAGGTAGAATTGCTGAATTAGAAGAGAGAATTACTTTAGAAGAGTTATGTCATAAGGTGAAAAACTCACTAAACATAAAAGCCTTAAGATATGCAGGAGAAGAGAAGAAGTTAATAAAAAAAATAGCTGTTATAAATGGTAGCGGTACAGATCTTTTAGCATCTGCTAAGAAATTAGGAGCCGATTGTGTTATAACAGGAGATACTACATACCATTATGTAAGTGACTATGCAGAAGAAGGTATAGCTATTATAGATGCTGGACATTTTGAAACAGAATGGCCTAGTATGAAAATTATAGCTAAGTGGTTAGAAGAAAAACTTAATTCTAAAGATAAAACTGTAAAAGTATATATTTCTGAAGAATCCGTTTCACCATATAAGTATAAATAGAAATAGGCGTATTACGTCTATTTCTATTTTTTTATAATAAAAAATAGAGGAGTGACTAATTTGAATTTAGAAGATTTATTTAACCTTCAGAAGCAATATAAAAGTCTAGAAACAAATGAAAAAATATTAAAAAAACATAAGGATATATCAAAATTAAAGGAGTTAAAAGTAAAATTTGATAATGGAAAAAAAGAACTTACGGATTTAAAAAAAGAACTAGAAGAAGAAAGAAAAGAGTATTTAAAGACAAATAAAAAAGCTGAAGATATAAAAAAGAATATAGATAAAATGGAATATGCTTTATATAATGATGCAGGATCAGATATAAAATTGATAGAAAGTCTTCAGGAAAAAATAAATAAAGAGAAGTTAGAATTAAATAAAATGGAAAATAATATTATAAGGTTTTTAGAAAAAGAGGAAAACTTAGAAAAAGATATTTTAAATTTAGAAGATAAGGTTTCTAAGCTAAGAGAAGAATTTAACTTTAAAAAGGATGAACAAAAATGTGAATTTGAAAAGACCGTTAATGAAATTTCTAGTATAAAAGATAATATAAAAGAATTAGAGAAATCTATAGATGAAGAACTATTAAAGGAATTTCATAATAGGAAAAAATATAATGGAATAGTTATATGTGAATTAAAAGACGGTGTATGTGATGGATGTAAAATAAGAGTTGCCTATGAAATAAAAAGTGAACTAAATAAAAATAATATAGCATATTGTGATAATTGTGGTAGAATCCTTTTTAGTAATAACATAAAAAAGGATAAGAATGAAAAATAAAACATTTGCAAAAATCCGTTTAGTATGATATGATTTATTTTGCGAGTAAGCCAGACAGTCGCTGCTGTATAATTTACAGGAGAGGAAAGTCGGAGCTCCATAGAGCAGGGTGCTGGGTAACCCCCAGTGGAGGCGACTCTAAGGATAGTGCAACAGAGAGATACCGCCAAAGGTCTTGTAGACTTTTGGTAAGGGTGGAAAGGTGAGGTAAGAGCTCACCAGCACACTGGTGACAGTGTGGCTATGTAAACCCCACTTGGAGCAAGATCAAATAGAGAAGCAGGGAGATTAACTTCCAGGGGCTGCTCGTCCCGCTTCCGGGTAGTATCGCTAAAGCCTATTGGCGACAATAGGCTTAGATAGATGACTGTTTAATACAGGACTCCGCTTATAGACTTAGTCGCTTAAATGGTTTTAAACACAATCCTACGGGTTGTGTTTTTTACTTTTTGTCCGTAAATAATAACAACAATTTAAGAATTTATGATAAAATAAAGTAAATAATTAAGCATTTTATTTAAGGAGAATATTATGAACATAGGATATAGAACTTTAAAAACAGCTGTAGGATCAGCATTAGCTATAATTGTAGCTAAATGGTTAGGGCTTCAGTATGCAACTGCAGCAGGTATTATAACTATATTAAGCGTTGGAAAAACAAGAAAAAAGTCTATGAAGATAATGCTAAAAAGAATAATATCAACATTATTGGCTCTTTTAATATCCACAGTACTTTTTAATATATTTGGATTTAAAGAAATAAGTTTTGGTATATTTTTAATAATGTTTATTCCACTAGCGGTAAAATTTAATGTAGAAGAAGGAATTGTTGTAAGTTCAGTTTTAGTAACACATCTTTTAACTGAAAAATCAACAAGTCTATTTTGGATTGCCAATGAAATAGGACTTATGTTAGTTGGAGCAGTAGTGGCATTAATAGTAAACTTATATATGCCCAATACAGAAGATAAAATTAAAGAGTATCAAATGTATATTGAAGAGCATATGAAAACTATATTATTAAGAATGTCTCTTATAATGAAAGAGGGAAAACAGTGTTTTGTAAACAATGTCTTGTTAGAAGAATTAGAAGATGTATTAGATAAGGGAAGAAAGCTTACCTATATTAATTTAAATAATAATATTGTTCAAGAGGATAAGTATTATGTTAGATACATGAATATGAGAAAAAATCAAATAGAAAGTATAAAATATATGTTAAATCATTTTAAGGAAGACTTTTCAAAATATAAACAAGCTATGATTATGGCTAAATTCATTGAAAAGGTAGCAAACTCCATATATGAAGATAATACAGCAGAAAACTTACTAGAAGATTTAGATGTACTAAGAGAGGATTTTAGAAAAATGGAACTTCCCAAAACTAGAGAAGAATTTGAAATTAGAGCGTCTTTATTTCAATTTTTAAATGATATGGAACAATTTTTAAGAATAAAAAATGATTTTAAGAAAACAGAGATAGATTAAGGTAAAAAGGCAGAGAAATCTGCCCTTTCATTTCAATCTATATATTTCATCAAAACCATGTTGCAACCATAAAGGTATTGCTCTATGTAATGATTCAAAGTCTGTACTATTTTCATCTATTAACCTTCTATATCGCATAACAGATGTGGATAATACATTTATACTTAATATACCTATATTATTAATAGAAGGATTAATTTTATTTACTTGTTCTCCTATATTACATTTGTCTGGGGAACTTATGGATAGAAATTTTCTACAATTAAAGGGTCTTACGGAATATACTAAACAGGTTTTTTCATCAGATAAAAACACACAAGGTATCTTTTTATTTAAATAATCGGATGTAATTTTATCATCTTTTTTTACTTCATCTGGAGATGGAATCATTGATAATATCTCCCTAATTTTTGATATGAAAAGGTTTTTATCATAATCTGAAAAATTAGCTTGTACATAATCGCGAATAAGCTCTGCTTCTATTGCAGTACAGTCTACATAAAGACAACAGCAATCCCCACAACCCTTTTTACAGGAGGCGTAATTTTCAAATTGTTCATTGCCTTTATCATATAATTTATATATTTTATTTAAAATTTCTTTACCTTTGCTTACACTTAATTGGTTATTATATATTTCTGACATAAGGATAGCTGTTATTTCATCATAAATTTTATTAGTGTCGTTTTCACTAAACAGTATATTTTCTCCTAAATAATTTTTGCCCAAACTTTTAAGCTTTGTATTACTCAAAATAATCACCTCTGGAAGGATTATAGTATAAAACTAAAAATTTTACAATATATGAAAATTATATTCAAAATGTATTTTGAATTTTGTTGAAAAATATCTAAATATGTGATAGCATAACTTTATTAATGTGAAAAAATTAGGAAAAATATCTTTCGATAGAAGGGAAATTATTAAATGAGGGATTTTGAAATATTTACAGATTCGTGTAGTGATTTACCAATAGAATATATTAAAGAAAAAAATATAAAGTTTGCTAGACTTACATGTACTTATAATGATAAAACCTATTTTGATGATTTTGGTCAAAATTTATCATACAAAGAATTTTTTGATGATTTGCGAAAAGGGGTAACACCTATAACGTCTCAACCAAGTGTAGATGAGTTTTATACTAATTTTAAAAGCATAGTAAATAGTGGAAAAGATATTCTATATATATGTGTTTCCACAGGGTTAAGTGGATCAGAAAATAGTGCAACTATAGCTAAAAATATGATGTTAGAAGATTATCCTAATGCAAAAATATATATAGTAAATGTTTTAACAGCTTCACTTGGACAAGGTATAATGGTAATGAAAGCAGTTGAAATGAAAGAAGAAGGTAAGTCTTTAGAGGATATAGTAAGTTATGTAGAAGAACATAAACAAAGATTAAATACCTTTATGACTGTAGATGATTTAAACCATTTAAAAAGAGGTGGAAGATTATCAACAGCTGCAGCTATGATAGGAACAGTTTTTAATATAAAGCCCATACTATCAATAGATCAAGATGGAAGGGTAATATCAATAGATAAGACTAGGGGAAGAAAAGGCTCACTAAAAAAATTAGCAGATTTATTATTAGAAAGAATAGAGGAAGCTGAAAAACAAATAATAGGTATATCTCATGGTGATTGTATAGAGGAAGTATTAAAACTTAAAGATGCCATTTTATCAAAAATCAATGTAAAGGATGTAATAATAAATTATACAGGGCCAGCGGTTGGAACTCATGGAGGGCCAAATAGTGTATCTATATTTTTCATGGGAAAAGAAAGAAAAATATTATAGGTGTAATGTTAAAACTATAGGATTAAAATCCTGTAGTTTTTTATTATGAACTTTTCGTTAATTTGACAAATAGCTTAATAAGACATTATAATTTTTATAGATAACATAATAAAGAGAAGGCGGTAATGAATGGAACATAATACAGTAAGTGACTCTATTAAAGGATTAAAAAACATTAAATTTAGGTTGATTTTGGAATCTATATTAGTAGGATTAATAACAGGAATAGTAGTTGTTCTTTTTAGAATACTATTAGACAAGGTAACAAATTTTCGTAATTATGCTCTTATATTTATAAAAAATAATTCAATAGTGTATGTTGGAATGTGGTTTTTATTTCTTATAATTGCTGGAATTGTCTTTGGGATATTAATAGAAAAAATACCCATGATAAAGGGGAGTGGTATACCTCAAGTAAAAGGAGTTTTTCTAAGACAATTAAAAATGGACTGGCTAAGGGAGTTAGTTGCAAAGTTTTTTGGAGGAGTAGCTTCTCTAGGAATTGGTCTTTCACTTGGAAGAGAAGGGCCTTCTGTTCAACTGGGTTCAGAGGTAGGCCTTGGTTTTTGCCGTGTTTTCAAAAGGCGTCCCTTTGAAGAAAAATATCTGATTACAAGTGGGGCTAGTGCAGGGTTATCTGCAGCCTTTAATGCACCTTTAGCAGGAGTGGTATTTTCCCTAGAAGAATTGCATAAGAGTTTTAATTCATTAGTTTTAGCTTGTGCTATGGGAGCTAGTTTAGCGGCTAATTTTATATCAACTAGGTTTTTAGGATTGAAGCCAGTTTTCAGTTTTGAAAATGTTAAAGCACTTCCGTTAAATAAATATCATTATTTAATATTATTAGGTATAATAATAGGTATATCAGGAAGAATATTCAATTATTCCATATTAAAAGTACAGGATATATACAAAGATATAAAAGTATTAAAAAATAGATATAAAACAGTGATACCTTTTATTGTAACAGGAGTTATTGGATTAACTGTGCCAGAAATGCTAGGAGGAGGTCATAGTTTAGTTGAAAATTTAAGTAAAAATGAATTTTTACTTAGTACGCTATTAATATTTATAATTGTAAAGTTTTTATTTACTATTGTATGCTATGGTTCTGGAGTACCAGGAGGTATATTTTTGCCACTACTTGCTCTAGGAGCATTAATTGGAAAAACCTATGGTGTAACATTGGTTGAATATGCTAATTTACCAAGTGGATATATAATAAACTTTACGATACTTGCCATGGCTGCTAATTTTACAGCAATTACTAGAGCACCTATTACTGGCAGTATATTGATATTAGAAATGACAAATTCCTTCAATAGCTTTTTAGAATTAATGGTAATAACTACTGTTGCTTATTTGATAGCTGATATATTAAATGTACATCCTATATACGATTCGTTATTAGAAAGAATGATAGGAAAAAAAGCAGGAGTTAAAGTACTGGGGGACAAGAAAAAGAGTATAATTTTAGAAGTACCTGTATGTATGGGTTCTGAATTAGAAGATAAAAAAGTAAAAGATATAATATGGCCTGAAGATTGCCTAATAGTATCAATTGATAGATTGGAAAATAAAATAATACCAAATGGTGATACAATTATATTGCAAGGGGACAGGCTGGTGATTTTTACTAATGAAGAAAAGGCATGTAAAATAAAGCCTAATTTAATGTCTATGGGAGAAGATATTCTAGAAAAAATGTAAATATTAAAGGACAATTCATTTTGAACTGTCCTTTGTTTTTTATTTAGATTTTTTGGCCACTTCTATGTTTAATTTTCTTCTACATAATGTTTTATCTATGCAGTTATCCATTAAATCACCGACACGATCTGTTGCTATATCTACAAAAGCAAATTTATCTAGTATATCTATACTTCCAACCTGGCTTTTATTTATATTAGCATTATTATCTAAAAACTCTAATAGAATTTTAGGGTTAAGTCTATCCTTACGACCTACATTTAAGAATATTCTAGTGTAGTCTAAGGAATTTGACTCTGTATTATCATCATCATAATCATAAGAAATTTCGTCATTATATAACATGCTCATTAAAGCAGCAGTAACATTTGTTAGATCGAATTTGCTTTCCAAATCTTTAACTAAAGGTATAAAAGTATTATAATTATCCTTAGATAAAGTTTGTTCTACATCATTTAATATACTATCAAATTTAGCTTTTAGCACATCATCCATAGTAGGTAATTGTCTTTTATTTATTTTACTTTTACTTATTTTTTGTATTCTTTTAAGAGAACTAAACTCTTTAGGTGTAACAAAAGTATATGCTGTACCTTTTTTATTAGCTCTTCCTGTTCTACCAATTCTGTGCACATAGGATTCTGTATCTTGAGGTAAATCATAGTTTATAACATGACTTGTATCCTTAACATCTATACCTCTTGCAGCTACATCAGTGGCTACAAGGAAAGGAATAGTTCTTTCTTTAAATCTATTTAAAGTATTTAATCTATGACTTTGAGTCATATCACCATGCATTCCCTCTGCACTAAAACCTTTTTCTTTCATAGATGATACTAATTCATCTACACCTTTTTTAGTTTTGCAAAATATTATAGCTCTAGTTGGTTCGTCAACAGAAAGTACTTTGCATAAAGATTCAAATTTATTTTTTTGTTTAACTTCGTAATAAAATTGTTCAACAGAAGATACTGTCATAGAATTTTGAGCTATAGCTACATGCTTAGCATCTTTTTTCATATACTTTTTAGCTATCTTCTTTATTTCACTTGGCATTGTTGCAGAAAATAATAAAGTACGTCTATCTTCATTACAACTTTTTAATATATTTTCTATATCATCCACAAAGCCCATATTAAGCATTTCATCAGCCTCATCAAGAACAAGAAATTCAATATGAGATAGATTAAGAGCTTTTCTATTGATTAAATCTTGAACTCTTCCAGGAGTACCTATTACAATATCTATTCCTTTTTTTAAGCTTTTTATCTGTCTGTCTATGGAATCTCCTCCGTATACAGGTAACAATTTGAATTTAGTGTATTTTGCTACAGTTGTAAGCTCTTTATATACCTGAATAGCAAGTTCTCTTGTAGGAGCTAGTATTATACTCTTAACTTTTTTAGATTCATTACTAATACTATTTAAAACAGGAGCACCGAAGGCAAGGGTCTTTCCAGTACCTGTTTGAGCCTGACCTATAACATCAAATCCTTGTAAAACAATTGGTATAACCTCAGCTTGAATTTTAGAAGGAGTTTCAAACCCCATATCTTCAATTGCTTTGAGTATATCTTCGTTAAGTCCTAAATTATTAAATTTTAAATTTTCCATTCATTATTCCTCCAAACTAATCAATTTATTATAATACAGTACGTAAAAATTAACAAGGGTAAATCTATATTTAATATTAAATTAACTATTGCAATTTAATAAAATAGATGTTATACTGAATGAGTTGTGTAGTTCAAATGAATTACACAGTGAGATTTAAATATGGTCATAAACATTTCCTCAAGTAAGAAAAGTTACGTGAATCAGTTTTAAATCTTAATACATAAAAAGGAGGAATGTTACAATGGCTGATAAGAATTTAACTTGTAAAGATTGCGGTAAAGACTTCGTTTTTACTGAAGGAGAACAAGAATTCTACAAGGAAAAAGGTTTTGAAAATGAACCACAAAGATGTCCTGACTGTAGAAGAGCTAGAAAACAACAAAACAACAGAGGATTTAGAAGATAATTAAAGTTGTGAATGTACCCTATAAGAGATTTCTCTTATAGGGTTTGTTTTTTATTAAAATAATATTACTAAAATGTAATGTTATTTATTTCAATTGTAATATAAATGAATAGTTATAATTAGTCCCATATTTTATAATTAAATCATAAAGTAAATAAAGGATATTTAAAGGAGAATTTAATTATGAAAATGATAAAGGGATTATATAACAAAATTAAAGAAGAAGGGATAAAAATTAATAGAGAAACTAAATTAAAAGATAATTCCAAAGAAGTAATAGAACTAAAATTTATGTTACAAAATAATATAAGAATTTAACATTAAATATATTAGAGGAGCTGAAGTAAAATAGATAATAATAAAAAAGATGAAACTTAAGGCATATGTTATTATAAAAATAATAGCATATGCCTTTTAAGTTAATCTTTATTATCTTTTACATACTCTAATATATCTCCAGGCTAACATTGAAGTTCTCTATAAATACATATAATAATTTATAAAAATAAGGGAACAATTAAACTAATAATAATTAATTTGTAATATAGGAAAGTATTGATAATTGTTGTTAAATAATATATAATATTAAATAAATAATGGCATAAGGTGGTAATAAGTATGAATAAAAAAGGAATTAAAATATCTATAATAGGATCAGGATTTGTAGGCTCAACTACTGCATATGCTCTTATGATGGAAGGGTTAGCCTCTGAAATAGTTATAGTTGATATAAATAAAGAAAAAGCAAAAGGAGAAGCTATGGATTTATCCCATGGTGTTTCCTTTGTAAAACCTGTAGATATTATAGCGGGAGATTATGAAGATACTAAGGATTCAGATATAGTTATAATAACAGCAGGAGCAGGGCCAAAGCCTGGAGAAACTAGGTTAGATTTAATAAATAAAAATTATGAAATATTTAAAGGTATAGTTCCTGAAGTTGTAAAGTATAGTCCTAAATCAATTTTGCTTGTAGTTTCAAATCCAGTAGATATATTAACCTATGTAACTTATAAACTTTCAGGATTCCCTCAAGAAAGAGTAATAGGATCAGGAACGGTATTAGATACATCAAGATTTAGATATCTTCTAGGAGAACATTTTAAAATAGATGTAAGAAATGTTCATACTTACATATTAGGAGAGCATGGTGATTCTGAAATAGCAGCATGGAGTCTAACTAATATAGCAGGTATAAGTGTAGAAGATTATTGTAAAGATATATGCAAAGGTTGTGAAGGAAACTTTAAAAATAGAATTCCAGAAGAAGTAAAAAATGCGGCTTATGAGGTTTTAGAAAGAAAAGGATATACTTCCTATGCAATAGCTTTAGCTGTTAGAAGAATAGTAGAAGCTATAATAAGAGATGAAGATTCTATTTTAACTGTGTCCACACTATTAAGAGGCGAATATGGTATAAATGATATATATATGGGAATACCTTCCGTAATAGGAGAAACAGGAATAAAAAGAGTTCTCGAGGTAAAACTTAGTAAAGATGAGGAAAAACAACTTAAAGAATCAGCAGAGGTTTTAAAAGAAAATTTAAATAAGATACCTATAAAATAAATATTGGGAGATATAAATCTCCCAATGGGCTGTTGATAAATTATCAACAGCTTTTTTAAATTTCAAAAGTCCAATTACCTTCTGTAAATACAGGGATTTTTTCTCCATCCCAAGTTGTTCCAATAATGGTAAGATCCTTAGTTCCTATCATAAAATCTTCATGTACTAAAGAGGTATTTACACCATGTTTTTCCAACTCATTTTCATTCATATTTTCTCCATTTTTAAGGCATACAGGATAAGCTTTTCCAATTGCAAGATGACAGGAAGCATTTTCATCATAAAGGGTGTTATAAAAAATGATATTCGAATTTGAAATAGGTGAATCAAAAGGTACTAAAGCTACCTCTCCAAGATAATGAGAGCCTTCATCTGTATTTATTAAATGTTTTAAAGCATCATAACCTTTTTTAGCATGGAAATCTACTATCTTACCATCTTTAAAAGTTATATAGAAGTCTTCCACTATAGTTCCGTTACAATTTAAAGGTTTAGAGGCTACTACAGTACCATTAGCACCAGTTTTTAAAGGAAGTGTAAATACTTCTTCAGTAGGCATATTTGCTATAAATTCTATACCTTCGGGAGTGTAATCAGCACCGCCAAGCCATATATGATCTTTTGGAAGTTCTATTTTTAAATCAGTACCTAAGGAGTTTTTATAATGTAAATATCTAAAGTTATTAGAATTTAAAAAATCCATACTTTTTTTTAGAGTGCTTTTATGATCTTCCCAAGCGAGAATTGTATCTTCTTTGTCTATTCTCATTATTTTAAATATATTATCCCAAAGAGTGCTAACGGCATCATGGCAGGATAGCTCAGGAAAGATTTTTTTAGCCCAAGCTTCAGTAGGTATAGATATAATAGACCAAGGGTTTTTATTACTCATAAGTCTTTCACTATGCTCTTTTAAAGCCAATTGTTTAGCTTTTTGAGCTGTGGCTATTGTTTTCTGATCCACTTCTTTTAGTAATTCTGGATCAGATGCATATATACTTAAAAAAGCAGCTCCTTTTCTGCTATAGTATAGGTAAAAATCTTTTTGCCAAGGAGGCATTTCTTCAAAAACCTCTTTTGGGGCTTTTAAAAATCTTATCTTGGAAAATAATTCATCATTCCAGTTAATGATTACATCTTTTGCACCATTATCGTAAGCTATTTCAGCTATTAAACGTGAAAAATAAGCACATTCAATAGGAGAAGATATAACTAGCAGTTGATCTTTTTGTATATTCACTCCTATTTTTACTGCCAGTTCAGCGTATTTTTTTAAAAGGTTCTTATTTATCAATAAAATCATCCTTTCTTTAAGCTAAATTTATATAGATGTATTATAACATTATTTATTATATATTTTCCTAAGAAAAGTAATTTTATCCTATTAATGATTAAATATAAGAAAGAGCAATGGAAAAGTATCCAATTGCTCTTTTTTTTATATATTATTAAAACATTATATTAAAGAAAATTGCTCCTATAAGACCACCGATTATTGGACCTACAATTGGTATCCAGGCATATCCCCAATCTGAATCGCCTTTACCTTTTATAGGCAATATAGCATGTGCTATACGTGGACCAAGATCTCTTGCAGGGTTTATAGCATATCCAGTAGGTCCACCTAAGGATACTCCTGCAGCAAGAATTATTAAACCAACAACTAGAGGAGCTAGTCCATCTGCCATACTGGTATTTGCAACTCCTAGTATACCAAATACTAAGAAGAATGTTCCTATAATTTCAGTAATTAAATTTGCTGTAGTGTTTTTTATAGCTGGTGCTGTAGAAAAGGCTGCAAGTTTAGTAGCTTGATCTTCTGTTGCTTCCCAATGGGGTAAATAAGTAAGCCATACTAAAGTTGCTCCAATAATAGCTCCTACTAATTGAGCTATTATATATCCAGGAACGTCTGCCCAAGAGAATTGACCAATGGATGCAAATGCAATAGTTACAGCTGGATTAAAATGTGCTCCACTTATTGGTCCAAATATATATACTGGAATAGCAACTGCAATAGCCCATCCGGTTGTTATTACAATCCATCCAGATCCTTCACCTTTTGAGTGTTTAAGCACATTGTTAGCTACAACACCATTACCTAATAGAATTAAAATCATAGTTCCAAGCAATTCACCCATGAACGCTGACATTTAAATCTCCTCCCCATAATAAATATTTAATTTACATAGTAAAATTGGTTAAATCTTAGTTTAATCGATTACACCTTGTCCATAGTAAATTCACCTCCAATTATTATAGCTAAAGGTGTAAAAAAATGAAAAGCCGAATAAAACAAAGATTATCTTTATTTTAAACGGCTCTTATTCTCTGCCACAAATAAATTTATTATACCTTTATTTATATTTTACTGTAACAGCTTCCAAATTTCAAGAGTATTTTTTCAATTGTTTATAAATTGAAACAACTTGAATATGTTTTAAAGTTAAATGGTTGAATATGAAAGTAAATTATCATATAATTAAAATAGTCATAATTGTTAGTATTCTTTAAGGATACATATTGTAAAAAATAAGGAGGAGATTTTTATGGGTAATGTTGATAAGATTGTAGAAAATATAAAATCAGGTAAAGCAAATTTAAATTTATTGGATGATAGAATTACTCAAAATAAGAAATTAGAATTTATTCAACAAAGTGGCTTTGAAAAACTTTGTGAATTTGGAGATGATGAAACATTTAAAGCTTTATATAAAAAAGAAGGAAAATATTATTATGCAGAAAGAGAATATTGTGCTGATAATGCACAAACTGGTTCTTGTGAAATGCAATATGATAAATTATATGAAGTTATATTATAAATAAAATAATAACCCCTGCAAATTTATTTGTAGGGGTTATTTATTTATAGATTATAACGTTTACAATATTATGCAAAGGATGTATAATATTCTTAAAGATATTTTAGATATAGTAAATAAGGGGGAGTAAAAAATGTTTAAAGAAAGAAGTTTTAAAAAAATTTCTTCTTGGTTAGTTGCAATATTTATGATGTTAAATATATTCATGCCAATGAATACAGTATCAGCCTCTGAATTAGCAAACAACAAAGAAGACAGCAATGTAAAGACTATTAACATAGTTACTTTAAATGATTATCATGGCGTAGTAAAAGAGGCAGGTAAGGATATAGGAATTGCTAAATTCACAGAGACTATAAATGAATTTAAAAAAGAAAATCCTAATACTATAGTACTGGGAGCAGGAGACCTTTTTCAGGGGACAGCTCTTTCAAATTTAAACTATGGAGCACCTATAAATGAAATGGTAAAAGAACTTGGAGTGATAGCTTCCGCAGTAGGAAATCATGAATTTGATTGGGGAATTAATAGGATAGCAAAATGGGCAGAAGAAGGTGGCTATGAATGGTTAGCTTCTAATATATATGACAAAAAAACTAGAGAACCAGTGACTTGGGCTAAACCTTATAAGATGTTAGAAGTAGATGGAGTGAAAATAGGTCTTATCGGACTAGCTACTCCTGAAACTGCGTATAAGACAAAACCTAGTAATGTAGAAGGCTTAGAATTTAGAGATCCAATAAAATCAGGAAAAGAATGGGCAGATAAATTAAGAAAGGGAGAAGTTCCAGAAGGCAAGGCAGATATAATAATAGCTGTAACACACTTAGGATCTATTCAAGATAAGAACACAAAAAAGATAACAGGGGAAGCGGCAGATCTTGCAAAAGCTAATGTAGGAATCGATGCTATAATTTCTGGACATACTCATATGACAGTTGCAGGAGAGGTAAATAAAACTCCTATTGTACAAGCTTATAAAAATGGTAGAGCTTTTGGTAAACTTGAAATTAAATATAATATAAATAATAAAAAAGTATCCATAAAACCAGAAGTAGTGGATTTAGCTTCTAAAGTAAAAGATTTAAAAGAATCAGAAGCAGGTAAAAAAATAGTAGAAAAATATGAAAATGCATCTAAAGATAAGCTAAATGAAGTTGTTGGACATACTAAAAAAGATTTGCCTCATGAAAGATTTGAAGGACCTTCCCTATTAGGAGAATGGGTTTGTGAGGCGATGGCAAAAACTACAAAATCTCAAATAGCAATTACTAATGGAGGAGGACTTAGATGTCCTATAAATAAAGGGGATATAACTGTAGGAATTCTTTATCAATTAATGCCTTTTGATAATACATTAGTAACTATGGAAGTAAAAGGATCTGATATTAAAAAAATTGTAGAAAATGGAATAGGAAATGAAAGCATTGGTTGGGCTGCAATTTCTGGATTAAAAGTAAAATATGATTTAAAACAGCCATTTGGCAATAGAATTCATGATATAAAACTTAGTGATGGTAAAGAGATAGACATGAATAAATATTATACATTAGTAACTAATGATTTTATGTCAGAAGGTGGAGACAATTTTGATTTCACCAGTGCTAAAAACAAAGTAGATACAAATTTACCAATAAGAGACGCTCTTATAAAAGAATTAAGAGATGTTAAGACTATATCTGTAGATAGAAAAAATTATTTAGAAGCTGGAACAAAGCCACAAGCTAAACCACAACCAAAGCCAGAAATAAAACCTTCACAAAAAAAGGTTGTTTACAAAGTTAAATCAGGAGATAGCTTATATAGAATAGGTAAGAGATATAAAATAGATTATAAAACAATTGCAAAAGATAATGGAATTAAAAATCCTAATTTAATATTTATAGGACAAAAAATAATAATAAACGTAAATTAGGCTAAAAGTATAGAGGTAATAGTTTAAAACTTACCTCTATATTTTTATTTAGCCAATAGTTTTTATTGAGATAAGTGTAAAATATAGTTATAATAAGCTTATAAAGGTATATTTATATAATTACATAGGAAGGGGTAGTGAAAATATGGAAATACAAAAGTTTATAGATCATACAATATTAAAACCAGAGGCAACAGAGGAACAAGTAAAAAAATTATGTAAAGAAGCAAGAGATTATAAGTTTGCATCAGTATGTGTAAACCCTTATTATACTTCATTAGTAAGTAAAGAATTACAGGGTACCGATGTAAAGACTTGTGTAGTTATAGGATTCCCATTAGGAGCTAATACAAAAGAAGTTAAAGCATTTGAGACAAAACAAGCCATTGAAAATGGTGCAAAAGAAGTTGATATGGTAATAAATATAGGAGCTTTAAAGGATAAAAAATATGATGTGGTAAAAGAAGATATAGAGGCTGTTGTAAATGAAGCTAAGGGAAAAGCTCTAGTTAAAGTTATAATTGAAACCTGTCTTTTAACAGATGAAGAAAAAGTAAAGGCTTGTGAAATATCAAAAGAAGTAGGAGCTGACTTTGTAAAAACTTCTACAGGATTTTCTACAGGTGGTGCTAAGAAAGAAGATGTTAAATTAATGAGAGAAACTGTAGGAGAAAATATAGGGGTAAAGGCATCAGGAGGAATAAGGGACTATAAAACTTCCTTAGAAATGATAGAAGCAGGAGCTAATAGAATAGGAGCTAGTGCGGGAATTAAAATAGTAGAAGAATCAAAATAAGCATCTTATTATTCTTAGGAGGAATTGAATATGAGAATGTACGATTTAATTTTAAAAAAGAGAAATGGTGAAGAACTAACAAAAGAAGAAATAAATTTTCTTATAGAAAATTATACAAAGGGAAACATTCCAGATTATCAGATTTCTGCTTTACTAATGGCTATATATTTTCAAAAAATGAATAGTATAGAAACTGCTAATCTAACTATGGCTATGGCTAAATCAGGGGATACTTTGAACTTATCTAAAATAGATGGAATAAAAGTAGATAAACACAGCACAGGAGGAGTTGGAGATACTACAACTTTAGTGCTTACTCCAATGGTTGCAGCTCTTGGAATACCAGTAGCTAAAATGTCAGGAAGAGGTCTTGGACACACAGGTGGAACTATAGATAAATTAGAATCTTTTTCAGGTTTTTCAGTAGAAATATCTGAAGAAGAATTTATAGAAAATGTAAATAGTAAAAAAATTGCTATAATGGGTCAAACAGCTGACTTAGCACCAGCAGACAAAAAATTATATGCCCTAAGAGATGTAACAGCTACAGTAGATAATATATCCTTAATAGCATCTAGTATAATGAGCAAAAAAATAGCCTCAGGGGCAGATGCTATAGTATTAGATGTAAAGGTTGGAGAAGGAGCTTTTATGAAGACTCATGAACAGGCCAAGGAGCTTGCTAGTGCCATGGTTTCTATAGGTAAAAATGTAGGGAGAGATACAGTAGCTGTAATTTCTGATATGGATCAACCTTTAGGATTGGCCATAGGAAATTCACTAGAAGTTAAAGAAGCTATGGATACATTAAAGGGAAAAGGACCAAAGGATCTTTTGGAGCTTTGCTTAGTTCTTGGAAGTAATATGGTGGTACTTTCTAAGAAAGCCAAAACAGTAGAAGAAGCTAGAGAAATGCTTTTAGGAACTATTAAGGATGGCTCGGCTATAAAGAAATTTAGAGAGTTTATTGAAGCACAAGGTGGAGATCCATCTCAAGTAGATGATCCAGAGAAACTTCCAAAGGCTAAACATATTGTTCCTGTAAAGAGTGATAGAGAAGGATATGTAATTAAGATACATGCTGATAATATAGGATTAGTAGCTATGGAGCTTGGAGCAGGTAGAGCTACCAAAGAGGATAAAATAGATTTAGCTGTAGGTATTGTTTTGAACAAAAAAAGAGGAGAAAAAGTTCAAAGAGGAGATATAATTGCATATATCCACTCCAATGATGAAAGTAAAATAGAGAAAGCGGCACAGGGAATACTTAAAAATTATGAAATTTTTACTGAAATGAAAAATGAAATTCCATTAGTTTATGATGTAATAAGATAAATAAGATTATTGCTATTATGAAAGGCAGTTCTTAGAAGTAAGAACTGCCTTATTATATATACATCATTATTCTATAAATACTAGTTCTTTACTACGTAAAGATACTGGAGCAACAGTTCCTTTAATATATTTAACACTATTATTTAATCTATTATATATGCAACTTGTAATAGGTCTTATATTATCGCCATATACTATGAATAGCTTATCTTCTTCAATGATTTCATAATCCCATAAATTCAAAACATTTTTTAAATTTATATTAAAACAGTCTTTATTATCTAAAATGTTTTCAATCTTAAGATTAAAATCTTTAGATTTTTCAAATATAACAATTTTTTTAGAACCTGAATACACTTTGTTTTTATATTCAAATATATTCATATCAAAATATATATCTTTTAAATTAAATTTCTGTTTATTAATAATAGAATTATTATTTAAAGAACATATGGTTAGTTTACTCCTTTTATTTATACAATTTTTAGTTATTAAATAAAGTTTTTGTGAATTTAAATTATAGTTTATAATTGAACTTTCCTCAAACCATTTATCCCGTAAAATAATATTTGTGCAATTAGTTTTACCCAATATAAATTTGTTAAAATCTATTATAGCTATTGTACACATGGATTCTATATTATGAGCTTAATTCTCATCTACTCCTTCAAAAGTT
Source organism: Clostridium tetani (assembly GCF_900167265.1). Taxonomy (GTDB): domain Bacteria; phylum Bacillota; class Clostridia; order Clostridiales; family Clostridiaceae; genus Clostridium_G; species Clostridium_G tetani. The sequence goes on from NZ_FUWT01000006.1 coordinate 151,457, forward strand.
TCATCATTTTCGCAAAAATATAATCTATCATTATACTCAAATGCTACCTTTTTATCATATATTTGAACTATTTCATAAGGATCTACTTTGTTATTATCTATTTTTATCAAATAATACACTCCTTAAAACTATATTTTCTTTTATTTTCGTCAATATAATTATTTTAATTATAGAGATTTAGTATTTACAATTTATTAAATCTAATAAATAAATGAGATTAAGCCTCTAAAATCTTTAGGGGTTAAGGCTCTAGAGTTTTTTATGTATACATTTACAACATTGTGTAAGAGGAGTATAATGGTATATAGTACCATTATTTTCTTAATACATTATAAAACAATAAAAAAGGGAGCGGTTTCATGTTTAAAAAATTTAAATTTAAAAATTGGACATCTTGGTTAATAGCATTAGTTATGGTATTAAGCTTAGTCACACCATTTAATGTGTCCGCAGCAGAAAAAACTGTAGATTTACAGATACTTGCAACAAGTGATACACATGGTAAATTTGTACCATATGAGTATGCTATCAATTCAGAGAGTAAATCAGGTAGTATGACACAAATTGCCACAGCGGTTAAAGAATTAAAAAAAGCAAATCCTAATACAATATTAGTGGATGCTGGAGATACTATTCAAGATAATTCAGCTAGTTTATTTCTAGATAACGAAATACATCCAATGATTTTAGCTATGAATGAAATAGGATATGATACTTGGACTTTGGGAAATCATGAATTTAATTATGGTGTTCCTACATTAGAAAAGGTTGCTTCTCAATTTAAAGGTACAATGTTATGTGGAAACGTTTATAAAAAAGATGGGGAAAGATTGGGCAAGCCTTATAATATCGTTGAAAAAGCAGGAGTAAAAGTTGGTATTATAGGAATGACTACTCCTAATATAACAAGATGGGATTCAGAGAACTTAAAAGGTTATAGAGTTACAGATCCTGTAGAAGAAACTAAAAAAGTAATATCTGAAATTAAAGATAAAGTAGATGTAATGATAGCAGTGGTTCATATGTCAGAAGGCGAAGAATATGGAAACAAAAACTCTTCAGCAGTTTCACTAGCGAATGCCTGTCCAGAACTTGTGGCTATAGTTGCTGCCCATGAACATAAAGCTGTTGATGGAGCTACATATAATAATGTTTTATTAGTTGAAAATAAAAACTTAGCTCAAACAATAGCTAAGATAGATATAAAACTTACAAAAAAAGATGGAAAATATATAGTAAGTGATAAAACTAAAGATGTTACATCTAAAATTATATGGATGATGGACGGAAAAACTAAAAAGGTAAACTACGAATCAGATAAAGATTTAGAGAAAAAATTAAATTCATATCATAAAGTGGCTTTAGATGATGCAAATCAGATAATAGGAGAACTTAAAGGTGGAAACTTGGTTCCAGAGGATGAAGTGAAAGGCATACCTACTTCACAAATACAAGAAACACCAATGATTAATCTAATAAATGAAGTGCAAATGTACTATACAAAAGCTAATGTTTCAGCTGCAGCGGCATTTAGATCAAACGCTAATATGAAGCAAGGTAAAATTAAGAAAAGTGATGCTTCATTGATATATAAATTTGATAATACATTATACTTATTAGAAGTAACAGGAAAACAATTAAAAGATTATATGGAATGGTCAGCAAGCTATTATAATACTTATAAACCAGGAGATTTAACTGTATCTTTTAATGAAGATGTAAGAGGATATAATTATGATATGTTTTCTGGAGTTAAATATGAAATAGATATTTCAAAAGAACCTGGTAATAGAATTACTAACTTAAGAAAAATGGATAATTCACTAGTGAAAGATACAGAGACTCTTAAATTAATAGTAAATAATTATAGAGCTAGTTCACATCTTTTAAATCCTAATAGTGGAATATTCAAAGATGGAAGCTTACCAAAGCTTATAGAAAAGGATGCATTAGATGGCACTCCAATAAGAGATTTAATAGGAAGATATATTAAAGAAGTAAAAAAGGGAGTAATAACTCCACAAATGAATAATAACTGGAAAATTTCAGGTAACAACTGGGATTCTGCAAAAAGAAAGGAAGCCGTAAAGCTAATAAATGAAGGCAAGATAAAAGTTCCTCAATCTAAAGATGCAAGAACTCCAAATGTAGCTTCAATTACAGAAAAAGATTTGGAAAATGCGAAAAATAACAAGGCAGTAAAACCAGTAGATAAAAAGCCAACTACAAAGCCAGACTCAAAGGATAGCAAAGATAAGAAAGTAATAAAACCAGCGGATAAAAAGACTGTATACACAGTAAAAAGTGGTGATTGCTTATACTTAATAGGTCAAAAATATAATGTTTCTTACAAAAAAATAGCAAAAGCAAATAATATTAAAAATGTTAACTTAATATTTGTAGGACAAAGATTAATAATACCAGCCAAATAAAAATATTATAAAAAAGAGCCAAACATAGTAATATTCTATAAAATGTACCCTTTGTCAAGGACAGTTTAAAAAAAGACTAGGCGGTACTAAGAAGATGATTTCTGTATTTTACAGGAGTCATCTTTTTTAAATTCCATTGACCTCTATAATTATTATAATAATCCATATATTCATCAATTTCTTCCAAGAGTTCAGCAAATGTATTACAATTTTTAATATTTGTTTCATCCTTAAGATGTCCAAAGAATGACTCCTGTGGAGCATTATCCCAGCAGTTACCTCGTCTAGACATAGATTGTTTTATATTATATTTTTTAAGCAATTTCTGAAAT
>NZ_FUWT01000018.1 GCF_900167265.1 Clostridium tetani
TTCCCCTCTTTGAGGCAGGTTGCCCACGTGTTACTCACCCGTCCGCCGCTAATCCACTTCCCGAAGGAAGCTTCATCGCTCGACTTGCATGTGTTAAGCACGCCGCCAGCGTTCGTCCTGAGCCAGGATCAAACTCTCAATTTAAAAGTTTAGTCTTTATCAACTATATATAATCGATAAAACCTTGCTCAATTACTATTTTTTGATTCTCAATAAGAATCGACTGGCTTATTTCTCTGTTTAATTTTCAAAGACCTATTTGTCTGTCGCACTCAAGCGACTTTTACAGTATACAAGTTTTTTTTAAACTTGTCAACACTTTTTTAAAATTTATTTTTAAATTGTGTTGTTTACCTTCTCGCCATCTCTCGACGACATGTGTTATTGTATCAAATTTATTATATCATATATATCTTTTTTTATACCTTAATGTAAAATTATTTTTTATTTCCTCCTGTTTAATCACTTTTTCTCACTTTTATATATAATGATACACCAGAATTAGTTGATACTTATTTTACTATATAAAAAGAGTCCTTAGCTTTCTAAGGACTCTTTTTATATTTTATATGGTTATTCAGAATCTTCATCTGAACTTATCTTAGCAATAGCTAATATTTTTTCTTCTTCGTAAGTTCTCATTAAAGTAACTCCCATAGCACTTCTATTTGTAATACTTACATCTGATACACAAATTCTTATAGCAGTATTACTGCTGTTTATAAGCATTAATTCATCACTATCTTTTGCAACTCTAGCTGAAACTATTTTTCCTGTCTTATCTGTCACCCTATGAGTTATGAGTCCCTTACCATTTCTATTTTGTAAAGTATACTCTGAAGCCAATGTCCTTTTACCAAATCCATTTTCAGTAACTGTTAAAACATACTCATCTTCAACTACTATATCCATACTTACTGCTACATCATCTTTTCTTAAACTTATAGCTTTAACTCCCGTGGAGTTTCTTCCCATAGGTCTTACATCTTTTTCACTAAATCTTATGGCATAACCATTTTGAGTAACTATTATTATTTCAGCGTCTCCCCTAGTTACCTTTACTTTCAATAACTCATCTTCATCCTTTAAATTTATTGCAATTATTCCATTCTTCCTTATATTTTTGAATTGATTTAATGATGTTTTTTTAATTAGCCCTTGCTTAGTTCCTATTATTAAGTATCCTTCTTCTAGATCTTTTTTTAAAGCAATTACTTCTCTTACATGCTCATTAGCATCAACTGGAAGTAAGTTTACTATATTAGTTCCTTTAGCAGTTCTACCCGCTTCTGGTATTTCATAAGCTTTTAATTTATACACTTTCCCAATATTAGTAAAGAATAATAAATCACTATGTGTTGAGGTTATAAATACTCTTTCAACAAAGTCATCCTCTTTTGTTGTCATAGCTTGAATGCCTTTACCACCTCTCTTTTGAGATGAGTATGCATCAGAAGATATTCTTTTTATATATCCAGAGTTTGTAAGTGTAACTACAACTTCTTCTTCCTCAATAAGATCTTCTATACTTATTTCATTTATATTTAATTCTATTTCTGTTTTTCTCTCATCACCATATTTATTCTTTATTTCGTGAAGTTCTTCCTTAATTATTTTTAAAACAAGATCTTCATTATTTAAAATATCTCTTAAATATTTTATAGTTTCCATAAGTTGATTATATTCTTCTTCTATTTTATCTCTTTCTAATCCAGTTAATCTTTGGAGTCTCATATCTAGTATTGCTTGTGCTTGCTTTTCTGTAAGGGAAAATTTTGTCATTAATCCATTTCTAGCCTCATCAGCGTTCTTAGATGATCTTATTAAACTTATAACTTCATCTATATGGTCTAAAGCTATTCTTAACCCTTCTAGTATATGTGCTCTTGCTAATGCTTTATCTAAATCAAACTTAGTTCTTCTTCTTATGATTTCTTTTTGGAACTCTATATAATTAACCAATATTTCCTTTAGATTTAAAACTTTTGGCTCATTATCAACTAAAGCAATCATTATGACTCCAAAAGTATCTTGCATCTTTGTATGCTTATATAACTGGTTTAAAACCACATTAGGATTTGAATCCCTCTTTATTTCTACTACTATTCTCATACCTTCTCTATCAGATTCATCTCTTATATCTGATATACCGTCTATTCTCTTGTCTTTAACTAACTCTGCCATATTTTCTATAAGCTTTGCTTTATTTACTTGGTAAGGTAATTCCGTTACTATTATTCTATATCTACCCTTTTCCTCTTCAATTTCAGCTTTAGCTCTCATAATAACTTTTCCTCTACCAGTTTCATAAGCACTTCTTATTCCTGATTTACCCATGATAATTCCCGCTGTTGGAAAGTCTGGTCCTTTTATTTTAGACATTAATTCTAAAATAGTTGTATCTGGATCTTCTATAAGCATATTTATACCATCTATAACTTCACACAAATTATGAGGTGGTATATTAGTAGCCATACCTACTGCTATGCCTGATGAGCCATTTACAAGTAAATTAGGGAATCTAGATGGTATAACTGACGGCTCTTTCTCAGAGCCATCGAAGTTAGGTGTAAAGTCCACAGTATTTTTATTTATATCTCTTAGCATCTCAATGGTAATCTTACCCATCTTAGCTTCCGTATACCTCATAGCAGCAGCAGAGTCTCCATCAACCGAACCAAAGTTGCCGTGTCCATCTACAAGTGTATATCTTATAGAAAAGTCCTGAGCCATTCTAACAAGAGCATCATAAACTGAAGAATCCCCATGTGGGTGATACTTACCTAAAACATCCCCTACTATTCTAGCACATTTTCTATATGATTTTTCCGGACTTAATCCCAACTCATACATGGAATATAATATTCTTCTATGAACAGGCTTTAATCCATCCCTTACATCTGGAAGAGCCCTTCCTACAATAACGCTCATTGCATAATCTATATAACATTTTTTCATTTCCTGTTTTATATCAACTTCTAAAACTTTACCCTCATTGTTATTCATATAATTCACATCCTCCGCATTTATACATCAAGATTTACTACAGTCTTAGCATTTTCTTGTATAAACTCTCTTCTTAAATCAACTTTATCACCCATAAGAATAGTAAAAATCTCGTCCGCTGCCATAGCATCTTCAATAGTAGCTCTTAAAAGAATCCTTTTATCTGGATTCATAGTAGTATCCCATAATTGTTCTGCATTCATTTCACCAAGACCTTTATATCTTTGTATTTGAGTTTTATTATCTCTTCCACCTATTTCGTCTAATATTTCTTCTAATTCTCTATCTGTATAAACATAATGTTCTTTTCTATCTTTTGACACCTTATATAGTGGTGGTTGAGCTATATAAACATGACCATTTTCAACTAATTCTTTCATGTATCTATAGAAAAATGTAAGTAATAAAGTTCTAATATGTGCTCCATCAACATCTGCGTCAGTCATAATTATTATTCTATTATATCTTATTTTTTCAACATCAAAATCTTTTCCTATTCCTGCTCCAAAAGCTGTTATCATAGACTTTATAGTATCAGAATTTAAAATTTTATCTAATCTTTGTTTTTCAACATTCATTATTTTACCTCTTAAAGGTAATATAGCTTGAAATCTTCTGTTTCTTCCTTGTTTAGCAGATCCACCTGCTGAGTCTCCCTCAACTATATAAATTTCACATTCCTTTGGATCTTTTGATGAACAATCTGCTAATTTCCCAGGCAATGATGTACTTTCTAATACAGATTTTCTACGTGTTAAGTCTCTAGCCTTTCTCGCTGCTTCTCTTGCTCTAGCAGCCATAAGAGTTTTATCTATAATAGACTTTGCTATTTGTGGATTCTCTTCTAAAAAGTTTCCTACTCCTTCTCCAACTATAGTATCTACAATTCCTCTTACTTCACTATTACCTAGTTTTGTTTTGGTTTGACCTTCAAATTGAGGATCTATAAGTTTTACTGATATAATTGCTGTTATACCTTCTCTAATGTCTTCTCCTGCTAAATTTTTATCGTTTTCTTTTAGAAAACCATATCTTCTAGCGTAGTCGTTAAAGGCTCTAGTAACTGCACTCTTAAATCCAGCTAAATGAGTTCCCCCCTCTATGGTACTTATATTATTTGCAAAGGAAAATATATTTTCAGCATATCCATCATTGTACTGTATAGATATTTCAACCATATGTTCATCTTTCATACCCTCTATGTATATTGGTTCTTTATGCAGTACTTCTTTTGTCCTATTTAAATACAAAACAAAAGATTTAATTCCGCCTTCATAATGGAAATCCTCTTTCTTATCTACTCTCTTATCTTCTATTGTTATATTTATGCCTTTATTTAAAAAAGCCATTTCTCTTAATCTTTGTACCAATACATCATATTCAAACTCAAGTTCATCAAAAATTGTAGGATCTGGTTTAAAGTAAGTCTTAGTTCCATGTTGAGATGTTTCCCCAATCTTTTCTAATCCTGTTACAGCTATACCTTTTTCATAAACCTGTCTCCAAACATATCCATCTCTTTTTACTTCAACCCTACATTCTGATGAAAGTGCATTAACAACAGAGGCTCCTACACCATGCAATCCACCAGATACTTTATATCCTCCCCCTCCAAACTTACCTCCAGCATGTAAAATAGTCATAATAACTTCTACTGTTGGCTTATTCATTTTAGGATGAAGACCTACTGGCATACCTCTACCATTATCCTCTATAGTAATAGAGTTATCTTCATTTATATAAATATCTATTTTATCGCAGTATCCAGCTAAAGCTTCGTCTATACTATTGTCAACAATTTCATATACTAAGTGATGAAGCCCTCTTGCACCTGTGCTACCTATATACATTCCAGGTCTCTTTCTAACAGCTTCTAAGCCTTCTAATACTTGTATTTGGCTTTCATCATATTTCTGCTTCTTATCCTGTTCCATGTTTTAATCCTCCTCAATGTTATGGTTCATAATATACACTCTCTGATCTTTTTATTAAAGTTGAAGATGATATAGGTGACATATATATCTTACTCTTCTTATCTACCTCAGCTATAATAAATGATTTTGGTTTTTCTTTAGTTATTCTTTCCACAAAGCCATCTTCTTCAGCCATTCTCAAAAATTGACTTGTATCTGAACTATACATACTAGTTTCAATATCATATATTCCTATTACATCTTTTAACGGTACTACCACATTTTCACCTAAGTGCAAAAACACACATATTCCTCCTTTGGATACACCAATTTTTTAGTTTTCTATACATTCACCATTTTCCACTTTAAATATTTTTGCATCATTTTTTAAATATTTTTTTATATTTTCAATCCCTGTACAAGTTATTATAGTTTGTATATCCCTAATAGAACTTAATATATACTTTTGTCTGCTAGAATCTAATTCTGATAGTACATCGTCTAAGAGCAGTACAGGATATTCTCCTATTTCATCTTTTATTATATCTAAAGATGCAAATTTAATAGTTAAAGTTGCTGTTCTTTGTTGTCCTTGAGAACCATAACTTCTTGTATTAACATTGTTTATATTTATTAAAAAATCATCTCTATGTGGTCCAACAGAAGTATACCTTTTTTCGATATCTGAATTTCTGTTTTTTATTATTTCTTGTAAAAATACTTCTTCTATTTTTCCATCATCCATATTTTTATTTTTTATAGAGGATAAGTATGTAAAGCTAATTTCTTCTTTATCGGAGGTTATTTCTAAATGAATCTTCTTCCCTATATCATTTAACTTTTTTAAATATTTTTCTCTTTCTCTTATAATATTAGAACCAAATCTAGCTAGCTGTTCATCATATACCCCTATTATATTTGGTACTTCATCTCCGCCTTTTTTTAACAACATGTTTCTTTCATTCAAAACCTTTTGATACTGAACTAAGTTATAGTAATACTGCTTACTAAGTTTACTCAATTCAATATCTAAAAATTTTCTTCTAAATGATGGAGATTCTTTTACTATACTTAAGTCTTCTGGTGAAAATATAACAACATTCAAAATTCCAAATAACTCTGATAGCTTATTTATATTAATTGAGTTAACATTTATGGCTTTTTTCCCTTCTTTTAAAACTCTAATTTCTATTGTTTTATCCAATCTTTCTTTAGCCACATAAATTTTTATATATGAGTTACTTTCTTGCCACTTTATAAGTTCTTTATCTTTGCTTGTTCTATGTGACCTTCCAATACTTGCATAGTATATACTTTCTAATACATTAGTCTTGCCTTGAGCATTATTTCCTATAAAGACATTGATATTTTTGTCTAATTCTATATTCAATTCTTTATAGTTTCTAAAATTTATAAGTTTTAAATATTTAACATACATATCAAACACCTGTTTATAATTATATCATAATCTTAAAGTACAATAAATTATTTAGCACAATGCAATTAATATAAAGTGATTAATCATGCATTGTGCTATATCTATCTATCTCTTATTCTATAATATAAATTTTATTATCAAATTCAACCTTATCACCTTTATAAAGCTTTTTACCTCTTCTAGTTTCAACCTCTGAATTTACTTTTATCATTCCCTCTTTTATTAAAAACTTAGCTTCAGATCCCATATTAGCTATAGCAGCCCATTTTAAAAATGAATCTAGTTTTATAAAATCTGTATCTATCTTTATTTTTTCCACTTTAAAACTCTCCTTAGTTACCAGCTAATCTTACAGGTAATACTAAATAAGTACAGTCATTAGCTTCTTTATTTTTTATAACACACGGACTAATAGAACTTGAAAGTTCCAAAATTATTTCATCTTCTTCCATAACTTTTAGAACATCAATTAGATATTTGGAATTGAATGCAATTTCTAAATCCTCTCCTTGCAAAATTATTCCCATTTCTTCTCTAACCATTCCTAATTGAGAATTAGAAGTTATGACTATACTATCATCTGTTATATTGAGTTTTATAAGACTTGTATTACCGTCCTTACCCATAAGAGATGCTCTTTCTATGCATTCTAAAAATTTTATTCGTTTTGCTATAACTTTTAAATTATATTCTTTAGGAATTATAGATTTATAATTTATAAAATCTCCTTCTAGTAATCTAGATATTATTTTTGTTTTTCCTATACTAAATAGTATATGATTAGGTGTAAAGGTTATATTTACTTTTTCATCATTCTCAGATAAGATCTTTGAAACTTCATTTAAAGTTTTTCCTGGAATAACTGCGCTTATAGAATTTTCACTATCTATGATTTCTGATTTTACAGCCAATCTATAACCATCTAAAGCTACTAAATTTAAAATTTTATCTTTTATTTCAAAAAGTAGACCAGTAAGAATTGGTCTGGTTTCTTCTTGAGATGTAGCAAATATAGTACCCCTTACCATATTTTTTAATAACGCTTCTGGAATAGAGAAAATAATATTTTCGTTTATTTTTGGCAATTCAGGGAATTCATCTGCACTCATATGTACTAAATTAAACTTAGACTTTTGACATTTTATCTCTATTATATTATTGTCCTTACTAGTAATTTCTATTACATCATTTGGTAATTTTCTTATTATCTCTCCAAATATCTTTGAATCTATTACAATAGAACCTTCTTCTATAACTTCTGCATCCATTATAGTTTCAATACTTAAATCTATATCTGAACCTATTAATGTAAGACTATTATTTTCAGCTTTTATAAAAATACCTTGAAGAATAGGCATCGTTGATTTTCCTGTGACTGCTTTTTGAGCAATTGATATACTTTCTTGTAAAATACTTTTGTTACAAAATATTTTCATTGTTTTAACCTCCTTAAATAATACACAGTAATGTATATATATATAGAATAGATATATTAAGAATATAATTAGTAGTAATAGTAGTAGGGGCTGTTGATTTGTTAATAACCTTTGTAACTCTTAAAAATCAATGAGTTACATAAAAAAATAAGTGTGGATAAGTATGAAATAAAATTTAACCTTATCCACAGTTTTAAAGAAAAAAAAATAAACTTATGTTATCCACATGTATTTTTGATAAAATAATCAACACATGTTAATTATTTTTGATTAATCTTGCTTGTTAATTCATTTACTGTTTTTTGTAAAGAGTCATCTTTTTTTAATGCAGTTGATATTTTTTCATAACCATGAATTACAGTGGTGTGATCTCTTCCACCAAATTCTTCACCTATCTTGGGTAAAGAATTATCTGTTAGTTTTCTACAAAGATACATAGCGATTTGTCTTGGAAATGCTACGTTTCTAGTTCTTCTAGAAGATTTAAAGTCCTCAACCCTTAGATTGAAATAACTTGAAACTATGTCTTGGATTAATTCAATAGTTACTTGATTAGACTCTTTACTTGATATAATATCCTTTAAAGCCTCAGATGCTAAATCTACACTAATTTCTTTATTTGTTAATGAAGAAAATGCAACTATTCGTATTAAAGCACCTTCTAATTCTCTAATATTAGATTTTATTTTAGTTGCTATATAAACCATAACTTCATTTGGAATGTTTAAATGTTCTACATCAGCTTTCTTTTTAAGAATAGCCATCCTAGTTTCGAAGTCAGGTGCTTGTATATCAGCAATAAGGCCCCATTCAAATCTTGAACGAAGTCTATCTTCTAGTGTAGGAATCTCTTTTGGAGGTCTATCACTAGATAAAATTATTTGTTTATTTGCTTCATGAAGAGCATTAAATGTATGGAAAAATTCTTCTTGAGTACGCTCTTTTCCAGCTATAAATTGTATATCATCAATTAAAAGAACATCTACATTTCGATATTTATTTCTAAACTCCTCATTTTTATCATCTTTGATTGAATTAATTAATTCATTAGTAAATTTTTCTGATGAAACGTAAACAACCTTTACATTAGAATTATTTTGTAATATGTAATGTCCTATAGCATGCATAAGATGTGTTTTCCCAAGACCAACACCTCCATATATAAATAAAGGGTTATATGCTTTAGCTGGAGCTTCTGCAACAGCTAATGAAGCTGCATGAGCAAATCTATTACTATTTCCGATTACAAAAGAATCAAATGTGTATTTTGGATTAAGCATAGCGGACATTCCATCACTGGTAACGATATTATTTATTTCATTATTATGTATTTTTAAATTAGGATTTTCTTTAATAGTAGTAAATGCAGATTCTTCAGAGGTTATAAAAAATTCTATATTATATTTTTTTGAAGTAATTAATTTTAAAGCATTTATTATTAAGTCTTTATATCTACTATCTAGAATACCTCGAGTAAAGTCATTTGGAACAGATAAAAATACAGTATCATGTTCAATTTTTATAGGTTCAATGCTTTTAATCCATGTATTAAAGCTAACCTCTGTAAGCTCACCTTTTATGATATTCAAGGTTTTGTCCCATATTTCTTTTATATTGGTACTCATTTTATATCCTCCAGTTCAAAAAATAATTAACATTAAATCTACAATGGTATAAACAGATTATTAAATTACTTGACAGTTGTTGAAAAAAATATTCACATGTTTATAAAATACTGGATAAATATTTAAAAATCTATTAATATACAAAAAAATAAAAAAGTAATTAACACTATTAAATGGGCTATATGTAAGATAAAACAGTGATGATATTATCTGAATAAGAATAGTTTAACAGATTATCCACATACTTATCAACAGTTGTGGATAAGTAAATTGTTTTTTAAAATTATCAACAGTTCTTCATTAATAATACCAAAATGTATAGGTTCATTCAAGGAGTTATCCACAAAAAACATTTAAAAATATTAACAATAGTGTTTTTCTTGACATTAAACATAGGGGAATATATAATTTAATAGTAAAACTACAATATTATATAATGATAGTGATAGTAAGATAATTGCTATAGACTAAAATAGTAAAAGGGGGTGTAGTCTGTATGTTTATGACATATCAACCAAAGAAGAGACAAAGAAAGAAAGAGCATGGTTTTAGAAAGAGAATGCAATCTCCATCAGGAAGAAAAGTTCTTAAGAGAAGAAGACAAAAAGGTAGAAAAAGATTGACAGCATAAGGCCGCGATTCTGTGGCCTTTTTCTGCAATTGCAGAAAAAAAAGGAGCAGTAAGCAATGAAAAAATTTAAATTAACTCAAAATCAGGAGTTTAGAGTAGTTTACAGGAGAGGAAAATCCTATTCTAATGAGCTGTTAGTATTGTATCTATATAAAACAAAGAATGATTATAGTAGACTTGGAATTTCAGTTAGTAAAAAAGTTGGAAAGAGTGTAGTCAGAAATAGAGTAAAAAGATTAATAAAAGAGAGCTATAGATTAAATTGTCATAAAATAAAAAAAGGATACGACCTAATTGTTATAGCTAGAACTTCATCTAGCGATAAAAATCATACATCTATAGAAAATTCCTTGATGAATTTAGTAAAAAAGGCAGGATTATATGTAAATTGAAAGCAATATTTATTAAATTAATTGAGTTATATAGAAAATATTTATCACCTCTTAAAAAGCCATGTTGTAAATACTATCCAACATGTTCACAATATGCTATAGATGCTATTTCCAAGTATGGTGCTTTAAAAGGAGGGTTCATGTCTTTTAAAAGGATTTTAAGATGCAATCCTTTTAGTAAAGGTGGTTATGACCCTGTTAAATAACATTTTGGAGGTTAGGAATGAGTCATTTAAATAATGCATTAGTCGAATTTTTTGTTATTATTCACAAGTTTATTTCTAGTATAATAACAAATCCTAATTATTCATATGGGGTAGCTATCATATTTGTTACACTAATAATAAAATTGATACTTTTACCTCTAAACATAAAATCTATGAGATCAACTATAAGAATAAATGAAATACAACCAGAAATTCAAAAAATACAAAAGAAGTATAAAAATGATCCTCAAAGATTACAACAAGAGCAAATGAAACTTTATAAAGAATATAATATAAATCCTTTTGGGAGTTGTCTACCACTTTTACTACAATGGCCTATTTTAATTGCCCTTTATTATGTTTTTAATAATATCCAAGGAATAAGTGGTGTTAGCTTTTTATGGGTTAAAGATTTAGCTTCACCTGATATAGTTTTAGCAGTTCTTGCAGGAGCTACTCAGTATTATTCAGGTCTTTTAATGAATCCTAAAGGGGATAATACTCAAGCTAAAACTGCAAGTAATATGAATCTTTCAATGTCAATAATGATGATTTTTATAAGTTCAAGGCTAAAAGCGGCTTTAGTTATATATTGGGTAACAGGTAACTTAATACAAATGGGTCAAACAATTCTTACTAAAAAGTTAGAGCAAAAACATTCTGCTAATAAGGATGCCTAGGGGGTGCTTACGGTTGAAGACAATTGATATGACGGGAAAAACAGTGGATGATGCCGTTAAAAATGCATTAAATGAATTAAATATAACCGAAGATAAAGTAGACATAGAAGTTTTAGATGAAGGTAGTAAAGGATTATTTAATTTAATTGGTTCGAGACCAGCTAAAGTTAGAGTAACTGTTAAAAGGGACTGTGCATATGAAGCTAAATCCTTTTTAAAAGATATTCTAGATAATATGGGGATAAAAGCAGAAATAAGAATAAAAGAAGAAGAAAATACACTAAAAATACATATGAATGGTCCTGATATGGGAATACTTATTGGATATAGAGGTGAGACCCTAGATGCTCTTCAATACTTAATTAGTTTAACTATAAATAAAGATCATAATGATGATTATAAAAGAGTTATACTGGACACGGAAAACTATAGAAAGAAAAGAGAAGAGACTATTAAAAGATTAGCTATAAAAATAGCTAATAAAGCTATAAAAACTGGTAGGGTTGTAAAATTAGAGCCAATGAATCCATATGAAAGAAGAATAATTCACTCTGTTTTACAAAATAGTCCAGATGTTGAAACCTATAGTGAAGGAGAAGAGCCGTACAGAAGAGTTGTTGTAGATTTAAAGAAAGCCTAAATGATAAGGCTTTCTTTTTAACTTTTAAAAAAATTAATTAAGAGGTGTAGAAAAATGAAAGATTTTGATACAATAGCAGCTATTTCTACAGTTTTAGGAGAAGGTGGAATTTCTATAATTAGAATTTCAGGAGACAAAAGTTTAGCAATAGTTAATAAATTATTTAAAGCTAAAAATGGCAAGGATATATTAGATATGAAACCATATACCATGAAATATGGTCATATTATTGAGCAGGATACAAAGAATATATTGGATGAAGTATTAATAAGTTATATGAAAGCGCCTAGAAGTTTTACAGCAGAAGATACTGTGGAGATAAATTGTCATGGAGGAGTAACTCCAACTAAAAAAATTTTTCAAGAAGTTATAAAAGCTGGAGTAAGAGTTGCGGAACCGGGTGAGTTTACTAAGAGAGCATTTTTAAATGGAAGAATAGATTTAACACAAGCAGAAGCGGTAATAGATATAATAAGATCAAAAACTGAACTTTCTATGAAATCAGCTGTATCTCAATCCATTGGAAAAGTTTCTGAAGAAATAAATGTTTTAAGAGAAAATCTTATAGAAACTATAGCACATATAGAGGCAACTGTAGATTATCCAGAAGAGGATTTAGAAGAAATTACATCATCACAAGTTCAAGAAAAGATTGAAAAGATAATAGAAGAACTAGAAAGACTTTTAGATACATCAGAAGAAGGAAAAATAATAAGAGAAGGATTAGATGTAGTTATAGTTGGAAAACCTAATGTAGGAAAGTCCTCATTATTAAATGCACTTTTATCAGAAAAGAGAGCAATAGTAACAGAAATACCTGGAACTACAAGAGATGTTATTGAGGAATATATTAATTTAGATGGAATTCCTATAAAAATAATAGATACTGCGGGGATAAGAGAAACAGAAGATTTAGTGGAAAAAATAGGAGTAGAAAGATCAAAAGAAAAAATAAATGAAGCAGATTTAGTCATTTTAGTATTGGATTCAAGTAATAAATTAAATGATGAAGATTATGAAATAATAGAGTATATAAAAGACAAAAAATATATAACACTTTTGAATAAAAGTGATTTAGAATCTAAGATAAATAAAAGTGATTTAGAAGATTTGAAGTTATATAATATAATTGAGATATCAGCGAAAATGGGATTTGGACTTGAAGATTTAAAAGAATACATAAAAGATTTGTTCTTTAAAGGAGATATACAAACAGATAGTATAATAATAACCAATACAAGGCATAAAGAAGCTTTGATTAGAGCAAAGGAAAGTTGTAATACAGCATTAAAAGCATTAGAAAATACATTAGCTATAGATTTGGCATCAATAGATATAAAAAATGCTTGGCTTAGCCTTGGAGAAATAACTGGTGATACTTTAGAAGAGGACATTATAGATAAAATTTTTTCAGAATTCTGTTTAGGAAAGTAGGGATAAAAGATGAAATATTATGCAGGAGATTATGATGTAGTTGTTGTAGGAGCAGGGCATGCTGGTTGTGAAGCAGCACTAGCTGCAGCTAGAATAGGATGTAAAGTTTTAATATGCACTATAAGCTTAGATAGTGTTGCATTAATGCCATGTAACCCTAATATAGGAGGTACAGCAAAAGGTCATTTAGTAAGAGAAATTGATGCATTGGGAGGAGAAATGGGTGTTAATATAGATAACACATTTATTCAATCTAGAATGCTTAATACTTCAAAAGGACCTGCTGTTCATTCATTAAGAGCTCAGGCGGATAAAAGCAGATATTCTAATAGAATGAAATATATTTTAGAAAATGAAGAAAATGTTACTTTAAAGCAAATAGAAGTAATTTCTATTGATATAGAAAATGGTAAAGTAAAAGGAATATTGACGAAAAATGGGGCTTACTATAATGCAAAAACAGTAGTATTGGCAACAGGAACTTATTTAAATGCAAGAATTATAATAGGAGAAGTAGCTTATAGTGGAGGTCCTAATGGATTATTTCCAGCTAAGGAGTTAACTAAAAATTTAATGGACTTAGGAATTAGCATAAGAAGATTTAAAACAGGTACACCTGCTAGAGTAAATAAAAAAACAATAGACTTTTCTAAAATGATAGAACAACCAGGAGATGAAAAAATAGTTCCATTTTCATTTTTAACAGATAAGTTGGAAAGAGAGCAAGTTTCTTGCTATTTAACTTATACTAATGAGAATACCCATGAAGTTATTAGGAAGAATCTTCATCGTTCACCAATGTTTAATGGATCTATTGAAGGTGTTGGTGCTAGATATTGTCCATCAATAGAGGATAAAGTAAATAGATTCCCAGATAAAAATAAACATCAGGTATTTATAGAACCAGAAGGTGAATATACAAATGAGATGTATGTTTCAGGACTATCTAGTTCCTTACCAGAAGAGATTCAAGTAGCTATGTATAGAACAGTACCAGGACTTGAAAATGTTGAATTTTTGAGAACAGCATATGCTATAGAATATGATTGCATAGACCCTCAAGAGTTAAAATTGTCTCTAGAATCTAAGAACATAGAAGGGTTATTTAGTGGGGGACAAATAAATGGTAGTTCTGGATATGAGGAAGCAGCAGCACAAGGATTAATTGCAGGAATAAATGCAGCTATGAAAGTAAAGGAAAAAGATCCGTTACTTTTAACAAGATCTGATGGATATATAGGAGTTCTAATAGATGATTTAGTTACTAAAGGAACCAATGAACCATATAGAATGATGACATCACGTTCTGAATATAGGCTTTTATTAAGACAAGGAAATGCAGATTTGAGACTAACACAAAAAGGATATGACGTAGGTCTTGTGTCAGAGGAAAGATATAAAAGATATATAAACAGAAGAGAATCTATAAAAAGTGAAATAGAAAGAATAAAGAATGTACAAATAACTAATAAGAAAGAAGTAAATGAATTTTTGCTATCATTAAATTCATCAGAACTTAAAAAAC
Organism: Clostridium tetani; assembly: GCF_900167265.1. Lineage (GTDB taxonomy): Bacteria > Bacillota > Clostridia > Clostridiales > Clostridiaceae > Clostridium_G > Clostridium_G tetani. Next base: position 14,927 of record NZ_FUWT01000018.1, read on the forward strand.
CAATAAGTCTATATGAGCTCATTAAAAGACCTGAATTAGATTATTATAAAGTAGAACAATTAGATAAAGGCAGAATAAATCTACCAGAAGATGTTCAAGAAGAGGTTAATACTACTGCAAAATATGAAGGATATATAGAAAAACAGTTAGAACAAGTTAATCAATTTAAGAAGTTTGAAAATAAATTATTACCTAACGACATAGATTATAGCAAAGTTTATGGTCTTAGAATAGAATCAGTCCAAAAATTAAGTAAAATAAGACCAATGAATATAGGTCAAGCATCCAGAATATCTGGTGTATCTCCCGCAGATATATCTGTGTTACTTATATATTTAGAACATAAATATAAATAGCTATATACTTAGGAGGAGAAAATGAAATATTATGATATATTAAATTCTGCATGTAATGATGTAGGAATAGGGTTTGATGAAAATAAATATAATGCATTTATTAAATATAAATCAATGATTCAAGAATGGAACAAGAAAATAAATTTAACAGCTATAACAGAAGATGAAGATATAATAAAAAAGCATTTTATAGACTGTATTAAAATATATAAATTTGATAAATTTAAGAAATTAAATAAAATAATGGATGTAGGTACAGGTGCAGGATTTCCAGGAATTCCAATAAAAATATTAGAGGAAGAAAAAGAAGTGATTCTGTTAGATTCATTAAATAAGAGAATAAAATTTTTAGATGAAGTTTCTAAAGAATTAAAATTAGAAAATATAAAAAATTTACATGGCAGAGCAGAAGACTATGCTCAAAAAGAAGAATTTAGAGAGCAATTTGATGGTGTGGTTTCTAGAGCAGTTGCTAATATAAGTGTTTTAAGTGAGTTCTGTTTACCTTACATAAGGGTAGGAGGATATTTTATTGCAATGAAAGGCCCAAATGTAAGTGAGGAAATAGATGAAGGTAAAAAGGCTATAGAGTTATTAGGAGGTAAATTACAAGAAATAATACAAGTAGAAGTGGAAGAAAGTGATTTAAAACATAATTTAGTTATTATAGAAAAGATAAAAAATACTCCTAATAAATATCCAAGAAAAGCTGGAATGGTGACCAAAAAACCGTTGAAATAAAATTTTAGTATTATTATGTATTAAAATGTAATAAAAAAGTTAAGCATTATAAGAAGGAAATAAAAGAAATATAGAGAAATGTTAATTAAAGGGAAATTAAGAGGGATGGTTGTTATGAAAGATAATATAAACTATGTAAGCACAGAGCTTATATGTCCTAACTTATATCAACCTAGAAAGGTTTTTGATGAAGAGAGTATAGATGAACTAGCTAAATCTATTAATAGTTATGGAATAATTCAACCGTTATCTGTTAGGAAGTTAAGTGATGATAATTATGAACTTATTGCAGGTGAAAGAAGATTAAGAGCAGCTAAAAAAATAGGATTAGAAAAAGTACCAGTTATAGTAATAGATGTAACAGATCGAGAATCTGCAGCTATAGCATTATTGGAAAATATTCAAAGAGAAGATTTAAATTTTTTAGAAGAAGCTGAAGCATATCAAAATTTAATTACAGAACATAATTATACACAAGAACAATTAGCCAGCGTTATAGGAAAAAAACAATCAACTATAGCAAATAAAATAAGATTATTAAAATTACCTCAAAATATAAGATTAAAATTAATAGAAAATAATTTAACAGAAAGACATGCTCGAGCAATGCTAAGACTTCCTTCAGAGGAATTACAAAATAGTATAATTGATTTAATTATAAAAAAAGGTCTAAATGTAAAGAATACAGAAGAGGCTATAGATAAAGAATTATTAAAATTAGATAATAAAGACATAGGTAAAGATGGCAAGAAAAGAATTAAAGGTATATTTGGATCAAAAATATACATAAACACTGTAAAACAAGTTTTTGATAAATATGGTGTGAGTGCTAAGTATAAATCAAAAGACTATGATGATAAAATAGAAATAACTATAACAATTCCTAAAAAATGATGTGTTTCACGTGAAACACATCATTTTTATTAAATAAGACTTTTATTATTTACATAGTGAATATATAATAGGTAATAGAAGAGAATATTGGTGGTGAATATTATGAAAGTTATATCTGTATTTAATCAAAAAGGAGGAGTTGGGAAAACTACTACAAATATTAATTTGTGTTCTTATTTGTGCATGGAGGGCTATAAAGTACTTGCAATAGATGTTGACCCTCAAGGAAATACCACTAGTGGATTAGGAATTGACAAAAATAGCTTAGCTACATCTATGTACGATTTGTTAACATCCGATATAGATATTAGAGAAACTATTATTACCTGTGAGTTATTAAATAATTTATATTTAATTCCATCTAATTTAGATCTAGCAGGAGCAGAAGTAGAAATAATAAATTTAAAACATAGAGAAAGCATACTAAAAAATAAGATAGAAAAAATAAAAGATGAATTTGATTTCGTCTTTATAGACTGTCCACCGTCTTTAGGTTTTTTAACTCTTAATGCGTTGGTAGCATCTCATAGTGTTCTTGTACCTATGCAGTGTGAATATTACGCCTTAGAAGGAGTTGGACAACTTATAAATACAGTACAACTTGTTAAGAAATCTTTAAATCAACATTTAGAATTAGAAGGAGTTATTGTGAATATGTTTGACGGCAGAACAAAACTTTCATCAGAAGTCTTTTCAGAAATAAAAAAATACTTTAAAGATAAAGTTTTTGATGTAACTATACCAAGAAATGTGAAATTAGCAGAGGCTCCAAGTTTTGGTCTTCCAATTGCACTTTATGATGATAAATGTAAAGGAGCGGAAGCATATAAAAATTTAACTAAAGAGTTCTTAAGGAGGAAAAAAGATATAAAAAATGAGTAAAAAATCTGTTTTAGGAAAGGGACTGGGAGCTTTAATACCCGATGAAATTCAGGAAAAAGAAATAGAAAGAAAAAATACATTGCCTATAGAGTCTATAAAGTCAAATGATAATCAACCAAGGCGAAGTTTTGACGAGGAAAAAATAAGTGAATTATCTCAATCAATTAAAGAATTTGGAATAATACAGCCCATAATAGTAAAAAAAATAGCTAACGGAACTAAATACGAAATAGTAGCTGGAGAAAGAAGATGGAGGGCTGCAAAATTAGCTGGACTAGAAGAAGTACCTGTTATTATAAAAGAACTTTCTAATAGGGAGGTATTGGAAATATCCCTAATAGAAAATATACAAAGAGAAGATTTAAATCCCATAGAAGAATCAAAAGCTTATCAAGAGTTATTAAATAGCTTCAATTTAACTCAGGGAGATTTAAGTAAGAAACTAGGCAAATCTAGAGTTACCATTACAAATTCGTTAAGACTCCTAAATTTAGATGCAAGAGTACAGGAAATGTTAATTCGTGAACTCATAACCGAGGGACATGGAAGAGCATTATTGGCTATAAAAGATATAAATATTCAATTTGAAATAGCACAAAAAATTATTATAAATAAACTAAGTGTGAGGGAAACAGAAAGGGTAGTAAAATCTTTAAATAAAAAAGAAGAAACTAAAGATAGCATTGTTTCTAAGAACAATCCATACTATGAAGATATAAAAAATAGATTAGAAGATTTTTTTCAAACGAAAGTTAAGATAGATAATAAAAATAATAAAGGGAAAATAGAAATAGAATATTATTCTGAAGAAGATTTACAAAGGATAATAGATATATTAAATTTAGAATAAAATTGTTTCACGTGAAACAGCAACGGAAGGAGTAATAGGATGCAAGAATTTATACAAATTTTTCAAAATTATAGTGTTTTTATAGTTCTAGGTTTAATAATAGCTACAATTATATTATTTTTTATAGTTGTTGTACAAGCAAAAGCTATAAATAGATTAGAAAAAAGGTACAGAAAATTTATGAGAGGTGTAGATAATAAAAATTTAGAAGAGTTAATAAATACATACTTAGATAAAGTTGATAAAGCTTCAGAAGAATGTCAATATGCAAAGGAATTATATAAATCTTTAGAGGATAGATTAAATATATGCGTTCAAAAGATAGCAATTATAAGATATAGAGCTTTTGAGGATGTTGGTAGTGACTTGAGCTTTTCAGTGGCACTATTAGATTATAAAGATAGTGGAATTATAATAACAGGAATATATGGTAGAAATGAAAGTACTACCTATGCAAAGCCTATAGATAAAGGAATATCTAGATATGAACTTTCAGAAGAAGAGAATCATGTATTAAAAGAAGCCATGAGCAAATAGAGAGACGTTAAAAATGTCTCTCTATTTTAAGTTTCTACTAGTTTTTTTACCGCCGATAGATTTTAGTACAGAATGATATATTCCATTAGATATTAATTCAGCTAATTGCATAACAGTAAATAATCTCGTATTTTGTAAAACCATAAATTCTAAGGTGCCAGAAATATTTACTATACCAGTTATACTTAAATTACCTACAGGTGGAAGGTCTTTATTAACAGCAGATCCAGGTTTTAAAGGTTTGTCTTCCACGAAAACTTTTCCAATGTTTTGAATATGTCCTAGGCAGGCATCTACTGCAATTATATAAGGGTCATCGAATTTTTTATTTATATATTTTAGAATTTGATGCAAATTTTTAGCATGAACAGGCATTTCTAAGTTACCAAATACATGAAAATTATTCCTAGATAAAAACTTTAAATTATGTCCTACTAAAGGACCTAAACTATCACCAGTAGATCTATCGGAACCAATGCATAATAAAATTATATGTTTTCCAGATGCTAAAACAGGAGTTATGTAGCCACATAACGTATCTCTTAAAGTGATAATAGCACTTTTGGAATTAGAATTAATAATAATTTTGCTTGACATATAAAAAACCTCCTATATGTAATTATTTACAAAAATGAGGTTTTTTATACAAGCATTATAATATATTCACATTAGTAAATACTTTATAAAATACTACAAGAAATATACAGAAAAACATTCCAGTGATTCCAGCAGCTTTTAAGCCTATAAAAATAGCTGCTAATATAGAAATAGGATGCATACCTAAGGAGGAGGATACAATTTTAGGTTCTAATATTTGTCTTATAATAGTAACTACTAGATACCAGATAAGTACGCCTATGGCAGTGAAGTAGTCTTTTTTAATAAATAAATTAACTAAAGCCAAAGGAATATAGACTGAACCTATTCCAAGGATAGGGAGTATATCAAAAATTGCTGCAATAATACTTAAGATAATTGCATAATTAACCCTCAAAACCAAAAATCCTATCAAAGTTTCTACAAAAGTTATTAATATTATAATTAAATAAGAAAGTGCGTAATTAACTAATAATTTTTTAGATTCGTTAAAAATATTGGATATCTTATCAGATTTATCATTGGGAATTATACTAAAAAGTTTATTCTTGGCAGAAGATAGATCTTTTGTAAAAAAGTAAGTTGAAATTAAAGTAAAGAAAATTAACATAAATATATAAGGAATATAAGATAATAATGATATTGTTATTTGAACTAACTTCGTAGTAATTACTACCGTATAATTAGAAAGTTTAGATAGCATAGTCAAAAGATTATTTGATATAGTTTTTAAAATATCTGGATCAAGATTATAATAGTATTTTTCTAGATTTTTTAAAAAGGTCTTTATGTTTTCAGAGTTATTTGAAAGATAAATTTGAGTATTTTTACCAAGATCAATACCTTCTTTAACAATAGAAGTTACAGAGAAGTAAAGTAAAAATATGATTATAGTAAAAAAAATTAATGTTGTTATGAAAGAAGAAAGAGAATTTTTTATACTAAATTTTTTAGTTAAAAACTCAGTAGGCTTTTTTAATATTAAAGAAAAAATGAAAGCTAAAACAAAGGGTAATGAATATTTTAAAGTTTTAAAGAATATTAATACAAAAATTGTATATATTATGAAAAATATAATCATTTTATCAATCTTTTCTAATAAATCATTCATAATATCACATCCTTTTAATTATTTTATAGTCTAATAGAGACCATTGAAAATTTATTATTACCTGTTGTATTATAATTTTTATTTAGTAAAAATAAATATGTTTGCTTAAAGTATTATCATAACATAAAAAGTTTAAAACTCCATCATATACTTTTATTGTAAATCTGATATAATTTTATAATATATTATATAAATAGAAATTTTGCCTTAATATAAAGGAAGGTGCCGTTAACTATATGAAAGATAGCAAAAGTTTAAATTTTAATAATTTTTTTATGTGGGTATTTAAAATTATAAAAAAAGAAAATATACAAGATATTATTTTTATGATTATAAAGATAGTTATAGTATTATTTATTATGTTCATAATGATAAAAGTGGGAAATAGATTAATTGATAAGTCTGTTACAAGACAAAGAAAAACAAGGTTTTCACTAAATGATAAAAAATCTAAAACTATAGGTGCGGTTTTAAAAAGTATTTTAAAGTACAGTGTTTATTTTTTGGGTATATTTACCATAGCAGAGATGACTTTTGGGATTAAAGGAATTACATTAGCTGGTATTGGGGGAGTAGCATTAGGATTTGGAGCTCAAAACTTAGTAAAGGATGTTATTAATGGATTTTTCATATTATTTGAAGAACAGTATGTTGTAGGTGATCTTATTAGTGTAAATGGAAGGCAAGGGATAGTAGAGAGTATAGAGTTAAGAGTTACTAGAATAAGAGATTTTAATGGGGATTTATATATAATACCTAATGGAGCTATTGGAGAAGTTACAAACCACTCAACTGGATTTTCTAGAGCATTGGTTGAGATAAATATATCAAATGATGAAAATATAGATAAAGTAAATGAATTATTAGGAAAAGTGTGTAATGAATATAAGGCTAAAAACGAAAATATGATAGAAGGTCCAGATATAGTTGGTATAACTAAGTTAGATGAAACAAGTGTGACTATAAGGATAGTGGGAAAAGCTAAGCCTTTAACACATTGGAATGTGGAAATGGACCTTAGAAAACTTATAAATAATTTATTAGATAAAGAAGGAATAAAAAGACCATATTCTAAAATTAAAATATTAAAAGAAAATGAGGTGAGTATAAAAAATGAATAAAGTTTTTGACTTAGGGGATATAGTAGAAATGAAAAAAGGTCATCCTTGTGGAAGTAAGAATTGGCAAATCATAAGAATGGGAGCAGATATAAAGATAAAATGTTGTGGATGTGAAAGAATTATAATGCTACCAAGAAGTAAATTTGAAAAATCAATTAAAAAAATTATAAGAAATAACGAAGATAAAGAATAAAGGTATTGATTTTTATATTATATAGTGATAAAATCTATGGGTAATCCCTGCTGTGTAAAGCACAGCCGTTAGTCCAGGGGGAGGAGGTGAATTAAGGATGAGAAAATATGAAACAATATTCATATTACATCCATCATTAGATGAGGAAGCCGTTAAAGAAAATATTGAAAAATTTAAAGGTATCATTGAAAATGGTGGAGGAACTATAGAGAACGTTGATTTATGGGGTAAAAGAAAACTTGCTTACGAAATAGAAAAAGTTACTGAAGGTTATTATACATTAGTAAATTTCACAGCAGATACAGACTTACCTAAAGAATTAGATAGAATATTCAGAATAAACGATTCAGTAATAAGACATATAATAGTAAAGGAAAACTAATAGGTGGTGTATTAAATGAATCGTGTAGTCTTAATTGGAAGGCTTACAAAAGATCCTGAATTAAAGTTTACTCCGGGAACAGGAACAGCTGTAACTACTTTTGTTTTAGCTGTAGATAGAAGGTTTTCCAAAGATGGAAAAAATGAAGCTGACTTTATCCCTGTAGTAGTATGGGGAAAACAGGCAGAATCAACAGCTAATTATATGAGTAAGGGTAAACTTATTGGAATTAGTGGAAGAATTCAAACTAGAAGTTATGAGGCTAAAGATGGCACTAGAAGATATGTTACAGAAGTTGTAGCAGATGAGGTTAAATTCCTAGAATGGGGAAATAAACAGTCATCAGGTTCTCAAGGCTTTAATAATTTTGAATCAGATCCACTAAGTTATAATAATGAAGATAATTACAATGATGATATAACTCCTGTGGACGAAGGAGAAGTTCCATTTTAATAGGTAAGGAGGGGAAATGGATGAGCAGAGAAGGAGCAAGAGATAATGGCGCTAGAAGAAATTCTGGTAGAGTTAGAAGATCTAAAAAGAAAGTTTGTATTTTCTGTGCAGATAAAGTTGATACAATCGACTACAAAGATATAAATAAATTAAGAAAATATGTAACTGAAAGAGGAAAAATTCTTCCAAGAAGAATTTCAGGTAACTGTGCAAAACATCAAAGAAAGCTTACTATAGCTATTAAAAAAGCTAGAAATATAGCTTTACTACCATATACAACAGAATAATAAAGTTACATAAAGAAGGAAAAGTTTATTAAAACTTTTCCTTCTTTATTTTAATATATATTTAATATTTATAATTATTATTGTAAAAAAGATGCACTACCCATATAATTAAAGTATGTATTATTATGATATCCTTATTATAATAATTAATTTTCTTAATAAGGAATTTTAAAAGGGGATGTTGTAATGAAAAAAAATGGTTTAAATATAATGAGAAATATTCAAATTGTAGAAAGTCTAAAAGCTGAGCTAATTTGTATAATAGGTGATTTTTATAAGCTATTAACAAAAGGTAGCAATGTTGCACAAGGTGCTTTGTTGGATTGTATATCTGGAGCAATAACTATACTCTATATATTAGCCGACAGATTAGGATATTCTCACACCGCAGTAGACGAAAATATTAAGAAAAAATTAAAAATGGGAATAATAGAAAATGATGAAGTAGAGGTAGAAGGAAAAGATTTAAGTAGATTATATACTCACTTAAAAGAAAGACAGTAGTTGGAGGTATAATATGAGTAATAAATACAATACTAAGTCATTAGTAGAGGCTGGATTATTAACTGCAATACTAATAATCTTAATTTTACTGAGTTTTTATATACCCATATTTTCTGTAGCAGGAAAGTTTATACTACCAATACCAGTTGTAATATTGTATATGAGACATAATTTAAAGAATACAATTATATCTTTAGTGGTAACTGGTATTATTACAGGAATTATGTATAATCCGATATATAGTCTAACTAGTACTATTATGTTCGGACTTATAGGTATAGTATTAGGATATTCAATAAAAAATAAAAAAAGTTTTGGATTTACATTATCTATTTTATCTTTAGCCTTTATATTAGGAACTTTGTTAGATTTTACTGTATATGCAAAACTAATAAATAACACTAGTTTATCTGAATTTATAAACCAATTTATAAATCAATTAATTGAAGTATTTGATGAAACAATAACTATGTACAAAAATTTAGGAATGCCTGAACAACAATTAAAACCTATTTTGGATTCATTAGAAGCGGCTAAGTCTGGTTTACTATTGAAAATGATGCCAGCTTTCCTTATAATCTCAGCAGTTTTATTTTCATATTTAACTTTTATTATATCAAAGTCCATATTAAAGAAATTAAGATATAATGATATTATGGAAATTACACCCATTAGTAAAATACAAATTAGTATAAAAGTAGCTACTATAGTTGCTATTTTTTTACTAATAGGAGTAATTTTAGTTAGACAAAATATAAAACATAGTGACTATATTTTGATTTCTACTCAATTAATACTTCAGTATATGTTTTTAATAGAGGGTATATCTGTAGCTATTTTTTATCTTAAAAATAAATTTAACATGTCAAAAGGATTAATAATAGTTATAATGATATTCACCATATTTTCAAAATTAGGTATGATATATTTTGTACTGGGATTTATGGATTTAATAGTTGATTTTAGAAAGTTAGATCCTAATAGAAGGATGAGAATTAAATAATGGGAGGTTTTTATGGGTAGTAAATATAAAAAGTTAATAACTCCCACTAAAGGATATATAGTTATAAGTGCAGTGCTAATAATGATAATAATGTATCAAAATGTTTTAATAGGAGTTTTTTTTCTAATAATATATATATTACTTTTGATTCATAATATTAAAAGTAATAAAATAAGGAAAGACCAATGGAAAGAGTTTATAGAAAATTTTTCATATAATTTGGATAGTGCAACTAGGAATACATTGCTTAATCTTCCTTTACCTATGCTTATATTGAATAATAATGGAAATATAATTTGGTATAATTATAGCTTTTCTAAAATACTAGATGGTAAAGATGTATTGGAAATGAGTATAGAAAATATAATAAATGAATTTGATATTAATAAAATTAATGATAATGAAATGTCTAAATTAGAAAATATCAAAATATTTAATGGATATTATAATATTTATGCTAATACTCTTGAAACAAACTCTACTTTATCTAAAGAAGGGCAAAAACTTATTCTTCTTTATTTATCTGATGTAACAGAAGTCAATAGACAACTAGAATATATAAACAATAGTAAAGAAGTTATAATGCTTATAGAAGTAGATAACTTAGATGATGTAATAAAAAGTACTGAAGAGGATAAAAAACCTTTACTCATTGCAGAAATAGAAAGAGCAATAAATAGTTATGCTCAGAATTTAAGTGCAATGTTAAAGAAATATGATTACAATAAGTATATACTATGTATTGAAAATCAGTATATAGAAAAAGAAATGGAGAAAAAATTTGAAATATTAGATGTAGTAAAGGATATAAATATAGGTAATAAATTAATGGTTACACTTAGTATTGGAGTAGGTAGAAATGGAGAAAATCCTCTTGAAGATGGCAAATTTGCTACATCAGCAAAGGAATTAGCACTTGGACGTGGTGGTGATCAAGTAGTAGTAAAAAGTGGAGAAAATCTGGATTTTTATGGAGGGAAAACCAAAGAATTAGAAAAAAGAACAAAGGTAAAAGCTAGAGTGGTTTCATATGTACTTTTAGATTTAATAAAAGAGAGTAATAAAGTATTTATAATGGGACATATAAATCCAGATATAGATTGTTTAGGTTCAGCCTTAGGACTATATAGTATAATTAATTCTTTAGAAAAAGAGTGTTATATAATATTAGAGGACATAAATACTAGCATAAGAACCTTGATGGATAAGATAAAAGAGGAACAGGTATATAATAGTATTTTTATTAATAGTAATAAAGCTATAGAAAAAATAGATGAGAACAGTTTACTTATAATAGTAGATGTTCACAGCAAAGGTCATGTTGAAAACATGAAGGTTGTAGAGAAGTCTAAAAAATTGGTCATTATAGACCATCATAGAAAATCTACGGATTACATTGAAGGTGCATTGTTAAGTTATACAGAACCATATGCGTCATCTACTTCTGAGTTAGTTACAGAACTTATTCAATATATGGTTGAAAAACCTGCATTAAGAGCAATTGAAGCAGAAGCATTATTGGCAGGTATATGCGTTGATACCAAGAATTTTTATTTTAAAACCGGTGTTAGAACCTTTGAAGCAGCGTCTTTTTTAAAGCGTTTAGGAGCAGATACTATTGATGTTAAAAAGTTGCTTTCAGACGATTTAAATACTCATTTAAAAAAATATGAAATTATTAAAACGGTAGAAGTAAAAAATAATATAGCTGTAGCCATTTGTCCTCAAGATATACAAGATACATTATTAGCGGCTCAAGTAGCGGATGAATTAATAAATATTATTGGTATTTATACCTCATTTGTACTTGTGAAGGTGGAAAATGATATTTATATAAGTGGCAGATCTTTAGGAGATATTAATGTTCAATTAATACTTGAATCCTTGGGAGGGGGAGGACATATGACTATGGCTGGGGCAAAATTAAAAGATATGACTATAGAAGAAGCTTTAAAAGAGCTTCAAAATTCAATAGATAAATACTTAAGTGAAGGTGATGAAAAATGAAAGTTATATTATTAAAGGATGTAAAAAAATTAGGAAAGAAAGACGATGTAGTTAATGTATCCGATGGATATGCTAGGAATTTCTTATTTCCTAGGAAATTAGCTTTAGAAGCTAAGGAATCAAATTTAAATTTATTAAACAATAAAAAGGAAGCAGAAAGAAAGCAGAAGTTAGCAGAACTGGAGGAAGCTCAAAAGCTAGCAGAGGAATTAAAAAATCAAGAACTTATTTTAAAAGTTAAATCAGGAGATAATGGAAAATTATTTGGTTCTATAACAGGAAAAGATATATCTGATGAACTTAAAAAGAAGTTTAAATTAGACATTGATAGAAGAAAAATAAATGTAGAGAATATAAGACAATTAGGGGTATACGATGTAGAAATTAAATTATATCCAGAAGTTTCAACAAAAATTAAAGTTAAGATTGAAGATATATAAGGAGGAACGATTTTAAAATTGGAACAGAATCAACAGTATGAATTAGAACAAAACGCTATATCTTTAGAAGTACAAATTAATGTGCTATATGAGATGGTCAAGAAAATGTTAAATGAAAAAATAATTAGAAAAAGAACTATAAAATATAAATTACAAGATTATATTAATAGTGATGATGTATATAAAAGATTGTATGCTTTAAATAAAATAGTTACAGATGGGAAAGGTGTAGAAATAGTTCCCAACCATAAAGATGCATTTGATATACTAGAAGATACAAATAAACACATTGCAGATATACTAGCAAAAAGATATATACAAAATAATATAGAAAAACAAGTAGAAAAGAATTTAATAGAGAAACAAAATAAATATATGGATGAGATACGTCTTGGCATAATAAAAAATCAAAAAGGATCAGAAAATAGTAGTACATTAAAAAAGTATAATCGTTTAGAAATGCTAGATAAGAAGAAACTTACTAAAAGCATTCAATCATTATTAAGACCAGAAGAGTTTCCAGAAATTGTGGGCCAAGAAATAGCTATTAAGTCTTTATTGTCAAAAGTAGCTTCTCCATATCCACAACATATAATTCTATATGGACCACCTGGGGTAGGAAAAACTACTGCTGCTAGGTTGGCATTAGAGGAAGGAAAAAGGCTTAATAATACACCTTTTGAAGAAGATGCAAAGTTTATAGAAGTTGATGGAACTACTTTAAGATGGGATCCTAGAGAGATAACAAACCCATTGCTTGGATCTGTACATGATCCTATATATCAAGGGAGTAAAAGAGACTTAGCTGAGGTTGGAATACCTGAGCCTAAGCCGGGACTTGTTACAGAAGCACATGGTGGAGTTCTATTTATAGATGAAATAGGTGAATTAGATTATATACTACAAAATAAATTACTAAAAGTCCTAGAGGATAAGAGAGTTGAATTTTCATCATCTTATTATGATCCAGATGATGAGAATATACCTAAATATATTAAATATTTATTCGATAAGGGAGCACCAGCAGATTTTATACTAATAGGGGCAACCACTAGAGAACCATCAGAAATAAATCCTGCTTTAAGATCTAGATGTACAGAAGTGTATTTTCAACCATTAACACCAAATGATATAGAAAAAATAGTTTTAAATGCTGCAGAAAAAATAAATGTAGAATTAGGCGAAGGTGTTTCAGAAGCCATAAGTAGGTATACAATAGAGGGAAGAAAAGCCATTAATATCTTAGCAGATGTATATGGATATGTGCTTTATAATAAAGGTATTTTAATAACAGAAGATAAGGTAAAGATAGGAATGGATGATTTAAAAGAGGTAATATCTATTAATAGATTAATACCTTATGAAAAGCTAGAAAAAGAGAACAAGCCTGAAGTTGGACATGTATATGGTTTAGGTGTAAGTGGATATATAGGTTCTACTATAGAGATTGAAGCAGCAGTATTTGAAGCTCAAGGAAAAGGTAAAGGACAAGTAAGATTTAACGATACAGCTGGAAGTATGGCAAAGGATTCAGTATTCAATGCAGCATCTGTTATTAGAAAAATTACTAAAAAAGATTTAAGGGACTATGATATACATGTTAATGTTATAGGGGGAGGAAGAATAGATGGTCCTTCTGCTGGAGCAGCTATAACAGTTTGTATAATTAGTGCACTATTAGATAAGCCTATAAAGCAAGATATAGCTATTACAGGAGAAATATCATTAAAGGGAAAAGTAAAGCCTGTAGGGGGCATTTTTGAGAAAATATATGGTGCAAGAAGAAAGAGAATAAAAACCGTTGTTATACCAAAGGAAAATTTAAGAGAAGCTCCACAAGGATTAGATGATATTCAAATAAAAGCTGTAGATAATATAGAAGAATTATTAGATATAGTATTTTAAGTTGTTTAAATTAATTATATTTGTACAAACTTAATGCTATAAGGAGAGATGAGTAATGGACGCACCATTAAGAAGTATGCCTCAAAATATTGATGCAGAACAATCTGTACTAGGAGCTATGATAATAGATAAGACTTCCATAGCACAAGCTTTAGAAGTCTTAAATAAAGAAGATTTTTACAAAGAAGCTCATCAAACAATATATGAGGCAATTTTAGATTTATATAAAAAAGATGTTGCAGTGGATATGGTTACTATAACTGAAAATCTTCAATCAAAAGAAAAACTAGAATTAGTTGGTGGAGTAACTTATATAAGTGAAGTTGGTACTTCCGTTATATCTACTGCTAATTTGCAATCCTATATTGATATAGTTAAAGATAAATCTACATTAAGAAAGCTTATAAGAGCATCAACAGAAATAATTAACGATAGTTATAATAAGCAAGATGATGTAGTTAATGTGGTAGATTCAGCAGAAAAGAAAATATTCAATATAGGTATTAACAGAAATGCTAGTGATTTTGAGGCTATGAATACAGTACTAGAAAGAGGATTTTTAGAAATTGAGAAAATATTTAACAATAAAGGTGGAGTAACAGGTGTACCATCAGGATTTCCAGAACTAGATAGCAAAACATCAGGTTTTCAAAAGGGAGACATGATTCTAATAGCAGCAAGACCTTCTATGGGAAAAACAACTTTCGCATTGAACTTAGCACAATATGCAGCGTTGAGAGAAGGAAAGAGTATAGCAGTATTCTCTTTAGAGATGTCTAAAGAACAGCTGGCCTATAAACTTTTATGTTCAGAAGCCAATGTTGATATGTTAAAGTTAAGAACAGGTAATTTAGAAGATAAAGATTGGGAAAATATAGCTAAAGCATCAGGACCATTATCTTTAGCAAAAATATACATAGACGATACACCAGGTATAACTGTAATGGAAATGCGATCAAAATGTAGAAGGCTAAAAATGGAAAGAGGAATAGACATGATAGTAATAGACTATCTTCAACTTATGGCTGGAAGTAGATCAAGTGAAAGTAGACAGCAGGAAGTATCTGAAATATCCAGATCTATTAAAGCTTTAGCAAAGGAAATGGAATGTCCTGTTATCGCTCTATCACAGTTATCCCGTGCACCAGAACAAAGAACAGATCATAGACCTATGTTATCTGACTTAAGAGAGTCAGGATCCATTGAGCAAGATGCAGATTTAGTAATGTTTTTATATAGGGATGAATACTACAATAAAGAAACTGAAGAAAAAAACGTAGCTGAATGTATAATATCTAAACAAAGAAATGGTCCTACAGGAACAGTTAAATTAGCCTGGTTAGGACAATATAGCAAATTTGCAAGATTGGATATTATACACCAAGAATAATATAAAGTCAGTGGATTAATTCACTGACTTTATGTTATAATGTTCTTATAGTAGTATGGTAAAATATTACATATTCGTACCATCTATAAATATATAATTAATAAAAGTGAGAGGTGGACAGATGACTAAATCAATTAATTTTAAAAAAGTATTATATATTTCTTTAATGCTATTCACATTTTTATTTAACAGCAATTGCAAGGTAAATGCTGAAACTATTAAAGATGTAAATAACACAAACGAAATAAATAAAGTAGAGAATACTTCTGATAAAAAAGAAGAAAAATTTCCCTTAGATAAAAGCACCTTATTAAATAGTGTAGAAATAAAATCTAATTACAATCCTATATATAATAATAGAATTGTACAATTTGAAGTTAATTCAAATTACAATAATAAACTAAATTATAGAGCATTGCTACACTCTAAGGACAAAGATTCATGGCAAGATGTAACATCAGGATATACTTTAAATAGAAATGGAAATGAAGTTTTTCAGGTAAATTTATTTAATGTTGAGGTAGGCGACTACGAATTAGTTATATTTGCTAAAACCCCCGCTTCAGAAGGAAAATATAAGGCACAAATGGGAGACTATGAAATAGCATATGATGATTATAAGTCAAAGGAATTTACATGTTTAAAGAATGGTGAACCAGATGTATCTATATCTTTTGATAATAAAACAAAAATGTATGAAGGAGCATCTAAAGATATCTCAGTTAAGACAAATTCATATCATGGATTAGTTCAATACAAGGTATTAATGCATTCTTCAAATAATGGAAGATGGACAGATTTAAGCAAAGGATATACAGATGAATTAAAATCTGAAGATACTTATAAAATAAATACAGGAAAGTTATCAGCAGGAAACTATAAAATAGCTGTTAGAGTAAAAAAGGCATGGGATAAAGGAAGTAAATCTGATAATTTAGGAGATTATGATACTTCAGAAGTAATAGAATTCAGCGTACTAAAAAAACCAACTCCTCCTAAGAAACCAACACAGCCTAGCTCTAAATATCCTCCAGCACCTAAGATAGAACCTTTATATGTTGGTAATGATAGTGAGATTACTAAAATTAGGGTGAGAAAAGGTCCAAGCCTTAATACTGATATAGCTGGTCATATATATGGAAGTACTCAAGAAATTAAGGTATTAGGTAGAAGTGGAGATTTCTATAAGGTACAAGCTACGGATTATGATAGCTTAAATACAATTAATGGGTATATAAAATCAAATTATGTTAAGAAAGTTATTCCTAATAATACATATAGTATATTAGTAAGTCTAGCTAATCAAAAAGTATATATATATGAAAATAATAGGCTTATAAAATCTTTTATTTGTTCTACAGGAATGAGAGGTACACCTACTATTAAAGGTAGATTTTTAATAGGAGGAAGAGGAGCAAGTTTTGGACAAGAACATGGATATATTTGCTATAATTTCATAAGATTTAATTATGATTATTTATTCCATAGTGTACTTCATAATTTAGATGGAAGTATTATACAAAGTGAATATAATAAATTAGGAACACAAGCTTCTCATGGATGTGTACGACTTAAGGATGAGGATATAAAATGGATGTATAATAATATTCCAAGAAATACATTAGTAGTAATTCAATAAGATTATAATAGGGACTCTTAGAATTTTAAAGAGTCTCTTTTTATTATTTGTAAAAGATTAAAAAGGAATTTTGAAAAATGTATTTAAAAAATATGATATATGTATTATAATCATATATTAGTATAGCATATAAATACACATGTACTAGAATAATGTACATAGGGAGTGATTTTATGAAAGACAAGTATTTAATGATAAATACTAGTGTATTACCAGATGTATTTGAAAAAGTTATAGAAGCTAAAGAACTTATGAAGGCTGGTAAAATAAAAGAAATTACTGAAGCAGTAAAAGTAGTAGGAATTAGTAGGAGTACATACTATAAATATAAAGATTATGTTTTCAATGTATCGGAGCTTTCAAGCAACCAAAAGGTAATTATTTCAGTAACCTTAAATCATAGACCAGGTACTTTATCTAAAATCTTAGATAAAATAGCATTATATAAAGGAAATATATTAACTATAAATCAAGAAATACCAATACATAATACAGCTAATGTAAATATAACTTTTGATATTTCGCAACTAAATATAGAATTTAATAGATTATTAGAAGAAATATCTGCAATGGATAATGTTATAAAACTTGATTTAATAGCTATGGATTAGAGTTTACAATAAGGAGGTTATGTAGTATGTTAAATGGGGTAATAGATAGATTTGAAGAAGAATATGCAGTAGTTGAATTAGAGGATGGATCTATGCTAAATTTACCTAAATTAGAAGTGCCTAAAGAGGCTAAAGAAGGAGATGCACTTTTAATAAAATTAGATATATCCATAGATTATAATAAAACTGAAAAACTAAAGAAGGAAATAGAAGAACTTACTAAGGATTTATGGGAAGATTAATAGAAAAAAGAGCATAGTATTATTAGATACCGTGCTCTTTAATATTACTCTTCTTTTTTATGTATATTAATAAATAATTTAAGAAAGTAATTATAGCCATAATAACAGATAAATTAAGCAAATATCTACCTAATTTTTTACTAAAGATAAGTAAGAATATTGATATATAGAACATAAGAGTAGATACTTTTCCAAATTTATTAGATGGAATTACAAAGTTTTTATTATATAGAATTCCACCGACTATAATCATAAGCAATTCTTTTAAAGAGATAATTATTAATACCCACATAGGAATTATATTAGCTTTACTTAAGCAGAATAAAACAGTTAACAGCATAAGTTTATCTGCTAAAGGGTCTAGTACAATCCCCCATTTGGTAATTAGATTATATTTTCGAGCCATATATCCATCCAGTATATCTGTAATTCCTGCTAATAAAAATACACATATAGAATAAAATAGGTTATTTTCAGCATTTGAAAAAAATATAATTATAAATATGGGGATTAGAAACATTCTAAATAATGTTAACATATTAGGTATGTTCATAAGTATCTCTCCTACAAAAATATATATAATTTATAATAAGTTTTTAAATTAAACAAATTTATAATTAATAATAGCATAAGTTATATACAAAGTAAAAGGCTGGAGATAAATGCAATCAATAAATAATTTATACATATGGTTTTAAAAAAAGTATTAACCGATATATAACCATTTAATAAGATATTATTGGAGGAGATTAAGTGAAAAATAAATATGATGTAATTATAATTGGGGCAGGGCCAGCAGGTATTTTTACAGCTTTTGAAATTAGTAAATTAAGACCAGAAATTAGTGTTTTAATATTAGATAAAGGGAGAAGTATAGAAAAGAGAAATTGTCCTGCAAGGACTACTGGAAAATGTGTAAATTGCAACCCATGTGGAATAACCTTTGGGTGGTCTGGAGCAGGAGCATTTTCAGATGGAAAGCTATCCTTAAGTCCAGAAGTAGGAGGTAGAATATTAGAATACTACCCAGAAGAAATATGTAGAGAATTCATTGATTATTGTGATAATATTTATTTAAAATTTCGAGCCAATGAAACAGTTTATGGATTAAATAATGAAAAAGTTGATAAAATAAAATATGAAGCTAGTAGGCATAATATAAGACTTATAGAATGTCCAGTAAGACATTTAGGTACAGAATCAGCTTATAGAGTTTTAAAAGACATGTATCATTATTTAATAGATAAAACTAATACAGAATTTAGTGAATTAACGGAAGTAAAAAATATATTAGTTGAAAAAGGAAAAGTAAAAGGTGTTAAGATTAACAGTCAAAATGAAGGGAAAAAAATTATAAAGTCAGATTATGTAATAGCAGCTCCTGGTAGAGGAGGAGCTGAATGGCTTTCAGAAGAGGCTAAAAGCTTAGAATTAAAAACAACAAATAATGCTGTTGATATAGGAGTAAGGGTAGAAGTACCAAATTCAATAATGGATCATTTAACAAAAGACTTATATGAAGCAAAGTTAGTTTATTATTCAGATACCTTTGAAAATAAAGTAAGGACTTTTTGTATGAATCCAGGAGGAGTTGTGTCAGAAGAGCATTACGATGGAGATATAGCAGTTGTAAATGGACATAGCTATTCAGATAAAAGTTTAAGAACAGATAATACTAACTTTGCAGTGCTAGTATCTACTACCTTTACAGAACCATTTAATCAACCTATAGATTACGGAAAATATATAGCTAAACTAGGAAATATGTTAACTGGTGGAGGAATTATGGTACAAAGATTAGGAGATCTTTTAAATGGTAGGAGAACAGATTATTCCAGGTTAGAAAAGTCTACTACCATACCTACATTAAAGTCAGCAGTACCAGGAGATTTAAGTTTTGTATTACCAGATAGACACCTGGTTTCCATTGTGGAAGCTTTAGAAGCATTTGATAAAATAGCACCAGGTTTATATAGTAAAAACACATTATTATATGGAGTAGAAGTTAAATTTTATTCTAGTAAATTCCATACAAATGATAAATTTGAAACTAGTATAAAAAATCTTTACACAATAGGTGATGGAGCAGGAATAACTAGAGGATTAATGCAAGCATCGGTAACAGGAGTAGTTGTTGCTAGAGATATAGATACAAAATTATGAAGAATATTTTAAATTTAAGATGCACATATTAAATATAAATATATACTTGAAATATGAATTGGTATTAATTATAATTAAATTAATAAATTACACTAAATTAATAAACATTAGAAAAACTAATGAGAAGGGTAGGATTATATATGATTACTAAAGATATGACTATTGGCGAAATAATAAAATCTAAACCAGAAGCAGCAGAAATACTTGCAAACTTTGGTATGGGATGTGTGTTTTGTCCATCAGCTCAATCAGAAACAGTAGAACAAGCAGCTATGGTTCATGGATTAGATTTAGATAAACTTATAGAAGCTTTAAATAAATAATTTCAAAACCTGTAGGAGTCAAATCTTACAGGTTTTTTATTATTGAAAAAACTTTCAAATTAAATCATAATAATATTTAAAGTGTTTAATTATTTACATAAGGGGATGTTAATTTGAGTAAGATGGAAAAAGATTATGAAATACATTATTATGAAGTAGATTATAAAAAGAGAGCGTTAATAACTAGTATAATAAATTATCTTGGAGATATTGCAACAAAGCAATCAGAAGATATGAATGTGGGACTTAAATATATGGAAGAAAATAAAATAGCCTGGGTAATATATAAATGGGATATAAATATAAAGGAATTCCCAGTATACGGTGATATTGTAAAAATAAAAACTAGTCCAAAATGTTTTAAAAAGTTTTATGCATATAGAGATTTTGAAGTAATAAACAGCAAAGGAGAAAAAATAATTGAGGCTTTATCTCAATGGTTATTAATAGATACAGATAAAAGAAGATTAAAGAAAATACCTCTAGAACTTTTTAAATTTTATGGTGTAGAAGATGTAGAATGTGAAGATATAGAAATATCTAAAATAAATGAGCTTAAAAAAGTAGATAATGAGAAAATATTTAATGTAAGATATAGTGATATAGATACAAATGGTCATGTAAATAATTCAAAGTATATATCTTGGATAATAGAAACAGTACCTTTAGAAATAGTATTAAATTATAGTTTGAAGAATTTAAATATGACTTATAAAAAAGAAACAGTTTATGGAGATATGGTTAGAGTTTTATGTGAAATAGAAAATAAAGATGATATGGCAATATGTAGACACAGTATAGCGGATAAAAATAATAATGAGTTAAATATAGCAGAAACTACTTGGCAAAAAAATAAAGAAGCTGAAAATTAATCAGCTTCTTTATTTTATATATTTTTGCCAACAGCATATCCGCTACTCCAAGCCCATTGTAAATTAAAACCTCCACAATCACCATGTACATCTAATATTTCACCTGTAAAATATAGATTAGGAACCAATTTAGATTCTAATGTATTATCATTAACTTGCAGTGTATCAACGCCTCCGCAGGTTACTTGAGAATTAGGAAAACCATTAGTATCGTAAACCACAAACTCCCAATTTTTAAGTACATTTAATAGATCATTTTTTTCATTCCATTGTAATTCAAAAGCAGGTTTATGTATATCTTCTATTCCGCACTCCTTTAAAATTATAGGAATTAGTTTTTTGTTTAATATTCCTACCAAAGAATCATGTATACTTCTATAACTAAACATTCCAATGTGGTTTTCCAAGAAATCCTGAAGAGCCTTTTTTACTATATTAGGAAACATATCAACAACTATTGATACATCTTCTTTATTACATAAACACCTAGAAGCTAAACTACTTATCTGTAATATAGGAGGACCAGATATACCATAGTTAGTAAATAATATCTCTCCAAATTCTTCTCTCAATAGTGACTTATTTGAGTATAATTTACAGTTCCCATTGAATTTAATTCCTGATAAAGCTTTAAGACGTGGATGCTTCAATTTTAATTGAACTAATCCAGGAGTTGGATGTATTATACTGTGACCTAAAGATTTAGCCAAGGAAAACCCTGAGCCATCTGAGCCAGTATTAGCAGCAGATTTACCTCCACAACTTAGAACTAATTTATTACACTTTAAAATATTATTATTAATATCTTTTAATATAAATTTATCTTTTTTACGGTATACACTATTTATTTTTTGATCTAAATATATAGGGATATTTCTCTCAGATAAAGCTAATCTAAGTACATCTAATACAGAAGAGGATTGTAAAGACATAGGGTATAACTTGCCATTCTCTAACTCTATAAGAGGAAGACCTAAGGAGTATAAAAACTCTATAAAGTTATCATAAGAAAATTCATTTAAAACTTTTGAGTAAAAATTTTTATTTGAACTAAAATATCGTGAATCCTCTATTTTGTTATTAGTTATATTACATCTACCATTTCCTGTAGATAAAATCTTTTTGCCTATTCTATTATTTCCTTCTATTATGGCAACATCTAAGCCTCTGTCTTTAGCAATTATAGAAGTCATAATACCAGAGGCACCTCCACCAAGGATTAATATATCGTGATACAATATGAATCTCTCCCTTTTTATTTTATATAAAAATAAACTATAACTATTATACATTAAAAAGTATACAATATATAATATAAAATAAATTAGCCAATAATATAACTAAATAAATTTATATTTGGAGGTATTTATTATGAATGCACAAAAATTATTAGAATATAAAAATTGGTTAGTAGCAGGAGATGTTGAAAATGAGTCGAAATATGCATATAGGATAGAACAAACGTTAAAAAATGAGAATTTCAATGTATACACTTTAAATCCGTCTAGTAAGAGTGAAAATATTTATAAGTCTATATCTGAAATTAAAGAAGAAATAGATGTTATAGATTTATGTATTAATCCAAAGACGGGTATAGAGATAGTTAAAGAGGCATATAAAAATGGCATTAATAAAATTTTAATACAACCAGGAGCTGAAAGTGAGGATATATTAGAATTTTGTAAGGGGAATAATATTTTAGCAATAAGAGGCTGTGTTTTGACAGAAATTGCATATTACAAAAGAAAGAGGTAGATTAATGTGTTAACTATATATGCTGTATCAGACTCTATAGGTGAAACAGCGGAACAAGTATCTAAGGCAACAGCTAGACAGTTTAAAGAAAGAGTAGATGTAAAAAGAGTAACCTATATTAGAACTTTTGAAGCAGTAGATGATTTTATAAATAGTATAAAAGATCCTGAAAATAGTATGCTTATAAGTACTGTAGTATTAGTAGATATAAGGGAATTTTTAGTAGAGAGATGTATAGAAAGAGGTATAAGGATAGTAAATGTTTTAGGTCCTTGTATAAGTACAGCCTCCAGAGTTCTAAAGACCACTCCAACCTACGAGCCAGGGGCAGTGTGGAATATGGATGATAGATATTATAAAAAGATAGAAGCAATGGAATTTGCTATGAGATATGATGATAGTAAAGATTATAATGGGATAAAACATGCTGATGTTATACTTATAGGTCTATCAAGAACGTCTAAAACACCATTATGTATGTATTTAGCTAATAAAGGTATCAAAGCATTAAATGTTCCTATTATGCCAGAGATTCCAATACCAGAAGAATTATTTGAAGTCGATAGAACAAAATTAGTGGGACTTACTATAGATCCTATAAGATTAATAGAAATAAGAAAGCATAGAATGAATAAATTTAATCAGCTTTCTTCTGAGATACAATATGCAAATGGAGAAAGAGTTTTAGAAGAATTAGAATACGCAGATAAAATAATGAGAAGATTAAGGTGTAAAATTATAGATGTAACAAATAGGGCTATTGAAGATACTGCTTTATTAATAATGGAAGCCATAGGGTATAATGGATTCAGAGAAAGCTAAAATATTTAAAACTGCAAAAGCATTGATTTTATTGGTTTTTTTGCAGTTTTAAATAAAAAATAAAAAAAAGTTTAAAAAAAGTGTTGACACTTTATCGAATATCTTGTATTATAGTTTATGTCAGGTCGGCAAGCCGATCGGAAACAAGAAATAAAAACATGGCCCCTTGGTCAAGTGGTTAAGACACCACCCTTTCACGGTGGTAACATGGGTTCGAATCCCGTAGGGGTCACCACAAAATATTATGGGCGCATAGCTCAGCTGGGAGAGCACCTGCCTTACAAGCAGGGGGTCACAGGTTCGAGCCCTGTTGTGCCCACCATAATATTGGCCCAGTGGCTCAGTTGGTTTAGAGTGCCGGCCTGTCACGCCGGAGGTCGAGGGTTCGAGTCCCTTCTGGGTCGCCAATTATATGCTGGCATGGCTCAATTGGCAGAGCAGCTGACTTGTAATCAGCAGGTTGTAGGTTCAAGTCCTATTGCCAGCTCCAATTAGTAAATCAAAACATACATAAAATGTATGTTTTTTTTATGTCTGAAATAATACTGAATAGAAAAATTCATAGGCTGATTTTATCAGCCTATGAATTTTTTGTAATATTAAGTTGTTCCTTTTCTTTCTAAGTTTATCTTAACTCTTATATCTTCACCAAAGAATTTACATAGTGTAAAGTTTCCTAAAAGTCTAGAAGAAATTCTTTCCGAATAAGTTTTTAATAATCCTTCTATAGAAAAATTGGTAGAAACTATCATTTTTTTTCTTTTTAATAATTTTCTATTTAGTAAATTAAAAAATTCTACTTTGGAGAATTCAGTTAATGGTTCTGTACCTAAATCATCTATTATGAGAAGATCACAGTTTATAAGTATATTTTCCAAGTTCTGATTTGGATTAAATCTAATTTCTCTAAGCTCATTTATTAACTCTACAGCAGTTTTATAAACAACCATATATCCATTATCTATGAGTTCTTTGGCTATACAATGAGCTAAAAAACTTTTTCCGGTACCTGAGTTTCCAAAAAACAATAAGTTTTCAGTAGAAGAATCAAAGTTCTGAATAAAGTTCCAAGCTATACTCATTATACTTTGTATATTTTCTTTTGGACTTTGAGGTTCTTTAGGACTTCTATAGTTGGAAAAATAATCAAAGTTAAAATGATCAAAGTTATTTTGTTCTAATATATGTCTTAGCTCAGAATTTTTATATAATACTTTAGTTAAAACTGATTTATAGCAAGAGCATCTACTAGTTTTATTAAAACCAGTGTCTTGACATTTAGGGCAATTATAATGCATATCTAAATAATCAGCAGTGTATCCATTTGCTACTAAGAGTTCAGATTTTTTTACTCTTAAGTCTGTAATTCTATTTTTTATATTGGACATATAATTGTCCAAATTATTTTGTTTGCTTTTTAATATATTTAATGACAATTCTAAAGAAAGTTTAGCTATTTCATTATCTATTTCCATTATACGAGGAACTCTTTTAGAAATTTCATTTTTTCTTTTAGATAAGGAATTAGCTTCCATATCACGCATTTCCTCATAGGTCTTCATAACTTGTTCTTGATAGCTTTTTATCATTTATTATCCCATCCTAATAGTTTTTTCTCTAATGCATCAAAGTCATAATCCCTTTGTTCGTAGCTATTGAAACTATCCATTTTAGCCTTAAAATTGTTAGCTTTTTTAATAGATTTCTTATTATCTTTTACTAATACGTCATTTATAGTTTTTATGCCATCTTTATTCCAACTATTTAGAATACCATCAATATATTTAAAGTCTGCTTTATTTATTCTATGAAAACATATATCACAAGCTTTAAAGATAACTTCTAGAGGAAAGTTATATATATTCAACCACTTAGTAAGCATCTCTTCTTGAGGTTTCATTACTTCTCCATCTTTTATACCGATATAATTTAATATTTTTCTTATATTAATCCACTTATCTTCATGATGTCTTATAAAATTTTGTGCTTCTTCTATAGTTCTTATATTGGAATCATGCCAAGAAATAGCGATAGCTTCTATATATCTATAATCTGTTTTTCCTTTAGATATACAATATTGAATAAGAAGTAAAATTATTTCAGGTTCAAATTTAAAATCCTTTATCCAACTTATGTACATAGTAACTTCTTTAGTGGATAGAGGACGACTAATGAGTTTTTCTATATCTAATAACATATCTTTTGTAGAATTATTATCTAATTCTTTTAATAAATCAATATTTTGGTCATCAGAGTTTACTGAATTTGACAAATCAATAAACTCTATAGAAAAGTTCCCCATGTTATCTACAGGAATCATTTTTATTATACCTTCATCATTCCAATAGCTCCATGCATTTAGAACATCGGTTTCTAATAGATGAAGGGCACTAGCCATAATAGATGAACTTACTCCAAGCTCTCCTGAAACACAATATTTTAATCCTAAAAGGTATACTTTTACAAATTCTCCACGGGCTTTAGGCATATATTTATCTATAAAAATGTTGCTAACGGGAGTATAATTAGAAGCTTTATTTTTAAATAAAAAAGTACCCAAAAGTTAGACCTCCCTTATATATTATAATTTTTATTACGTTACATATACATTATAGCATAAAGAAAATATAAGAATATATAAGTATATTGTTGACAAATTTTTTTTTAGAATATATACTTTGATTATCAAAAATTATCTGGGAGGAATAATATGAAAATATCTCCTTTACAAATAGGAAATTTAAAATGTAGAATCCCAATTATTCAAGGAGGAATGGGAATAGGAGTATCTTTGTCGGGGTTGGCTTCTGCTGTGGCAAGAGAAGGTGGAGTAGGAGTTATGTCTGGTGTTCAAATAGGATTTAAAGAAAGTGACTTTGAATTTAACACAAAAGAAGCTAATTTAAGAGCATTAAAAAAAGAAATAAGAAGAGCTAAAGAAATGAGTAATGGTGGTATTTTAGGTGTAAATTTAATGGTAGCTATGAATAACTATGAGGAAATGGTAAGAACATCAATAGAAGAAGGAGTTGACTTAATTATATCTGGAGCAGGACTACCAACGAACTTACCCCAATTTGTAAAGAATAAAGCAACTAAAGTTGTACCTATAGTATCTTCAGGAAAAGCAGCTAACGTTATATTTAAGTTATGGGAAAGAAGATATTCTTATGTACCAGATTTAGTAGTTGTGGAAGGACCAGAAGCTGGAGGACACTTAGGATTTGAGGTAAGTGAATTAAATAAGAAAATATTCTTAGAAGATTTATATAAAGATGTTAAAAAGATCTTAATAGAATTTGAGAAAAAGTATAATAAAAAAATATCTTTAGCTGTGGCAGGTGGAATATATGATGGTAAGGATATTACTAAATATTTAAAACTAGGAGCAGATGCGGTACAAATGGGAACAAGATTTATAGCTACTGATGAATGTGATGCAGACTTAAACTATAAGCAAGCCTTTTTAAATAGCAAAAAAGAAGATATTGATATTATTAAAAGTCCTGTAGGACTTCCAGGAAGAGTAATTAAGAATAAGTTTTCTAATAATGTGTCTAAGGTTAAAGAAGAAGTACATAAATGTTTTAATTGTTTAAAAAGATGCAATCCCAAAACTACTCAATACTGTATATCAAAAGCATTAATAAATTCAGTAAATGGAAACATTGAGGAAGGAATAATATTTTCAGGTAGCAATGGATATAAAATAGATAAAATAAAACCAGTAAAAGAGTTAATTAAAGAGCTAATAATGGAGGTGAATAAGTGTGAGTAAATCTATGAATGTTTTAAACGAATTATTAGTGGATACTTTTAATGATATACTTACAATCGAACAAAATGCCCTTCAGTCTGGAGAGTTTAGAGACTTATCTGTTACAGAAATGCATACAATAGAAGCTATTGGAATGTACACACAAAAAACTATGTCAGAGGTAGCAAATAAATTAAATATAACTGTTGGTACATTGACTACAGCTATAAATAATCTTGTAAAAAAAGGATATGTAGAGAGAAGTAAATCAGAAAAAGATAGAAGAATTGTCTATATACAACTTACTAAAAGAGGAAAACTTGCATATAGAATTCATGATAAATTTCATTTAGATATGATAAAAGAAACAATATCTGGTTTAACAGATGAAGAAGAAGAAATACTTATAGCTTCTTTAGAAAAATTAAATAACTTTTTTAAAGAGAAGTATCATCTTGAAAAAGATTAAAAGGAGTATTAGCTATGAAAAATAAAGAGGTAAGAATATTATCCACTGGAAAATATCTACCACCAATATCAATATCAAACCATGATTTATCTAAAATAATAGATACAAACGATAACTGGATAAAAACTAGAACAGGTATAGAAAAAAGAAGGATTACAAAAGGAGAAAATACATCTGATTTAGGAACTAAAGCAGCTTTAGATGCCCTAAGAAAGGGGGGAATATCTCCTGAGGAATTAGACTTAATTATAGTAGCTACCATAACTCCAGATTATTTTACACCTTCTACTGCTTGTATTATACAAAGGAATATTAAAGCTTATAATGCTTTTGCATTTGATATATCAGCAGCTTGTTCAGGTTTTACCTATGGAATTAGCATAGCATCTCAATTTATAAGAAATGGAGTAGCTAAAAAGGTTTTAGTTATAGGAGTTGAAACATTATCTAAATTAGTAGATTGGAAGGATAGAAATACTTGCATATTATTTGGAGATGGGTCGGGAGCGGCTATACTCACAGAAAGTAATGAAAAGGGAATAATGAATGTGTATCTAGGTTCTGATGGAAGAGGGGCTGATCTTTTAAAATGCAAGTCATCTAGTTTAACTGTTAATAGTGATGAATTAAAAGAATTGTTAAATTCGAAAGAAGAAGATTTAGAAAATAAATTTATAGAAATGGATGGTAAGGAAATTTTTAAATTTGCAGTAAAAGTAATGATAAAAGGTATAGAGAAAGTTTTAAAGGATAGTAATTTAGAATTAAAAGATATAAATTATATAATTCCTCATCAAGCTAATTTGAGAATAATTGAACATGTAGCCAAGAAATTAGGCATAGATGAAAATAAATTTTATATAAATATTAATCACTATGGAAACACATCAGCTGCAAGTATTCCTATTGCATTAGCAGAAGTAGATGAAAAAGGATTATTAAAAAAGGGAGATAATGTTATCTTAGTAGGCTTTGGAGCAGGATTAACTTGGGCAGCTTCATTAATTAAGTGGATATAAATTTTAGGAGGTAATAAAAATGATTATTGATAAGGTATTACAAATTATAGGAGAACAATTAGGAATGGATGTAGAGGAGTTAAGTACAGAGACATCTTTTGAAGAATTAGGAGTAGATTCTTTGGATTTATTTCAAATAGTTATAGAAATAGAAGAAGAATTTGATATTCAAATGGAAGATGCTGAAGCTATAAAAACAATTGGAGATGCAGTTAAATTTGTAGAAGAAAAAGTTGAAAAATAGGAGGAGTAGAATGAAAGAAAATGCTTTTTGTAACATGATAGGATTAGATTATCCTATCATCCAAGGAGCTATGGCATGGATTGCAAATAGTTCCTTAGCTTCAGCTGTGTCTAATGCAGGAGGGTTAGGTATCATTGCTTCTGGTAATCAACCAGTGGATATAGTTAAGGAAGAAATAAGAAAAACTAAAGAACTAACAAACAAACCTTTTGGTGTAAATATAATGCTTTTAAGTGATAATGCAGAGGAATTAGCTAAATTGATTTGTGAAGAGAATATAAAAGTGGTTACAACAGGGGCAGGAAATCCAGGTAAGTATATAGACATGTGGAAAAAAAGTGGAGTAAAGGTTATCCCAGTTGTAGCATCTGTTGCTTTAGCTAAAAGGATG
Organism: Clostridium tetani; assembly: GCF_900167265.1. GTDB lineage: Bacteria > Bacillota > Clostridia > Clostridiales > Clostridiaceae > Clostridium_G > Clostridium_G tetani. Next base: position 44,887 of record NZ_FUWT01000018.1, read on the forward strand.
GAAAGAGCTGGAGCAGATGCTTTAATAGTTGAAGGATGTGAAGCAGGAGGACACATAGGTGAACTTACTACAATGGCGTTACTTCCACAAGTTGTAGATGCTGTAAATATACCTGTAATTGCTGCAGGTGGCATTGGAGATAAAAGAGGTGTGTTAGCAACATTTGCACTAGGGGCTATAGCAGTACAAGTAGGAACTAGATTTTTGGTAGCTAAGGAATGTAATATACACAGAAATTATAAAGAAAAAGTATTAAAAGCTAAAGATATTGATACTGTTGTTACTGGCAGAAATACAGGTCATCCTGTAAGGGTTTTAAGAAATAGATTAACTAGAAAATATCAAATTTTAGAAAAGGAAAATGCACCTATGGAGGAATTTGAAAAGATAACAAAGGGAGCATTAATAAAGGCAGTAAAAGAAGGAGATATACAAACAGGTTCGTTAATGGCAGGACAAATAGCTGGGTTAATATCTAAAGAGCAAAGTTGTAAGGAAATAATTAAAGAGATGTTTGATTTTAAAGAAGTAATAAAAAGATTGGAGAATTTTTATGAGTAATAAAATTGCCTTTTTATTTCCTGGGCAAGGATCTCAATATGTAGGTATGGGTAAGGAATTATACGATAATTTTAAAGAATGTAGAGATATTTTTAATAGAGCAGAAGAACTCTTAGATTTTAATGTAACGGATCTATGTTTTAAAGGACCAGATGAAAAGTTAAATAAAACAGAGTTTACTCAACCTGCAATATTAACTGTAAGTATAGCTATATCGAAATTAATAAAAAAAAGAGGAATAAAAGCTGAAATAGCAGCAGGATTAAGTCTTGGAGAGTACTCAGCTCTTATATACAGTGGTATGTTAAGTTTTGAAGATGGAGTTAAATTAGTGAGAAAAAGGGGCAAGTTTATGGAAGAGGCTGTTCCAAAAGGTACAGGAGGAATGGCAGCTATAATAGGCTTAAAGGAAGAAGAAATATATAAAGTATGTCATGAAGTTTCTCATATAGGCATAGTAGAACCAGCAAATTTTAATTGTCCAGGACAAATTGTTATTTCTGGTGAAATAAATGCTCTAAGGATTGCTTGTGAAATGTGTCAAGAAAAAGGAGCTTTAAAAGTTGCAATGTTAAAAGTTAGTGGGCCTTTTCACAGTTCATTATTAAAGAAAGCGGCTGATAATTTGGAAAAAGAGTTAAATAATATACAGTTTCAAAAAGGTAATATCCCAGTTATAACTAACGTTACAGCAGATTTTATGGAATTAGATAAAATAAAAGATACTCTAAAAAGTCAAGTTATGCATAGTGTGAAGTGGGAACAATCTATGAGAGAAATGATAAAAGATGGAGTGAATACTTTTATTGAAATAGGGCCAGGAAAAACATTAACGACTTTCTTGAAAAAGATAGATAGAAAAATTAGTGCATATAACATAGAAGATATAAAATCACTTGATAAAACCTTAAATAAATTAGATATGGGGTGAAGAAAATATGATATCTTATAAGACTTTAGAAAATAAAACAGCAATTATTACAGGTGGAAGTAGAGGAATCGGTAAATCTATAGCTATAAAATTAGGTAAGTTAGGCGCATCTATAGTTTTAAATTATAGAAATAATACGGATGCTTTGAAAAATACCATAAGAGAATTAGAAGATTTAAATATAAATGTAATTGCAGTGCAAGGAGATATAAGTAATTACAAAGAATGTGAAAAGATAATAAAAGCAGCATTAGATAAATTTAATGGAATAGATATTTTAGTTAACAATGCTGGAATAACAGCAGATAATCTTATTCTAAGAATGAAAGAAGAAGAATTTGATAAAGTTATAGAAACAAATTTAAAAGGAACTTTCAATTGCGTAAAACATTGTATTCCAACAATGATAAAAAGAAGATATGGGAAAATAATAAACATATCATCTGTAGTAGGAGTAGCAGGAAATGTAGGTCAATGCAATTATGCCGCAGCTAAAGCAGGAGTGATTGGATTTACTAAATCTTTAGCTAAAGAATTAGCCTCAAGATCTATAAATGTAAATGCTATTGCACCAGGTTTTATAGAAACTGATATGACAAATGCATTGTCAGACAAGGTAAAAGAAAATGTTATATCTAATATTCCTCTTAAAAGAGTTGGGAAAGCCGAAGATGTAGCAGAATTAGTAGCTTTTTTAGCATCAGATAGTTCATCCTATATTACAGGGCAAGTTATAAATGTAGACGGGGGAATGGTTATTTAAATTAATTCAGGAAGGTTGGTATGTTAAAAATGAAAAGAGTAGTAATTACAGGCATGGGTGCAGTAACACCTTTAGGTAATGATGTAAATACTTTTTGGAATAATATAAAGCTTGGAACTTGCGGTATAGATTTTATAAAGAATTTTAATACAGAAGGATTTAAAGTAAAATTAGCGGCAGAAGTAAAAGATTTTGAGCCTTCAGATGTAATAGAAAAAAGAGAATTAAAAAGAATGGATAAATATTGTCAATTTGCCGTAGTAGCAGCAGAAGAAGCAATAAAAGATGCTAATTTAAATTTAGATAATATAGATAAAGATAAGTTTGGAGTAGTAGTTGGTTCAGGTATAGGTGGCATAGAGACTATAGAAAAACAATATAAAACTTTAATGGAAAAGGGACCTAATAGAGTTCATCCATTATTTATACCTATGATAATAAGTAATATGGCAGCAGGAAATATTGCTATAAGATATGGGGCAAAAGGAATATGCACAACAGTAGTAACAGCTTGTGCTACAGGAACAAACTCTATTGGAGAAGCTTATAGAATGATACAAAATGGAACTTCTGATGTAATGATTGCTGGAGGAACGGAAGCATCTATAACTCCTTTAGCTATGGCTGGATTTACATCCCTTACTGCATTAAGTAAAAGTGAAGATCCTACAAGAGCATCTATACCTTTTGACAAAGAGAGAAATGGATTTGTAATGGGAGAAGGATCAGGAATATTAATTTTAGAATCTTTAGAACATGCTCAAAAAAGAGGAGCTAAAATATATGCTGAAATGGTTGGATATGGAGCAACCTGTGATGCTTATCATATAACATCACCGGCACCAGGAGGAGAAGGAGCATCTAGAGCAATTAGGTTAGCAATAGATGAAGCAAAGATATCTCCTAGGGAAATATCCTATATAAATGCTCATGGTACAGGTACAGAATATAACGATAAATTTGAAACAGAAGCAATTAAAGATGTCTTTGGAGAATATGCTATAAATATACCAATAAGCTCTATAAAATCCATGACAGGACATTTATTAGGAGCAGCAGGAGCAGTGGAGGCTATTACTTCTGTAAAATCTATATGTGAAGGTTTTGTACCGCCAACTATAGGATACAAGATAAAAGATGAAGAATGTGATTTAGACTATGTGCCTAATAAAGGTAGATACCAAGAAATAAAATATGCTATGTCTAATTCTTTAGGATTTGGAGGGCATAATGCAATAATCCTATTTAAAAAGTGGAGTGATTAATTATGGATTTAAAGAATATTGGTGAATTAATAAAAATAATGAGTGGGTCAACAATAAAGCTTTTAGAAATAAAAGAGAAAGATATATATATAAAGTTAGAAAAAGAAGATACTAAAGTAATTTTGAATGACACAGAATTATGTAATAACAGTATAAGAAAAGAAAATGGAGTAGAGATAGAAAATAAAAATACGGATAAAGAAGAATGTTATGATGAGAACCTTACTAGTGTTACATCTCCTATTGTAGGGACTTTTTATAAATCACCATCACCAGATAAAGAGGCTTTTGTAAAGGTTGGTGATAAGGTAAAAAAAGGTGATGTTTTATGCATAATAGAAGCTATGAAGCTTATGAATGAAATAAAAAGTGATGTAGATGGTACTATAGAAAAAGTATTGGCAAAGGATGGTCAATTAGTAGAGTATGGAATGGATCTATTTAAAATATTTTCAAATTAATAATATAGTTATATTTTAAGAAAGGTGTTGCTATATGGAAAATTTATGTATAAAAGATATATTACAAATATTACCCCATAGATATCCTATGCTTTTAATTGATAAAGTAGAAACAGTAGAACCTGGGAAAAAAATTGTAGCATATAAAAATGTAACATTTAATGAAGGATTCTTTAGAGGACACTTTCCCCACGAACCAGTAATGCCAGGAGTATTAATTATAGAGGCATTAGCTCAAGCGGGAGCTATAGCAGTATTAAGTTTAGACGAATTTAAAGGTAAAATACCATACTTTGCTGGAATAAATAAAGCTAAATTTAGAAAGAAAGTTATCCCAGGGGATACTTTAAAATTAGAAGTGGAAATGATTAAGTTAAGAGGTTCAGCAGGTATAGGCAAAGGTATAGCTAAGGTGAATGAAAAAGTGGTAGCAGAAGCAGAAATCATGTTTATGATAGGGTGATGAGGAAATGTTTAAAAAAATATTAATAGCCAATAGAGGAGAAATAGCGGTACGAATTATAAGAGCATGTAGAGAAATGGGGATAGAAACTGTAGCTGTATATTCTGAAATGGATAGGGAAAGTCTTCATGTTGAGATGGCAGATGAAGCTATATGTATAGGACCAGCTTCTTCAAAAGATAGTTATTTAAATATAAAAAATATATTAAGTGCTACAGTTTTAACTGGTGCAGAAGCTATACATCCAGGCTTTGGGTTTCTATCTGAAAATAGTAAATTTGCTAATATGTGTAGAGAATGCAATATAGTATTTATAGGACCTGACTCAGAAATAATAGAGAAAATGGGTAATAAGTCTAATGCCAGAAGAATTATGGAGGAAGCAGGAGTAGCTGTTGTGTCAGGATCAAAAAAGCCAATAGAGAGAAGTGAAGAGGCTTTAGAATTAGCAGAAAAGATAGGATATCCAGTTATAATAAAAGCTTCAGCTGGTGGAGGAGGAAGGGGAATCCGAATAGTTAAAGAGAATGAAGAGCTTATAGAAGCTATAGATACAGCGAAAAAGGAAGCACTTTCGGCTTTTGGAGATGACAGTATGTATATGGAAAAATATATTGAATGTCCAAAGCATGTAGAAATACAAATATTAGGAGATAACTATGGAAATATAGTGTATTTAGGAGAACGGGATTGTTCTATACAAAGAAGAAATCAAAAAATTTTAGAAGAAGCTCCATGTACGGTAATAACACAGGAACTAAGAGAAAAAATGGGAGATGCTGCAGTAAGAGCAGCTAAGTATGTAGGATATAAGAATGCTGGAACCATTGAATTTCTATTGGATAAGAGTAATAATTTTTATTTCATGGAAATGAATACAAGGATTCAGGTGGAGCATCCTATAACAGAGTTTATTACTGGAGTAGATTTAATAAAAGAGCAAATAAAAATTGCAGCTGGAATGAAATTAAGTTTTTCTCAGAAAGATATAAAAATACAAGGACACTCTATTGAGTGTAGAATTAATGCAGAAGATACTTTAAATAATTTTATGCCTTGTCCTGGTAGGATAAGTGGATTATTTGTACCAGGAGGATTAGGAGTTAGAGTAGATAGTAATATATATGATGGATATACTATTCCACCTACTTATGATTCTATGATAGCAAAATTAATAGTTCATGGTAGAGATAGGCAAGAAGCTATAAATAAAATGAAAAGAGCTTTAGGAGAGTTTTTAATAGATGGTATAAAAACCAATATAGATTACCATATGGGTATATTGAATAATGAGAAATTTATATCTGGTGATTATGATACAGGATTTATAGGTAGAGGCCATAAATAGGATGTGATTATATGTTTAAAAGATTATTTAAGAAAACTAAATACATAACTGTTAGTTCTCATAATCTTAATGAAAAAGACACAACATTAGAAAAACCTCTTATACCCGATTGTATGTGGAGTAAATGTGAAAAGTGTGGTCAAATTATATATAGCAAAGATTTAAGGAAAAATCATAGTATTTGTGGTTTTTGTAAAAATCATTTTAGAATATCTGCCTATGATAGAGTAAAACAGATAATTGATGAAGGTACTTGGGCGGAAATGGATAAAAATTTATGTTCTGTTAATCCACTTAATTTTAAAGGATATAATGATAAAATTGAAAAGGCACAAGAGAAAACAGATCTAAATGAAGCTGTAATTACAGGAGTAGGTAGTATAAAAGGAGAAAAAACGGTAATATGTATTATGGACAGCAGATTCTTTATGGGGAGTATGGGATCAGTTGTTGGGGAGAAAATTACTAGATCCATAGAGAAGTCTATAGAAAATAGACTCCCATTGGTTATATTTACAGCGTCAGGTGGAGCACGTATGCAGGAAGGAATGTTTTCGTTAATGCAAATGGCTAAAATAAGTGCTGCATTATCTAAGCTATCCCAAGCAGGACTTTTATATATAACAGTTCTTACAGATCCTACTACAGGAGGGGTTACAGCAAGTTTTGCCATGTTAGGAGATATAATTTTATCAGAACCTGGTGCTTTAATAGGATTTGCAGGAAAAAGAGTAATAGAACAAACAATAAATAAAAAGCTTCCTAAGGGATTTCAAACAGCAGAATTTTTAATGAAACATGGTTTTATAGATAAAATTGTGAATAGAAAAAATTTAAAAGATACATTATCAATGATTTTAAAACTTCACAGAGAAAAGTGTGAGTTTAAATCTTATAAGGATATTACAGTAAACAAAGTAAACACATTAAAAAATAAGTTAGATGCATGGGGAAAGTTAAGTATGGCTAGAAATGAAAAAAGACCAACTTCCCTAGATTATATAGATAATATATTTGAAAACTTTATGGAATTTCATGGAGATAGATATTATGGAAATGACTCTTGTATAGTTGGAGGAATAGGGATTTTAGATGGTGTACCAGTAACTATAATTGCTCAACAAAAGGGAAGAGATTTAAATGAAAATATAGAAAGAAACTTTGGTATGCCTAATCCAGAAGGATACAGAAAAGCACTGCGTCTTATGAAACAGGCAGAAAAGTTTAATAGACCTATAGTTTGCTTTATAGATACCCCAGGAGCATACTGCGGCGTGGAAGCAGAACAAAGAGGTCAAGGGGAAGCTATAGCTAAAAATCTAATAAATATGATTTCTTTAGAAGTTCCTATAATTTCTATAGTTATAGGAGAAGGGGGAAGTGGTGGAGCACTAGCTCTTTCTGTAAGTGATAAGATATGGATGCTAGAAAATGCAGTATACTCTCTTTTATCACCAGAAGGTTTTGCTAGTATATTATGGAGAGATTCTACTAAAGCGAAAGAAGCTGCAAATATTATGAAAATAACATCTGAGGATTTAAAAAGTTATAGTTTAATAGATAAAATATTATACGAACCTGACAGAGATGCAAGTAAGAATGTAAAAGTTATGTCTAATATAATAAAAAATAACCTAATTAAAGAATTTAATAATTTAATGGATTTAGACAGAGATGAACTTTTGAACAAAAGATACAATAAATTTAGAGTTATAGGTGAATATAAAAATAAAACCTAAGCTAACTAAAATGTACCCTATAGAATAGACACTCTAAAAAAAGTCTATCCCGTAGGGTACTTTTGTGTATAATTAAATAAAGAATAATTGATATTAGGAGAACTGTAATGAGTAAAAAAATATTTACTGAAAATGAAATAGCGATACTATCTGAAAATAAATTTGTAAAAAAGGTTAGTTGTAAAGGAATTACATATACTGATGAATTTAAAAGATTATTTATTATGGAAAATAAAAATGGAAAATTTCCACGAAAAATATTCGAAGAATGTGGATTTAATATAGATATTTTAGGTTTAAAGCGTGTTCAATCATGTG
>NZ_FUWT01000033.1 GCF_900167265.1 Clostridium tetani
TAAAGCTATAGAACCTAATATGCCTACAACTAATAATATCCATGGTATTGTCCAATCTTTAATCTGTTTAGTTTGTTTTAACATTAGTCCCAAAACATATAAAGCAGGTACCAATATAAATGCCTGCTCTGTAATAAATTCCATTATGTTTATTTCCATAAAGCATCCTCCTATTTCAAAATATTGTGTTGAATTACATAAAAAAAGAAGCTTACAAAGCTCCCTATAATTAGTCCCATAAACCATCTCATAGTTGTGGTTAAACCTTTTATATCTTTACATAAATTTTTTATTTCAATTTTAAACTCTCTTCCATCTTGTTCTATCTTATCTAGCCTTTTATCATGTTCTTTTATAATTTCTGTGTGTTCATTAATTTTTATTTCCATAGTCTCGCTGTTCATATCCATCACCTCATATACCATTTTTCAACATTATAAACATTGTTTACAATCACATATTCACATTACTATAAATTAACATATATTACAATTAGGTGGTATTTTATAGGGCTTTAAATTTCATAAAACTAAAGTCATAGGTATTCACTACTTTTATAAAATTGAATGGATAAAAAAAGACTAGAGTAACATTACTCCAGCCTTTTTTTATCTTATATTTCATTATCTTTAGGTTAATATATACTCTTTTACCTATAGCTTTTATTAATTCAATTTTACTTATTTTTAATCTTGTCCCACACTTCATTAGAGTCTTTATCTACTGGAATATCTAAAGCTTCTTTTGCTTCCTTTATATGTTCTTTGTAATAGTCTAAAGCATCTTGTTTATTTTCTGTTTGATAATATAATAATTTTAATCCTGCTAATGCTATATATCCTACTGTATCTCTTTCTTTATCTGTCACTTCTCTATTTTGTATTTCGCAAATATCTGTTACGTCCTCTGAATATTCTTCGTACTTATCACCATTTGCCTCTGTTTTATTCTTAAAACATCTCTCAGTATAAGCCAACATCTCTACAGACCTTTTATATATCTCTTCATCCATATCTTTTGGAATATTACTTGTGGCTACACTTCCGCAACCAATAAAACTCATGATAAAAACAAATAATAAAAAAATAATACCTTTTTTAGCCAATTACTCCATCCCCTTTAATTTTGATTATTAGCTATATATTACCATATTTAATGATTATTTGTCAATTTTATCTATTTTTCTACGTACAGATTCTAGATACACATTCAAACTTGATTATTTCTTTAAGTTCTTCTCAAATCTTTCTGCTTTATTTTTATATACTGCAAAATTATGATTAACTGGTTTAGCCAATAAACACATCTTGAATTGCTCTTGTTTTTTGCAATAAAAAAAAGACTTCTTAAAAGTCTTGGCTACTTCGCATTATTTTTCTATTGTGTTACTATTTTATAAACACCAATGCTACCCCATAACCCTTACT
>NZ_FUWT01000004.1 GCF_900167265.1 Clostridium tetani
TTCCGCTCCAATATATACTATGCGGGTGTAGCTCAATGGTAGAGTTCCAGCCTTCCAAGCTGGCTGTGAGAGTTCGATTCTCTTCACCCGCTCCATTTTAATTTGAGGGCATTTAAGCGCCCATAGCTCAGCTGGATAGAGTTACGGACTTCGAATCCGGAGGTCACAGGTTCGACTCCTGTTGGGCGCACCAAAAGTAAATTTGAAGCATTACGTAAGGTTGATATACCAAGACTTTGTAAGAATCTAAAGATTTCTTGCAAGGTCTTAATTTTTTATAAAAATGAATATAGAAAGGAAGAAAAAAATGAATATTTTAAAAGATAAAATAAACAAAGAAGGTATAGTTATTGATAATAGAATACTAAGAGTGGATATGTTCTTAAATCATCAATTAGATATAGAGTTATTAAATGAAATAGGAAAAGAATTTAAAAATAGATTTAAGGATAAGGAAATCAATAAAATATTAACGGTAGAAACTTCAGGAATAGGAATAGCTTGTGTAGTTGCTCAGTACTTTAACAATGTACCTGTAGTTTTTGCAAAAAAACATGCTGGTAGCAATATGGGAGAGAACGTATATGAATCAAAAGTATATTCTTTTACTAAAGATATAGAATATACTATAAAAGTTTCTAAAGATTACATAGATAAAGAAGATAATATATTGATAATAGATGATTTCCTAGCTAGTGGAAGTGCCATGTCTGGTCTTATAGATATAGCAGAGAAATCAGGAGCTATTGTAGAAGGTGTTGGAATAGTTATTGAAAAAGAATTTCAAAAAGGTAGGAAAATAATATTAAATAAGGGAATACAGTTAGAATCCTTAGCAATTATAAAAGGATTTGAGGACAATAAAGTTGTTTTTAAGTAAAAATATAGTAATAAAGCTATTGACTTATAATATATATAGTGATAGTATCGTATAAGAGAAAATAAAGCCTTTAAAAAAGTCCAGAGAGACTTTAAAGGAAGTGTTATAGGAATACTGTACATTAGGACTTCTATGCCTTCCTTTAGGGAAGGCATTTTTTAATACCTTTAAACTTAGTACAGAGATACTAAAAAGGAGGAATAATAACATGTTAAAAGGAAGAAGTTTAATTGACCCAATGGATTTTACTATAGAGGAAATAAGTGAAATTTTAAATTTAGGGGAAAACATTTCAAAAGATCCTACAAAATACTCAAATCTATGCCATAACAAAATTTTGGCTACATTATTTTATGAACCAAGTACAAGGACTAGGTTTAGCTTTGAAGCAGCAATGCTTAGATTAGGTGGTCAAATAATAGGTTTTTCAGAACCTAATTCAAGCTCTGTTGCAAAGGGTGAAAGTATTTCTGATACAATTCGAACAGTTGGCTGCTATGCGGATATAGCAGTTATGAGACATTCAAAAGAAGGAGCGCCCAAAGTGGCATCAACCTATTCAAACATACCCGTTGTAAATGCAGGAGATGGTGGGCATCACCATCCTACTCAAACACTTACAGATTTAATGACCATAAGAGCTAAAAAAGGAAAATTATCTGGATTAACCGTAGGCTTTTGTGGTGATTTAAAATTTGGAAGAACTGTACATTCTCTTATCAAAGCTCTATCAAGATATGAGAATAATAAATTTATATTAATCTCACCCACAGAATTAAAAATCCCAGAGTATATAAGAAGAGAAATATTAGAAAAAAACAATATAGAATTTAAAGAAGTAGAAAATATAGAAGAGACAATCAAGGAACTAGATATTTTATATATGACTAGAGTTCAAAAGGAAAGATTTTTCAATGAAGAAGATTATGTAAGATTAAAAGACAGTTATATATTAACAAAAGATAAGCTTGAAAATGCATTAGAAGATATGATAATTTTACATCCACTTCCAAGAGTTAATGAAATAGCCTACGAAGTTGACGAAGACTCAAGAGCATGCTATTTTCAACAAGCTAAGTATGGCATGTATGTAAGAATGGCTTTAATATTAAAACTTTTGGGGGTGAAGTAATATGTTGACAATAACTAGTATAAAAGATGGTATAGTTATCGATCATATAAAGTCTGGTTATGGAATAAAAATATTCAACTATTTAAACTTGAAGAATGTAGAATATTCTGTTGCTCTTATAATGAATGTATTTAGTAGCAAATTAGGTAAAAAAGATATAATAAAAATAGCTAATAAAGAAATAGATATAGACTTTACAGTATTGGGATTGATAGATCCAACAATAACTATAAATATAATAGAAGATGAAAAAATAAAAGAAAAACTAAATTTGGAGCTACCCAAAAAAGTAGAAGATGTAATAAGGTGTAAGAATCCTAGATGTATAACTTCCATAGAAAAATATATACCTCATGTATTTTATTTGATAGATAAAGAAAAGGTAGAATATAAATGTAAATATTGTGATGAAATATATAAGGTTGTGGAGGAATAGTAATGGAATTGTTAATAAAAAATTCTAGAGTAGTGGATTTTTTACAAGATTTTATAGGCGATGTTTATATAAAAGATGGAATAATACACGAAATAGGAAGAGATTTAGAAAAGAATTGCAAAACCATAGATGGCATAGGTAAAGTCCTTATGCCTTCTTTTATAGATTTACATGCTCACTTTAGGGAACCTGGTTACACTTATAAAGAAGATATAGAATCTGGTAGTAGGGCAGCAGCTAAGGGAGGATATACTTATGTAAACTTAATGCCAAATACAAATCCGGTTTGTAGTAGTATGGATATTGTAAATTATGTAATTAATAAAGCAGATGAAATAGGACTTATAGATGTACACCAAGCAGTGTCTATAACCAGGGATTTTGATGGACAAACAATTAATCATATAGATGAATTAGATGAAAAGGTAAAAGTAATATCGGAAGATGGAAAAGATGTTATGAATAGTAAAACTATGATAAAAGCTATGGAAAAAGCTAAAGAAAAAAATATACTTGTTATGTGTCATTGCGAAAATCATGATATTTCAGCTATGGATATGAGATTAGCAGAAGATACCATGACTTGGAGAAATATAACTTTAGCTCAATATACAGGATGTCCAGTGCATATATCCCATGTAAGTACAAAAAAATCAATGAACTATATAATAGATGCTAAAAGAAAAGGACAAAATGTAACCTGTGAAGTTACACCACATCATATAGCTTTAGAAGATGATATAAATTATAGAGTAAATCCACCTTTAAGAAAAAAAGAAGATAGGGATTTTTTAATAAAGACAATCAGAGAAGGGTTAGTAGATGCTATAGGAACGGACCATGCACCACATAGCTATGAGGATAAAACAAAAGGGTCACCAGGTATATCAGGAATTGAAACAGTTTTTTCAGTTTGTTATTCATACTTAGTAAAAAAGAAGGAAATAAGTTTAAGTAAACTTTCAGAAATAATGTCTAAAAATCCATCAGAAATAATGAATTTAAATAAAGGACAAATAAAAATAGGATTTATGGGGGATTTAGTATTAGTTAATTTAGAGAAAAGTTATAAAGTAAATAGTGATTCGTTTTTGTCAAAGGGTAAAAATACTCCCTTTGAAGGTAAAAAGTTATATGGACAAGTGGAGAAAACAATAAAGAGTGGAAAAATTATTTATGATTTATATTTATAAAGAGGGGGATTTTAATTATGATGATTGATAAGTTGTATAAAAGGGTAGAAAAAAATGGTCATGTATGTGCAGGATTAGATACGTCTCTAGATTATATACCAGAATACTTTAAAACTAAATATTTTAATGAAGAAGATATAATATTTAATTTTAATAAAGAAATAATAGATGCAACTTATGATAAGGTAGCATGTTTTAAAATACAAATAGCTTATTATGAAGCCTTGGGATTAAAAGGGCTTAGAGCTTATAAAAGAACTCTTGATTATATAAAAGAATCAGATGGAATTGTTATATCAGATATAAAAAGGGGAGATATATCAAGTACAGCTAAAATGTATGCTAGGGCACATTTTGAAGGTGATTTTGAAACGGACTTTATAACACTTAGTCCTTATATGGGATTAGATAGTATAGAACCTTATTTTGAATATATGAAACAAAAGGGAAAGGGAGTTTTTGTATTAGTGAGAACTTCAAATGAAGGGGCAAAGGATATAGAATTTATAGAATCAAAAGATGGGAATAAGGTATATGAGATAATTGGGAAAAAGCTAAAAAATATGGGACAAGATTTCCTAGGAAATTGCGGTTACAGTTCTATAGGAGGAGTGGTTGGGTGTACTCATATAGATGAAGCTGTAAAATTGAGAAAAGATTTGGGAGGCATGTTTTTCTTAATACCAGGATATGGTGCACAAGGTGGTAAGGCAGAGGATGTAGCTTTATATTTAAAAAACGGGAATGGAGGAGTTGTTAACTCTTCAAGAGGTATATTACTAGCATACAAAAAACAAAATGATGAGAAGAATTTTGCTAAGTGTTCAAGAAATGAAGTTATTAGAATGAGAGATGATATACTGCAAGCAATAAATTCTAAATAGATAGGAGAGAAAAAATGGAATATAAAAAGGCTTATGTTATAGGAAATAAAGAGATATGTGAAAACATATTTAAGCTATCCATAAAAGGAGATTTTAAAGGAAAACCAGGACAGTTTTATATGTTAAGATCTTGGGAAAAAGAGCCACTTTTAAGTAGGTCAATTAGTATATATTCTATAGACGATAATAATTTAGAATTTTTATATGCAGTAGTTGGAGAGGGAACAAAGCTATTAAGTGAATTAAAAAAAGAAGATAGCATAGATTTATTAGGTCCCTTAGGCAATGGATTTCCAATAGAAGATATAAAAGGCAAAGTGGCAGTAGTTTCTGGTGGTATTGGAATTGCACCTTTTTATGAAGTAGTTAAAAATTTAAAAGAATGTGAAATAGATTTATATGCAGGCTTTAGGAAAAGGTCTTATTCTATGGAGAACTTTAAAAAGTATGTAAAAAATATTTATGTAGCTACAGAAACTGGAGAAAAAGGACAAAAGGGGTATATAACTGAGATTTTACAGGTAAATAAATATGATATGGTTTTATGTTGCGGACCTGAAATGATGATGAAAAAAGTCATAAAAATCTGTAAAGAAGAAGAGATACCTATATATGTATCCATGGAAAAGCATATGGCTTGTGGAGTTGGAGCATGTTTGGGATGTATATGTAAAACTAAAAGTGGAAATAAGAGAACCTGCAAAGAAGGGCCAGTATTTTTAGGTGATGAATTGGAGGAATAAAATGAAGGTGAACATTTGTGGAGTGGAGTTTAAAAATCCAGTTATTGCAGCTTCGGGAACCTTTGGATTTGGTGAAGAATATGGGGCGTTTTATGATGTATCAAAACTAGGTGGAATATGTACAAAGGGATTGACAATAAATCCAAAGGAAGGTAATGAGGGTATAAGAATTTATGAGACAAGAGGAGGCATAATAAATAGCATAGGATTACAAAATCCAGGTATAGATTATTTTATAAATCGTGAACTTAAAAAGATGAATAAAATAGATACTAACATAATAGCAAACGTAGGGGGAGGAAGTATAGAGGATTATTTAGGGGCAATAGATAAATTAAACAAAACAGATATAGATCTTATAGAGCTTAATATATCCTGTCCTAACGTAAAAGAAGGGGGCATGGCTTTTGGAATAAAGTCAAAAGTAGCTTATGATGTGGTATCTAGAGTGAAAAAAATATGCAAAAAGCCTTTAATTGTAAAATTATCTCCTAATGCTGAAGATATAGTAGATATGGCAGTAAAATGCTGTGAAGGTGGAGCAGAAGCTATATCCTTAGTTAATACGTTTAAAGCTATGGCAGTAGATATAAAAAGCAGAAAATCAGTTTTTAACAATATAACTGCTGGATTATCAGGAGTAGCAATAAAGCCCATTGCATTAAGAATGGTGTATGAAGTATGTAAAAATGTAAATGTGCCAGTAATAGGCTTAGGAGGAATAAATAATTGGCAAGATGCTATAGAGTTTATAATGGTAGGTGCAACAGCTATTCAAGTGGGGACGGCAAATTTTATAAATCCTTATAGTTCAATTAAAATAGTACATGGAATAGAAAGTTATATGAAAAAAGAGGGAATTAAAGATTTATCAGAAATAAAAGGAATAATATAAAAAAGAAAGGACTGTTTTAATATGGAGAATAAAAATGAATTTATTATAGATATATTAAAGGAGTGTTCTGCTCTTTTAGAAGGACATTTCCTATTATCCTCAGGAAGACATAGTGATAAATATTGTCAGTGTGCGAAGTTATTACAATATCCAGATAAGGCAGAAAAAGTTTTAAAGGTAGTAGTAGATAAAATAAAAGATTTGGATTTTGATATGGTTGTTGGACCAGCTATGGGTGGAATAATAGTAGCTTATGAATTGGGAAGACAACTAAAGAAACCAAATATATTTACAGAAAGACAAGAGGGGGTTATGACATTAAGAAGAGGATTTGAGATACAAAAAGGGAAAAAAGTTATAATAACTGAAGATGTTGTAACGACAGGTAAATCTTCCTTAGAAGTAGCAAAGCTTATAGAGAAATTAGGTGGAGAAGTAGTAGCTATATGTTCCATAGTTGATAGAAGGGATGACAATATAGAATTGCCATATAATTTATATAGTTCAGTGAAGATAGATGTAAAATCTTACGAGGAAAAGGATTGTCCTTTATGTAAAGAAGGACTAGAATATATAAAACCAGGTAGCAGGAATATTAAGTAATTTGAAAAGATATTAATAATGATTTAAAATATAATTAAACCTTAGTAATATGAAAGTAATATGCTAAGGTTTAATTATATTTCAACAGAAATTAGAGGGGTAATTTATAAAAAAATTATTATTAATGAATATTGCTTTGAGTTATAATATACTATAGGCATAATTAATTAAATAGGAGGAATTTAAGTGAGGAAGCCAAGTATTTTTAGCAGTGACTACGAAAAAAAAATGAGAAAAAGGCGTAGAAGAATAATAGCATTAATTTTAGCTGGCATAGTCATATGTTCTGGCGCTTGGTTATTAGGCAAAAAAAAGTTGCAATCTATGAAAAAAGAAATTAACAAAATAACAGATAAAAATAAAGAAAAAGATGAGAATATAGCTAGTGAAGATATAAAAAATAAAGAAAATAAAAATAAAGATGAGAAGAAAAAAAGTGAAAAAGGTTATGAAGTAACTTTATCTAATGGAGAAAAAGTAAAATTAATGTATGAAGAAGATGGAGAGAAAAAGTTTAAATACATATTACCTCTAGAAAGTAAAGTTAGTTACGATATAAGCCCTAATGGTAAAAATATATTAATATATGATGATAAAACTCAGAAGATAATTTGTTATGATATTACTGGAAAAGAAAATAATGCAACAAATGAAAAATATGTTTCAACAAACGGTTCTGTTGTTATTCAAAGAGAAAATCATTTAAAAGCAAACCCAGATTATATATGGTGTAAAGAGCCTAAATTTATAGATGATAATAATATTGCCTATGTAAGCCAGCTTCCTTGGCTGGGCAGGACTGGTAAATATATATGGATTACTAATTTAAATGAAAATACACACTTTTATATAGCTTCAATAGAAAGTGAAGATATAAAGATAAATAAAATAACAGATAAAGGACTTTTAGTAGTAATAGATGGAAAGAATATGTACTTAAATGCTAGTGGAGCATTAACTGAATAAATCAAGAATTAAATTAAGAAAAAGTAAGGTTCACTTAAATAAAATACTAAATGTTTATGAAAAATGATTTGTAAAATCTATATCATTTTTATATAATTATTAGGAACAACTATATAAAAATTTGAAAATGCGGGTTTAGTCTGTATAAATAATGATTAAACTATGTTATAATATTATGGTTAATATTAAGCATTTCGGTGATTAGGAGGAATATTGTAATGAAGGTTAGTATGGAGAAAATAGAAAATAATGTTGTTAAGTTAGAAGTAACTGTTGAAGCTAAGAAGTTTAATGAGGCTATGAAAAAGTCTTATGCTAAAAATGTGAAAAAATTTAATGTGCCTGGATTTAGAAAAGGAAAGGCACCGATGAGTATAATTAAAAGATATTATGGAGAAACAGTATTTTATGAAGATGCAATAAATATTTGTTGTGATGATACATATCCAAAGGCATTAGAAGAAAAGGAAATAAAACCTGTAGACTATCCACAAATAGACATAGTTGAAATTGGAGAAGGTAAAGACTTCGTATATACAGCACAAGTAACTGTTATGCCAGAAGTAGAACTTGGAGAATATAAGGGACTAGAAGCTAAAAAAGTTTCATATGATGTAAAAGATGAAGATGTAGAAAATACATTAAAAGAAATGCAACAAAGAAATGCAAGAATTCAAACAAAAGAAGATGAAGAAGCAATAGAAAAAGGAAACATTGCAGTAATAGACTTTAAAGGATATGTTGATGAAGTTCCATTCGAAGGTGGAGAAGGATATGACTATTCATTGGAAATAGGATCAGGAACTTTTATAGATAATTTTGAAGATCAATTAATAGGAGCTAAAAAGGGAGAAGAAAAAGAAGTTAAAGTAAAATTCCCAGAAGAATATGGTTCAGAAGAATTAAATGGAAAAGAAGCTAAATTCCAAGTAACTATAAAAGAAATAAAAGTGAAAGAATTACCAGCAATAGATGATGAATTTGTAAAAGAAGTATCAGAATTTGATACTTTAGATGAATTAAAAGAAGATATAAAGGCAAAGATAAAAGAAGGTAATGATAAAAGAGCTAAAGCGGAATATGAAGAAACAGTAATAAATTTAGCATGCGAAAATGCAAAAGTTGACATACCAGAAGTTATGGTAGAAAATGAAATAAATAATATGTTAAAAGATTTAGAAATGAAGTTAAGATACCAAGGAATAGATTTAGAAACATATTATCAATATACTAATAGTACAGAAGAAAAAGTTAGAGAATACATGAAAGAAGCTGCTACTAAAAGAGTAAAAACTGATTTAGTATTAGCTGAAGTAGCTAAAGCAGAAAAATTAGAAGCAACAGATGAAGAAATAATGGATAGAGCAAAAGAAATGGCTAAACAATATGGTAGTGGAGAATTAGAAAAAACAGCTAAATTATTAGCAGATTCTCAAAATGCTCTATTAAAAGCAGATGTTATAAATGAAAAAGTTGTTAAATTAATAGTAGATAATAGTAAAGAGATAGAATAAAATATTAAAATTGATTGCCATAATTTTTATGGCAATCAATTTTAATAATGAATTATAAGGAGGAGAAGTTTATGAGTTTGGTACCTGTTGTAGTAGAACAAACCAACAGAGGAGAAAGATCTTATGATATTTATTCTAGACTATTAAAGGATAGAATAATAATGTTAAGTGATCAGGTAAATGATGTAACAGCAAGTCTTATTGTTGCGCAATTATTATTCCTTGAAGCTGAAGATCCAGATAAGGATATATTTTTATATATAAATAGTCCAGGAGGATCCATAACATCAGGTATGGCTATATATGATACTATGCAATATATTAAGCCAGATGTTTCAACTATTTGTATAGGTATGGCTGCTTCTATGGGGGCTTTTTTATTGGCAGCTGGTGCAAAGGGTAAAAGATTTGCATTACCAAATAGTGAAATAATGATCCATCAACCTTTAGGAGGATTTCAAGGTCAGGCTACAGATATTGGTATACATGCAGATAGAATATTAAAAATAAAACAGAATTTAAATAGTATATTAAGTGAAAAGACAGGTCAGCCCCTAGAAGTAATCCAAAGAGATACAGAAAGAGATAACTTTATGGATGCAAATCAAGCTAAAGATTATGGATTAATTGACGAAGTAATGGTAAAAAAGAAATAAACCTTTAGTTAATGTGAGGTGTGGATATGGCCAAAAATGATGATAAAAAGCAACTGAAATGTTCTTTCTGTGGCAAAAAACAAGATCAAGTTAAAAGACTTGTAGCAGGCCCAGGAGTATACATTTGTGATGAGTGTATAGAATTATGTTCAGAAATCATTACAGATGAATTAGAAGAAGATATAAATACAGATATGAGTTCATTACCAAAGCCATCAGAAATAAAAAGTTATTTAGATGACTATGTAATAGGTCAGGATGATGCAAAAAAAGCTTTATCTGTAGCAGTTTATAATCATTACAAAAGAATAAATTTAAATAATGTAAATGATGACGTAGAACTTCAAAAAAGTAATATACTACTATTGGGTCCTACTGGTTCAGGAAAAACTTTATTAGCTCAAACAATGGCAAAATTTTTGAATGTACCTTTTGCTATTGCTGATGCAACTACTTTAACTGAAGCTGGATATGTAGGCGAAGATGTAGAAAATATATTATTAAAATTAATTCAAAATGCGGACTATGATATAGAAAAAGCAGAAAGAGGCATAATCTATATAGATGAGATAGATAAGATAGCTAGAAAGTCAGAGAATCCTTCTATAACTAGGGATGTATCAGGAGAAGGAGTTCAGCAATCACTTCTAAAAATTTTAGAAGGTACTATAGCTTCAGTTCCACCACAAGGTGGAAGGAAACATCCTCATCAAGAGTTTATTCAATTAAACACCACTAATATATTATTCATATGTGGAGGAGCTTTTGATGGAGTAGATAAGTTAATAGAAAGAAGAACTAGAAATAGTTCATTAGGATTTGGAGCAGATATAAAATCCAAAAGAGATGAAAATGTTGGAGAGCTATTAAAAAAGATAATGCCAGAAGACTTATTAAAATTTGGTTTAATTCCTGAGTTTATTGGAAGATTGCCAATAACAGTTACATTATCTGCTTTAGATAGAGATGCCTTAGTGGAAATACTAACTGAACCTAAAAATGCTCTCGTGAAACAATACAAAAAATTATTTGAGATGGATAATGTTCACCTTGAATTTAAAGAAGAAGCCCTAAAAGCTATAGCAGAAGAAGCAATAAGACGTAGTACTGGAGCAAGAGGATTGAGATCCATAATAGAAGAAATTATGAAAGATATAATGTTTGAAATACCATCTGATGAAAGTATTTCTAAGGTTATAATAAACGAGGAAACAGTTAGTAACAAAAATCCAGAATTAATAGAAGCAGAAGGTGGAAAGAGACCGCCTATTAAAATAAAAAAACCAAGAGCTAAAAAAGGAAATGAAACAGCTTAAAAAATGGTAGATAACTTTCAAGTTATCTACCATTTTTATTTATTAATTGCTTTTAAAAAAAGATGTAGTATATAGAATATAGAGAGGATAATTTGACCATAATAATAGTATGTAAATATGTAAATAGGAGGTAATTAACATGACTGAAGTATTTATGTTTGTACAATTTATTATTACTATAATAATGGGACTATATTTTTTCAATGCATTAAAAGGTCAAAAAACTAATAAAATTACCATAGATAAAGAAAGTAAGAAGGAAATAGATACTTTAAATAAGCTAAGAAGTATAAAATTAACTCAACCTTTAACAGAAAAGAGTAGACCTAATTCTTTTGCAGAAATAATAGGGCAAGATAAAGGTATAATGGCTTTGAAGGCAGCTTTGTGTGGTCCCAATCCTCAGCATGTAATAATATATGGACCACCAGGTATTGGTAAAACAGCTGCAGCTAGATTAGTACTTGAATATGCTAAAAAAAATACCTCTTCTCCTTTCAAAGAAGAAGCTAAATTTATAGAAATAGATGCAACCACTATAAGGTTTGATGATAGAGGTATTGCAGATCCTCTGATAGGTTCTGTTCATGATCCTATATATCAAGGAGCAGGGCCTCTTGGGGTAGCTGGCATTCCACAACCTAAAGCAGGAGCAGTAACTAAAGCTCATGGAGGTGTTTTGTTTATAGATGAAATAGGAGAACTCCATCCAACTATAATGAATAAGTTATTAAAGGTATTGGAGGACAGAAAAGTATTTTTAGATAGTGCATACTATAATTCCTCTGATCCTAATGTACCTTCATACATAAGAGATATATTTGATAATGGATTTCCAGCAGATTTTAGATTAGTTGGAGCAACTACTAGAAATCCAGAAGAAATTACACCAGCTCTTAGATCTAGATGTGTAGAGATTTTCTTTAGGGGATTGTTATCAGAAGAAATTCAAGAAATATGCAAAAAATCCGTAGAAAAAATAGGGTTTACTTTAGAAAAGAGTGCTTGTGATATGATAGGTTTATATGCATCAAATGGAAGAGAAGCTATAAATTTATTGCAATTAGCTTCTGGAATAGCACTAAATGAAGATAGAAAAAAAATAATAAAATCTGACATAGAATGGGTAGTAGAGAATGGTAACTATCACCCAAAAGTTGAAATTAAAGTTGCTAAAGAGCCTAAGATAGGACTTGTAAATGGATTGGGTGTTTATGGAAGTAATATAGGAGCTGTTATGCCAATAGAAATAACTGCGATAAAAAATAGTTTGGGAAGGGGAAAAGTTAATGTTGCGGGTATTATAGAGCAAGAACAAATGGGTGGAAATGGAAGAAGTGTTCAAAGAAAGAGTAGTGCAAGATGTTCAGTGGAAAATGTATGTGCAGTATTAAAAAGTGTATTTAATATTCAATTAGAAAATTACGATGTACATATAAATTTCTTAGGAGGAATACCTATAGATGGGCCTTCAGCTGGTATTAGTATAGCTATTGGAATATATAGTGCTATAAATCTAGTACCTATAGATAATATGGTAGCCATGACAGGAGAAATTTCACTATATGGTGACGTAAAAGCTGTAGGTGGAGTAAACAGTAAGATAGAAGCAGCAAAAAAAGCGGGAGCTAAAAAAGTTTTAATTCCTAAAGAAAATTGGCAAGAGTCTTATGAAAGTATAGAAAGTATACAGGTGATTCCAATAAATAATATAATGGAGGCTATAGAGGTAGCTTTAATAGAAAAACATGTGAAAAAATCAGAAGAAAAACTATCTAGTAATATATTTAAATCTAACGAAACGTTATCTGCTAACTCTATAAATAGTTAAATTAAATAAAAATTTTTATTCATTGTTCATTGTTATCTGTTCATTATTCATAAAATATAAAAGGCATTACACACTTTTATATTTTATGAATTACATATGTCTCATTTTCCAATTGAAAAAAAATCCTTTTATATGTATAATATATTAGTCTAAATATACTTATTTCAAGTTTGATATTTATATTGTTAATTTTATTATAAAGTGAGGAGAGAATTATGGAAAATAAAATAGAAGCTCTTCCTATAATTCCTTTGAGAGGTATAACTATATTTCCGTATATGGTAATTCATTTTGATGTTGGTAGGGAAAAATCTATAGGAGCTTTAGAAGAAGCTATGATTAAAGATCAAAAAATATTTTTGGCTACTCAAAAAGAAGCTAAAGTTGAAGATCCTAAAGAGGAAGATATATTTAAAATAGGAACTGTTTGTAGTATTAAACAAATATTAAAGCTACCAGGGAATACAGTTAGGGTTTTAGTAGAAGGGGAATACAGAGGAAAAATAATTGAATTTATTGAAGATGAAGAGCTATTAAGAGTAGAAATAGAAGAAATAAAAGATAAAGAATGTGTAGAAGACAATAAATGTGAGGCATTATTCCGATTAGTGCAAAATTCTTTTAAGGAATATTCAAAGTTTGTAGGAACTATATCTATGGAAACTTTAATGTCAGTGGAAGATATAGATAGTCCAGGAAGATATGTAGATGTCATAGCTTCTTATCTTTTGTTAAGTCAAGATAAAAAGCAAAAATTACTAGAAGCTTATGATGTAAATGAAAGGTTGCAAGAGATTTTAAGTATTTTAAGTAATGAAATTGATATATTAAAAATAGAAAAAAAGATAGGAATTAAAGTAAAAAATAAAATAGATAAAGTACAAAAAGAATACTATTTAAAAGAGCAACTAAAAGCAATTCAAGAGGAATTAGGTGAAGATGATGAAGATAAAAAAGAAATAAATAAGTATAAAAATAAAATAAATAAAGCCAAACTTCCTAAATTAGTAAAAGAGAAAGCTTTATATGAATTGGATAGATTAAAAAATAGTGGTACATATTCTACAGAGGGAGGCATAATAAGAACTTATTTAGATTGGATATTAGACTTGCCTTGGAATACAGAGACTAAAGATAATTTAGATATAAAAAGAGCTAGAGAAATCTTTGAAGAAGAACACTATGGATTAGAAGATGTAAAAAATAGAATAATAGAATATTTAGCAGTTAAAAAGATGAGTAAATCATTAAAAGGGCCAATACTTTGTTTAGTTGGACCACCAGGTGTAGGTAAGACTTCTATAGCTAAATCAATTGCTCATGCACTAAATAGAAACTTTGTTAGAATGTCTTTAGGTGGAGTAAGAGATGAAGCAGAAATAAGAGGGCATAGAAAGACGTATATAGGTGCAATACCAGGTAGAATCATATACGGAATGAAACAGGCAAAATCAAAAAATCCACTATTTCTATTAGATGAAATAGATAAAATGAGTAGTGATTTTAGAGGAAATCCAGGAGATGCTCTTCTAGAGGTATTGGATAGTGAACAAAATAATGCATTTAGAGATCATTATTTAGAATTAGAATGTGATCTATCAAAGGTGTTATTTATAACTACAGCAAATACTTTAGGGACTATACCAAGACCCCTTATGGACAGAATGGAAATAATAGAAGTATCAGGATATACAGGAGAAGAAAAATTCAATATAGCAAAGAGACATTTAATACCTAAAAAACTGAAAGAACATAATATGAATAAAGATGTAATGGACTTTTCTGATAACAGTATATTTTATATAATAGAAAATTATACAAGGGAATCTGGAGTTAGAAATTTAGAAAGAAAAATTGCAACAGTTATAAGAAAAGCCATTGCAGAAATGGTTGAGAAAGAAAGACAAACAATAAGTATAACTGTTAATCATGTAAAGAAGTATTTAGGACCAGAACAATATACATATGAAAAAGCTGATAAAGTAGATAGAGTTGGAGTAGTTATGGGAATGGCATGGACTAGTTATGGAGGAGATACCTTACCAGTAGAAGTTATGGTAATGCCAGGAACAGGAAGATTAGAACTAACAGGTAAATTAGGAGATGTAATGAAAGAATCTGCAAAAGCGGCTTATACTTATATAAGAGCTAATGCAGAAAAATATAAGATAGATCCTAATTTTTATAAGGACAAGGATATCCATATCCATGTTCCAGAGGGAGCGGTACCAAAGGATGGACCATCAGCTGGTGTAACTATGATTACAGCCATGGTTTCTGCTTTAAGTTCTAAGAAAGTTAAACACAATGTAGCTATGACAGGTGAAATTACATTGACAGGAGAGGTATTAGCTATTGGAGGATTAAAAGAAAAAACATTGGCAGCATATAGGGCAGGTATAGATACTGTTATAATACCTAAAGATAATGAGAAGGATTTAATAAAAATACCTAACTCTGTAAAGAGAAAAATTAAGTTTATCATAGCTGATAATATAGATATAGTATTAGAAAATGCTCTTATATTATAAGAATTGGGAGGTTTCATATGGAGATAAAACAATCGGAATTTATAACTTCTGCTAAAGTTCCCTCTCAATATCCAGAGGATAACAGAATAGAAGTAGCTTTTGTAGGAAGATCAAATGTAGGAAAGTCTTCTTTGATTAATAGCTTAACTAATAGAAGAAAGCTTGTAAAGGTAAGTGGTAAACCAGGAAAAACTAGATTAATAAACTTTTTTTTAATAAATAATGATTTTTATTTTGTAGACTTACCTGGATATGGTTATGCTAGAGTATCAAAGGAAGAAAAGAAAAATTGGGGAAAAACTATAGAAACATACCTTACAGATAGAGAACAACTTAAAAAAATTATATTACTTGTAGATTCTAGGCATAAACCTACAAATGATGATGTGTTAATGTGCAATTGGATTAAGTACTATGGATATGATATATCTGTAGTTGCAACTAAAAGTGATAAATTAAAAAGAAGCGAACTTAAAAAGAATGAAAAAATCATAAGGGATACTTTAGATTTATCAGAAGAAATTAAAATAATTTTTCACTCTACTTTAAACAAAAGTGGAAGAGAAGAACTTTTAGAGGATATATTTAAAACTTGCAATATTGACTAGTAATAAAAAAGGCATGTATTAGAATAAGAGTATAATACATGCCATAATATTTTATGTTAAAATGTTTTACCAGATTATGGAGGTGATTATTTGGCAAATTTTTTAAAGAATATAGTAATATATACTTTTATATATCTACCACCACTGATAATGTTTTGGAAGGTCTGTATAAGAAAAGAAAAAAGTAAATTTATATTATTATTCATAAGCGTTATTTATTTAGTAGGAAGTTTATATACACAAAATTTATTACCATTTATATTTACCATTATGAATATAATATATATGAAATGGGAAGATGATTATGACTATAGGCTTTATAAATTTAATTTTAAGGATTTTAATTTATTCAAAGCCATTGGATTTTCTGTATTTTCATTCATTATTACAATATTTGTGGCAATTATAGCATTAAATATATTTTCTTCATATCAAATACCTATAAAAGATCAAGAAATAGTAAAAATAATGTCTGGAGTACCTCTAAGGGAATTCATTTTTATGATGCCAATAACTATGATATTTGCTCCAGTAGTAGAAGAATATATATTTAGATGGATTATATTTGAAAAAGTATTAAAAGGAACAATGGGAATTTTTATATCTACTTTATTAAGCAGCATAATATTTGCACTAATACATTTTAATGTGAAGTCTTTTCCGGCAATTTTGTGGATAGGTATTTTTAATTGCTTTTTAATACACAAAAAAGGATATTGGTACGCAGTTTTTAATCATTCATTTTTCAACTCAGTATCAACGATTACAATACTAATTCAAAAATTAAATTATATATAAATAAGGTCTTCTTTTATACTTAAGTATAAAAGAAGACCTTATTATTTGGAATTTTAAAATTGCAATGTGTCAAAAATCACTCTAACGAATAGTATATATTATAAACACAAAAGAAAACAATAAATATTGAAAGGAGGAAATAAAGTGGATTTCAACAGCTTAGTAAATGGATTGATGTCCAATGAAAAGGGATCCAATTGTAACCCTTGTAGACCGAATTTTGGAGGTTTTGGGTTTGGAAGTTCATGTATATGGATAATACTACTCTTGATATTCTGCGGTTTTGGAAATGATTTTGGAGGATGTGGATTTGACTGCGACTGTGACTGTGACTGTCATAGGAGAAGAAAATGCAGACGTCATAGAAGAAGATGCAAATGTCATAGGAGAAGACATGACAGAGGCGGGTTTGGATGTTGTGATGACAACTTTGTCTTCATAATAGTAATACTTGCTTTGATATTATGTTCTGGTAAGGATGATAAATGTCATCATCACCATGACAATTGTTGCCATCATCATCATGGAGGATGCAATAACTTTAGAGATGTAAGTTCTGAACAACTAAGAACAATAGAAGAAAACTAAATTCCTAAATAAGACCATTACCCATAAGGAAGGGGGATCTAACATGGGAAAAAGAAGGAAGAGAAAATGTTCAAATAACAATGGTCTATTAATATTAATATTAATAGTTCTACAATTCGGCTGCGGAAATAGGCAACATGGTTGTATAGATAATAGTATATTATTTATATTAGCATTGCATTTTTTAAGCTGCTGTAAAGATTTTGATTTATGCGATTGCTTGTGTTGTTAAATATAGGGGGAGGGGAATCCCTCCTCATTATATATATATTAGAAAGGGGGAGAATTAATGTCTAAAAGCAAAAAGCATAAAAGAAATAAAAAAAATAAAAATAATATGAATGATAGTTTGATGGAATTAATAAACAATGTAGATTTAGAAGAGGTTATGTCATTATTATCTGGACAAAATACAAATAATATAAATGATGATTACGATGATGAAGGAAACACACAAATGGATCTTGCTAATTTAGTTAAGAATCTAGGGTATATGAACACATCCAATCAGAATCAATTTAATGATCCCACTATTCAATTAATAAACATATTAAAGCCTATTGTAGAAAATAATAGAGAATCTATAGAAAAATTATTACAAGTATATTTTTTAAGTAGATTGATAAGCAAAAAATAAAAAAAGGAAGACTTTTGTCTTTCTCTTTTTATATATAAATATTTAATAAAAAGTGAATAAAAGATTATAAAATGGGTATCATAATAAATGTAAAAGGAGATATAATCTCCTTAGTACTAAATAAAGTAAGAAACTTAATTTAGTGCTAGAACCCCCCATCCCCCTTGGGACCGGTAGTCGGTCCCTTTTTTTGTTTTTGAAAATGACTAGTTTTTTAGAAGTTGGTAAAAATATAAATAATAGATAATACTTAATTATAGAATAAATGTGGTAAAAATTTATCTTGGAGGTAATACATATGATAAAAACCTTGAAAATCAAAAGAATAATAATATTTATATCAATTATTCTTTTATTTCTTCCTGTAGGTTGTAGAACCTTAGAAAAAAAAGATTTAGAAGAAAAAGAAAATAAATTAAATATATATCTGGATATTAAAGATAAACATTCATTAGAATTAATAAAATTAGCTATAGATGAATACACAAAAGAGAACTCAAAAGTAAAAATTAATACAATTAACTCTATAGGAGATAGTAGTAAAAAAGATATATCAGAAAAGAAAATGGATTTAATATTTACAAATGAGAGTAATATGATAGCATTGCAAAATGAAGGATTGTTAAAGGATGTAGATATATATTTGAAAAAGAATAAAATAGATGAAAATTTTCATAAAATTATATACTCTGTTGGGAGACATAACGATAAGTATTATGGTATTGGGT
Organism: Clostridium tetani; assembly: GCF_900167265.1. Taxonomy (GTDB): domain Bacteria; phylum Bacillota; class Clostridia; order Clostridiales; family Clostridiaceae; genus Clostridium_G; species Clostridium_G tetani. Next base: position 18,940 of record NZ_FUWT01000004.1, read on the forward strand.
TAGTTCCTTATACAGTAGAATTTTTATATAATAAGGATAAATTAAAAGAATTAAAATTAGAGGAACCTAAAGATGGGGATAAACTAAGAAAACTTTTAAAAGAATTAAATAATAAAAATATATCTATACCCACTGTATTAACAGAAGATATAGATGTAAATGATGTGATTTTATCCATGGCTATGAAAAAAAATCTAAATTTATATAATTTAAATTTATCTTATATAGCAACAAGAAAAAAAGAATTCCAGGAAATATTTAAAAAAATAAATGATCTACAAAAGCAAGGAGTTATAAATAATAACACTTTCAAGTTGGGCAATGAAGGTTCGATTAAAAAACTTGTTAACTCTAACATACCTGCAATAATTTCTATATCTTATTATAATAATGAATTTAAAGATAAAGACAACATAGAAATAATAGATAGTTTACAGTGGGATAAGAATTTAAAAATTAATTTACCAATTATAATAGATAATGTAATATGTATACCTATAAATAGTGAAAATAATGAAAATATACATAAATTTATTTCATATGTATATGGCGATAAATTTCAAGAAAAGCTATACAGTAAAACTGGAATAACAGCAAACAAGAAAATTTCAAAAAAGGAAGGACATATTCAAGAAAAAATTAATAAGCATATAGAAGAAAGTTCAATAGAGGATATAATTATATCACAAGTTATGCCAGAAAATTTAAGAATGTCTATAGTATCAAAAATAGAAAAAATATTATCAGGTAATTATACAGGAAAAGAGTACGATGAAATATTAGAAGAAATTAAATAAGTGAATTAAAAAACAGTAGAAATATTTCTACTGTTTTTTAATGGGAATTACTTTTCTTACAACAACTACATATGCCATAAAAATATACTTGATTGCTTAAAACATCATAATCTGTATAAGATTTAATCTTATCATTTAAACTTTCAAAGTTTATATTGTTTATATCATCTACTTTTCCACAACTAAGGCATTGAATATGAGAATGAGGATTCATTTTTGCATCATATCTGAAATTACCTTCTCCTACATTGATTTCTTGAATTAAATCTACTTCTACTAAAGTTTTTAATGTTTTATATACCGTAGCTAAACTCATAGTAGGATATTCTGGTTGCAAAGATTTATATATAGTTTCTGCAGAGGGATGTTCATTAGTAGATTTTAAATATTTATATACTGCAATACGTTGAGGTGTAAGTTTCAATTTTTTTTCTTTGAAAATAGCAGTAATATTATTCATTATACATCATCCTTTTAATTAAATACAATTTCTATTATTATATAATAAAAATTATCTTTTGTCAATTATTTTCAAATGCTATTCAATATTATAAAACAGTTACCTCAACCTTTTTAGAATGATAACAAATAATAAAATTATCACAGAACATATTGCGATAGTTCCTCCTGGAGCACAATCTATGTAAAAAGATAATAATAGACCTATAATTATATCTAGAAAACCAAAAATAATAGAGTAAATAAAAGTCTTTTTAAAACCATAATTAAGTTGCAATGCTGTAGCCGTAGGCAGTGCTATCATGGAGGATATGACCAATATACCCATTATACGTATGGACAGTGATATAGTAGAACCAACAAGCAATGAAAAAATATAATTAATTAATTTTGTATTGATCCCAGTAATTTGAGCACCTTCTTCATCAAAACTTATATATAATAATTTATTAAAAAGATTATAAAGAATTAATAGAGAGATTACTCCTAAAATAGACATAATATATAAATCCTTAGTAGATACTGTAAGTATGCTACCGAATAAATATGTGTTTATGTTTGCATTAGTTTTTCCCATACTAACTAATGTAATACCTATTCCAATACTTAAAGTCATTACAATAACTAAAATTATTTCTGAGTATTTTTTATAGTAATTTCTTAAGTACTCTATAAATAGTGCACATATAGATGTAAAAATAAAGGAAGTTACTATTGGATTAAATCCTAATAATAATCCAATGGCAATACCTGCAAAGGAAGAATGTGATAAAGCATCTCCCATCATAGAATGTCTTTTTAACACTAAAAAAGTTCCCACTGCGGGACATAAAATAGATATAAGCAAAGAAGCTAAAAATGCATTTTGTATAAATTTGTATGAAAACATTATGTCCTCCTATCGTACTATATATTATTTAAATCATTTAAAGAACCAATATTCGTAGTAGAATATATTTTAGCAGTGGAATTTTCAACTTTAATAATATGTGATGAATTTTCAAAGGCTGCTTTTAAATTATGTTCTATAGAAATAATGGTCATTTGTTTATTAATATTTAAGTTTTTTAAAAAATCATATATATTTTTTTGACTAAGTATGTCTACACCTGTTGAAGGTTCATCTAATATCAATAAATCAGGATTACCAATAAGAGCTCTCGCAATAAAAACTCTCTGTTGTTGTCCACCGGATAAATTACCAATTAGATTACTTTTAAGATGATTTATATCTAATTCTTTTAATAATTGTTTTAATAAAGTATAATTTTTTAATCCTAAAGCTTTAAAATGACATTTAAATATTTCATTAACAGTTATAGGAAATTTAGAATTAAAATAATCCAATTTTTGAGGTACATATCCTATTTTATTTGTATTTGTAGAAATAGTACCTTTAGATGGATTTAATAATTTTAAAATAAGTTTTACTAAAGTACTTTTTCCACTACCATTTTCACCTATAATAGAATAGTATCCACCTTTAATAATGTTTAAATTTATATTCTTTAATACGTATCTATTATCCTTAGAATAAGAAAAGTACATATCTTGTATATTGATCATAAAAAACCTCCCAAAAATATAAAAACTACACAATTAATATTATATACATACTTGCAAATAGTTTGCAATATAAACAAATCTATTTGACAAAGAATGGATTAAATTGTATCATATAAATGCAAACGATTTGCAAAAGGGTGGTGTAATATAATAATGAAAAAAAGCTTTAAAATCCTTTCTATAATATTATTAACTATGATTATAATTTCAGGTTGTGGTAAGAAAGATGAAGTTGAAATTACTAAAGACAAGGACAAGATAAAAGTTGTAGTGACCTTTAATCCTCTAAGAGAATTTGTAGATTATATAGGTAAAGACAAAGTCGATGTAGAGGTAATAATACCAGAGGGAACAGAGCCCCATGACTTTGAACCTAAAGCTAAAGATATTATAAAATTAAACCAAGGAGATATTTTTATATATAATGGATTTGGAATGGAAGGATGGGTTGATAAAACTTTAAAATCTGTAGAAAATGAAAAAACTTTAATAGTAGACTCATCACAAAGTTGTGAGCCTATAAAAATTGATGAAAATGATCACAATCATAACCATTCCCTGTATGATCCCCATATATGGTTGGGATTGAGTACAGCAAAAAAGCAAGGGTGGAATATAAAAGAGGCATTAATTAAAGTAGATAAAACTAATGAAGACTTTTATGAAGAAAATTATAAAGAATTCGAGAAAGAAATAGATATTTTACTTAATGATTATAAAGATAAATTTAAGAATATAAAAAATAAAAGTTTTGTAACAGGTCACTCAGCTTTTGCATACTTTTGTAGAGACTTTGGATTAGAGCAACGTAGTGTAGAAGGAGTATTTGCAGAAGGAGAACCAAGTAGTAAAAAAATGAAAGAGTTAATAGATTATTGCAAAGACAATAATATAAAAACTATATTTTTAGAGGAAAATGTCAGTCCTAAAGTATCTGAAACCTTAGCAAAAGAAGTAGGAGCTAAAGTCAAAATAATAGATACAATAGAATATAAAAAAGAAGGCAAAAAATATTTGGAAATTATGAAAGAAAGTATTGAAGAAGTTTATAATAGTTTAAAGTAGAAGTATATGGATAAAATTATAAATCGTTATCCAGGGAGTTAGCTGCTCTTTACTCCCACTTTAAAGAAGATGAGAGTATTAGAGTTGGTAGTCATGGATAAAAAAGTAACTTTATAATTTTATCCACATATTATATATTAAATAAAGGGTTTGAGTAATTAAAAAAAAATAGTATAATAAAAATATAGAAATTATAAAATTTAAAAGGAGTGAACTTATTGGCTAGATGTGAAGTATGCGGTGCAGGAGCCGAAGTACATCATATAGTTAATAAATGCGAAGGTGGAATAAGCTATCCTATAAACTACAAATATTTATGTTCAGAACATCATAGAGGTAAAGATGGACCACATAAAAACTGTGAAGTTGATATAAGGTATAGGCTAGAATTGCAGAATAGATTAAAAGAAATTTTGATAAAAGATTATTATAATGTATGCGAACTAGAAAAATTACTTCATATAAATAAAAATAAATTAAAGCGAATGTTTAAAGGGAATAAAATTTATAAAGAAGGATACAAAAGAGAAGATATAATTTTTAAATTAATGGGTGGAAAAATATATAATTCTCATATGTTAGAAAGATACGATGATTTTATTCCTTTGACAATAGGATAGTAAATTAGGCATGTACGCAATTGTACATGCCTAATTTACTATCCTATTTTATACACTTTTCCTTAAAAAGCTCTTTGTACTGCATATCTATTTTTAGTATATGTCCTTCTATCCAATCCACAATAAAAAGTAATAAATCCCTTAAAACTTCCTTTTGATTTTCATCTATATAAGCTTTATCTATATTGGTTACTTTTTTTACAAAGTTATCATGTTGTTTTTTATGACATTCAAAATTAGGATAATTTACGCTCTTCATTAAATCCTCTTCATAGCCAAAATGATACACTGTATATTTTTGAAGTTCAGATAGAGTATTTAAAATATCATCATATCTGTCATACTCATCTTTTAGAGAAAGTAAATTATAGAGTTCATTAGCTAATTCAAATAATTTCTTATGCTGAGCATCTATACTTGCAATATTACAAGAAAAATCTTCTTTCCAGTTAAACATTTTAGTCCCCCTTTAAATTGGTATATTAACATTATAGCATATTGAATAGGTTTCTATAAAATTGAAATTTGTTTTCTTATAAAATACACTTGACTTTATCAAACAAACATTGTAGCATATTATAAAAGATTATAAGAGGTGATACAGTTGAAGTTATCCTATAAAAGTACTAGATCAGAAACAAATATAAATTCAAGTGAAGCAATAGTACAAGGTATAGCAGATAAGGGTGGATTATTTGTGCCAACATCCTTTCCTAAAATAGATATACCTTTTTCTCAATTAAAAGATTTTGATTATAAAAGATTAGCTATTTATATATTAAAAAAATTTCTAACTGATTTTTCAGAAGAAGAATTAAATGGATATGTGGAAAAAGCATATGATCAAAAATTTGAAAATAAGTCTATAGTTCCTATAGTAAAAAAAGAAGATGTATACTTTTTAGAGCTATATCATGGGCCAACCTTAGCATTTAAAGATATGGCATTATCCATATTACCATATTTATTAAAAGCCTCTTTAAAAAAGAATAAAATAGAAAAAGAGGTTGTTATATTAACAGCTACTTCTGGTGATACAGGCAAAGCAGCACTAGAAGGTTTTGCTGATGTAGATGATACAAAAATTATAGTGTTTTACCCAGAACATGGTGTAAGTCCAATACAAAAAAAACAGATGAGTACTCAAAAAGGGGAAAATACTTATGTTATAGGTGTCAATGGAAATTTTGATGAGGCACAAAATAGTATAAAAGAAATATTTAATGATGAAGTATTAGAAGAGAGTATAGAGAAAAAAGGATACATATTTTCTTCTGCCAACTCCATAAATATAGGAAGATTAATTCCTCAAATAGTTTATTATGTTTATTCATATATGTGGCTTTTGAAAAAAGGAGAAATAGAGGAAGGAGAAGAAATCAACATAGTAGTACCTACAGGTAATTTTGGTAATATATTAGCGGCATACTATAGTAAAAAAATGGGGATACCAGTAAATAAGTTTATATGTGCATCAAATGAAAATAATGTGCTTTGTGAATTTTTTAATAAAGGAATCTATGATAAAAATAAAGAATTTAAAATAACTTCTTCTCCATCAATGGATATATTAATATCTAGTAACTTAGAAAGATTAATTTATGAAATATGTGATGGAAATGAGGATAAAGTAAAAACATATATGGATAAACTAAAATATGGTGGAACATATGAACTAGATAAAGAGGAGTTGGAGAAATTAAATAGTTTTTATTCAAGTTTTGCAACAGATGAAGAAACCTATGAAAAACTTAAAGAAGTATATGATAAATACTCATATCTTATGGATACTCACACTGCAGTAGCATATAAAGTTTATGAGGATTATAAGAAGGATACAGGGGATAAGAGAAAATCTATAATAGCTTCTACAGCAAGTCCATTTAAATTCACTAGGGATGTAGCTAAGGCGCTAAAGATAAATGATGAAAAACTAGATGATTTTCAATTAATTTATAAAATATCTGAATATACGGGAGTTATGGTACCTAAAACTATAGAAAAACTTTATAAAGAAGAAATAATACATAATAGAAAATGTGAAAAAGAAGATATAAAAAATGTTATAAAAGAAATTTTAAAAGTATAGGTGATAATTATGTTAGAGATTAAAGTACCTGGAACTAGTGCTAATTTTGGACCTGGATTTGACTCCTTGGGAGTGGCTTTAAGTATTTATAATAAATTTTATGTAGAAGAAATAGAATCAGGTATTTATATTGAAGGATGTGAAGAAAAGTATAGAAATGATAAGAATTTATTTTATGTTTCTATGAAAAAAGTATTTGATAAATTTGGATATAAGCTTAAAGGATTAAGAATTAAAATAGAAGGGGATATTCCAGAATCTAGAGGCTTAGGTAGTAGTGCTTCTTGTATAGTTGGAGGGGTTATGGCAGCCAATGATTTTATAGGAAACAAATTATCTAAGGAAGAAATGTTAGAAATTTCCACGGAAATAGAAGGACATCCTGATAATGTGGCACCAGCCATTTTTGGTGGTATGACGGCTGTAGTTAAAGATAAAGATAGAATATATCATGATAAAATAGATATAGATAAAAATATAAATTTTCATGCTTTAATTCCAAATTTTATACTATCCACAAAGAAATCTAGAGAAGTTCTTCCTAAAACTGTAGATTATAAAGATGCAGTTTTTAATGTAGGAAGAGTTGCTCTTATGATTTCTAGTTTAATAAGTGGAAAGTATGAGAATTTAGAAGTAGCTTTTGAAGATAAACTTCATCAACCTTACAGGAAAGAATTAATAGGAAACTATGATGATTTAATAGTGAAATGTAAAAAAAATGGGGCATTAGGAGTTTTTTTAAGTGGGGCAGGTCCCACAATTATGGCAATAACAGAAAAACATAGAGAAGATTTTTTAAAAAATATGAATGAAGAATTAAGAATATTAAATCATAAATGGAATATAAAAAAATTAGTTGTAGATCATAAAGGGGCAACAGTAATATCTAAATTGAATGGGGGAATTTAACTATGAATAATATTATAGTGACAAAATTTGGAGGAAGTTCTTTAGCAGATGTGAATCAATTTAAAAAAGTTAAGAATATAGTTTTAGGAGACCAAAGAAGGAAATATGTAGTTCCTTCTGCTCCCGGAAAAAGGCATAAAGAAGATCAAAAAATTACTGATTTACTTTACTTATGTCATGCAAATGTAGAACAAAATGTTGAAATAGATTATATATTTACCATTATAGAAAAAAGATTTAAAGATCTTGCTAAGGAATTAGGGGTAAATATAGATATAGATACAGAGTTAGAAAATATAAAGAAAAATATAAAAAATGGAGCTACAGCAGATTATACAGCTAGTAGGGGAGAATACTTAAATGGATTAATTCTTTCTAATTATTTAGGATATGAATTTGTAGATCCAGCAGAGATTATATTCTTTAGGAGAAATGGAGTTTTTGATAGTGATAAAACTCAAGAAGCAGTAAGTAAAAGATTATGTAATATACAAAAAGCTGTTATTCCCGGTTTTTATGGATCCTTACCTAATGGAGATATAAAAACTTTCTCCAGAGGTGGATCTGATGTAACAGGTGCTATTATTGCTAGAGGAGTGGCTGCGGATTTATATGAAAATTGGACAGATGTATCTGGATTTTTAATGGTGGATCCTAATATTGTAGAAAATCCTAAAAATATAGAAAAAATAACTTATAGAGAACTTAGAGAATTAGCGTATATGGGAGCAACTGTATTACATGAAGAAGCGGTCTTTCCTGTAAGAAGTGCAGGGATTCCAATAAATATTAAAAATACTAATAGACCAGAAGATAAGGGAACTCTTATAATTGATGACTTAAAGCCAGCTAGTTATGCAGGAAGTATAACAGGTATAGCAGGGAAAAAAGATTTTGTTGTTATTGCCATAGAAAAAAATATGATGAATATAGAACAGGGGTATTGCAGAAAAGTACTTTCAGTTTTAGAAGAAAATTATGTATCTTTTGAACATATGCCTTCAGGTGTAGATGCTGTGTCACTGGTAATATCTAAAAATCAACTAAACGGAAAGCTAGATGGTATATTAGAGGAAATAGAAATGAAATGCAAGCCAGATTCTATAGAAGTTTATCCTAATATGGCTTTAGTTGCTATAGTTGGAAGGGGTATGCTTAGAACTGTAGGTATGTCAGCAAAAATATTTGACGCATTGGCTAGAGAAAAAGTTAATATTAGAATGATAATTCAAGGCTCAAGTGAGATAAATATAATTGTAGGTGTAGAAAATGAAGATTTTGAAAAGGCTTTAAAATCTATATATGATGAATTTGCAAAATAATCTAGGAGAAAAGGGGCTTAATTATGAAGGTTATAAAAATCGGACTATTAGGATTAGGTAATGTAGGTAAAGGAGTATGGAATATACTTCAAATAAATAAAGACATTATAAAGAGAAGATCTGGCTATAATATAGAAATCAAAAAAGTATTAGTAAAAGACATTAATAAAAAAAGAGATTTAAAGATTCCTGAAGATTTAATAACTACAGATGTAGATGAAATCTTAGAAGATCCTAGCATAGATATAGTGGTTGAGGTAATTGGAGGAGTAGAGCCATCTTTTGACTATATGGTAAAGGCTATGAAAAGTGGCAAGCATGTAGTTACTGCAAATAAAATGGTATTAGCTATGAAGGGAAGAGAGTTATCTCAAATAGCAAAACAAAATGGAGTACTATTTTACTATGAAGCCAGCGTAGGCGGTGGAATACCTGTTATTCACGGTTTAACAGAAAGTTTAACTGCTAATAAAATAAATGAAGTAATAGGAATAATTAATGGTACAACAAATTATATACTAACAAAAATGACCTTAGATGGATTAAGCTTTGAGGAGGCTCTAAAAGAAGCACAACAAAAGGGTTATGCAGAAGCAGACCCTACCTCCGATATAGAGGCCTTTGATGCAGTATATAAACTATGTATTTTGACTTCTCTAGGCTTTGATTCTTTTGTAGATGTAGAATCAGTGTATAGAGAAGGTATAACAAATATAGATCCTATAGACATTAAATATGCAGAAGAATTTGGATATGTAATAAAACTATTAGCTATAATAAAAGAAGAATTTGGAGAACTTGAATTAAGAGTACATCCTACTATGGTTCCAGCAGTGCACCCTCTTGCCAATGTAAATGATTCTTTCAATGCTATTTTTATAAAGGGAAATGCAGTTGGAGATCTTATGCTTTATGGAAGAGGTGCTGGAGAATTACCAACAGGTAGTGCAGTAGTTGGAGATATAATTTCAGTAATAAGAAATAAAGAAAGAGAAGAAAATCATTTTGTTCAATGTGATAAAACTTCAAAGAATATAAAAAATATGAGCGGAGTTAAAAGTGAATATTATATAAGAATCACAGTAGGAGATAAGCCAGGAGTTTTAGGAGAAATTACAACTATATTAGGAGAAAATAATGTAAGCTTACTTTCTGTAATACAAAAAGGTAAGAGACAAGAACACGCCTCTTTAGTGTTCGTAACTCATAGAACAAATGAAGGTGATGTACAAAAAGCCATTGAAAAGATAAGTGGACTTAGCGATGTTTTAAAAGTAGATAATATAATAAGAATAGAAAACTTAGGAATAATATAAAAGAAAATTCTGCTTTAGGGCTTTCTTTTAATGAATAATTGAGGATATTTTTCTTTGTTGCACTCATAATAATTTTAATTTATCAAAATTATTTGATCTATAAATTAACTGATTTAGGAAGTTTAAATATAATAATATAAACATAATTTATAAATATTAAATTGCTCATTATTACTAAAATAAAGAAGGGGTGCTAATGAAAATAGGAATCATATCGGATACTCATGTAACAAAAAAAGTTGAAAATATAGATAAATTACTGAAAGATTATTTTTATGATGTAGATACAATTGTTCATGTAGGGGATTTTAATTCTTTAGAAGTTATAAAAAGAATAAAAAACAAAAAAAAGTTTATAGGAGTCTATGGAAATAATGATAGCAAAGATATAAAAGGCGTTTTACCTATGAAAGACATAATAAAAATAGAAGGATATAAAATTGGATTATTTCATGGTCATGGAGGTAGTAAAAATACTTTAGATAGAGCTTATGATGAGTTTAAAGATGAAAAAGTAGATATTATTATTTTTGGACATAGCCATCAACCAATTATAAAAACTAGAAATAAGATTTTAATGATAAACCCAGGATCCCCTACGAGAAAATTAAAAGAGAGATGGTATTCTTATGTTTTACTAGAATTAGATAAAAAGAAAATTGAAGCTAAAATGGTATTGTTTAAAAAAAAATAGTTTAAAAACATAAAATAAAGAAGAGAGCTAAAATTATATTTTAACTCTCTTTTAGTTACAATCTATATTATGGTCTTATAAACATTTGTGTCCAATAAGGATTTCCTTTAGAATCTTTAGATACACCCACTCCAATTTCTGTAAAGTTTTTATTTAAAATATTACGTCTATGTCCTGGAGAATTCATCCAACCTTGTACAACTTCTTTTGGAGTTCTTTGACCCATGGCAATATTTTCACCAGCAGATGAGTATTTTAATCCAAATGAATTCATCATTTTAAATGGAGATCCGTAAGTAGGTGAAGTATGAGAAAAATAGTTTTTAGCTATCATGTCGTTAGATTTAAATCTTGCTACTCTAGAAAGCTCCCAATTTTCCTTTAATGGAGCCAAACCATTATTGGCTCTTTCAATATTAACTAGTCTTACAACTTCTGTTTCCATAGATTTAGTTTCGTTTGAACTTGGAATGGATATTTTTGCACCAGGATAGATTAAGCTAGGATTTTTTAGCTGTGGATTAGAACTTATTAGCTCGTCCAATCCAACCTGATTTTTCACTGCTATTTTCCAAAGGCTGTCACCTTTTTGAACAGTATATGTACCTTGGGCCTTTGCTGCTACTGGAAATGTTAGCGCTAAGCTTAAACTTAATGGAACAATTAATTTTTTTAACATAAAATCACCTCGATATTAAGTATGGCATAAATTTTTTTTACGAACAATAATCAAATAATGAGATAATGTGTTTAATATGTATATTATTCCTATAAGTTAATTTATAGGGAGATTATGTTAAAAGAAATTTCTGAATATACGTATAATGGCCTATTCAGTTATTGACAGCTATAATAAAAGTCTATATAATGTTAATTAACCGAATTAGTGAACCGGTTAAGTAAAAGAGGGGGGATATATATTGGCGAAAATTTCTATCCTGGGAAGTATAAATATGGATATAGTTTTGAAAGTAGATAGAATGGCTAAAGTTGGAGAAACTTTATTAACAAGATCTTTAGATAAAGTAGCTGGTGGAAAAGGAGCTAATCAAGGAGTTGCAGCAGCTAGATTAGGATCTAAAGTTTATATGATAGGTAAATTAGGAAAAGATGATAATGGTGATATTTTATATAGGAACATTGAAAACGATAACATAAATGTTGAATATATACTAAAAGATGATAAAGAACCAACAGGTATGGCAATAGTTACTGTAGATAAAGACGGGAATAATTCTATAGTAGTTGTATCCGGTGCCAATATGTCTTTAAAAAAAGAAGACATATATCAGTTTAAAGAGGCTATTAAAGATTCCAATATTCTTATAACGCAGTTTGAGACTCCTATAGATGTGGCAGAGGATGCTTTTAAACTAGCTAAAAGTTTTGGAGTAACTACTATATTAAATCCAGCTCCTGCAAAAGAAATAACTGAAAATCTTTTGAAAAATACAGATATTATTATACCCAATGAAATGGAAGCTTTTGAAATTACAAAAATAAAAATAAAAAATGAAAATGATATTAAAAAATCTGCACAAGTTTTTCTAGAAAGAGGAATAAAATTTGTAATTATTACTCTTGGAGAAAAGGGAGCGGCAATTATATCTAAATATAAGTTTGAAATAATTCCTGCTTATAAAGTAAATGCTATAGATACTACAGCAGCAGGAGATAGTTTTATAGGTGCTTTAGCACATAAATTAGGAGAAAAAGAATTAAGTTTTGAAAATATAAAAGAGGGAGTGCTTTATGGAAATAAAGTATCTTCTATAGTAGTACAAAAAGAAGGTGCTCAATCTTCTATACCATATTTAAGTGAAGTTAAAGAAGTTTTTAAGGAGAATTAATTATGAAGAAGATAGGAATTTTAAATAATGAGATATCCCATGTAATATCTAAAATGGGACATACAGATTCTTTAGCTATAGGAGATTGTGGATTACCTATACCAGAAGAAACTAAACGAATAGATTTAGCTTTAATAAAAAATATTCCAACCTTTATGGATACTTTAAAAAGTGTAATGATGGAACTTCAGGTAGAAGAAGTGCAAATAGCTAATGAAACTCAAGATTTAAGTTCAGAACTTTTTAAAGAAATAAAAAAACAGCTAGGACATGCAAAAATAACTTTTATATCCCATGAGGAATTAAAAAATAATTTGAAGCATTGTAAAGCTGTTATAAGAACAGGAGAGCAGACACCTTATGCAAATATAATATTAAAATCGGGAGTGGTTTTCTAATGAAAAAAGAAAATTTAGAAGAGAAGCCCTTTTTACAAATGAAAGGAATTTCCAAGTTTTTTTCTGGTGTACAAGCTCTAGACAATGTAGAACTTAAAGTATATAGAGGAGAAGTACTAGCTCTATTAGGAGAGAATGGAGCAGGTAAATCTACATTGATGAAAATATTAAGCGGTGTATATACAAAAGATGAAGGAGATATTTTTATAGATGAAAAGAAAGTAGATATAAAGGGGATAAAAGAAGCAGAAGAATTGGGAATATCTATAATACATCAAGAATTAAGTCTGCTTTCAAATTTAAAAATATATGAAAATATATTTTTAGGTAGCGAAAAATATAAAGGAATTTTTAATAAACTTGATAAGGATTACATGAGGTCAGAGAGTGAAAAACTGCTATCAACTATAGGATTTACAGCAGATGTAGATATTTTAGCTAAGGATATAAATATAGGTGAAATGCAAATGATAGAAATTATTAAGGCTATTTCTAAGAAATCTAAATTGATAATAATGGATGAACCTACTACTGCTTTAACTGAAGTAGAAACAGAAAGGTTATTTAAAGTTATAAATAAATTAAAGTCAGAAGGAATTTGTATAATATATATATCCCATAGATTAGATGAAATCTTTCAAATATGTGATAGAGTAAACGTATTAAGAGATGGTAAATATGTAGGAGAGGTTAAAGTAAAAGATACAACAAAAGATGATTTAATAACTATGATGGTTGGAAGAAAGCTAGAAGAACAATTTCCATATAAAAAGGTTAAAAAGGGAGATGCATTATTAGCAGTAAATAATTTATCCTACAAAAATAAGGTGAAAAATATTTCTTTTGAAGTAAGGGCAGGAGAAATATTAGGATTGGCGGGACTTATGGGATCTGGAAGAACAGAATTAGCTAAGACTATATTTGGAGAGTATAAAAAAAGTAGTGGTGATATATATATAAATGATAAAAAAATTAATATAACTTCCCCTAAAGAAGCTATAGAGAATGGCATAGCTTATTTATCAGAAGATAGAAAAAAAGAAGGGCTTATTTTAAATATGTCTGTAGGTAATAATATAAGTCTTTGTAACTTAAAGAAATATGAAAATAGTATAAAAAAGATAAATAAAGAAAAAGAATCAAAAGAAATAGATGATTACATAAAAAAATTATCCGTAAAAACACCTTCGGCTAATCAGATAATTAAAAACTTAAGTGGAGGTAATCAACAAAAGGCTATTATAGCAAAATGGATTATGATTTCCCCAAATATTTTAATAATAGACGAACCTACAAGAGGAATAGATGTAGGTGCTAAAAAAGAAATATATGAAGTTTTAAATGAAATCAAAAGTTTAGGTAAAGCCATAATTATGATATCTTCTGATATGCCTGAAGTATTGGGAATAAGTGATAGAATATTAGTTATGAGTGAAGGAAATTTGTCAGGAGAATTATCAAGAGAAGAAGCTACACAGGAAAAGATTATGAAATATGCAGTAGCTTTTTCTAATTAAAAATGTAAGGGGATGAAAGGAAATAAAATGAACAACAATATAAAAGAATTCCTTTTGAAGTTTAAATCGTTATTTGGATTGATATTACTATGTATAATAATTTCTATATTAACACCAAGATTTTTAAATGTATCTAACATAATGAATGTATTTACTCAAGTATCTGTTAATGCAATATTAGCTATAGGAATGTCTTTTGTAATTTTAACTGGAGGAATTGATTTATCTGTGGGATCAACACTTGCTATAACAGGTGCCCTTTCTGCTAGTATAATAAGACTTACTAATAGTATCTTTTTATCCTTGGTTGTAGCTTTAATAATTGGAGCAGCAATTGGACTGATGAATGGAGTAACAGTAGCTAAAGGAAAGATACAAGCTTTTATAGTAACTTTAGCAACTATGACTGTATTTAGAGGGGTTACTATGGTATATACAAATGGTACGCCAATATCAGGACTATCTGAGAAGTTTATGGTAATAGGTAATAAAAAGATATTAGGATATATACCAGTTCCAGCTATAATAACTATAATAATACTTATTATGGCATGGTATGTTTTAAGTCAAACTAGATATGGAAGATATGTTTACGCTCTTGGAGGTAATGAAGATTCAGCTAGGCTTTCAGGAATAAATACAGATAAAGTTAAAATGCTTGTGTATGTAATATGTGGCATGACAGCTGCTTTAAGTGGTGTAATTACAACTAGCAGGGTGGGAACAGCTTCTCCAAATGCTGGACTTGGTTTTGAACTGGATGCTATAGCAGCAGTAGTACTTGGTGGAACTAGTTTAGCTGGTGGGGAAGGAACAGTTGTTGGAACTATAATAGGAGCTATGATAATAGGTGTTTTGAATAATGGATTAAACTTAGCAGGAGTATCGGCATATTATCAATCTATTGTAAAGGGGTTAGTAATACTTCTAGCTGTTTTAATAGATAAAAAGAGTAAAAAATAAATTTTAATATAAATAATTTAATAAAAGGGGAGGAGAATAAAAATGAAAAAAAGAAAGGTTAAATTATTATCATTGATTCTTACAGGAGTTATGATGACAGCAGGTTTTGCAGGATGTGGAAATAGTGGTGAAAAAGATAAGGATAAAAGTGGAGAAGGTAAAAAAATAGGAATGGTAATTTCCACATTGAACAATCCATTCTTTGTATCCATGAAAAAGGGAGCAGAAAAGAAAGCAAAAGAACTAGGGTATGAACTTTTAGTATTAGATTCTAGAGATGATGGAGCTACAGAAAGATCAAATGTAGAAGATTTAGTACAAAAGGGGGCAGAAGTTATAATTATAAATCCTACTGATAGCGATGCTGTTGGTAATGCTATACAAGTAGCCAATGATAATAAAATTCCTGTGGTTACAGTGGATAGAAATTCAAATAAAGGACAAGTAGCTTCTCATATTGCTTCGGATAATGCAGCTGGAGGTAAGATGGCAGCAGAATTTATATTAGAAAAACTAGGAGAAAAGGGAAATATAGTTGAAATACAAGGACTACCAGGTACATCTGCAGCAAGAGATAGAGGAAAAGGATTTCATGAGGGAATAAAAGGAAAAGATGGTGTAAAGGTAGTTGCTAGTCAACCAGCAGATTTTGATAGACAAAAGGGTTTAAGTGTAATGGAAAACATAATCCAAGCCAATCCTGATTTTAAGGCTGTATTCTGTCATAATGATGAAATGGCATTGGGAGCGGTTAAGGCATTAAGTGGTAAAAAAGTTACTATTGTTGGTTTTGATGGAAATGAAGATGCAGTAAAAGCTGTTGAAAGTGGAGAATTAACTGCTACAGTTGCACAACAACCAGATTTAATGGGAAGCATTTCAGTAGAAAATGCAGTTAAAATTGCTAAAAATGAATCAGTAGAAAAGGAAATACCAGTAGAATTAAAACTTATAAAAAAATAAATATATAAAGTATAAACTTAGTGATATAATAAAATCCAGGATTAATTAATCCTGGATTTTATAAAATTTATATTTGTTAGAGGTATAGCAATGAAAAAAGTTACAATGATGGATATAGCCAAAATAGCAAAGGTTTCAAAAACTACCGTATCAATGGTTATAAATAATAGAGATAGTGGGATAAGTGAAGAAACAAGAAAAAAGATATTATCTATAGCAGAAGAATTAAATTATATACCAAATTCGCTAGCTAGAAGTTTAAGCACTAGAAAATCAGGAACCATAGGAATAATCCTTCCAGACATTACAAATCCATATTTTTCAGAAATGGCAAGGGCTATAGAAGATGTGGCTAACTCTTTAGGACATAACGTTATATTTTGTAACACAGATAATGAAGAAAAAAAGGAAGAAAAATATACAAGATTGCTATTAAGTAAGGCAGTAGATGGTATTATATTTATTTCTGGTGGAGAAAGTGCCAAGAGCATAGATATGCTAAAAAAAAATAATGTGAAATTTGTAATGGTAGACAGACCAATAAAAACAGATAAAAATAGTTATGGAATATATTCTTTAAATAAAAAAGGTGTAATTAAAGGTATGAATTACTTATTAAGTAAAAATATAAAGAAAATTGCCTTTGTAAAAGGTCCTAAAAGGCTAGAGAATACAAAAGAAAGATTTAATGGATATAAAGAAGTAATGGAATCATATAATTTATACAATGAATTCTATGTTTATGAAGGGGATTTTACTATAGAAAGTGGTATAGAAGTTACAGAGAAAATAATTAGAGAAATTCCAGATGTGGAAGCTATATTTTGTAGTAATGATATGATGGCTTTTGGAGGAATTAAGGTTCTTTTAAGAAATGGATACAAAATACCAGAAGATATAGCAATTATGGGATTTGATAATATAAATATTTCTAAATACATAGAACCAGAACTTACCACTATTGCTCAACCCATATATTCTATGGGAAAAGAAGCTTGTAGAATGCTTATATCTATAATAAATGGTGATAAAGAAGTAAAAAGACAAATATTTTTTGATACAGATCTTATAATTAGAAAAACTGTATAGTTAAAATACCTTCCATATTTTATGTGAGGGTATTTTTTATTATAAAAGAATTTTTAGTCAATGTATTTATATTGAAACATATTATAGTTATGAGAGCATACTTTAAGGAGAGATTAAGATAGAAGCAAATGGATTATTAAACCTTTTAGGAAATGTTCCTTCTACAATCTTAAATAAGCTAGCTGAATTATCACAGAATGAGGAGGTTTTAAGAGGGAAGGTTGAGTTAACGGTTATATATAATTTAGCACCTGAAAATATAAGGATTGCCGTAGAAAATTTAGGAGGAAGCTTTGAAAATCTAGGATATAATTTTGGAATAATAACCCTGGATATAAAGGACATAGAAAAAATATCAAAAGTACCTGGAGTTCAATATGTTGAATTACCAAAAGCTGTATATACCAGCGATTTAGGAAGTAATAGGGCCTCTTGTGTAATCCCATTACAAGAGATATATAAATTAACTGGAGAAGGAGTTTTATTAGGATTTATAGATTCAGGTATTGATTACACCCATCCAGCATTTATAGATGAAAATGAAAATACCAGAATAGAATATATAAAGGACTATTCAGAAGAAGGGAAGGTTTGGAATAAAGAAGATATTAATAGAGCTTTAAAATCAGAAAATCCTTTAAGCATTGTACCACAAGTAGATACAGTGGGGCATGGAACCCATGTGGCAGGTATAGCTTGTGCAGGAGGAAACATAAATAAAAATCTATATGGCGTTGCATATAAAAGCAGTATAGCTATGGTAAAAATAACCCCCAGGGGAAATATAAATTACGCAAAAGATACCTTAATAATGAGGGGAATAAAATTCTTAATAGAAAAAACTAAGGAATTGAATAAACCCTTAGTTATAAATCTAAGTTTTAGTACAAATGATGGTTCTCATAAAGGGAGTAGCTTATTTGAACAATATATAAACACTGTATGTAGACTTGAGCCTATCTCCTTTGTAGTAGCTGCTGGTAATGAAGGAGATAGAGCACATCATGTAGGAGATATTGTAAAAGAAGAACAGAGTATTCCTATAAATGTTTCTCAAGGAGAAAGGGGATTAATACTACAGATATATAAGGATATAATTAATAATTTTACAATAGAAATAATAAACCCATCTTCTAACTCATCAGGTAAAATAATTTTAGATGAGGGATATAAGGAAGTGAATATTGGCAGAGATAAATTATATATATATAATACAGGACCTAAACCCTATAATATGAATGGTGAAATAATAATTACAATACTTCCTAACAATGATTTTATTTTATCGGGAATATGGAAACTAAATATAACTTGCAAAGATGAGTATAAAGGAAAATATGATATATGGATGCCAATAAGTGAATCTTTAAATCCAAATACTAAGTTTTTAGAACCTAATGTATACAATACTTTAGGTATTCCTGCTACCGTTGAAAATGTAATATCTGTTGGGAGTTATAATTATTTAACTAATACTATATCAAGTTTTTCAGGAAGAGGCAGTTTATATGAAAAAGCATATCTAAAGCCAGATATAGTTGCACCAGGAGAAGAAATATTATCTTCAGTCCCAAGAGGAAGATTCGACACAAAATCTGGTACATCTATGGCAGCACCTCAAGTTGCAGGTATATGTGCTCTTTTTATGCAATGGGGGGTTCTTCAAGGGAGAGATCCTTTTTTATATGGAGATAGATTAAAATATTATCTACTTAAAGGAGCAAGAAGAAATAGACCTAATCTAAATTATCCAAATGAAACCTGGGGATATGGAGAGATTTGTGCAGGAGATTCTTTTAACATATTAAGAGCAGAGGGAGAGAGTAGGGAGGTTATGGTAAAAATAAGGCAAGATAAAAACATTGAATATAATAGGTATCTAATTGAATATGATGGGGATATAGTAAGTAAAATGAAGACAATAGACTATGCAGATGTATTTATACTAGACGAGGATTATGCAGTGCTAATAGTGGAAGAAGGGAAAGAGGAACAATTAGAAAAAGATTTAAAGGAAATAGTTTATGTTGAAAGAAATTATATATTTAGTTTAACAGATATAGATCCGAAAGAAACATCACACATAAATGAATTTCATGAATATCCTTATCTAAATTTAACTGGTAGAGGAGTTTTGGTAGGAATATTAGATACTGGAATAGATTATTTAAATACTGAATTTATAAATGAGGACAATACTACAAGAATTGAAAGAATGTGGGATCAAACAGATAATAAGGGACCAAACCCTAAAAGTATTCCCTATGGAACAGAATATTTTAGAGATGATATAAATAAAGCAATAAAGGCAAAATTAGAGAATAAAAATCCTTATGATATAGTACCATTAAAAGACGATATTAGTCATGGAACTAAAATGGCTGGAGTAATAGGTGCAAAAGGAAAAAATCCAGAAGTTAAAGGAGCGGCTCCAGACTGCGAATTTGCAGTAGTAAAATTAAGGCCTATGAATGAAGAGGAGATGGTAGAACAACTAGGACATAATTTTGTAAAGGAACCGTTATACGATACAGTTTCTATTGTAACGGCAATAAAATATTTATATAATGTGGGAAAAGATCTTAATAAACCTATGGTCATATATATACCATTAGGAAGTAATGGAGGACCCCATGATGGAAATACAATATTGGAAAAATATATTGATAATATTTCTAATATAAGAGGTCTTGCAGTGGTAACAGGAACTGGCAATCAAGGCGAAAGTTCTACCCATACCTCAGGAACTTTACAGAAAAGTGGAGATATAAAGACAATAGAATTAAAAGTTGGTCCTTTTGAAAAGGATTTAACTTTTGGAATTTGGTGTAAAAAACCGGACAAGGTATCTATTGGAATAACCTCTCCAGCAGGAGAAAATATAGAAAAAGTATCTGCAAAAATTAAGGAAAAAGAA
The DNA here is from genome assembly GCF_900167265.1 of Clostridium tetani. GTDB lineage: Bacteria > Bacillota > Clostridia > Clostridiales > Clostridiaceae > Clostridium_G > Clostridium_G tetani. The sequence continues at coordinate 39,477 of NZ_FUWT01000004.1, forward strand.
GAAATAGATTTAGTTTTTGAAGGTAGTAAAGTATTTATCGAATACTATCTTCCAGAAGAGCTAACAGGTGATGAATTAATACTTGTAAAAATAGAAAATATAAGAGAGGGTATATGGAGATTTAATCTTATAGGAGATTTAATTGTAAATGGAAGATATGATGCATGGCTACCTCAAGAGCCTATAATAGATAAAGAAACACAGTTTTTAAATTCAACCCCATATACTACAATACAAATGCCTTCATCCAGTAAAAGTATTTTATCTACTTCTTTTTATAACCAAAACAATAATTCAATCTTAGGAGAATCATCTAGAGGATATACAAGGGATGGAAGAATAGTACCAGATATAACTACTGGTGGTTTAAATATAAAAACCATAGACAATAGTGGGAGAGTGGTTATGGTAAGTGGAAGTAGTGCAGCTTCAGCAATATATGCAGGAGCATGTGCATTGATGTTTCAATGGGGAATAGTAGAGGGAAATGATCCTACTTTATATGCTGTAAAGCTAAAAACTTATTTCATAAGAGGAGCAACTAGAAGAGAGAGTGATTCATATCCTAATCCTGAATGGGGTTATGGAATTCTAAACTTAAGAGGAGTATTTGAAAATGTAAGAAGCAAAACTAATAATAAAAGAAATATATTTATTAGAATACCTAAATTTATTATAAAATAATAGTTACGAAACTCGCATATATTTCATAGTATAAAATGATAATAATGTTTAGGAGTCAAAATTAAATGGCAAAGGGAGCTTTAAAAGTACAAGTTTGGAAGGAAGATAGTTATATTCCTGTGGAAAATACAAAAGTAACTATAGTACAATCAGGGGAGACAAATCAAAGTAAAATAGAAATAAATGAGGCTACAGATTCATCGGGATTAACTAAAGAGGTAGAATTAAATGCACCGCCTATGGAATATTCACAATCACCAAACCCAAATTTACCTTATAGTCTGGTGGATTTAAAAGTTGAAGCAAGTGGATTTACACCGATTATAATAAAGGGGTGTCAAATATATCCAGAAAGGGTGGCATATCAAGAATGTAGATTAGAAACTGGCACACCTACAAGACAAGCTGAAGAAATAATAAGTGTAGAACCTAACACTATCGTAGGAAATTATCCACCTAAAATTCCAGAAAATCCAGAGAAGGTATTACCATCTCCAAGTAGTGGATTTGTAGTATTACAAGAACCTGTAATTCCAGAATATATAGTAGTACATCAGGGAGTACCGGATGATAATACTGCACCTAATTATACTGTTAGATATAAAGATTATATTAAAAATGTAGCTTGTTGTGAAATATTTTCTACTTGGACGGGAAATACAATTAGATCAAATGTATATGCAATAATATCCTTTACTTTAAATAGAATATATACAGAATGGTATAGAGCAAAAGGAAAACCTTTTGATATAACTAGTTCTACTGCATATGATCATGCCTTCAATTATGGAAGAAATATATATGATAATATAAGTAGAATAGTAGATGATATATTTTCAACATATATGAAAAGGCCAGATGTGAAACAGCCATTATTATCCCAATATTGTGATGGGGTAAAAGTTAAATGTCCAGGATGGATGACTCAATGGGGAAGTAAGTACTTAGGTGATGAGGGAAAAACTCCATATGAAATACTAACATCTTTTTATGGTAGTAACTTAAACTTAGTCACAGCAAAAGAGATAAGTGGAATACCCAAGTCTTGGCCAGGTTATACATTAACTATAGGCAATAGAGGAAGAGATGTTAGGACTATACAGATTTACTTGAATAGAATAGCTGATAATTATCCAGCTATACCTAAAGTTGCTGTAGATAGTGTATATGGAGCTAGTACACAAAATTCAGTTAAAATTTTTCAAGGTGTATTTTCATTGCCGCAAACAGGAAATGTAGATTATGCTACATGGTATAAAATTTCAGATGTATATGTGGGAGTTACAGGAATAGCAGAACTAAGAATGGCAAGAAGCTATGAAAATTTAAATAAAGAAATTTCAAAGGATAAAAAAGCAATATTTGTGCCACCAAATAATAATAAAAAAATATATATAATTTATCCTAAAGATGAGTAAAATAACTACAAGGGAAATTTCCCTTGTAGTTATTTTACTTTAGATAGAAAGTATAATTAAATTTTTATTAATAAAATATTAAAAAAATATGGATAAATTGATTAATGCACTAATATATAGGCTTTAGAAGTAATTTGACATGGTAACAACCTCTATGTTACAATGAGAATGTCGCAAAACAAACAACTCATAAAAAATAATAGAGTTGTTTGTTTTTTTATATCAGTTATCCAAAATTAGGAGGTTAATATGACAAAAATTAAAGTTGAAAATGTATATAAAGTATTTGGAAATAATACTCAAAAGGCATTTGAGTTAATAGAAAAAGGATATGGTAAAGAAGAGGTACTTAAAAAGACAGGCTGCAGTATAGGTGTAAATAATGTAAATTTTGAAGTAGAAGATGGAGAGTTTTTTGTTATTATGGGGCTTTCTGGAAGTGGAAAATCTACATTGATAAGATGTTTAAATAGATTAATAGAACCTACAGCAGGATCAATTTATATTGATGGAGAAGATATTGCAAAATCTGATGATAAAGCTCTTAGAGAAATAAGAAGAAAGAAAATAGCTATGGTATTCCAGAATTTTGCTTTATTTCCGCATAGATCTATATTAACTAATGTAGAATATGGACTAGAGGTGCAAGGGATAGGAGAAAATATTAGAAAAGAAAAAGCATTAGAAGCTTTAAAATTAGTTGGTTTAGGAAACTATGCTAATAGTAAACCTAAAGAATTAAGTGGAGGAATGCAACAAAGGGTAGGACTTGCAAGAGCTTTAGCTACAGATCCAGATATATTATTAATGGATGAAGCTTTTAGTGCATTAGATCCACTAATTCGTAAGGGAATGCAAGATGAATTACTTCAACTTCAATCTAAAATGCAAAAGACAATTATTTTTATTACTCATGATTTAGATGAAGCCCTAAAATTAGGAGATAGAATAGCTATTATGAAAGATGGAGTAATTGAACAAATTGGAACATCAGAAGATATCTTAACTAATCCAGCTAGTGACTATGTTAGAAATTTCGTAGAGGGTGTGGATAGAACTAAAGTACTTACAGCATCTTCAATAATGAAAAATCCAAATCCTATACTAACTCATAAGGATGGACCTAAAGTTGCAGTTAGATTTATGCAAGAAGAAGAAATATCTAGCTTATATGTGATAGACAAAGATAGAAAACTTAGAGGAATAATAAAAATAGAGGATGCATTAGAACTAGCACAGAAAAATATAAGACAAGTAGATGAAATAATAGATATAAATATACCTATTGTTTCTCCAGAAACTCCTATAGCGGATTTATTATCTATGGCTAAAGATTCTAGATATCCTTTAGCTGTAGTAGATGAAAGTGATAAGCTTTTAGGAATAATAAAAAGATCCACTATAATTGGAGGAATATTAGGAAAGGAGAATTAGTTATATGTTTTTTAAATTTCATGTAGGACCTTTTTTTGAATTTATTGTAGAATGGCTAAAAACTAATATAGAACCATTTTTTAATCTTATAAAAGTTATTCATGAAGCACTTATTAATGGATTAGAAGATATATTAATGTTTCCACCTAGCATAGTGGTAATTATATTATTTGCACTATTGGCATATAAATTAGCAGATAAAAGGGTAGCTATTTTTACCTTTGTAGGACTGTTTTTTATAGATTCTATGCAATTATGGAATCAGACAATGCAGACATTAGCTTTAGTTTTAGTTTCAGCTTTAATAGCGTTATTAATAGGTGTGCCTTTTGGTATTATGTCTGCAAGAAATGAAAAAGCTAATAAAATATTAAGACCTATTTTAGATTTTATGCAGACAATGCCAGCCTTTGTATATTTAATACCAGCAGTACTGTTTTTTGGAATGGGAAAAGTACCAGGAGCAATAGCAACTGTTATATTTTCAATGCCACCTGCTGTAAGATTAACTAATTTAGGAATAAGGCAAGTTCCAGATGAGGTAGTGGAAGCTGCAAAATCTTTTGGATCTACTCCTAAACAAATGTTATATAAAGTACAGTTACCAATAGCTCTACCTACTATATTAGCAGGAGTAAATCAGACTATAATGCTTGCACTATCAATGGTTGTTGTCTCAGCTATGATAGGAGCAGGAGGATTAGGTAGGGAAGTTTATCAAGGTATAACTCAATTAAAAATAGGGCAAGGTTTTGAAAGCGGGCTTGCAGTAGTTATATTAGCTATGATACTAGATAGAATGACTCAATCACTTGCAAATAATAAAGAATGAGGAGGATATTAATGAAGTTCAATTTTAAAAAATTAGCTGTAATACTTTGTTCAATAATATTAACTACTTCGGTATTAGCAGGATGTGGAAAAGGAGCAGCTAATAAGGGAAAAGGGAATGTTAAATTGGGGTATGTAAACTGGGCAGAAGGAGTTGCTATGACAAACCTTGCCAAAGTTGCATTAGAAGAAAAGATGGGCTATGATGTGGAGTTAACCATGGGAGAGGCAGGTATGATATTTACATCTTTATCAGATGGAAATATAGATGCTTTCTTAGATGCATGGCTTCCGGTAACTCATCACGATTATGTAACAAAATACAAAGACAAAATAGAAGATTTGGGATATAATTATGAAAATGCAAGAATAGGATTAGTTGTACCAAAAAATTCTGATATAAATAGCATAGAAGATTTAAATAAAGTCAAAGGAAAATTGGGTGGAAAAATTATAGGAATAGATGCTGGGGCAGGTATAATGAGTGCCACTGAAAGAGCTAAGAAGGATTATAATCTAGAATATGAAATATTAGAAGGAAGTGGCCCAACTATGACTGTAATGCTTAAAGAAGCAATTGATAAAAAACAAGATATTGTAGTGACTGGTTGGAAACCTCATTGGAAATTTGCTCGCTGGGATTTGAAATTCTTGGAAGACCCTAAAAAATCCTATGGAGAAGCAGAAAATATTCATACTTATTCAAGAAAAGGATTTAAAGAAGATATGCCAGAAGTGGCAGAATTCTTGAAAAACTTTAAGCTAAATGATGAGCAATTGGGAACTCTTATGGGAGATATAGCAGATAGTAAAAAAGACCCAGAAGAAGTAGCTAAAGAGTGGATGGCTAAGAATGAAGAATTAGTTAATAGTTGGATACCTAAAGGAAAATAATATTAAAAGGATAGAACTTATTTAATTAAGCTCTATCCTTTCCTTTTATAAATTGTAAACTTAAAAGTTGTTTTAAGTAATTATTTTTTTCAATTACAGTTATTAAAGGTAATCCTAAACCATAACAGCATAAAAGTTCTCCAAAGCCTACTTGTAACATAGTTAAAACTAAAGGCCATTTTAGAGTATAATTAAGTAGTAATCCAATTATAATTGCATTTAATATAACTGGTGGCAAGGGAGCTAAAAGTTTTTTATGTTTTAAATTACTTTTTCCTATTTGCCAAGTAGTTATAGCAGCAATTAAAGTGGTTAATGAACCAAATATTACGTCTAATGGACCTACTGGACTTAAAAGATTAGATATTAGGCAACCTATAAAAAGTCCTGGTATTGCCACAGGTGTAAAAAGTGGTAAAATAGTTAAAGCTTCTGCTACTCTAAATTGAGAAGCTTGGAAGCTCATAGGATAAGTTAAAAATATAGTAACTACCGCATAAATAGTTGCAATAATAGCACTAGTTACTAATTGCTTAGTGTTTTTAATCATAATATACCTCCATAGTTTTATTTAGGGACAGGATGGTTACGAACTGTCCATATTATTTTTTTATATTCTAAAATATGATATTATAATATATTATGTTTGTCAAGAAAGAGAAAAATTTAAAAGGTAGAAGGAGTTTAATAATGTTTGAATCAAAGGAATTAAATTTACCTAATGGTTTTAAAGCGGTTTTGGTTAAGAAAGATACACCTATTTTTTCAATTAACTTAGGAGTAGGAATAGGATCTATTTTTGAAAGTGAAAAAGAAAAGGGTATTTCCCATTTCATAGAGCACATGATTTTTAAAGGGACTAAAAATAGAACTAATGAAAAGCTAAATGAAGATTTAGAGGAATTAGCCGGAGAATATAATGCATATACAGACTATAATTGTACTATTTATTCTATTACAGCATTAAATGATGAGTTTGAAAAAGCTATAGAACTTATAAGTGATATGGTTATAAATTCAAATTTTCAAAAGGAAGAAGTAGAAAAAGAAAGAAAAGTAATACTTTCAGAATTAAGTGGAAGCAGAGATGATATAGAAGATTTTAGTTTTGTAAAAATAAAAGAGTTAGCATATAGAAATAGTCCTTTAAAATATGATACAATAGGAACAAAAGAAAATATAGAAAAATTTACCAAAAAACAGTTAGAAGATTTCTATAGTAGATATTATGTTCCTAATAATTCTTATATATCCATAGTTTCATCTTATGATTATGACCATATAGAGAAAATATTGCACAAATATTTTAAGAGTTGGACTAAAAAAGAATTTGAAAGGAAAAATTTAGCTTTTGAACAAAATATACCAGGTAAATATATTTATAATAAAAGAGACATAGAACAAAGTTGTATATTATATCTTTATACTTGCAATAATTTAGATAAGAAAGAAGAAATGGTGCTGAAGGTATTAAATCATAGATTAGGAGAAAGTAATAACTCTTTATTGTTTAGAAAACTTAGAGAAGAAAAGGGACTTGCTTATGATGTATATACTTTATTAGATAGTATAAATTCCTTTAACTCTATATACATTTATACTGCGGTTTCTCAAAATAGCGTAAATGAAACCATTAATACTATAGATAAATGTATTAATGATATAAAAGATGGTACAATTAAGTTTCATATAAATACTATTAGACTCATGAAAAAAAACTTAAAAACCGCCATTGCTTTTATTTTAGATGATAGTAGTGATTTAAGCAATTATATAGTTCACCAAATCATAGAAGATAGGAATATATATGAATTTACAGAAGACATTAAAAAATTAGATGAAATAAAAGAAGAGGACATAGTAAGGATGGCAAATAAAGTATTTAATCATCCTACTATACATATTTTAAAGAATAAGCAATAAAGTAAGATTGTCAAGGAGGAAATATGCTTGGATAATACTTCAAAGATAAATAAAATAACTAAAATAGAAGTTCAGAAGAGAAACAAAAAAAGAGTAAACCTATATATAAATGATGAGTATGCTATGGCTTTTAGTACAGAGCTAGCATTTAAACACAACTTAAAAATAGGACAAGAAGTAGACTATAAAGAGTTAAAAGTTATTGCAGAAGAAGATAATTATATTAAATGTAAGGGAGATGCTTTAAAATTTATAGAAAAAAGTTATAAAACAGAGAGACAAGTATATGACAAACTACTTTCTAAAGGATATGATAATAAAACTATAGAAAGAGTTATTGATTTTTTAACTGAATACAAATTTATAGATGACTGGAGATTTGGAGAACTCTATATAGAAGAAAGATTAAAAAGGGAGGGGAGAAATAAAATAAAATATTCACTTATGCAAAAGGGTATAAGTGAAAGTATTATAGATGAAAAATTAAATTGTGTAGACAGAGATAAGGAAAAAGATGCTTTAAATAAAATAGCAGAAAAGAAATATAAATCTATACTAAAAAATGAAGAGGATAAGACAAAAATATATAACAAATTGGGAAGATTTTTAATGAGTAAAGGATATTTGTGGGAAGATGTAAAGTCTGTATTAAATAAACTCTTATATAGTGATGGCTAGAAATACTAATTTATTATTTAAGGGGGAGTTATGAATGAATAATATAAATCCCATAACGTTGGTAATGGCTTTGGTATTTTTGTACCCAATATTAAAGGGGTTTTTATTCAAATTTTCGTCCCAAGATTTGAAATTAGATATAGAAGAAACTAATAGAAGCATATCATTTATAGTATCACTTTTAATAGGAACCATAGGTGGGAAGAAAATATTTTTACAACATGATGAAGGAATATATAAATCTATATATTATTCCATACCCAAAAATATAATTAATTACATGGAAAATAAACCAATTATAATATATTTAGTTTTAATACCCTTATTTATTTTTATAATATATAAAATTACATTTATACTATTACATTTACTTAATAGCATAACATTTTATCCAGTATTAGATAGGATAGAAAGATACTTAAGGAGTAAAAGCAATATTTTTAAAAGAATTATGGGGGCAATATCTCAAATTCCAAAAGCTATAGCTTTTATACTAATAGTAGTTTTTAGTTTAAATATAGGATCTATGTTTTATGCAAATAGTTCTTTAAATAAATATTTAAATGAATCATTACCATATAAATATGTATGCAAAGAGTTTATAATACCAATAACTAATTCTAAATTAGCTAAAAAATTACCTAAAATAATAGATAATTCTTTTAAAATAGTATCTAAAGATGTAGAAAGTAATAATAGACCTAAAAACAGTATAAATAGATCTAGGACTATAGTATATTATAACGGAGTAACTTTAAGTGAAGGAGTAAAATCAAATAAGGAAATAAATGATTTTGCTAGATTTTTAGTAAAAGATGAAACAGAAACTAGAAAAAAAGCTAAGATACTATACAATTGGATAGGAAGTAATATATCCTATGATTATGATAAGGCAAATAAAGTATTAAAGGATGATTTTAATGTATCCTCGGGATCTATCCCTACATTTAATACAAAAAAAGGAATTTGCTTTGATTATTCATGTTTATACGTTGCCATGTGTAGAGCTAATGGAATACATGTACGATTGGTAACAGGCATGGGATTTAATGGTTTAAATTGGGTGAGTCATGCCTGGAATGAAGTATATCTACCTGAAGAAGATGCATGGGTTAATGTAGATACTACTTTTTATAAAGGTGGTAATTATTTTGATAGTAAAAGATTTAATTTAGATCATAAGGATGGCAATATTGTAGGGGAATGGTAATATAAAAAAAGATAATCTGTGAGATATGTTCACAGATTATCTTTTTTATACTTATTTTCTATTAGAGATATAGCTTTTTTACAATCTTTATCCTCAGGATTTAATGTCCAGGCAGTTTTAAAATTAATTAAAGCTTTTTTATTATTATCTAACATTATGTAACAGTACCCTAAATTAAAAAAGTATTTACTATCTTTTTTTAATAAAAGAGATTTTTCTAATAAAGGTATAGCATCTTTATAATTTTTTAGCTTTATAAAACATACAGCAGTATTATATAAAGAAGCAGCCTCATTTGTTTTTAATGTTATTGATTTTTTATATAAAGCTATTGCCTTATGGTAATCTTTTGAATTATAATAATCATTTGCTTTTTGAAAATAATTCATTTGTTAACCTCCACTTAACAATAATGTCTTTTTTTATTTATATTTATCTGATAACATATATATGTTATTTAAATTCTATCCCAAAAAAGTAATAATATTCATTATTGCTTTTTTAATAGGTCATATTTTATGTTTGCAATAAATGTTGATGTGTGATATAATTTCAAATAATGGAAATTATGTTTGGAGGTTTCAGTGATGGCAAACACTTACTTTGCAGTGTTAATGAAGAGAATAAAAGAATGTAAGAAAGAAGAAAAAAGCAGATTATATAACCATTTAAAAAAAATAGTTAGCTTAAATCCAGAACATCATAATAAAAATAATGATAAAGAGGATTTATATACAGATACTATATGTGTTCATTGTAAAAGTGAAAATATAGTTAAAAATGGAAAGTACAAAGAAAAACAAAGATATATCTGCAAAGATTGCCATAAGACCTTTACAAATTATACAAATTCACCAATATCATATAGCAAAAAAAATATAAGCAAATGGATAGAATATACTAAATGTATGCTTGCAGGATATTCTTTAAGGAAATCCTCAAAATTAGTTGGTATAAGTTTATCTACAGCCTTTTATTGGAGACATAAAATTTTAAACTCTGTAAAAGATTTTTTTGAATATGAGAGCAATATTAAAAATCAAGAGAGTAGTATAATTGATTTTAAAAAAATAGGGCTAAGATATTCATCTAAATTTAATGATTATTTTTCTGATGAACTATTTAGATGCCAAGGAAATTCTGAAAAGTGTTTAATATGTAAAAATAGTAATAATATAATTAAAGGTTTTTCATCAGCAACCTTTGAGAAGTTAAAAGCTATAAAAAGGTCATTAAAACTTGAAGAAAATATAAAACTTTGTAAGAGTTTAAAAATAATATACACTTTAAAAGATCATATAAAAAAGTGGATAAGAAAATTTAATGGAATAGCTTTTAAATATTTATGTAACTATGTTTCATGGTTCAAATGGATATTTAACATGATATTTAAAATAAATTTAGCTGTATAAAATTTAATTATATATATAATAAAAAATTGCCATCTAATTAAGTAAATTTGTTGATATATTTAAATCTTATGTTTAGAAGCATGAGGTTTAGTTGTTTTTCAAAATATAAAAGAAAAAGAGGTGGTGTACTTGGAAGATGCAATAAAAAAAGTTATAAAACTAGATAAGGATGTGGAAGAATATAAAGTATTAAAACAGATGGAAATAAAAGAAAGAAAAGAGGGGTTAAACAAAAAGATAGAATTAATGTGGATAGATGTAGAGGAAGAATTAAAAACTTTTAAAAATAAAGTCCAAGAGGATTATGAAAAAAATATTAAAGCAAACAAAGAAAAAATAGAAAAAGAAAAGATAGAAAAAATTACAAATGTTAAAAATAAATATGAAGATAAAAAAGAAACTATAGTAGAGGATGCAATTAAAACAATTTTGAATCCCTTTAAGGGGGAGTGATCATGAGTGATATAACTATGTATGCTGCAATTAATTCAAAAGTAAAAGCTATGCAAAGAAAATTTTTAACTAAAGAACAATATAAAAAAATCATAGAATGTGAAAATTATAAAGAAGTATTAAATTTCTTAAATAATGAAACAGAATATGGAAAGCTTTTAAAGGGATATGACTTGCAAGAAATTCATAGAGGACAATTAGAATATATATTAATGAAGAATTATATGCAAAATTTTCAGAAAGTTATTCATTTTTTTAATGGAGAGTATAAAAAGTTTTTTAAAACTATGTTTATGAGATTTCAATTAGAAGATGTTAGATATATACTAAGAGGAAAATATACAGGAAGACAAAATAATGATTTAAATTCATTAGTAACCTATGATAGTCCATTAAATGATTTGAACTTTCAAAAAATGCTAGCTACAAATAATATAAATGAGGCTATACATGCCTTAGAAGGGACTAATTACTATAAATATTTAAAAAGTATAATAGATAAATCAGATGAAGAAACATTATTCCGTATAGAGGTAACATTGGATTTTATGTATTATAGCTATTTACAAAAGTCTATAGATAAGCTTAATAAGAAAGATAAAGATATAATGAATGAAATAGTTGGTACCTATATAGATTTGTTAAATTTACAATTTATATATAGGGGTAAAAAATATTATAAATTAAGTCCAGAAGAAATACTTAACTATACATTACCAGGTGGACTTAATATAAAAATAGATAAACTGAAAAAACTATGTTACTCAAATGATATTAGTAAATTTCAAAAAGTGCTGTTAGATACTAAGTACGGAAAGTTTGTAAAGTATTCTGTGAGTGAAGATTATTTGGTTGAAAGAGATATTTTAGCTTATATAAGTGGTATGCATTTGAAAAATAAAAAAGAGCATAAAAGTGATATAAGTACAGTAGTTGCATATCTAGAATTAGCATTAATTGAAATAAAAAATATAACATCACTAATTGAAATGAAAAGATATAGTATAAATGATGAAGATTTGTATAAATATTTAAGTTTCAGTATTGATTGAGAGGTGATTTTATGTCAATAGAGAAAATGGTTATGGTTAATATAGCATCTCCTATAGAACTTATTGATTCTGTAACTAAGGAAGTTGTATTATCTAAGGCACTTCATCCTGTAAACGCATTTGACAAGATAAGCAGTGGTAATTTTAATATATCTACAACTGAAGAAAATTTAGATACTTTAATAGATGTAAACTATGTTAAACCTTATTTTGAAAAAAGAGATTATTCTAAGGTCAATGAAAAAATAAATAGTTTAAAGGGAATGCTTGGTGAAAGGGAAAATATAGAAATAAAAAATGAAAATTTAATATTAAACTATAATGAATTAGAGGAAAATATATTTAATATAGTAGATAGGATTAAAAAGCTAAATGAAAATCTTAACAAGTATAAGAATAAAGAGAAGGAATTAGAAATTTATAAAGAAAATTTAAAGTATTTTTTATCTATTGATACTAATATTGAAAAATTTACTAGCTTGAAAAATTTTGAGTTAGAAGCATATAAAATAGAAGACAAAAAGTTTAATATTATGAAAGAAAACTATGAAAATATACCAGCTATAGTAGATAAAGTATATAAAGGTAATGGATTTGACATAATAATTGTGGTATCTACAAAGGCTTTAAAAATAGATACAGAAAGAATATTAAATTCATTAAATTGTGAAAGACTAGATCTACCATTAGATTATAAAGGAAACCCTAAAGAAGTAATAAATTTAATAGAAAAAGAGTTAATAGAAATCGAAGAAAAAATACAAGCTGTTAAAAATAGAATAAATGAGTTCTATGATAATAATAATTTATCCATAGAGGCTATATTAAAAAGTTTTGAACTAGAAAAAAGAGCAAGTAAGTTAAGAGAGTACATTGCATACAGTAAAAACTTCTTTTATTTATCAGGATGGGTTCCAAGTAGTATGATAGGCGGATTTAAGAATAATATTAAAAAACTAAATAAAAAAATAATCGTACTTGAAAAAAAGATAGATGAAATAGAAAATGGTGTTTCTCCACCTACAAAGTTAAGAAATAATATTCTAGTAAAGCCCTTTGAAATTATGGTAAATATGTATGGAACTCCAAGTTATGGAGAAATTGATCCTACTACATTTTTAGCTATAACATATATGATTATGTTTGGTACTATGTTTGGTGATGTAGGACAAGGGTTAGTACTGTTATTAGCAGGGTTATACATGAAAAAGAAAAAAGAGAATTATGCCCCAGGCAATATATTAGTAAGATTAGGATCTATTTCTATGATTTTTGGTTTTTTATATGGAAGTGTATTTGGATTTGAAGATTTAATAAAGCCTATACTAATAAGTCCAATGGAAAATATACAAACAATGCTTGTTGGATCAATAGCATTTGGATGCTTTATTTTAATAATCGGTTTCTTATACGGTATTGTTAACAATATAAAGAATGAAAACTTAGAGGAGGGTATCTTCGGAAGAAATGGAATAACGGGTATGGTGTTTTATATACTACTTCTTGTTTTTGCGTTTACAAAAATAACTTCAAGAGATACTATGAGCACAACAATTTGGATCCTTATATTTGTAGCATTACTAGCATTAATGGTTTTAAAACACCCCTTGGCAAATGCAATATCAAAAAAAGGCTTTGTAATTACAGAAAAAACATCAGATTATTTTGTTGAAAGTGGATTCGGAGTTATAGAAACACTTTTAAGTATGTTTTCAAATACAGTGTCCTTTATAAGGGTTGGGGCTTTTGCTTTAAACCATGTAGGTCTTTTCATCGCCTTTGCATCTATGGCACAAATGATGAAAAATAGTGCAGGTAGCATATTAATGTATGTGCTTGGTAACGTCATAATAATAGTTCTAGAAGGGCTTATAGTTTTTATTCAAGGATTAAGACTAGAATACTATGAGTTATTTAGCAAATATTATGATGGTTCAGGATTACAATTTAAACCTATAACAATAGATAGTGTGGAATAATTTCTAAATTTAGGAGGTAATAAATATGATATATGTTTTAATTTTTACATTTATAATTGCGGTGTCAACAATAACTTATGGATTTGTACAAAAAGCAAAGGAAGATATAGAAGGTAAAGGTAAACTGAAGAAAGCATTGAAAATTAATTTATCAGTTTTTGCACCAACAATAAGTGCAGCTTTAATATTTATGATACCAAATATTGTTCATGCTGCAGGAGATGCTGGTGCAGGAACTGCTATAGGATTGGGTTATTTAGCAGCAGCTATATGTACAGGACTTGCAACAATTGGTGCCGGATATGCAGTTGGTGCTGTTGGTTCATCAGCATTAGGAGCGGTATCAGAAGATCCAGATATACTAGGAAAAACTTTAATATATGTTGGATTAGCAGAAGGTATCGCTATATATGGACTTATAATTTCTATTATGATACTATCTAAGCTTTAATATTAAAGCTTAGATAGTCACCAAGGGGTAGATAATATGAAAATGTACTTAATAAGTGACAATATAGATACATTAGTAGGATTAAAAATCGCAGGTATTAATGGAGAGGTTCTCCATAGAGAAGAAGAAGTTTTAGAATGCATAGAAAAAATAAGCAATAGAAAAGATATAGGAATAATAATTATAACTGAAGTAATTTCAAAACTAGTACCTGAAAAAATAAACGAAATCAAAACCTCTAAGTATTTACCACTTATAGTTGAAATACCAGATAGACATGGAAGTAGTAGAGGGGACGATTGGATTTTAAGATATATAAAAGAAGCAATAGGGCTTAAGATTTGAGGTGATATTGTATGGTTACAATAGAAGATAAAATAAATCTTTTTTCAAAAATAATATATGGCGAAGTGGATGATAAAATAAATTCTGAATTAGATGAACTAGAAAATGTGGAAAAAGACACTATAGAAAAAGAAGAAAGAGAAGTTAAAAAATATAGGAATAAAAATATGCAAAGTGTAGAAAAAAAGATTAAGTCTAAGTTTGAAAAGGAAGTATTTAAACTCAAACTTGAAGAGCAACAGCAATTATTAAATCTAAAAGAAAATATGATAAATGAAACTTTGGAAAGCTTAAAAGAAAGAATAATAGATTTTACTAAATCAGATGAATATATAAATTATATAAAAAGCCACTTGGATAATACTTTAAAAGATATAGAAAATAAAGAAGGTATTATTATTTATTTTAATAAAAAGGATTTAGAAAAGTTTAAAAAAGTTATTAATAAGGATAATGTAGAAGTTAGTAATGAGTCTAAAGATATAATTGGTGGATACATTATTCAAGATAAAAATAATAAATTTAGAGTAGATTGTAGCTTAGAGATAAGTATTGAAGAATGTAAAGAAAAAATAGGAATAAGTATAACAGAGTTATTCATGTAGATAAAGGAGTGGTTCTATTGGATAGTCTAGTAGGAACTATAGTGGGAATAAATGGTCCTGTTATAAAAGCAGAGGGTATGTCAAAATTTAAAATGAGAGAAATGGTAATGGTAGGAAAGAAAAAACTTATAGGGGAAATAATCATACTAGAAAATGATTTGGCAACAATACAAGTTTATGAAGAAACTTCAGGATTGAAAATAGGAGAAAATATAAGTTCTACTGGGATGCCACTTTCATTAAAACTAGGACCAGGAATAATAGGAAATATGTTTGATGGTATACAAAGACCTCTTAAAAAAATAAATGAAATATCCTATGGATTTATAGATGAAGGGATTGGATTAATATCTATAGATGAGGAGAAAGAATGGGATGTAAATATAGTAGTTAAAGTTGGGGATAAATTAAAACCAGGAGATGTATATGCTGAAGTTCAAGAAACTAATATTATAAAGCATAGAATTATGGTTCCTCAAGATGTAAATGGAGAAGTTACAAAAGTAAAAGAAAGTGGGAAATACAATATAGAAGAAAAAATTGTTACTGTAAAGGATGGAGGAAACATATATGAATTAAATTTATATCAAAGATGGCCAGTTAGAACACCAAGACCTATAAAAAATAGATTGTCTTTAGGTAAGCCATTGATAACAGGTCAAAGAATATTAGATATGTTTTTTCCAATTGCTAAAGGAGGTACTGTTGCAATCCCAGGTGGATTTGGAACTGGTAAAACTATGACACAACATCAATTAGCCAAATGGTCTGATGCAGACATAATAGTCTATATTGGATGCGGTGAAAGAGGAAATGAAATGACGGAAGTTTTAGAGGATTTCCCTAAACTTATAGACCCTAAAACAAATACATCTCTTATGAATAGAACAGTTTTAATAGCAAATACATCTAATATGCCAGTTGCGGCTAGGGAAGCATCTATTTATACTGGTATAACTATAGCAGAATATTATAGAGATATGGGATATGATGTAGCAATCATGGCAGATTCAACATCAAGATGGGCAGAAGCATTAAGGGAAATATCTGGAAGGCTTGAAGAAATGCCAGCAGAAGAAGGATATCCAGCATACCTACCTTCAAGAATAGCAGAGTTTTATGAAAGGGCAGGATATGTAGAAAATTTAAATGATACAGAAGGATCTGTAACTGTTATAGGTGCAGTTTCACCAGCGGGGGCAGATTTCTCTGAACCAGTAACCCAAAATACGAAAAGATTCGTAGGAGCGTTTTTAGGATTAGATAGAAAACTTGCTTATGCAAGACACTATCCTGCAATAAATTGGTTGACAAGTTATAGTCAATATAATGTAATGTTAACAGATTGGTACCTTGAAAATATATCAGAAGATATAATAGAGCTTAGAAATAAAATGCTTAAAATATTATTTGAAGAAAATAAACTCCAAGAGATTGTAAAGTTAGTAGGAGAAGATGTTTTACCAGATGATCAAAGACTTATTTTAGAAGTGGCTAGAATATTAAAAGTAGGATTTTTACAACAAAATGCATATCATGATGAGGATACTTATGTACCAAAAGAAAAACAATATAAAATGCTTAAAGCTATAGAGTTATTTTATGATAATGCATATAAATGTGTTAAAATGGGAATTCCTATTTCCAAAATTAGAAATGAAGAAATATTTGGAGACCTAATTAAGATGAAATACAATATACCTAATGAAGACATTTCAGGAATTAAGGTAATAGAAGAAAAAATATCTTCATATTATGAAGAACTTATAGAACAATATAGAAAATAACAAGGGAGGGAGTATAGTGAGAAAAGAATATTTACTATTAGATAGAGTACAAGGTCCCTTGGTAGTTTTATCAGAGGTAGAAGGGGTTGCCTATGATGAAATAGTAGAAATAAAAATAGCCAATGGAGAAACAAAAAAGGGGAGAGTAGTTCAATTACAAGGAGATAAAGCTGTAATTCAAGTTTTTGAATCCACTACAGGTATGTCACTACAAAATACAACCATATCTTTTACAGGAAAACCTCTTGAAATAAGTCTTTCTAGAGAAGTTTTAGGTAGAGAATTTAATGGTATTGGCGAAGCAATAGATGGTAGAGGAGAAATATATAGTCTAAAGAAATATAATGTTAATGGAAGACCTATTAATCCTGTTGCACGTAAATATCCAAGAAACTTTATTCAAACAGGAATATCATCTATAGACTGTTTAACTACACTAATAAGAGGACAAAAGCTTCCTATATTTTCAGGAAATGGTATGCCTCACAATGAGTTAGCGGCTCAAATAATAAGGCAAGCTAAAATTGGTGGAGGCGACGGTGAAGAAAAATTCGCAGTAGTTTTTGCAGCTATGGGAATAAAACACGATGATAAAGAATTCTTTAGAAAAAAATTCGAAGAAGCAGGTGTAATAGATAGATTAGTTATGTTTACTAACTTAGCAGATGACCCTATTGTTGAGAGAATAACTACTCCAAGAGCTGCCCTAACCACAGCGGAATACCTAGCTTTTGAAGAAGGTATGCATATATTAGTAATAATGACTGATATAACAAATTATTGTGAAGCATTAAGAGAACTATCCTCATCAAGAGAAGAAGTCCCAAGTAGAAAAGGATATCCAGGATATCTTTACTCGGATTTAGCCTCTTTATATGAAAGAGCAGGTATGATGGAGGGAAAAGATGGATCTATAACTCAGCTTCCTATATTGACTATGCCTAATGATGATATAACTCATCCAATACCAGATTTAACTGGATATATAACAGAGGGACAGATTGTTTTAAGCAGGGACTTATCAGGTAAAAATATATATCCTCCAGTAAATATATTGCCATCATTATCAAGATTAATGAAAGATGGTATAGGAGAAGGCTATACAAGAGAAGACCATGCAGAAGTTTCTAACCAATTGTTTGCAAGTTATTCCTATGTTCAAGATGTAATATCACTTTCTCAAGTAATTGGAGAAGATGAACTGTCGCCAGTAGATAAAATATATATGGAGTTTGGAAGAGAATTTGAAAGTAAATTTTTAAATCAGGGATTTGAAGATAATAGAAGTATAGATGAGACTTTAGACTTAGCCTGGGAGATATTGTCCATATTACCTAAATCTCAACTAGACAGAGTAAGTCCGGAGGCATTAGAAAAGCACTATAGAGGTGATAAGTAATGGAAAACATTGCTCCAACTAAAGCCAATCTGATAAGTGCACAAAACTCATTAGAATTTTCGCAAAAAGGTTTTGAACTATTAGACAAAAAAAGAAATGTACTAATTAGAGAACTTATGTCTTATGTAGATTTATCTAAAGAGCTTCAAGAAAAAATTAATGTTACTTTCAAAGAAGCCTATGAGGCATTAAAAAATGCAAATATAACTATGGGTATTAGAGAAGTAGAAGATATAGCATCTACTATACCAGAAGCTACAGATTATGAAGTTATTTTTAAGTCTGTTATGGGAGTAGAAGTACCTGTAATAAAATTTGAAGAAAAAGATATAGTTCCAAGATATAGTTTTTATAAAACTAATTCAGCTATGGATATTGCTTATGTTAAATTTAATGAAATAAAGTATTTAATTTATACATTAGCCCAGGTAGAAAATGCAGTATACAAATTAGCTATAGAAGTTAAAAAGACTCAAAAGAGAGCAAATGCTCTAGAAAATATTCAAATACCTAAGTTTAAAGCCACTATTAAAGATATTAGTAGCGTTTTAGAAGAAAAAGAAAGAGAAGATTTCTTTAGACTTAAAGTGGTGAAGAAAAAGAAGCATTAATACGTAAATAATTAGATAATTAATCTTTTACAACACTTGATTTAAGGAGCTTTAAGATATATAATAACCATATATAAATATATGGTTATTTTTTATATTTATAAAAAAATATAGTAAAAGAAAAATAGTAAATATAACAATTTTCAAAGCAAAATTAATTATAAAAGTAGGTATGAATGTGTCCACATTTATGCCTACTTATCAAATATAAATATAAAATAAGAAAATACTTCATATATTTATAAAGAGGAAATTTCAGTCTAAATTTATTAAGGGTAAAAGGTGATAATATATGGAAAAGATATTTCATTTAGGGCTGGATATTGGTTCAACTACAGCAAAAATTGTTGTATTAGATCAAGATAAAAATATAATATATAGTATGTATGAAAGACATTTTTCTGATATAAAAAATATCGTTATAAAAATATTAAAAAATGTGAATACTAAATTTACAATAGAAGATGCCACCATAATGGTAACAGGATCTGGAGGACTTGCTGTATCGGAATGGCTTAACATACCATTTATACAAGAAGTTATTGCGTCTACAAAAGCTATAGAAAAATTAGCAAAGGAAACTGATGTAGCCATAGAACTTGGAGGGGAGGATGCAAAAATAACTTTCTTTACAGGTGGAATAGATCAGAGAATGAATGGGACATGTGCAGGAGGAACAGGAGCTTTTATTGATCAAATGGCATCACTTTTGGAAACTGATGCTATGGGATTAAATGAATTAGCAAAAAAACATAAAATAATATATCCAATTGCAGCTAGATGTGGAGTTTTTGCAAAAACGGACGTTCAACCATTATTAAATCAAGGTGCAGCTAAAGAAGATATAGCAGTATCTATATTTCAGGCTGTTGTAAATCAAACAATTAGTGGACTTGCTTGTGGAAAGGTAATAAAAGGGAATGTTGCATTTTTAGGTGGTCCTTTGCACTTTTTATCAGAGCTTAAAAATAGATTTATAAGTACATTAAATCTAAAAGATGAAGAAGTCATTGCACCTAAAAACTCAGAATTATTTGTAGCTTTAGGAGCAGCAATATCATCATTAGATAAAGATGTAGTAAATTTTAAAGAATTTATTAATAAAACAAATAATATAAAAAACTTAACTAATAAAGAAGTTCGAAATTTAGAGCCGTTATTTAGAAATAAAAAGGAATTGGAGGAATTTAGAAGTAGACATAATAAGAGCAAGATAAAAAGAAAATCCTTAGATGGATTTATTGGAAATTGTTTTTTAGGAATAGACTCAGGTTCAACTACTACTAAAATAGTATTAATAGATGAAGAAGGAAATTTACTATATTATAAATATGGAAATAATAAAGGAAATCCTTTAAAATCTACTATTGAATTCTTAAAAGAAGTATATGAGATTATACCTTCAAATGCAAAAATAGCCAGTTCAGCAGTAACAGGATATGGAGAAGCATTAATAAAGGCCGCCCTTTGTGTAGATGTAGGAGAAGTAGAAACAGTATCACATTATAAGGGAGCTCAATTTTTTTTACCAGAAGTAGATTTTATTCTAGATATAGGTGGACAGGATATGAAGTGCTTAATAATAAAAGATGGAGTTATAGATAGTATAATGCTAAATGAGGCTTGTTCATCAGGGTGTGGTTCTTTTATAGAAACTTTTGCTCATTCATTAAATATAGATGTTGAAAATTTTGCAAAGGAAGCTTTACTAGGAGAACATCCAGTAGACTTAGGATCAAGATGTACGGTGTTTATGAATTCAAAAGTTAAACAAGCTCAAAAGGAAGGAGCTAGTATTGGAGATATCTCAGCAGGTTTATCCTATTCAGTAATAAAGAATGCACTGTTTAAAGTAATTAAAATAAGAAATAAAGACGAAATAGGTAAAAACATAATAGTACAAGGAGGAACTTTTTATAACGATTCTGTTTTAAGAGCTTTTGAAATAGTTTCAGAAAGGGAAGTTGTAAGACCTGATATAGCTGGACTCATGGGAGCTTTTGGAGCGGCATTAATAGCTAAAGAAAGTTATACTAAAGGATATAAGTCTACCTTAATTAAAATGGATAAACTAAAAGAATTCACTATCAATTTATCCTTACAAAGATGCGGTAGATGTGCTAATAATTGTCTACTTACTATAAATAAATTTCCAGATGGAAAAAAATTTATATCTGGTAATAGATGTGAAAAAGGTGCAGGAAGAGAAATAAATAAAAGTAAAGCACCAAATTTATACGAGTATAAATATAATAGAATATTTAGCTATAAATCTTTAAAAAAAGAGGAAGCTTACAGAGGAATTGTTGGTATACCAAGAGTATTAAATATATATGAAAACTATCCTTTTTGGTATAGGTTTTTTACTGAATTAAAATTTAGAGTTGAGTTATCACCTAGAACCTCTAAGGACATATACAAATTAGGAATGGAAACCATTCCTTCAGAATCTGTATGTTATCCAGCTAAATTAGTTCATGGTCATATTGCTAGTTTGATAAATAAAGGTATAGATTTTATTTTCTATCCATGTATATCCCATGAACAAAAAGAAATAAAAGAGGCGACAAACCATTTTAATTGTCCAATAGTAACTTCATATCCGGAAGTTATAAAAAATAATATGGATAAATTAAGAGAAAGAAATATTAAATTTATGAAACCTTTCTTATCCTTAAATAATAAGAACAAATTAATAAAAAGATTATATGAAGAATTTAAGGAGTTTAATATAGATAGAAATGAAATAATAAATGCGGTAAATAAGGCATATGAAGAAGATAAAAAGGTAAAAGAAGACTTAAGAAATAAAGGAGAAGAGGTTTTAAAATATTTAAAAGAAAATAATAAAAAAGGCATAGTCTTAGCTGGGAGACCATACCATATTGATCCAGAGATAAACCATGGAATTCCAGAAGTTATAACATCTTATGATATAGCAGTTTTGACAGAGGATTCTGTATTTCATTTAGGAGAAGTAAAAAGACCACTAAGGGCAGTTGATCAATGGGTTTACCATTCAAGATTATATGAAGCAGCTAGTTTTGTATCAAAAGAAGAAAATATAGAACTTATACAATTAAATTCTTTTGGATGTGGTTTAGATGCAGTTACTACAGATCAAGTTGAGGATATACTTAACTCTCATGGCAAAATGTATACTCTTTTGAAAATAGACGAGGGTAGTAATTTAGGAGCTGTTAGAATAAGAATTAGATCTTTAATAGCTGCTTTAAATGAAAGGGAAAAAAGAGGGTTTAAGCCTAAAAAATTAGTAGAAGATAAACCAAGAAAGTTATTTACTAGAGAAATGAGAAAAACTCATACAATACTATGCCCTCAAATGGCTCCAATACATTTTGAATTGGTACAAGAGGCATTTAAATCTGAAGGTTACAACTTAGAAGTATTACCTTCTGTAGATAAAAAAGCTATAGATGAGGGGTTAAAGTATGTAAATAATGATGCTTGTTATCCATCTGTTATAGTTATAGGACAAATAATGGAGGCATTAAAATCCGGCAAGTATGATATTGATAAAACCGCAATTATAATTTCACAAACTGGTGGGGGGTGCAGGGCTACAAATTATATAGGATTTATAAGAAAAGCTCTAAAAGATGCAGATTTTACTCAAGTACCAGTTATCTCAGCAAATGTTGCGGGATTAGAAAGTAATCCAGGATTTAAAATAAGCCTACCACTTGCTAATAAAGGATTGATGGCTCTAGTTTATGGTGATCTTTTAATGAGAGTTATTCATAAGGTAAGACCTTATGAAAAAATTAAAGGAACAACTAATAGATTGCATGAAGAATGGATGAAAAAATGTAAAGAGAATATATCAAATGGCAATAGAAAAGAATTTAAAGATAATATTCATAAAATAGTAATGGATTTTGACCAACTAGAAGTAAAAAATATTATAAAACCTAAGATAGGTTTAGTAGGAGAAATACTTGTGAAATTTCACCCCACAGCAAACAATAATATAGTGGATATTATAGAAAAAGAAGGTGGAGAAGCTGTAATTCCAGACTTAATAGACTTTTTTATGTATTGTTCCTATAATATGAAGTATAAATATGAAAAATTATCAGGGAAAAAACTAAATGCAATCTTAGGCAAAATAGCTATAAATATAATGGAATTTTATCGAAAAGAGTTAAAACAGGCATTAGATAATAGTACAAGATTCTCAGCACCTAAGAAAATTGATAAAATAGCTAAAGGAGCTTCTAATATTTTAGACTTAGGACATCAAACAGGTGAAGGATGGTTTTTAACTGGAGAAATGGTAGAATTAATAGAATCTGGAGTTAAAAATATAGTATGCATGCAACCTTTTGCTTGTCTACCAAATCATGTAACTGGTAAGGGTATGATAAAAGAATTAAAAAGAACTTATCCAGGGGCAAACATTGTAGCTATTGATTATGACCCAGGAGCTAGTGAAGTAAACCAATTAAATAGAATAAAGTTAATGTTTTCTGTTGCTTTTGAAAATTTAAACTTTGACTCGGAGTATATGTATAAAGAGGAAAGGATAATAAAAGATTATAAAGGAACTATTGGGACAAATATATAAAATAGAAATGCTAGCAAAAATGCTAGCATTTCTATTTTATAATAAATATTTAGTTACAAAGTTTAAAAATCCAGCTATTATTATGGAGTTGGAGAAGTCTATGAGGAATGCACCAACTATAGGCAATACGAAGAAAGCCCTAGGAGCAGGTCCATATCTTTCAACAACTGCGGTCATATTTGCAATTCCGTTAGGAGTGGCTCCCATACCAAATCCACAGTTACCTGCAGCAAGTACAGCTGCATCAAAGTCTCTACCAAGAAGATTGAATGTTACAAAATAAGCAAATAGAGCCATAAATATAGTTTGAGCTACTAATATGATTAACATTGGTCCTGCAACAGCTGCAAGTTCCCATAATTTTAATCCAACTAAAGCCATGGATAAAAATACATTAAGTCCTATATTACCAAGGATGTCCATACATTTGCTATTAACATGCCATTTACCAGTTGATTCCCCAACATTAAGTATGATTGCTGCTATAATCATAGAGTTAACATAGGATGGAAGAGTAACTCCAATACTTACAAAGAATTTTTCTAAAACGGCACCAATACCTATGGAAATAAGTATTAAAGCTAAGGCTTTAAATACTTCATCATAGCTTATAGCTTCTTCTTTAGCAGTTATAGCTGCTTCTGTATCAGCTGATTCATATGCGTCTACATTAGGTTTTAAATTTCTAGACTCAATAAGTTTTTTACCAATAGGTCCTCCGATTAATGAACCCATAACTAGTCCAAAAGTTGCTGATGCCATAGCAGTAGCAGTAGCACCAACCACACCGTAGTCCTTTTCAAAGGAAGGTCCAAAGGCACCGCCTGTACCATGTCCACCTGTCATGGTTACTGAACCACAAATCATTCCAAGTAATGGGCTTTGATTAAGCACTTTAGCAAGACCTATACCAATAGCATTTTGGAATACACATAGTAAAGATGCAACAAGCCAGAAAATAAGAACCTGAATTCCACCTTTTTTGATAAGTTTGATACTAGCACCCATACCTATGGAAGTAAAGAATACCATCATGAATGGTTTTTGTAATGTAGTGTCGAGTTCTAGGGAAAGAGCCCCAGATTGTTTTAAGATAAGGTTTACAAAAGCAAAAATAAGTCCGCCAACAACAGGAGCAGGTATACAGAATTTTTCTAAAATTTGAGCTTTAGTTTTAATCCAGGCTCCAAAATAGTATACAACCACTGCTAATGCTGCTGTTTGCATCATGTCTAATTTAATTTCCATAACATAAAAAACCGCCTTTCTATGCATTTTAAAATATGTGTTAATGGACTAATCAACTAGTCTATAACACAAAATGGACTAATCGATTAGTTGACATAAATAAGAATAACATATGCATAATATAAATTCAAGAGTATTTTCAAAATTTCAAAATGTCAATATATATCTAAAGTAGTAGTTTTATTAATTAATATGAAGAAAAAAATAGGAGGTTGTCTCACTTTGAGACAACCTCCTATTTTTAATTTTTATTAAGTTTTATATATTTACTTTAGTGAAAGAAGTTTACGAAAGCAGCTATTATAAGTGAGTTGGAAACATCTATGAGGAATGCACCAACTATAGGTAGTACAAAGAAAGCTCTAGGAGCAGGTCCGTATCTTTCAACAACTGCGGTCATATTTGCAATTCCATTAGGGGTAGCTCCCATACCAAATCCACAGTGTCCTGCAGACATAACGGCAGCATCAAAGTCCCTACCAAGAAGATTGAATGTTACAAAGTAAGCAAATAGAGCCATGAATATAGTTTGGGTTATTAATATAATAAGCATTGGCCCTGCAACAGCTGCAAGTTCCCATAACTTTAATCCAACTAAAGCCATAGATAAGAATACATTAAGACCTATATTGCCAAGAATGTCTGTACACTTTTGATTAACACTCCACTTACCAGTGGATTCACCAACATTTAATATAATTGCTGCTATAATCATAGCATTAACATAGGATGGAAGAGTAACATTAATACTTACAAAGAATTTTTCTAAAATAGCACCAATACCTATGGAAACAAGTATTATAGTTAGAGTTCTAAATAATTCCTCATAATTTACCACTTCATCTTTAACACTAGCAGCTATTTCTGTATTTTTAGATTCATAAGATTCATGGGCTGATGTATTTGATTTTAGATTTTTAGATTCAATAAGTCTTTTACCAATAGGTCCTCCAATTAATGAGCCCATAACTAGTCCAAAGGTTGCTGATGCCATAGCAGTAGCAGTGGCTCCAACTATACCATATTTTTTCTCAAAATCTGGTCCAAAGGCACCACCAGTACCATGTCCACCTGTCATGGTTACTGAACCACAAAGTAGTCCAAAGAATGGGCTTTGGTCAAATACTTTGGCAAGACCTACACCAATTGCATTTTGGAATATACACAGTAAGGTTGCAATAAGCCAGAAAATAACAACTTGAAGTCCACCTTTTTTGATAAGCTCAATACTAGCACCCATACCTATGGTAGTAAAGAACACCATCATAAAAGGCTTTTGTAGTGTAGTATCAAGTTCCAAAGTTAAGGCTCCACTCTGTCTCAAGAAAAGGTTTAAAAAAGCGAAAATAAGTCCTCCAACAACAGGAGCAGGTATACAAAATCTTTCTAAAACTTGTACTTTTGTTTTAACCCAGGCTCCAAAGTAGTATATTACTACTGCCAAAGCTGCTGTTTGCATCATGTCCAATTTAATTTCCATAAATAATACCACCTTTCTATAATAATGAATGAAAAGATTTTCATTACAACTTCATTATAAATAAAGATGGGATAAAAATCAATGAGAAAATTTTAATAAATGAAATATTAATATAATAACTTTCATTTATTGCACAATATTAAGTGTGGTTAAAAAATAATATGAAAATAATATTAATTTTAGGATTAAAAGCATAAGAGAGAAACTTACAACTATACAGTAATGATAAAATATATTGTATGAATAAGTTGTAAATAAAAGAATGAAAGGTAATTAAAATAAAATTGCAAAATAAGTGTATTTTTTTGACAAAAAAGTACAGGGTTCAACAAAGAAAAATAGTATATAATTTAAAAGAAGTTAATAGACATGATACTTGAGTAATGTGACAAAAACTGATAGACTTTTATTAAAATAAAATGAAGGGAGGTGGAGAATTGTATAAAAATAAGAGAAACATTCTTATGATCTTATTTTTTTTCATTATAATAGTTATTTTTTATGGAGTATTTCAAAGTAGGCAAAATCATAATAAAAAATATGAGTATGCTGTTATAAAAGTAGCAGGAGACGACAATTTTCCACCTTTTGAATATATGGGAGATAATAAAAACTATACAGGATTTGATGTAGATATAGTAAGGGCATTATCCTTAACTTGTGGATTTGAAGTTCAATTTTACCCCATGAATTGGGAGAAAGCTTGTGAAAAACTAAAAAATGGAGAAATAGATTTAATACAGGGTATGAAGAAAATTCAAGAAAGAGAAAAGGAATACGATTTTTCTAAACCTTATTTTCAAAACAATCAATCTATTTTTATACTAAACGAAAATTTAGGTCTATATAAATATGAAGATTTAAAGGGGAAAAAGGTGGCATTACAAAAAGGCGATGTGGCTATAAATAATCTAAAAGCGTTGGGGGATGTAAATATAGTTTTTACAAAAGATCAGGAAGATGCCTTAAAAAGGTTATTAAATAAGAAAGTAGATGCTTATATTGGTAACACTCTAACTGGAGTTAACTATATTAATAAATTGGAAATAAGAGATAATATAAAAATTGTAGATGTACCCATAAATTCTACGGAATATTCTATTGCAGTGAAAAAAGGTAATGTTGAATTATTAGATATAATAAATAGAGGATTAGAAGAAATAAAAGAAAATGGAACTTATGAAACCATATATAGAAAGTGGTTTGGATATGATATGACCTATCCAAGATGGTATGTAAGAAAGGTTTTTACCTTTACTTTAATTGTCACTATTGTATCCATAATTTTATTGTTAATATTTTTTACATGGAATGATATTTTACATAAAGAAGTACAAAAGAAAACAAAAGAGCTTGAGATATTTAATAAAAGTTTAATATCTAAGAATAGTCAAATACAAGAAGAGAAAGATTTTAGAGAACAGATTCTAAATAACATATTTAATGGTATTATAACTCTTAATGAGAAAAACAAAATTATATTCATAAATAAAGCTGCTAAGGAAATTCTAAAATTGGACAAGGACTTATGTGGTGAATATTTAGAAGGTACTTATTTACAACATGTGTTTAATATAGATAATGAGTTTACAGAAACTGTAGAAAGAAAACTAGCAATAAAAGATAATAGAATAAATAATATTTATATAAAATATAGAGTGAAATTTATAAATGAGAAAGAAAACAATATAAAAGAAAAAATAATAAGCTTTAGGGATATAACAGAAGAAAAAGCTATGGAAGAAAACATAAGAACTAGGGATAAGATGCATTCCTTAGGAACTTTGGTATCTGGTATAGCTCATGAAATAAGAAATCCTTTAACCTCTATAAAGATGTATACAGAACTTATTCCTATAAAATATGATAGTGCTAAATTCAGGGAAAGAATTTCTAAGGATATACCTTTGGAAATAGATAGATTAAATGAAATTATAAAGGATCTTTTAGAATATTCTAAGCCAAGAAAACCTTTCAAAGAAGATATTAATTTATTAGATGAATTAAATAGAATAACCATATTTTTGCTGGATAAATTAAAAAAAAATAGAGTTAATATGTATATAAATATAGAAAGCAATATATATGTGTATATGGATAAGAATCATTTTAAGCAGGTTATAATAAATTTACTTATAAATGCAATAGAGAGTATAGATAAAGAAGTGGGGCAAATAAATATATATTCTATATTAAAGGATGAAAAAATATTTTTATACATTAAAGATAATGGTTGTGGAATAGAAGAGGAAGAGATGAGTAAATTATTTAATCCATTTTACACTAATAAGTCAGAAGGTACAGGACTGGGGTTATTTGTAAGCTATCAACTTTTAACAGAAAATAACGTTAAAATAAATATGAGGAGCAAAAAAGAATTAGGAAGTACATTTATATTAGAATTTGGGGGGATTAGGAGTGATGATAATTGTATAAATTAATGATAGTGGACGATGAAGCTACCATAAGAAGATCCTTAGAATTTGCTCTAGAAGATAACTATAATATATTTTCTTGTGACAACAAAAATGATGTATTACATTTATTAATAAAGGAAAATATAGATATAATTTTATTGGATTTAAGATTAGGTACAGAAGATGGTTTGGAAATACTAAAGGAAATAAAGAAAATAAAAAAAGAAACTATAGTGATTATTATGACAGCTTATGGAACTATAGAATCTTCTGTACAAGCTATGAAATTAGGTGCTTTTTATTATGTAACTAAACCAATTAATATAGAAGAACTTAGTTTATTTCTAAGCAAAGTAAATGAATATATAAATCTAAATTCTCAAATAAAATATTTAAGCAGCCAAATAGAGGTTTCTAATTCTAGATATGATATTATAGGAAATTCAAAGGAAATGAACAAGATATTTGAACTTATAGATAGAGTGAAGGATATAGATGTTAATGTACTTATAACTGGAGAAAGTGGTACGGGAAAGGAATTAGTTGCTAAGGCTATACATTTTAATGGAAATAGAAAAGAAGGTCCTTTTAATGCTATAAATTGTTCAGCAATTCCAAGTAATTTGTTAGAAAGTGAATTATTTGGTCATAAAAAGGGAGCTTTTACTGGAGCAGTAGAAGATAAAAAAGGTATAATTGAACTATCTCAAAAGGGAACATTGTTTTTAGATGAAATAGGGGATATGGACATAAATTTACAAACTAAACTTTTAAGAGTTTTACAGGATAAGGAGATAAGACCTATAGGGTCTAGTTCATCAATAAATGTAGACTTTAGATTTATAGCAGCTACTAATAAAAATTTAATAGAAGAAATAGAAAAAAATAATTTTAGACAAGATTTGTTTTATAGAATAAATGTTATAAATATAGAATTGCCACCATTAAGGCAGAGAAAAGACGATATTGCTAAATTAATAGAATACTTTATAAAAAAGTATAAATTAAAATTAGAAAAAGATATAAAAGGAATAACTGGGGATGCTTTAGATAGCCTTGAGAAATATAAATATCATGGAAATGTTAGAGAACTACAAAATATTATAGAAAGGGCAATAGTGCTTACAGAAGACAATTATATAAAAAAAGAAGATTTACCTGAGGAGATATTTCAAAACAGAAATATTGATAGAGAAAAAGATGATTTAATTCCTATATATATAGGAGAAGACTTTAAAACCATAGAAAAAAAGGTTATAGAATATAATCTAAAACATTTCCATGGAAATAGGAGAAAAACAGCTGAAATTCTGAAGATAGGTGAAAGAACTTTAAGGTATAAAATAAAGGGCTACAATATAAACTAAAGCGAAGGAGTTGTTGCGTCTATAAAAATAAAAATGAAAAAATATAAAAATTTCAGAATATATTTGAAATGTAGACGTTTTAAAGACGAAGCTAGTATATAATTTAAAGTAATCAATGACATCACAATCGTGGTGATATAAATTTAGATTATTAAAAATAAATATAATTGTATATAAATTAAGGAGGGCTTTAAATGATTACAAATTTTGATATTTCAGAAGGAATGATAATAAAATTAGATGATTATTTACCACCAATGCCTAAGTTTGAAAAAGGCATAAGAAGAGCACCAAATAGAGGTTTTCACTTAACTAAGTCTCAAACAGAAGTAGCTTTGAAAAATGCATTAAGATACATACCAGAAAAATACCATGAAGAATTAATACCAGAATTCTTAGAAGAGTTAACAACTAAAGGAAGAATATATGGTTATAGATTTAGACCAGAAGGAAAAATATATGGAAAGCCAATAGATGAATATAAAGGAAAGTGTATAGAAGGAAAAGCATTCCAAGTTATGATAGATAATAACTTAGATTTTGATGTTGCATTATATCCATATGAACTAGTTACCTATGGTGAAACGGGAAGTGTATGTCAAAACTGGATGCAATACAGATTAATAAAAAAATATTTAGAAGAAATAACTCAAGATCAAACTTTAGTAATTGAATCAGGACATCCACTAGGATTATTTAAATCTAAACCAGATGCTCCAAGAGTAATTATAACTAATGCTTTAATGATAGGTATGTTTGACAACTTAAAGGATTGGGAAGTTGCAGAAGAAATGGGAGTTGCAAACTATGGTCAAATGACAGCTGGAGGATGGATGTACATAGGACCTCAAGGAATTGTCCACGGAACGTATAACACAGTATTAAATGCTGGAAGATCAAAATTAGGAATACCTAATGATGGAGATTTAGGTGGAAGACTATTTGTAACATCTGGATTAGGCGGAATGAGCGGAGCTCAAGGTAAAGCTGCTGAAATAGCAAATGCAGTAGCTATTGTTGCAGAAGTAGACAAATCAAGAATTGATACAAGATTAGAACAAGGTTGGATAAGAAAGTGGTCTGCTGATGTAAAAGAAGTAGTTGAATTAGCTCAAAAATCCTTAGAGAAAAAAGAGGCTATGTCCATTGCTTATCACGGAAATATAGTAGATTTACTTCAATATATGGTTGACAATAATATCCACATAGATCTTTTATCAGATCAAACTTCATGTCATAATGTATATGAAGGGGGATATTGTCCAGAAGGAATTACTTTTGAAGAAAGAACAAGACTACTAGCAGAAGACCCTGATAAGTTTAGAGAATTAGTAGATAAAACTTTAGTACATCATTTTGAAGTTATTAAAAAATTAACTGACAGAGGAGTCTATTTCTTTGACTATGGAAATTCATTTATGAAAGCTATGTACGACGCTGGAGTAAAAGAAATATCCAAAAATGGAATAGATGAAAAAGATGGATTTATTTGGCCATCTTATGTTGAAGATATAATGGGACCATTATTATTTGACTATGGATATGGACCATTTAGATGGGTTTGTTTAAGTGGAAAGAGAGAAGATTTAATAAAGACAGACCATGCAGCTATGTCATGCATAGATCCAAACAGAAGATATCAGGATAGAGATAACTATAATTGGATAAGAGACGCTGAAGAAAATGGAATGGTTGTTGGTACAGAAGCTAGAATATTGTATCAAGATGCTATGGGAAGAGTTAATATAGCACTTAAATTTAATGATATGGTTAGAAAGGGAGAAGTAGGACCTATAATGTTAGGAAGAGATCACCATGACGTTTCAGGAACAGATTCACCTTTCAGAGAAACATCTAATATAAAAGATGGAAGTAATGTTATGGCAGATATGGCTGTTCAATGTTATGCAGGAAATGCAGCTAGAGGAATGAGTTTAATTGCTCTTCATAATGGTGGAGGAGTTGGAATAGGTAAATCCATAAATGGTGGATTTGGTTTAGTGTTAGATGGAAGTAAAAGAGTAGATGAAATAATTAAATCAGCTATGGCTTGGGACGTTATGGGTGGAGTTGCTAGACGTTCTTGGGCTAGAAATGAAAATTCCATAGAAACAGTATTAGAATACAATAAAAATAACGTAGGAACTGACCATATAACTATACCATATATAGCAGATGAAGATCTTGTAAAGGAAGCCGTAGAAAAAGTATTTAAATAATTGGTATATAATTAAATAAAACTTTGCAGTAAGAAAAATTCTTACTGCAAAGTTTAAAATTATCTACAAAAATAAATTAAAGAAGGTGATATTATGAAAAAAGGAAATGTTATAATAAAAAATGCTTCTCAAGTTATAACTTGTAGTGGTTTTGAAGGTAAATTTGGTAAGGATATGAATAATATTAATGTAATAGAAAATGCATCTGTAGTAGTTGAAGATGGTATTATAAAAGAAATAGGAAGTTTAGAAGATATTCTAAAAAAATATAATGAAAAACACTTTGAAATAGTAGATGCTTCAAATAAAGCAGTACTTCCTGGATTTGTAGATTCTCATACACATTTTGTATTTGGTGGCTTTAGAGCAGAAGAATTTTCCTGGAGACTAAATGGAGAAAGTTATATGGACATTATGAACAAAGGCGGAGGAATCGTAAATTCAGTAAGGGGAACTAGAGAAGCTACCGAAGATGAATTATATGAAAGTGCTAAAAAAAGACTAGATTCTATGATTCACTTTGGAGTTACCACAGTAGAAGGTAAAAGTGGATATGGTTTAGATTATGAAACTGAATTAAAACAATTAAGAGTAATGGATAGACTGCAAAAAGATCATTCAATAGATATTTGTAAAACTTTCATGGGTGCTCACGCAACTCCTGAAGAATATAGAGGTAGAAATGAAGAATACATTAATTTTATAATAGAAGATGTTTTACCAAAGGTTGCAGAAGAAAAATTAGCAGAGTTTTGTGATGTTTTTTGTGAAGAGGGAGTATTTTCTGTAGAAGAATCAAGAAAGATACTATTAAAAGCTAAAGAACTAGGAATGAAAATTAAGCTTCATGCAGATGAAATAGTTCAATTAGGTGGAGCAGAGTTAGCAGCAGAATTAGGAGCTACATCAGCAGATCATTTACTTCATGCATCAGATGAAGGGATAAAAGCTATGGCAGATAAAAAAGTTATAGCCACTTTATTACCTACTACTGCTTTTTGTTTAAAAGAGCCTTTTGCAAGAGCAAGAATGATGATAGATAAAGGAGGAGCTGTTGCATTAGGTACAGATTTTAATCCTGGTAGTGGATTTACTAATTCCATACCTCTTATGTTTGCTTTAGCTACAATCTATATGGATATGAGTATAGAAGAAGCTATTAGTGCTATGACTATAAATGGGGCTGCTGCAATAGGAAGGGCAGAAACTATTGGAAGTATAGATAAAGGTAAAAAAGGCGATTTAGTAATATTAGAATATCCATCCTATAAATTCTTACCATATAATACTGGAGTTAATATAGTGGAAACGGTTATAAAAGATGGAAATATAGTATATAAAAAATCATATTAATTTTATATGAAAAAAGAGGTTATCTCATAGCGGTGGGATAACCTCTTTTATATTTTTATAATATTGAAAAATCATATTTATAAAAATATTTTAATTTTAGTGAAAATGTATTATAATTTATACAGAGGTATTTATAATAGAATAGGAGGGGAAGAATGTCAAAAGTTTATGTTAAATTATTTGGAACTCCTGTAGTGACAGAAGATGAAAAAGAAGTACACTTTCCCTATGGTAAAGTAAAGGCACTTTTTTATTACATTGCTGTTAATAAAAAAGCTACGAGAGATGAATTGGCAACATTATTATGGACAGAGGAAAATGATAGTGTTGCAAAGAAAAATTTGAGAAATGCTATATATCAAATAAAGAAATCCTTTAAAAGAGAAGTTATTCTTTCACCAGGCAACTCTGTTGTTATGTTAAATAATAAGTTAGATATTCACATAGATATAGATTTGTTTTTAAAAGATGAAGAAAAGTGTATAGATGTATATAAGGGAGATTTTTTAAAAGGATTTTATGTAAAAAATGCTGAAGGATTTGAAGAGTGGACCTTTAAAACCAGGGAAAATTATAAAACTGCCTATAAGGAAAAGATACAAAATAAAATAAATAATTTAGATAGCAAAGACAGCAAAATAGAAAAGTATGCAAAATTGTTAACGCTTACAGATGAATTTAATGAAGAACCCTATAGAATACTCATGAAATACTATAAAGAAACAGGAAGTTTAAATAAAGTGATAGAGACATATAATGGGCTATCTCAACTTTTAAAAAAGGAATTGGGAATACTACCTAGTGGAAAATCTAAGGAAATATTTGATGATGCTATGAGTTCTATTAGTAGTAGTAAAAGTGATTCAGAAAGTTTAAATGGGTTTTTCTATGGAAGATGTGAAGAATTAGGTCTTCTCCAAAATAATCATAATAAATTTATAAATGAAAGTAATGGAAAGTCAATAGTAATAACGGGGGAAGCTGGTATAGGAAAGAGTAGGTTAAAGGAAAAGTTTTTAGATAATATAAATAAAGATGAGTTTTATATATTTGAAGCTAATTGCTATCAAGTAGAAAAACAGTACATATTAAAGCCTTGGAATGTAATTATATCAAAAATTTATGACACTATACTAGACAACAAAGTGAGTATCCCATCTATATGGCAGAATATATTAGAAAAATTATTCCCAGAATTAATAAGAGGAGAAAATATTTTAAATGTTAAGTTGTTAGAGAATATAGACTCATTTAAATATGATATTTTAGAGGATATATTGCTAGACATTTTAAAAAAGATATCTGTCAATAAAAAAGTTATTTTTATATTTGAAGATATACAATGGATGGATAATATGAGTTTGTCATTATTAAGTAGTTTAATTCTTCATGAAGAAAAAAATAATATAATGTTTTTAGCTACTTATAGAAATGAGCATAATGAAGACGTTGAAAAGGTTTTATCTACTTTAGGAAAATATAATAAATTAAAATATATTAACTTAGAAAGATTTAATAATAAAGATGTAAAGAATTTCATTGGAAAAGCATTACCTAAAAAGGATTTTTCTAACGAAGTTATAAAAAAAATTTATGAGGAAACAGAGGGGAATACTTTTTTCTTAGTAGAATATTTAAATTCAATAAAAGACAATAAAAATATTAATATAATGTCTTCTAAAATGAAAGATGTGTTAAGAAGTAGATTTATATATATTTCAGAAGAAGCTATAGAGCTATTAAATGTAATATCCCTATTTTTCGATGAGGCACCTATACATATATTAAAAGAGTTATTAGGAAAAGATGAATTAGAAATTATAGATATAATAGAAAAGCTTCAAAATAAATTTATACTATCGGAAGTAAAAGGGTTAGGTAATATAGGTTTTAAATTTACACATCAAAAATTAAGAGAGTACATATATGTGAAACAGTCCGAAATAAGAAGGAAAGTCTTACATAATAAAGTTGGCAACATAATAGAAAAAGAAATAAAAAATGAAAAAGCAGATATAGATTTATACCATAAACTTATATATCATTATTCTAATGGTGAAAATAAAACAAAAGTATTATTTTATAAAATAAAGAGTTTAAATTATTATTTAAGTTTTAGCCATGAACTATTTCCTATATTAACAAATACAGATAAAGAAGCTTATAAATATGCTTATTTTAGTACACAGCAAACTACAAAAAGTTTAAAAGAAATAGAAAAGTTATTAAAGGATATAAAAAAGGAATCTAAAGGAGAACAGGAAATAGAAAAATTAGAAATGTCCTATCTTCATATTAAAGGAAGATACTTAATTAGAGGTGGAGAATATGACATTGGCACAAGTTGTATAGCAGAGATGATAAAAAAAGCTTTAGCTATAAAAGATAAGGACTATGCCCTAGAAGGATATAAACAGATGATTTATTTTTGTATACAGACCAATAATACAGATTTAATGTTAAAATATATTGATTTAGCCTTAGATTTAGCTGTAGAATGTAATTATCATAAAGAAATAGGCATTCTTTTAAGATTAAAGGGACTATATAAAACTATGTGCGGAGAGTATGAAGAAGCAGAACGTTTCTTAAATGAATCAATATCTATTTTTAATGTTACTGAACAAGTAGCAAATAAATATTCTCTTAATATAGCTGCAGCCTATAATTATATTGGAGAAATTAGAAGATTTAATAAAAAGTTTTCTAAAGCATTAGAGTACTATGATAAGGCAATAAAAATTTGTGAAGATAAAAATGCTTTAAGTAGTTTAGTTGTGTTTAATATAAATGCAGGACAAGCAGCCTTTGATATGTTAGAATATACTAAAGCTAAAGAATATTTTAAAAAGGCTTATGATTTATATGAAAAATTTGATTCAGTTTGGAAAAAATCCATATTAGAATCATTTATGACCTTAATATATATAGAGGAAGGGAATTATAATAAGGCTCTAGAATCACTAAAAAGTGCAGACATTAATTCAAATAGAATGAAAAACCCTCATGAAATCGGCACAGTTTATAAGACTAAAGCTACAGTAAAAAGATATATGGAAAAAAATGCTGAAATAGAAAAAGTATTTAATAATAATCTTCAGGAAGATTTTGATTACTATTATAATGAGGCTATTAAATTTTTAAAGGAATCAAAAATCGACTACGAAATAGAAAGTATAAAAAATCTATAAAATTATCAAAATACAAAGAGTGTAACCGAATTCAGTTATACTCTTTGTATTTTAACAAAGATAAGTTCATAGACGTTTTATTGACGATAATATAAATAGTATTTTAAGCTATATATAGTTCAAAATACTACATAAAACGTAGAAAGTGTTATCTATGCTTGTATTGATTATATATAAGATAGGATGTTGCCAAAGAAGATAAATAATATTATACTTTGAAAATATTTTGAAAAGAATAAATTAAAAAAAATTTACAAAATTCAAAATAGACTATTAGTTGACGAAGTTGTGATAATATTATTATAGATATAAAAATATTTGTATTGGAGGTAGTAACATGAAAAATATAAAAGAAGTTATATTAACAGGAAATGACTTAACTCTTGAGGAATTAGTGTTAGTAGCAAGAGAAGGATATAAAGTAGCTTTAAGTGAAGAAGCTAAGGATAGCGTATTAGAATCAAGAAAGATTATTGATGATATAGTTGAAAATGAAAAGGTGGTATATGGAGTAACTACAGGATTTGGTGAATTTTGTAATGTAAGTATATCAAAAGAAGATTGTAAAACATTACAAGAAAATCTTATCCGTTCACATGCTTGTGGATATGGACCAAAATTCTCTACAGATATAGTAAGAGCTATAATGCTTACAAGAGCAAATGCATTATCAAAGGGATATTCAGGAATAAGAATAGGAACTTTAAATACATTAATAGAAATGTTAAATGCAGGGGTGCATCCACAAATACATGAAAAGGGATCATTAGGAGCATCAGGAGACTTAGCACCACTTGCTCACATGGTTCTACCAATGCTTGGACTTGGGGAAGCTGAATACAAAGGCGAAATAATGTCTGGTAAAGAAGCTATGGATAAAGCAGGAATTCCTATAATAGAGTTAGATGCTAAAGAAGGTTTAGCATTAATAAATGGAACTCAAGTATTAACAGCAACAGGAGCACTAGCTGTATATGATGCTATAGAATTATTAAAGGTTGGAGATATTGCAGCAGCATTAACTATAGAAGCATTAAGAGGAATAAAAGATGCATTTGATCCTAGACTTCACGTAATAAGAGCACACGAAGGACAAATGGCTACAGCAAGAAATATATTAAAATTAATTGAAGGAAGTACTTATGTAACTAGACAAGGAGAATTAAGAGTACAAGATGCTTATTCATTAAGATGTGTACCACAAATCCATGGTGCTAGTAAAGACACTATTGATTTTGTAAAAGAAAAAGTTGAAATAGAAATAAACTCGGTTACAGATAATCCAATAGTAACAAGAGAAGGAGATGTAATCTCTGGAGGTAACTTCCACGGAGAGCCAATGGCACAACCATTTGACTTCTTAGGAATTGGAGCAGCAGAAATTGCCAATGTATCAGAAAGAAGACTAGAAAGATTAATAAATCATCAATTAAATGATTTACCAGCTTTCTTAGCAAAACATGGTGGATTGAACTCAGGATTTATGATTACTCAATATGCAGCGGCAGCTTTAGTATCAGAAAATAAAGTTCTTGCTCACCCAGCGTCAGTAGATTCTATCCCATCTTCAGCAAACCAAGAAGACTTGGTAAGTATGGGAACAATAGCAGCAAGAAAAGCAAGAGATATAGTTGACAATGCAAAAAGAGTATTGGCAACAGAATTAATGGCAGCATGCCAAGCAATAGATTTTAGAGCTGACAAAGGTTTCGAATTAGGAAAGGGAACTAAAGAAGCATATAAAGTAATAAGAGAAGCTATAGACTTTATAGAATATGATACTGATATACAAATGTATAAAGAATTAGATAAAGCTACAGAACTAATAACTAATGGAAAATTACTAGAAGCTGTTGAAAAAGCAGTTGAATTAGAACATTAATTTTTAATATTATATATTGATTTTTATTAATTTATTACACACTACTCTAAGAATTCTTAAATGTCTTGAAGTAGTGTGTATTGTTATATATGAGGAGGTATAAAATGTATAATAGTGTTGAAAGTTTAAGCAAAAATCCTGTATTAAATTATTTTAAAGAGATATCAAATATTCCAAGAGGTTCAGGAAACGAAAAAGAAATCAGTGATTATTTTGTGGCTTTTGCAAAAAAAAGAGATTTAGAAGTAATACAAGATGAAACACTTAATGTAATTATAAAAAAACCAGCTACATTAGGATTTGAAGATGTTCCAACAGTAATTTTACAAGGTCATGTAGATATGGTGTGTGAAAAAAATAAGGGCATTGAACATGATTTTGAAAAAGATCCTTTAAAACTTAGAATTATAGATGATATGATTTATGCTACAGATACCACCTTGGGGGCAGATAATGGAATTGCTTTGGCATATGCTCTAGCTTTGATGGATTCAAAGAATATACCTCATCCAAATTTGGAGATCTTATTAACTACAGAAGAAGAAAGTACAATGAATGGTGCAGCTTCTTTAGATGGAAGTTTATTTGAAGGAAAAATATTAATTAATCTTGATTCAGAAGAAGAAGGAAAGTTATTAGTTAGTAGTGCTGGTGGAATAGATGTTGAACAAGTGTTGCCAATAAAATGGAAAGAAATATATGAGGAATATACATGTTTAAACATACATATTAAGGGATTAAAAGGTGGACATTCGGGCATGGCAATAGATAAAGGTAGAGGTAATTCTAATAAAATTATGGGAAGACTTTTAGCAGGACTAAATAATAAATTTAGTTATTTTGTAACTGAAATAAATGGTGGATCAAAGGTAAATGCAATTCCAAGGGAATCAGAAGTAAAACTTTTAATAAGCCCTAATATGGAAAATGATTTTATAGTTGAAATAAATACATGGGAAAAGGTATTTAAAAGTGAATTTAGAATAGCGGATCCAGATTTACGCATATACATAGAAAAGGTAAAGGATTTTTCCAATAAAGGATTTTCTAAAGAAACTACAGATAAATTAATAGACACTCTTATATTGATTCCTAATGGTGTAAATACTATGAGTATGGACATAGAAGGGTTAGTGGAAAGTTCTAATAATTTAGGTTTAGTTTATAATGATGATAAAAATATATTTTTTCAAAGTGAAATAAGAAGTGCTGTTAAAAGTCTAAGATCAAGTATACTTAATCAAATGAAAACTATTGCAAAATTATTGGATTGTGAGTTCAATACTTATATAGAATATCCTGAATGGGTATATAACCCTGATTCTAGAATTAGAGAATTGTGTATAAAAACATATAAGGAAAGATATGGTAAAGAACCAGAAATAATAGCTTGCCATGCTGGTATAGAATCAAGTATTCTTATTGATAAAATACCAGGACTTGATGCTATTTCAATAGGACCTGATATGTATGAGGTTCACAATCCTAGCGAACATGTAAGTATTTCTTCTACACTAAGAACTTGGGATTTTTTATTAGAAATACTAGCTAATATTAAAAATTATTAAAGTAGAATATTTAATAGTTATAGTAAATATATATTTAGGAACAAAATTTTTATAATTTTAGATGAAATTTGATATTGTGCACATAATTAGACGTTTTATAGACGAAAATCATAGGAAAGTGATAATAATGTATAAAAAGCCAATACTTTTCATATTTAATAATTAATAGTGTGAGAAAAGTCATTATCTTTAAAAAAGATATAATTAACTGAAAATTGACACAAGATAGACGAGTGTAATGATAAAATATATTTAGAAATAATTTGAAATGTTGGGGAAATAAATTTATTTTATAAGGGGGAAGTTATATTGAAAGGTTCTTTAAAAACAGGTGAAAAAATAAAAGTTTCAAAGAAAAGCGGCTTTGATAAGTTCCTAGACAAAGTTGAGGTAATTGGCAATAAAATGCCAGACCCAGTAACTTTGTTTGTAGGATTATCTCTCATGGTTATTATAATATCATGGCTAGCATCAGATGTATCTGTTATAAATCCATCAACAAAAGAAACAGCTCATGTAGTTAACCTTATGACAAAGGATGGTATTAGAAAACTTCTTATGGAATCAGTAAGTGAGTTTCAAAAGTTTCCACCATTAGGGATGGTACTTGTAGTTATGTTAGGGGCAGGAGTAGCAGAAAAATCGGGTTTAATGTCAGCAGCTATGGAAAATACCATAAGGAAAGTACCTAAGCAATTAGTAACAGCAACGGTTATTTTAATATCTGTATTATCAGATGGAGCTGGGGATGCAGGTTTTGTATTATTACCACCATTAGCAGCAACTATGTTTTGGACTATAGGTAGAAATCCACTAGTGGGTATGTTTGTAGCTTATGCCGGTGTAACAGGTGGATTCGGAGCTAATTTAATAGTAAATATGACAGATGTTTTAATAGCAGGTTTCACTATTCCAGCAGCAAAATTAGTAGATCCAAATTTCAATTCTACGCCAGCTATGAATATAATTTTTATGATGTGTTCAACAGTTATATTGGTAGTAGCAGGTGTATATGTAACTGAAAAAATTATAGCACCTAGATTTGAAGGTAAAAAAATTGATGAAGATCATGGTAATCAACATGTGGAAATAGGAGAAAAAGAAAAGAAAGCTTTAAAATGGGCTGGAATTTCAATTATAATAATAATTTTAATAGTAGTGGCATTATGTTTAGGGGAAAATGCATTATTAAAAGATCCAGAAACAGCATCACTTTTAGCATGGAAATCTCCACTTATGCAAGGGCTTATTCCTATAATGACAATTGCATTTTTAATACCAGGAGTAATATATGGTAAAATGACAGGAAGTATAAAAAATGATAAAGATGTTGTAAATATGATGGCGGAGTCCATGAAAGACATGGGAGGATTTATAGTATTATCTTGTGTAGCTGCCATATTTATAGCACTGTTTTCTTGGAGTAATTTAGGAATAGTTTTAGCAGTAAAAGGTACAGAGTTTCTTAAAAACTCAGGTATTAATGGAGTTGGAATTATAGTGGGTTTTATAATATTAGAATCATTTATAAATATATTTATAGGAAGTGCTTCAGCAAAATGGGCTATAATGGCTCCAATATTTGTACCTATGTTAATGTTAATGGGATATAGTCCTGCTGTAACTCAAATGGCTTTTCGTATTGGGGATTCTATAACCAACCCTATATCTCCTTTATTTGAATTCTTCCCATTAATGATAGTATTAATGCGTAAATATGATAAAAAAGCTGGTATGGGAACTTTAATCTCTAATATGTTACCTTATTCCATAGCCTTTGGGGTTTTGTGGACGATATTACTTATATTCTTTATTATATTTAATATTCCGTTAGGACCAGGTGGAGCTGTAAGATACCTAATCCCATAAAGTATTAATAAAAGAGAGTGCTAAAAGATAATCTAGATTATCTTTTAGCACTCTCTTTTATTAATGTAAGTTCCTTTGTATAATAAACTTTCTTCTTAGATGAAATAAGTTTAGTAAAAGATGATACTAATATCATTCCAGTAGCTAAAGCTCCTGCAATTGATAGTGTATTAAGTCCTATAGATAAGGAGGCGTTAACATTACCAGTTATACATTCAAACATAGTGTAATACATGCCACTTCCAGGCACTAAAGGTATTAAGGAAGAAGCTAAAAAAACAGTAACAGGAGCTTTAAATTTTCTTGCTACAATTTCTGAATAGGTTGATATAAATATTGTAGCATTAAAATAACTAAGTATCTCTGAACAATTATATTTCTTAGATACAAGATATACACCCCATCCTAGTCCTCCGCCTAAAGCTGTGAGAAATAAATTTTTTCCTTTAACATTAAAAATAATACCAAAACCAAGAGAAGTTAAAAAAGCGTATAAACAATAAATAAACATATGTAAATCACCTCTCTAAAAAATTAATTCCCAGTGATAGTGTAATTCCAGCACCTATAGCTATAGCAGCAGCTATTAAAAAGGCTTCAGTAAGTTTAGAAAGACCTGCTACCAATTCACCAGCTATGATGTCCCGTATAGCATTTGTTATAGAGAGACCAGGAACTAAAGGCATTAAAGAACCTATTATTATTTTGTTCATACTATTGCCAAATCCCATAGTGGTGCTGAAATATGCGATAAAGGTGGTTGATGAGCCACATAATATATTAATAAAAAAAGCATTAGTTTCAATTTGGGATAATCTTAAGGATATAATTTGTAATAGAGCCCCAATAAAAAGAGATACAAAGAAATCCTTAATGGTTCCACCGAAAAATAATGTAAAAAAACCTGCCACCATAGAAAAAGCAAAGATTTGCATAATGTTACTATATTTATCGTTAGAATTTATACTATCTAATGTTTCTTCTATAGTATTTAAGGGTAAATGATTAGTACATATTTTTCGTGATAGATCATTAACTTTTGAAACTTTATCTAAGTTTACTGTTCTATTTTCTATTCTTTTTACTTTAGTTAAGGTTTGTCCAGAATCGAATGATACAGATATGATTATGGTAGTGGGTATAACAAAAATATCTGTATTAAATATTTTATAAGAATTGCAGATTAGCTTCATAGTTTCTTCTACACGATATGTTTCTGCTCCATTTTCAAGCATTATCTGGCCTGCATAGGTTACTAAATGAAGAATTTTGTCAATGTTCATAATTTTACCTTCTATTCTAAAAAAATATACATTTATGAAGTATTATAACATAATTTTGCAGAAAAATGTATAGAATGTAGACTTAAGTTGCTATTATTTTTAAAATAGGCTTAATTTTCATAAGATAATGAAATCATTTGAGTTAATTTTAGATTCATTATAAGAAAATTATTGACGTTTTATTGACGTTTTGGAATAGATTTTTATGAAAAATAGTAGATTAATGCTAGATTTTATATTATTATTAGTAATAAATCTAAAAATCAAAAAAAGAAAATGTTTTCATTGCAAAAAATTTGAAATTTTTTAAAAATTCAAAGTAGACTATTAGTTGACGAAATTGTGATATAATTGAATTGTATAAAAATGAGAGGGGGAGATACATATTAGATTAAGATTTGTAAAAGTAAATCCAGTGGGGAATATGACTATATTTGTGACAGACCCCGTTCCTAAGGAACTATACAAAGACATTTCAAAAAAATTAATGCAATACACCAATATACATGGAGAACAAGTAGGTTTTTTAACAAGTTCTAATGAAGAGGAAAAAATCATAAAGTTAAACATGATGGGAGGTGAATTTTGTGGCAATGCTTCAAGGTCACTAGGAGCACTTTTACTTTATAACAATTATCCTTATATAAAAAACAAAGAAGAACTTTATGAAGTTAAATTACAATGTTCTGGCTATGAAGATGTATTAAATTGTGAAGTTACACCTACAGAAGTATCAAACCTATTTTATTCAAAAATAGACATGCCTATTCCAAGTAAGATAAAATTAGAAAAACTAGAAGACTATGAAATTTATAAAGTGGATTTTTCAGGAATATTTCATTTTGTAGTGGATATTAACAAAGTTGAAAACAATGAAAAGTTTTTCAATCTTGTAAAAAATACTATGGAGGAGAGATATCCTGAATATGACGCTTTTGGTATTATGTTTTATAATTTTAATAAAAATTACTTAAAACCATTAGTA
Source organism: Clostridium tetani (assembly GCF_900167265.1). Taxonomy (GTDB): domain Bacteria; phylum Bacillota; class Clostridia; order Clostridiales; family Clostridiaceae; genus Clostridium_G; species Clostridium_G tetani. Next base: position 84,093 of record NZ_FUWT01000004.1, read on the forward strand.
TATGTTAAAGCAACAGACAGCTTATTTTGGGAAGAAAGTTGCGCTTCAGGCACTTCTGCTGTAGTATCAGCATTAGCTTATGAAAATAAAGAAAACATTTGCATAGGTATAAGACAACCTGGGGGAGAGTTAGAGGCCACAGCTAATTATGTTGAAAGCAAAATAGACAAAATAACAATAAAAGGAACGGTGGAGATTGTAGCAGAAGGCATAGTTAATGTAAATCTATAAATTGTCTTATTAAATTTTAGGGGGAGATAAAATGATATTATTAAATCCAGTTGTAATATCTGTAATTGTAATGTCGGCTTTATGTTTAATGAAGTTAAATGTTCTTTTATCAATTCTATTGGCAGCTATAACCGCTGGAGTAGCAGCAGGCATGCCTATTACAGAAACTATGAAGACTCTTATAGATGGAATGGGGGGGAATTCAGAAACTGCTTTAAGTTATGTATTGCTTGGAACTTTTGCTATAGCTATAAGTAAAACAGGATTAGCTACACTACTTGCAAAAAAGATTTCTAAGGCAGTAAAGGGAAATAAAATTGCATTTACATTAATTATAGCTTTTGTAGCTTGTTTTTCTCAAAATTTAGTGCCCATTCATATAGCATTTATACCTATATTAATACCACCACTAATTTCTTTAATGAATAAAATGAAATTAGATAGAAGAGGTGTTGCTTGTGCACTTACTTTTGGTCTTAAAGCACCTTATGTAACATTACCCGTAGGTTTTGGACTTATATTTCATAACATTATAAGAGACCAAATGATTCAAAATGGTATTGAAGTTACTACAGATATGATTTGGAGATCTATGTGGATTGCAGGACTTTCTATGCTAGTGGGATTATTATTAGCTGTACTTATAGCTTATAGAAGGCCAAGAGAATATGAAGATATAAAAGTTGAAGGCTTTGACTTAGACGAAGAAGTTGAAATGACAAGTAAACAATGGTTAGCGCTTTTAGGTGCAGCAGTAGCATTTGTAGTTCAACTTAAAACAAAATCATTACCATTAGGAGCTTTATCGGGTTTAATTGCATTAATAGTTACTGGTTCAGTAAAATGGAATGAAATAGATGAGATGATTGAGGGCGGACTTAAAATGATGGCATTAGTAGCAATTGTAATGCTAGTAGCAGCAGGGTATGGAAATGTTTTAAGAGAAACAGGAGCAGTTGAAGCACTAGTAACTTCAGCAACTGCGGTGATAAGTACTAAGGCTACAGGAGCAGTTGTTATGTTATTAGTTGGATTATTAGTAACAATGGGAATAGGAACATCCTTTGGAACAATACCTATCTTAGCAGCTATATATTGCCCATTAGGATTGCAATTAGGATTTAGTATTCCAGCTATTATACTATTAATAGGTATAGCGGCAGCATTAGGAGACGCAGGATCACCAGCATCAGATAGTACACTTGGACCAACATCAGGGCTTAATATAGATGGACAACATGACCATATCTGGGATACTTGTGTACCAACCTTTATTTTCTACGATATACCTTTAATGGTGTTCGGTGTAATAGGCTCATTGATGTTATAGAATATGATACTGATATATAAAAAATATATAAAAATATTATCCAAGATTTAAATAACTTGAATAATAAACAATTTACAGGAAATTAGATTTTAGATATTTTGTTGACGTTTTTTTAAAAAAATATTTTATGCCTAAGGTTTAGATGGAGTTAAGTCCCTATCTTAACCTTAGGCGTTTTTTCTCTTGAAAAGTAGTGTGCTAAATTCATTTTCCTAACAGTTAAATTGGAACTTATAAGAAAATAAAAAGACGATATAATAAAGGTAATTATAATATTTATAAAAGTCTAAATAGACTATTATTTGACGAAATTGTGATATAGTTGAATTGAGTGAAAAGTAATAATATTGATTTAGAAATATGAAGAAAAGATTTTATTAAATTTTAAGGGGAGATGAATATGATACTATTGAATCCAGTTGTAATTTCTGTAATTGTAATGGCAAGTTTGTGTTTACTTAAGTTAAATGTTTTATTATCAATTTTATTGGCTGCTATAACTGCGGGAATAGCTGCAGACATACCAATTCAAGAAACTATGAAAATTCTTATAGACGGAATGGGAGGAAACTCAGAAACTGCACTAAGTTATATATTACTTGGAGCCTTTGCTATAGCTGTAAGTAAAACAGGGTTAGCTACAATACTTGCAAGGAAGATTTCAAAAACAGTAAAGGGGAATAAAATTGCACTTACATTAATTATAGCTTTCGTAGCTTGTTTTTCCCAAAATCTTATACCTATTCATATAGCATTCATACCTATATTAATACCACCACTAATTCCTTTAATGAATAAAATGAAATTAGATAGAAGAGCCGTAGCTTGTGCTCTTACCTTTGGTCTTAAAGCACCTTATGTAACATTGCCTGTAGGCTTTGGACTTATATATCATAATATTATAAAAGATCAAATGACACAAAATGGTATTCAAGTTACTATTGACATGACGTGGAGGTCTATGTGGATCGGTGGACTTGCAATGCTAACAGGATTAATATTTGTTGTATTTATAGTATTTAGAAAACCAAGAGAATATGAAGATATACAAATAGAGGGTTTTAATTTAGATGAAGATGTTGAAATGACAGGAAAACAATGGTTAGCACTTTTAGCAGCAGCAGTAGCATTTATTGTTCAGCTTAAAACAAAATCATTGCCACTGGGAGCTTTATCAGGTTTAATTGCAATGGTAGCTACTGGTTCAGTAAAGTGGAAGGAAATAGATGAAATGATTGATGGTGGACTTAAAATGATGGCATTAGTAGCTATGATAATGCTAGTAGCAGCTGGATATGCAAATGTTTTAAGGCAAACAGGTGCAATTGATGTGCTAGTAAATTCAGCAGCTTCAATAATAAGTAGTAAAATTACAGGGGCAATTGTTATGTTATTAATAGGATTATTAGTAACAATGGGAATAGGAACATCATTTGGTACAATACCTATTTTATCAGCAATATACTGTCCTCTAGGATTACAATTAGGATTTAGCGTTCAAGCTATTATATTATTAATAGGTATAGCTTCAGCATTAGGGGATGCGGGATCACCAGCATCAGACAGTACATTGGGACCAACATCTGGTCTTAATATAGATGGACAACACGATCATATATGGGATACTTGTGTACCAAACTTTTTAGCTTATGTTATACCTTTATTTATATTTGCTGTAATAGGATCATTAATGTTATAAATGGAATAGATTGGTTGAAAATGGTTTGTAATTCTTAGAATGAGTTACAAACTATTTTTATAATTTTAATTATTAGAAAGTTAAGAATAAATTATCATAAATAATAATTCATTATCAAATATGATAAAACAGTAAAAGTCATGAAGATAAATACTTTTTATAGAGAATATATTATATTTATAAATTAGTTTTATCAAATATGATAAAACTAAGACTAAAAAACGCTACAAAGACTGATGTCAAAGAGTTGTCGCCATTGGCATAAATATTGCTTAATTAATATATTGACACTAAATTTTAGGAGGGGTAATATTATGAATAGAGAAGGATTATTGATAGAAATATTAAAAAATCAAGTTGTACCAGCATTAGGATGTACGGAACCAATAGCTGTAGCTTATGGTGTATCAAAAGCGAAAGAAATATTAGGTGAAGAAGTAGAGCATATGGAAGTTAATGTAGATAGAAGTATATTTAAGAATGGAAAAGAAGTTGGCATACCAGGAACGGATAAAAAGGGTATACTTATAGCAGCAGCTCTATCCATAATAGTTGGAAAATCTGAGTATTCCCTACAAGTATTAAAGGATTTGACTAACGAGGACATTCCTAAGGCATTAGAATTAATACAAAATAATGTAGTGAAACTAAATCTAAAAGAAGGGGTAAAAGGACTATATATAGAAATTATAGCATCAGGAAATAAAAACAAATCTAGGGTAGTAATAAAGAATAATCATTTGAATATAGTTTTACTTGAGAAAAATGGTATGTGTATAGAAGAGAAAAGTGAAGAAAAATCATCCGTTAGTGTGAATTTAAGAGATGAAATTAGAAATTTTACAATAAAAGATCTAAAAGACTTTGTGGATAATATAGATATAGAGGACATATATTTTATTAATGAAGGTATAGCAATGAACAAAAGAATTGCAAAAGAAGGATTGGATAATAAGCTAGGTTTGGGTTTAGGAGATTTGTTAAAATCAGAAGAGAATAATGTTATAGAGTATGCTAAAGCAGTTACTTCAGGTGCATGTGAAGCTAGAATGTCAGGATATCCTTTGCCAGTCATGAGTAGTGCTGGTAGTGGTAATCATGGACTAGTTGCCATATTACCAATAGCATCTATAGGTGAAAAACTAGAAAAAAATGAAGAAAAAGTTATAAGAAGTGTGGCTTTAAGTCACTTAGTTACAATATATATAAAAAGTTATACAGGAGCCTTATCACCTGTGTGTGGATGTGGTGTTGCAGCGGGAGTAGGAGCGAGTGCAGGTTTATGTTACTTAATGGATGGAACCTTAGAGCAAATATATGGAGCTATAAAAAATATGATAGCAGGAATTTCAGGAATGATTTGTGATGGAGCAAAACTTGGATGTGCTTATAAATTATGCATATCTGTTTCATCTAGTATTGATGCAGCAAGAATGGCACTTAAAAATATATTTGTACCTTCAAATGATGGAATTTTAGATGAAACAGCTGAAAAATCTATACAAAACTTGGGGAAAGTTTCTACTGATGGCATGAGCTGTACAGATGAAGTCATATTAGAAGTTATGTTAGATAGATGTAATTAAATTATTTATATATTTATAAAAATTATAAGGGGGAAGAGTTATGAGTAAATTAAAGGACAACTTGGTTGTAAAACTTTTAGCTGGTGTTGCACTTGGAATTATAATAGGATTATTTGCACCAGAAGGACTTATAAGAATAATAGCTACAATAAAGCATATATTGGGACAAGTAATATTTTACTGCATACCTTTGGTTATAATAGGATTTATAGCACCATCTATAGTTAAAATGAGATCAAATGCTAGTAAAATGTTGGGGATAACAGTTCTAATTGCTTATCTATCTTCATTAGGAGCAGCTGCATTTTCAGCTATGGCAGGATATGCAATTATCCCTAAACTATCAATATCTAGTGCTACTGGGAATTTAAAAGAAATTCCTAAAATAGTTTTTAAATTGGATATACCACCTATTATGACGGTTATGACGGCATTAGCTACAGCTGTGCTAATAGGATTAGCTACAGCCTGGACTAAATCCGATCTAGTAGAAAAACTATTAGATCAGTTTCAAAATATAATGTTAGCTATAGTTACAAAAGTTGTAATACCAATATTACCTTTCTTTATTGCGTCTACCTTTGCAGGACTTGCATATGAAGGTAGTATAACAACGCAGTTACCAGTGTTTTTAATAGTTATAGTATTAGTTTTAGTTGGACATTTTATATGGTTAACACTTCTTTATGGTATTGGAGGAGCTATATCAAAGAAAAACCCTATGGAGGTTGCAAAACATTATGGACCAGCATATTTAACTGCTGTTGGAACTATGTCCAGTGCAGCCACATTACCAATAGCATTAAAAAGTGCTCATAAATCAAAGATTTTAAAAAAGGAGATAGTGGATTTTGCCATTCCTCTATGTTCAACTATACATCTTTGTGGCTCTGTTTTAACTGAAACATTTTTCGTAATGACAGTTTCACAATTAGTGTATGGGCAATTACCTCCTGTAGGAAGTATCATTCAATTTATAGTTTTACTTGGAATATTTGCAATAGGAGCACCTGGAGTACCAGGGGGAACAGTTATGGCGTCATTAGGTTTAATTACAGGAGTATTAGGATTTAGTGATTCAGCAATAGCTTTAGTATTAACTATATTTGCCCTACAAGATAGTTTTGGTACAGCGTGTAATATAGCAGGAGATGGAGCTATTGCATTAATGATTAATGGAATAGTTGAAAAACACAATATAAATATAGAAAATGATTTAACAGATTAAAAAGATATAAGAAAAGATAGATGAGATTTTGTCATCTATCTTTTTGTATGCATTTATTATTCAGAATAAATAAAATATACTGCAAATTATGCATGGCGGCAAAATTTGCAGGGCAATATAATGAGAAAATAGCTAAAAACAGAGTTTTTTTATTGGCATAAAAAATGCTATACATAATAAATGAGAGTTTATTATTATTATATAAATCTAAGTAAGGTGCTAAGGAGGGTTTTTATGAAAAGGGAAATTATAGAAGGTATATTAACTTTAAAAATTGACATGGTAACTACTTTAACACTAGCTATTCTTATGTTCTTTTTAGGAGATTTATTAAAAAAGAGAGTAAATTTCTTTGAAAGATTTTGTATTCCTTCTCCTGTTATAGGAGGACTTTTATTTTCTATATTTACTTTAATATTAAAACAAGCTAATGTAATTACTATAACTATGGATGCTACATTCCAATCGCCCTTTATGTTAGTGTTTTTTACTACTATAGGACTTGGAGGAAGCTTTTCTTTACTTAAAAAAGGTGGAAAACCTTTAATTATTTATTGGGCATTATGTGGTATATTAGCAGTATCACAAAATTTAATAGGGGTATATATGGCGAAAGTTGTTAATTTACATCCTCTATTAGGAGTACTTATGGGAGCAGCATCTATGGAAGGGGGACATGGTGCAGCAGCAGCCTTTGGTAATGATGTGGAAAAATTAGGAATAACAGGAGCTACCACTGTAGCATTAGCAGCGGCAACTTTTGGTTTAATAGCAGGAGGGTTAATTGGAGGACCAATAACTAAAACACTTATAGATAAGTACAATTTAAAACCTTCTGAAGAAGAACAAAAAGAAGATGTTTCTTATAAAGAAGTTGCAGGAATAACAGATAAGGGAAACATAACAGCATATGGATTTTTAATGCATTTAGGAATAATAACTGTATGTATGACATTAGGATCTATTGCAGGCGGATGGGTAAGAGCAGGTGGAACAGTTTTACCTGGATATGTAGGAGCTATGTTTATAGCAGTTATATTTAGAAATTTAAATGATAAATTTAACTTTATAAAATTGGATTTTTATACAATAGATTTAATGGGAGATATAGCTTTAAGTATTTTCTTATCTATGGCCCTTATGACATTAAAGTTATGGGAGTTAGCTAATTTAGCAGGTCCTATGTTTGTAGTTTTAATTACACAAGTTGTATTCATAGCTTTATATACAGTATTTGTAACCTTTAGATTATTAGGTAAAGATTTTGATGCAGCTATAATGTGTGCTGGGATGTTGGGACATGGTCTTGGAGCTACACCAAATGCTATAGCAAATATGAGTACTGTTTCTGAAAAGTATGGACCATCCACAAAAGCATTTTTAATAGTACCTTTAGTGGGTGCCTTTTTAATAGACTTAATAGGAATACCAAATATTATTTACTTTATCAATGTTTTTAAATAATGAATTCAAAAAATATATAAATGTTTTTGAATTGTTACAAAAATTAGACGATTTGTTGATGGAGCATAAAGTATAATGTTATTAAAGAAGAAGAAAAACTCTAGTTATAATCATACTTGAGTAAAATATAAAGTTAATATAAACTTATAAGGAGGAAATATATTATGGCAAGATTAGTTGAATGTGTACCAAATTTTAGTGAGGGAAAAGATAAAAAAATAATTGAAACAATAGTGGACGAAGTGAGAAAAATAGAAAATGTAAAACTTTTAGACTATTCATCAGATGAAGATCATAATAGATCAGTAGTGACTATGATAGGAGATCCTGAAGATGTAAAAAAGGCTGTATTAGGATTAGCAAAAAAATCAATTGAATTAATAGATATGACTAAGCATCATGGTGGACACCCAAGAATGGGAGCAGTAGATGTTATACCTTTCACTCCAGTATCAGATGTTACTATGGAGGAATGCGTAGAACTTGCAAATGAAGTTGGAAAAGAAATAGGAAGTTTGGGAGTGCCGGTTTATTTATATGAAGATGCGGCTACAACACCTGAAAGACAGAATTTAGCAAAAGTTAGAAAGGGACAATATGAAGGATTCTTTGAAAAAATAAAAGAATCAGAATGGAAACCAGACTATGGTCCACAAGAAATGAATGCAAAAAGTGGATGCACAGCTGTAGGAGCAAGAGTTGCACTAGTAGCATTTAATGTAAACTTAGGAACAGATAATTTAGAAGTAGCTGATGCTATAGCTAAAAAGGTGAGATTTATAGGCGGAGGATTAAGATTTGCAAAGGCTATAGGATTAAAATTAGAAGAAAGAAATATAGTTCAAGTATCAATGAACTTAGTAAACTACGAAAAAACATCAGTTTATAGAGCTTTTGAAATGATAAAAATGGAAGCTAAAAGATATGGAGTGCCTGTAGTAGGAAGTGAAGTAATAGGAACAGTTCCAATGAAAGCATTATTAGATTGTGCAGAATACTATTTACAAATTGAAAACTTTGACATAAGCCAAATATTAGAAAAAAGGCTTCTTGATTAATTATAAATTATATACTAAGCATTAATTAAAATATGAGGAGGAATATATATGGAAAAAGTATTAACAGATATAGAAATAGCACAAAAGGCACAAATGAAACCTATAGGAGAAATAGCTGAAAAGTATGGCATATTAGAAGATGAATTAGAGTTATATGGTAAATATAAGGCTAAATTATCTTTAGATATATTTGATAGATTAAAGGATGAAAAGGACGGAAAGTTAGTTTTAGTTACAGCAATATCTCCGACACCTGCTGGAGAAGGAAAGTCAACTACTTCAATAGGATTAGGTCAAGCTTTAAATAAAATAGGAAAGAAAACTTTTATAGCTTTAAGAGAACCATCCCTAGGACCAGTTTTTGGAGTTAAAGGAGGAGCAGCAGGAGGAGGATATGCCCAAGTTGTTCCAATGGAAGATATAAACTTACACTTTACTGGTGATATGCATGCTATAGGTATAACTAATAACTTATTATCAGCTGCTATAGATAATCACATTCACCAAGGAAATGCTCTTAAAATAGATTCCAGAGAAATTGTTTGGAAAAGAGTTGTAGACATGAATGATAGGGCATTAAGAAATGTAGTTGTGGGAATGGGTGGAAAAGCTTGTGGATTTACAAGACAAGATGGATTCATGATAACAGTTGCATCAGAAGTTATGGCCATACTTTGCTTAGCTAAAGATCTTATGGACTTAAAAGAAAGATTAGGAAATATAATAGTTGCTTACAGTTTAGAAGGAAAACCAGTAACAGCTGGAGATTTAAAGGTAAATGGTGCTATGGCTATGCTTTTAAAAGATGCTATAAAACCAAATATAGTCCAAACTCTTGAAAATACACCAGCTCTTATTCATGGTGGACCATTTGCAAACATAGCTCATGGATGTAACTCATTAATAGCTACTAGACTTGGATTAAAACTAGGAGATATATTAGTAACAGAAGCAGGATTCGGAGCTGACCTTGGAGCAGAAAAATTCTTAGACATTAAATGTAGATATGGTGGTTTAAAGCCAGATGCAGTAGTTATAGTTGCTACAATTAGAGCATTAAAAATGCATGGTGGAGTTAAGAAAACTGAATTAAGTGGGGAAAATCTTGAAGCTTTAGATAAGGGATTTGCTAATTTACAAAAACATATAACAAATATGAAGAATTTTGGTTTACCAGTAATGGTAGCAGTTAATAGATTTATAACTGATTCAGAAGCTGAAATAGATTTATTAATTAAAAAATGTAAAGAAATCGGTGTTGAAGTATCCTTAAATGAAGTTTGGGCAAAAGGTGGAGAAGGCGGAATAGAAATGGCTGAAAAGCTAGTTAAAATACTAGAAACAGAAAAGCCAAACTATAAACCACTATATGACGTTGAAGATTCAATACCTGAAAAATTAAATAAAATAGTAAAAGAATTATACGGTGGAGAAGGCGTAGTAATAGAATCATCTGCAATGAAACAAATTAAAAAGTTAGAAGAAATAGGATTAGATAAATTACCAATTTGTATGGCTAAAACTCAGTTCTCATTCTCAGATGATGCAACATTGATGGGAGCTCCTAAAGGATTTAACATTACTATTAAAAATGTTAGAGTTTCAGCAGGTGCAGGATTTATAGTATGCGAAACAGGAAACATAATGGTAATGCCAGGACTTCCAAAAGTTCCAGCAGCAGAAAAAATGGATGTTGATGAAAACGGAAATATATCAGGATTATTCTAAAAATATAAATTAATATTTGGAGGTAATGTAATGCTTAAAGATTTATCTATTAAAGATTTTATATATGAAACAGCATCAGATTCACCAGCACCAGGTGGTGGAAGTATAGCAGCTCTAAGTGCAGCATCATCAGCAGCTTTAATCGAAATGGTGGCTAATTTGACTATAGGGAAAAAGGGATACGAAGATGTAGAAGAAGAAATGAAAAAGCTTAAAGGTATGGCTTCAGAGTACAAAGAAAAATTTGTAAACTACATTGATGAGGACTCAGATTCTTTTAATAAAATAATGGATGCATTTAAAATGCCTAAAAATACTGAAGAAGAAAAGAAAGCTAGAACAAAGGTAATCCAAGAAGGGTTTAAGGGAGCTGCTACAGTACCTTTAAATGTAGCTAAAGATGCTTTTGAATTACTTGATTTAGCAGAAAAAGTTATAGCAAAAGGAAATCAAAATGCTGTTACAGATGGTGCAGTTGCAGCAATGTCAGCAAGAACAGCAGTTCACTCAGCTTTATATAATGTAAAGATTAATTTAGGATCTATAAAAGATGAGGAATTTGTAAATGAAACTAAAAAGGAAATAGAAAAACTAGAATCAAATGTTAATAAAATAGAAGAAGAAATTTTAAACAAAGTAGAGCTTTAATTATATATACTTTATACTATTGACAGTTTTGAAAATTAAGTTATAATAAATGTTATCATTAAATAATAAAAGCTGTGAAGAAGAGGATTAGAGAATAACTATTACTAAGAGAGGAAAGTTCATAGGCTGAAAGACTTTCTGTGAAAAGATTCTTAAAGGTAGCTTTGGAGCTTCCTTACTGAAATTTTAGTAGGTAAGGACGGTGGATAACATCGTTAAATTTATTAAGAGTCTGTATTGTAAAAATACAGGAAAAAAGGTGGTAACGCGCACTGTCGTCCTTTAAATTTAAAGGACAACGGTGCTTTTTTTATATAAAAAATTACTATGAATTGTTAATAGTATAAAAGAATATATAGGAGGAGATACAAATGAATGACAATATAAACATTGCTAAAACTTATGATCCAAAAGAGTTTGAAGAAAGAATATATAAAATGTGGGAAGAGGGAGAATACTTTACTCCGAAAGTTGATAAGGATAAAAAGCCTTATACTATAGTTATGCCACCTCCAAATATAACAGGAAAATTACACTTAGGTCATGCATTGGATAATAGTATGCAGGATTTTTTAATTAGGGTTAAAAGAATGCAAGGATACAGCACTCTTTGGCTTCCAGGGCAAGACCATGCCAGCATTGCAACAGAAGTAAAAGTTGAAAATGAATTATTAAAAACTGGACTTAAGAAAAAGGAAATGGGAAGAGAAGCTTTCCTTGAAAGAGTATGGGAATGGTCAGAAGAATACAGAGGTAGAATAAGAGACCAGCTTAAAAAATTAGGTTCATCAGCAGACTTTACTCGTGAAAGTTTTACTATGGATGATAATTTAGATAAGGCAGTAAGAGCGGTTTTTGTAAAATTATATGAAGAAGGATTAATATATAAGGGTAATAGAATAGTTAACTGGTGTCCTAAATGTATGACTGCACTATCAGATGCAGAAATAGAATATGAAGAAAATTATGGTAATTTCTGGCATGTAAAATATCCATTAGTAGATTCAGAAGAATATTTAGAAATAGCAACTACAAGACCTGAAACTATGCTTGGAGATACTGCAGTAGCTGTAAATCCAAATGATGAAAGATATAAACATTTAATAGGTAAAAAATTAATGTTACCTCTTGTTAATAGAGAAATACCTATAGTAGCAGATGACTATGTAGATGTGGAATTTGGAACAGGAGCGGTTAAAATAACTCCAGCCCACGATCCCAATGATTATGAAGTTGGAAAAAGACATGACCTTGAAGAAATAATTATAATGAATGAGAATGGAACAATCAATGAATTAGGTGGAAAATATAGTGGTATGGATAGATATGAAGCTAGAAAAGCCATAGTAGAAGACCTAAAGAAAGAAGGATTCTTAGTAAAAGTAAAAGAGCACATCCACAATGTAAGCTGTCATGATAGATGTAATACTATTATAGAGCCTATGATATCAAAACAATGGTATGTAAAAATGAAGGAACTAGCAAAACCTGCTATAGAAGTTGTAAAAAGTGGAGAAATAAAATTTGTTCCTGAAAGATTTGATAAAACATACTTTAACTGGATGGAAAATATTCAAGATTGGTGTATATCAAGACAACTATGGTGGGGACATAGAATACCTGTATGGTACTGTAAAGATTGTGGTGAAACTATAGTTTCCTTAGAAGAGGCAAAAAAATGTAGTAAATGTTCTAGTGAAAATTTAATTCAAGATGAAGATGTATTAGATACTTGGTTCAGTTCAGCGCTATGGCCTTTCTCAACTCTTGGATGGCCAGATAAAACAGAGGATTTAGAATATTTTTATCCTACAGATGTTTTAGCTACAGGATACGATATAATATTTTTCTGGGTAGCAAGAATGATTTTTTCAGGACTTCATAATATGAAAGAAATTCCATTTAAAACAGTACTAATACATGGAATAGTAAGAGATTCAGAAGGTAAAAAGATGTCAAAGTCCTTAGGAAATGGAGTAGACCCACTTGAGGTTATAGATAAATATGGAGCGGATGCTTTAAGATTTATGTTAATTACAGGAAATGCTCCAGGAAATGATATTAGATTCTATGAAGAAAGAGTAGAGTCAGCTAGAAACTTTGCAAATAAGATTTGGAATGCTTCAAGATACGTTATGATGAATTTGGATAAAAATTTAATGGAAAAATATAAGGATTGTAAAGATTATAATATTGCAGATACATGGATACTATCAAGATTAAATGAAGTAATTAAAGAAGTAACTGACAACATAGAGAAGTTTGAGTTAGGAATGGCCTCTCAAAAGGTTTATGATTTTATGTGGAACGAATTCTGTGATTGGTATATAGAGTTATCAAAACCTGTATTATATGGGGAAGATGAAAAAGCTAAGGGAGTTACATTTAATGTTTTATTTAATGTTTTAACTTCAGGTCTTAAACTTTTACATCCTATAATGCCATTTATAACAGAAGAAATATTTATTAACATTCAAGAAGAAGAAAAGACTATAACTACTTCTAAGTGGCCAGAGTTCAAAGAAGAATTAAAAAATGAAGAAGTAGAAAAGAAAATGAGTCATGTAATAGAGGCTATAAAGGCTATAAGAAATGTAAGAATAGAAATGGATGTACCACCATCAAGAAAAGCAAAAATAATGATATATGCATTAGATGGAATTGATGCTTTTAAAGATGGAAAAATTTATTTTGAAAAATTGGCATCAGCTAGTGAAGTAGAGTTCTTAAACTCAAAAGAAGAAGCACCAGAAAATGCAGTATCTGCCGTGACAAAAGGAGCAGAAATATATATACCATTATTTGATTTAGTTGATTTAGAAAAAGAAATGGAAAGATTAAATAAAGAAAGAGAAAAGTTAGAAAAAGAAATAGAAAGAGTAGATAAAAAATTATCTAACGAAAACTTTGTAAAAAAAGCTCCTGAAGCTGTTGTTAATGAAGAAAAAGCTAAAGGTGAAAAATACAAAGAAATGTTAGAAGCTGTATTAGAAAGAATTAAATCTTTAAAGTAAAATTTAGAATATGCTACAGCAATAAACTGTAGCATATTCTAAAAGTTTTTAAAAAGTAGGTGGTATTTTGAATTATAATGAAGCTATGGAATATATACAAAACACAAGTAAATATGGTAACAATACTGGTACTAAGAGAGTTGAAAAAATATTAGATATTTTAGGTAACCCACATAAGAATTTAAAATGTATACATATAGCTGGAACCAATGGTAAAGGCTCCATAACATCTATGATTACATCTATATTAATAGAATCAGGATTTAAGATAGGCATGTATACATCACCATATATAGAGGAATTTGAAGAAAGAATTCAAATAAATAGAGAGAATATTCCCAAAAGTGATTTAGCATATTATACTACCATAGTATCTGAAGCTATAGAAAAAGTAGTTTCAATGGGGTGGGGATATCCAACAGAATTTGAAATAATAACTTGTATTATGTTTTTATATTATAGTAAAAAAGAAATAGACTATGCTATAATTGAAGTAGGATTAGGTGGTAAATCTGACTCTACAAATGTTATAAAACCTTTAGTTAGCATTATAACGTCAATAAGTTATGATCATGTGAGCATTTTAGGAAATACTATAGAAGAGATAGCTAGTGAAAAAGCTGGAATAATAAAAGAAAATGTACCAGTTATATTATATCCTCAAGAAGAAGGAGCTTATAAAGTTATAGAAAAAACTTGTATGGAAAAGGATAGTAAATTAATATATATAGATGAAAATTCAATTTATCATATTCCTAATGAGGATTTTAATAAGTCTTATCAGTTCTTACAAATAAAAACAAATAAAGATGAATATAAAGTGCAGTTATCTTTACTTGGAAGCCATCAAAGGATGAATTGTGCAGTAGCTATCTATGCAATAGAACAACTGATGCAAATAGGAATAAAAATAAAAAAAGAAGATATTTTAAGGGGGCTAAGTAATGTGCAATGGCCAGGAAGACTTGAAATATTAAAAACAAATCCATTAGTGGTGATAGATGGTGCACATAATTTAGATGGCATAACAAAGCTTAAAGAAAGTATAAAGCAGTATTTCAGATATAATAAATTAATTTTAATTATTGGAATATTAACAGATAAAGATATTCAAAAGATGGTGAGAACTATTACGCCTATAGCAAATAAAGTTATTGCAGTTACACCTAATAGTTATAGAGGGAAAACATCCCAAGAGTTAATAAAAACAATAGAAAATTATAATAAAAATTGTGAAGCTTTAGAAGATTATAAAGAAGCTTATGTTAAAGCTTTAGCTTATTGTGATGAAGATGATATGATTTTAATATGTGGTTCTTTATATATGATAGGAGATATGAGGAAAATTATAAGAAATAGGTAATGTATTAAAAAGGGTTGTCTCAAAATAAAATTTTGAGACAACCCTTTATCTTTAAGAAAGAGCTTGTCTTATAGCTTTAGCTAATTGATCTGGACAGGAAGTTTCTTTACCACCACATTTAATTCCACTAAGTCTTTTAATAGCATCATTAGGTTCCATGCCCTCTATTAATTTAGAAAGTCCTTTTAAATTTCCGTCACATCCTCCTAAAAAATTTACATTTTGTATAGCATTATTTTTTATATCAAAAGTAATTTTTCTTGAACAGACTCCTTTAGTTTCATAAGTGTACACATATCTCCCCTCCTTAAATTTTATATAGATGATTATATAGCAAATTTAAAATTTTCACAATAAATTATTTATATAATCTCATTTTTAAAATCATTGACATATTATATTTCTGAGGAGGGATTTACTATGAAACATCTATTTATATGCAATACTTCATCAGATTATATTTCAAAAGTGAATTTAGAAAAGTTTAAGGAAGAAAGGAAAATAGATCTAAATAGTTCAAATTACAGAAGAATAGGTCCTCATGGCATATGTAAATATAGAGACAAATTGATAACAGCAAATAGTTATGGAAATGGTATTTCGATTGTAGATATAAAAGAGAATAGAGAAGTTAATGATTATTTTATAGGTATGCATTGTAATGATGTAATAACTCATAAAGATAATGCCTATATAATTTGTGGAGAATCTAATAATGTAGTTATGTTCGACTTAATAAAAAACGAATTATTAGAAGAAATACCCTGTGGGAATTTACCTCATAGTATAGTTATAAATAAAGAAAAAGAACTACTTTTAATAAGCAATATGGAAAATGATAGTTTAACTCTAATAGATTTAAATAATAAAAACAGTGAAAACATAAGAGTTGGAGCCTATCCGACAAAATCTATGTTTAGTTTTGATGGTAATTATATTTTTGCTTGTGAAAGTAATTTAGGTTGCGATGCAAAAGGAAGTATAGCAATTATATCACTAAAAACCTTAAGAATCTTGCATAGAATAAAAGTTGGTAATGCACCTATAGACATGTATTATGATGGAAGATATTGTTATGTATCAAATTTTGGAGATGGAACTATAAGCATAGTTGATATGAGTTATTATGAGGAAGTAGAAAGATTGATTGTAGGTGGAATGCCAAGAGGAATAGTAAAATTAAATAAAAAAATATATGTGGGAGATAATTATAATAATTTATTAATAGAATATAATATAAAAGAAAACATAAAAAGTACCATACCAATAGGTGGGGAACCTACAGGCATGGTTTTAATCTAATAGGGTTTTAAAAATTTCCATATACATTTTAGAAGAGTTTTTCTTCCACTTTTCACAAAGTTCTTTAGCTTCATCCTTTGAATCCATAGTAAATTTTATATCTATTAAATTAATTTCATCTTTATTGAGTTTTAAGGTTACAACAAACTTATCTTTATAATCAATAGTATAATCGGAAATTACACTTATGTCCTTTTTTATATTATTTATTTGTTTTTCCAAATAATTATCAACTGTAACTATTTTTTCAGAAGAAACTCTATTTATAAATAGAGAAAGAACCTTTTTACCTTTAGAAGTTATTTGTAGTTTATGCTTATTTCCATCTTCTATGGTTTTTAAAAAGTTAGAAGATATAAGCTCAAATAAATATTGTTGTAGTGTAAAATAATTAATGAAATTATTCTCAAGTACAATATCTGTCACTTGACTATTAGATATTGGAAGATTTATTTTATCAATTATATAAAGCAGAAGAAGTTTATTTTCTGCTAATTCTAAAGTGTCTTCAAACATGTGCATCCTCTCCAAATTAAAAATTATTCTGATAATATTATATCTTATTATAGCATAAATATTTTAAATGAAGAAAGTCACTTTTTATATTTATGAGGAATAAATTGTATATTGTGTAGCATATAGAAATTAGTGAACAATAATTTCGGAGGTAATATGTTGAGACGTAAAGTATGGAAAAAAGTAATTACATCTATGTTATTACTAGTGATTAGTGCTGTATTTTCTATTTACTTTGCAAATAAGAGTGTGTTTTTTATTTCAGAGAAAAAATTGCCCATATATTCTGTGGACACTAAAGAAAAAAAGGCGGCTATAACTTTTGATGTAAATTGGGGGAACGATAATACTAAATCTATATTGGAAACTTTAGATGAGTATGAAATAAAAGCTACATTTTTTTTAATAGGAAACTGGATAGATGATTATCCAGAACAAGCTAAAGAGATATATAAAAGAGGACATGAAATAGGTAATCATTCAAACGCACATCCTGATATGGCTAAAATACCAATAGAAAAAATAAAAAAGGATATAAACATTGCAGATGGGAAAATATTTAATTTAATTGGAAGTAATTCAAAACTCTTTAGATTTCCAAGTGGTAGTTATAATGACAATGCAGTAAAGGCTGTTGAGGAAATGGGATATTACTGCATACAATGGGATGTAGATAGTATAGACTGGAAAGAAGAAGGAGAAGAAGAGGAATACAGTAGAGTAATGAAGAAAACAAAACCAGGATCTATAATTCTATTTCATAGTGATAGTAAATACACTCCTAAAACCCTTTCTAGAATAATTAAAGATCTTAAGGAAAAGGGATATGAATTTGTTAAGGTTGGGGAATTAATATACAAAGAAGATTATAATTTAGATGCAAATGGAAGACAAATTAAGAAATAAGTATATAAGTATAAAAAATCAACTCCTGCTAAAAATATTAAATAATAGCTAAATAGGAGTTGATTTTTATGAAAAAAGTATTGGTACTAAGCGAAAATGAAATTTTAGAAAATTATTTATCAGAAATACTCTCAAAACTAAATATATATTTAGACTACATAGATTTTGAAAATTACTCTGGTGAAAAAATATCATATTTGATTATTGATAAAATTGAAAAAGTAAAATTTAGTGAATTTCATTGCGACTACTGCTTAATAAATATGGATGAATTTCAAAGCAACTCTTTAAATATATGCGGAGATTTAATAACCTTAGGATTTGGCAATAAAAATACAGTGACACTATCCAGTGTAGAAGAGAATAATGAAGGTTTTCTTTATTGCCTTCAAAGAAAAATTGTCAATAATAAAAACGAAGAAATACAACCCCAAGAGATACCTATAAATAAGCAATTCAAAAATAGGTTGGAATTATACATCTTTATGTGTGTATTTACTATAGGTTTATTAGAAAATATAGAGAGTAGAAAATTAAAAGAAATATTAGAAAAGTAAGTTTTAAGTATAATTTTAAGAAACCTTGAATATTTATATGTTGAGCCAAATAATTTAATAAACTTAAGGGAAAGAGGGGTTATAATGGAAAACTTATCACAAAATAATAGAATTTATCTTGAGGGAAGTATATGTTCTGAATTGGAATTTAGCCATGAGATGTATGGAGAGGGATTTTATACTTTTTCTTTGGAAGTGTCAAGATTAAGTGAAGCAAAAGATATTTTATATGTAACTGTATCAGAAAGACTTATTATAAATATGGATTTAAAAATGGGATCAGAAGTTGTAATAGAAGGACAACTAAGATCTTATAATAAATTTATAAATGGAGTTAATAGGTTAATACTAACTGTTTTTGCTAGAAATATAGATTTTTGTATAGAAAAAAGCAAAAATCCAAATCAAATATTTTTAAATGGATTTATATGTAAGGAACCAATATATAGGACAACTCCCTTTGGAAGAGAAATAGCAGATGTACTATTAGCTGTAAATAGGGCATATAATAAATCTGATTATATACCAACTATTGCATGGGGAAGAAATTCTAGATTTTGTAAAGGGTTAAAAGTGGGAGATAATATAAGAGTTTGGGGAAGGCTTCAAAGCAGAGAATATCAAAAAAGAATATCAGAAGATGAAGTTATAAAAAAGATAGCCTATGAAGTATCTATATCAAAAATGGAAAAAGTAGAAAATGAAGTTAAGGAAAATGAAGATGAATAAAATGAACATAATAAAAGCCCTCATTTTGAGGGCTTTTATATAATTATTAAGAGTTCAACATACAATCCATATTGTACATACCTGAAGGTTTACCTTTCATAAAAGCGGAAGCCTTTAATGCTCCTATGGCAAAAACTTCTCTAGATATAGCGGTATGCTTAATTTCTATACATTCTCCAATACCTGCAAAAATCACATCATGATCACCTACTATAGAACCACCCCTTATAGCATGAATACCTATTTCGTTCTTAGTTCTTTTTGAATGTCCTGATCTTCCATAGATATATTCTAATTTTTCTGGTACATTATCCTTAATTGTATCTGCTAAAAGTAAAGCAGTACCACTAGGTGAATCTACTTTTTGATTATGATGTTTTTCTATTATTTCTATATCAAAGTCTTTATAAAGTTTTTTACTAATATCTTTTAAAAGAGAGTTTATTACATTTATCCCTATGGACATATTAGCTGATTTAAATATAGGGATATTTTTAGATGTCTCCTCTATTAAATTTAATTCTTCTTTTGAATATCCAGTAGTACATAAAACTAGAGGTAATTTTTTTTCTGTACAATAACTAATTAAACTTTTTAAAGAAGATGGTCTAGAAAAATCTAAAACCACATCGCATTCCACACTAGAAGAATGTATATTTTCAAATACTGGGAAATCTAAGTTAGAAGTTGAGCTTTTATCCACACCAGCTACTATTTCAATATCATTAAAATCCTTAGAACAATGAGTTATTATTCTACCCATTTTACCATTGCAACCAACTAACATTATTCTAACCATTAAATATACCTCCACATCAATATAGTTTATTACTTAATAAGAGCATGATTTGATAGCTCTTTTTTTAATAGGTTTAAATTACTTTCATCCATATTACATAGCGGAAGCCTTAGTTCACCTACATCTATTCCCATAATATTCATTGCTGTTTTTACAGGAATAGGATTAGTTTCTATGAATAATGAGTTCGTAAGAGAAAGGGTATTTAATTGAATTTCTAAAGCTTTTTTTGTTTTACCTTTTAAATAAAGTTCACACATATCATGAACTTCTTTTGGCATAATATTTGCTAAAACAGAAATTACACCAATACCACCTATAGAAAGTATAGGGATAATTTGGTCATCATTACCTGAAT
This sequence comes from Clostridium tetani, assembly GCF_900167265.1. Classification (GTDB taxonomy): domain Bacteria; phylum Bacillota; class Clostridia; order Clostridiales; family Clostridiaceae; genus Clostridium_G; species Clostridium_G tetani. Next base: position 104,609 of record NZ_FUWT01000004.1, read on the forward strand.
AAATATCTATTCTATCCTTTAACAAAGCTTTCATTTCAATAATTTGACTTAAATCACCACTAGCTTCTTTTATAGCTACTACATTTGAACATGTATCACATATTTTAACTAGTGTTTTAGGTAGTATATTAAGTCCAGTTCTACCCGGAACATTATAAAGAATTATAGGCACATCAACATCATCGTTAATTGCCTTAAAATGCTCAACAATGCCCTTTTGAGTTGTTTTATTATAATAAGGTGTTATGAGTAGTAAACCATCTACTCCTATGGATTTAGCCCACTTACTTAACTCAATAGCTTTTCTAGTGTTATTACTGCCAGTACCAGCTATTACTGGAATTCGTCCTTGAACCTTGTCCACAGTAAACTTAATAGTTTCTTTTATTTCAGCTTCAGTCATAGTAGATGCTTCTCCAGTAGTTCCACATATTACTATAGCATCGGTACTATTTTCTATATGCCATTCAATAAGCTCCTCAAGCTTTTTAAAATTAACACCATTTTCACAAAAGGGTGTTACTATAGCTACTCCAGAACCTTTAAATATACTCATATAAAAACCTCACTTTAAATTATTTGTTATTTGTTTTTAATTAGACATTCAGCAATTTGAATTGTATTAAGAGCAGCACCTTTTCTTATATTATCTGCAACTACCCATAGATTCAATCCGTTATTTATACTAAAGTCTCTTCTAATTCTTCCTACAAAAACATCATCTTTTCCTGACGCAGTTATAGCCATTGGATAAACTAAATTTTCCACATCATCTTCAAGAGTTATTCCTTGGACATTTTTATATAACTCAAAAACATCTTCTAGGTTGAATTCTTTTTCTAATTCAACATTTATACTTTCGCTATGGCTATTGAAAACAGGAATTCTTACAGTGGTAGCAGTTATTTTTAAGCCTTCATTATGAAATATTTTTCTAGTTTCATTTACCATTTTCATTTCTTCTTTTGTATATCCATTATCTAAGAAAGAGTCAATATGTGGCAATGCATTACCAGCTATGGCATAAGGGAATTTTTTAGGGGCTACTCCATTATAGCCATCCTTTAAATCATTATATCCAGCCATACCTGCACCAGAAACAGCTTGATAAGTTGAGTAAACTATTCTTTTTATACCATACTCATCATATAAAGGTTTTAAGGCAACTACTGCTTGTATAGTAGAACAATTTGGATTTGCAATTATACCTTTGCTTAATTTAACATCATCAGGGTTAACTTCAGGTACAACTAAAGGAACACTAGGATCCATTCTCCAAGCACTACTATTATCAATAACTGTTGCACCATATCTTACAAAAATTGGTGCATATTCTGTACTTATAGTACCTCCTGCTGAGAATAAAGCGATGTCTATTTTTTTGTTTTTTATATTATCTTCTTTTAATTCTTCAACTGTAAATTCTTTTTCACAAAACTGAATCTTTTTACCTGCAGATCTTGCAGAAGCAAAAAGATAAAGATTGTCAACAGGAAACTTTCTCTCTTCTAATATTTCTAAAAATTTTTGGCCTACCATTCCTGTACAGCCAACTAGAGCAACATTATACTTCATACACAAATCCCTCCTAAACTATCTATATTATATATTATATAACTGATATATGAAAAATTATATACTAAATACACAAAAATAATTATTCGAAATATTATAAATTATAGCTTAAATAGAATTTTACTAAAAAATGGAGTTATTTATTTAATGAACAACCTTAGTATAAATAATTATTTAGTGTAAATAATATTCAGTAAAGTTATTTAATTTTATTTAGGAGGGATTTTTATGTCTAAAACACCCCTTAAAAAAGTTATAAAGGCTAAACTGAAAGCAAATAAAGAACTAACACCTATGGAAAAACTTAGAGAAAAGATGAAATATGAAATAGCAGAGGAATTAGGATTAATAGATAAAGTTAAGGAACAAGGATGGAGCTCATTAACTTCTGAAGAAACTGGAAGAATAGGAGGTATAATGACAAGAAGGAAAAGGGAGTTGAATATACCCAAAAATGTTGACTTACAGAAGAAAAATATATAATATATGTAAGTATAAAAGTGTTAAAGGGGTATAAGGATGGAGTGCTATAAAGATTTTGCACAAATATATGATAATTTAATAAAAGAAGATGTAGATTACCATAGTTGGAGTAATTTTATTATGGATATAGTAAATACTCATAATGTAAAAAAAGATAATTATTTAGATTTAGCTTGTGGGACTGGTAATATTACAGAAATAATATCTAAGCATTTTAAAACTACCTGGGCTGTAGATTTATCAAGTGATATGCTAGCAGAGGCGGAAATGAAGCTAAGATATAATGGAACTAGGGGCAATTTTATAAAACAAGATATAAGTAAGTTAGAATTAGGTAAGGAGTTTAATTTAATAACTTGTTGTCTTGATTCAATAAATTATTTAACAAGCATAGAAGAGGTAGAGTCTTATTTTCTTAGAGTATACAATCATTTAAAAGATGAAGGAATATTTATATTTGATATAAACTCCTATTATAAAATAACAGAAGTACTTGGAAATAATATCTACACTTACGATAGTGAAGAAGTTTTTTACACTTGGGAAAATTATTTGAATAAGGATATAGTAGAAATGTACTTAACTTTTTTTATTAAGAAAGCTAATAGCTATTATGAGAGATTTGATGAAGTACATAGAGAAAGAGCATATAAAATGGAATGGTTAGAAAAATTAATAAAGAAAAATAACTTTAAAATAATAGATAAATTTAATGGATATGAATTTAAAGCTGTAGAAGAAAAAAGTGAAAGAATAGTTTATGTTTTAAAGAAATAATATATGGAGGGAAATAAAATGGCAGATAAATTGATAAAAGCTACTGCAAAAGATGGGCAAGTAAGAATAATAGGAGCCATAACAACGGAATTAGTTAATAAAGGAATTGAAGTACATAAATGCAGTCCCACAGGAGCGGCTGCACTAGGAAGAATGTTAACAGCAGGAAGCCTTATGGGGAGTATGCTAAAATCAGAAAAAGATACTATAACTATAAAAATTGATGGTGGTGGAGAAGCTAAAGGAGTGCTAGTAACTGCATATCCTGAAGGCAAAGTAAAGGGATATATAGGAAATCCTCTAGTACATTTACCTTTAAATCAAAATGGTAAGTTAGATGTAGGTGGTGCTATAGGTAAAAATGGTAATATAACTGTTATAAAGGATTTAGGGCTTAAAGATCCCTACATAGGACAAGTTCCTATATATTCAGGAGAAATAGGAGATGACTTAGCATATTATTTTACTGTTTCAGAACAAACACCTTCTGCTGTTGGGCTAGGAGTTTTAGTCGATAAAGATTTATCCATTAAGGCTTCAGGAGGATTTATTATACAAATGATGCCAGGTGCAGATGAATTATTAGCAGATTTTATTACTTATAGACTAGAAGAAATTCCATCAATAACTGAATTAATATCTAAAGGTATGAGTATAGAGGAGATATTAGAATTTATTTTTGAAGGAATGGATCTAAAAATTCTAGAAGGTATTGTTCCAGAGTATACTTGTGATTGTTCTAGAGAAAAAATTGATAGGGCACTTATTAGTATAGGATATAAAGATTTAAAAGAAATTTATGATGAAGGTAAAACTGAAGAATTAGTATGTCAATTTTGCAATGAAAAATATTTTTATGACCATGAAAAAATAGGAGAACTATTACGAATAATGAATAACTAATAGTGAATAATTACTGGTAAAATAAAACTTATTGAAAAAATTAAAATTAATATTTATAATGTTAATTAATTGTAAATTTAATATTAGATTTTAGGTGTGATCTTATAATTACTTAAAAGAGAAAGTGGTGAAAATCCACTACAGCCCCCGCTACTGTAATAGTGGACGATTCCTATTATCCACCAGTTAACTGGGAAGGAAGGATAAGGAAGAAACTAAAGTCAGGAGAACTGCCTAAAATATATTACTTCGGAGGGAAGAATTGCTATGATAAACAGAGTTCTTAGCTTTAGGAGAAGTGTGTATTCCACTTAAAGCTTAGAAATCGTTAACCAAGGACGTACCTGCTCTTTACTCCCATTTTAAAGAAAATGGGAGTATTAGAGCTGGTAGTCATGGGATAAATTCTCCTTGCTCAAAGGCAGGGAGTTTTAGTCGTTGTTAAAGCCTCTTCAAACGAAGAGGCTTTAAAATTTAAGAAAGGTTGGTAATTATTATGAAATTATTAGAAGAAACCCTAAGAAGAATCAAGCCAGCAGATGAGGAAGTTATAAAAAAAGCATGGAGTAGAATGGATAGTTTAAGTAAACCTATAGGAAGTCTTGGTAAACTAGAAGAAATTGCAGTTCAAATATCTGGTATTACAGGAAAGGTAAAGAATGAAATAAATAAAAAAATGACTGTAATAATGTGTTCAGATAATGGAATTTGCGAAGAAGGAGTAAGTGCTTGCCCACAAGAATTAACTGCTCTTTTAGCTGAAAATTATGTCAAAGAAATAACAGGTATAGGAGTTTTATCTAAACATGTAAATGCAGATATGTGTGTAGTAGACATAGGGATAAAATCAGATGTAAAAGATTCTAGAATACTTAATAAAAAAGTAGCCTATGGAACAAAAAACATGGCAAAAGAACCTGCCATGACAAGAGAAGAAGCAGTTAAAGCCATAGAAACAGGAATAGAATTAGTAGATAAATTTGTAAAGGAAGGATACGATTTATTTGGAACTGGTGAAGCAGGAATAGGAAATACAGCTACTAGTGCAGCAGTAATAAGTGTTCTGTCCCAAATAGATTCTGATAAAATAGTAGGAAAAGGATCTGGGCTTACAGATGAAGGTTTTTTAAATAAGAAAAGAGCTGTAAAGCAAGCTATAGAAATAAATAAGCCTAACAAAGAAGATGTGATAGATGTAATCGCTAAAATAGGAGGATTTGATATTGCAGGAATATGTGGATGCTTTTTAGGTGCAGCAAAAAATAGAGTGCCTATAGTAATAGATGGCATAATATCAGCATCAGCAGCACTATGTGCATATAAAATGAATGCCAATGTAAAAGACTTCTTAATATCATCTCATCTTTCAGCAGAACCAGGTATTGAATATGTTACAGGAGCAATAGGGCTTAAGCCATGCCTTCATATGGAGATGAGATTAGGAGAAGGATCAGGATGCCCACTACAATTTTTTATGATTGAATCTGCTCTTTGTCTTATGAATAATATGGCTACCTTAGCAGAGGCTAGTATTGTAGATAGTGAATTCCTAGTTGATATTAGAGAAAAATAATAGATGATTGAAAATTCTAAATAAAAGCATTAATACATATTGACAAAATAGATTACGGTGTATATAATTAAATTGAAATTGCTTATATATTTTAATATATAAGCAATTTGGCTCGATAGCTCAGTCGGTAGAGCAGAGGACTGAAAATCCTCGTGTCCCTGGTTCGATTCCTGGTCGAGCCACCAGTATTGCGGGAGTGGCTCAGTGGTAGAGCGTCACCTTGCCAAGGTGAACGTCGTGGGTTCGAATCCCATCTTCCGCTCCAATATATGGCACTATAGCCAAGTGGTAAGGCAGAGGTCTGCAAAACCTCTATTCCCCAGTTCAAATCTGGGTGGTGCCTCCAAATAAAAAAATCATCTTAAAACAGAATTGTTTTAAGATGATTTTTTTATTTAATGAACAATTAATAATTAATAATGAAGGATATTTTTCTTCGTTTAGCTCAGAGAAATTTTAATTTAAAGAGTTCTATTATGAAAAATTCATTTAGCTGTATGGAGATTAGAAAAGTTTAGCATTAACTAAACGAAAAGATTTTATAAAATTAAAAACTTTTCGAAATGACAATGGAGAAAAGCTATCCATAATTATTCATTACACAAAATGCTTCCTCTGTCTATGAGCTTTCCTTTTTTTAAGTAAATAGGTGTTACATTATGTTTATATAAAAATTCTTTTATTTCATTGCCATAATTAAAATAATTCAAATCACCGAAAAATGCCATCAAATCCTTTTCTATAAGTCCACAGCACCCCCCTATAAATCCATAGTCTAATCCAGGTAAAATTATGTCCCCAGGAGGAATTAATAGAACATCAATAGAAACTTCTTTAGCTTTCTGTGCAATAATTTTATCCGAAGTTATTATTGCATTATCGCTAACTACTGCTACAGAACATTTAGTATAGCCTTGTTTTACATTTATTAAATTCTTGTCTTTAACATTTTCTATTAAAACAGGATCGGTGTATTTTAAATTATGTATAAAAACATTACTTAAGTTTACTGCATTTAACCCTATGTTCATGGGGTAATTAGAAGATAGTGAGTTTTTAGATAGTTTTATATTAAAATTTAAATTTTTTAATTTTTTTATAAACTCTTTATCTATATCTTTGTGCAAGATTAAATTCTTTTCGTCTAACACATGGATAAGGATGTCAGGATGACCAGAAATAGCATAGTATAATAAAGAGAATATAGGGCATTTTATAATATTGTACTCTAATGACATTAAATTGTATTCTTCTTCTATAGATATTCTTCCATCTACAAATAAATATTTCATAACTACATCACCTAGCAATAAATTCTATATCAAATTTTTAATAATTTCAATATGAATATACATAAAAATAAAACACATACTATGACAGAAGGGAGTGAAATATATGGCAATATTTAAAATAATATATGAAGATGATTTTAAGGAAATTATTGAAGGAATAAATGCTTTAAAAGTTTATTTTGAACTTGAAATAGGTGTATGTGAAAGTATTGATAATAACATTCACTTTATGAGAATATACATTCCAGAAGAAAAGTTAACAAAGAAAAGTAAAAATATATTCCATTTGCATATAGCTAATATAATATATAATATTTATATAGATAAATTTTTAAAAGAGAATATGATTGAATTTATAGAGGAAAGTTATTTTTTCTTAAATTCAAAAGATATAAAAGAAATAGAAGAAAAGATTAGGGATATCCTTACAAATAATGAAAAAATGATAGATAGTTCAAATATATATTACATGAATAAAAAAAATGAAATTATGGATGAAATATTAGAATGTATTAAAGAAAGAAATGAAATAAATATAGAGGGGTTTTTAACTTTTAGAACAAAAACTTTAGAAAAAGAATTAAAACTTATAATAGAAAAAATAGTAGAGGAATATGTTATAGAAAAAGAATACGATGAATTTATAAAGCTATTAAAATATTTTGTTAATATACAAGAAAGTAGAATTGATGAGGTCAATATAATAATATATAAAGAGGGTAATTATATAATAAAAGACAAAAATGGGATAGATATAACTGAAGAGTTATTTAAAGACTTTATTTCTAATAATGTATCTCTAGAAATAAACTTGGATGATATATTAATAAGTGGTTTAATAACTTACTGTCCAGAGAAAATTATTATACATTGTGTTGAAAACTGTTTAAATAAAGAGCTTATAAATACAATAAATAATGTATTTTTAAAAAAGGTAGCTTATTGTAATAGTTGTGAAACCTGTAGAGAGATAAATAAGCAATATAGAAAATAAAGTTATTGACAATAATTATCTAAGTGAATATAATTATATAACAAGATGTTAAAGGCTAAGAAAAGGAAGAGTAAATAAGACCACTATTATAAGAGAGGAAAATTCTCAGGCTGAAAAATTTTCTTAATAGTATTTATTGAAAACCACCTTAGAGCTGAATACTGAAATTAAGTAAGTATTTCCGTTACCTGCGTTAAAGGATCTCAAAGGATAATAAAAGCAAAAATCTATTATCAAATTTGGGTGGAACCACGAGATACTCGTCCCATTAGAGGGGCGTTTTTTTTATTTTTTGAATATAAATAAGCACTATATTAAGGAGGGAGTATATAATGATAAATATAACATTAAAAGACGGAAAAGTAATAGAAGTAGAAAAAGGAGTAAAAGTAAGTGATATAGTTATGAAAATAAGTCCAGCTTTATATAAAAAAGCTGTAGGAGCTAAGATAAATGGAGAAATAGCTGAGCTTATGACAGAAATAAAAGAAGATAGTGAACTAGAAATACTAACTTTTGATGATGAGGAAGGAAGAAAAACAGTAAGGCACACATCATCACATATACTAGCACAAGCAGTAAAAAGGCTTTATCCAGAAGCTAAATTAGCAATAGGACCAGCTATAGATAATGGATTTTATTATGATTTTGATATAGACTTTACTTTTACACCAGAAATGTTAGAAAAAATAGAAAAAGAAATGGCGAAAATAGTAAAAGAAAACTTAGAAATAGAAAGATTTGAACTTCCAAGGGAAGAAGCAATTAAACTTGTTAAGGATGCAAGTGAACCTTATAAAGTTGAATTAATAGAAGATCTACCAGAAGGAGAGGTTATTTCTTTTTATAAACAAGGTGATTTTGTAGATTTATGTGCAGGACCTCATTTACCTTCCACAGGAAAAATAAAGGCAATTAAACTTCTTTCAGTGGCAGGTGCTTACTGGAGAGGCGATGAAAAAAATAAAATGCTTCAAAGAATATATGGAACGGCATTTTTAAAGAAAAGTGAATTAGAAGCATATTTAAAAATGTTAGAAGAAGCTAAAAGAAGAGATCACAGAAAGTTAGGGAAAGAACTAGACTTATTTACTATAAATGAAGAAGGCCCAGGATTTCCATTTTTCCACCCGAAGGGAATGGTAGTAAGAAATATTTTAGAAAATTTCTGGAGAGAAAAACATACTAAAGCTGGCTATGATGAAATAAGAACTCCAGTTATATTGAACGAAGAATTATGGCATAGATCAGGTCACTGGGATCACTATAAAGAAAATATGTATTTTACTAAAATAGATAATGAAAATTTTGCTATAAAACCAATGAATTGTCCAGGTTCAATCTTGGTTTACAAGAGCCATTTACATTCTTATAAGGAGTTTCCAATGAGACTAGGAGAGCTTGGATTGGTTCATAGGCACGAATTATCTGGAGCATTACATGGGCTTATGAGAGTTAGATGCTTTACTCAAGATGATGCTCATATATTTATGACAAAGGAACAAATAAAGGATGAAATACTAAATGTAATAAAATTAATTGATAGTTTCTACAAAGTTTTTGGATTTGAGTACTTTGTTGAATTATCCACTAGACCAGAAGATTCTATGGGTAGCGATGAAGACTGGGAAGTTGCAACTAATGGATTAAAAAATGCTCTTGAGGGTGCAGGATTAGAATATAAAATAAATGAAGGGGATGGGGCTTTTTATGGTCCTAAGATAGACTTCCATTTAAAGGACTGCATAGGTAGAACATGGCAATGTGGAACTATTCAGTTGGATTTCCAAATGCCAGAAAGATTTGATTTAACATATGTAGGTCAAGATGGAGAAAAACATAGACCAGTTATGGTTCATAGAGTAGTATTTGGAAGTATAGAAAGATTTATAGGAATACTTATAGAACATTTTGCAGGAGCTTTCCCGACATGGTTAGCTCCAGTACAAGTAAAAGTTATGACTATTACAGATTCACAAAAAGATTATGCTAATAAAGTAGTTAATGATCTAAAAGAAAAAGGAATAAGAGTAGAGTTTGACGATAGAAATGAAAAAATAGGATATAAAATAAGAGAAGCTCAACTTCAAAAGGTACCTTATATGATTATATTAGGAGATAAAGAAGTAAGTGAAAATAAAGTTGCAGTAAGAAGCAGAAAAGAAGGAGACTTAGGAGCTATTTCTTTAAAAGAGTTTGTAGCAAAATTAAACTATGAAATAGATAATAGAATAGTAGAAAACTCTAAATAGGTAGATGTGGAATAAAAAATAGCTTGACAATATAAAGGTACAGTAGTATAATTTAAAACGTTAAGAAGAAACTAGCCGTTTCTCACCTTACAGCATAGCTAGTAAGGTTATGAAATCAGTTTATTATTTTGATTAGAGGACGGCATTTGCCGTCTTTTTTTATTTTAAATCCACCTAGGAGGTGAATATTATTAAAAAAGGTTTCCTTATGAATGAAGAAATTAGAGAAAAGGAAGTTAGGGTTATTGCTGAGGATGGAGAGCAGCTAGGAGTAATACCCACATCTGAAGCTTTAAAAAGAGCGGAAGAAAAGGAATTAGACTTAGTAATGATAGCTCCAACAGGAAAACCGCCTGTTTGTAAAATAATGAATTATGGAAAGTTTATATATGAACAGACCAAGAAAGACAAAGAGGCAAAAAAGAAACAAAAGGTTATTAATGTAAAAGAAATAAGATTAAGTGCAACAATAGAAGAACATGATATAGGAATTAAAGCTAACAATGCAAGAAAGTTCTTAAAAGCAGAGGACAAAGTTAAAGTAACTGTTAGATTTAGAGGAAGAGAAATGGAACATTCTAATGTAGTAGGTAACAAGATATTAAAGACCTTTTTATCTAAAGTAGAGGATGTTTGTGTTGTGGAGAAACCAGCTAGGTTAGAAGGTAAAAATATGACCATGGTTTTAGCTCCAAGGAAATAAAATACTTTAATCCGTATTGTTGAGAGGAGGAACATAATATGCCAAAAATGAAGACTCATAGAGGAGCAGCTAAGAGATTTAAAAAGACAGGAACAGGAAGATTAAAAAGAGCAAAGGCATATAAAAGCCATATATTAACAAAGAAAAGTACTAAAACAAAAAGAAATTTAAGAAAAATAGGATACGTTTCAGAAACACAAGAAAAAGCAATGAAGAAGCTATTACCATACTTATAGTTTTCGGTTAAAGGAGGTTTGTTTAAATGGCAAGAGTAAAAAGAGCAATGAATGCACGTAAAAAACATAAGAAAATATTAAAGCTATCAAAAGGATACTTTGGTGGGAAAAGTAGATTATTTAAAACAGCTAATGAAAGTGTTATAAGAGCTTTAAGAAATGCTTATACTGGAAGAAAGTTAAAGAAAAGAGATTATAGAAAGTTATGGATAGCAAGAATTAACGCAGCTACAAGAGCAAATGGTCTTTCCTATTCAAGATTTATGAATGGACTTAAACTTGCAGGAATAGATATGAATAGAAAAATGTTATCAGAAATAGCTATAAATGATCCAAAAGCTTTTTCTGAATTAGTTGAAGCAGCTAAGAAACAACTTAACGCATAAAAAATGCAGCAATTTGCTGCATTTTTTTAACTTAAAATGTCAATTATATGAATATAGCATATAATTGACATTTGTGTTTACAGTGATATAATTTCATTAAATATATTGAGAAACAACAATTAGGTATCACTTTAGTAAGAGAGGAGACATGTATGAATTTACAAAAATTTAAAATGAGAAGAGCTACTCCATTTAGAATTTTAGCATTGGGTTTTGCAATAGTTATTCTTACAGGTACTATACTATTAAATCTATCTATAGCTACTAATAGTGGAGAGAAGACTCCTTTAATAGATTGCTTTTTTATATCTACATCTGCTACCTGTGTTACTGGATTGGTTACTGTAGACACAGGGACTCATTGGAATTATTTTGGTAAAACCGTTATAATGTTATTGATTGAAATAGGTGGCTTAGGCTTTATGTCTTTTGGTACATTAGTAGCTTTAATTTTAGGTAAGAAAATTACCTTAAAAGAAAGATTGGTTATGCAAGAAGCATATAATTTTTTCTCCACTCAAGGTGTTGTAAAAATGGTTAAATATATTTTAATATTTACCTTTTCAGCACAACTAGGAGGAGCTTTGATTTTATCCACACAATTCATACCAGAGTTCGGTATAGGCAAAGGTATATATTATAGTATATTTCACTCAGTATCTGCGTTTTGTAATGCAGGATTTGACCTTATAGGAAATTATAGTAGTATTACAGGATATTATAATAATTCAGTAATTATATTAACTATATCTCTTCTTATAATCATAGGAGGATTAGGATTTTATGTATGGCAAGAGATATATAATTTCAGAGGTTTTAAGAGATTATCTCTTCATTCAAAAATATGTATATCCACAACTAGTATATTAATAGTTGTAGGTGCTATTTTAATGTTTTTATTTGAATTTAATAATCCAGGTACTATGAAGAATATGGGACTTAAAGGAAAGATGTTATCTTCTTTTTTTGCTTCAGTATCCCCAAGAACAGCTGGATTTAATTCTATATCAACTTCTGATATGACTACAGCTGGTAAATTTTTAACTATTATATTTATGTTTATTGGAGGCTCACCAGGTTCTACAGCTGGGGGAATAAAAACCACTACTGCTGGATTGATGTTTATGACTATATTATGTGTGATAAAAGGAAGAGAAGATACTGAAATTTTTCAAAGAAGGGTTCCTAAAGATAATATATATAAAGCTTTAGCAATTGTGGTAATTGGATTTTTGATAGTTACCATTGTAACTATGCTATTATCTATTACAGACAGTGCTCATTCTTTTGAAAATTTACTTTATGAAGCTACATCTGCCTTTGGAACTGTTGGATTGACTTTAGGTATAACCACAAAATTGAGTTTTGCAGGAAAAATTATAATAGCACTAACTATGTATGCAGGAAGAGTTGGTCCTTTAACATTGGCATTGGCTTTATCAAATAAAAAGTCTTCTAGAAATATAAAATACCCAGAGGGAAAAGTTTTAGTAGGATAAGGGGGAATTTTAAATTGGCAAATAAACAATTTGTAGTTATAGGTTTGGGAAGGTTTGGAACATCTGTAGCTCAAACATTATATTCTCTAGGAAATGATGTTTTAGCAATTGATTCAGATGAAGATAGAGTGCAAAGTATATCGGAAAATGTAACTCATGCAATTCAAGCAGATGCTACTGATGAAAATAGCTTAAGATCCATTGGAGTTAGAAATTTTGATGTAGCGGTAGTTACCATAGGTTCTGACCTACAAGCAAGTGTAATGGCAACTCTTTTAGTAAAGGAATTAGGGGTTGGATATACAATTGCAAAGGCTAATAGTGAACTGCATGCAAAAGTTTTATATAAAATAGGTGCTGATAAAGTTGTATTACCAGAGAGAGATATGGGGGTAAGAGTTGCTCATAATTTGGTTTCTACAAATATATTAGACTATATAGAATTATCTCCAGATTTTAGTATAGCAGAAGTAATAAGCCCAAAAGAATGGTATGGTAAAAATTTAGAAGATTTAAGTATAAGAGCAAATTATGGTATAAATATAGTGGCAATAAAGAAAAAAGAAGAAATAAATGTGTCTCCTACAGCAGAAGATGTAATTGAAGAAGGGGATATTATAGTTGCCATAGGTGGAACAGATGAATTAAATAGATTAGAAACCTTAGTTTCTAAATAAAGGGTGAATTAAAATTGAATACTATAACCAGTAAAGATAATAATTTAGTTAAATTCGTTAGAAAATTAAGAGATAAAAAACATAGAAAAAAAGAAAAAAAGTTTATAGTAGAAGGTTTTAGATTTGTAGAAGAGGCATTAAAATCAGATTATTGTATAGAATATATACTGATAAATGAAAAGTCTTTGAATAAGGTACAAGAGTTTAATATAAATATAGAAGTTATAGAAAATAAAGTATACATATTAAATGAAAGTTCATTTAATAGTATAAGTGGAACTGAAAATTCACAGGGCATATTGGCAATTGTGAACATGAAGGAAGTTTTAAAACTAAAAGAAGATGGATTATATATATTAGCTGATAGAGTTCAAGACCCTGGTAATATGGGAACAATAATAAGAACTGCTCACGCAGCTAATGCTTCAGGTATATTAATAACTGAGGGTACAGTAGATGTATATAATGAAAAAACTTTAAGATCTTCCATGGGATCCATATTTTATATACCAGTTATTGAAGATTTCAAGTTAGATAAAATTAAAGATCTAAAATTAAAAGGATTTAAGGTATTAGCCAGTAGTTTAGATACAAACAAAAGTTTATATGACCTAGATTTATGTAAAAAAAACTTAATATTAGCTGTGGGAAATGAGGGCAGTGGAGTAAGTGAAGAAGTTTACAATATAAGTGATGAAACTTTTATAATACCTATGCCTGGCAATGCTGAATCTCTTAATGCAGGAGTAGCTACATCCATTATAATTTTTGAAATAGTAAGGCAAAATCTAAAATAATATTGACAATTACACATTTAATATGTAAAATTGTAAATTAAAGATGATTTTAATTTAATATAGTAAACTATGACGAAGAGAGTAAATGTAAAAATTTTTCTAGGGAGAAAAGGTCAAGGACTGAAAGCTTTTTTATTAATTTTTATATTGAAGTTCGCTTCTGAGTTCTAATTGTGAAATTTAGTAGCAATTAGCGGACATGAACCGATATTCATAGAGCTGGATACTTTTGTATCAACAAGGGTGGCATCGCGGAGTAAAGTTCGTCCCTATTTAGGGAGGAGCTTTTTTTAATTTAAATAAAATGAAAGGAGCTTACATATGAAAGAGATACTAGAAAAGATTAAGAAAAATGCCATTGAAGAATTAAATAATGTGGTAGATAAGGAAACAATAGAAAGCATAAGAGTAAAATACTTAGGTAAAAAAGGTGAGTTAACTAAAATACTTAGAGGTATGGGAGGACTAAGTGCAGAGGAAAGACCTATAGTAGGAAAGTTAGCTAATGAGATAAGAAAAAATATTGAAGAAATAATAGAAACAACTTTAAAAGAAATTAAAGAAAAAGAAAAGAATATTAAACTTTCTGAGGAAACTATAGATATAACATTACCAGGTAAAAGACAATATTTAGGTAAAAGACATCCTTTAGAACAAACACTAGATAAAATGAAAGAGATTTTTATCAATATGGGATTTACGGTAGAGGAAGGGCCAGAAATAGAGCTAGATTATTATAACTTTGAAGCTTTAAATATACCTAAAAATCACCCAGCTAGAGGGGAACAGGATACTTTTTATATAAATGACAATGTGGTTCTAAGAACTCAAACATCACCTATTCAAATTAGAACTATGGAAAGTCAAAAACTTCCAATAAAAATGATAGCACCAGGTAAGGTATATCGTTCTGACTCAGTAGATGCTACACATTCACCTATATTCTATCAAATGGAAGGACTAGTGGTAGATAAAGGGGTAACTTTTGCAGATTTAAAAGGTACTTTAGATATGTTTGCTAAAAAGATGTTTGGAGAGGATTTAAAAACTAAGTTTAGACCACATCATTTCCCTTTTACAGAACCATCAGCAGAAATGGATGCTACTTGCTTTGTATGCCATGGAGAAGGATGTAAAGTATGTAAGGGTGAAGGATGGATAGAAATTTTAGGAGGAGGAATGGTTCACCCACAAGTTTTAAAAAATTGTGGAATAGATCCGGAAGTATATAGTGGATTTGCATTTGGATTTGGAGTAGATAGAATGGTAATGCAAAAGTATGGTATAGATGATATAAGATTACTTTATGAAAGTGATATGAGATTTTTAAATCAATTTTAATATGACAAAGGAGGAGTATAAGGATGAAGGTTCCATTTAAATGGTTAAAAGATTATGTTAATATAAATATTTCTGCTAATGAATTAGGGGATAGGCTTACTTTATCAGGCTCAAAAGTAGAAGAAATCATATCTTCTGGAGATGAAATACAAAATGTAGTAACTGGAAAAATAGAAAAAATAGAAAGACATCCAGATGCAGATAAATTAGTAGTTTGCAGTGTAAATATTGGTAAAGAAGAACCTATCCAAATAGTTACAGGGGCAAATAATATGAAAGAAGAAGATATAGTACCAGTAGCTGTTCATGGTGCGGTATTGCCAAATGACGTAAAGATAAAAAAAGGTAAGTTAAGAGGTATAATGTCAAATGGTATGATGTGCTCTGAAAAAGAATTAGGTATGCCAGAGAGCGGTGTAGATGGATTAATGATATTACCTTCTGATACAGCAATTGGAAAGGATATAAAGGAAGTTTTAGATTTAGATAATGCAGTAATAGAATTTGAAATAACTTCTAATAGACCAGATTGTTTAAGTGTAGTAGGAATAGCAAGGGAAACAGCTGCTACATTGGGAATAAAATATACTATGCCTAAGTTAGATTATACACCTAAAAATAAAGCTAATATAAAGGATTCCTTAGAAGTAGAAATAAGAGATGATTTATGTAGAAGATACATGGCAAGAGGAGTAAAAAATGTTAAGATACAAGAGTCTCCTGAATGGATGCAAGAAAGATTAGAAGAAGCTGGTGTAAGAGCAATAAATAATATAGTTGATATAACTAACTTCGTTATGCTAGAGCTTGGTCAACCACTTCATGCTTTTGATGGACGACAAATAACTTCTAATAAAATAGTAATAGAAAAAGGAAAAGTAGGAGAAAAATTTGCTACCTTAGACAAAGTGGAAAGAACTATAGATGAAAGTGTTTTATGCATAAAGGATGGAGATAGAGCAGTAGCTTTAGCAGGTATAATGGGAGGTCTAAACTCTGAAGTAAAAGAAGATACAAAAGAAATAATACTAGAGTGTGCAAATTTTGATGGAACAAATATAAGAGTTTCTTCAAAAAAATTAGGATTAAGAACAGAATCTTCTTCAAAATTTGAAAAAGATTTAGATCCAAATTTGGTAGAAATAGCTATGGATAGAGTTTGTCATCTAATAGAAGAATTAGATGCAGGAGAAGTAATGGAAGGTACTATAGATATATACAAAAACCCAATAAAAGAAAGAAATCTTAAAGTAGATTCTAATTGGATGAATAAGTTTTTAGGTACAGACATTTCAAAAGAAGACATGAAAGAATATCTTGATAGATTAGAATTAAAAACAGATGTAGAAGGAGATACTTTAAATATAACTGTTCCTACATTTAGAAGTGATATAGTATTAAAACAAGATGTAGCAGAAGAAATAGCAAGAATTTATGGATATAATAATATACCAACTACTATGTTTAATAGTGTAAGTAAAAGAGCTGGTAAGACATTAAAGCAACATCTAGAAGATAAAGTGGTAGAAATATTAATAGGAAGTGGATTGAATCAATCTATAAGCTATTCTTTTGTAAGTCCTAAGATTTTTGATAAAATACTTATACCAAAAGATAACGATTTAAGAAACACTGTAAAAATTAAGAATCCTCTAGGAGAGGATTATAGCTTAATGAGAACTACCACTCTTGCATCAATGATGGAAGCTTTATCTAGAAACTATTCTAGAAATAATTCT
This sequence comes from Clostridium tetani, assembly GCF_900167265.1. GTDB lineage: Bacteria > Bacillota > Clostridia > Clostridiales > Clostridiaceae > Clostridium_G > Clostridium_G tetani. The sequence goes on from NZ_FUWT01000004.1 coordinate 121,836, forward strand.
TATGCTAGATTATTTGAAATGGGAAAAGTATATATTCCAAGCCAAGATGAAAAAGTATTACCAGAAGAAAGAAATACTCTTGTAATAGGGATGTATGGAGAGGTAGATTATTTAAATTTAAAAGGTATATTGGAAAATTTAATTGAAGAATTAAATATAGAAAAGAGTTCTTATAAAAGGGAATCAGAGCATCCAACATTCCATCCTGGAAAAACAGCAAAACTATATGTTAATAAAGAATTTGCTGGATTATTAGGAGAAATACACCCAGATGTATTAGATAATTATGATATAGATGAAAAATGTTATATAGCAGAATTAAATTTAGATGTGTTATTTAAGAATGCTAACATTGAGAAAAAATATAAAGCACTACCTAAATTCCCAGCAGTGGATAGGGATATGGCGTTACTTGTAGATGATGAGGTACTTGTACAAGATATAGAAAGTATAATAAGAAATAAAGGTGGAAAAATACTAGAAGATGTTAAACTATTTGATGTATATAAAGGGGCTCAAATACCTGAAGGTAAGAAGAGTGTTGCATATTCAATAGTATACAGAATGCCAAATAGAACACTAACAGATGCAGAAGTAAATAAAGTTCATGATAAAATAGTTAGAACTTTAGAAAACAACTTAGGTGCTGAATTAAGATAAATAAGATTACAGACTCAGATGATAGTATATATGGTGTAAATTCTATTTTAACTATGTGAATTTTATGTTAGAATGTAGATATATATGAATTTATCTGAGAGGGTGTGTACAGTGAATATAGTTGTTGTAAGAATAAATGGAGTTGAGTATAACTTAAAAGGAAATGAAAAAGAAGAATACTTACATAAGATTGCTAACTATGTTGATAAAACAATAAAAACTATTTTATCAAATAATACTAAATTGAGTACATCCTCTGCTGCAATACTAACTGCACTAAATACTGTTGACGAATTAATTAAAAGCAATGAAGAGGTGGAAAAACTTTTAGAAGAAATTAATCTTGTAAAAGAATACAACAAAAGATTGGAAAAAGAAATTGAAGAACTTACAGATAAATTACAAGCCTTATATGAAGAAAATCAACAAGTAAAAGAAGAAAAAGAAAAAATTAGAGATGAAAAAAAAGAACTATTAAAGAATTCTAATTCTAATGATACAAATGATGAGAATTTAAAAGAAAAAGATTTAGAAATAAAATCTCTAAAAATAGAAAAAGAAGATTTGTATAATAAATACAATGAAACTAAAGAAGAAAATGAATCTTTAAAAGTTGAACGTAAGGAACATAAATTTCAAATTCAATCTGCAAAGTATAAGATAATAGATTTACAAAACAGATTGATAGAAACTCAAGTAGAACTTGCTAAAGAGAAAAACCAAAACAATCCCTTAATAAATAATAGGATTAAAAAAAAGGTAAAAAGTTAGGCTGTTGATTTTTCAACAGCCTTTTTTGTAGTATAATAGTCATTAGATTTAATTAGAGAGGTGGATTATGAAAAAAGTAGAGTTATTAGCACCAGCAGGAAGTATTGAGAGCCTATATGCAGCGGTACAAAGTGGGACAGATGCTGTTTATTTAGGAGGAAGTAAATTTTCAGCAAGGGCTTATGCATCAAATTTTGATGAAGAAACTATGAGAAAAGCGGTAGACTATTGCCATATATATGGTGTTAAGGTATATGTAACAGTAAATATTTTGTTAAAGGAAAAAGAGTTAAAAGAGGCTTTAGAATATATAAGATATCTTTATAATATAGGAGTAGATGCTCTTATAATTCAAGATACAGGTTTATTTTACTTAATTAAAAAGCATTTCCCTGATTTTGAACTTCATGCATCTACCCAAATGACAGTACACAATATTCAAGGGGCAAAGTTATTACAAGATGTTGGATTTGAAAGAATAGTTTTATCAAGGGAATTATTCATGGAGGAAATAAAAGATATATCTAATAATTTGAAAGTTGAAACTGAAGTATTTGTACATGGTGCATTGTGCATATGTTATTCAGGACAGTGTTTAATGAGTAGTTTAATAGGAGGAAGAAGTGGTAATCGAGGAAGATGTGCTCAACCTTGTAGGTTGCCTTACACTATAATAAATAATGAAAACAATCAAAAACAAAAAGCTTATTTATTAAGTCCTAAAGATGTGTGTACCATAGAAAATGTAGAAGATTTAATTTTATCTGGGGCCCAATCTTTTAAAATAGAAGGTAGGATGAAGAGACCAGAATATGTAGCAGGTGTAGTTACAATCTATAGAGAAGTTATCAATAGTTTTTATAAGAAAAATATTAAAGAAATAGATTATAAACTGAAAACTAAAAAACTATTAAAGCTATTTAATAGAGAAGGTTTTTCAAAAGCATATCTTTATGGTAATGAAGGAATAGATATGATAGCAAAAAACTTTCCTAAAAATACAGGAATATATATAGGAGATGTAGATTACCAATCTAATATTAAATTAAAAGAAGATTTAACCTTAGGTGATGGTATTAGAATTAAGGAAAAAGGTTTTACTGTATCTAAAATAATAAAGAATAATAAAGAGGTAGATACTGCATATCCAGGAGATTTGGTTAAAATATATCCTGACCTTTATAAAAAAGGAGATAAAATATATAAGACATCAGATATAAAATTATTAAAAGAAAGTAGTATATATTTTGAAGATCCCTATGGTAAAAAAATAAATATAAATGTAAATATAGTATTTAAAAAAGAAATGCCTATAACTATATATACTCATATAGAGGATGAACTTATTTTAGTTGAAGGTGAAATTATACAAAAAGCATTAAAAAAACCTTTAAGTAGAGAAAAGATAAAAGAAAACATAGAGAAAACAGGTGATACTCCTTTTAAATTTGAAAGTATAAATTTTGAAGTTTATGAAGAAGGATTCTTACCTATTTCAAAAATAAACGAAGTTAGAAGAGATTTCTTATGTAAAATAGAAGATTTTTTATTAAAAAAATATAGAAGAAATGTTTCAAATGTGGAAGTAAATTTAAATAAAGTTAATGAACAGTATGAATACAATGAAAGACTACCTGAACATATTGTAACAATAAAAACAAAAGAACAATTAAAAGCAACTATAGAAAATGGCATAAAAAATATATGTATAAATCCTTTTATTAAATATAATCAACTAGATATTTCAGATTTAATTAAAGAGGATATTAATATATACTTGAAAATACCCAATATAATAAAAAAGGAATATAATTATATTTATGAATATATAAATAATAATTTAGATAATATAAAAGGTATAATAACTGCTAATCTTGGAATCATAAATGACTTTAAAGATAAAAAAACTATTATAGGAGATTATAAATTAAATATGTTTAATAATTACTCCTTAGAATTTTTTAAAGATTTTATATCCATGGGATGTTTAAGCACAGAGTTAAATAAGATGGAAATAAAAGATATTTTGAAAAAAAGTAGGATACCTGTTCAGTTATTAGCTTATGGAAGAATTGAACTTATGGTAAGTGAATATTGTCCAATAGGAAGTGCCTTCTCAGAAAAAAACAAATTAAATGGATGTAATAACATTTGCGAAAAAGGTAATTTTAGCTTAATAGATAGAAAGGGAGAAGAATTTCCAATTACAACCGATAAGTTTTGTAGAAGTCATATTTTAAATACAGTTCCTCTAAACTTAATTCAATATATAAAAGAATTAGAAGAGTTAGGTGTATACTCTTTTAGAATAGATTTTACAGATGAAGATTACAAAGATGTAGATAAAATATTAAAAGCATTTAAAAATAAAAAATGGAAAGAAGATTTTAAAAACTATACAAGGGGACATTATAAAAGAGGTGTAGAATAAAATAACGAGGTGTTTAACAATTGAATGAAAGAGCATTAAAAGTATTAGAATTTTATAAGATAAAAGAAAAACTAAAAGGCTTTGTAAAAACTAATGCAGCAAAGGACATAGTAGATAATTTAAAACCCTATACAAATCTTTATGAAGTAGAAATGCATTTAGAAGAAACAATGGAAGCTTTAGATTTGCTTCAAACAAAGGGGGAACCACCTTTTGAAGGAGTATATGATATAAGGGATATTTTAATTAGAGTAGAAAAAGCTATGGTTTTATTACCAGGGCAACTATTAAAAGTAGCATCTATTTTAAAATCATCAAGAAGGTTTAAAGACTATGTAGGCAGAAAACATGAAGAAACTCCTCATAAAAATATAGAGGACATATGTGAGGGTATAGAACTTCTTAAAGGACTAGAAGAATCTATATTTAATATAGTTATAAGTGACGATGAAATAGCCGATAGAGCAAGTTTAAAGCTTTATGGTATAAGAAGATCATTAAGAGATAAAAATGATTCTCTAAGGGATAGAGTAAATTCCTTAGTTAGAAAGTACTCTCCTTACTTACAAGAAAGCATATACACAATAAGAGGAGATAGATATGTTTTACCAGTAAGAGCAGAACATAAAGGCTCTGTACCAGGGCTTGTTCACGATCAAAGTTCTTCTGGAGCAACTCTATTTATTGAGCCAATGAGCTTAGTAAATCTAAATAACGAAATAAAAGAATTATTGCTAAAAGAAAGAGAAGAAATAGAGAGAATATTAGAAGAACTTTCCTTAAAGGTATATAATAATTTAGATGTAGTAAATGTTAATGCCAAGGTAATATGGGAATTGGATTTTATATTTGCAAAAGCTAAGTTTGCAAGCCATAATAACTGTACTTTACCTAAAGTTAGTGAAGATGGAATAGTAGACATAATAGAGGGTAAACATCCTTTAATAGATACAGAAAAGGTAGTTCCAACAGACATATACTTAGGTAAGGATTTTACATCCTTAATTATAACAGGACCTAATACAGGTGGAAAAACTGTAACACTTAAAACTTTAGGATTAATTCATATAATGGGATTAAGTGGATTACTAATACCAGCTAAGGAAAATTCTACCATAGCATTTTTTGAAGAGATATTTGCGGATATAGGAGATGAGCAAAGTATAGAACAAAGTCTATCAACTTTCTCATCTCATATGGTAAATATAGTAGATATAATATCAAAAGCAGATCATAAATCTTTAGTATTATTTGATGAATTAGGTGCAGGAACAGATCCTACGGAGGGAGCGGCTTTAGCAATATCAATTTTAGAAAACCTAAGAAGAAGAAAATGTAAAATAGTTGCTACTACTCACTATAGCGAATTAAAAGGATATGCCTTAAAAACGGAAGATGTAGAAAATGCTTCTGTAGAATTTGATGTTGAAACCTTAAGACCTACATATAGATTATTAATAGGTATACCAGGAAAATCTAATGCCTTTGAAATATCTAAAAGGTTGGGTTTAGGTGAAGATATTATAGAAGAGGCTAAAAACAATATAGAGAGTGACAGTTTGAAATTTGAGGCTCTTATTGAAAAACTACAATCTAAAAGTATAAAGGCTTCAGATGATGCTAGAAGAGCAGAAATGTATAAACTAGAAGCAGATAGATTAAAGGATAAATATGAAGATAAATTAAAAATTGTAGAGGAAACTAGGGAAAAGTTACTAAAGGGTGCTCAAGAAGAAGCTAAAAAGCTTATAAAGGAAGCTAAAGAAGAAGCAGATGAAATATTAAAAAACATAAGAGAATTAGAAAAAATGGGATATTCATCTACTGCTAGACAAAAGCTTGAAGAAGAAAGAAAAAAACTAAATAGTAAAATACACAAACTTGAAGAGAAAGAAGAAAACTTAAATAAAGAAAAAGGAAAAAAAATAAAAGAAATAAATTTAGGTGAAGAAGTTTATCTTCCTAAATTGGATCAAAAAGTAATAATACTTTCAAAACCAGATAATAGGGGAGAAGTTCAAGTACAGGCAGGTATTATGAAAATAAATGTAAAATTAGATGATTTAAGACTTGTAGATAAACCTAAAGAAGAGAATAAAAAGGGGAGAAAAAGAGAGGCTAAATTAAGAATGAGAACGGTAGAGTCAGAAATAGATTTAAGAGGTATGGATTCTATGGAAGCTGTTTATAATACAGATAAGTATTTAGATGAGGCGTATGTAGCAGGACTTAAAGAAGTTACTGTAATTCATGGAAAGGGAACAGGGATTTTAAGAAAGTCCATAAATGATATGTTAAAAAGACATCCGCAAGTAAAAAATTATAGACTAGGTGAATACGGAGAAGGTGGAACAGGAGTTACTGTTGTAGAATTAAAATAGAGTGCATGGAGGTAAAGAGTTTGATAATCATAAGTGCATGCCTATGTGGTGTAAATTGTAAGTACAATGGAAAAAATAATTTAAAAAAGGGAGTAGAAAAGCTTCTAAAGGAAGGAAAGTTAATACCAGTATGTCCAGAACAATTAGGAGGTATGGAGACTCCTAGAGAACCACATGAAATAGTAGACAGTACCGCATTAGAAGTATTACGAGGTAAAGGAAAAGTTCTAAGCAAAACTTACAAAGATTCAACAGATAAATTTATAAAGGGAGCCTACGAAACTTTAAGAATAGCTAAAGATTTAGGGGCAACAGAAGCTATATTAAAGTCTAATAGTCCTTCCTGTGGTTTTGGAACTGTTTATGATGGAAGCTTTTCTAATAAGAAAATAAAGGGAAATGGAATTACAGCAGAATTACTTAAAAGAGAAAATATTAAAATATATAATGAAGAATATATTGAAAAAATTTTAGATAAGTAGATATAGAAAAAAGTAAAGCCCTTAATGTGAGGGCTTTATTTTACAACTTTTATAAAATTCACTTCTAAATCTTCTGTACCTTGTACATAAAGACCAGTATCTTTTAATTTTTGTATATAATCAATTATTTCTTGAGTAATTATTTCCCCAGGGCAAAGTACAGGTATTCCAGGAGGATAAGCCATTAAAAATTCCCCACTAACTCTTCCTTCACTATCTTTTAAAGGAAGAACTACTTTTTCACTATTAAAAGCATCTCTAGGAATTTGAACTTGCTTTGGTATAGCTGGTATATCTATAAAGTCAGATTTTTTATTCTCATTATTTACATACTCTTTACTTATTTCTTTTAGTGCATTAATTAGTGCATCTATATTTTCCTTTGTATCTCCAAAGGAGCCTACAGCAAGACCATTATATAAATCTGATAATTCTAGTTGAATGTGATATTGGTTAGATAAAATCATATCTAATTCAAAACCAGTAATACCTAAATCTCTACAGGTTATAGTTATTTTAGTAGGATCTATAGCAAAAACACCAGGTCTTCCAACAATTTCTTTACCGAAACAATAGAAGCCAGGAATTTTATTTATTTCTTCACGGGCATAGTTAGATAAAGCTATGGATTTATCTAATAATTCCTTACCATTTAAAGCTATTTGTCTTCTAGCACAGTCAAGTGAAGCCATTAATATATATGAAGGAGATGTAGTTTGAAGTAAACTTAACATTTGCTGAACTCTATTTACATCTATACTTTTAGAACGAACGTGAAGTAATGAACATTGAGTTAGAGCACCTATTATTTTATGTGTACTTTGGCAACAAATATCAGCACCAGCTTCAATAGCTGATATTGGAAGTGTATCGTTAAAAGCTAAATGAGGACCATGAGCTTCATCTACAATTAAAGGAATATCATAATTATGAACTATATCTGCTATTTTCTTAATATCAGTAGCAACGCCATAATAAGTTGGATTAATTATTAAAACTGCTTTAGCGTCAGGATTTTCTTTTAATGTTTTTTCTACAGTTTCAGGAGTAACGCCATGAGCGATACCAACTCTTTTATCTAATTCTGGTTGCATATAAATGGGGGTAGCCCCACTTAATATAATGCCAGAAGTTACTGATTTATGGACATTTCTTGGGATAATTATTTTATCACCAGATTTCACCACAGACATTATCATTGCCTGTATAGCACCAGAGGTACCATGAATACAAAAAAATGAAGCATCAGAGCCATATGCATCAGAAGCTAATGCTTGAGCTTTTTTTATAGGACCTGTAGGATGATGTAAGCTATCCACTAGTTTAAAAACAGTAACATCGATTTTAAAAGGATTCTCACCTATAAAATTTTTAAATTCCTCATCTATTCCTACTCCTTTTTTATGACCAGGAACGTGAAAAGGTATAGTTTGTCTATTCACATATTCCATTAACGCATCAAATAATGGAGTTTCTGATTGATTTAATCTGTACAATTAATAACACCTTCTTTCAAATATCAGTTAAAAGTTTTTAAATACAATGCCTTATACTTATAGTCTATGTATGCAAAGCAATTTTAATTATAGTTTAATTAATTGGCAATTGCAATATAGTAGATTTACGAAAGATATACATAGTATAATAAATAGTGTTTTAAAATTTATATTTAATATAAGGGAGATGAATTGAACTTGAATAATGGAAAATCTTTTTCAGAAAAACTAGAAAAAGTTTTGTTTCTAGAAGTAGATGAAAATAAATTAAAAGATATTTTTAAAGTGAAAATTAAAGAAAAAATATACTTGCCAATTAAAGGTGATGAAATAGTTGAGGAAGTTAAAAAAGGAAATAACATGGAAAGAATATCTGTAGGTAATTTTATAGAGGCAATGTTTTTTGTAATAGGATCAGATAAGAATTTTAAATATAATGATTATTATATAAGCATGTTAAAAAGTACAAAGGAAAGTATAAAATTTATAAAAGGTAGAATAGCTAAATTAATAGAGGAAAAAAACTATGAGGATGCTTACATAACCTTAAAGGGACTTATCCAAGTAGATATTAATAAGGAAAATTTTGAAAAACTACTATTATTGGTAGATGGATTAAGAAGTTTAGATAAAAGCTATATAGATGAAGAGTTATGGGCTATAGATAAAACTAAGGAAACTTTTGAGGATTATCCTTTACCATACTTATACGAATGTATTATAAATAAAGAAAAAGGAGATTATAATAGGGCTTTATTTTTATTAAATAATTATTTATCTAAGGGAGGAAAAGAGACTAAAGAAATAACGGATTTAAGAGTAGCCCTTAAGAATGTAGTGGATTATGATCAAGCTAAAGAAATCTTATATGACTCTCCAAAAGAGGCATTAGAAATTTTAATTCCTTTAGTAGATGAATTTGAGGACGATCCTTTAATATATTATTATGTTTCAATAGGCTATAGAATATTGGAAAACTATGAGAAAGCTATATATTATTTAAATAAATCTATTAATATAGATAGTGCTATACCAGAGGTAATCAATGAATTAGGTATAAACTATGCAGCCTTAGGTGAATATGAAAAAGCTGTTGGATATCTTAGAAAAGTATTTGAGGTTACCAAAGCTATAGAGGTATGTACTAATTTAATTATGTGTTATTTAAATATGGGAAAAATAAAGGAAGCTAAGGCACATTTAGAAATAGCTAAAAAAATTAAACCAGATGATGAAATAGTAATAGAATTAGATGAGATTTTAAAAAATATATAATTAAAATAGTATAATAATTAATTTTATGTAAATTATATATTATTGATTGGGGAATTATTAGATTTTACTATATGATGAAAGGGGATATCATTATGAAGGTAAAAAAGGCAGTAATACCAGCAGCAGGCCTAGGAACAAGGTTTTTGCCTGCTACAAAGGCACAACCTAAAGAAATGCTTCCCATAGTAGATAAACCTACTATTCAGCACATAATCGAAGAAGCGGTGGCTTCCGGAATAGAAGAAATACTAATTATAACTGGCAGAAATAAAAGAGCTATAGAAGATCATTTTGATAAATCTGTGGAACTAGAACAACAATTAAAAGATACAGGAAAAAAGGATATGCTTGAAATGGTGGAGGATATATCTAATATGGCAGAGATATATTACATTAGGCAAAAAGAACCTAAGGGACTAGGTCATGCCATTAATTGTGCTAGGACATTTGTAGGAAATGAACCCTTTGCAGTTATGTTAGGAGATGATGTGGTTTATGGTGATAAACCCTGTCTAAAACAACTTATAGAATGTTATAATGAATATAAAACAACTATATTAGGAGTACAACAGGTAGTGAGGGAAGATGTATATAAATATGGTATAGTAGAAGGCAAACACATAGAGAATAATGTATATAAGGTAAAAGATTTAATAGAAAAACCAGATGTAGATGAGGCGCCATCTAATATAGCTATATTAGGTAGATACATAATAACTCCAAAAATATTTGAAATATTATCCACTATAGAGCCAGGAAAAGGTGGAGAAATTCAACTAACAGATGCTTTAAAAAAGTTATCTTTACAGGAAGCTATATATGCATATGATTTTGAAGGCAGAAGATATGATGTTGGAGATAAATTAGGCTTTTTAGAAGCAACTATAGAGTTTGCCTTAAGAAAAGATGAAATAAAAAATGATTTTGAAAAGTATATTTTAGGTATAGCAGAACAAATACAATCTGAAGAATAACAATAAAAACCCTTTAAAAAGGGTTTTTATTGTTTTATACTTAAATATAATGTTTTTAGTTGAATAATTTTTAAAATGAGGTAAAATTATTAAGGTAGTTAAAATATTTTATTCGGGAAGTGATGTATTGAATAAAAGTAAGAAGCTTATAATTTATGATATTATATTATTAGTTTTGGCTCTATACTTATCTTTATTGTTAAGATTAGATTTTATAATATCCAATGAGTATATGGAATTTTTTAAATATGCTGTTGTTCCAGTGATTCTAATAACTTTATTTTTTAATAAAATGTTCAAATTGTATGATAGTATTTGGAAATATGCCTCCATTGAAGAGCTTATTTCTATAATTTACTCACTATCTTTATCTAATGTGGTAATTATATTATATAATTATTTTGTTACATATAAATTATTAGAAACTAAGTATATGAGATTTCCTTATGCTGCTCATATTATATTTTGGATATTATCTGTAGCATTTTTAGGAGGAACAAGATTCTTATATAGAGTGGTTGGTGAAATACAGTCAGATAAAATTTGTAATAAAAAGAAAAATAAATTACTTATAATAGGTGCAGGTGATGCTGCGGCACTATTGATAAAAGAGATAAAAAAGAATACAAATTTAAATTATGAAATAATAGGGCTTATAGATGATAATGAAGAGAAAATTGGAAAGACTATAAATGGAATAAAAGTAATAGGAAGTAGAAGAGATATTATAAATATTTCTGAAGAAAAAAAGATAGAAGAAATAATACTAGCTATTCCATCTGTAGATGCAGGAACTAAAAGAGAAATAATCAACATTTGTAAAAATACTAAAGCTAAGTTAAAAACTCTTCCAGGAATATATGAAATAATAGATGGAAAAGTAAGTATTAGCAAAATAAGGGATGTAAGCATTGAAGATTTGCTTGGTAGAGAAGAAGTTAAATTAAATAATGATGATATAAATAAATACATAAAAGATAAAGTAGTATTAGTTACTGGAGGAGGAGGTTCTATTGGTTCAGAATTATGTAGACAAATTACAAAGTTTAAACCAAGAAAGCTTTTAATTCTGGACATATATGAAAATAATGCTTATGACCTCCAAATGGAATTAAATTATAGTAATCCAAACTTAGACAAAGAAGTAATAATAGCCTCTATTCGTGAAGAGGAGAGATTAAGAGAAATATTTGAAAAATACAAGCCGGAAGTTGTTTTTCATGCAGCTGCTCACAAGCATGTGCCATTAATGGAAAATAATCCAGCAGAAGCTGTGAAAAATAATATAATAGGTACATATAATTTGGTTAAATGCTGTCATGAATATAAAGTGAAAAAATTTGTGCAAATAAGTACAGATAAGGCTGTAAATCCTACGAATATAATGGGAGCGACTAAAAGGTTCTGTGAAATTATGATACAAGCTTTTGATACAGTAAGCGAAACAGAATATGTGGCAGTTAGATTTGGAAATGTTTTGGGAAGTAATGGATCTGTTATACCGCTATTTAAAAAACAAATAGCTCACGGTGGACCAGTAACAGTAACCCATCCTGAAATAAATAGATATTTTATGACTATACCAGAAGCATCTCAATTGGTAATTCAAGCAGGAGGTATGGCAAAAGGTGGGGAAATATTTGTACTAGATATGGGGGAACCAGTAAAAATAAATGATTTAGCAAGAGATTTAATAAGACTTTCAGGATATGAACCAGATATAGATATAAGAATAAAATACACTGGATTAAGGCCTGGAGAAAAATTATATGAAGAACTTCTAATGGATGAAATTGCATTAACTAATACAGAACATGATAAAATATATGTGGAAAAGCCTACAGAAAATAGTATGAAGTTTGTAGAAGAATCTATTAATGAATTTAGATATGTAGTCCATAAGGACAGGGAAAGTATTTTTAAGCTAATGGAAATAAAAGTACCAACCTACAAAAGAAAAACAAATTAGAATATTAAAGGTGAATTATATGAAAGTTTTAATTATATCTCATATGTACCCTTCAACATTTAATAGTATGGCAGGAATATTTGTTCACCAACAAGTGAAAACTCTAAAGGAAAGGGGATTAGATGTAAAAGTAATAAGCCCAGTACCTTTAGCACCTTTTCCATTAAACTTAATTAGTGAAAAATGGGCAAGATACAAAAAGATACCTTATAAAACAAATATTCAGGGGGTAGAAGTATATTATCCAAGATATTTAGAGTTTCCCAAAGGTATAATGTTTCATAAATCAGGTATTTTTATGTCTATGGGAATTAAAAGCTTAATGAAGAAAGTTTATAAAGACTTTAAATTTGATGTAATTCATTCACATGTTGCAGTTCCAGATGGATATGCAGGGATGATTTTAAACAAAGAATTCAAAGTTGCCCATGTAGTTACAATACATGGGCAAGATTTTCAAAATACAATAAATAAAAATATTAAGTGTAAAAAAGCTCTTTTTAACGTATTAAACCATGTAGATAAAATAATAACTGTAAGTAATAAGCTTAAAAATGTAGTAAAGAATGAAAAATTCTATAATAAAATAGAAATTGTTAACAATGGTATTGATAAAGATTATATAGATTTGAATAAAATACATGAAAATTGTAGCGGACAAAATAGAGTTAATAAAAATTTAATAAAGATTTTAAGTGTGTCTAATTTAAAAGAAACTAAGGGAATACATATAAATTTAAAGGCTGTATCTAAATTAAAAGAAATATATCCTGATATTTCCTATGATATAATAGGTGATGGAGAATATAAAAGTAAGCTTGAAGAATTAGTAAAAGAACTATGTTTAGAGGATAACGTATCTTTTCTGGGCAAGTTAGAGCATAAAGAAGTTATTAATGTTATGAAACAGTATGATATATTTTCTCTTCCAAGCTATAAAGAAGGCTTTGGAATGGTCTATATAGAAGCTATGTCTAAGGGATTACCTGTTATCGGAGTAAAAGGTGAAGGTATAGAAGATGCTATAGAAAATGGTATAAATGGATTTTTAGTGGAAAGAAAAAATGTAGATGAATTAGTAAAAACTATAGATTTTCTAATAAAGAATCCTAAAAAGAGAATGAACATAGGAAAATGTGCAATTAAAACTGTTTCGGATAAATTTACTTGGAATGTAAATGCTGATAAAATTATTTCTATTTATAATAAAGTAATTTTAAAATAATTAAAAACTATATAATACAAAAAAGTTTGACCATAATATTAACAAAGTATATAATTTACTTGTAAATCTTATGAAACCTGGGAGGGTAAAATGATGTCACAAATAAGAGATGAATTAATAAAAAAATTGGAAAACAAAACAGCAAAACTTGGAGTAGTAGGATTAGGATATGTAGGATTACCATTAGCAGTTGAAAAAGCAAAAGCTGGTTACGAAGTAATAGGTTTTGACGTTCAAGATGAGAAAGTAAAAATGGTAAATGAAGGACATAATTACATAGGTGATGTAGTTAATTCAGATTTAGAAGAAATAGTTAAGAAGGGTAAACTAAGAGCTACTACAGACTTTAGTTTTGTAGGTGAAGTAGATGTAGTTGCTATATGTGTACCAACACCACTTGATTTATATAAACAACCGGATTTATCTTATGTAGAAAATTCAACTAAAAGTGTTGCTACATATCTTAAAAAAGGTATGTTAGTAGTATTAGAAAGTACAACATATCCAGGAACTACAGAAGAAGTATTAAAACCAATTTTAGAATCCACAGGACTAAAATGTGGAGAAGACTTTTTCTTAGCCTTTTCACCAGAGAGGGTAGACCCTGGAAATAAACAATTTAAAACTAAAAACACACCAAAAGTAGTAGGTGGATGTACAGAAGAGTGTACAGAAGTTGCTGCAGTACTATACAGAAATGTACTTGAAGGTGAAGTGTTTACAGTATCATCACCAGCTATTGCAGAAATGGAAAAAATATTTGAAAATACCTTTAGAAATATAAATATAGCCCTAGCAAATGAAATTGCTATGCTGTGTAATAAAATGAATATAGATGTTTGGGAAGTAATAGATGCAGCTAAAACAAAACCTTATGGATTTATGGCATTCTATCCTGGACCAGGATTAGGAGGACACTGTATACCACTGGATCCATTTTATTTGGAATGGAAGGCAAAGGAATATGATTTCCATACAAGTTTGATACAAACTTCTGGAAGAATAAATGATTCTATGCCTGAATTTGTACTAAAGAATGTAATGAAACTTTTAAATGGAAAGAAAAAATCTTTAAATGGTTCAAAAGTATTATTAATGGGTGTAGCTTATAAAAATGACATTGATGATATGAGAGAGTCCCCAGCATTAAAGGTAATAGAGCAACTAGAAGCACATGGTGCGGAAATTGTTTACCATGATGCAAATATACCAGAGTTTCAACATAAAGGTAAAACTTATCATTCAGTAAATTGGAAAGAAGTAGTTTCAGACTCTGATGTTGTTGTAATAACTACAGCTCATAGTGATGTAGATTACCAAGCCTTAGCAGATAAAGCAGACTTAATTTATGATACAAGAAATGCTACTAAAGATGTTAAGGGTAACGAAGAAAAGATATATAAACTTTAAAATGAAAAAGGATAAGTCTTAAGACTTATCCTTATACTAAAATTATGAGGTGATTTTATGGAAAAGTTAAAGGGTGCTATTGTAGGTTGTGGTAGAATATCCTATAAACATGTTGAAGCATTAATAAATAATAAAGAAGAGATAGAATTAGTAGCTCTTTGTGATATAGATATAAAAAAAGCAGAAATTGAAAAAGATAAATACATAGATGGAATGAAAGATTCAGTAGAAGTTAATATATATGAAAATTATAAAGAAATGTTAGAAAAAGAAGAAATAGATGTAGTAGCTATTTCAACTGAAAGTGGATATCATCCAGAAATAGCAATGTATTGTATGAGCAAAGGAAAACATGTAATTGTTGAAAAGCCTATGGCTCTTTCAATAAAAGATGCAGATGATATGATAGAATGTTCAAGAAAAAACAATGTAAAATTAGCAGTTTGTCATCAAAATAGATTTAACGAACCAATACAAAAATTAAGAAAAGCTATAGAAGAAAATAGATTTGGAAAACTTGTAAATGGAACTGCAAGAATATTGTGGAACAGAAATATGGGATACTATGAACAAGCACCATGGAGAGGAACTTGGAAATTAGATGGTGGTACATTAATGAACCAATGTATACATAATATAGATCTACTTCAATGGATGATGGGTGGAGAAATAGATACAGTTTATGCACAATGTGGAACATTTTTAAGAGATATAGAGGCAGAAGATTTTGGTGCAATAATAATAAGATTTAAGAATGGTGCTATAGGTATGATAGAAGGAACAGCATGTGTATATCCTAAAAACTTAGAAGAAACCTTAAGTATTTTTGGAGAACAAGGAACGGCTGTAATAGGAGGACTTGCAGTAAATAAAATAGAAACTTGGAAATTTGCAGATGGATTGGATAATGAAGAAGATATTTTAAAGAAACAAGAAGGAGATCCAGATTCAGTTTATGGTTTTGGTCATACAGCACTATATAAAGATGTTATAGAGGCTATAAAGAGTGATAAAGAGCCATTAATAAATGGAGAAGCTGGTAAAAAGGGTATGGCTATTATTTTAGCAGCATATAAATCAAGACTTACAGGAGAAGCTGTTAAATTCCCATTAGAAGATTTTTCAACTATGGATATGGTAAAACTAAGTAGTAAAGAAAGATAATACAGTACTACTGCTTAAATACATTTAAGCAGTAGTATTAAAAGTTTAAAATAAGGAGAGTTTATTATGAATTATATATCTGAGAAAGCTAACATAGGAGAAAATGTTTCCTTTGGAAAGTTTACTGTAGTAGAAGAAGATGTAGTTATTGGACAAAATTGTATTATAGGTCATAATGTTATAATTCATAAAGGAAGTAAAATAGGAGATAATGTAAGAATAGATGACAATACAGTAATAGGAAAAGAGCCAATGAGGTCTGTAAATAGTATTTTTAAGGATGAAAAAAAATATTCACCCACTAAAGTTGGAGATGAATGTTTAATAGGGGCTGGAGCTATTATATATGTAGGATGTGAAATAGGAGAAAAAGCTCTTATAGCAGATTTAGCAGTAATTAGAGAAGATGTATCTATTGGAGAAAAAACTATAATAGGAAAAGGTGCTACTATAGAAAATTTTTGCAAGGTAGGATCAAGCTGCAAAATACAAACTAATGTATACTTAACAGCCTATTCAGAGGTAGAAGACTCTGTATTTATAGGGCCTTGTGCAGTAACATCTAATGATAACTATGCAGCAAGATCCAAAGAAAGATTTGGAAAGTTTAAAGGTGTAACTGTTAAAAAAGGTGGAAGAATAGGTGCAGGAGCCACAATATTGCCAGGTAAAATTATCAATGAAGATGGATTTGTAGCAGCGGGAACTGTAGTTACAAGAGATGTTAAAGCTAAAACTATAGTAGTTGGAAACCCATCAAAATACTATAAAGATGTGCCAGAAGATCAATTACTAAAAAATCAATAATAATTTAGTAAATAACCATTTTCAGGGGGGAAATACGTGAAAATATGTATGCTTACATCAGGACATGATGTATTTGATAATAGAATTTATTATAAGGAAATACTATCTTTAAAAAAGAAATATAAAGATATATATATAATAGCTCCAGGATATAAAGATTTTACTACAGATGATGGAATTATTGTAAAATGTTTTCCTCCTAGAAAAAGCTGGAGAGATAGAATAAGACCTATGAAAGATATGTTTAATATAGCAAAAGATTTAGGAGTGGATGTATATCATGCCCATGAACCAGATTCTTTTCAGGTAGCTACAAAACTTAAAAAAGCTTTAGGATGTAAAATAATATATGATTCACATGAATATCATCCGGAATCTTTTTCAGAGCATTTTGGTGCTATAAAAGCACCAATGGAAAAGCTAATATATTTATATGAGAAGAGTTTAGGTAAAAAGGCAGATTATATTGTTACTGTTAATGAATTATTAGTAAATAAATTTAAAAAATATAATTCAAATGTAGAATTAGTTCCTAATTATCCTGTTTTGAAAGATGAAGAATTTATAAAAGAGGAAATAGATAATCCAACTTTTATATATGTAGGTGGATTAAGAGAAGATAGAGGTATATTTAAAATATTAGAAGCTATTAAATTAGTAAAAAAAGAGGATTGTAAATATATTTTTGTAGGTCCCTTTGAAACTAAAGAATTTGAATCAAAATGCTATAAATTTATAGAAGATGATTTAAAGGATAAAGATATAGTTTTTACAGGCAAAATTCCACATATGGAGGTTTTTGATTATTTAAGAAAAGCTCATGCAGGTTTTGTTATATTGCAACCAGATAACTGGAGATATGTAAATGCTGAACCTATAAAATTATTTGAGTATATGAGTAGTAAAACAGCGATTATAGGAAGTGATTTTCCTATGGTAAGAAATATAGTGGAAGAGGCAGAAAGTGGACTTTTAGTAGAAGCTACATCACCTGAGAGTATAGCTGAAGCTATTGAAAAATTATCTAATGATTTAGAAAAAACAAAACTTATGGGTGAAAAGGGATATTTAAAGGTAAAAGAACTTTATAATTGGTCTGTATGTGAAAAAAGATTATTAAATGCATATGAAAAACTAAGTTAAGCGGTTTTGGAGGAGCTATGTCTGAATTAAAAAAAGATGTTAAGAATGCAGCAAAATATAGTATGATTATAACTATGATGCTTGTAATAAGTAAGTTTACAGGTTTTTTAAGAGAATTTATAGTAGCAATACAACTAGGAGCTACTAGGGAATCGGATATATTTAAAACAGCTAGTGCAATGCCACAGGTGTTTTTTAGTGCTGTGGCAGCAGCTTTAGTAACTACATTTATACCTATATTTGCTAGTATAAAAAACGATAAGGAAAAAGCTAATAGATTTTTTAATAATGTACTTAATATAATAACAATTTTATGCATATTATTATCAATAATCGCAGTAGTATTATCACCACAATTAGTAAATTTATTTGCCAGTGGATTTCAGGGAGAAAGTTTTAATATTACTGTAGAGTTAACTAGAATTTTAATGCCATCTATAATATTTTTAGCTATAAGTGGACTATATACGGGGTATCTTCAATCCTATGGAAAATTTCTACAACCAGCTTTAACAGGAATTGCTGCAAATGTTGTTATAATAATAGGCCTTATAATATTTTATAAAAAATATGGATTAACAGCAGCAATAATATCAGTTTTTCTAGGGGCGGTAGCTCAAGCACTTACTCAGAGACCATTTTTAAAAAATAATTATAAATATAAATTTATTATAGATTTTAAGGATAAAAATGTTAGAAGAATGCTAATTTTAGCTGTTCCAATACTTATCAGTAGTGCAGTATCTCAAATAAACCTTATGGTGGCGAGGGACTTTGCTTCTAATTTGGTAGAAGGCAGCATTTCTGTAGTGGATTATGCTAGTAAATTTAGTACTATAATAAATCAAGTTTTTATAGTATCTATAACTACAGTATTTTATCCTAAACTAACAGAAAAATTTGCTATGAATGATATGGAAGGCTTTAAACAGTTATTCATAAAGTCTGTAAATTTAGTTATGATAGTTGCTATTCCATTAATTTTTGGATTAGCTACTTTAAGCGAACCTGTTATAAAATTAGTTTTGGAACATGGAACTTTTGATAGTGAAGCAACAAAGGCTACTTCTATGTGTTTAAAGTATTTAGCTTTTTCTGCTTTTGGATACTCCTTAATGGACATACTAGGAAAAGTTTTCTTTGCCATGAAGAACACAGTAACACCTATGTTAAACGGATTTATATTAGTAATTGTTAATGTGGCTTTAGTTTTAATATTAGGTCCATTAATGAAAATAAATGGTATAGCTTTGGCAACTACACTATCTGTAACTATTTTATCTTTAATTTTATTTATTGAAATAAAGATTCGTCTGAAAGGAGTAAACTATAAAAAGATATTTGTAGCTTTTCTTAAAATGTCCTTATCAGGTGTTATAATGGCAGTAGTAGTAGGATTAAGTTATAAAGGAATATACGATCTTATGCCAAAAAGTAATTTATATTTACTTATAAATTTAATTATATCCACAGCAGTAGGTGCATTAGTATATGTAGGAATGTTAATAATATTAAAGACTGAAGAATTACAGGATTTAATTAAATTAAAGTCTAAGAAGTGATTAGGAGAGAGTTAAATGGATAATAGAAAAATTAGAACTATAATGTATTGCACTTTAATAATAATTTTATTATTTGCATCAGGCATATATAGATTTAAATCTTATAAAAGCTATGGAGGGGCAAAAGAGAATTTACCTCCAGAGTTAAAAGATAAAACTATAGTTAGATTATGGATGAAAAAAAGTGTAATATCTCCTACTAGATCATATCAAATTGAGAAGTTTAATAAAGAAAATAAAGATAACATACATATAATTTTTACTGAATACAAGGAAGATTATTATAATGCTATAAGAACTACATTGGCATCCGGTCATGGACCAGATTTATTTGAATATGGATTTTCTACTCTTATGAAAAATGAACAAGTGACTAGCTTAGATAAAATAAATATAGATATGACTAATATAGATAAGTCAAATATAGTAAGATTTAAAGATATGCCAATAGGTATAAAATTAATGGAAACTAATGTGAAATTTATATGGAATAAAGACTTATTTAAAAAAGCAGGATTGGATCCCAATAAACCGCCTCAAAATTGGGAAGAAGTTATAGCTTATAGTAAAATTATAAAAGAAAAGTTTCCAGAAGTTACGCCTTTTGCATTTCCTCTAAAAGAGTATGAAGATGTAAAAGTATCTATAGGTGAGCCAAGTGTAAATGCAGGTAACATATATACTAGTTTCTGGGATTATAAAAATGGGAAATATAATTTTAATTATTCTAAAGAAATTTTGAATACCTATAATAAAATGTATAAGTTAAATTATATTAACAAAGACTTTGATAAAAAAAGTAGAAATCAACTTAGATCAGAGTTCTATCAAAACAATATAGCTATGATGATAAGTACTTTTGAGGACAAAGGATATTTTTCAAATATACTTCCTTTAAACTTTAATTTGGGAGTTAAGGATTTAATTCAGGTAAATAATAATAAAAATAATATTTATTATTATGTTCAAAATATGAATTTCTTAGTAATAAATAGTGAATCTGTTAAAGATGAGAAGAAAAAATTTGCTATAAAAAAAGTTTATGAATACCTTATAAACGAAGGAACAAATAAAGAAATTTTAAGTACTAGAAGTGCCCTACCAGTGAATTTAAAGGATACAAAAGTTACTAAGGATATATATGAAGAATATAATAAAGTGGATAAATATAAAAATGAAGATTATGATCCAACTATATTTTTAAGTAGGAACTCCTCTTTAGAAATAAACTTAATATTAGATGCAATAAAAGGACAAAAAACTGTAGATGAATCTGTAAAAGGATTAAATGAACAATATAATAAATACTTTAAGTTTGCAGAGGAAAAAGAGAATTTTGATTTTAAATACTACAAAAAATAAATTTAGGATATTAGAATGGAGAAGTGTTGGTAATGTATGAAGATATACATAAATATTTAAAACAACATTATAAAATAATAGGCATATCAGCCATAATATCGTTAATATGTACTTTGATCTCATTTAAGAGGATTGGGATTAAAAATTCAGCGATGCTTTTGGTGGCTTTGTTCTTTTTAATATTAGATATATATTTAATATATGAAGACAAAAGAAAGTCTATTTTATTATTCTTACTTTTGTTACCCATATTTACTACAGTTAGAAGGCTATTTTACTTTGACTTATTATTTATGAAAATTACCTTTGAAACTACATATATTACAATATTATTTCTATCAAGTGTTAAGGATGTATTAAAGACTTTAAAAGGTTTATATAAATCAAAGAATATTTTATCATATAAATTTATATTCTTAATGTTAGCCTTTATTATATTTTGTATAAACAGTAGTTTTTATGGAGTAGAAATATTGGGAAGTTTAAGAGAAGTATATATAGGACTGTTAGCACCAATAATGTTAATGCTTTGTTTTATTACTTATTTTAATAAAGAAGATAAATATAAGGTATATTATTTTTTAATTGTAGCACTAAATTTTAGCTGTGTGTACGGATATTTTCAATTGCTTAGCAAGGGTGTAACTTTAAGTTTAATAAAGAAGAATAGAATGTTTTTAACCTTTGGATTTCATAATGTAAATATATTTGCAGGAATATTAATATCCATACTTCCATTACTTTTAGAAATGATACTTTACAAGAAAAATAGTAAAAAAGAAAAGCTATTTTTATATCTATCCTTTTTAAATTATTCTTTAGCAATACTTATATCCTTTAGTAGGGGTGCGTGGTTGTGTTATCTTATAGTTTTATTTATATCTTTAATAAGTAAAAAATATAAGAAAATAATATTTGCTATGCTAATACCTGGAGTAATTTTAGCTAAGCCAGCTTTTTCATATATAATAAATAGAGGAACTACAACATCTTTTTTAAATAATGAATCAGCAGTAGCCAGAATGCAATCAATTTTTACTGATTTAATTATTATGAAGAATTATCCCTTTGGCATAGGAGGAGGTAATTTTTCAGAAGCATATAAAAAGTTTTCTTTTCAAGGATACTTATTAATGCCAGAAAATATTAGATTTAATTCAACAGCTGCCCACTATCCTTTAGAACATGCACATAATTTATTATTACAAATAGGAGTAGAATTTGGTTTAATAGCTGCGATAGTGTTTATTTTTATCATAATAAACAGATTAAAGTTTGCAAAATCCAATTTTCAATATAATAGAGGAGCTTTAAATTCTGTTATAATATATAGTATATTTTCCTTAGTTACTGGAAATGAATTTAACCACAAGGGGGTAATAACAGGTACTTTGGTTATATTTATAGTATTTGGAATTATAGAATTATCTTATAAAAGAGGAGATATAAAGATTAAGGAGAGTAAAGCATGAATTCAAAAAATGATTTGACAGTTTCTGTAGTTATTCCCTGTAGGAATGAAAAAAATTATATTAGAAAATGTATAGATTCTTTTTTAAATCAAAGTTATCCTAAAGATTTATATGAGATTTTAATATGTGATGGAATGTCTGATGATGGTACTAGAGATATAATAAGAGAATATGAAGATAAACATAATAATGTAAAGCTAATAGACAATAGAGGACTATCCGCACCTAAAGGTATGAATGAAGGTATAAGATATAGCAAAAAAGATGCTATAATCATTTTTGGAGCTCATGCCTATGCAGATAAAGATTTTATTTTAGAAAATATAAAAGCTCTAACTTCTAATGAAGTTGGTTGTGTAGGAGGACCTATTGAAACTATAAATGAAAACAATAAAGGTGCTTCAATATCTATGGCAATGAGTTCTCCATTTGGAGTTGGAAATGCGTTATTTAGATATGCACAAGAAGAAACCTTTGTAGATACTGTAGCTTTTGGTTGTTACAGAAAAGAAGTTTTAAATGAAATAGGATATTTTGATGAAGAGCTAGTTAGAAATCAAGATGATGAACTTAATTTTAGAGTTATAAAAAATGGATATAAAATATTATTATCTCCTAAAATAAAGTCTTACTATTATAGTAGATCTTCATTAAAAAAATTATGGAAACAGTATTATCAATACGGATTCTGGAAAGTAAGAGTTATGCAAAAGCACGGTAAACCTGCATCTTTAAGACATTTAGTACCTGCAACTTTTGTAATTACAAATATATTAGGTGGAATATTAAGTTTATTTAATAAATATATATTCTATCTTTGGATGTTAGAGTTAGCATTATATGTATTTTGTGATATAATTTTTTCATTTAAACTTATAAAGAAAAATAAAAATATAAAAAAGCATATATTTTTTATATTTCCCATATTACATATGAGCTATGGAATAGGATTTGTAAAAGGCCTATTTAACTTTTACATATTTAAATCCAAAAAGGCCATAGAAAAAAATACAAAGATGTCCAGATAAGCTATTTAAAACACACAATATTGAAATATCAATAGCTGTGTGTTAATTTTCTTTAGAATATAAAAATCTAAAATTTAAATAGAAGAAAGGATTCAAAAATGAATAACAGTAGAAAGATACTAAGTGTGTTAATTTTACTTTATATAATGGTATTGCCTATATTTCCTGGAAAATATAGTTTTAAAGGTATTCCCTTTAATGGAGATATAATTTTAGCATTAATTATATTAATTTATTTAATAAGTATAATTCTTCATAAGGATTCTAGAAAAAGATTTGTGAAAGGGTTTAAAGATTTCTTTACAAGTCCTCTGAGTTTATTTATATTTGCAATAATATGCATTATGGGCATATCTGTAACCTATGCAACGGATAAAAAAATAGCAATCAGTGAAACAATAAGATTTGCAACTTATGCAGTGTTATTTTTTATTGTAAAATATGAATTAAATGAAAGAAAGATAATAAAAAATATTTTAAGAACTTATTTTTTAACAACAGGGGTAATAGGTGTAATAGGTATAGTTGAATATTTTTTAGGTATAGGATTTATTCAAAAAAGTGAGACAGGAATTAGAACCAGAGTATTTTCTACTATGGAGAACTCAAATAACTTAGGAATGTTTATGATATTAATAGTTTTTCCTTTAATTATGCTATTTCTAAATGAAAAGAATAGAAGGGATAAGTACATATATGGAACATTATCTCTAATTGCTCTTACCAATATAATATTAAGTTATTCAAGAAATGCATGGTTAGGATTTTTAATAGGACTTATGGTACTTACACTAATATATAGTTGGAAAATTATATTAGGAATTTTAGGTATAGGAACTGTATCTATATTCATACCTTCAATTTTTAATCGACTAAAAGAATTCACAGATATATCTCAAAACATGTCTAGAGTTAAACTATGGGATATAGCCTTACTTATGATAAAAGATCACCCAATAAAAGGTGTAGGCAATGGAAACTATAGAGTTTTATATGATACCTATAAGCTAAAACTAAATAAAAAGATAGAATATTACCCTTCGGAAAATTTCCATCCTCATAATATATTTTTAAAAATACAATCGGAAATAGGTGTTTTTGGATTAATATCTTTTTTGGCAATGATGATTTGTATATTTAAAAACATAATTTACTTTGTAAGAAGGGAAAAAGGATTTTATGGTGATTTTTATAAAGGTTTTTTAGCTTCCTTTGTTGCTTTTTTATGTATGAATTTTATTGATAACTTTTTTTCAGCACCTAAGGTTATATCCTTTTTCTGGATATTAGTTGCTATTTTAGAGGGAATAAGATATAAAGAAAAAGTAGGTGGTTTATATTAATATATTGCAAGTTATATCAGGAAATGATAATGGTGGTGGCGGGAATCACGTTTTAAATATATGTACCAATAATATAAAAGATATGAACTGTCAACTAGCTTGCATAGGTAAAGGAGAGCTTTATTATAAAAGTAAAAAATTAGGTGCAAATACCATAGCATTTTCTCCAAAGGAAATAATAAAAGGAAAGTTAGTAGAGTATATAAATAAAAATAACATAGATTTAGTTAATTTTCATGGAGCTAAAGGGAATTTTTTATATTGGATAATTAAAAAGAATATAAATATGCCAACAGTGGTGACTATTCACAGTAATTATAAACAAGATTTTCTAAATAATAAATTAAAATATTATTTATTTACACCCCTTAGTATATTAGGCTTAAAAAGCTTTAATAATTATATATGTGTATCTAAATATTTAAAAGATTTAACGGACAAAGATGGTTTTAAAGGAAATAAGTTTATAGTGAATAATGGAATAGATTTTAATAAATTTTGTAGTGAAAAATTTACTTCTATTAATAAGCATAGTCTAAATGTAGAAGAACAGGATTTCGTATTTACTATGGTGGCTAGAATGCATCCTATTAAGAACCATAGAAATACTATAGAAGCTTTTTATAAATTATCTAAGGAATTTCATAATATTAAATTAATATTATTAGGTGATGGAGAAGAAAGAGGATACATTAAAAATAGAATAGAAGAATTAAGTTTACAAGATAAGGTTATAATATTAGGTTTTAAAAGTAATGTTAAAGATTATATAAAGATAAGTAATATAACAATACTAACATCTTTTAGTGAAGGGGGAGCGCCTCCAATTGCCATATTGGAAAGTGGTGCATTAAAAGTTCCCATAATAGCATCAAGAGTTTCTGATATACCAGATATTATAAATGATAGTAATGGATATTTAGTAGATCCTAATTCAGTAGATGATATTTATAATAAAATGAAAGAAAGTTACTTAAATAAAGATAAGCTTAAAGATTTAGGTATTAGACTTTATGAAAACATATTAAATAGATACTCTATGGATAAATTTCATGAAAGCTATTATAAACATTACAAGAATATATTGAAGAATAGTAAGCTTTGGAGTGAAGTCTAATGGCAGATAAAAAAGTAATAAAAAGTTCTTTATTTGTAATGGTATTAATTATATTAGGAAAAGTATTTGCACTTTTTAGAGATTCTTTAATAGCTGCTAAATTTGGTGCTACCTATATAACTGATATTTACAATTTTGCATTAGGTGTAGTTTATTTATTAACCACTATAAGTTACGGTTTAACAACCACTTTTATACCACTACACACGGAAAATATAGCACAAAATAAAAATGATAGAGATAAATTTGTCAACAACGTTTTAAATGTTTCAACCATAGTTACTATAATCATAACTATAGTTATGATTATTCTTTCTAAGGATATAATACATATTTTTGCTCATGGATTTCAAAAAGATCCACAAGTTTTTGATATGGCTGTTAAGGTTACGAGGATAATGTTATTATCTTTAGTATTTGTAAGTCTTCAAAGTGTAATTACAGGAGTTTTACAATCTCATAATGAATTTTTAGAACCGGCAGCTATGGCTATGGTTTCTAATATAGTTTATATTATTTATCTAGTATTTTTAACAAATAAATATGGAATAATAGGATTTGCAGTTGCAACAGTGGTAGCATTCTTTGCTCAGTTTATAATAAATATACCTAAATATAAAAAGCTTGGGTATAATTATAGTATTTATGTAGAGTTAAAGGATAATAAACTTGTAAGTCTATTTAAGCTTATGATACCAGTTATAATAAGCACCTCAGTTATTCAACTAAATTCTTTTGTAAATAGATCCTTTGCTACTAATATATATTTTGGTGCAGTTACAGTTTTGGATTGCGCAAATAAAATAAATACTTTAGCTTATGAAGTATTCGCCATTGGAATTGCAATGATTGTATATCCTACTTTATCTAAGTTAGGGAATAAAGAAAATAAAAAAGAGTATAAAATTGCACTTAATAAATCTATAAATATGATACTTTTAATAATGGTTCCAGCGGCTTTTGGTATAGCTATTTTAAGGGAGCCTCTTATAAATATAATTTTTAAAAGAGGAGCCTTTACAGATGAGGCAGCCAAGCTAACTTCACAGGCACTGCTTTTATATACACCAGCTATGATAGCATATGGAGTAAGAGATATATTAAACAAAGCTTTTTATGCTATAAAAGATACTAAAACTCCTATGATTAATAGTTTTATAGGAATTATAATTAATATAGTTATAAATATAATTTTAATAAAAACTATGCAAGTAAGTGGATTAACTTTAGCAACAACCATTTCAGCTATTATAATAACCCTACTTATGCTGGTAAAACTAAATAAGAAGTTAAAAGGAATAAATCTAACTAACATATTTATATCTTTTATAAAGATAACTTTAGCATCAATTATTATGGGATTAGTAGTTATACTTATAAATAAAATGTGTTTATATAAATTTGGAAACTTTACTAAGGGGAGTTTAATAGCAGTATTAATTTCAGCTATTTTAGGAGGAGTAGTTTATTTAATTAGTGTGTATTTATTAAAAATACCAGAGGTGGAGTATATAATTAATAGTGTCTTAGACAAACTAAAAGTTAATAAAAAATAGTTTCATTGTAAAAGAACTTTGTTTTTGATATATTGTATATGGTATTTTAGTGGAAAAATTTGTGTAATTATAAAAATAGGTGCAGTTTTTATTCTAGGAGGAATATTAATATGAGCGAAAGTCCCAAACAATTTATAAAAAGGTTTATCGCATTTTCTTTAGGACCTATAATATCAGCTTGTATTAGCTTTATAACAGTACCTATAACTACGCATTTTGTAGTACCAGAAGAGTTTGGAAAAGCTGCCATGTATACCATGGCTTTAAGTATAAGTTCTTTATTTATATTTTTAGGTATGGATCAAGCTTTTACTAGAGAATATAATACCCAAGATGATAAAAAGTCTTTATTTTGGAATTCATTGATAGTTCCATTAATATTTTCTTTTTTTATAGGAGCTATATATGTGATGTTTTACAAGACTATATCTATATGGATGTTTGAATCGCTGGAAAAACATGTAATGATTATGTTGGCGGTTTCTCTACCTTTCTCAATAATAGATAGATTTAATTTACTTTTGATAAGAATGCAAGAAAGAGCTAGGATATATTCTATATTAAATGTAGTAAGTAAACTAGCTAATGTAATAGTATTAGTCCCTTATGTACTTTATATAGATAAAAGTTTTAAAGGAATAATAAATGCTAATTTCTTTAGTTTAATAGTAATGTGCATTATAGAATGTTTTTTTGTTAAGGATTTTTGGTTAAGTAAATTTAAAGTTAACAAAGATTTAATACATAAGATGCTTTGTTATGGTTTTCCATTAGTACCAGCTACTATAGTTTCTTGGCTTCTAAATTCTATGGATAAAATGGCTATGAGATATTGGTCTACTTTACATGAAATAGGATTGTATGAGGCTGCTTTTAAGATAGTAGCAGTAGTTGCTATAGTACAGCAAGCTTTTTGTACTTTCTGGACTCCTACAGCATTTAGATGGTATGAAGAAAATGTGGAAAATGAAAAATATATAAGTATAAGTAATATGCTTATGTGTTTTATGGTCTTTATATTTATATTTATAGTATTATTTAGAGATTTAATAATAAAAATATTATCACCTAATTATGCTAATGCATCAGCTATAGTGCCATTTTTATTATTTTATCCTATAATGTATACTGTATCGGAAGCTACAACACTTGGAATAAGTTTTTCAAAAAAAACTTATTATAATATTTTAGTTTCCATAATAGCTACAGGCATAAATTATATTTTAAATTATATGTTTGTTCCTAAATATGGTGCTATAGGTGCGTCAGTTGCTACAGGGATATCTTATATGGTATTTTTCTGGGTTAGAACACTAATATCTAGAAAATTATGGTTTAAATTTAATCTAAGTTTTTATATATTAAATACTTTATTTATGATTATATTTGCATCATTAGATGGTTTATATCATAATACATTTATAAATATAATAATGTCTTTAGCTATATTATTTATAAATAGAAAAGAAATAATGATTATGGTTAATTACGGAAAAGGTTTTTTAAGAGAAAAATCATTTGCTTAATACAGGAGGATTTTATGGAAAATAATATGCCTATTATAGATGTAGAAAAACACATAAAGAATAGAAAAATTCAATTTACTTTAAAAAGACTTATGGATATCATACTTTCTTTTATAGGAATAGTAATATTATCGCCTATATATTTAATTTTAATAGTAGCTATAAAAATAGATTCTAAAGGACCTGCTATATTCAAGCAAGTTAGAGTTGGGAAAGACGAAAAAGAATTTGTTATATATAAATTTAGAACTATGGTTGTAAATGCTGAGAAGAAGAGAAGTTTAGATATAAATCCAGAAGATATAGCTAATTTTGTGTTTCAAAGTAAAGAGGACAATAGAATAACTAAAGTTGGAAAGTTTTTAAGAAAGAGTAGCTTAGATGAAATACCACAACTTTTTAACGTTTTTATAGGAAATATGAGTTTAGTAGGACCAAGACCAGAAATACCAGATGTAACAAAATACTATCCAAAAGAATATGCTCAAAGGCTTTTAGTTACACCTGGAATAACGGGATTAGCTCAAGTAAGCGGTAGGGGAGAGATTGAACTTAAAAAAACTATATATTATGATTTAACCTATATTAAGAATTTTTCATTATGGTTAGATGTGAAAATACTTTTTAAAACTGTATTTTCAGTATTCAGAAGTGAAGGAGCTTTTTAATAGTGGAGAAAATTATGTTTAGTAAAATATTGAGTTATGATGTATTTAAAGATAGCAAAGAAGAACTATTAAAATACATGGATAATTTTGAAAAAGTTCATATTATATCTGGTAATCCTGAAGTTTTGTATAATGGCTTAAATAGCAGTATTTTATATGAAAATTTTATAAAAGAAAATTCTATAATTATTCCAGATGGTGTAGGAACAGTGCTAGCTTCAAAAATAGTAAAAAACCCTGTTAAAGAAAAAATAGCAGGAGTAGAATTTGTAGAAAGTCTTTTTGAAAAATTTGAAAAAGAAAATAAAAGTGTTTATTTATTGGGAGCTAAAAAGTCTACTTTGGAGAAGTTTGTGCAAACAATAAATAAAAAATATCCTAAACTAAATATAGTTGGAAAAAGAGATGGATATTTTAATATAGATGATTGTGAAGAATTAATAAGGAACATAAATATATTAAGACCTCATGCTATATTTGTAGCTATGGGATCTCCTAGGCAGGAATCTTTTATAATTAAATATATGGACAGATTAAATGTAAATGTATTTATGGGTGTAGGAGGAAGTTTTGATGTGATTTCAGGGGAGGTAAATAGAGCACCTAAATGGATGATTAACTTAGGATTAGAATGGCTTTATAGAGTAATAAAAGAGCCTTTTAGGGCAAAAAGACTATCCTCTATACCAAAGTTTTTAGTGAAAGTAATTAAAGAAAAAAGAGAACCTAACTTATAAAAGTTTAGGTTCTCTTTTAGATTCTATTTTAATTCTTCTAAAGAAGCAAATCTAAATCCTTTATCTTTTAATTCTTTTATAACAGAATCTAATACTTCTGTATTAGTTTTGGATACAGCATGTAGCAAATAAATAGCACCATTGTGAGCTTTATCTACTATACGTTTTTTTGCAGCTTCGGGGTTCGGTTGTTTATCAACATTCCAATCATTATAAGCAAAACTCCAAAATATGGTTTTATATCCTAATTCTTTAGTATAAGCTAAAGAAAGTTCACTATATTTACCCATAGGAGGTCTGAAGAATTTAGGCATTTCTTTTCCAGTTACTTCTTTGAAAATTTCTTCAACTCCCGTGAATTCTTCTTTGAATTTTTCTTTACCTTTTAAAGCAACTTGTGCCATTGAAGGATGATGAACGGAGTGATTACAAACTAAATGACCTTCATCAACCATACGTTTAATTAAATCTTTATTAGTTTTTATATAGGGAGTAACTACAAAGAAAGCAGCTTTTACATCATTTGCTTTAAGTACATCTAAAATTTTACTTGTATAGCCGTTTTCGTATCCTTCATCGAAAGTTAAGTATATTACTTTTTCACTGGTATCTCCTAAAAAGTAAGTAGAATGATTTTTAATTACATTTTCTACATCATTAGGAACTGTGGAAGGAGAACCATCTTTTTTAGGCTCAAAAAACCAATCTCTTTCTTTAGTCTCTAAAGAAGATTTACTAGAAGTATTTTTACTATTATCTTTTTTAGATTCATCATCAATTTTTTCATTATCATTTAAGCTCTTTGTTTCATCTTTCTTTTTAATATCTTCATTATATTTTTTATTTATAGGTGTCTCCACTTTGATTTTATCATTATTTGAATATTTAGGAGAACAAGAAGTTGTAGATAAAGATATAAAAGAGAAAATAATTAAGAGACTTATAGCTTTTTTCACTTAAATCACCTACCATAATTATGTTATACTTTATTTTGTGCTATACCAAAAATAATATACTTGGAGAGATATATATGAGTATGATAAACTTTTTAAAAGACATAGAAGATTTATATAATGTAATTGTACAACCAATAGATAATATTTACAAGAATACTGCTTTGGAAAGCTGTAGAAAGAAATATAATTTGAAAAAGAACGAATTAATAAGAGATTTCTACATATTAAATATAGAAAAAAAGAATGGTGTTGTATATACTACAGAGGAGATATCAAATTATCTAGTAAAGAACACAATAAAAAAAGAAGATATAATAAATAATCCTTATATAAAAATAATAGATCCTTCTAGTGGGTGTGGAAATATTATATTTGCTATATTTGATTATTTAATTAACATATATGTAAAAAGTTTAGATGAAATAAATAAAAAAAATAATTTGGAACTATCTATGGAGAATATAAAAAATCATATAGTTAAAAATAATTTGCATGTCATAGATATTGATAACTTCGCATTAAAGATACTAGTTATAGATTTTTTTTATAAAAATAATATAATATTTTCTAATATACAAAATAAAGATTTTTTAACAGATGATATAGAAGGAAAATTTAATATATTTATTGGTAATCCGCCTTATATAGGTCATAAAGATATAGAAAAAGAATATTTTAAAAATATAAAAGAGAATTATGGAGAAATATATATAAATAAAAGTGATTTATCCTATTGTTTTTTTAAAGGAAGTTTTGACAAGGGAAAGGATAATTGTAAAATAACTTTTATTACGTCCAGATATTTTCTAGAATCAGAAAGTGGAAAGAATTTAAGAAAATACATTGCAAATAATTTTTATATAAATAGAATTGTGGATTTTTACGGTATACGACCTTTTAAAAATGTAGGAATTGATCCATGTATTATTTTTCTTACTAAAAAAGACAAAAATAATATATATAATAATAGAAAAGTTGAAATTTTAAAACCCAGTAGAAGTAATTATAAAAAAGAGGAATTTATTAAAAGTATAATTTATGACAAAGAAGTTAAACACAGAGGATTTTTGAAAGAAGCAGAAGAGTTTAAAAAAGATAGATGGCTTTTAATTGATAATAAAGAATTAAATATATTAAAAAAGATAGAAAATAAATGCAAAATATCTTTAAAAGAAATATGTAATAGTTATCAGGGTATAATTTCTGGATGTGATAAGGCTTTTATAGTAAATAGAGAAGATATACAAAATAAAGGATTAGAAAAGAATATAATAAAACCTTGGATAAAAAGTAGTCATATAAAAAGAAGTGGTATAGAAAGTAAAGATATGTTTTTGATATACTCTAACGAAATAGATGATGAAAAAAAGTATCCTAATATAATAAAGCATTTATATAAATATGTTGATAAATTAAAAAATAGAAGAGAATGTAGAAAAGAAATAAGAAAATGGTATGAACTTCAATGGGGAAGAAAAAAAGAAATTTTTGAAGGTGAGAAAATAATATTTCCATATAAGAGTAAAGATAATATATTTGTATTGGATAGGGGAAATTATTTTAGTGCAGATGTATATTGTATGTTTATAAAAGAAGATACGAACTATGATTATGAATTTTTGATACGGATATTAAATAGCAAAATATATCAATTCTACTTTCAATGTTTCGGTAAAAAATTAGGTGAAAACTTATATGAATACTACCCCAACACCGTTATGGAAATGAAAATACCTAAATATTTTAAAAAGGGATTTTCAGAAGAAGAATTATATGATTATTTTAATTTAACCAAAGAAGAAAAAGAGATAATTGTTAATGAATAATGAACAATAAAGAATGAATAATTATGGATATTTTTCTCCATTATCATTACAAAAAAATTTAATTGTATAAAATCTTTACGCTTAGTTAGATTTTTATAAAATAGATAAATCTAAAATACCTTCGATATTAATTAAATTTTAACTAGCTTCATATGAGACAAATATACTTAATAAACCAAATAAAATTAAAGCTCTTCCGACGTAAGGAAGAAGAGCTTCATTAATTGTTCATTATTAATTATTCGCTAATATTAGCGAATATAAGGTTTTCTACAAATTTAGGTAAAACAAATGATGCTGAATGTAGTCTTGGAGTGTAATATTTGGTTTCAAAAGGTAAAACTTCTGGAACTGGTGCCTTTTCAGGATCGTGTTTCTTAGATCCAATAGTGAAGCTCCAATACCCTGATGGATAAGTAGGAATAGCAGCCATAAACAGTTTTGTAACTGGAAATACTGCTTTAGAATCATCATAAACTCTTTTTACTATTTCAGGTAAATAGAAAGGAGTTTCTGTTTGAGCTACAAATATACCATCTTCTGTTAGACATTCTGATATTTTACCATAAAAGCTTCCACCAAAAAGTCCTTCAGCTGCTCCGAAGGGGTCAGTAGAGTCTATTATTACTACATCAAATTCATTTTTATGTTCATTTACATACTTTATTCCATCTCCTATGAAAACTTCACAACGGCTATCTTCTAAAGCATTATTGCTTATTTCAGGAAGATGTTTTTTGCATTCTTTAACTACTTCTTCATCTATTTCACAAAGCACAGCTTTTTCTACAGATGGGTGCTTTAGTATTTCTCTTATAGTACCACCGTCTCCACCACCAACAACTAAAACTTTTTTAGGATTTGGGTGAGTGTAAAGAGGTATATGTGTTATCATTTCATGGTATACATATTCATCCTTAATAGAAGTTTGAACTATGCCATCTAAAACAAGCATTCTTCCAAGGGCATAAGTATCTACTATAGCCAAGTCTTGATATTCAGTCTTTTTCCTAACAAGGGTTTCTTTTATTTTATAGGTCATAACAGCATCTGAAATTTGACCTTCTTTTAGCCATAAATCCAATAAAATCAGCCTCCTAGCAAGTTATTATATTTTTAATATGACTATTATAACAGGCTTTACCATTGTATGCAATATTGAAAAAATATCTATAATTATCTATTGTTCACTGTTATTTGTTAGTTATTTTATAAGTGGTGTGTATAAAGTTTGATATAAATGGAAATAATAATAAAACAGATAAAAATAAAAAGAGGAAAAAAATGTAATATGTAGAATAGTAAAAGAGAAGGACTTAGTAAAAACATAATGCAAAATGGGGGGATTAATTTTGGATATAAACTTTAAAAAGATTGATGACAAGCTAATAACTCAAATAACTGGCGAATTAGATCATCATAGTGCAGAAGAAGTAAGAAGCAAAATTGATGATAGACTTTCTAGAGATAATATAAATAAATTAATAATGGATTTTTCTGGAGTAACTTTTATGGACAGCTCAGGTATAGGAGTTGTAATTGGAAGGTTTAAAAAATTATCCTATGAAGATGGAGTTGTGTGCCTTATAAATGTAAACGAAAATATTAAAAGGGTTTTTGAATTATCAGGTATGTTTAAAATAATAAATATATTTAATACCTTAGAAGAAGCTTTAGAAAATATTTAATGGGGGGAAATAAATATGTTTGATAATATGATGAAATTGGAGATTTTAAGTAAATCAGAAAATGAAAGCTTTGCTAGGGCAACAGTGGCAGCATTTGCATCTCAACTAGACCCTACTTTAAATGAGTTAACTGATATAAAAACAGCTGTTTCAGAAGCAGTTACTAACTCCATTATTCATGGATATGAAAATAAAGGCGATAAAACCGTAAAAATTGAAGCTTACATAAAAGATAAAGAATTGACAGTAATAATATGGGACGAGGGTATAGGAATAGAAAATGTAAATTTAGCAATGCAACCTCTATACACATCAAGACCAGATTTAGAAAGATCAGGAATGGGATTTACAGTTATGCAATCATTTATGGATGAATTAGAAGTTAAATCAGAGAAAAATAAGGGTACAAAAATTATTATGAAAAAAATTTTTAATAATTAAGTTAGGTGAAATTTATGAGTGAGGGAGTAGTAAAAAAGAGCAGTTATGACTATGATGATAATATTTTATTATTAGAAAAAGCTAAAAATGGGGACAAGAAAGCCACAGATAAACTAGTAGAATTAAATTTACCATTGGTATCTGCTATAAGTAAAAAATTTCTCAATAGAGGATATGACTATGAGGATATATATCAAATAGGATGCATGGGTCTTGTAAAAGCTATTAATAATTTTGATTCAAGCTATAATGTGAAATTTTCCACCTATGCTGTACCTATGATAATGGGAGAAATTAAAAGATTTATAAGAGATGATGGAATAATAAAGGTAAGTAGAAGTCTAAAGATAATGGCTAGAAAACTTTATTATCATAGAGAAACACTGTGTAAAAAATTAGGTCGGGAACCAAGTATAGAGGAGTTATCTGAGTATACAGGATTAGAAATAGAGGAAATTGTTTATGCTATGGAATCTTCTAGTAACCTTCAATATCTACATGATGTAATTCATCAAGATGATGGAGCACCTATAATGCTTATAGATAAGATAAGTGAAAATTATTCAGAGGATAGTGATATAATAAACAAATTAGCTTTAAAAGAGGCATTAGGAAAATTAGATGCCAAATCAAGACAAATAATAATGCTAAGATATTTTAAAGATAAAACTCAAATAGAGGTAGCAAAAATGTTAGGTATAAGTCAAGTACAAGTATCTAGGATAGAAAA
This sequence comes from Clostridium tetani, assembly GCF_900167265.1. Taxonomy (GTDB): domain Bacteria; phylum Bacillota; class Clostridia; order Clostridiales; family Clostridiaceae; genus Clostridium_G; species Clostridium_G tetani. The sequence goes on from NZ_FUWT01000004.1 coordinate 158,036, forward strand.
AAGAGTATTAAAAACCATGAAGGAAAAGTTAGGTAACTGGTGAAAAAGTAGGGTAATAAATTATCCTACTTTTTTGGTTAAAAAAAAGATTAATACATAAAATAAACATAATATCTATAAAGTTAAAAAGTATTTTATTAATTTAGAGGTGGTTACATGAGTGTAAAAGAAAATAAAATGAAACAAAAGTTTGACACCTTAGTAGATCAGGTACAGCCTAAAAAGAGTTTATTAAAAGATTGTATAAATGCTTTTTGGGTAGGTGGATTAATATGTGTCATAGGACAATTTTTTAATAATTATCTGTTAAGTAGAGGAATTTCAGCAGATGATGTAGGCACATATGTATCCATAATTATGATTTTTATAGGAGCATTGCTTACAGGTATTGGTGTATACGATAAAATTGCAAACTTTGCAGGAGCAGGAACTGTTGTACCTATAACAGGTTTTTCTAATTCTATAGTATCACCAGCTATGGAATTTAAAAAAGAAGGATATGTATTTGGTGTAGCTGCAAACATGTTTACCATAGCTGGACCTGTTTTAGTATATGGAATAGGTTCTTCTTGGATAGTAGGATTAATTTATTATTTTATTAAATTACTGTCATAGATATTAAGATTTAGTAAGGATGGTGTTAATAGTTGAGTAAGAAGATAGGAAAACAAACATTAAAATTAGAAACAAAACCCAAACTAATATCCACATACAGTATAGTTGGTCCTAAAGAAGGAGAAGGACCATTGAATATGTATTTTGATAAAATAATACAAGATGATTTAGCTGGAAAGGATAGTTTTGAAAAGGCAGAAAGTAATTTTTTATATACAGCAGTAACTGAAAGTATAAAAAATGCAAATTTACAGGAAGATGATATAGATATTTTATTTGCAGGAGATTTACTTAATCAATTGTCATCATCAAGTTTTGCAGCAAGAGATATGAATATACCCTTCATAGGACTTTATGGAGCTTGTTCAACTATGTCAGAATCTCTGGCTATGGCTTCTATGACTATAGATGGAGATTTTGCTAATAATGTTGTTGCAGCAACTTCATCTCATTTTTCAGCTGCAGAAAGACAATTTAGATATCCATTAGAATTTGGATCACAAAGAGCTCCTACAGCTCAATGGACAGTGACAGGATCTGGAGCGGTGGTATTAAGTAGAGAAGGAAATTTTCCTTATGTAACCTATGTTACTATAGGTAAGGTAAAGGATTATGGAATAACTGATGCAAATAATATGGGCGCATCTATGGCACCGGCAGCTGTTTCTACCATATATAATCATTTTAAAGACACAGGTAGGACACCAAAGGATTATGATGTAATAGCTACAGGTGACTTAGGTAAGGTTGGTAAAAGAATAACCATAGAATTATTAAAAGATCAAGGTTATGATCTAACATCAAATTATATAGATTGTGGTGATGAAATTTTTAATCATGAAGAACAAGGAACTGCATCTGGTGGAAGTGGATGTGGAGCTTCAGCAGTGGTGTTTTGTGGATATCTTTATAAAAAGCTTATGGAAGGAAAGTTTAAAAGGGTACTTCTTGTGTCAACAGGAGCACTTTTAAGCACAACTTCTTCTTTGCAGGGAGAAAGTATTCCAGGAATAGCTCACGCTATTTCAATAGAATATGGTACTGGAGGAGAATAATATATGATGAATGATTATATTATGGCATTTTTAGTAGGAGGAGCAATATGTGTAGTAGCACAAATTATTATAAATAAAACTAAGTTTACACCAGCAAGAATATTAGTTACTTTTGTTACTGTGGGAGTAATTTTAGGAGCTCTTAATATATATGATGTAGTGGTAAAGGTTGGGAAGGCAGGAGCTACAGTACCTTTACCTGGCTTTGGATTTAATTTAGCAAAATCTACTATAAAGGAAGTAGATCAAAAAGGATTTATAGGAATTTTTACTGGTGGTGTAACAGGTTCAGCAGGAGGTATAACTGCTGCAATAGTTTTTGGATATTTAATGGCAGTAATATTTAATGCAAAAACAAAAGAGTAAATTCCCAGTGGAATTTACTCTTTTAAATATATTAAATTATATTTGTGGTTTTATCATTTTTCTTTTTCTCTTACTGCTATCTGGTTTTTTATCCATATCTATCTTTCTATCGTTATCTTTCTTTTTATCCTTATCTTTATTTTTGGTATTATCTTTAGCTTCTTTCTTATCCTCGTTCTTTTCATCTTTGTTTTCTTCTTCATCTTCTTTGTCCTTGTCTTTATCATCATCATCATCATCTTTATCTTTATTATTGTTAAATATGCCAGTATGATAATCACATATCTCTCCAGGTATAGTTCCTTCTATAAAGTATTCTAATTTAATACTATCCCTTGGACAAGAAGAGGAAGGAATTTTACCTGATTTACTACACACATATGCTTCTGTTACACCAGCAGGTTTTTCTATGGTTTTATACTCTAAATTTTTATGAGCCTCACCCATTATAAGTTTCCAAATTAAGGCGGCATCGCTACTTCCTATATATCTACCAAATTCATTTGTAAATGGAGAATAGTCATCTTTCCCTATCCACACAGCTGCTGAGTAATAAGGTGAAAGACCAGCAAACCATAAATCACTAGACTGATTACTTGTACCAGTTTTACCTCTAGCCATTGGACCAAAATTAGCTTTCATTCCAGTAGCACCTGGAGTATAACTTACAGGTCCTTTTAGTAAGTCATAAAGTATATAGGCAGCTTCCGGAGACATAACCTTAGAAGATGCATATTTATTTTCTAATAGTACTTTTCCAGTTCTATCTACTACCTTTTTGTATACTACAGGTTTAGATAGAGCACCTTTATTACCAAAGACACCGTAAGCTGCTGCCATACCTAAAGTATTAGTACCACTTACACCTGTCTTAGCACTTAGCTGACCTAGGGAAAGAGCAGCCATACTGGTTCCATCCATTGAGTCATCAATAGTTAATCCAAATTTTTTACCATACTCAGCACCAGTTTTTAATCCTAATTCATGCTCAATTCTTACGGAAATAACATTTTTAGATTTCATTAAAGCCTCTCTTAATGTCATTTTGCCTTCATATATATTTGGACTGTTTTTAGGATTATAAGGTTCTTTATCATAAAGTTTACCTATTTCCTCGGGAACTGGAGCATCATTGTAAGAGCTAGCGGCAGTGGATGTTTTGGTATCAATAGCAGGGCCATAAACAGTTAATGGTTTTATAGTAGAACCTGGAGCTCTATAAAATTCTGTAGCCCTATTAAAGGATAAAGGAGGTTGTTTACCTCTTCCACCGATAAGGACTTTTACATTACCAGTTTTGTAATCCACTATAGATACAGATGCTTCAGGTTGAATTATACCACTATAATCCTTTGAATTAATTCCCAAAATACCATCTAAATTATCTAAAGTATTTTGGGAAAAGTCTTGTAGGGATTTATCCATAGTACCATATATTTTTAAACCACCATACATTATTGTCTTATCTGCTTCTGTGGGACTTATTTTATATTCATTCATTAGATCCTTTTTTACTTGTTTAATAATTTCTCTAGAAAACCACTCATAGTTTAATCTGCTTATATTTATATTAGAGGTCTTAAGAGGTATTTTGTTTTTGTCTATATACGCCATTGATTTATCGAAATCTTCTTTTGATATATAATTATGTTCACGCATTTTACCTAATACTAATTTAGTTCTATTAATATATCTTTCTGTATTTTTTTGACTCATTGCCGCATTATAAAAAGTAGATGGACTTTGAGGCAGACCTGCGATAAATGCACTTTCAATTAAATTTAAATCTTTAACACTTTTACCAAAATATTGTTTAGATGCTGCTTCTATACCATAAGCACTTCCTCCCAAAGGTATAGTATTCATATAAGCTTCTAAGATTTGCTCTTTGCTAACTTTCTTTTCTAATTGAATAGATAAATACATTTCTTGAACTTTTCTTTTAATTCTAACCTCTTGAGAAAGTAATGTATTTCTTACAAGTTGTTGGGTTATAGTAGAGGCACCTTGAAGTGCAGACTTACCCTTTAATTTATTAGAAATATTTCTAAAGAAAGCTCCAAATACTCTTTTATAATCTATCCCCCTATGATTGAAAAAACGCTCATCTTCTATACTAATAAAGGCATTTTTTAAATTGTCAGGAACGTCTTCATAAGAAACTATTGTTCTATAAGTGTCAGATATAACTGTGTCAACCAATTTGTTCTTATCGTCATATATAACAGAAGGTTCGCTTGGATTTAGAACCTTATCTACGTCTAAAGGGGGGGCTGCTTTTATCATAGCCAGACCTACTCCAGCTGCTGCAACACAAGAAAATAAAAAGACCATAAGCAAAGTAATAAAGGTTAATCTCAGGGCTTTATGTTCATTTTTTTTCTTTCTTCGCTTTCTAACATTAGCCATAATTTTCCTCCTGAAAATACTATCATTTAATTTTTAACTAATTATATCATACAATATAGTTTTTATAAAATGTTTAAATATTGATGAATTACTAAAAAGTTTTAGAATATTTTTTTAAATATTAAATATATCTTAAGTAATAAAGTTATTTAGGATGTGAGAATATAAAAACAAAAAGTAAAATAATATTAGTCGGAACTATATTAGTGTTTTCCTCAATAATGTTTTTATATAAATTAGATAAGATAGTAGCTCCTATAATATTAAATGCAGCAGATATGGAAATGAAAAATAGAACTACAGAAATAATAAATACAACTGTATTAGAGAATTGTGAGAAGAATTTTGTATATGAGGACATAATAAATATAGATAAAGATGAATCTGGAAATATAAATATGATTAAGGCAGATACAATAAAATTAAACAAATTAGCCTGTGATGTAGCACTGGAATCTCAAAATAAATTAAAAGAGTTTGGAGTGAATGGAGTTAAGCTACCGGCAAGCTATATATTTAAAAACAATATAATATCCTTCTTTGGACCAAGTATAAAAGTTAAGATGCAACCTATAGGATATACAGAAACAAAGTACATTTCTGATTTTACCAGTGCAGGGATAAATCAAACAAATCATAAAATTTCAATGGAGGTAACCACTAATATTAGAATAATAATACCATTAAACAGTAAAGATATAGAAGTGAAAAAACAGGTGCCTATTTCTGAAACTATAATAGTAGGAAAGGTACCAGAAAGCTCTATAAATATGGAAATAGGACAAACCACTTTTAAAACTAGATATTTCCCAAGCAATTTTAAGTTAAAGTCGAAGCTAAAATAAATAATATAAATGGCTGTATCAAAATTTTATTTTGATACAGCCATTTATATTCCTATTTCCTTGACTTAAATTAAACTATTCTTCCCAATTAAAAATATAAGGTATATTTCTATAAAAATCCCCATAGTTTAATCCGTATCCAACTACAAAAACATCTGGGATTGAAAAGCAACAATACTCAGGAACTAAATCAAGCTTTCTTCTTTCAGGTTTATCTAAAAGTACACAGGATTTAACTGAGTTAGCACCTAAACTTTTAACATGATTTTTAACAAAATCCATTGTTATTCCAGTATCCACTATATCATCTACAATTAATACATCCATACCTTTTATATCGTCAGGTATATCATTAACTACTTTAACTTTTCCAGTAGAAACTTCTCCATGTCCATAACTAGAAGTTGTCATAAATCCTATTCTTGTAGGTACTGTAATATATCTTACTAAATCTGATGTAAACATGAAACTTCCCCTTAATAAAGAGAGTACATATAAATTTTTTCCTTCATAATCTTTAGATATTTTTTTACCCATAGCTTCAACTTTTTGTTGTATTTCTTCTTTGGTAATTAATATATTTCTTGCTTTTTCTTCCATAGCGACCTCCATATATAATCTTCATTAAAATAGTTTGTTCTACTGTATGACCAAGTAATCCAGCAGCTGTTTTAAAATCTAATCCATGTGATATTAATTTAGTAGTATATGTATATCTTAACTTATGAATAGTTATATTGTATCCCTCCTTTTAAAATAAAGCATTTAAACATATACTTACGGAATCTGTATTTTTGAAATTAAAAATTCTATTATTAATGTTAACAATATTTTTATATTTTTTCAATTCATTTAATGTTGATTGTAAAATATGATTATTAATAATAACTTTAAAAAAAAGACGGTTATATTGTAGCTAAACTTGTAGTAAAATGCAGTATTTATTTTAATTTATGGTATAATAAAAAAGTAATATAATAAATATAAAAAATACAAATTGCGAAATTTCACAAAAGATTTAATGGTTAATTAGCTAGATTTAAATTTAAAGGAGTGTATTATTTGTTTAATTGGATTAATAGTTTATGGATTTCAATAGTTATGTTAATAGTTATGTCGTGGATTATAAGCAAGGCTTCAGATAAGCTTGGAGATGCTCTACATATATTAGGTGTTAAATTAAAAATACCAACATCAGTTAGAGGTGCAACTTTTGATGCAATTAGTTCATCATTCCCGGAATTTTCTACAGCGATGATTGCAGTTATAGTTTATAAAAGATTCACAGATGTAGGTGTTCCAACTATAGCTGGTTCAGGTGTTTTTAATATTCTTATTATTCCTATGGCGACAATTTTTGCTTATAGGGGAAAAGATTTATTAATAAAAGTTGATAAAAAGGTTGTTTATAGAGATATGATTTTTTATACAATGGCTATAGGAGCTTTGGTGTTTTTTACATATTTGGGATCATATACTGTGTTTGCAGGTATAGTACTAGTTTTGATTTATATAGGATATATTTTTGTTCTTTATGGTGAAACTAAAAATTACAGAAAAAATATATCAGAAGAAAATAAAGCCTATGAAGAAATAGCTGCAGAATTAGATACAGAAGAAGATATGTCTTATTTGAAAATATTTATTATTATGGCAATAACAATTGCTTTAATTTGGGTAAGTATTGATGGAATTATTCAGTCTACAACTGTTATTTCTACATTTTTTAATATTCCACAATATATTGTATCGGTAGTAATAATAGCTGCATGTACTTCAATACCAGATACTCTCTTATCAATAAAATCATCACAAGATGGAGATGTAGAAGGGGCAGTAGCTAATGCTGTAGGTTCAAATATATTTGATATTTGTATATGTTTAGGTGTTCCTATAATTATAGCAGGAAAAACTTTACCAGCAAATTTTAGTGAAAATGTGGGAGTTTTAATATTTCTTATTGTATCTATGTTAACTACTGCTTTGTTATTATTGAAGAAAAAGGGAGTTACTAAAAAAGATGCATTTGTAATGTTGGCAGTTTATATAGTGTTTATTATATATATTATAGGTGTTGCATTAAATATTTTTTTATAAGTTTTTACGATTACAGTTAAAAAGTGGATATAAGAGATTTCCTTCATTAAATCATAAATATAGAATTTTATATTTATGATTTTTTTGAAAGTTAAATTGACTATTCTAGTATAAATTTGTAGCAATGGAGGAATTATATGAGAGCTTTTAGTAACTTAAATGAAGAAGAAATAAAAGATATTTTTTACAAAAGACCACAGAATATTACATCTAAAACAGATAAGACATATATGCAGTATGCATTAGGAGCTACATTGTACATGCCAGGTGTAAGAGATGATATTTTTGAAATTATTTATAAGAATAAATATAATAGTATGCAATCTATGGTGATATGTTTAGAAGATGCTATTTCGGAAAAAGACGTAGAGAAGGCAGAGACTAATGTTATAGATATATGTAAAAAAATAACATATTGTATAGAAACTAAAAAAATTAATCCTAATAATTTACCTTTAATTTTTTTAAGGGTAAGAAGCGTAGAACAATTTAAAAAAATATTAAATAAAAAAGGTTTTTTTATTCCAATAACAGGTTTCGTATTCCCTAAGTTTGATTCTACAAATGGAGAAGAATATTTAAATATATTGGATAAATTTAATGATAAGAGAACTAATATATTATATGGAATGCCCATTTTAGAATCTAAAAGAGTGATTTATAAGGAATCAAGAATAGATGAATTGTTGAAAATAAAATCCATACTGGATAAATATAAAAAATATATTTTAAATGTTAGGATTGGTGCTACAGATTATCAAGGGTTATATTCTTTACGCAGAGGGATTGATAATAGTATATATGATATAGGTGTAGTTAGTGATTGTATTTATGATATTATAAATATATTTTCAAGAGCTGATAATGAGTATGTTATATCAGGACCTGTATGGGAATATTTTAATTCAAATGATCAAAATAGAGTATTAAAACCAATGTTAAGAAAAACTCCTTTTGTAGAAAATGAAGGACAAGAGGGTATTATTAAAAGAAAGCATTATTTAGAAAAATATGTGGATGGACTTATAAGAGAAGTTATTTTAGATAAAGCTAATGGATTAGTTGGCAAAACAGTTATTCATCCTACACATATAAAGCTTGTAAATGCATTATATACTGTTACACAGGAAGAATATGAAGATGCTTTGGAAATTTTGCAGATTAACGATAAAGGTGGGGTAAATAAAAGTAAATATAATAATAAAATGAATGAATCAAAACCACATTTTAATTGGGCAAATAAAATTATGAAAAGAGCATACGTCTATGGGGTTATTAAAGAAGAATTTACTTATTTAAAGTTATTATAAACAGAGTTCTTGGCTTCATAGGGAGTTTCTACTCCCGCTAAAGGTTAGAACTCGTTATCCAGGGACGTAGCCGCTCTTTACTTCTATTTTCAAAAGGATAGAAGTATTAGAGCGGGTAGTCATCGGATAAATATTGTTAAAGTTGAGGAGAAAAATGAAAAATAAATTTAAAATCTTAGATAAAATAAATGTTACTGTGGAAGTTATACATAATGAATATGATTTTTTATTAAACAAATTGTTTTTAATGGCTGCAAGAAAAAATCCTAAAAGGGTTTTTCTATTTGTAAGTACAGTTTTGGGTAAACATATACCTGTTAATCCTAAAAAATCTATATTAATAGGTGCATTATTAGCAAATAAGATGGTTAATAATATAGACAATGGAAATTTAGATACTAAATTAATTGTCCAAGCGTTAAAAGATGATAAATATATACAAAAAGCATGGGAATATATAAAGGATAATCCTATTATGTGTAATAAATCAACACTTTTTATTGGATTTGCTGAAACAGCTACGGCTCTTGGTAATAGCGTATTTGCTACCTTTTTAGGTGAAAATATTAAATATATACATACAACAAGAGATATGTTAAAGGAATGTAGATCTGTTTTTTCTTTTGATGAGGAGCATTCACATGCAGTAGAGCATTTTTGTTACCCTATTGGCTATGAGAATTTTATAAATGAATTTGAACGAATTGTTTTGGTAGATGACGAAATTACTACAGGAAATACAGTATTAAATTTAATAAAATCTATTAACTCAAAATATCCAGGAAAAGAATATGTAGTAATATCAATCTTAGATTGGAGAAGTAAAGAGTGTATTAACAAATTTGAACAGTTAAAGAAACAATTAAATATAAAAATTGAAACAATCTCTCTTATACAGGGGCAAGTTAGTTGTGAAAATAATTATTTACTTGAAGAAAAAAATATATATCAAAATTCTAATAAAGTTCATGAATTTTCTAAAGAAATAGAAGTATTAGATTTTCATATTAGGTTAGACAATAGGTATAAAAAATTTACTAGAATATTAAATTGTGGAGATGAAAAACAGTATCAGTATTTAATGGATACTGGAAGGTTTGGAATAAATTCTGAAGATGTTAAAACTATTGAAAAAATCATAGAAAAAGAAGTAAAGAATATGGGGGAATTTGAAAAGGATATACTTGTTTTAGGTACAGGAGAATTCATGTATTTACCAATGATTTTAGCTTCCAAAATTCCTAATGCTAAATATCAATCAACAACAAGAAGTCCAGTGTATCCCAAAAAAGAAATAGATTATGGAATAAAATGTGCAGAAACTTTTAAAAATCCTTTTGATAAATCTATTATAAATTATTTATATAATGTAGAGAAAGGCATTTATAAAGAAATACTATTTGTTACAGAAAGAGAAATAGATAAAGAAAGTAGAGAGGAAATAATTCAATTATTTCAAAAATTAGAGGTGAATAAAGTTAGATTTATATATTTTTAGAATAGATAGTTGTGATACAAAATTATTATAAGATATATAAAGGAAGTGAGTATATGAGATTTGAAAAAATTAAGGAACCAAGGATTATCGGAAGTTATTCTCAAAAGGATGTAACATTTGTTTTAAAAGATATTTCTAATATGATTGAAGAGAAATCCAATGAAGAGAGAGAATATATAATGCAAAATGGCGGACATTATTCAGAAATGTTACCTATTGAATATTTTCCAACAGAAGAGTATATGGATGTATTTTATAAAACATTAGAGGAAACAAAAGAAAAAGTAGCCAGGGCTGTAGCAATTGTTTCAGAACTTATATATAGAAAAAAAGGTGAAAATATAGTAATTGTTTCTTTAGCAAGAGCGGGAACACCAATAGGTATTTTAATAAAAAGATACCTAGAAGAAAAATATAAAAAAACATTTAAACATTATAGTATATCAATTATAAGGGGAAGAGGAATTGATGAGAATGCTATAAAATATATATTAAATAATCACAATGAGGAATATATACAATTTGTGGATGGATGGACAGGTAAAGGTGCTATCAATAGGGTACTAAAAAAAGCAGTTGAAGATTTTTATGAAAAATACAATATAAGGTTAGATAGTGAATTGGCAGTTTTATCAGATCCATCAAAGTGTGTTTCATTGTATGGTACAAGAGAAGATTTTTTGATACCATCAGCTTGTCTTAACTCAACTGTATCTGGGCTTATAAGTAGAACTGTTTTAAGGGATGATATTATAGGAAAAAATGATTTTCATGGTGGAAAGTTTTACAGTGAATGGAAAGATAAAGATGTATCTAATCTTTTTATTGATACTATAACTAAGAATTTTTCTAAAATTTCAATTAGTGAAAAAGAATTAAAAGAACATGATTTCAAAATTTATGATTCAGGAATTAAGGAAGTTAATGAAATAAAAAATATGTATAAAATTTCGGATATTAATTTGATTAAGCCAGGTGTAGGAGAAACTACCAGGGTATTACTTAGACGAGTTCCATGGAAAATATTAATAAATAACTTAGACAATCCTAATTTAAAGCATATTAAGCTTTTAGCTAAAGATAAATGTATACCTATAGAGGTTTATAAAGATATGAGTTATTCTTGCTGTGGAGTTATTAAATCAAAAACGAAGGAGAATATTTAATGATTTTTGCATCAGATTTAGATAGAACATTAATTTATACTAAAAAATTAATTGATGATGCCTACGTTAAATCTATTGTTTTAGTGGAAAAATATTTGGGAAAAGAACTTAGTTTTATGACTAAAAATACTATTGAAAAATTAAAGTTAATAAATAATAAAATATTATTTGTTCCAGTAACTACTAGAACTACAGAACAATATAATCGCATTTTTGGGATAAAAGAAGAAATAAATCCTAAATATGCTGTTACTAGTAATGGGGGAGTCATATTAGAGAATGGAAAAATTAGTATAGAATGGAGTAAAGTTATAAAAACAAATCTTGTAAATAGTACAAAAGCTAGTATAGTAGAAAAACAGTTCTTAAAAAGTTTTTCAGATTTATCATGGATTAATAAAATGGTTTTTAGAGATGATTTGTTTTTTAGTGTTCACTTTGATGAAATAAACAATAATTCTAAAGAGGAATTAAAAAACTTTGAAAATTGGATAATACGAAATAAATGGCATATATCACTGCAGGGAAAAAAATTATACATTGTTCCCAACGAGGTTAATAAATGGAATGCAATATCTTATATAAAAGATATAGAAAAGAAACAAAGAGTCATTTCAGCAGGGGATTCTTATTTAGATTATCCAATATTAATTAATGCAAATTATTCAATTGCAGCCTTACATGGAGAATTAAAAGATTTAATATATAAAAATAAAATACAACAAAAACATATTGTTATGAGCAAGAAAAGTGGAATTGAGGTTTCAGAGGAAATATTGGATTTTGTTAATGCTATTGTTAATTGTAGCATGTAGTATCAGATATATTGATTTTTGACAATTCAATATATATAATAATATATAACTACATAAAATATGAAATTTCTTGTAAATTTTAATTAAAATTTGGTTAAGTTACAAGTATTTCAAAGATTATTTAAAAAGAGAGAGGGTATTTTTATGGCGATATCTTTAAAAAAAGGTCAAAAGGTAGATTTAACTAAAACAAATCCAGGATTGAAAAAAGTTATAGTAGGACTTGGATGGGATACTAATAAATATGATGGTGGAAATGATTTTGATTTAGATGCAGCAGCTTTTTTACTAGGAGAAAATGGTAAAGTGATGTCAGACAATGATTTTATTTTTTATAATAATTTAAAAGATGATTCAGGTTCAATAGTACACTTAGGAGATAATAAAACTGGTGAAGGCGACGGCGATGATGAGCAAATTAGCATAGATTTACAAAATATACCACAAAGCATACATAAAATTGATTTTACAGTAACTATTCATGAAGCACAAGAAAGAGCTCAAAATTTTGGACAGGTTTCAAATGCATTTATTAGAATATTTAATGAAGAAACAAATGAAGAATTAATAAAATATGATTTATCAGAAGATTATAGTATTGAAACGGCAGTAGTTGTTGGAGAATTATATCGTCATGGAGCAGAATGGAAGTTTAATGCAATAGGTAGTGGATTTGAAGGTGGACTAGCTGCACTTTGTAATAATTTTGGAATAAATGTAGGATAAGTTATAATTTAGTAGCAAAGTGGAGTAAAGGAGAATTTAAAATGTCTATTAATTTAAAAAAAGGTCAAAAAATTAACCTAACTAAAGATAATCCAGGATTAAATAAAGCTATTATAGGACTTGGTTGGGATACAAATAAGTATTCTGGAGGATATGAGTTTGACTTAGATGCATCAGCATTTCTTGTTGGCAATAATGGAAAAGTAAATGATGATTTAAATTTTGTTTTTTACAACAATTTACAAGATCCAAGTGGAGCAGTAGTGCATACAGGGGATAATAGAACTGGTGATGGAGATGGTGATGATGAACAAATCATCATAGATTTTAGTAAAGTTCCATCAGATATTGATAAAATAGCTATTACAGTAACTATTCATGAAGCAGAAGAAAGAGGGCAAAATTTTGGGCAAGTTTCAAATGCTTTTGTGAGAATAGTAAATGAAGAAACTGATGTAGAAATTTTAAGATATGATTTATCAGAAGATTTTTCAATTGAAACAGCATTAGTATTTTGTGAATTATATCGTAACAATGGAGATTGGAAATTTAGTGCAATAGGAAGTGGATTTTCAGGAGGTCTTGAAGCACTTTGTAAGAATTACAGTTTACAAGTGTAAGTATAAAGATATAGGAGCTGGTAAAATGTCTATTAGTTTAAAAAAAGGACAAAGGATAAGTTTGACAAAAGAAAACAATAAATTGTCTAAAGTAATGGTTGGATTAGGTTGGGATGCCGTAGAACAATCAAATGGTAAAGGATTATTAGGAAGTTTGTTCGGTAAAGGAAACCAAATTGATATAGATTGTGATGCCTCTGTAATTATGTTAGATGAAAATGATAAAGTTAGCGATAAAAAAAGTATAATTTATTTTGGTAATTTAAATAGTAAAGATGGAAGCATTAGACATATGGGTGATAACCTTACAGGAGATGGCGATGGTGATGATGAGCAAATAATGGTTGATCTTACTAGAGTGCCTTCTAATATTCATAAATTAGTTTTTATAGTAAACATATATAATTGTGTAAAACGTAATCAACATTTTGGTATGATAAAAAATGCTTTTATCAGAATAGTAAATATGACTGATAATAAAGAAATGCTTCGTTTTAATTTAACAGATGAATATTCAAATAAAACAGGATTATTTGTAGGTGAAATATATAGACACGGAAGTGAATGGAAGTTTGCAGCTGTTGGAGAAGGAAGTATGGCTACAGGAATAAATGATATGATACAGAAATATATGTAGTAATAATTTTAAACATTATAAAAGAAAATGTAGTGCAAAAGTAATCTTGAGCACTACATTTTCTTTTATTTTTCTATTCTACTTTTAAACTGATTTTGTATTTGATGCAATTTTTGTGTTCCTTCAATACGTTTTTGTTTTACATCATCTTGAATTTGTTTTGTTTCATCAATACCTCGAATAATAGTTTCCCAAGTTTTTTCCAGAGTTTCTATTTTTATAGAACTATCAGAGGCAAGTTTAGCTGTAATTTTAGATTGCATAGCAGTATTTTGTGCATTTCTAAGTAACAATTCATTAGTTTTTTCATCTAAAGCAGACATGGCTTCAGCTTGAACTGCTTGTCTTTTTAAAGTTATGGCTTGAGTTAAAGATTGTTTAAATATAGGTATTGTAATTATGAAAGCAGAGTTAATTTTTCTAACTAAGTTATAATTTCCCCTTTGTATTAATTTAATTTGTGGCATTGTTTGTAATGAAACATTTTTTGCAAGTTCCAAATCATAAACCCTTTGTTCTAGCATTTCAAGTAATTGTTGACCATTAGATAAATTTATTTGATCTATTTGTTCCATAGAATTTTGTGCTTTTTGTTGTAATTCAGGAAGCACTTTATTTTTAAAATTATCAACTACCAAATTACCTGCTAAAATATATTTTTCTAATTGTTCATAGTAGTCCATATTTTTATTAAACATTTCATTTAAAGTATTGTTTGAAGTATTTATTTCTTCTTCATATTTTTTTAATTGAATATAAACTTTATCTACTTCTCCACCCATTGTATGATATTTTTTAAGTAGAGCATCTATAGAATCTTTTGTCTTTTTAAATAATTTTTCAAAGAAGCCAGGCTTTTTATCTTTAAAATCTTGTACATCAAATTTATTCATTATTTTATTAAGTTGAGTTAAAAGCTCTCCAGAATCCTCCACAGAAGTTGTTTCTATTGAGTGAAGTATTTTATCTGCAAAAGTTGAGATTTCCTGAGATGCACTTTGACCAAAATTCATTATCGTATCAACGTTTTTTAAATCAATTTCTTTTGATAAAGATAAAATTTCTGGTGAATTCTGTAGTTTAAATGTAACCTCATTAGTTGTTTTTTCTAAATTGAAATCTGGAACATCATTAATAGTATTAATTTCATTGTTTACCATGAAAAAGTCCTCCTTATTTTTTAGGAATAATTTATTAGTTAAATTTTAAAGAATTTTGACAAAAATGAAAATTTCTTTTTATTAATATTATCTAAATCCACAAGTTCTAAATTTAAATTAATCTTTTCGAATTTATGAATATCATAATATTTTCTAGGAATTTGATTTTCTATGTTGTTATAACCTGTTGGAGTAATTATCAATATATCAAAGCCTATCAGATTTAAAAAAGTAATAATTATAGAATCCTCATCACTAAAACTATTTTCATTTTTGGAATAAATAATCAATTTAGGTATTTTAAATGGATAATCAAAGCTTTGGAGTAATTCTATTAAATTTTTATCTATATTTAATATTGTCATTAATATTTTTAATTTAAATTCTTTATTAACTTCTTTTTTAAATAAGGGCAATTCAAATATATCATTTATTTTTTTAATTATAGTTTTTTGTAATGAAGTTTTCAAATAAGAAAACTTATAAAATTCACTTTTAATTAAAGAATCTTCATTTAAATATCCATCATTATTAATTAAATAAGATAATCTATATAAATCATGTTTAGAATAATTAATTTCTGTAAAAGGTAAATTGGATATAAAAAGATTTGCACCTGTTAATTTAAAATAAGATAAATCCTTCCAATATATATTTATATCTTCAGTTACTCCACTTATTTTTGCGAAAATATTTGGTATATATATAGTACCATTTTCTATTTTGAAACCAGTTCTCATTCTTGCTTCTTCATTCCATAAAATTTTTAATTCATCATAAGTGGTTTTTAAAGTTACTGGTTCAACATTATAATTTTCAAATTGCCAAGGTTTATAAAGTCCACTTTCTTCATCATAAATTATTTCTTCTATTTCATTTGAAGCTTTAAAAGCTATAGTTTCAGTTCTTGAAATAACCTCTCGTTTTGGAAAATCTTTCAAAGGACTTTTGGCGTTAAGCTCAATAATATTTGAATATGTATTTTCTTTATCAATTTCTAAAAAAGCTCCATCTGAATAGGAATTTATGTATAAAACATCACATCCAATTTTAGATAAAAAAATTAAAAAATAAATTTCATGATTTTTAATGTTACCATAATAAATAACTTTTGGATTAAATATACCATTAGTTTCATTTTTGTTATAATCGACATTTTCAAATAAATTAGGGATAAATTTATTTATCCAAGTAAGTATTTTTAATGTGAAATTTTTGATTTTAGTAGCATTAATGTTTTTGGTGTTTTTAATATATAAATTAAATATATAGTTAAATCCTTCATTTATAGAAGTTTGTGTTAATTCATTAGGGAATAAAGGTAAAGCTTTTACTAATTTTATAGAAGAAAATAAAAATATTTTCTTTTTATCATTAAAAGGATTTAAATTATCCCATAAATTTGCTGTTTTTTTTATGAGTTCATAATCCGTATTAAAAGGGATATTTGAAATAAATTTTAAATATAGATTGTTTAAATCAGATAAGTTTTTATCTAATTTGTATAAATTATTATAATATTCATCTTGATTTTTAGTAATACCTATATATCTATAAAAATAGATAGGTACAATAGGAGGGTTAGATTTTGCAAAACCATTTCTTTTGTTTAATGGCAGTAATATATCATCAAAAACATTATTTGTTTTGATGATTTTTGAGTTTATAATTTTATTAGTATTAACCATAGAACATACATCCTTTTTAAATGATAGTTTATAAAATATAAGTAATTTAAAAAACTTGAAATTATATAAAAATTATTTTTAATAATATGATAAATTATGACATTAAAGTATAAAAATAATTATGATATACTATGATTATAATGAATTATCGATATTTTTACAAACAAAGGAGATAAAAATTTATGTTTAATTTTAGAGTGCATGAAGAATTAACTTGTTTAGCAGAAGGAAGCGGTCATTTTTTTGCTAGAGTAGGGGCTATGGTTTGTTATAAAGGAGAATTTACTTCGGAAAAAGTTTTATTAGATACAAATACAAATAAAAGTCTTTTAGGTTCTGTAATAAATTTTGCATCAAGAAAAATTACAGGTGAAAACATACCATTAATGAAAGTTAAAGGAACTGGAAGCTATTATATGGCAAATGCATCTAAGCATGTGAGTGTTATTAAACTTGAACAAGGACAGAGCATAGGTGTGGAAGGAGAAAATCTATTAGCTTTTACAGAGGATTGTAAATACGGAGTTAGGTTTATAGGTTCTGGAGTTATATCACAAAAGGGATTGTTTACTTCAAAAATAACAGGCTTAGGGAATAATGGATATGTGACTATAACTACAGATGGAAATCCTATCATTATAGAAACTCCATGTGTAGTTGACCCTGATGCCGTAATTTGTTGGACAGGGGCAGATCCTAATTTTAAAGTAGATGTAAATTGGAAAAGTTTTTTTGGACAAACTTCAGGAGAATCCTATTGCCTAGAATTTAATAAGCCAGGTGAAGTTGTTATAGTTCAACCATCCGAAAGAATATCTGGATTAGATATTGCTATTGATTAAAAACTAAACTTTTATTTTATAAAGGGGATAAAAAAGTGAAATTAATTATAGATAGAGGAAATAGGAATATAAATTCTTCACAAAAAAATCGATATGGAAATTTAACTATAGATAGGAGTGTAAAAAACAGTAGTCCAGTTATTAGTTTATTAGATATTAAAAATACTATAAGTTCAAATAGCACTAATATAAAGCCTTTTAATCAGGATAATAATATAGTGAAAGAAAAGACTAAGAATATAAAAATAAAATCATTGGTTAATACAAATGCAAGTATGAAAATTTTAAAAGGACAAAAAATAAGCTTGAATCAAAAATCACCAAATATATCAAAACTTATGGTAGCTTTAGAATGGGAGATAAAGAATACTTCTAATAAAAAATTGGAATTAGATACATCTATATTTATGGTGGATAAAAATAATACTACACAGGAAGAAGATTTCATATTTTATAGTAACTTAAAAAGTGCACAAGGAGGAATAGTTTTAAAGTCAGATCATAATTCTAATCTAAAAGATGGATACGATGAAGTTGTACAATTAGACTTAACTAAAATTCCTTTGAATATTGAAAAGTTAGCTTTTACAGTTACAATATATGAAGCTGAGGATAGAGGCGAAACATTTGAAAATATTTCAAATGCATATTTTAGATTAATAGATACATATACAAAAAAGGAAATTTTAAATTATAAATTTGATGACCAGTTATCAGAGGAAACTGCTATTGTAGTTGCTGAAATATATAGATATAAAGGTGAATGGAAAATTAATTGTATAGGAAGTGGGTTTAAGGGTGGACTTAAAGCTTTATGTTATAATTATGGAATAGAAACTGATTAGACAATTATGGGAAAAGTTATTTCATATAAATAAGAGCTATAGTGGCTATAAAGAAAACAGTTGTCAAGAATTAGTTATATAGATTAAGGAGTGGATTTATTTTGATATATGGAAACACAAATGGGGTAAGAGATACTGTTTTAGAAAAATTAGAGGAAATATATATAATGAAGATAGCTAAAGATGAAATATGTAGTAGAGAGTTAATAAGTGTTTTAGCATATTTTACAGAATTAATTGGTAGAGAAATAAGTGTTGCGATAAATAGAAGGGGAACTGTAGAAAGTGTTACATTAGGAGATAGTAGTACAGTGGAGCTACCTATTTTAGAAATTAAACAAAAAAAACTTTCGGGTATAAGAATAGTCCATACACATCCTAGTGGTAATTCTACCCTATCTTCATTAGATTTATCAGCATTACTTAAATTAAAATTAGATTGCATAGTAGCTATTGGTGTATTAGAGGGCGAAGCAAAGGAAATAACTGTAGGTTTTTGTGATATAGAAAATGATCTTTTAAAGTGGGATAGTACTAAAAAACTTAGTGTGGATGAATTTTTAAGTATGAATATTTTAGAAAAATTAGATTATATAGAAGATATTATAAAAGGTAGTAAAGTAGAAGAAGATTATGGAGAAAAGGCAATAATAGTTGGAATAGAAAATGAAGAGAGTTTAGAGGAACTAGCAGAACTTGCAAGAGCTTGTGAGGTATCTGTATTGGGAAGAATTTTTCAAAAAAGAAGTAAAATGGATCCAGCTCTTTATATAGGTAGTGGTAAAGTTTCAGAAGTAGGATATTTGGCACAAAAGACTAGAGCAAATGTAATAATATTTGATGATGAACTTTCTGGATCTCAACTTAGAAATTTAGAAAAATATTTAGGAATAAAGGTTATAGATAGAACCACCCTCATATTAGAGATATTCTCAAAAAGAGCTAAAAGTAGGGAAGGTAAAATACAAGTAGAATTAGCCCAATTAAAATATAGACTACCAAGATTAATAGGAATGGGTGCAGTATTATCTAGAACAGGTGGAGGAATTGGAACAAGAGGACCAGGAGAGCAAAAACTAGAAACAGATAGACGTCATATTAAAAATAGAATATATGATTTATCAAAGGAATTAGAAAAAATAAAAAAGATAAGAAAGACTCAAAGAGCTTCAAGAAATGAAGTTCCTAAAGTTTCCTTAGTAGGGTATACTAATTCAGGAAAATCTACGCTTAGAAACTATATGTATAATTTATTTCAATCAAAAGAATTAAGTAAAAAAGATAATGTTTTAGAAGCGGATATGTTATTTGCAACTTTGGATACCACCACAAGGGCTATATATTTGCCAGATAATAGAGATATAACCCTTACAGATACAGTTGGTTTTATAAGAAAACTACCTCATGATTTGGTAGAATCTTTTAAATCTACCCTAGAGGAGGTTATGGATGCTGATTTATTGCTTCATGTAGTAGATATATCATCTATTCACTATTTGGAACAAATAGAAGCTGTTAACAATGTATTAAGAGAATTAAATGCCTTAAATAAGCCAAGTATAATTTTGATAAATAAAATAGATAAAATAAATGAGGATGAATTAGAAACTAAATTAGAAAATCTTAAAAATTATAAATATGTATGCATATCTGCAAAAGAGGGAATAAATATAGATGTGTTATTAAAAGAAATAATTAATAAATTACCTAATAAGCTTAAAAAGGCAGAATATTTAATTCCATATAATAAACAAGATGTAGTAGCATACCTTCATAGAAATGCTAAAGTTCATGAAGAAAACTATAAAGATAACGGTACATATGTACGTGCAGAAGTAGATGATTTGGTATATAATGTATGTAATGAATATATGATTAAATAAAGTTTTATGGGGGTTTTTATGAGTATTTTGATTGAAAATGTTATGATAGTTACCATGGATGAAGAACAAGATGTGATAAAGGAAGGATATATATTAATTAAAGAGGATAAAATAAAGGAAGTAAACTTAGGAGCGTATTTAGGAAATAAGGAAAATTTATATATAATAAATGGTGAGGGACGTTGTGCTATTCCGGGATTAGTAAATGCACATACTCATGCCGGAATGACCATATTCAGAGGTTATGGGGAAGGGCTTCCTTTAATGAGATGGTTAAATGAAAAAATATGGCCTATAGAAAGTAAATTAAAAGGTGAACATGTTAAAATAGCCACAGAACTAGCAGCATTAGAAATGCTAAGAAGTGGAACAACTTGTTTTAATGATATGTATTTTTATGAAGAACAAGTTGTAAAAGTTGCAAAAGAATTTAATATAAGAGGAATAATTGGTGTGTCTATAATGGGAGACAGTTGGGAACATCAGTTAAAAGAAGCAATAGACATAGATAAAAAAATAAAAGAGGATAAAAGTGGATTGCTGGATTCCATGATAGCTCCTCATTCGCCATATACCCTATCTAAAGAGGCACTAGAATCCATTGGAAAGGAAGCAAAATTACAAAATAAAAATATTCACATACATATATCTGAAACGCAAGACGAAGTTAATATTATAAAGGAAAAATATAATAAAACCCCTTGTGAATTTTTACAAAGTGTGGGTATATTTAATTCAAAAGTGGCAGCGGCTCACTGCGTATATCTAACAGATGAAGATATGAATATATTAAAACAAAATGGAACAAGTGTTATTTATAATCCTCAAAGTAATATGAAATTAGCTAGCGGTATCGCAAAGATAGCTGAAATGATTGATATGGATATAAATGTATGCTTAGGTACAGATGGTACTTCAAGTAATAATAATTTAAATATGATAGAAGAGATGGAAACGGGTACAATACTTCAAAAACTTTATTATAAAGATGCTACAAAACTAAGTGCTAAAAAGGCGCTAGAAATGGCTACATATAATGGAGCCAAAGCTTTAATAAATAATAAAAAACTAGGAAAAATAAAAAAAGACTATTTAGCAGATATTGCTTTGTTAGATTTAAATAAACCTAACATGCTTCCAGTAAATGATATCCATTCTAATATAGTATTTTCAGCTAATGGCAGCGAAATAGATTATGTGATAGTAAATGGCAGTGTTGTAATGGAAAAAGGTGAATTTAAACATATAGATGAAGAAAAAGTATTGTATAATTTTAAGGAGATGTGTAAGGATATATTTAATAACTAATATAAATAATTATTTTTAAACAATAACTTATATTGAAAAAAGACATAAATTATAATATAATTACATTAAATTAATAGTTTTTCTAAGACTAAGGAGGAATTTGAATGGATAAATATGTTTGTAATGTATGCGGATATATCTATGATCCAGCAGTTGGAGATCCTGATAATGGAGTAGCAGCGGGTACTGCATTTGAAGATATTCCAGATACTTGGGTGTGTCCTCTATGTGGAGTAGGAAAAGACGACTTTGAAAAAACAGAATAGTAAATAATAAATTCAAGTAATAAAAAGTGATTAGGTTTACCTAATCACTTTTTGTATTTAAAAGGTTCCTTTTTATAAGAGATTTAATTTGATTTATAATTTAATTTTACATTGACAATATGAAGGATAAAGAGTATTATAATTGCATATACAATTTAGTGAAAAGTTAAAAAAAGTAATAAAGTATAGTTTTGTAAGGGCTTTGATGTAATGAAACTTTGAAAAACAACAAAAAATTGAATTATAAAAAAAAATAACTTTCAATATAAGTTGAATTATAAATAGAATTAAACTGTTAGAAAGGACTGAATTAGCATTGATTAAAAAATTTAAAAGAGTGTTGGTTGCAAACAGAGGGGAAATAGCCATAAGAATTTTTAGAGCCTGTGAAGAGTTGGGGATAAGAACAGTTGCTATATATTCTAATGAAGACAAATTTTCTTTATTTAGAACAAAAGCAGATGAATCTTATCTTATAGGTAAAAATAAAGGTCCTGTTGAAGCTTATTTAAATATTGATGAAATAATAAGTCTAGCTATTAAAAAAGGGGTAGATGCAATACACCCAGGTTATGGTTTTTTATCTGAAAATAGTGAGTTTGCTAACAAATGTAGAGATGCTGGAATTGAATTTATAGGGCCTACAGGAGATATAATAGAAAAATTAGGAGATAAAATTCAATCTAAAATAGTAGCTAAAGAAGCTGGAGTAGAAACTATTCCAGGAGTAGAAAGAGCCATAACATCTGAAGAAGAAGCTTTCGAAATAGCAAGGGAGTGCGGATATCCTGTAATGGTGAAAGCAGCTGCTGGTGGCGGTGGAAGAGGCATGAGAATTGTAAAGGAAGAAAAAGATTTAATTTCAACTTTTAATAATGCTAAAGAAGAAGCTAGAAAGGCTTTTGGGATAGATAGTTTATTTATAGAAAAATATTTAGAAGGGCCAAAACATATAGAGGTTCAAATTTTAGGTGACAAACATGGTAATATAGTTCATATGTATGAAAGAGATTGCTCTATACAAAGAAGACATCAAAAAGTTGTAGAATTTGCACCAGCTTTATCTATAACAGAAGAAAAAAGACAAGAAATTTGTAATGATGCTTTAAAAATAGCTAGGGCTGTAGGTTATGTAAATGCAGGTACTGTGGAGTTTCTTGTAGACAAATATGGAAATCACTACTTTATAGAAGTTAATCCAAGAGTTCAAGTAGAACATACAATTACTGAAATGGTTACAGGAATTGATATAGTTCAAAGTCAAATATTAGTAGCACAAGGTTATAGTTTGAATTCACCAGAAATAAATATAAAATCTCAAGAGGATATAAGTACAAGAGGATATGCAATACAATGTAGAGTAACTACAGAAGATCCTATGAATAATTTTGCGCCAGATACAGGAAAGATAGATGTTTATAGAAGTGGATCAGGCTTTGGTATAAGACTAGATGGGGGAAATGGATTTACAGGAGCTATAATAAGTCCATATTATGATAGCTTACTAGTTAAAACTACAGCATGGTCTAGAAGTTTTAAAGATGCCTCAAGAAAGGCAAGAAGATCTATAAGAGAATTAAAGGTTTCTGGAGTAAAAACAAATGTAGGATTTTTAATAAATGTATTGAATCATCCTACATTTTTAAAGGGTGAGTGTACTACTAATTTTATAAATGATAATCCAGAATTATTTGATATAAATGCAAAAGCGGATAAAGAATTAAGACTTTTAAAATACATAGGAGAAAAAGTAGTTAATGAAACTCATGGAGATAAACCTAATTTCGATGTACCAGTAGTGCCTAAAATTTATAGCAGCAAAGAAAAGTATGGAACGAAACAAATATTAGATAAAGAAGGGGCAAATGGGCTTGTAGACTGGATAAAGAATCAAGAAAAGTTGTTAATAACAGATACCACAATGAGAGATGCTCATCAATCTTTAATGGCTACTAGGCTTAGAAGTAAAGATATGATAAAAATTGCAGGAGCTCAATCTAATTTAGCATCTGATCTTTTCTCTATGGAAATGTGGGGAGGGGCCACTTTTGATGTATCTTATAGGTTCTTGAAAGAAGATCCATGGAAAAGGCTACAAGAACTTAGAAAGAGAATACCAAATATTTTATTTCAAATGCTTGTAAGAGGAGCAAATGGTGTTGGATATAAAAATTATCCAGACAATGTTATAAGAGAATTTATAAAAAAAGCTGCACAAAATGGAATAGATGTATTTAGAATATTTGACTCTTTAAACTGGGTAAAGGGTATTGAAGTAGCTATGGATGAAGTTTTAAATAGCGGAAAAGTTGCAGAGGCATGCATATGCTACACTGGAGATATTTTAGATGAAACAAGAGATAAATATACATTACAGTATTATGTTGATACTGCTAAAGAAATGGAAAAAATGGGTGCACATATACTTGGAATAAAAGATATGTCTGCTCTTTTAAAACCTTATGCAGCTTCAAAATTAATAAAGGCATTAAAAAATGAAATAAGTATTCCAATACATCTGCATACCCATGACACTACAGGAAATGGTGTAGCTACAATACTTATGGCAGCAGAAGCAGGGGTAGATATAGTTGATACAGCCTTTAGTAGTATGTCTGGACTAACTAGTCAGCCAGCTATGAACGCAGTGGTGGCTGCCCTTAAGAATACAGATAGAGATAGTAAATTGGATTTAGATAATTTACAACAAATATCAGATTATTGGACAGCGGTAAGACCAGTATATGCACAATTTGAATCTGACTTAAAATCTGGAACAACAGAAATATATAAATATGAAATACCGGGAGGACAATATTCTAACTTAAAACCCCAAGTAGAGAGCTTTGGATTAGGACATAAATTTAATGAAATAAAAGAAATGTACAAAGAAGTAAATGATATGTTGGGGGATATTGTAAAAGTTACTCCATCCTCTAAAATGGTAGGAGACCTTGCAATATTTATGGTTAAAAATAATTTATCGCCTGAGAATGTATTAGAAAAAGGTGAAAGTATGGCTTTCCCTGATTCAGTAGTTTCATACTTTAAAGGCATGATGGGACAGCCTAAAGGAGGATTCCCAAAGGATATTCAAAGAATAGTTTTAAAAGAAGATGAAGCTATAAATGTAAGACCAGGAGAACTTTTAGAACCTGTAGATTTTCATGATATGAAAAAATATTTAGAAGAAAAATATAAAAAACAATTTACAGATGAAGAGGTAATAAGTTATGCACTATATCCAGATGTATTTGAAGACTATTTAAAATATATACAGGAGTATGGAAACTTAGCTAATATGGGTAGTGACGTATTTTTCCATGGTTTAAGAGAAGGGGAAACTAGTGAAATTGAAATAGAAGAGGGAAAGACACTTATAGTTAAACTTCTTGAAATAGGTAAACTTCACAATGGCAAGAGAAGTTTAGTGTTTGAAGTAAATGGAAATAGACGAGAAATTCAAATATTAGATAAGGCTAACAATTTAAAGAATTTACAAGAAGAAGATCATATAGCTATGGCAGATAAGGAAGATAAATCTCAAATAGGAGCAAGTATACCTGGAAATATAAGCAAAATACTAATTAAAGAAGGGGATACTGTAAACAAAGGAGATAGAATAGCTGTAATAGAAGCTATGAAAATGGAAACAAATATAGTATCTACTGTAACTGGTAAGGTTAAAAAGATATTTGTAAAAGAAAATGAGCAAGTGAAGGTAGGACAATTAATAATAAAAATAGAGGAATAAATAATCATATAGAATGATGTGAAATTTAACATCATTCTATTTTTTTGAATATAAAAAAGACATAGTGCAAAAATTAACATTATGAGAGGAGTAGATATTATGGAAAAGGTATGTCCAGTATGTAATAGTCTTTATACAATAAAGGATAAATGTGATAATTGCAATGGTATTATGGAGGATAAAGGGAGAGCGGATGAATATATGGATCCTTATAGTAATCAAATGCCCATAAGT
Source organism: Clostridium tetani (assembly GCF_900167265.1). Lineage (GTDB taxonomy): Bacteria > Bacillota > Clostridia > Clostridiales > Clostridiaceae > Clostridium_G > Clostridium_G tetani. The sequence goes on from NZ_FUWT01000004.1 coordinate 184,175, forward strand.
GATAGTAGGGATTATTGTATACATATATTTGAATGTAATGATTGTAAAAAGTTTTATAGAAAACATATAAGTAAATTAGGCGTATAATAAAAAAACTGCGACGCACTTTTTAGTGAACAGTGAGTAGCCAATAGTGAATAACTAAGGATGATTTTCTTCCCTACGTCAGAAAATCTTAAATCTTATTAGTTATAATTGAAAATGGAAAGTTGAAAATTGAGAATAAATGACATTACAACACATATAACTAGAAATCAACAAAACGATGTTAAGCAAAGCTTAATGAGCCTATACAAATAAAATTAAAATTTTTCGTAGCAAAGCGGAGAAAAATATCAATCGCTATTCACTATTCACTATTCACTAAAAAAATTACATCGTAATTTTTTTATATTGTACTTTTATAATGGATTATTATATAATATAAGATAATTTAAAATTCGTATTGCACTTTAGAGGGGTGGTATTTTGCAGAAGACTATAATGCAATATCAAGATGTATTTAATAGGCTAGTTAATAAATTAAAAAATAAAGATGAAATTTTAGCGGTTATGGTATTTGGAAGTATGGTAACTGGGGATTTATGGGATGAATCTGACATAGATTTATTTGTAATTACCAATGAAAATATGAGGGGCATAAGAAATATATATATAGAAGAAGATAATATATCCGTTCATGTAAAATTGATGAATAAAAATACCTTTGTAACATTGGTTAAAAAGAATTTAAAAGGTGGATATGTGCATAGAATATTTACCTCTTGTAAATTAGTTTTTTCAAAAGATAATGATATAACTAATTTATATGATAGAGGAAGATATTATCCAGATATAGATAGAGAAAGATGGAATATGGTTTATTTAAGTAATTCTTTAAAAAGCATAGGTGTCTGTAAAAAGTATTTAGTAAATGATGGGACTTACACTGCATATATATCTGTGATTAAGGCAATAGAAGAGTTTTCAAAACTATATGTAAACTTATCTGGATATATGATAAGTAAAGATGCAATAACTATGGCAGTAAGCTTAAACAATGATTTTAAAAAACAAGTAGATGAGTTGTTTTTTAAAAGGGGAGAAGTTTTAAGCAATATTAAAAATATTATAAAGTTTATGGAAGAAAATATAAATATAAATATTAAGAAGATAACAGCTATATTGCTAGAATACATGAGAGAAAAGGATGAGTTTCTAAGTGCAGAGGATATTATGCAAGATCCTTTATTTGAGAACTTTGATATTTCATTAGAGGATATATTAGAAAAACTTCATGAAAGTGAAATAATAAAAAGAGAAACTAGAGACTATAAAACTGAAGAAGGTAAAACGTTATTTAAAGAAAATGTCTATTATTTATAATGAAAATTTACGAACTTAAATTAATTTAAGTTCGTTTTTTCTAATATTAAAATAAGGGGATTTTATATTATGGATAAATACAAAATAGATTTTGAAGATATAAAAACTTCAAAATATGAAAATATAGCCCAACATATAAAGGAGTTAGTAGACAAGAATATAGTAAAAGATGGAGAGAAATTACCTTCCATTAGGAAATTAGCTAATTTTCTTAAAGTAAATAACACCACTATAGTTAATTCATATAAAAAGTTAGAAGAAGAAGGATATGCTAGTCAAAAGGTAGGTAGTGGTACTTATGCTAAAAGAAAAGAAATGAGTATAAATATAAATAAAAAATATGGGAAGATAGTAAGTAAGATAAATCTTAAAGGAGTAGAAAACTATATAGATTTTTCTGGGGAAGCTGCTTGTAGTGATGCTTTTCCCATAGATTCCTTTAAAAAAGTTATAAATGAAGTATTAGATAGAGATGGTACTAAAGCTTTAGTGTATCAAGAGGCTTTAGGGTACGAAGGACTTAGAAATTCAATAAATAAATATTTTTGGAATAATAAAATAGATGTTGACAATATTTTAATAGTTTCAGGAGCTCAACAGGGTATAGATATAGTATCTAAATCTATTATTAATGTTAATGACAATATAATCATAGAAAGACCTACCTATGGTGGAGCTATAGCTGTATTTAAATGGAGAAGAGCAAATATATTCGAAGTGCCTATGGAAAAAGACGGTATGGACTTAGATTATTTAGAGTCTTTAGTGAAGAAAAATAAAGTTAAAGTTGTTTATGTAATGAGTTATTTCCAAAACCCTACAGGAATCACCTATAGCTTACAAAAGAAACAAAGACTTTTAAATATGGCAAAGATTTATGATTTCTATATAATAGAAGATGATTATCTTTCAGAACTAATATATAATAATGATGAATATGTAAGTTTTAAAAGTATGGATAGAAATGATAGAGTTATATATATTAAAAGTTTTTCTAAAATATTTTTACCAGGAATAAGACTTGGATACATGATTACTCCAAATAAGTTTAGGGAAGTAATACAGAGTTCAAAAATAAATACGGATATAGCAACTTCTAGTTTGATGCAAAGAGTTTTAGACATATATATAAGAAAAGATGTCTGGAAAGGATATATAGAAAAACTAAATAGCATGTATAAAAATAGATATTTATTCATAAGGGATAATATAAAATATTTAGAAAAATATTTAGATATATACATACCAACTGGTGGACTGCATATATATGCTAAAATTAAAAATTCTAATATAAATTGTCTAGAACTTTTTAAAATGTTAAAAGAACAAGGTATACTAATAACACCAGGAGTCATATTTTATAAAAAACCTGAAGAAGGTATGAGATATTTTAGAATAAGTTTTTCACAAACAGATGTAGAAGATATAGAAAAAGGTTTTAGAACTATAGAAAAGATATTAAAGGAATGGAATAGGTGAAATAAAAATGAGGAAAGGTTTATTAAAAGTGGATTGGAATAATATAGAAAAGTATTCTGATGAAGAAATAACTTATTTTTTATTTCTAGAAGGTAAAAATATAGATACGTTATGTAAAATAAGAAATATAAGTAAAGAAGAAGTGCAAAATCATATAATTCATGGAAAAATAAAATATAGCTTTTTTGTAAAAAGCCAAGATGAAAAAGAATTGCTAAAAAATATAGGTAAAGCAGGGAAATTAGATAAATTAAGTTTATTACAATCCTTAGGAGAGGATATAAAGAAAAATTTATTAAATTATGTAAAAAATAATTATGCTGATATGCCACCAAAGGACAAGGAAACAGCTATATGGATTGTGGGGGAATTAAGGGCAATAAATTGTAGGGATATACTTTTAAAAGGTTCAGTTCACAAATTTATAAATATAAGACGAATGGCAATATCAGCTATGGGTAAAATAGCTAATAAAGACTTTGAAGTTCCTTTAATGAGAGCATTAGATGATAGTAATCCGCAAGTGGTTTTATATGCAATAAAGGCTTTAGGAAAAATAGACAGTAAAAAGGCAATAAACAAAATAAAAATATTAGAAGAAAAGTGGGATAAAAGTTATATAAAAAATGCTTGTGAAAATTATATAGAAAGTTTAAAAGAGGAAAATCCTAATTTAAAGGAGTGAAAAAATGGCTTATTATACTATAAAAAATAGAGTTAGTACGGAATTTGAAGAAAGAAAATCTACATTTATAGGTCATGCAAAGAGAGTTTATACCGAGGATGAGGCAAAGGAATTTATAGATGAAATAAAAAAAGAACACAGTAGTGCCGCCCATAATGTATATGCATATATTATCGGAGAAAATATGGGAATACAAAGATATACTGATGATGGTGAACCGCAGGGCACAGCAGGTGTTCCAATTTTAGATGTTATTAAGAAAAATGAACTAACAAATGTAGCAATTGTGGTAACTAGATACTTTGGAGGCATACTATTAGGGAAAGGTGGATTAGTAAGAGCTTATAGTAAAGGGGCAGCTAAAGCTATCAATGAAGGAGAAATAGTACAAAGGGTTGAAGGTTTTTCCTATCATATAATTATAGAATATGATATTTTAGGAAAAATACAATATATTTGTGAACAAAATAATTGGCATATAGAGGATAGCATCTATACAGAAAAAGTTGAAATAATAATATATTGTACAGAGGATATGAAAAATAATATAAATAAAGAAGTTGTACAAGCAACTTCAGGAAAATGTGATTTTAAAATTGATAATGAGGGATACTACTTTAAAGTAAATAATAGGTTATTTAATGAATAACTAATAACTATTTAGATTGTATTTGAGAAAAATATATTATATATGATATAATTATTTAGTGTTTTTTCTTAGAATATAGATGAATTAACCTTTATTCTAGTATATAAAAAGGAGGAGATAGAATGTCAGGACATTCTAAATGGCATAATATACAAGCTAAAAAAGGAAAAATGGATGCTAAAAGGGGAAAGATTTTTACTAAAATAGGAAGAGAATTGATAATAGCATCAAAAGAAGGTGGATCTAATCCAGATACTAATAGTAAATTGAGAGATGTTATAGCTAAAGCTAGAGCAAATAATATGCCTCAAGATACTATTTCAAGAGCTATAAAAAAAGGAGCAGGAGAACTAGAAGGGGTTAACTATGAAGAAATGACTTATGAAGGCTATGGTCCTAATGGTGTAGCTTTTGTAGTATCAACTTTAACAGACAATAAAAATAGAACAGCTGGAAATGTAAGAGCAGCTTTTTCAAAGCATGGCGGTAACTTGGGTGAAACTGGATGTGTAGGTTGGATGTTCCAATCTAAGGGTCAAATGATTATAGAAAGAAATGAAGACATGGATGAAGATGAAATAATGATGGTTGCATTAGATGCAGGAGCTGAGGATTTTGAATCTTCAGAAGAAGTTTTTGAAATAATCACAACTCCAGAAAGTTTTGGAGAAGTTAGAGAAAAACTAGAAGCTGAAGGTTTTGAATTCATATCAGCAGAAGTTACAATGATTCCAGATACCACCATTGAAATTTCTATGGAACGTGCAGCAGGTCTCCAAAAACTTATAGATAAACTTGAAGATGATGATGACGTTCAAAATGTTTACCACAATGCTGAATTCCCAGAGGAATGGGAAGGTTAGAATTAAAATAATCAAACCACTTTCAATATGGATATATAGTATCCCTATTGAAAGTGGTTTTAATTTATAATAATAAAGATTTTACTCATAGTCTTCTAGACGTGCTAAGGCTTCTTCCTTTGTTTCACATTGAAAGTACTTGTCGCCTTTTGTTAAAAGTTGTATGTCTTGTTCCTTTAGATGGTCTATTTTTCTCTTTGTTATATCTGTTTCTTCATTTTCTATAAACATGTTTCCAAATTTATCTGTTTTATAGATAGCTAAATATTCTCCCTTTATTCCAAGTACATATTTATTTGGAGAATATTTGTCAATTTCCCTTATTAAAACTGCTTTATCAGAATCAAAACTCTCAATAGAATATCCATCTTTATTAAATTTTGATTCTATTTCTTCTTTTGTTTTTTCTTTAAGATCAGAAATATCTTTTAACTTTTCAGTTTTATCAATTAATAGATCTCCACTTTTAGTATATTTAGTTTTTAGTACGATAGAGCCGTCATCATTTAATTTCTTTTTTTTCTCTCCCTGTACATTTAAATTATTATTTTTATCTACATTACTTACTTGTAATTTGCCATTATCATTAGAATTATTTTTTATTCTAACTGCGGATATATAATAGGTTAAACTAAATATAGAAATGCACAGCATAATTCCTATTACAAAATACAATTTTCTTTTTTTAAAGATATCCATTTAATCACTCTCCTATAGGATATTATTGACAGTTAAATAATGTTATATACATCTTTATTCTTGAATTACCCATATTATAGTGGTAAAGTTATAATGGATAAATTTTAGTATACTGTATAAGGAGTGGAAAGGCGTGTATGACTACATAAAAGGAATATATAAAGGGATGCATAAAGATTACATAACAGTAGAAAATAATGGCATAGGATATAAAATATTTACTTCAGGCAACACTTTATATGAAACTCCTGAAAAGGATGAAGAAATAAAATTGTATATTCAACAAATACCAAGAGATGATTCCATAAATTTATATGGATTTTTTACAGAAGAAGAAAGGGACATGTTTAATTTATTAATGACTATAAGCGGAGTGGGTGCTAAGTCATCTTTATCTTTACTTTCTGTAACCAGTATTAATAAATTAAAATATTCAATTGTAACAGAAGATACAACTCTTTTAACAAGGGCACCAGGAATTGGAAGGAAGACGGCGGAGAGAATAATATTAGAATTAAAAGATAAATTTAAAAATGATGATATAATTTCAGATATTGATGATTTGGATAGTATAAGTAACTTTCAATTGCATTCTGCGGAAGCTTTAGAAGCTTTAATGTCTCTTGGATATTCTCAAAAAGAATCAGAGAAGGCATTAAAAAATGTGGATAAAGAAAATAGCCTAGAAGACATAATAAAGGCATGCTTAAAATATTTAATGGGATGAAAGGATGATTATATTGGATAATAGATTTGTAACCCCCTTAAGTATTGAAGAAGATATAGATATAGAATACAACCTAAGACCTACCCAATTAGAAGAATATATAGGTCAGAGTAAGGTAAGAGAAAAACTTAGAATATTTATAAAAGCTGCTAAAAATAGAGGTGAATCTTTAGATCATGTACTATTATATGGTCCTCCAGGATTAGGAAAGACTACTTTGGCAAATATAATAGCTAAAGAAATGAAGGGGAATTTAAAGATAACTTCTGGTCCTGCCATAGAAAGAGCTGGAGATTTAGCAGCTATTTTAACAACTTTAAATGAACATGATGTGCTTTTTATAGATGAAATTCACAGATTGAATAGGGCAGTAGAAGAAATATTATATCCTGCTATGGAGGATTATGCTCTAGATATAGTTATTGGAAAAGGCGCAGCGGCTAAATCTATAAGATTAGACTTACCACATTTTACTCTTATAGGAGCTACTACTAGAGTAGGACTTTTAACAGCACCTCTAAGGGATAGATTTGGCGTTTTATGTCCTATGGAATTTTATAATGAAGAAGAATTAAAGGATATTATAGTAAGGTCTTCTAAAATTTTAAATGTAAAAACAGAAGAAGAGGCAGCCTATGAACTAGCAAGACGATCTCGTGGAACACCAAGAATTGCAAATAGGATATTAAAAAGGGTAAGGGACTATTCAGAAGTTATGGGAGATGGAATAATAGACTTAAATATGACTAACAAAGCATTAAATCTTTTGGAAATAGATAAAGAAGGTTTTGATAGTATAGATACCAAAATATTAAAGGCAATATTGGATAATTTTAATGGAGGACCTGTGGGATTAGAAACTCTTGCTTATTTTATTGGAGAAGAATTAGACACCATAGAAGATGTATATGAACCTTATTTACTTCAAAAGGGATTTATTATGAGAACTCCTAGGGGAAGAGTGGCAACAGAAAAAACCTATAAACACTTTAAAAGAGAAATAAAAAAAGAAAATATAAATCAATACAAATTTAAAATATAAAGATAGCAATTTTTAAAGCTAAGGAGTGGAAATAATGAAAGCAAAAGATTTTGATTATTATTTACCAGAAGAATTAATAGCACAGCATCCTTTGGAAAAAAGAGATGAATGCAGATTAATGGTATTAGATAAAGAGACAGGACATGTAGAGCATAAAGTTTTTAAAGATATATTAGATTATTTAAATAAAGGAGATTGTCTTGTACTAAATGACACAAGAGTAATGCCCGCAAGATTAATCGGAGAAAAAGAAGAAACTAAAGGCAAGATGGAGTTTTTGCTATTAAAAAGAACAGATAAAGATACTTGGGAGACTTTAGTAAAACCAGGAAAGAGAGCTAAAATAGGCAGTAGATTTATCTTTGGACAGGGAGAATTAAAAGCTGAAGTTATAGGTATGGCAGAAGAAGGAAGTAGAATAGTTAAATTTGAATATGATGGGATTTTTGAAGAAGTTTTAGATAGGCTTGGACAAATGCCTCTACCTCCATATATAACAGAAAAGCTAGAGGATAAAGAAAAATATCAAACTGTTTATTCAAAGGAAAGTGGATCAGCAGCGGCACCTACAGCTGGATTACATTTTACTGAAGAATTGTTAAATAAGATAAAGGAAAAAGGAATTAAAATAGTATTTTTAACATTACATGTAGGACTTGGAACTTTTAGACCAGTAAAAGAAGGAGAAATAGAAAATCATATAATGCACTCAGAATATTACTGTATAAGTAAAGAAACAGCGGATATAATTAATACTACAAAGGAAGCAGGGGGAAGAGTTATAGCAGTTGGAACTACTTCTTGTAGAACATTAGAAACATTAGGAAGTAAACATGGTAAAATTATAGAGGATTCAGGATGGACTAATATTTTTATGTATCCAGGCTATGAATTTAAAGTTACAGATGCGCTAATAACTAATTTTCACCTTCCACAGTCCACTTTAATAATGCTTGTAAGTGCGTTAAGTGAAAGAGAAAGAGTTTTAAATGCCTATGAAATAGCAGTTAGGGAAAAATATAGGTTCTTTAGTTTTGGAGATGCTATGTTTGTAAAGTAAAACTTAGTTATTATATAAAGTAAAAATTACAATAGGGAGTGAACTTATGTATACTTTAATAAAAAAATGTGGAAATGCAAAGAGAGGTAGGTTTGAAACACCTCATGGTACTATAGAAACGCCTGTATTTATGAATGTTGGAACTCTAGGGGTAATAAAGGGAGCAGTTTCAAGTATGGATTTAAAGGAAATAGGTTGTCAAGTGGAACTATCAAATACATATCATCTTCATTTAAGACCAGGAGATGAAGTAATAAAAAAGATGGGTGGACTTCATAAATTTATGAATTGGGATAGACCTATATTAACAGACTCTGGTGGATTCCAAGTATTCTCATTAGCTAAAATAAGAAAAATACAGGAAGAAGGAGTTTATTTTAATTCTCATATAGACGGAAGAAGAATTTTTATGGGACCTGAGGAAAGTATGAGAATACAAAGTAATATAGCCTCTACCATAGCTATGGCTTTTGATGAATGTATTCCTAATCCTTCTACTAGAGAATATGTAGAAAACTCTGTAGCAAGAACTACTAGATGGTTAGAAAGATGTAAAAAAGAAATGGATAGATTAAACTCCTTGCCAGATACCATAAATAAAAAACAAATGTTATTTGGAATTAATCAAGGTGGAACCTATGAAGATATAAGAAAAGCTCATGCTAAAACCATTGTAGATATGGATTTAGATGGATATGCCATTGGAGGCTTAGCAGTAGGAGAAACCCATGAAGAAATGTATAGAGTTATAGACGAAGTAGCTCCAATTTTTCCAGATAATAAACCTTTATATCTTATGGGAGTGGGACTTCCAAGCAATATATTAGAAGCTGTTGATAGAGGAGTAGACTTTTTTGATTGTGTATTACCAGCAAGAAATGGTAGGCATGGGCATGTATTTACAAAGTATGGTAAAATAAACCTAATGAATGCTAAATTTGAATTAGATGGAAATCCTATAGATGAAGGTTGTGAATGTCCAGCTTGTAAACATTATTCAAGGGCTTACATAAGACATTTATTCAAAGCAAAGGAAATGTTAGCAATGAGGTTATGCGTTCTACACAATTTGTATTTTTATAATAAATTAATGGAAGATATAAGAAAAGCTATTGAAGGTGACTATTTTAAAGAATTTAAGGAAGAAAAACTACACAATTGGAGTGGAAAAGCTTAGAAAAACTTAAATCTATGCTTTACATAAGGATAAAGAATTTATAAACTATATAGTATAGTTAAATATTATAGGGAGGTGAAATTTATGGAAAACTTATTTTTAGCTACAGCTACACCACAGGGTGGTATGTTAGGTGTTTTTATGCCATTTCTATTAATGATAGTTCTATTTTACATTATGATGTATATACCAGAAAAAAAGAGAAAGAAAAAATATGGTGATATGCTAAGTTCACTTAGTTTAAATGATGAAATAATAACTAAAGGTGGTATATTAGGAAAAGTTGTAAACATACAAGATACATTTATAATACTAGAAACTGGTCCTAATAGAGCTAGAATAAAATTAGATAAAAATGGAATATTATCAGTATTACAATCTACTTCAAAAGAAGAGGACAATATAGAAAAAGAGAATAAAAAAGATGAAGAAAATAAAGAAGTAGGATACAAAGAAAACTAAAAAACTTAGAATAAAACACTCCTTTTCTACATAAATAATAGTAGATGGGGGTGTTTTAAATTGGAAAAAAGTAGCTTTGCACCTATAGGGGAAGGGATATTAAGAAGTAGTATATTGACAGTGGCACTAATGGTTATTTATGCAATAATTATGAGTTTTACAGATTTAAGTGACAAATTTAATTCTATTTTTTATACCATAGTTTCTATACTTAGTATAATGTATGGAACTATTTATGCTGTTAAAAAGATAGAAAAAAGAGGATGGTTAGTGGGAGTAATAGTAGCAGCTATATATATGATCATCATATATATACTATCACTAATAGCAGGAAATACTCCAGGAATATACTATGTAAGAATTATACGTTTTGTAATGGCAATATTGGTAGGGATACTTTCTGGTATGATAGGAGTTAATATTTAATGAACAACTAGCAATGAATAATGAATAATTTAGGAGGATTTTCTTCCTTGCGTCAGAAAATCTCTAATTTTATAAGATAATACAGATAGTTAATCTATAATTGTTCATTATTCATTATTAGTTATTAATTATTCATAAAGTAAAAAACTATTTCGTAGTTTTTTATTTTACGAATCAAATTACTTTATTTTATAATATTTTCATGTTATAATTTTATTGATATATTATCAATAAAGTAGGAGGAATTTTAATGAAACATATAAAAACTATTAATAAATCAAATATAAAAAATAGCTTAAGTAAGCCAGGATGTAAGGAATGTGCAAACTCATGTCAATCAGCATGTAAAACTTCCTGTACAGTTGCGAATTTAGCTTGTGAAAACTAATGAGTGAAGAGGCAGTAACTTAACAAGTTACTGCTTTAAATTTTATAAAAATTAGTACTTTAATTAATTTAGGAGGAAAAAATTTTGAGCACTATACATAAATTTAAACAAGAAAATGATTATTATATTTTAGATGTGAACTCAGGTGCTATCCATGTAGTGGATGAATTAGTTTATGATATTGTAGGACAAGACTCTTTAATGAGCAAAAAGTATATATTAGATAAATATAGGGAAAAATATACAGAAGAAGAAATAAATGAAGTATATGAAGAAGTAAATGAACTAATAAAAGAAGAACTTTTATATTCAAAGGATCTTTACGAAGATATAGGTTTAAAAGCAGGAGAGGGTGAATCCTATATAAAGGCTTTATGCTTAAATATAGCTCATGACTGCAATTTAAGATGTAAATATTGCTTTGCTGACGAAGGAGAATATAAAGGAAAAAGAGAACTTATGACAGCGGATATAGGAAAAAAAGCAATAGACTTTGTTATAAAAAATTCAGGACCAAGAAATCACATAGAAGTAGACCTATTTGGTGGGGAACCTTTAATTGCTTTTGATACTGTAAAAGAAATAGTAGAATATGCAAAAAAAGAAGAAAAAAAGCATAATAAAGTAATAAGATTTACTATGACTACCAATGGTACATTATTAAATGATGAAATAATGAAATATATAGATGAAAATATGGGGAATATTGTACTAAGTATAGATGGTAGAAAAGAAGTTAATGATAGAGTAAGAATTACAAGAGATAACAAAGGAAGTTACGATAAGATACTTCCTAAAATAAAATCCATGGTAAAAATGAGAGATAAGGATAAACAGTACTATGTGAGAGGGACTTTTACAAGAGAAAATTTAGATTTTTTTAACGATATTATGCACTTAGTAAATGAAGGATTTGATGAAGTATCCATAGAACCTGTAGTCCTTCCAGAAGAACATCCTCTTTCATTAAGAGAAGAGGACTTACCTAAGATATTTAAAGAATATGATAAATTATGTAGTGAAATGATTAAAGCTAAAAAAGAAGGAAAGAATTTTAAGTTTTATCACTTTAATATAGATCTACAAGGAGGACCTTGTGTATATAAAAGGATATCTGGATGTGGAGCTGGGCATGAATATGTGGCTATAACTCCATCTGGAGACATATATCCATGTCATCAATTTGTAGGTATTGAAGAATTTAAAATGGGAAATGTAGAAGAAAATGTACTAGACGAAAAACTACAAAAGTATTTCAAAGAAGGTAACATATATTTCAAACCAGAATGTAGAGAATGTTGGGCTAGATTTTATTGTAGTGGAGGATGTCAATCCAACAACTATAATTTTAATAAAGATATTAAAAAACCATATAAATTAGGATGTGAAATGCAAAAGAAAAGAATTGAATGTGCAATAGCACTAAAATACAATGTTATGGAATAATAGTTAATTAAGTAACTGTTTACCATATTAACTTAAGTGAGGAGGAGAAACATGAGAAACAAGAAATCCAGCAAGGGCAAGAGTGCTTTTCTATTAACACTAAGTGTTGTAGTAATATTATCTTTAGCTTATGTGGGTGCTTTTGGAATAAATAATATATTTGGTTATAAAGTAAAATCTTTTGGAGAAACCATTAAAAAAGGATTGGACCTTCAAGGGGGAGTGTCCTTAGTAGAAGAAATACAAAGTGATAAAGTAGATGCAGCTACAATAGATAGAACCATAGAACTTTTATCTATGAGAGTTAATAAATTAGGTGTAAGTGAAACTTCTGTAACTAAAGAAGGACAAAAAAGAATAAGAATAGAAATACCAGGAATATATGATACTAAAGAAGTTATAGAGACTGTAGGAAAAACTGGAGAATTAAAATTTGTAGGACCAGATAAAAAAGTTATATTAACAGGTAAAGATGTAAAAGATGCATCACCTCAGCAGCATCAAGAAACAAAACAACCTATTATAAGCTTTGAATTAACAAATGAAGGAACAAAAAAATTTGCAGAGGCTACAAATAAATTTAAAGGTCAACAAATTGCTATATACATGGACGAAGAATTATTAACAAATCCTGTAGTTAACAGTGTTATACCAGATGGTAAAGGAATAATTGAAGGAAGTAAAAGCTTAGAAGAAGCTAAAAGACAAGCTGACATAATTAAATCAGGAGCACTTCCAGTAGTTGTAAAGCCTGTAGAAGTAAAAACTGTAGGAGCAACCCTAGGATCTAATGCACTACCTTTAAGTATAAAGGCAGGAGGAATAGGTATAGGACTTGTATTTTTATTTATGATATTATTTTATAGAGTACCAGGTCTTATTGCAAATATAGCATTAGTGTTATATATAGTAATGGTACTTGGAACTTTTGTTTCCATAGATGCTATTATTACTCTATCAGGAATAGCTGGACTTTTACTAACAATAGGTATGGCAGTAGATGCTAATATACTTATATTTGAAAGAATAAAAGAAGAATTAAGCACAGGAAAATCCATAAGATCCTCTGTGGATGCAGGATTTAATAGAGCATTAACTTCCATAATGGATTCAAATATAACTACAATAATTGCTGCAATTGTTCTATATAATTTAGGAACAGGAGCAGTAAAAGGATTTGCCCTAACTCTTATGATAGGTATTGTGCTAAGTATGTTAACAGCAGTAATAGTTACAAGACAATTACTTAAATTGGCTGTAAATGCTGGATTGTTAAATAGCTTAGCAGCTTTTGGTGCAAAGAGGAGGGTAGAATAAATGAAAACATTAAAGATTATAGAAAAAACCAAAATATGGTTTGGAATATCCTTAGCTATTATGTTATTGGGATTAGTTTTTGCTATAAAAGATGGATTGAACTACGGTATAGACTTTAAAGGTGGTACTTTAGTTCAAATAAAAATGAACAAAGAATTTGATAAGATTGAAGTAGAAAAAATATTAAAAAAATACACAAATGATTACACAACTAATGAGGCTCGTGACAAAGATAATAATATACAATTAGAAATAAGAAGTAACTCTTTAAAAGATGAACAAATAAAACCTATGTTTAATGAAATAAAAAATAAATATAAGTTAAAAGATGAAGATTTATTATCCCAAGAAAGTATTGGAGCTTCAATAGGTAAAGAATTAAGACAAAAGGCTATATTATCTTTAGTTATTGCAAATATTGCTATGCTCATATATGTAGGATTTAGATTTGAATTTAAGTTTGGTTTATCAGCTATATTAGCTCTTGTACATGATATATTAATAACTATATCCATATATGCTATATTCCAAATACCTATAAATTCAAGCTTTATAGCTGCGGTACTTACTATAGTAGGATATTCAATAAATGATACCATAGTAGTATTTGATAGAATAAGAGAAAATAGTAAGAGAAATAGAAAAGCAAATGAAGTTGAAATTGCAAATATAAGTATAGCTCAAACTATGACAAGATCTATAAATACAAGTTTAACAACGTTATTTACTATAGCAGCAGTTTACATATTTGTACCTTCAGTAAGGGAATTTGCCCTACCTTTATTAATAGGAGTTATTTGTGGAGCATATTCTTCTATATTTATAGCAAGTCCTTTATGGACAATATTTAGAAAAAAAGGTAAAGCTTTGAGATAAATCTAAAAAAACAGAGTTTTTTCAACTCTGTTTTTTTAATTTTAAAGAAAATAGTAAAATAATTTGTCAAAACTAACATTTTAAATTATAATATAATATGCTTTTCAATATATAAATATAATACAAAAGGAAGGTAGTACAATTGGTTAATGAGTATACTCTGCATGATCCTTTTTTAATGAAAGGAATGGATGAAGCTTTAAAAAGAATAATAAAGGCAGTAAATAAAAGAGAAAAAATCGTTGTATATGGTTGTTATGACCTAGATGGTATAGCGGCTGTATCCGTATTATTTCTCGTTTTAAAATATTTAAATGCAGATGTAGAATATTTTATATCTGATGGATGTAAAGATAATTTTGAAATAAATTCGGATATAGTAAAAAACCATGTAAAATTTTTGGGCACAAATTTAATGATAACTGCAGGATGTGGGAGTAATTCTTATGACCAAATAGAACTATGCAAAAAATTGGGTATAGATGTAATAATTACTGATTATCATAAATGCAGAGATGAAGTACCAAATACTTTAATGATAAATCCAAATCAAAAAGATTGTACATATCCTTTCAAAGAATTAACAAGTTCAGGAGTTGTATATAAATTAGTGCAAGCTATTTCATGTTATTATCAAATGAAATGTGTACATAAATATTTAGATTTAATTATGCTTGGGGTATCCTCTACTAAACCTCCTTATGTTGGAGAAAATAAATTTATAGTAGAACAGGGTCTTTATCATATAAATTTTACTAATAACTATGGATTGAAAGCTTTAGCTAAGGTTAATAAAGAAAAAAAGATAACTTTTAAAAATATAAATATGATTTTAGAAGATCTAATGCCAAGCTCTAATAGTCCAAGAGTATTAGATAATTCTAGAATAACTGTAGAATTATTTACTACATCAAATATAGATAGAGCAGAACAAATAGTTAAATATTTAAAGAAGGAAAAAAAGTTAATCAAGCTTTGCATTAAATAAAAAAACTGCAACACAGTTTTTTAAAATTAAGGAGTGGGAGGAATAATAAATGGATTTAAAGGACAAAATTCGAGTAATACAAGGATTTCCTAAAGAAGGCATTAGCTTCAAAGATGTAACCACTATATTACAGGAAAAAGAAGCTTTTAAATATACAATAGACACTTTGGTTGAAGAACTTAAAGATAAAAATGTTGATGTTGTAGTAGGACCTGAAGCTAGAGGTTTTTTATTTGGTGCACCTTTAGCCTATGCATTAGGTGCAGGTTTTGTACCAGTTAGAAAAAAAGGAAAACTTCCAAGTACTACTATTAGCTCTAAATATGAATTAGAATATGGTAGTGATGAATTAGAAATGCACAAGGATTCTATAAAGCCAGGACAAAGAGTAGTTATAGCAGATGATTTACTAGCAACTGGAGGAACTATATGCTCTGTAATTGAAATGATAGAGTCCTTAGGTGGAGAAATAGTATCTATTAATTTTTTAATTGAATTAACAGATTTAAAGGGTAGAGAAAAGTTAGGAAAATATGATATATCTTCACTTGTGCAATATGATATATAAAAAAGTTAGGTTACACTTTTAAATTGCAAGTTTCTACAGAATATTATATAATATTAGTAAAAAATAATGGCTGGTTTTATTAACCAGCCATTGATTTTAGGAGAGTAAAGTATGCTTGAAAATTTAATAAAAAAAATAGAAAAAAATTGTTCCAATGAAGAAATAGAATTAGTGAAAAAAGCATATGAAATTGCTAATGGAGCTCATAAACAACAAAAAAGAGAATCAGGAGAACCATATATAGTTCATCCTGTAGAAGTAGCTTGCATTTTAGCAGATATGGGTATGGACGCAGATACAATAGTAGCTGGTCTTCTTCATGATGTAATAGAAGACACTGAATATACCTATGAAGATGTAGAAAGAGAGTTTAATAAACAAGTGGCTGATTTAGTAGAAGGAGTAACTAAATTAGGCAAAATAAAGTATAAAAGCAAAGAAGAGCAGCAAGCAGATAATGTAAGAAAAATGCTTTTGGCTATGGCACAAGATGTTAGAGTAATACTCATAAAGTTAGCAGATAGATTGCATAATATGAGAACATTAAAATATATGCCTGTAGAAAAACAAAAAGAAAAGGCAAAAGAAACTTTTGATATATATGCTCCTTTAGCTCACAGATTGGGCATATCTAAAATAAAATGGGAATTAGAAGATTTAGCTTTTAGATATATAAATCCTAATGAATACTACAGTTTTGTCAAAGAAATAGCAGAAAGAAGAGTTGAAAGAATAGCATATATAGAATTAATAGTAAATGAATTAACAAAAAGTCTTGAAGGATCAGGTATAAAATCCGATATAGAAGGAAGACCTAAACATTTTTATAGCATATACAGAAAGATGATTAATAAAAATAAGACTTTAGATCAAATTTTTGATTTAACAGCCATAAGAATATTAGTAGATACAGTTAAAGATTGCTATGCCGCACTAGGTATAGTACACACTATGTATAAACCTATTCCAGGACGATTTAAAGATTATATTGCAATGCCTAAACCTAATATGTATCAATCCTTACATTCAACTGTTATAGGGCCACAGGGAAAACCTTTTGAAATACAAATAAGAACTTTTGAAATGCACAAAACAGCAGAATATGGAATAGCAGCCCATTGGAAATATAAAGAAGGAATAACTGAAGAAAACAATATGGAGCTAAAACTTACTTGGTTAAGAGAAATATTAGAGTGGCAAAGAGAAACATCAGATGCTACTGAATTCATGGAAGGATTCAAAATAGATCTATTTTCTGATGAAGTTTTTGTATTTACACCAAAAGGTTCAGTTATTAATCTACCAAGCAAATCTACTCCTATAGATTTTGCATATAAAATACACACAGATATAGGAAATAAATGTGTAGGGGCAAAAGTAAATAATAGGATGGTACCCTTAGATTATAATTTAAAAACTGGTGAAATTGTGGAAATAATAACATCATCTAATTCTAAAGGACCAAGTATAGATTGGCTAAATATTGTAAAAAGCAATCAAGCTAAAAGTAAAATAAAATCTTGGTTTAAAAAAGCTAAAAGAGAAGAGAATACAAGTAAGGGTAAGGAATATTTAGAAAAAGAAGCTAAAAAACAAGGGTATAATTTTGGAGAAATTTCAAAGGGAGAATTTTTAAATACAATATTAAAAAAATACAGTTTCAACTCCATAGAGGATTTATATGCAGCAGTTGGAATAGGTGAATTAATAGCATCTAATATCGTTTTAAAATTTAAGGAACAACATGAGCATAATCATAAGGCTAATATTTCAAATGAAGAGGTAATAGAAGATTTTAATAAAAATACTAAAGCCAATAAGATCAATAATAAAAAATCAAAAAGAAAAAAAGGAAACGGACTAGGGGTAGAAGTAAAAGGACAGAATAATATATTAGTTAGATTTTCAAAATGTTGTAATCCAGTGCCAGGAGATGAAATAGTAGGGTATATTACTAAAGGTAGAGGAGTATCTATTCATAGAAGGGATTGCAAAAACCTGCAAAACCTAATAGATGAGGACATAAGCAAAATAATTGAAGTAAATTGGATAGGATATAGCTCAGGAGAATATATAGCAGAGATAGAAGTTGAATCCGAGGATAAAGATGGCTTATTAACTCAAGTTATGGATATAATTAATATTGAAAGAGCTAATTTATACGCAATAAATGCTAAAACTACTAGAGAAAAGAAAGCATTAATAAATATAAAATTAAAAATATCAAATATAGAACAACTAGAAAATCTTATGAAGAAAATAAGAAAATTAAATGGTATAACTGATGTATATAGGACAAAAAATTAGAGGTGATATAAGTGAGAGTGGTAGTACAAAGGGTCAAATCTTCAAAAGTAGAAGTTGATGGAAAAATTATAGGAAGTATAAAAGGTGGATTAAATGTTTTATTAGGAATATGTAAAGGTGATACTCAAAAAGATATAGAATATTTAGTAGATAAAATATTAGGACTTAGAATATTTGAAGATGAATGTGGTAAAATGAATAAATCTCTATTAGATGTAAAAGGAGAATTACTTGTAATATCACAATTTACTCTTTATGGAGATTGTAGAAAAGGGAAAAGACCTAGCTTTATAGAAGCTCTTGGAGGGGAAGAAGCGAAAAAACTCTATGAGGAATTTATAAAGAAGTGTAAAGAAGTCTTAGGAGAAGTACAAATGGGTGAATTTGGAGCAGATATGTTAGTTTCCATAGAGAATGATGGTCCAGTTACCCTGATGATAGATAGTAAAAAAGTTTTTTAGGAGTGATAAAGTGGAATTAAAGAGAATCCCTGTGGGGATGTATCAAGCTAATTGTTATATATTAATGGATAAAAAGAGTAAGGAAGGTATAATTGTAGATCCAGGTGATGAAGCTAATTTAATCTTACAAACAGTAAATAAGATGGATTGTAAGGTAAAATATATATTATTAACTCATGGTCATGTAGATCATGTAAGTGCAGTTAAGGAAGTAAAAGATTCACTAAAAGCTCCAGTAGGTATAAATGAAAAAGATGAAGAATCAATTTTAAAAGGTATGGATTTGTTTGGCAATTCTCAAACCTGTGGAGCAGCTGATATCAAAATAAAAGAAGGAGATACCTTTAAAATTGGAGATAAAGAAATAAAATGTATAGAAACACCTGGCCATTCCCTAGGTGGAATGTGCTTTTTAATAGAAAATATAATATTTACAGGAGATACTCTTTTTGAAGGATCTATAGGAAGAACAGACTTCTATGGAGGGAATTTTGAAATATTAATAAAGAATATAAAAGAAAAAATACTGACTATTCCAGAAGATACTTTAGTATTACCAGGTCATGGAATGGAAACTACTGTAGGTAAAGAAAAAATATCTAATCCTTTCCTATAAACTTTATAGAAATAAGGAGATATAATGATTATAAATATAAAACTAGATATAAAATTAAATCATGCAAAATATAGATACGGAATATATCAATTATTTAATATATTTTTTCCCAATACAGAAATTAATTTTGTAGATGGAGAAGAAGCTAATTATATTATATCTGTAGAAGATAGTTATATTAATATAAAGGGAATAAACAATAATAAAAAATATCTAATAGATGAAAGTATACCTAAAAAAGATAATGTAAAAAAGTCAATTTATTTATATTTAAAAGATGAAACTAGAAAGAGCTTTCCTTGGGGAACCTTAATTGGAATAAGACCTAGTAAAATAGCTCTTTCTTTGTTGAGCGAAAATAAATCTTTTGAAGATATATTAGATTATTACTATAAAAATTATCTTACATCTAAAAAAAAGGCTCAACTGTGTATAGATGTTGCTAGAAGAGAAGAAACCTTTGTGAATAAGTCAGATAAATTTATAAGTATATATATTGGTATGCCCTTTTGTCCTACAAGATGTTTATATTGTTCATTTACATCAAATCCTATTGGGAAAAATAAAAAATTAGTAGAAGAATATATAAAGTGTCTAAGTTTTGAAATAGAAGAAATTAAAAAATATATAGATAAAAAAGATTTAACAATAGAAACTGTTTATTTTGGTGGTGGTACGCCTACTTCTGTTGATAATCATGAATTTGAATATATAATGGAAAAAATATATAATAACTTTATATGCAATAGAAATGTAAAAGAGTTTACAGTGGAATGTGGTAGACCAGATAGTATAAACAAAGAAAAGTTTAAAACTATGAAAAAGTATGATACTACCAGGATAAGTATAAATCCTCAAAGTATGAATAATGATACCTTAAAGGTAATAGGAAGAAGTCATACAGTGGAGGATGTAATTAGAAGCTTTAATGAGGCACGAGAACTAGGTTTTTATAATATAAATATGGATATAATTGTAGGACTTCCAGGAGAGGGGTTATCTCATATTGAAAATACCTATAAAAAGATATTAAAATTAAAACCAGATAGTTTAACAGTTCATGGTATGTCAATAAAAAGGGGATCTACACTCTACCACAGGTTAGAAAAAGTACTAAATTCAGATCAAAATGAATTAAATGAAATATTTGAAAGAACTTCTGATTTAGCAAAGGAATTAAATATGAAGCCCTATTATATGTACAGACAAAAGAATATGTTAGGAAATGCGGAAAATGTAGGTTACTCCATAAAAGGTAAGGAATGCATATATAATATACAAATGATAGAGGAAAGACAGACAATAATTGCATTAGGAGCTGATGGAGTATCGAAAATTGTATTTAGAGATGAAAATAGAATCAAAAGAGTGCCTAATGTAAAGGATGTAATAGAGTATAATAAAAGAGTAGAAGAAATGGTTAAAAGAAAAGTTCATGCACTAGAAGAACTTTATTAAATAATAATTTTTATTTAGCCAATAGCATTATTGATATGAGGAGGAAGAAAAATGGGAGAAGCATTAAAAGGACTAAAAAGAACCATTATGTGTGGACAATTAAGAGAAGAAAATATAAATGAACAACACACAGTAATGGGATGGGTTCAAAGAAAAAGAAATCTTGGAGGATTAATTTTTATAGATTTAAGAGATAGAGATGGAATTCTTCAAGTGGTATTTGGAGAGGAAATAAATAAAGAAGCTTTTGAAAAAGCAGATACAGTTAGATCAGAATATTGTTTAGCTGTTACAGGAAAAATAATAAAAAGGCAAGCAGTAAATGAAAATTTACCAACGGGAATAGTTGAATTACAGGGGGAAAGTATAAAGATTTTATCAGAATCAGAAACGCCTCCTATATACATAAAAGAAGATTTAGATGCAGCAGAAAATATAAGACTTAAATACAGATACTTGGATTTAAGAAGACCAGATATGCAAAAAATATTAAAAATAAGACATAAGACAGCAAAGGCTGTTAGAGACTTTTTAGACAAGGAAGAATTTTTAGAAGTAGAAACTCCTATGCTTACTAAAAGTACACCAGAAGGTGCAAGAGATTATCTTGTTCCAAGTAGAAATTACCCAGGGATGTTCTATGCATTACCGCAATCACCACAGCTATTTAAACAATTATTAATGGTGTCAGGCTTTGATAAGTATTTCCAAATAGTAAAATGTTTTAGAGATGAAGATTTAAGAGCTAATAGACAACCAGAATTCACACAAATAGACTTAGAAATGTCTTTTGTGGAAATGGATGATGTAATAGATTTAAATGAAAGATTAATACAATATGTATTTAAAAATGTAGTGGGTAAAGATATTAAATTACCTATAGAAAGAATGCCATATAAAATAGCTATGAGTAAGTATGGATCAGATAAACCAGATTTAAGATTTGGAATGGAAATAGAAAACTTAGATGATGTATTAAAAGAAACTAGCTTTAAAGTATTTAAGGAAGTTATAGACAATGGGGGAACTGTTAGTGCTATAAAAGCTGAAAATTGTGCAGGTATGGGAAGAAAACAAATAGACAAATTAGGAGATTTTGTAAAAACTTTTAAAGCTAAAGGATTAGCATGGATAGCTTACAAGGAAGATGAAATAAAATCACCTATAGCTAAATTCTTAACAGAGGAAGAATTAAAGTCAATCATTGATAAAATGGATGCAAAAGTAGGAGATTTAATACTTATAGTATCAGATGCTAAAGAAAAAGTAGTACAACAAAGCTTAGGTCAATTAAGGCTTCACTTAGCTAAAGAACTAGGACTACTTAAAGATAATGATGAACTAAGATTTGTATGGGTTACAGAATTCCCATTGGTATCCTACAATGAAGAAGAAGATAGATGGGAAGCCGAACACCATCCATTTACAGCACCTATGGATGAAGATATACAGTATCTTGATACAGATCCAGGGAAGGTTAGAGCAAAAGCTTATGACATAGTATTAAATGGAGAAGAACTAGGTGGAGGAAGTATTAGAATACACGATACTAAGCTTCAAGAAAAAATGTTTGAGGTTTTAGGATTTACTGAAGAAAAAGCTTGGGAAAGATTTGGATTTTTACTAGAAGCCTTTAAATTTGGACCACCACCACATGGAGGATTAGCTTTTGGATTTGATAGAATGATAATGTTCTTAAGTGGAACTGAAAACATAAAAGATGTAATAGCTTTTCCTAAGAATCAAAATGCATTCTGCCCAATGACAGAAGCTCCCAATGTAGTAGATGAAGTACAATTAGATGAATTAGGTATAAAAATAAAGAAGTAAATAATTGAATAAAAAAATAGCCTGTACCTTAATGGAGCAGGCTATTTTTTATATTGATTCTTTGTTTAAAATTCATTAACTGCTGTATTTCTTTTTAATTTTACATAAACTAGAGAAAATAAAAATGCTATTACAGCAGGTATTAACCAACTAAAACCTATATTAGATAAAGGAATAAGTGAAATGAATTTATTTACAAATCCAATATTTAATCCTACAGATTTTAGATTATCTAAAATACCTACAAATAATGTAGTATAAGCTGTTATAGTTAAAATAGTCTTATGATTAAATCCTAAGAAAGTTAATATAACCAAAACTATTACTATAGGATATAATATTTGTAGTACAGGAACTGCAAAAGCTACAATGTCATCTACGCCTAAAGAGGCAATTAATATACTCATAATTGAAATCACTATAGCATTCACTTTATATTTTAATTTTCCATTGGTTATATCTTCAAAATACTTAGCCGCTGAAGAGGTAAGTCCTATGGAGGTAGTCATACATGCTAATGCAACAGCTAAAGCAAGGAATAGAGAACCTGTTCTACCCAATATTATTTGGGTTATTTGAGTAAGTAGGGCAGTTTTAGTTATATCTGCAGGGAATATATTTACAGTTTGACTTCCAAGATACATTAATCCACCATAAATTGTTCCAAGTCCTATAACTGCAATAATACCAGATAAAGAAGTTATTTTTATTATATCTGAAACATCATTGTATCCTTTTTGTCTAACAGCAGCTATTATTATGGATGCAAAAATTACTGAAGCAGTAGCATCCATTGTTTGATAGCCTTCTAAAAGAGAACTTGAAAATACATTTGTAAAAGAAATATTTTCAATAGGGGCAATTGGAACTAAAATTCCCTTTATTATTATAGTTAATAATAAAATAAGAAGTGCTGGTGTCAAGAATTTACCTATAGTATCTATTATTGATGATGGTCTGAGTACAAATGCTAAATTAATTAAAAAATAGACTATAATAGCGGTAGTTATATTTATATTTGGAAAAAAAGGTTGTATACTTAATTCATAAGTTGTAGCTGCTGTCCTTGGAATAGCAATCATAGGGCCTATGGCTAAAATAATTGATGTGGTTACAGCTACTGCAAAAATTTTTCCAACAGGAGTTGCAATATCCCTAAATGTGCCATTTACTTTAGCACAGGAAAGAATACCAAGTAGAGGTAGTCCAACTCCAGTTATAAGAAAACCTAATATAGCTATAGGATAATTATTTCCTACAAGCTTGCCAAGATAGGGGGGGAATATTAAATTTCCAGAACCGAAAAACATAGCAAATAGTGCTAATCCGATAACAAATGCGTCTCTAGTACTTTTCTTCATGTGAATTTCTCCTATTCTCTAATTTAAATTTTCCTTATATTATATCACAGACAAAACAAAAAATGAATTATTAATAATAAATTAATTTTATAAAAAAAGCATGAACTTTTATGAGTTATTTGAATATATTTATAAATAAGGAGGAATTGTTATTAAAAGGTAGAATATATTTACATAAGAATGGGGGAGATTTAATGGGAGAATTTAAAGAAGAGATAATAAAACTTGCTGAAGAAATTTTATTCCTAATAAAAAAAGATGGATATGACATAGAAGATATGACACAAGAAGAAGTAAATGAATTAATAGACAAATATTTGGCTAGTTTAAACATGGAGAATTTAGATGAACTTATGGAACTAGAAGAAACTGAAGATTTTCTATTAGAAGAATACAACTATGGAGTTAAAAAACATGGGTTTTTAAAATTTTACGATACGTTTACAAAAAACATAAAAAGTAATAATATACATAAACAAGAAAAAAGGTACATAAATTAATTAGTGATAAAAATAAGAGAGCTATCTAGAGTTAGATGCCTCTCTTATTTTTGTGAAAATTTATTTGAATGATATAATAAATGATAAACAAGTATATTTTAATTATAATTGGAATTAATATTAATAAAGAATAAGAATAAAAGAGGTTTTTACATGATTGATATAACATTACTTGGAACAGGTGGGGGTATGCCTACACCAGAAAGAAATTTATCAGCAGCTATTTTAAATTATAAAGGTCGTAAAATTTTAATAGACTGCGGAGAAGGTACACAGGTTTCTATGAAAATTTCAAAAACAGGCTTTAAAAATATAGATATTATATGTATAACTCATTGGCATGGAGATCACATAGTAGGACTACCAGGGCTTTTAGCAACTATGGGTAATAGCGGCAGAAAAGAGCCATTAACCATAATAGGACCAGTAGGAATAGGGGAAATAATAAAAGGGCTTACTGTAATTGTGCCTTATATTCCCTATGAGTTAAATGTAATTGAGGCGACTAAAGAAAGCCTATGTTTTACTATTAATAAGGAAAATCTTTTACTATCTTCTAAGGGGGAAATAATAATAAATACTTTGGAAGTTGAACATTCCAGTCCTTGTATAGCCTATAGGTTTGATGTAAAACGAAAACCAAAATTTAATTTAGAAAAAGCTTTAGATAACAAAGTACCTAAGGTTATTTGGAACCTTCTTCAAAGGGGAGGAAATGTAGAGTTTGAAGGGAATTTATATGAATCTAGTATGGTTTTAGGAGAAGAGCGTAAGGGTATAAAATTTTCATTTGTAACAGATACATTGCCAATTCCTGAATTAATACCCTTTGTAAAAAAAAGTGACCTTTTAATATGTGAAAGCAATTATGGTCAGGATTCAGATGTGGATAAAGCAATAAAAAATAAACATATGACTTTTTCGCAAGCTGCACAAATAGCTAAAAGTGGAGAGGTGAAAGAACTTATATTAACTCACTTTAGTCCAGCTATTGAAGATCCAGAGGAGTTTATACACTTTGCAAAAGACATTTTTCCTAAGGCACAGATTGGAAAGGATAGAATGATTATAAGTATTGACTTCCAAAATTGATAATAAATAAAAAAGGACAAATGTCCTTTTTTATTTAATCATCTGATCTAACACATTCACTTTTTTTAAAAATTTTTAATAAACGTAAGAAATGATTTGCTTCACGTAAAGTATGATCTGCTAATAATGGTATTATTATGGATCTGATTTTACAATCTAGTATGCCTTCTGTACCTTGTTTTTTAAAGTTCCTTATTCTTCTAGTTGCTCTAAGACTTCGGTTGGTAACCTTTGAAATTGGCATTGTCTTATACATAGCTCTCTTTGCTTCTCTTGTCAATTCATCAAATTCTTTTCCAAAGTTATTTGCTGTATCTATAAGTGCATCTTCAGTAGGATCAAGAAGTCCACGGATAAATTTTGCGTGTTCAGCCATAATTCTATTCCAGAAAGTCTCTTGCTCATAAGCATATCTTTGTAAATTCATTACTTTACGACTTTGTAGCATTTGAACTAACATTAAATAAAGCTTTGCTTCCCTTAAAATATGATCTATAAGTAAGGGATAATTAACTGTAAACATTCTACAACATAAAACTTCTGATAATATAGTTGTTTTAAATCTTATTAAATCTTTAATTAGTTTTATGGCTTTTTCATTTAGCATACATACTCTTTGTTCAAGTATAGGATTGCATATAGGTGAACAACTACCCCTTAATCTTTCCTCAGCTTTTGTTAAAGAAGTTGGAATATTTACTCCTGTAAAATATGAGGAAGCTATCTCAGCTTTTAATGTAAAAGGTGTTACTACTTCACCAGATTCTAATACATCAGGTCTAACAACACAATTAGAAAGAGAAATGGTCTCTGCTAAAAGTTTATCAAATTCCATTCTAAGGGCATCTGCCTTAAGTGTAAAATCTCTATTCTTAGGTGTAAAACCTAATTCTAGAAAGAAGGAATGTTCTTTCATAATACGTGCAAAAAAAAGATGCAATTCCAAGGATTGACGTATAAAGTTAGTTCTTGATAACATAATTAACCTCTTTTAATATAATTACTCACTATTATAATTGTATTAATTACATATATAAATTGTTACTGTTTATTGAAAGAATTTTTTGTTATAATTTAACTAATGTTTAATTTGTATTTTATAGCAAGTGAGGTGTGATATGAGAAATTATAAAGATAAATCAATTAGTAGTTTTAATAGTCAAGCGAAGAACTATGATGTAGACTCCAATGGTGCACACGCACGAAACTTATATAAACCATTAATAAAAAAATTAAAAAACCTTAATTTCAACACAATATTAGATGTTGGATGTGGAACAGGAAGTATTTTATTTTTATTACTATATGAAAAAGAAAATATAAAAGCATATGGGTTAGATATCTCAGAAGAAATGTTAAATGTAGCTAAAGAAAAGCTTAAAGATAAGGCAATTCTAACTCTAGGTGATTCAGAAAATATGCCCTATAAAGATGAATTTTTTGATGTAGTTATATGTACTGATTCTTTTCATCATTATCCAAATCCTTTAAATGTATTAAAAGAAATACATAGAACATTAAAAGAAAGGGGTGTATTGATTATATGTGACTATTGGACATACTTTCCTAAAAGGCAATTTATGAATTTATTTATTCCATTTAGTAAGGATGGAGATGTTAGAATATACTCACAAAAGGAAATTTGTAATTTATTGCAAAGGGCTAATTTTAAAGATATTAATTGGAACATGATTAATAAAAGAACATATATGGTGATTGCATCAAAATAGTAGAACATGATGAATTAAGAGTTAATGATGGTGGGTGAAATGATGAATAATAAAGAAAAAAATAATATTAGTATAAATGATTATTTTTCAAATGCAATGCTTGTATTTTTAGCATTAGGATTAGATGTAGTTGTGTCAATAGGTATTAATAAATTAATACCCTTAAATATATGGTATAAAAAAATAATCGCTAATTCTACAACAATAGTTATATGGATTATAGCCATTGTGCTTACATATAAATATATTCGTAGTAACAATATAAAAAATATTGTTACTCTAAATTTAAATAAAAAAATCATGGCATGGTTTACAGTTATTTTTCTTTTATTAATAACTACAAATCTTATAATAAAAAGTGGAAATTTACCACAGTTTATATCAGAATTTACTAAATTAAAATATAAATATAAAGAGTATGGAGTGCATATATATATTGTGCAAAATATTTATTATCTACTAGAAGCTATGTTGATTACTCTCATTATTGTATTTGGTCAAAGATGGGGGGAATTAAAATTTAAAAATATAAGAATTCCATATGGTAGTATTGTGCTATGTTTATCTTGGGGACTAGTGCATATTTTAATTCAAGACATAAGTACAGGTGCTTTTGCAATAATATCGTCATTAATTGTAGGAATAGGATTTTTATTATGTAAGAAAAATCTTGTACTAACTTATATTCTGGCAGTTTGTGTATTTATAATTTAATAAAAAGGAGGAATATTATTATGTTTGGAATCATAAACTATGGTGTTTTCATAATTTCAGTTCTGGCATTAAATTTAACGCCAGGGGCAGACACTATGTACATATTGGGAAACAGCATGTCAAGAGGAAAGAAAGTAGGGGTAATGTCAGCTTTAGGCATTAATACTGGATGTATCATACATACAATTCTAGCGGCATTAGGTCTATCAGCAATACTTGCAAAATCAGCCTATGCTTTTAACATTATTAAATACCTAGGTGCAAGTTACTTAATTTATCTTGGTATTCGTTCATTAATATCAAAATCCTCTATGCTTATGAAAAAGGATAACGATAAAAAAGATAGTCTTAAAAAAATATATTTCCAAGGAATTATAACTAATGTATTAAACCCTAAGGTAGCCCTATTTTTCTTAGCATTTTTACCTCAATTTATTAATCCTAATAATACATATGGAGCAATCCCATTTTTAGTACTTGGATTTACATTTGTTATAATGGGAACTATGTGGTCTATGACATTAGCTATATTCTCATCATATATAACAGGAAATCTAAGCAAAAAATTTGGACTAGCTAATTCATTAAATAAAATAACAGGAGGAATATTTATTTTCTTAGGATTAAATTTATTGCGAGCAAAATTGGGAAATTAGATAAAATATTTTAGCATTCAAGGAGGATATATTATGGCGATAAAAATGATGCATCATGTGTGTATTCAAACAGAAAAATATAAAGAGTCCCTCGAATTTTATACTAAAATTTTAGGATTTAAATTGATTAAAGAAACACCAAATTTTCATAATCGAGATTTTAATACATGGTTAGAAATGGACACACTTATGATTGAACTGCAAACTAGTAAGAAGAGGGAAAAATTAAAGAGCTGGAGTTCATTAAATGAAGGGATAGTTCATATGTGTTTTTTAGTAGATAATGTTCAAGAAGAGTTTGAAAGAATAAAAAAATTAGGATATACCAATTTTAAGAATAAAAATGGACAGGAAATATATAAAGTAGAAGATGGATTTCTATTTAAAATTAAAGCACCAGAAGGTACTGAAATTGAAATGAGAGATAGATCTATATAGAAAACCCCTCCAATCTACTGGAGGGGTTTTTAATATCCAAAATTAATTAAAGAGTATAAGAATTAATGATAATATTACTTGAATTATTATTTATGATTTTTTATTCTCTCAATTTTAGTCTTTATTCCTTTTTCAATTATATTCAAAGTTTCTTTATCTTTTAGATCTATAAAAAGGTAAGCATATCCTTTTTCGCCAGCTCTTCCGGTTCGACCTATACGATGTATGTAATTCTCAGTATTTTCAGGTATATCGTAGTTATATATATGAGTAACACCTGTTATATCGAGTCCTCTAGCAGCTACATCAGTGGCTATTAAATATTGAATTTTTGTATTTTTGAAGTCTTTCATCACTTTTTCACGTTTGGATTGAGTTAAATCTCCATGTAACTTTTTACAATTATAACCCCTTTGATAAAGATCCATTTCAAGTTTATCAACTCTTCTTTTAGTTCTACAAAAGATGATTGCCATAAATGGATTAGTTTCATTTAAAACTTTACATAAATCATCAAGCTTATTCCTATCCGTTGTTTCTATTAAAACTTGTTTAATATTTTTAAGAGTTATTTCTTCTTTTTGTATTGTTATTAATTTGGGATCATCCATGTATTTATAGGCAAGTTTCTTAACAGAAGAGTTCATTGTTGCTGAAAAACATAAAGTCTGACGGTTTTTAGATGTATGTTTTATAATGGTCTCAACTTCATTTTTAAATCCCATGAGAAGCATTTGATCTGCCTCATCTAAAACTAATGTTTTCAAATTTTTAAGATCTATTGTATTTCTATCTAAATGATCTAAAAGCCTACCTGGAGTTGCAATAACTAAATGAATATTGCCTTTTAATTTATTTAGCTGACTTCCTATATCCTTACCACCATATGCAGATAAAATATTTAAGTCCTTAGATTCATTTAATTTCATAGCTTCCTCAGTTATTTGAATAGCAAGTTCCCGTGTTGGAGTTACTATTAAACCTTGAATTGTATTTATATTAGGAGACATATTTTCAAACATGGGTAAAAGAAATGCCAAAGTTTTTCCAGTACCAGTTTGTGCCTCAGCTATAACATCATTACCCTCCTTTATAAGGAGTATACTTTCTCTTTGAATTGGAGTAGGGCTATTTATCCCTTGAGTTTTAAGATTTTGTATTAAATCATTGCTAAGTCCTAATTCTTTAAAATTTGTCATTATAAGTTGCTCCTTCTAAAATTATTTTCTTCAACGCTACATAATTATAACATAAGCAGCGAACCAATTTTAGCTGTATAGCTAAAATTTCGTGAGGCGCTTAGTCCTACCGCCCCAAAAGGCGTGTAGGAGTTACCTATATTTCGAACCAATTTTAGCTGTATAGCTAAAATTTAATAAGCGTGAAAATACTTTTCATGATATAATATTTCCAAAAGAGTAAAAATTTATAGGAGGAGATGTTATGAGTTTTTTTAAAACAAATGATAATGTAAATATATACTATGAGATTAAAGGGCAAGGAAAACCTATTTTATTTATTTCAGGATGGTCATGCAGTACACATTTTTTTGATAGAAATATAAATGAATTAAGTAAAGACTATAAAGTTGTTGCTATGGATTTAAGAGGTCATGGTAATTCAGAAAAACCTGATCATGGATATAGAATTTCAAGATTTGCCAAGGATATAGAAGAACTTTTAGAATACCTAGATGTAGAGGATGTAACTGCTATAGGATGGTCAATGGGTGCCTCCATATTATGGAGCTATATTGAACTGTTTGGAAACAAGAGAATTTCAAAATTAGTTTCTGTAGATCAATCACCAGCTCAATATATAGGACCAGATTGGAAATGGGGACAAACTGGTTGTTATGATGTAGAAGCTTTTGTAAGATTATGTGGAGATTTAACTTATGCTGAAAGACAAGCAGCAGAAGGTACTGTAAGAGCTTGCTTAAATCATGAGCCAAAAGAAGATGAATTAAATTTCTTAGTAGAAGAAATTATGAAATGCCCTGCAAATGTTAAAATAGA
The DNA here is from genome assembly GCF_900167265.1 of Clostridium tetani. Lineage (GTDB taxonomy): Bacteria > Bacillota > Clostridia > Clostridiales > Clostridiaceae > Clostridium_G > Clostridium_G tetani. The sequence continues at coordinate 215,573 of NZ_FUWT01000004.1, forward strand.
GATAATGAGAGATCATACTAATCTTGATTGGAGAGATTTTTTACCGTACATAAATATGCCTACTTTAGTATGTGTTGGAAGGAAAAGCCAGGTATTCCCATGGCAAGGAAGCGCTTATGTAGGAGAAAAAATAAAGGGAGCTAGAACAGAGTTTTTTGAAAATTGTAGTCATATGTTATTTTGGGATGAGGCAGAAAAATTCAATAATTTAATAAAAGAATTTGTTGGGTAAAATTGTAGTAAGATGTATCTTACATATTAAATAAAAACACCTTGACAAGGAATATTATAAAGTTATAAAATGAAATTGCACAATGATGTGCAATAGTAGAGAGTAATGAAGCTCCTAAAGATTTTTAGGGGCTTTTTTCGTTTTTTTGTTAAAATTTTTTATAAGGAAGTGAAGAGATGAATAATTTTAAAGTAGGGCCTAAAGTTTATCATGGAGCTTTAAGTCTAGAAAAACTTAAAGAAATTAATTGTAAAAAAGTATTTATTGTTACAGATCCATTTATGGTAACCTCTGGAACAATAAGCAAAGTTACAGAACATTTGGATAAATCCAATATTGAATATGCTATTTTTTCAGATATAGTGCCAGATCCACCTCTAGAAATAATCTCAAAAGGAATTAAGGCTATGGATGAATTTAAGCCAGAGGCATTAATTGCATTGGGAGGAGGATCAGCAATTGATGCAGCAAAGGCTATAAGTTATTTTAGATCTCTTATAAATAAAGGACTAAATCCAGACATGGAAAATGAAAAAGTTTTATTTATTGCTATACCAACAACTAGTGGTACAGGTTCTGAAGTTACATCATTTTCCGTTATAACAGATAAAAAATATAATGTTAAATATCCATTAGTAGAAGAAATTATGGTACCAGATATAGCAATATTAGATCCAATCCTTGTAAAAACAGTGCCAAATTTTATAACAGCAGATACTGGTATGGATGTTTTAACTCATGCAATAGAGGCATATGTATCCACTGATCATTCTGATTTTAGTGATGCTCTAGCAGAAAAAGCTATAAAATTAGTCTTTGATTATTTAGAAAAAGCCTATAAAAATGGTGATGATTTGACAGCAAGAGAAAAGATGCACAATGCTTCTTGTATAGCAGGAATGGCATTTACAAATGCTTCACTTGGAATAAATCATAGTATGGCACATATACTAGGCGGTAAATTCCATATTCCTCATGGAAAAGCAAATGCAATATTATTACCCTATGTTATAGAATATAATGCAGATTTAAGTTTTAATAATAGATTGGAATATAGTGATACTGCCAGAAGATATGCTCAAATTGCTCAAATTTTAAATCTTACAAGTAGTAATAATGTTAGAGAAGGAGTTAAATCTTTAATAAGAGCTATAAATTCTCTAAGAAAAACTTTAGGAATACCTTGTAATATTAAGGATATGAATATAAGTAAGGAAGACTTTGAATGTAATATAGATGACCTTTCAGAGATTGCATTAAAGGATAGTTGTACAAAAACTAATCCAAAAGAGCCTAATGTAGAAGAATTAAAGACATTGTTTAGAATTGTATATGAAGGAAAATAATTAAGAAAATGAAACTAAAAGGTTTTAAAAATCCTTTGACAATTAAAGAATAAAGATATATAATTTTACTATAAAATAAATATTAATAATTATACAAAGGCGTATAATTATCGGTAAGAGCAATGGAGCTCCTTAAAATACACTAAGTGTAATTTGAGGGGCTTTTATGTTTTAAAATAGAAGTGAGGTGGCAGTTTTGGAAGAAAAACAAAGGGTTATACAAGAATATGTACCTGGAAAACAGGTTACACTAGCTCACTTAATTGCACATCCTAATAAATCATTATATAAAAAATTAGGACTTAATGAAGAAAATTCAGAAGCAATAGGAATACTGACAATAACTCCAAGTGAAGCGGCTATAATAGCGGCAGATGTTGCTACAAAAGCTGCAGGAGTTGAAATAGGTTTTATAGATAGATTTAGTGGTTCTCTAGTAGTAATAGGAGATGTTTCAAGTGTGGAAGCTTCTCTAAAAGAAGTTTGCAATGTACTTAAAAATGTTCTACTTTTCTCTATTACAGAGATAACAAGATCCTAGGAGAAAAAGCATGAAAAAAATAATGTTGATAGGAACTATTGGAGCAGGGAAAACCACATTAGCTCAAGCTCTAAAAAATGAGCTTATAGAATATAAAAAAACACAGTCAATAGAATTTGACGATTATATAATAGATACTCCAGGAGAGTATATTGAAAATAAAGTATATTATAATGCGCTAATATCAACAGCAGTAGACGCAGATGTAATTGCATTAGTTCATGATTCTACTAAGGAGAATAATAGTTTCCCACCGGGATTTGGAAACATGTTTAACAAAGAAGTTATAGGTATTTGTACTAAAACTGATTTATGCCAAAAAGAAGAAAACTTAAAAATAAGCAAAGAATATTTATCCTCAGCAGGAGCCCATAACATATTTTGTATAAGTGCTGCAAATAATATAGGAATTGAGGAATTAAAAGAATATTTAGAGTTAAATTAAGTTTTTTATGATAAAATAGTTTTAAATAAATAATCTATGTATTAATATTGTTATCCAAAAGAGGTGGAAGATTATGATAAAAAAGATTGTAATAGCCGACGATGAACCTATTACAAGAATGGATATGAGAGAAATGTTAGAGGAAGAAGGTTACAACGTAGTAGCTGAAGCCTCAGATGGCTTTGATGCAATAGAGCTTGCTAAAAAACATTCTCCGGACTTAATAATAATGGACATAAAAATGCCCCTTTTAGATGGACTAAGTGCAGCAAAAATAATTTTAAAAGAAGAACTTGCAGGGGAAGTAATACTTTTAAGTGCTTATAATGATAAAACTTTTATAGAAAAGGCTAAGGAGGCTGGAGTTATAGGATATTTAGTAAAACCTATAGACAATAAATCCTTAATTACAACTATAGAAGTTTCTTTGTCTAGGTGCAAAGAGTTTAAAGAAGTTAAAAAAAATGTTAAAGTTTTAGAAAAAAAATTAGAATCCCGAAAAATTATAGAAAAAGCTAAAGGGAAAATCATGCAAAAATTAAATATCTCTGAAGAGGATGCTTACACACATATACGAAATATTAGCATGAAAAAAAGAGTATCCATGGAAGCAGTAGCTCAAATAATAATAATGAGTGAAGGAGAAATTTGAAAAGAGTGAAGAATATATGGAAAAAATAAGAGATATATGTTTAAAGAATACTTCTTTAAGTGAAAGTGATATTAAAATTATACAAAATATATCTAAAACACTTCAATTTGTAGCGGATTCCTCAAAAGCTGATGTTTTTATAGATTGTATGACAAAAAATCAAAAATGTGCAGCAGTAGTAGTGGCAAGTGCAAAAACTAGAGATGCAAAATCCTTTTATAAGGAAGATGTAGTAGGTAAACTTGCTATAAGGAAAAATGAACCTGCTGTTTTAAGGACACTACAAACAGGTATACCCTCTAGAGATATAAAAGCTATAACACAAGAAAATATTATAGTTAAACAAAATGTTGAACCAATAAAAAATGAAAAGGACGAAGTTATTGCAGTTATCATTTCAGAACAAGATATTACTGAAGACTTAAGAGAAAGCAAAAAATTAAAAATATTAGCAGAAACTAATGAAGAATTGATGTGCCAGTTAGAAGGTAAAAAAATTAAATATGAAGATAGAAACATAACCTATCATATTGACGATGCCATACTTATATTCGATGAAAGTGGAATTTTAAGATTTAAAAATCCAGTAGCTGAAGAATTATATGAAAAGCTAGGATATGATCAAGAACTAGTAGGTATGAGTTTTTCAAATTTAGCTTTGTCCAATGTTTCCATAGAAGAACTAATTAAAGGTGAATCTATAGAAGTAGAAGAAATAAACATTGGAGAAATGTATTTTCAAATAAAATATATAGTACAAAGTAATAAAGTTTTAAAACTAGCAATGCTTATAAGAGATATTACAGATATGAAAGAAAAAGAAAAAGAGTTAATTTTAAAATCAGTAGCTATAAAAGAAATACATCATAGAGTAAAAAATAATCTTCAAACTATAGCAAGTCTTTTAAGACTTCAATCAAGAAGGATAAAGGGAAAAGAGTTTAGAGTTGCTATAAATGAAAGCATAAATAGAATTTTAAGTATAGCAATTACTCACGAGATGCTTGCCAAAGAAGGCATTGATGATGTTAACATAAAAGAGGTTATAAATAAAATTAAATCCTATATAGTTAGTTTTGAAAAAAATGAAAAATTAGATTTAACAATTGAAATTATAGGTGATGATTTAGCTATTAGTTCAGACAAATCTACAGCCATAGCATTAGTTGTAAATGAAGCTATACAAAATTGCCTAAAGCATGCCTTTAAAGGTAGAGAAAAAGGGAAAATAACCATAAAGGTGGAAAAAGGAAATGCCTATTCAGAAATATCAGTTATAGATGATGGAATAGGATTTGATGTAAACTCTGCATCACAAAGTAGTTTAGGTCTTATGATAATTAATAGTTTAGTTTCAGATAAATTAAAGGGAAATTTGGAAATACAGTCTACATCAAATGGAACAACTGTTAACTTTGATTTTGAAAATTAAATAGATTAGAGCCAAAAACAAAGAAGTTTTTGGCTAGAAAAGGCAACGAAGCCCAGAAAATTTATTAGATAGCATTTAAAAATATTTTTAAGTGCATTAATAAATATTCTGGGCTTTATTTTATCAAATAGGGAAGGGGGATAATAGGAAAATATATGAGAGAAGAAATTTTAAGTGTAGGTATTGATATAGGAACCTCTACTACTCAACTTGTATTTAGTAAGATTACAATTGAGAATACAGCAGGAAATTTTTCTGTACCAAGAGTAAACATTGTAAATAAAAAAATTATATACAGAAGTTCAATTTATTTTACACCCCTTAGTACTCAAAACAAAATAGACAAAGAAAAAGTAAAAGAAATAATAAAGGATGAATATGAAAAAGCTGGAGTAAGTATAAGTGATGTGAAAACCGGTGCAGTAATAATAACAGGGGAAACTGCAAGAAAAGAAAATGCAAATGATGTTTTACAAACCTTAAGTGGTTTTGCAGGAGACTTTGTAGTTGCTACAGCAGGACCTGATTTAGAATCAATAATTGCAGGACGAGGTGCTGGAGCAGACAAGGTATCCTACGATGAAAATGCATATGTTGCCAACATTGACATAGGTGGAGGTACATCTAATATAGCCTTATTTAAAAATGGAGAGCTTGTAGATACAGGATGTATGGATATAGGTGGACGACTTATAAAAATAGATGTAGATACTAAGAAAATATATTATATATACCCTAAAATCAAGGAATTAGCAGAATCCATAGACGTAGAAATAAATGTTGGAGATATTGCAGATATAAATAAAATTAGAAAAATAGCAAAGAAAATGACAGAAATTTTAGAGGAATCTGTATGCATAAAAGATAGAAGCGAAATATATCAATATCTTCAAACTAACAAAGGAATAAAAGATGGTTACAGCATAGAATATGTAACTTTTTCTGGTGGAGTAGCTGACTATATATACAATGAAGATTTTAGTGATTACTTTAAATTTGGAGACATGGGAATAATTTTAGCAGAGGAAATAAAAAAATCTAATTTACTATTAAAACTAAAATTAAAATCAGCCATTGAAACAATAAGGGCAACAGTAGTTGGAGCAGGATCCCATACAACAGATATTAGTGGAAGCACAATTACCTATACAAAAGATGTCTTCCCCATTAAAAATCTTCCAATTTTAAAATTATCAGATATTGATGAGGAACAAGGATTTGACTCCATAGAAAGGACAATAAAAGAGAAAATAAATTGGTTTGATATAGAAAATGAAAGTCAAATAGTGGCAGTAGCCCTAAAGGGACGTAAAAATCCTTCTTTTATAGATATACAAAATTTAGCAACTTCAATTATAAATGGAATGGAATCCTTAATAAGAAGTAATTATCCACTATTTGTAATTGTTGAAAATGATATAGCAAAGGTATTAGGACAAACTATTTACTCTAAATTAGGTAAAAAAGTTAATGTAATATGTATTGACAGTATAAAGGTTGAAAATGGAGATTATATAGACATTGGAAAACCACTTGTAAATGGTAAGGTCGTACCAGTAGTAATAAAAACATTAGTATTTAATTCATAAGTGTTTAATTTATAAATTTATCTAGGAGGTTGAGAAAAGTGATACTTAAAACTAAGTTATTTGGAAAGATATATCAGTTTAAAGATGTTAAAGAAGTATTAGCAAAAGCCAATGAAGAAAAGTCAGGAGACAAACTAGCGGGGGTAGCTGCTAATTCAGCTCAAGAAAGAATTGCAGCAAAGGTTGTATTAAGTAATCTAACTGTTGCAGATTTAAGAAACAATCCAGTTGTTCCCTATGAAACTGATGAAATTACAAGAATTATACAAGACTCTGTAAATGAAAAGATATATGGAGAAGTTAAAAATTGGACTATTTCAGAGCTAAGAGAATGGATACTAAATGAAAATACAACAGGAGCTCAAATAAAAAGAATATCTAGAGGATTAACAAGTGAAGTTATTGCAGGTGTTGCAAAACTTATGTCCAACCTAGACTTAATATATGGAGCGAACAAAATAAAAATAACAGCTCATTGTAATACTACTATAGGAGAAAATGGAAGGTTATCTGCAAGATTACAACCTAACCATCCAACAGATGATGTTGATGGAATAGTAGCATCTTTATTAGAAGGATTAAGCTTTGGTATAGGGGATGCACTTATAGGATTAAATCCAGTTGATGATACTACTGGAAGTGTAGTAAGAGTATTAAAGAAATTTGAAGAGATAAAACAAAAATATGAAATACCAACACAAAACTGTGTATTAGCTCATGTAACAACTCAAATGGAAGCTATAAAAAAGGGAGCTCCCACAGATTTAATATTCCAAAGCATAGCGGGTTCAGAAAAAGGAAATGCAGCTTTTGGAATTACAGCAGATTTAATTGAGGAAGCTAGACAATTAGCATTAACCGAAGGTACAGCAGCTGGTCCAAATGTTATGTACTTTGAAACAGGACAAGGTTCAGAGCTATCAGCAGAGGCACATTTTGGTGCTGACCAGGTAACAATGGAAGCTAGATGTTATGGATTTGCTAAAAAATATGAACCTTTTGTAGTTAATACAGTAGTTGGATTTATAGGACCTGAGTACCTATATGATAGCAAAGAAGTTATAAGAGCAGGACTTGAAGATCACTTTATGGGTAAATTAACTGGTATATCAATGGGATGCGATGTTTGCTATACAAATCATATGAAAGCAGACCAAAATGATGCAGAAAATTTAGCAGTATTACTTTCAACAGCAGGATGCAATTACTTTATGGGAATACCTCATGGAGATGACGTAATGCTTAACTATCAAACTACAGGATATCATGAAACAGCAAGTTTAAGAGAGTTATTAAATAAAAGACCAATAGTTGAATTTGAAGGTTGGTTAGAAAAGTGGGGATTCATGAAAGATGGAAAATTAACATCAAAAGCAGGAGATGCTTCTGTGTTTCTTAAAAAGTAGAGGAGGTAAAAACCATGTTTTCAGAAAGTGATTTAAAAAGATTAGTAGAAGAAGTATTGGTGGAAATGACTACAAAAGAAGGAGCAAACATTAAAGATACACCTGTATCTCAACCTACTCCTACAGTTGTAGATGAAGATGGAATAATTCCTGACATTACTGAGGTTGATATTAGAACAAATCTTTTAGTAGATAACCCAGAAAATGCAGAGGAGTATCTAAAAATGAAAAAGCATACTCCTGCAAGAATTGGTGTAGGAAAAGCAGGTACAAGATATAAAACAGAAACAATACTTAGATTTAGAGCGGATCATGCAGCAGCACAGGATGCAGTATTTACAGATGTAGATGAAAAAATATTAGAAGAGATGAACTTAGAAACAATTCAAACTATGTGTTCATCTAAGGATGAATTTATAACTAGACCAGACCTTGGAAGAAAAATTTCTAAAGAAGAATTATCTAAATTGAGTTCATATAAGAAAAATGCACAAGTTCAAATATATGTATCAGACGGGCTAAGCTCAAAGGCAGTAGAAGCAAACGTAAAAAATATATTACCAGCATTAATACAAGGACTTGAAGGATATGGAATATCCGTTGGAAAACCATTCTTCGTAAAACTTGGAAGAGTTGGAGCTATGGATGTTATATCTGAAGAGTTTGGAGCAGATGTAACTTGTGTTTTAATAGGAGAAAGACCAGGACTTGTAACAGCTGAAAGTATGAGTGCTTATATAGCTTATAAAGGAACAGTTGGAATGCCTGAATCAAGAAGAACTGTTGTATCTAATATCCATAAAGGTGGAACTCCAGCAGTTGAAGCAGGAGCTTATATAGCAGATATTATAAAGCTAATGCTAGAGAAGAAAGCAAGTGGATTAGATCTTAAATTATAATTTAGGGAGGATGTTTTATGAAAAACGATGCACTTCGTCCATCGGTATTAAGTGTTAAATTAATAGCCAATGTCAATGAGGATATGGCTAAAGAATTCAACTTAAAACCGGAGCATAAAAGTATAGGAATAATAACCGCAGATTGTGATGATGTTACTTATACAGCTTTAGATGAAGCTACTAAAGCTGTAGACGTTGAAGTAGTCTATGCAAAATCATTTTATGGTGGAGCGGCTAATGCTAGCACTAAACTTGCAGGGGAAGTTATAGGAATAATTGCAGGACCAAGCCCTGCAGAAGTTAAAAGTGGACTGAATGTAATGGTTGACTTTATAGAAAGTGGAGTGGCAACATTCTACAGTGCTAATGATGATGACTCCATTCCATACTATGCACAATGTATATCAAGAACAGGGTCATACCTTTCTAAAACAGCAGGAATAAAAGAAGGGGAAGCATTAGCTTACTTAATAGCACCACCGCTAGAGGCAATGTATGCATTAGATGCAGCTATGAAAGCCGCTTCAGTTGAACTAAAGGCCTTCTTTGGACCACCATCAGAAACAAATTTTGGTGGAGGATTATTAACAGGAAGCCAATCAGCTTGTAAGGCAGCTTGTGAAGCCTTTGCAGCAGCAGTTAAATTTGTAGCAGAAAATCCTAAAGAATATTAAAGGTCTTTAAAAAGATGAAAGAATCTACCTTAGGATTTTTAGAAACTTATGGATTTATTGCTGCAATAGAAGGGCTTGACGTAGCTTTAAAATCTGCTGATGTAAAATTTGTTAGCTGTGAATTTGTAACAAATGGAATCGTTACAATTGTAATTACAGGAGATGTAGCTTCTGTAAAAGCTTCCATAGAAGCTGCATGTGTGGCAATAGAGAGGATAGGAACCCTAAGAAATGCCCATGTAATATCCAGAGCTTATGATGAAGTTTGGAAAATATTTCAGAAAAAAACTGTAATAGATAATATAGATTCAAAAGTAGAAGAAGTTAAACAAGTGAAAAAAGATTTAGAGAAAGAAAATCTAGATAATAGTCTAGAAGTTGAAAAGAATGAGAGTATATCAGAAGAAGAATTAAAATCATTAAAAGTTCAGGAACTTAGGACTATGGCTAGAGCTTTAAAAGAACAACATAAAATTTCTCTAACATCGAAACAGATTAAGTTTAGTAAAAAAGAACAACTTATAGAAGCTATACTTAATTCATTATAAAAGGAGAGTGACATATGGAACTTTTAGATAAAGATTTAAGATCATTACAAGAAACTAGAAACCTTATAGCTAAAGCTAAAAAGGCTCAAGAAATATATAAAACATTTTCTCAAGAAAAAGTTAACTCAATAGTTAAAGCTATAACTGAAGCCATAGAAAAGGAAGCTGTAAAACTTGCTAAAATGGCTCATGAAGAAACGGGATTTGGAAAATGGGAAGACAAAATAATAAAAAATACCTTTGCAAGCAGAGGGGTTTATGAAAGTATAAAAGACTTAAAAACTGTTGGCATAATCAATGAAAATAAAGAAAAAAAATACTTTGAAGTTGGAGTACCAGTAGGAGTTGTAGCAGGTTTAATACCTTCAACTAATCCAACATCAACAACTATATATAAAACACTTATTTCATTAAAATCAGGAAATGCTATAGTAATTTCTCCTCATCCAAATGCTGTAAAATGTATTGTTGAAACAAGCAAAATATTAAATGAGGCAGCAATTAAAGCTGGAGCACCAGAAGGATTAATTGGATGCATTACAGTTCCATCCATTCAAGGAACAAGTGAGCTTATGAAGCATAAAGATACTGCTCTTATATTAGCAACAGGCGGAGAAGCTATGGTAAAAGCTGCATACAGCTCAGGAACACCAGCTATAGGAGTTGGACCTGGAAATGGACCAGCATTTATAGATAAATCAGCAAATGTAAAGTTAGCAGTTAAAAGAATTTTAGATAGTAAGACCTTTGACAACGGAGTAATTTGTGCATCAGAGCAATCAATAGTTGTAGAAAATAGTATGAAAGAAATTGTTAAAGAAGAGCTAATAAAGCAAGGTGCTTATTTCTTAAATGAAGAAGAATCAGAAAAGCTTGGAAAATTCATATTAAGATCTAATGGAACTATGAACCCTATGATAGTTGGAAAAAGTGTAGAAAAGCTATCAGAAATGTCTGGCTTGAATGTTAAAAAAGGTAGTAAAGTATTAATCTCTGAACAGACAACAGTTGGTAAGAACAATCCTTATTCAAGAGAAAAACTTACACCTATACTAGCTTTCTATACAGTAAATGATGTAGAAGAGGGAATTAAACTTTGCACAGAAATATTAATGAATGAAGGAAAAGGACATACTTTAGTGCTTCACTCAGAAGATAATGAAGTTATAAAAAACTTTGGGCTAAGAATTCCAGTATCCAGACTTCTTGTTAATGTTCCAGGAGCCCTTGGAGGATTAGGAGCTGCAACTAACCTTACTCCAGCACTTACATTAGGTTGTGGAGCCGTTGGTGGAAGTTCAACCTCTGATAATATAGGACCTATGAATTTATTAAACATTAGAAGAGTTGCCCTTGGAGTTAAAGAATTAGAAGATCTTAGAGGCAATGAAAATACAGCAAGCAACGAAACTTTAAATACAATGTCTAAAGAACAATTAGAGTTGGTAATAAAGAAAGTTGTTGAACAATTATCAATACTTTCTTAAAAATATAAATTAAAAACAAACTATAATAAAGATTAAATTTAAGGAGGATTTCAAAATGGCAAGTATGAATGCATTAGGAATGATAGAAACAAAAGGATTAGTAGGAGCAATAGAAGCTGCAGACGCAATGGTTAAAGCTGCAAATGTAACTTTAATAGGTAAAGAACAAATAGGTGCAGGACTTGTAACTGTAATGGTAAGAGGAGATGTTGGAGCTGTTAAAGCTGCTACAGATGCAGGAGCTGCTGCTGCTGAAAGAGTTGGAGAATTAATATCCGTTCACGTAATTCCAAGACCACATAGTGAAGTTGAAGTAATACTTCCAAAAGAAATACTATAGTCTAAAATAAATTTTACCTATCATGCTCATGAACACTTACATAATTGCTCATGGGCATGATTAAGGTAAATAAAAATACATCTTATAAAGGATGTGAAAATATGGCTGTTTTAACAGAAAGTACACTAAGAAGTGCACTTAAAAATCAGAATATTAGTGAATATGTTGTTGAAAAGGGAGTAATAGTAACGCCTTCAGCAAAGCAATATTTACAGGATAAGAAGATAAAACTCATTTATGAAGAAAATATAAAAGCTATTGATAATAAAAAAGATGTAAAAAATATAGAAAGTAAAGAAAAAAGATTTATTCCAAGGTATGAGCATATAAATGGTGGATTTTTTGAAAATAAACCAGAGCATATGACTCAACTTAATGGAAATAAATTAGTAACTAAAGATCATAAAAGAATAATCTTAAGAGGAAAGCTGGATTTACTTCAAGCTAAAATATTAAAAGCAGAAATTCTATGTAAGAATTTAAAAGAAGAAAAAGTTTTAACGGATTTAGAAGAAATTCTAGCCTATGTAAGAAAAATTTTAGCCTGCGAGGTAACAGAAGAACCCTTGGCAGAGATTAATCTTTTGGGACTAAATGAAAAGGAATTAAGGGCATATTCTCATAATCCTAAAAAGTATTTGAACACTGAACATATAATATTTCCAAGCTATGAAATGGGAGATATAGTTGTAGAATTAAATTCTTTAAGAGCAAATACAAGAGAAGTGGAAATAGTGGCCTTTACTGCTTTTAAAAGTGAAGATGGTGAGCTTTCAAGAAATGATATAGCACAAGCTATGAATAGATTAAGTAGTTGCTTTTATGTAATGATGTGTAAGTATGTTTCAGGAAAGTACAAATAAGAGGTGAAGAAAATGAAGATATCTAATGAAGAAATTAATTATATAGTAGATGAAGTAACAAAAAGATTAAAAGAGAAAAAAGAAGATTTAGGAATATTAATAGAGGCATCAGGAAAACATGTTCACCTTTCAAAAGAACACGTTGAAAAATTATTTGGAGAGGGATATGAACTTACAAAAAAAAGAGACCTGTCCCAACCAGGACAATATCTTTGTGAAGAAAAAGTTATGCTTATAGGCCCAAAGGGAGTTATGCAAAACGTATCTGTACTAGGACCTACAAGAGGAAATACACAGGTGGAAGTATCTAAAAGTGATGCAGTTTCACTAGGGATTAATGCTCCAATTAGAATGTCTGGAGATATAAAGGGAACCTCTCCTATAATTTTAGCTAGTAAAACTTCCGTAGTTAGATTAGAAGAAGGTGGAATAGTTGCTAAAAGGCATATCCATATGACTCCAGAGGATGCTTTAAAATATGGAGTAACTGATAAAGAAAAGGTGAAAGTTAAAGTAAAGGGAGAAAGAAGCTTAATTTTTGATGAAGTTATAGTTAGAGTAAGTGACAAGTTTAATACAGTAGTTCACATAGACTACGATGAAGCAAACGCATGTGGATTTGTTAAAAATACCCGAGGAGAAATATTAAAATAAAGAGGTTAATTATGACAAATTTAAGCAGAGTTGATAAGTTGATAAAAGGGGTTGAAAACTCAATAAAAAATCCTAGAAAAGTATCTAAAGATGAAAAGCTTTATGTAGGTGTAGATTTAGGTACAGCCTACATAGTAGTAGTGGTTTTAGATAGTGAAAAAAGACCTGTAGCCTGTGAAATGCAATTTGCACAAGTAGTTAGAGATGGTTTAGTTGTAGATTTTCTAGGAGCTACTAATATAGTAAAAGAACTTAAAAGAAAAATAGAGGATAAACTTGGAGTAGAACTTACAAAAGCTTCTATAGCAGTACCACCAGGAACTGGAGAAAGAGATATAAAAACTCATGTTTATGTAGTGGAAGGTGCTGGTATAGAAGTTGTATCTGTTGAAGATGAACCAACAGCTGCCAACGCCGTATTACAAATTGAAAATGGAGTAGTTGTTGATGTAGGTGGAGGAACTACTGGTCTTTCTATATTTAAAAATGGAAAGGTTATATACACAGCAGATGAAGCCACAGGGGGAACTCAACTATCCCTAGTAGTGGCAGGAGCATACAAAATTCCCTTTGAAGAAGCAGAGGAGAAAAAAAAGCATAGTAAGAATCAAGAAGAAATCTTTCATGTTGTAAAACCTGTAATTCAAAAGATAGCCTCTATTATCAAAACACATATAAAAGGATTTGATGTAGAAAAAATATATTTAGTTGGTGGTACTTGTTGTCTAAAAGAATTTGAAGATGTAATACAAAAAGAAACAGGAATAGAAACCATTAAACCATTAAATCCATTCTTGGTTACACCTTTAGGAATTTCAATGAATTGTGTTGATAATGAAAGGAGTTGAAATGGTGGATAAGGACAAACTAATTGAGCTTATAACTAAAGAAGTTATGAAAAGAATAAAGCTTACAATGGAACAAAGCAATAGAAAAGAAGAAAACAGTAAAAGTAATAAAACCATATTAATATTGGAAAATAGTAAGGATTTATGTCCAATAGTTAAAAAGAATTTAAGTGAAAATGAAATATCCGTAGATTCTATAGACGATATGAAGGACATAGAAACTTATGAATTTATATTAATACAAAATCTTTCAAATAATGAACTTATCAATATATCAAAAGGATATGCAAACTATGATAAAGAGAAAATAATTATAAATATTCTTTTAAAGGGTAAAAATATATATGCCTTAGAAAAAGGACTAGAATATAAAAACTATGAAAATACATCACCAAGAGCATTATTAGAAGTTTTTAAGAGTTATAAAAATAATTTAACATCCTTTGGAATAACATTTACTTCATTAAGAGCTCTTATAACAAATATTAAAGGCAATAAAGATTTAAAAGGAACTTGCCCTATAGAAAAATTAGAGGATAAATTAGAAGATAAATCACAGAATAATAAATGTATAAAAAAAACAATAGATAAAAAATTGATTTCAGAAATTGATATAAAAAACATAGAAAAAGAAGGAATAAAGGAAATTACAATATCTAAAAAATCTATAGTTACTCCACTGGCAAAAGATTTTGCTAAAGTAAATAACATTAATATTAAAATAGAAAGTTAAGAAAATTTTATAGGAGAAGAGGAGAGCTAAATATGATTATTGGACAAGTAACAGGAAATCTATGGTCAACTAAAAAAGATGAAAACCTCAGCGGATTTAAATTCTTACTTGTAAGAAAATTGGATTATAAAGGTGAGCTTACTGATGAGATGTTAGTTGCAGTAGATTCAGTAGGGGCTGGAATAGGAGATCAAGTTTTAGTAGTTTCTGGAAGTTCAGCAAGATATGCAACTAGAGAAAATAAAGCTCCAATTGATGCAACCATAGTAGGAATTATAGACTCATTAGAATTTGAAAAATAAAGTAATATATGGAGAGTAAAATTATGAAAAAAGCTTTAGGATTATTAGAATTTAATAGTATATCAAAGGGCATAGAAACAAGTGATGTACTTTTAAAAGCAGCTTTTGTAGAGGTAGAAATACTTAGACAAATATGTCCTGGGAAATTCTTAACCATAATTTCAGGTGATGTAGAAGAAGTTAAAGAGGCTATAGATAAGGCAAAATCTAAAGATAATAAAAAATTAGTTGAAAGTAACATTATAACAAGTGTACATGAAGATATATTAAAGGCTCTTAAAAAAAGACCTATAATAAAAGAATTTAATGCAATTGGAGTAATGGAATTTTCCACTGTAACATCATCCTTAGTAGCCCTTGATATAGCTTTAAAAACTTCTGATATACAATTAGTTAAATTAGTTTTAGGAAATGGCATTGCTGGAAAAGCTTATTTTATAATAAATGGATCTGTATCAAGTGTTGAAGAGGGAGTAAAATCAGCACAAAACTGTGTAAATTCTAAGAGAATAGTTCATAGCACAGTAATTCCTTCTCCTAGTAAAATTCTTCTACAAAATATTTAATATAGAAAATTTACCAATAAAATTAAAAAAGAGGTGAAAATATGAGTATTAATGAAATTATAGTATATATTATGATGATATTCCTAGTAGTTGGGGTTGTAGATAAACTATTAGGAAACAAATTCGGATATGGAGAACAGTTTGAAGAAGGAATTATGGCTATGGGTTCTCTTGCATTAGCTATGGTAGGAGCAATTTGTTTGGCGCCGGTTTTAGCAAATGTATTAAAGCCAATAGTAGTGCCTGTTTATAAAGCATTAGGAGCAGATCCTTCAATGTTTGCTACAACTTTACTTGCTTGCGACATGGGAGGATATCAATTAGCTCAGCAATTAGCAGAAATAAAAGAAATAGGACCTTTTGCAGGACTAATACTTGGATCAATGATGGGACCTACAATAGTTTTCACTATTCCAGTAGCACTTGGAATAATAAAAAAAGAAGATCAAAAATTTTTAGCTAAAGGTGTTTTAGCAGGTATAATAACAGTACCTGTAGGAACCTTTATCGGAGGGGTGTTAGCAGGGCTTCCAATAATTTTAGTGCTTAAAAACTTAACTCCAATAATAATAGTTGCATTACTTATAGTTTTAGGATTAAAATTTGCACCAGATGGAATGATAAAAGGATTTACTTACTTTGGAAAATTCATAACTATAGTAATAACTTGTGGACTTGCAGCGGCTATATTACAAAAAACTACAGGAATTGTTTTAATACCAGGTATGGCACCAATAGAAGAAGGTTTAACAGTTGTTGGTGATATAGTTGTAATACTTGCAGGAGCATATCCATTAGTACACTTCATAACAAAAGTATTTAAAAAACCTCTTATGAAAGTTGGATCATTACTTAAAATTAATGACGTTTCAGCAGCAGGTATGATAGCATCCCTTGCAAATAGTATACCAATGTTTGGAATGATGAAAGATATGGATGAAAGAGGAAAAATAATAAATGTTGCCTTTGCAGTAAGTGCATCCTTTGTATTTGGAGATCACTTAGGATTTGCAGCAGGAGTTAACCCAGGACTAATAACTCCTATGATATTAGGGAAATTAGTAGGTGGTATAACAGCAGTAATGGTAGCAGTAATTATGACTAAAAACATTAAAGAAACTAAAAAAGCCTAAAAGGAGATGTTACTATGGAAAATTTAAATGAAAAATTAATAGAAGAAATAGTAAGAAAAATAATAACAGAAAAATTGGGACAAACAGCTCCAAAAAATACTCCTGAATTTGAAAAAAACGTTGATAAAAGTGGAGTTATTTCAATAAAAACAGAAACAGTAAAACCTGAAAAATTTGATACAGGAAAAGAAGGAGATAAAGTTTACTTAAAGGATGTAGTAACCTTAGAAGAAAGTCCAAGACTAGGTTGTGGCATTATGGAAATGGATAAGACTAGCTTTGCATGGACATTAAAATATGATGAAGTAGATTATATTATAGATGGAACTTTAGAAATAGATATAGATGGCAGAAAAGTTGTAGGAAATAAGGGAGATATTATATATATACCAAGAGATTCCTCAATACATTTTACAGTTCCAAACTACGCAAGATTTATGTATGTAACTTATCCAGCAAACTGGGCTGAACAAGAATAATTTTAAAACTATTATTTTAAATAAAATAACAAAAGTGTTGGTAGAGAAAATAAATTCTTAAACCAACGCTTTTATTTTTAAAAGTGAATTTTACTGTATTTTTACAAGGTAATGTTAAATAGTATATAGAATATAATATATAGATAAGTTTAGAATTTGGTAAAGGAAGGGTACAGTATGAAGATAATTACACTTATAGAAAATACAAAAGGGAGTTCAAAAGATTTAATTTGCGAACATGGATTGTCTATTTATATAGAGACAAATAATAAACGTATACTTTTTGATACAGGTAGAACTGATAGCTTTATTATTAATGCAAATAATTTGGGAATAAATTTAGAAAAAATAGATGCTACAATTATATCCCATGGTCATAGTGATCATGGAGGAGGATTATTGCCATTTTTAGATATAAATCATAAAGCCAAAGTATATGCTAAAAAAGGTGTAAATCAGGATTATTATTTTAATACTATAATAACTAGTAAAAACGTTAGTATTAACAAAGAAGTGTTTAATAAGCATTCACGCAGATTTAATTATGTTGATGAATTTACAGAAATAATGGATAACGTATATATTATTACCGACATAGAAAAACCCTATGAAGTTCCCAAAGGAAATAAATATCTATTTGCTAGAGAAGGAGAAAAAGTAGTTAGAGATAAATTTAACCATGAATTAATTATGGTTATCAGGGAAAATGATGAATTAATTATTTTCACAGGGTGCTCACATAATGGAACAGCTAATATGATTGAAACGGTGAGAAATAGGTTTCCAAATTTAAAAATTAAAGCACTAATAGGAGGATTTCATCTAGTTAAAATGCCTTTAATAGAATCATTAGGTGCATCACAGGAGGAAATTGATATAATTGTAAGAAAAATAAAAGATGAAAATATAGAAAAAATTTATACAGGTCATTGTACTGGAGAAAAAGCGTTTAAAAAATTAGAAAATGCTTTAGGTAGTGATATTATATATATTAGAACTGGAATGGAGATAAATATATAGCTGTCATTAAATATGACAGCTATATAAGGTCTAATTTACATAAGTATTTTGTTAAATCAATCAGCGCTTGTACAACCACTTATACAGTGAATATGACCATCTACAAATTTTACTTTAGTTTCAAAGTAATGATAATGGCATCCACAGGCTAGCTTAATTGCTGGACCTGTTCTAGTAACATAACTATGCTCATGACAGTCATTAAAAGTTGTAATACCTTTCATACAATGAGTATGAGGTACTCCACTTAAAGCTTTATCAGTAACTCCTCCGTAGTGGTGAATGTGTCCATCATTGTATGTTGTTGTACCTGAGTAACTGTGAGAATGTTGTGACATTAAAATTCCTCCAAGTTTATTTATACATAAATAGCATATGTCTATTCTAATTAAAATGTTACTATTTTATAAGTAACTAATATCTAAAATATGGTCTTCTGCGTCTTCTGCGTCTTCTACGTCTCCTGCGCCTTCCTAATAATTCTCTAATTAGTAAGATTCTAAATAAGTCATTTAGAGATCTTCTTCTACCGAAGTCAAATTGTCTGTAACACTTGTCATCATCTTTTCCATATATTTCATCTAAACAATCTTTAATATTTTCATAGATATCTTCACAAGCGTTATTTAAGCTTTCATTACTTGGACAACACATCCAACCATATTGTCTTTCCATTCTATCACAATGCACTATAACCATAGGGTAAACTCTACGGTAAATCTCAGGATACATCCTTTCTAAGTCACTATCATCACACATGTCCATATATGGCATACAAGGCCAACAGCAGTTATACATAAAAACCTCCATATAAAATTTGCTATCTCATAAAAGTATATGATTTAAGTGCTTATAGTGTTACAAAGTTAAATTTGTATATGTAGCAGAAATGATAGAAGCCTCTTGACATAAAAATTGTAGAGTACTATAATTTTATTTTCTTTAATAGTCTTAGGGAGGGATTTAGAATGGCAGTAAGCTTAGCAATTATTTTATTATTGGGATTATTAGTAAGTAAATTATTTGAAAAAATTAAGTTGCCAGGTTTATTAGGAATGATTATATTAGGAACTATTATAGGACCCTATGGATTAAACTGGCTTCATGGAGATATGATTAATGTATCTGCTGATTTAAGAAAAATTGCTTTAATTATTATTCTATTAAGAGCAGGTTTGGGGATCAATAAAAAGGACTTAAAAAAGGTTGGGAAAACTGCTTTTAAAATGAGTTGTGTACCAGGAATAATAGAAGGATTTTCTATTGCATTTGTTTCCGTTAAACTTTTAGAGTTTTCTTTTATAGAGGGAGGAATGTTAGGTTTCATTATTGCAGCGGTTTCTCCTGCTGTTGTAGTTCCTTCTATGTTAAATTTGCTTGAAAGTAGCATAGGAACTAATAAAGGTATACCAACTTTAATACTTGCAGGAGCATCTATTGATGATATTTTCGCCATTACTATATTTAGTACATTTTTAGGTTTATATAGTGGGGCTAATATAAATATTGGTATACAGTTACTAAACATTCCAGTATCAATAATATTAGGTATTATAGCTGGTGGCATTATTGGTTTTACAATGGTAAGGGTTTTTAGTAAATACCATATACGAGATACCAAAAAGGTTTTACTTATACTAGGTACATCTATTTTATTTACAGAATTAGAGAAAGTATTAAAAACTAAAATAGAAATAGCGTCATTACTAGGAGTTATGACTATAGGATTTGTTATAATTAAAAAAATACCCGATGTAGGGAAAGGATTAGCATTAAAATTCAATAAAATATGGATTTTTGCAGAGATATTACTATTTGTATTAGTAGGAGCAGAGGTGAATGTTAATGTAGCAATTAATGCAGGAAAAATGGGTATCCTGGTTATATTGATTGGACTTTTAGGAAGAAGTATAGGGGTAATAATTTCATTATTGGGGACAGATTTAAACTGGAAAGAAAGACTATTTTGTGTTATAGCCTATGTTCCAAAGGCAACAGTACAGGCTGCTATGGGAGCAGTTCCATTATCATTAGGAGTAGAGTCAGGAGATATTATTTTAGCCATGGCAGTATTATCTATAATAATTACAGCACCCCTAGGAGCTATTGGAATTAATTTTTCAGCAAAAAGGCTTTTGTATGTAGATAATAAAAAAGAGTAGAAATAAATATACATGGTATTTACATCTTTATTCAAGTAATTTCATAAATTTGTCAACAGTTAAAATTGAATGAGTAATAAATTCACCGTTTTTAAAAATACTATATGTAGTTGACACAACGGGGGATTTTTGTGCTTCTTCTGCTGATTTATATTTAATTATCTTTAAAGGAATCCCCTTCAAAATAGCCTCTTCTTTTATTTGAGATACATAGTCTTCACAGAAGGGACATTGGTTTGAGTAGGCAATGACAAAGCCATTTTTATATTCAATCTCACAAAGTTTAGCAGAGCTATTAAATTTAGGTTTAGGTGCAGAACTATCAAAAGATAGTACCATTAACTCATAGTATGGGGGGATATCACATTCTTATATTAATTAGAAGTAACTACACAGTGAGACTAAAGAATTTTTTTCTTAGAGGGAAACCCATAACTGTATATAAATAAACTCAAAGTCCAAGTAATCTTATAATTACTTGGACTCATATTTACTCCCCTTTAAGTTCCTTCATAATAGTTTTATGATATTCTTCAAGGGATCTTGCAACTAGAGCGTTAGTATATGCTATTAACAATTTATATGTTTCAACCTCATCTGCAATATCTTCAGGTAGGGCTAAAATTGATGGAGAACATTTTAGTGCATCTTTAGTAGCCTCTAAGGAAACTTCATTTACTATTTTTTCAAAGTCAATATTCAAAGTATCACAACCTTTCTATATAAAGATTTTACCATAGGATAAAAATATATGAAAAGAGTTTATATTAAAAAATACTTTTAATTTCACTATTTATTTTGTCAACATCTATATTATCCACTGTATCGTTACTTATTTTATACTTTTCCTTTAATTTTAGTATTCTATAAACACTTTCATTAATTTTATCTTCCGTTATTATATTGTTTTCTACTGCTTCTTTTATAGAATTAATTACGTATATTTCATTATCATAGCCATGACATATTAAAATAATATCCGTTCCAGCATTTATAGATTTAATAGCTGCATTAGAAATATCAAAATTTTTTGTAATGGCACTCATGGTCATATCATCTGTAATAACCACTCCATTAAACTTTAAATCATTTCGTAAAACATCTTTTATTATGATTTTTGACATAGTTGCAGGATAGGAGGAGTCTATTTTAGGTAACAATATATGAGATATCATAACTACATCTGCATTATTATTTATCGCCTCTTTAAAGGGGATTAATTCGAACTCCTTTAATCTTTTCATATCATGATTAATTAAAGGAAGTCCCACATGAGAATCCACTGAGGTATCACCATGTCCTGGAAAATGTTTTATAACAGGAATAATATTACCCTCTCTTAATCCTTCCATAGTTTTAATACCAAGTCTAGTAACTAAATTTGGATTATTACCAAAGGATCTATCCCCAATTACAGGATTTTGCAGGTTACTATTTATATCTAGAATCGGTGCAAAATTCATATTAAATCCAAGGCATGTAAGTTCTTTTGAAATTATTTTGCCTATATTATAACTAAGGTTACTATTATTTATTTCACCTATAATCTTATTACTAGGAAGTTTTTCTAATTCTTTAGGCATTCTGCTAACCCGTCCACCTTCTTCATCAACAGATATAAATAATGGAATTTTATTCTTTGAATTAATAGATTTTAATGAATTAGTTAATTTCATTGTTTGTTCTGCACTTCTTATATTGTTTCCAAATAAAATAACACCACCAACGTAATTTTTTTTAATTAAACTTTCTATATTCTTATTTGCTTCATATCCATCAAAACCTACAATAAGCAGTTGACCAATTTTCTCATCTAAGCTCATACTATTAAGTTTAACTTGCATAGAGTTATCATTATTTAGTTTTGGAGCTTTGGAAGTTTCATTATTAATATTTCTATTATTAGAGTTATTATTTTTACCACAGCCTAGTAAAAATGCAAAATTTATTAATAATAAAACTATAAATAAATTAAATTTTTTCAATTAAATCTTCCTTTCCCAAAAAGGTACTGATATTGTTTAATTATATCCAATTATTGCCTTATATAAAAGCAATATGTCATAAAAGATGAAATATATTTTATATTGTAAGAAACTTTTAATAATTAATAAAGATATAGTTAAATTTTATTAATTATAATCAAGTTATACTAAGACTATAGGGGGAAAGTCAGAATGAAGATGAAAAAAGCAAAAATAATTATGAAATTTTTATTAGTAGTTATATTATCTATAGTGGCACTAAAAAAATTTAATATTTATGAAAATAATAAGGAGTTAAGAGAAAATATATACAAGTGTTTACAAGATAAAAATAATAGAATAGAAGCCTATTACTCAGGTGTAGCTTTAAATAATGGCAAATCTGAAAATACCTGCGTTTATTTTATTTCAGAAGTACTTAGAAAAAATAATTATAATGTTCCAAAAGACATGGCAAATACAGAAAGCCTTATAAATTTTTTAAAGAAGGATGGATGGAAGAGGAAAACAGATTATAAAAAATTAAAACCAGGAAATATATGTTTTACAACAGATGGTTATGGAAATAAAAATGGTATTCCAACTCATACCTATATATTTATGGCTTGGGTGAAAGAAGGAAGCTACGATTATGCCTATATATGTGATAATCAGGCAAAAGACTATGAAAATAAAATATATCATATTAGAAATATAAAAAATGTGGATAAGGCTAATGGATACTCCAAAGATGCCTTTAGTTTTTTTATGGAAAAATAAATGTATTATTAGAGTTACTAAGAAAGGGTGATATAATATTAGGGATAAGGGGTGATGATAATGGAGGAATATAGTGTGCTTGTAGTAGATGATGAAGATGAAATAAGAGATGCCATAGGTATATATTTAAAAAATGAGGGAATAAAAGTTCTTAAAGCAAAAGATGGCATAGAGGCTTTGATGGTTTTAGAAGAAGAAGAAGTTCATCTTATTATAATGGACATTATGATGCCTAGAATGGATGGAATTAAAGCTACTTTTAAAATAAGGGAAAGTAAAAAAATACCTATAATAATGCTTTCAGCAAAATCTGAAGATATGGATAAAATATTGGGACTTAATATAGGAGCGGATGATTATGTAACAAAACCTTTTAATCCTTTAGAACTAATAGCTAGAGTAAAATCTCAGTTGAGAAGATATATAAGATTTGGGAATTATAAAGAAAATAAAAATGCAATAGTAGTAAGGGGACTTACTTTAAATAAGGATGCAAAGACTGCTATGGTAGATGGAAAAGAAGTAAGCCTTACATTAACGGAATATAAAATATTAAAATTATTAATGGAAAACAAGGGACGGGTATTTTCTATAGAACATATATATGAAAGCGTTTGGCAGGAACCTTTTTATAATGGGGAAAATACTGTAGCGGTTCACATAAGGAGGATAAGAGAAAAAATAGAAATTAATCCAAGGGAACCAGAATACTTAAAGGTGGTTTGGGGAATTGGATATAAAATTGAAAAACAAAAAATCAATACTAATATGCTTTATAGTAGGTATATATTTAATAGCTATAGCATCTATAGCATGTATAGATGTTTTAAATCATAGGCATTATTTAAAAAAGGACGCTTATATTAATAGCGAATTTTTTAAAAACCAAGTTATAAATTATTTTGAGAATGTGCAGCTTCTAATAAGAGCAGATAAATCAGATTCAAATAAAAAAGGACAGGAAGATTTAGAGAGTGTGAAATTAAAAAAAGTTATAAATAATAATAAAGCTTTTAGTTATTATATTAAAAATCAGAATACAGGAAAAGTATATACAAATATAAGTGGATTATCTAATTTAAATAAATATATAGAAGATAAGGCATTATACAATTTAAATCTTTCAAAAATAGAAGATAATAGATTTAATTTTATTAGGACAGAAGTTGAACGAAATAATTTCATAGGTAACATTATAGTTTTAAAAAAAGGTGAAACATCTACTCAACTTTATAGAGATTATGATTATTACAACTCTATTAAAAGTAAACTTATAAAAGAAATTATTATAGGAATTATATCATTTGGCATTGGAACAGTTATAACTTTATACTTGTTAAAACATAAAAGAGATGAATTGCAGTTTATAGAAAGAACAAGAGAAAGGTACAATAAAATACCAATAGAATTACGGGTAATTTTATTATTTATATTTTTAAAAATAATGTCTGAATATCAAAGAAGAATTTATTTATTTGATATGCCTATTAAAATTGAAAGATTTATTAAATTAAGTTTTGTAGCACTATATATTTTTTATCTTTTAATATGTGGATTAAATTTTATAAGTAATAAAAATAATGGAACAAAAATACTTAGAAACAGCATTGTTTATAAAATGAAAGAAGATATAAGGAAAAGCTTTAAAATAAAGAGTACAATTAGAAAAGTAACTTTAATTTATATTACTACTATTTCCATTGGATTCGTATTTATAATTGGTATGATTATGCTTAAATACAATAGATTGATATTCTTATTAATTATGACTTATATAGGAATCTATGCATATATAGTTCCACGATATATATTCAAAAAGACTGCTATGATAAACAAAATAGTAAAGGGTACAGAAGAAATGGTAGCTGGTAATTTAGATTATAGCATAGATGAAAATGATAAAGGACTTTTAGGAAAGTTAGCTCACAATATAAATAATATGAAGAAAGGATTAAAAAAATCTGTTGAGAGTCAGGTTAAAAGCGAAAGACTTAAATCTGAGTTAATAACAAATGTTTCTCATGATTTAAAAACTCCATTAGCATCTATAATAAACTATGTAGATTTATTAAAATCAGAGGACTTATCTAAAGAAGATATGAATGTTTATATTCAAATTTTAGATAAAAAATCTAAAAGACTTAAAGTACTTATAGAGGATTTATTTGAAGCATCAAAAATTTCAAGTGGATCTATAGAATTGAATATTGAAAAAGTAAATATATCAGAAATTTTAAGACAAGCTTTAGGAGAATTCTATGAAAAAATAGAAGGTTCTTCTCTTAACTTTAAAGTTAATATAGAAAATGACGGAATATATGCAAATTTAGATGGTAAAAAAACCTGGAGAGTATTTGAAAACTTAATAGGAAACATTCTAAAATACTCCATGAATAATTCCAGAGTATATATTGACTTAGAAACAGAAGGAAATAAAGCCATAGTAACTATGAAAAATATTTCAGCCTACGAAATGGATTTTGACGTAGAAGAAATATTTGAAAGATTTAAAAGATCGGATAAAGCAAGAAAATCAGAAGGTTCAGGATTAGGACTTGCTATTGCAAAAAGTATTGTGGAACTGCAAGGAGGAAACATGGATATAGTTATTGATGGAGATCTTTTTAAGGTTACTATAGAGTTTAGTTTGTTGGATAAATAGAATTTATGGTAAAATATATATATAAATTTTGAAGCTGAAGGGAGAAAACAATTGGATAAAAAATTTGCTTTAAGCATTGTAAGAAAACAATATGGAGAGGATATTGAAAAGAATAGGAAATTTAAAAATATAAAAGGTTTTTTTGATACAAGTGAAAAACAAGAATATACAATTGATGATGATACCTGGAGTGATATGGATATGAATAGGGTTTATGAAAAGTTAGATAGAACCTATAGTACTCCAGGAGAGGCAGTTCTATACTATATGTTAAGGAATCCGCTAAAGGATGAAGAAAAATTAAAGAAAAGGGATAAATTAATTGAGGCATTTAAAAATGACTCAGATTTAAGAGAAAAGCTTTTGCGTATATTTCTTGAATTGAGTACAGATGCAAAAAATACTTTTTTAGATATGATAGAAAGTGAGCTTGTAGTAAATAAATTTAAATATTATCTATATACACTATTAGGTAAAGTTGTTCCTATAATATCTATCATTTTAATTATATTGTTTGGTGAGAAGTATGCCTTAATGATAATGGTTTCTAGCTCATTAAATATGTTTATAAATTATACGGAAAAAAATACTGTTAAATCACGTGGGATAATTTATTTAAGGGACATTATAAAGGCTTCTAAAAAAATATCTAATATGAAAAATGATGATATTAAAGAGTACATAGAAAAGATAACAATTAATCTTAAAGAAATTAAAGATATTGATAGAAGTACATTATTAATAGGAATAATAAATATGTGGCACGGATTTTTTGAAGTAATATCTACATTGTTTCTCGTAGAAGAGTGTGCTTACTATAGAATATCAGCGATTTTAAAAGAGAAAAAGAAATATATAATGAATATATTTTACGCTTTAGGTGAGATAGATGCAATGCTTTCAATATCAAGTTACCAGAAAAGTTTAGAAGAGAATTATGTAAAACCAAATTTTACAAAGGAAGTTTCACTGAATATTATAGAGGGGGTTCACCCACTTTTAGATAATCCTGTGGCAAATTCTATTTTTATTAAAGATAAGGGTATAGTACTTACTGGTACAAATATGTCTGGAAAATCAACTTTCTTAAGAATGTTAGGTATAAATATACTTTTATCACAGACTTTTTATTTTGCATTAGCTAAAGAATATAAAGCTTCATTTTTTAATATAGTTTCATCAATTAGTCCTAATGATGATTTATCAAAAGGAAAAAGCTATTACATGGCTGAAGCAGAAGGAATACTTAGAATTGTCAATGCCTTTAAAAAAGAGTTACCTGTATTTTGCCCCATATATGAAATATTTAGAGGAACTAATCCTATAGAGAGAATAGCCATGTCAGCAGAGATATTAACTTATATAAATAATGGAAGAAGTATTCCTATTGTAGCTACCCATGATAGGGAACTTGTAGATATTTTAAAGGGTGGTTACGAATTCTATTATTTCAGTGAAGATGTTGATAGTGAAAATGGATTGAGTTTTGATTATAAACTTAAAGTTGGTGTTTCTCAGACTAGAAATGCAATAAGGCTTTTAGATTATATTGGCTATCCAAAGGAAGTAACAGAAGGTGCATATAAAAGGGCAGAAACCATTGAGGGATTTATTTAAAAAGGAGGACTAAAAATTAATGGCAAAGAAATTTTATGCAGTAAAAAAAGGTATTAAACCTGGTATATATACAACATGGAAGGAATGCAAAGAAAATGTAAATGGAGTTTCTGGAGCTATTTATAAAGGATTTTCAACAGAAGAAGAAGCTAAAAATTTTATGGGAATGGAAAATTCAAATATAGATAAAGATAAAACCATATCAGATATATTCTATAAATCAGAAGCAGTTGCATATGTAGATGGAAGTTATGAAAATACTAAGAAACAATATTCTTATGGAGTTGTTATGTTTTATAATGGTTGCGAGGAACACTTTGCTGAAAAATTTTCAAATCCAGATATGGTTTCTATGAGAAATGTAGCTGGAGAAATTGAAGGTGCAAAACGTGCAATGCAATTTTGTATAGATAAGGGTATTAAAAGTTTAGATATAATTTATGACTATGAAGGAATAGAAAAATGGTGTACTGGGGTTTGGCAAGCTAAAAAAACTGGTACACAAGCCTATAAGCTATATTATGATGAAGCTATTAAATTAGTTGATATTAATTTTATTAAAGTTAAAGGACATTCAGGAGATAAATACAATGATTTAGCTGATTCATTAGCTAAGGGTGCTTTAGGAATAGGAAATTAATATTATTATGAATATTTGCACATAGCCTAAAAACCCCCCTAACCTAGAAACACAATGTTTTCAATAGGTTAGGGGTTTTGCTTTTCAATATGGTGCCGAAGGAGCGACACTTAGACTGTTCGCACCCTTATAGGGTGCTTTTACGAAAAAATCTATATTAATATCTTCTTTCGTTATTTCAATGTTTTTTATGAAAACAGAGATTATCTTTTTTATATTTTTACCATTATCAAAAGAATTTTTAAGTTCTAGTAACCAGTTTTTTATTTCATCTTCTGGTATAACAGACATTCTATTTATTTCACCAATTCGTTGTTGTATTCCATCAATATATGTTTCAAGTTCCTCTAGTTTTTTTGCTAAGTGCATGGATGTTACTCCGTTACTAATCATTTTTACAATGTTATTGATTTGGTTATTAGAATTAGATAATTCATTTTTTAAATATTTAAGTTCAGATGGGGATTCTGCTTCTTGATCAGCTATATATTTATGTATTTTTATAATTAAATTATCTATATCTCTGAATACCTGTTCTTTTATAAAATTAGTAGCTATAGTTTCTATTTTTTCAGCTCTAATACTGTTATTACATCCAGTGCATCTATAATAAAAGTATCGATTACTTTCTTTGGAACGTTTTTGTGCGTACCCACTCATTTTTCTTTCACATTCACATTTTATTAATCCAGATAAAATATATTCTCTTACAGCAATTTTTTTACCTCTAGACTTTGTACGCTTTTTTATTTCTTGTTGTGCGGTATTAAATTTTTCTTTTGAAATTATTTTAGGTATACCATCTTCAACTCTAATTATATCTTCATCTTTGTTATATTTTTTAAGGTTTCGTCTACCATTTTTGTATTTTCTACTAGTTTTATTATATGTATATATTCCACAATATTTATCATTTTTTAGGATAGTTGGAATTGAGTTAAAAACGAAAGGTTTTCCTCTTTTATTTTTATAACCTTTATTATTCAAAATATCAGCAATTTTTTTATAACCAATACCATCTAAATATAAATCAAATATTTCGCGTACTATTCTAGCTTCCCTTTCATTTATTATATATGTCTTGTCTTCTGCTATATCATACCCTAGTGGTGGGTATCCACCGTTAAATTGAGCTTTTTTTGCATTGATTTTTAATCCTTTCATAACCTCATTAGCTAGATTTTCAGAATAATATTCAGCAAAACTTTCAAGAATACCCTCCATAAGATTTCCTTCAGGAGAATCATCAATTGGCTGCATGACATATTTTATTTTTATATTATGTTTTTTAAGTATAGATTTGTAGATAGCAGCGTCATATCTATTTCTTGCAAATCTATCTACTTTATGGACTAGTATCAGATCAAACATATTTTTTTTAGCATCTTCAATCATTCTTTTAAAAGATTTTCTTTCAAAAGTTCTGCCAGATATAGCTTCATCAACGTATTCTCTAAGCACTGTAATATTGTTTTTAAGTGCATATTTTTTTATGTCCATAATTTGAGCTTCAATGGATTCTTCTCTTTGATTATCAGAACTAAATCTAGCATATGCTACCGCCCTCATAAAATCATCCTCCATTTTTAAATTAAATGTTATTCTTATATTTATAAGATATTAATTTTAGTTGATTTAAAAGTTCATTTGCAAATTCTATTAAATCTCTATTAGTCATTTTATCTACATTAAATTCACAAAAATTTATAACAACAGGTTGTTTTAAAATAAATTGCATTGCCTCTTCAACAGTTTTAAACTTTATACAATTTTCTTTTGTACCAATATAAGTTTTATACTCTGTTTCACGAAGCAGATAATCTAGTGAAACTTTGAAATAATCAGCGATTTTAATTAATACTTCATAACTTGGTTTACGTGCATCTGTTTCATACATACCTACCATAGATGTACTAACGCCAATTTTTATAGCTAATTCTTCTTGAGTAATTTTGTTATCTTTTCTTAAGGATTTAATTTTTTTACCTAACAAATCAATCACCTCTTACCTAACATTAATATGGGTATATTTAAATACGTTATTATTATAACCCATAGTGATAATAATAACAATACAACTAATAGTGATAAATAAAGCTATATGGAGCAATTTGAAGAAAATAGCATTTAAATTCTCACTATTAGTCATAATAGGACTTGTTTATTATCACAATTAGTTATAAAATACAATCATAGTAAAGAACAAACGAGGAATTGAGGTGATAAATTATGGCAAATCATATTACAAATTTAAGAAAAAAGGCTGGGTTTGATACAGCAAAAGAAGCAGCTAAAAGCTTGGATATAAGTAATAGTATGATGTATCAAATGGAGGGTGGATACAAAAAACCAAGTCCTCAATTGGCAATAAAAATGTCCAAGCAGTTTGATTGCACATTAGAAGATATTTTTTTACTTTTCAATACAACTAATAGTGGTAAATAGGAGGGGTTATATGCAAGCAATAGTTGTAAGGACTAGATTTAATAAAAAAACTGAAGAAATAATAGAAGAAAAAATAATAGAAAAAATAGAAATAAATGAAGAGAGCTTTTATGAACCAGTAGTTGAATATTTAGGTAGTAATATATTAGCTGATAAAACTATGAAACTAAAAACAACTCTATAAAATAGTACAAGCTTAATCATATCCAATTTAAACATATTTAACAAAAGCATATCAGTAGTGCCGCAATGGCGAATAATAAGTAAAGAAAAAGCGAAGAAAATGTGAAAAACAAAGTAGCTAATATAGTTTAAGATTGTAAATAACAAAATAAAAAGGAGAGGATAAAATGAGTAACTTAATTAAAATTTCTAATAAAGATGGACAACAACTAGTAAGTGCAAAGGAATTATATTTAGGGCTAGGTCTTAATAAAGCAGTATGGTCAAGATGGCATGTAACTAATATAGAGAAGAATGAGTTTTTTAAAGAAAACATTGATTGGATAGGGGTTCAACAAGATGTTGAAGGTAATGAAACAATGGATTTTGCTATAACTTTAGAATTTGCAAAACATATAGCAATGATGACTAGAACTGAAAAATCACATGAATATAGAAATTATTTTATTGAATGTG
This sequence comes from Clostridium tetani, assembly GCF_900167265.1. Taxonomy (GTDB): domain Bacteria; phylum Bacillota; class Clostridia; order Clostridiales; family Clostridiaceae; genus Clostridium_G; species Clostridium_G tetani. The sequence continues at coordinate 246,671 of NZ_FUWT01000004.1, forward strand.
AGAAAAAAATTAAAAAACAGCACAAGCCAACTTGCATTGAAGATGTTTTAATACAGAGCTTACAGGAAATGAAAGATGTTAAACAACAGCTTAACCAAGTTAATAATAAGATGTTAGAAACTAAAGAGGAATTAAAAACAGTAAGAGAGGTTATAGAAATAAGACCTTCTAACAGTTGGAGAGGAGAAACAAACAGATTAATGACTAAGATTTGTTTTAAACTTAAAGATTACCAAAAACCAAAAGAAGAAGCTTACAAAGCACTAGAAGAAAGAGCGGGTTGTGATTTAAAGATTAGATTGAAGAATATGAAGGTAAGGCAAGTATTACAAGGTGTGTCTAAGAGTAAAATTGATGAACTTAACTATTTAGATGTTATAGCACAAGATAAAAAGCTTATAGAGATATATACAACTATAGTAAGCCAGATGGCTATAAAGCATAAGGTAGGCACTAACTAAAGGCTAAAAGCCTTTATAAAAAATTTTACTAAGCTAAAAAGGTTTATACTTCCCTAGTTTATTCTATGAAAGGAGATTATAAAAGATGAATAAAACAATGAAAAAGTTTGATGAATGTTTAGAAACATGGAATGACTTACCTGATTATGTTTACACAGAAGAATACAGAGAAGCGTTTAAGAAGTTTATACAAAAGAAAGTTGATATTGGACAATCTATAGATGAACTTGTAGTTGTAATGACTTTACATCATGAAACAGGTGGAAGGTTACCGTATTTTCAATTTGATAGGAGGTAATGGTATGACAGATAAAGAAAGAATAGACCTTTTAGAAAGACAAGTTCTAGAATTATCAAAGAAACTTGAACAGAAAAAAATTATTAAACCATGGTATGAACTTTGCGAAGAAATAAATCTAGATAAAAGATTACTTGAAGCATTTGGGACTAATGAAAATAATCCAAGAGTTGCTCAAACAAGATCTTCTATATGTTGCATAATTGGAAAAGCATTTCGTAAAAGTTCTGTATTAAATCTAGATACGAAAGAATGTAATGAAGCTAAAGAATTTATAAACTATGTTATTGATTTTATAAAAAATACAAGAGATAAATATAAAGTTAGTAACCCAGTTAGAGGGTATGAAAGAAAATTTGAATATAGGGGTGATTAAAACATGACACCTACAGGACAATTAATTTTAAGTCTATACAGCTTATTAACAGTAATAATTCTAATAACAATAAATATTAAAAGAATAATAAAGGCAGGTGATGAAGGTTGGGAATTAGCAATGTTGATACCAGTTCTGATATTCTTAGCAAATGTGATTTAGACGGAACGGAATTATACGGAGTAGATGGACAAACCATAGTAGACATTAGAGAAATGGTAACAGAACATATAAAAAGTTTATTGGAGGGAGAAGAATGGTAAAAACCTATGTAAAAGACGGAATTGAATATACAAGTTCAAACCACCGCATGATATACAATCCAGAATTTCATTTTAAACATAATAAAGCATGGACACTTAAGGATATTGCCTATCTTTGTGGTATGTGGGAAAGCACAAAGAAAAAAGATATATCATTAGCACTTGGAAGGACAGAAGGAACATGTATGTCAAAGGTTTGTGGACTTAAAAAGAGAGGTGAATTTAATAGATATAAAAGAATGTTTAAAGAAGTATAAAAAAAGAGCTGCAAGAGCAGCCAAATTAAAATACTTAAATAAAAAACCAATTACAGTTTATAAGAAAACGGAGGAATTGTAAAGATGATAAAAGATATAACATTAGCACTTTTAACAACAACTATAAATAGATATTCTAGTTTAGGTGACAGTATCAGAGCAATACACAAAGAAGCAGTGATTAACGATTTAACAGGCATTTTAGATTATGTAACAGATTTAAAAGAAGAGAATAATCAGCCTATAACAGTAGTTTTAAATTCTAATGGAGAAGTTGAATTTCTTAAGAAAAGGATTAGAGAACTTGAGGAAAGCTGTGAAACTGATAATGAAGTTATAGAAAAGCAACATAGAAAAATTAAGGAGTTACAGAATAGCAATTATAGATGGAATACACTTTGTGTTCAACTTAAAGCAAAAA
>NZ_FUWT01000009.1:0-56116 GCF_900167265.1 Clostridium tetani
TAAACAACATTTTTATCAATATATTGTCCTGCCATAGATGGTTCATTTGAATCTTCTTTTAAAACTGCTACATTTATGTCTTTCTTTATGCTCTCTACTGTTTCATCATTATCTTTATTTCCCGTTCCTGGCTTTATATCAGGTTTTTCTGTAGGCTTTTCTTCTGGTTTCTCCACGGGTTTTTCCTCTGGTTTTATTGAATTTGAATTTACTATTCTAAATCCTACCTTAGTATTTCCTATTGGTACTATGTTCATATTTAACAAAACCTCTGAATTTTCACCATTTACTTCAAAAGTTAAATCAGCATTTTCACCAGATTGTTTTTGATCATAATTAACACTTTGTCCATCTACTGAGACTTTTATATCCTTCATCCAATCTATTTTGTTTACTGTTATTTTGAAATATTTTTTACCATCCTTTTCTGTATAAACAACATTTTTATCAATATATTGTCCTGCCATAGATGGTTCATTTGAATCTTCTTTTAAAACTGTTACATTTATGTCTTTCTTCACACTTTCTGATACTTCATTTTTATCTTTATTTCCCGTTCCTGGTTTTACATCAGGTTTTTCTTCTGTCTTTAAATCTGGCTTATCTTGATTATATTCCTTTATTAACTTAACAGTATCTTTTTCTAAAGAAAGATCAAATGATACATCTCTATTAACAAATAAAAATGGGTTTATAGTCATTTTAAATTTAACTTTTGAATCTAAATCTTCTACTTCAAATTTTACCTTTCCTTTTTTACCATTACCTGTTTTTTCAATTTCTGCTGTTGCATCTTTTTCATCTACTATTACTTTAATATTTTTCATAATATCAAAGGAAGTAAAATTGGTTATTAAATATTTTTTCCCATCTTTTATTTCATACTCTACCTTATCTATATAACTATTTGACTTTGATATTTCATCTGAATCTTCCTTTAACGCCTTTCCTTTTAATTCATATAATCCTTCTTTTACAACTTCTATATTAGTTCTTGTTTTTACTTCTGAATTTGAATTTGGCTTCACGTTTGGTTTTACTTCTGGCTTTACCTCTGAGTCTGGTTCTGCTTCTGGTTTTGTTCCTGTTTTTACATCTGAGCTTGGATTTGGTTGTGCTTCTGGTTTTGTGTTTTGTGTTTCCTTTGAAGTATCTTCTTTATATTCCTGTATTAATTTAACTGTATTTTTTTCCGGTACAACTTTAAAGCTAACCTTAGAATCACCCATTGGTACTACATTAATACTTAATACTACTTTTGAATCTAAATTTCCTATTTCAAATCTTATTTCTCCTTTTTCTTCTCCCTTATCATTTTTTTCAATAGTTTGAACCGATGGTTTAACTTGAGTTCCATCCACTGTTGCTGTTATGTCTTTCATCCAATCTGTTCTGTTTAATGTTAATATGAAATATTTCTTATCGTCCTTTATTTCATAATTTGCCTTTTCTAAATAACCACCTGCCATAGAGGCTTCATCACTATCTTCCTTTAAGGTTTTTACATTTAATTCATATAGTCCACTTTTATTCTTAGCTTCAACTTTATTGTAACCATGATTAATTTCCAATCCTGGTAAATTTGTCACACTTGATGCAGCTTTTACAGTATAGTGTGTACCACTCATTAGTAAAAAACCTGCTACTGCAATGCTTATTCTTTTATTTATATCTGGGTAAAGTTTCATAATATCACTCCTCGAATTCAAAATCCTAGTTCATTATATCATCATCGATAACCACTTTCAACTATTATTGATTATCAATGTCAATGATTTTTATGATTACTTCCAATTCATCCTATATAAACTAAACTATTGGTATCATTATGAAAAAAAATACATATTATTATTAGTGTAGATGTATATTGATATTATCAAAAGGAGGTGTATATTATGTTTAATAAAAAAGCTAAAATAATTACTACATTGCTTATAGCTATTGTACTTTGTTTTTATACCTCTTATAAAATAAGCTATAAAAAATTTAGTGCAGAGACCTATAAAAGTCCAACAACTAGTAAAGTTATTTTAACAGATACTAAATCTAAAAATAATGATACAAAAAAGGATAAACCTAATCCTAATAAGAAGAAAGAAGACAAAGTTAATGAGAATAAAAATAATGATGAAAAAAAGAAAGAAATCCCTAAGAAAACTAAACCTTCAAATATAGAAAATAAAAATTACAGTTATGAAGACTATTTTAATAAACTAAAGGAAATTGGACTATATAAGAATAGATTTAACGATGAAAATCTAGATTTTAGATATGCAGTACTTCAATTTCAAAGTTCTAAGAACTTAAATTGTGATGGTATTGTAGGCCCTGAAACTTCAAAATATTTAATGAATGAAAATAATAATCCCTCTGATTCTGTTCCTGAAACTTTAAAACATGGCTATTCTATGGTTATAAATAAGGATAAGAGAATTTTAACAGTATATTTAGATGGCAAAGTATACAAAAAGTATCCAGTAGCTGCAGGTGCCTCACCTTCTTATACACCAGAAGGTAAATTTACTATTGTATCGAAACTTATAAATCCTACTTGGATCAGCACAAGAACAGGACAAGTTATATCAGGCGGAACCCCACAAAATCCTTTAGGCAAAAGATGGCTTGGGCTATCAATTGATGGTGGTTCTATGTATGGAATACATGGTAGCAATAATCCTTGGTCCATCGGAACTAATGTATCTTTAGGCTGTATTCGCATGTTTAATAACGATGTTGAGGAATTATTTGATTTTATTCCAATGAACTGCCCTATTTGGATAGGAAATTGTAATAACTTAAACTCTTGGGGTGTATCACAAAAATAAGGGACGGTTAAGTCTTATTTTTCTACTAGCAATAAAAACACCTCATTTCATGTTAATATTTCAACTATTAACATGAAATGAGGTGTTTTTATTAATTCTTCATTAAATAAATTTATCCAATGCCTCCATAAAATATTCCAAGAATATAAACTATAATTGTAAGTCCACAAAATGCATATTTTGTCATAGGTTCAAACCAAGAACCTATTTCCTTATTATTACCTAATTGCGCCTGTTCTCTTGCAAATTTTGAACCACAAATCCAGAAAAACATAATGCCAGCAAGAAGTGCCCCCAAAGGAATAACATAAATAGATATTACGTCCATCCAAATACCAAGTTTGTTTGCATCTTCAAGTATTATCCCTGTAACTGCCCCAATCATTGCAATAATACAAACTGAAGCTTTTCTAGAAAAGTTAAATCTCTCTTGTAATGCCTCTATTGGGCTTTCAAATAGATTCATTAAAGATGTAATTCCTGCAAATAAAACTGCTAAAAAGAATATAATTGCAGATAATTGTCCCATAGGCATTTGCTTAAATACGTTAGGCATTATAATAAACATAAGCGGTGGTCCTGCTGTGGGATCCATACCAAAGGCAAATACTGATGGTATGATTACAAGTGCTGCTAACATTGCTGCACAGGTGTCAAATAGAGTCACATACTTTGCACTTTGTACAATATTTTCAGTTTTCTTTAAATAACTTCCATATACTACAGTTCCTGACCCCGCTAATGAAAGAGAGAAAAATGCCTGCCCTAGAGCAAACACCCAAGTTTTAGGCTCTCCAAGGAATTCCCATTTTGGAACTAACAAATATCTATATCCTTCTATAGCTCCTGGTAATGCTCCAACACTGATTGCAAGAATTAAAAACAACACAAAAAAAGCAGGCATCATAATCTTATTAACCTTTTCTATTCCCTTAGAAACACCCATAGTCATAATGATAAAGGTTAATGCCAATGCTAAAAGATGCCAACTAAGACTTCCTAGTTTTCCAGCAATAGAAGCAAAATACACACCACTATCTGGTGCTTTTATCATTGAACCAGTAATAGTTCCTACGGTAAATCTAAGTATCCATCCTACAACTACTGAATATCCTATGGCAATGCCTAGAGAACCTATTACTGGAATAAGTCCAATAAGATCTCCATGCTTTTTTCCCCTTTTCTCTAATGCCTTTTTAAATGCTCCAACTGGTCCTGTTCCCATTGCACGACCAAAGGACATTTCCCCAATAACTCCTGTAAATCCAATAACCACAACGAATATAATATAAGGTATTAAAAATGCCGCCCCCCCAAACTGCCCTACACGATAAGGAAATAACCAAATATTTCCCATACCTACTGCTGAACCTATGCATGCTAAAATAAAACCAATCTTGGATTCAAAACTATCTCTATTATTTTTCATAATACGCCCCCTTGTATATTATAATCTTTATTATCTAATGTTTTATCCCACTTTTTAGCTAATCAATAGAAAAAAACTGTGATATTTCAACATTTTAAGTGAAATATCACAATTCATTTTTAATTTTTAAATTCCTCTACTTCATTTTAAAATTTCATAAATACCCTAAACTACTATCTAATTATATCTAATTTATTAGAGATTGTCCAAAAATTAAAATAATATGATACAATTTTCATATAAAATCACATTTAGTTAACTAAATGCATTATTAAGGAGGAAAAATTTATGATTAGACATGCTGTTCACGATGATTTGGATAATATTATGAAAATTATTTCTGAAACAATAGAATTTATGGCTTTGGATAACAATACTCAGTGGGACAAAAATTATCCTTCACGTCAAAATTTTCAATGTGATATTGATGCTCATAGCCTTTATGTCATGGAAGAAAACAAGAATTTGTGCGGATTTATCTGTATAAATGATGTGGAACCAAATGAATATGGAGATGTAATGTGGAGTGATAGTGGAGAGTGTTTAGTTGTTCATCGTATGGCCGTATCTGTAGCTTATAGACATCAAGGAGTAGGCACTAAACTATTATCATATATTAAAACACTTGCAAAAGATAAAAAAATTCATTTGATAAAGTCTGATACTTATTCCTTAAATCCAAAAATGAATGCACTCTTCCAAAAATGTGGCTATGAAAAAGTTGGTGAAATAAATCTTTTAAACAAACCATATAAATTTAATTGCTATGAAAAACTTTTATATTAAAAATTTAATGTATGTACAACGAATCACTGATAAAAGAGGCTAAACTATTAACAGGTTTATCAGCAAAGACAATTCGGTTTTATGAAAGTGAGGGTTTAATTTGTGTTAAGAGAAATTCAAATACATATCGTAAATATGATGGTAAGAATATTGATGAATTACGAAGAATAAAAATTCTTCGTAAGCTTGACGTTCCAATTTCTAAAATAAAAGAACTTAACAATGGAAAAACTTCATTGCATGATATTTTCCAAGCTGAACTTAAAAAGAGTATTATTGAAGTAATATTAAAAGAGCTAAATAAAAATCCTAATGTTAATTTAATTGAATACTATAAAGAATTTCAATATATCTACAGTGATTAGTTTACTGAATTATTATGTGAAATCAAAGAATTCGGTCAAGTTTCACTATCGAAGCAGATTTTAAGTACTTTAATATTGAACGAACCGCTGCTATGGCTTTTTAATAATATTAACAACAGAAACTATGAATTTATTGCTATAGAAGGTATTTTATCAATAATAAGTACAATATTACTTACATATAAGCTATGAATTAAATTATTCTTAATCATACCCCTCTTCTGAATATTTAAATTTATTAAGCAAAAGACTATCAGAAATTAGTAAAAAACGGTATAATATAGATATACTTTTCTAAATTTCTCATAGATTTATATGTATTACTTCAATGTAATGCATTACACTAAAATTAGAATTTAGGCTTTATATTAAAGGGGGACGTTAATATGCAAACTTTAGAAACAATTATTAGTCATTTAAGCGACTGGCTGTATTCTTACATCCTAATAGTATTACTAATAGGACTTGGTATCTATTTTACTTTTAAAATTAAATTCGGCCAGTTTAAATTAATCGGTCATATGATTAAACTTATGAGTGAATCAACAGATAGTTTAGGTGAAAAAAAAGGTATCTCTCCTTTTAAAGCTTTCTGTATTTCTGCTGCTTCACGTATAGGTACTGGCAATATTGCCGGTGTTGCAGTTGCTATAGCTGCCGGCGGGCCTGGTTCAGTATTTTGGATGTGGATTATTGCCTTAATAGGTGGTGCTACAAGTTTTATTGAAAGTACACTAGGTCAAATCTACAAAGTTAGAGATGGAGATACCTTTAGAGGAGGTCCTGCTTACTACATTGAACAAGCTTTAGGTAAAAGAAAATTAGGTGTATTCTTCTCAATACTTACTGCTGTTACTTTCGGTTTTATTTTCAATTCTGTGCAAGCTAATACAATAGCTAGTTCTTTTTCAAAGGCTTTCGGAATTAAACCAGTATATATAGGAATTCTTTTATCTATAGTTACAGGTTATGTAATCTTTGGTGGAGTTAAAAGAATCGCTAACGTTTCTGCTACTATAGTTCCAATTATGGCTACTATTTATATTTTTGTTGCCCTATTTATTATGATTAAGAATATTACACTAGTACCACATATGTTTGGTATGATATTTTCTAATGCTTTTGGGGTTAAAGCAGCTTTTGGAGGTACTCTTGGTGCTGCTGTAATGAATGGGGTAAAAAGAGGGCTATTTTCAAATGAAGCTGGTATGGGTAGTGTTCCTAATGCTGCAGCTACTGCCGATACATCTCATCCAGCTAAACAAGGTCTTATCCAAAGCTTAGGAGTATATGTAGATACTATTTTAGTCTGTAGCACTACTGCCTTTATTATATTATTATCAGGAATCCTTAATACTCCTGATGCTGCTGGTTTAGAAGGTGTACAACTTACTCAAGCAGCTCTTAGCTTACAAGTAGGAAACTGGGGAAATACTTTCTTAGCAGTTTGTATTCTATTGTTCTCTTATAGTTCTATAATTGGTAACTATTATTATGGAGAATCTAATATTGAATTTATAGAATCAAGTCCTGGGTTTTTAACAGCATACAGAGTATTAGTATTAGTTATGGTGTTTTTAGGTTCTATTGCAAGTTTTGGACTAATTTGGGATGCTGCAGATGTATTTATGGGCACTATGGCAGTTATAAACTTAATTGTAATTTGGAAACTTGGTCCTATTGCATTTGCTACCTTTGATGATTATATGAAACAATTAAAAGCAGGTGACAATCCTGTATTTAATGCTAAAAATATTAAAGGACTCGGTAAAGTTCAGTGTTGGAATGATACCTTTAAAGGAGTAGAAAAATTTGAATTTTTAAATACTAAAAACGAAACAGAAAAATTATAATCTATATAAAAAAAGTGAGGGAATAAATTTTCCACTCACTTTTTTTAATTAATTGCATATTTTCTTCTCAAATCTTTTTACATCAGCATATCCACTTATAAATACCCTTTTTAATTCATATATACCGCTACTCATATTTGCAAACCCCATTTTTGTAGTGAATGCCATTTTATATCCTGCATTTTTTACATCATCTATTACTTCTTGGTTGCATCTTCCAAAAGGATATGCTATATATTTCACTTCTTTGTCCAATAATTTTTCAATGGCATCTTTTGACTTTTTCAAGGTTTTCACTCTATCTTCCTGTGATAGTTTGTCCAACTTTGGATGATTAGTTGTATGGCTTTCTATATCTATTCCATTTAAAGCTACTTCTTTTAACTGATTTTTACTCATAAAATAAGAATTATCAGCTATATAGTCTGTTATAGTAAAAATAGTGGCTTTAAGCCCAAGCTTTTTTAATATTGGATAAGCATTTTTATAATTATCACTATATCCATCATCAAAGGTTATAGCTACAGATTTTTCAGAAAAAGGTATTCCATTTATTAAATGATCATATAGTTCGTCTAAAGTTAGCGTTTTATAATCATTATCTTTAAGATATTTCATGTGTTCATAAAAGGTATTCTTTGGAACCTTGAATAAACCTTTTTCCTCATTAGATATAGAATGATACATTAATACTGGTATAGAAAAATCATTCTCAGTTTTTGAATGAGAATGATTTAAAAATCCAGGTAAAACCAATGCTACTATTAATATAGTCATTATAATTTTATGTCTTCTTTTCATTAAAATTCACTTCCTTAATATTATATCATATCGGTATTTTATCTTATTATATCATTATTCTACATATAACCTAAGTTTTCAACATTTTTTATATCAACAATCTTTTCCATATTTAAGCATTCCTTATTTCCTTAGATTTCCTCTATATTAATATCTATTTCAATTCATTTCCATATTATGCCTTGTATTTTATTTTTGGTAATGATATAATTATCGCCATAATAGGTACAAATTTATTCTCTAGGATTAATAAGGATAAAACTTACATAAAAATGGTTTTTGCTTCATATGATTAATATTAAAATTATATATGGAGGTTTGAAAAATTAATATTTGACGTTATTCTTTCCACAGTGTCAATGTAGAGAGGAGATGACTATGATTTCTAATTTAAAAGATTTTTGTAAAAGAAATAATAGCAAAAAACTTACGGCTCAAACTTTAATAATACTATCTATAATTGTAGTAATCACTTTTGTTGCTCTATCTAGAAAAAGTATAACTCTAGTTATAGATGGAGAAGAAAAGAAGCTTGCAACCTATCAAAATAATGTCCAAAACTTTTTAGCAAAAGAAGATATTAAATTAAATCCAAAGGACAAAATTGATAAAGACATGGATAGTAAACTATCTAATAAGGATGTTATAAATATTAAAAGAGCTGTAAATGTACAAATCAATGTAGACAACAAGGAATTGGCTATAAAATCTGCTGAAAAAGATATAGCATCTATGTTAGAAGCAGAAAAAATAGTTTTAGGCTCTGAAGATAAAATTTTACCAGGAAAAGATACAACCCTATCTGATGGTATGAAAGTTGATATAACTAGGGTTGAAAAAAAGACCATTACTCAATCTGCTCCTGTTAATTTCAATACTGTGTTTAAAAATGACAGCAGTATGTTAAAATCTAAAAAGAAGGTTTTACAAGAAGGACAAAAAGGAGAAAAGCAAATTACTACAAATGTAGTTTATGAGAATGGTAAAGAAATTTCAAGGAAAGTAATAAAAGAAACCATTACTAAAAAACCTAAGGACAAAATTATAGCCCAAGGTACTCTATCACCTATCCCTGTTTCTAGAGGAACTACTACATCCTTTGCAAACTCAGGTGTGCTTAGAGTGAAAGCTACTGCATATTGGGCAGTTCATGGAGTAAATAATACCTATACTTACTCTGGAAGAAAGGCTGTAAGAAATCCAAATGGTTACAGCACTATAGCAGTTGACCCAAGAGTTATTCCACTTGGAACAAAACTTTATGTTGAAGGTTATGGATACGCAATAGCTGCTGATACTGGCACTTCAGTTAAGGGAAACTTCATCGATGTTTACTTTGATACTCACAAAGAAGCCTGTAACTGGGGATTAAAATATGTAAATGTGTACATTCAAAATTAAATATGCAAGATTAATAAAAACCCCATGTATTTCATGGGGTTTTTATGGTATTTCATGTTATTATGGTGAACTTTATGCAGCTTTATTAAATTAACATCCTTTACGGAAGCTTCATCACTACTACGAATATCTCCGCCCCTGTAATGTACATCTCTAATTTCTGCCTTGTCTTTCTACAACTTGAACATTTTCGATTATTATCACATTTCAGGTTCCAATGTCTCATATTGGTAGGTTTGCCTGCTCTCTAGCTTTTAACGTAGATATTACAATCATCAGCATATCTACAAAACTTATGACCTCTGCTGACTTCTGATAATTCAGCCACATATCACTATGTAGGTTATCATTCATGAATTACATCACCTGGTGATATATCTATCAAAGCTCCCCAGGTAAGAACAACAACCTTCATCTCATATATCTGCTATATTTACTCCTAGGGACTTGGGTAGTATTGAACTTTGTTTTGTTTCTCAGACCGAGATTTTGCCTTCGACTTCATTCAGATTCCACCTCGCGGTGGACACTCTTGCCCATCAGCTAGTGGTTCCCACTACAAGCCACAACGGACTTTCACCATCAAGTTGTTGCCCATGCTGGGCACACTAAAATAAAAATGTACAGTATTTAAATAGATACTGTACATTTTTATTCTAGGAAGCCTTATGTAAAACATTTTTATGCTCTACATCTTTCGAATATACTAATTTTAAAAGTACCGGAGTAATAAGAGTTGTAATAATTACCATTAATATAACAGGAGCAAAGAATTTACTTTCTAATATATTCGTAGAAGCTCCTATATTTGCAATTATTAAAGCAACTTCGCCTCTAGATACCATTCCAATACCTATTTGAAGAGATTCTTCTTTGGTATATCCACAAATTCTTGCTCCAAATTTACATCCATATATCTTTGTTACTATTGCAATAACTGTTAATGCTATAGTAAACATAATCATGGTACTATTCATATGATCTATAGTAGTGCTTATACCTATATTGGCAAAAAAAATTGGAGATAAGAACAAAAATGATACTACCTCTATCTTTTTCTCAATATACTCACAAGCAGGTGTTCTTGAAATAATAATTCCAGCTACATAGGCACCTGTTATATCTGCAACACCAAAAAAACGTTCAGCTGCAAATGCCATTATAAGACAAAATCCTAAAGCTAATATAGGAACTCTTCTTGCCTCGCCCTTTTTATTCCACATATTTTTAAAAAGTGAAACAAAAACAAAACTTATAAAAAAAGCAATAATAAAAAAAGCTACTATTTTTAAAAGAACAAAAGATAATTTTACAGATGAATCTGCTAAACTAGTTACTATAGTTAAAGCTATTATTCCCAAAATATCATCTATTATAGCTGCTCCAAGTATTGCAGTACCAGAGGCTGTTTTTAATTTACCCATTTCCTGAAGAGTTTCTACTGTAATACTAACAGATGTAGCTGTAAGTATTATTCCAATAAATATGTTTTCTAATACTTTATGAAAATCACCAGTTAAAATTTTACCTGGATTATTAAATATACCTGCTATTAAAAAGCCACCAATTAATGAAATTATTAATCCTAAAAGTGCAATTATAAAAGAAGCTTTTCCGCATTTTTTAAGCTCCTCTAAATCTGTTTCAAGTCCTGCACTAAACATAAGAAGAATCACTCCAAGTTGTGATAATTCAGCTATTGTAGCTGTTTTATTAACTATAGCAAGACAAGAAGGTCCTAAGATAAGACCTGCTAAAAGTGCACCTACTACTTGAGGCATATGAAAACGCTGTGCTAAAATCCCCAATAATTTAGTGCTTAACAGTATAATTGCTAAACTTAAGATAAAATTTAATGGATCCATTTATAGTACATCTCCTTTTATATTTGGTTTTGTGTTGAACTTTGTGTAAAGTTTTCTATTTACATAGTTTATCATATATTTCAAGTTCATACAACATTTTCCCAAAAGTCGTAAAAGTCCGTCTTTTCATTAAATTTATGTACCCTCTCTTAGGTGTACACACTAAATATAAAATAACTTAGAGTATATCTAGAAGAAAATTCCAATAAAAACCAAAAATCGCACTTCAGTTGAATACTGAAGTGCGATTTAGAAATAAGTAACTTCTTTTAAAAAGATCTACTTATTTGGGTTCACACCAATTTTTCATTCAATTTAAATATCTACATTCAATAAACATTAGAATTCTTTAAATTTATCCTTTGATACTCCACATACTGGACATTTATCTGGTACTTCATTTAATGATTCTACCTCTATAGTAAATCCACATACCGGACATATGTAGAATTTATTGTCTTCCATATCTTTGTTTTGTTTTGCTAGTTCTTGAGCCTTTTTAAATAATTCAGCATGTTGTTTTTCTGCTTCTACTGCATAGTGAAAGGATCTTTTTGCATCATTTTCCTCTTGAAATTTTGCAGTTTCTAAATATACGGGATACATTTGTTCTATTTCGTGGAGTTCTCCATTAATAGCCCCTTGTAAGTTTTCTACTATATTAGTCTTACCAAATACTGCTCCTGCTGGAACTGTAAAGTCACCAACTTGTTCTTTAAGTACTGTAAAGTGATTTGAAGCATGCACTCTTTCTGCATAAGCTACAGCTTCAAATAATCTTCCTATATTTGGGAAACCATCTTTCTTCGCACTTTCCCCCCAAACTAAATATCTCATATGCGCCATACTTTCTCCGCCATATGCTGATCTTAAAAAATCAGCAGTCATTGCATTTTTTACTGACATAAAATCACCTCATATAATATTTTAGTTTTAAATATATTAACATTATAAAGTCTTACCAAATTTAGTAAAAATAATTCACATTTATATATTTATAATGGTAATGATTTTTTCTTTTAAAAATATTATAATAATTTCTCCTTCCATTCTTCCTCTTTAAATCCTAATAATACGAATCCATCTGCTATAAGGAATGGTCTTTTTATTAGCATTCCATTTGTTGATAATATATCAACTAGTTCTTCAAACTCTGCTGTCTTAATCTTATCTTTTAAATTCATTTCTCTATAGAGAATACCACTTGTATTGAAAAACTTTTTTATTGGAAATCCACTTCTTTCAATCCACTGTTTTAATTCTTCTTTTCTAGGGTTATCTTCTACAATGTGTCTATCTTCAAAATTAATATTATTATCTTCTAACCACTTTTTAGCTTTTCTACAAGTACTACATTTAGGATATTGTATAAATAAGTAATTCATAATTTCACCTACTTTTATTTATTATTAATTAATACTTATTATTAACTATAATATATCTTCTAAATTTATGCAAGCATTCCAGTTAACAATTTTAAAGTTGTTAAAATTTTGCACAAAAAATAGCCTTGTTAAATTCACTAGGCTATTTCTTCTAAATCATATATATTTGAGGGAATATATACGTACTATTTAGCAATAAGTTTTACTTTGTTAAAATATTAACCATAACTTCATAATCATTATACCATATTTCTTTTTAAAAACAAGTAGCCTTATTAAAATCCATAGATTTAGATTTTATATTATGTAAAATCCTTTTATAATATAAGGATAATTTAATATTACAAACTTTTGTTCACCACCTATAAAACATTTCATAAACTAATTATGTGTATACTTTTTTAGGAGGATTTTAATGATCATTCACATAGTAAAGCCAAGAGAAAACCTTTGGCAAATATCAAATTATTATGGTGTGCCCCTTGAAGAAACAATAGAGGCTAATAAACTCCCTGATTCAAATGATTTAGAAGTTGGTCAGGCTATTATTGTTCCTGTAGAGGGAGTTTTTCATATTGTACGTCAGGGAGAAACGTTATGGGAAATTGCTCAAAATTATAACACCACTGTTGAAGCCATCGTAAATAGTAATAATATTCCTAACCCCTCTAATATTTCTCCAGGACTTCAATTATTTATTCCAGGTGTTATTAAAGAAAGACCAGAGGTTTATGTAAATGGATATATCTATGATTTAGGAGAAAATGCTGTACCCATTGTTATGGAAGATGGTGATTTTCTAACTTACTTAAGTCCCTTTGCTTACAGAATAAAAGAGGATGGTAGTCTTGAACCAATAGATGATGTTCCTGCAATTAATGCAGCTTATTCAAAAAATGTAGTTCCTATGATGTCTATAACTAATTTTACCTCTACAGAACTTGGACAAAATCTTGCTCATGTTGTGCTTTCTAGCCCTGAAATAAGTGAAAATTTAATAACAAATATAATTAATGTCCTAAGAGAGAAAGACTATAGAGGTGTAAATATAGACTTTGAAAATGTACTTCCAGAAGATCGTGAACTCTATAATAATTTTCTTCAACGTACAGTAGATCGTCTACATCCACAGGGTTTTTTTGTATCCACTGCCCTGGCTCCAAAAACCAGCGGAGAACAAACAGGTCTTTTATATGAAGCTCACGATTACGAAGCTCATGGTAGAATTGTGGATTTTGTAATTTTAATGACCTATGAATGGGGCTATAGATTAGGTCCTCCTCAAGCAATTTCTCCAATTAATAGAATAAGGGAAGTACTTGACTATGCTGTAACTGTAATACCTAAAGATAAAATTTATTTTGGATTCCAAATATATGCAAGGGACTGGGTTATTCCTCATGTTCAAGGGCAAGAAGCGCAAACCTTTAGTATTCAAGAGGCTATCAGAAGAGCCAATAGATACAATGCAGTAATTCAATATGATCCTGTGGCTCAGTCTCCATTTTATAGATATAGAGATAATAATGGTGTAATGCATGAAGTGTGGTTTGAAGATCCTCGAAGTGCTCAAGCAAAATTTGATTTAGTAAAGGAATATGATTTGGCTGGAATAAGTTATTGGGCTTTAGGATTCCCATTTCCACAAAATTGGACTCTACTTGCAGATAATTTTATAATTAAAAAACTTCTGTAGTTGTAGAGTTATAGTTATAGGGGACGGTTAAGTTATTTTCCCATAATAAATAATGAATAGTTATGGATGTTTCTCTTAATTTTCATCTAAAAATCATCCTTAACTATTCACCTATCTTTTTATATATTTAATTAAATTGTTACATTGAATTTTTTAACTAAATTAACTCCTATTATTCCTCCTACAGTCATTGCTGGAAGGAATACCCATCCTGATAGAGAGAAGTTACATATCGCTGAATATAATGCACCTGCGTTACATCCTAATCCAACTCTAGCTCCATATCCCATTATTAATCCACCAATTGCATAGAATACTACATCTCTAAATTTGAAGTTTTTCTTAAAGGAAAATCTTCTTGCTAATAATAATGATAATGTTGCTCCTAATAATATTCCTATATTTCTCATGGAAGATGGATCATTTAAGAATCCTCCATTTATTTTCTTCATTCTGCTTGCAAACCATGGCCAATTTGAAACATCAACTATTCCTACGCTTTGATATAACCAAGCTCCCCAATCTGCGAAAGTTGAGGTTACACCCCAGCTCTTTCCTGTTGTAACAAGTATTGCAATAAACATAATAGTTAAACATACTGCTCCTGTGTAGAAAGACCATCTTTGTATAAAGAATTTGTGATAAGTTCTTTCACTGAAGAATTTGTAGTCTGTAGTTTCTGGTAATGGTTTTTCCCAGTCACTGTATTCTTCCTTTGTATAAGTGTTTTCTCTTTTTCTTTTAGCTTCATATTTCATAGTTATAACATAAATTAGTAAAAATCCTAAAAGTGATACTATAATAGATCCTAAATATCCAAATGTATCTGGAAGATAAACTTTTCCTCCTAATTTAAAGAATATACTTTGTTCCCACCATGGCATGTGTTTTACACCAATTAATGATCCAGTTACAAAGAAAAATAATACTATAAATGCTCTTATTTCACCTTCACCTGAGTCTGTTAATGTTCCGGAAGCACATCCTCCCCCAAACATCATACCGATACCAAATAATACTCCACCAATTACTGTCCCTAAGTTTGTTGGTTTAACAGAAGATGCTCCTGGAATTTTTGCTCCTGCCATAAAAGCTCCATAATGAATTGCTGCCGTAATTAATAAAGTTATAGCAAATAAAAACATTAGGGCCTTTGTTAAGGTACCGTCTCCTGTTACATATATTTTCTTTACGCCACCTGCAAAACCAAATCTTGATCTTTGCATAACATATCCAACTGCTAGTCCTGTAATTAAGAATAATGCCAATTTAGAATCTTTTGCATATTGGAATGATCCGAATATACTTAATGCTATTAAAAGTGCTAGTCCTATATATGTTTGTTTCTTATCTGTAGAAACCAATTCAACTTTACTAGTGTTTTCTGCCAACTCTAATCCAGATGTCTCCTTTTTACTCATAATACCTTGCTCACTTCCTATTCTCATTATTATTTCATATAAAAGGGGCAATTAAAGCCCCTATTTTTTAATATTATAAGAAATTGTAGTCTGTAACTATTTTTTCTCTTCCTGTTGTTTGATCATTGAAATATTCATAGAAGGATATTCCCATAAATCCACCAGATACATTATAAATGTTATCAAATCCTAAATGTTTTAATGCTTTTGCTGCATTGTAACTTCTTTGAGCACTTCTACAGTGTAAGTAAACTGGTTGATCCTTTGGAATTTCAGCTACTCTATCTCTTATTTCACTTAAAGGTATGTTTTTAGCTCCGATTATGTGGCTTAATTCATATTCGTGTTTTTCTCTTACGTCTATTATGCAAGCCCCACTTTCAACTAAATCTCTTACATCATATTCATGAACTTGTTTGAACTCATCGTGTAATAAGTTTGATCCAACGTATCCTGCAAAGTTAACAACGTCTTTAGCTGTTCCAAATGGTGGTGCATAACAGAATTCTAGATCTCTTAGATCGTTTATAGTTGCTCCAAATTTGATAGCTGTAGCTATAACGTCTACTCTCTTATCTACGTTTCCTCTACCTATTGCTTGAGCTCCTAATATTTTTCCAGTTGGTATTTCAAATAATAACTTGAAGTGAAGTGGTTCACATCCTGGCATTAATCCAACCTTGTCTCCAGGGATTACTTTAACTGTTTCATATTGTATATCTAAGTTAAGAGCTTTTATCATTCCTTCGTTTAGTCCTGTGGAAGCTCCATTATATTCAAAACATTTTACTACTGATGATCCAATATATCCTGTGTTTGGTACTAATCTTCCGTGGATATGGTCAGCAACTTCTCTTGCTTGTTTTTGTGCAGGTCCTGCTAATGGAAGTTTAGTCATTTTTCCAGTTAATGCATGGTATACTTCAATAGCATCCCCTACTGCATAAACATCTTCATCTTTAGTTCTGTAGTTTTGGTCTACTTTTATTCCTCCTAATTCTCCAAGTTCAAGACCAGCTTTTACTGCAAGATCTGTTTCTGGAGTAACACCTATAGCCATAACTACAGCTTCAGCTTCAACTCTCTTTCCTGATTCTAATACAACTGTATCTTTTTCAAATGAAGCTACTTTATCGTTAACGATTAAATTTATTCCTTTATCGTGTAATTCTTTGTGTAGAATTTGAACCATGTCATAGTCAAATATTTTCATAACTTGGGGCATAGCTTCTACTAAAGTTACGTTAAATCCAGCTTCTTTTAAGTTTTCTGCAACTTCGATTCCTATGAATCCTCCACCTACTACTGTAGCGTTTTTAGTTTTCATAGTGCTTACGAATTTGTTTAATTTATCTATATCTATAACGTTTCTTACTGTGAATAAGTTTATGTCTTCAATTCCTTTAATTGGTGGAACTATTGGTTTTGCACCTGGTGATAATATTAATTTATCATAGTTTTCAGTGTATTCTTTTCCAGTTAATGTATCTTTAATTGTTATTTCTTTTTTAGCTCTATCTATATCGATAACTTCGCTGTTTACTCTAGCTTCGATATTGTATTGTTTTTTAAATTGTTCTGGTGACATAAGTACTAGTTGGTTAGCTGTTTTAATTAATCCAGCTAAGTGATATGGTAGACAACAGTTTGAAAATGATACGTGAGGACCTCTTTCAAACATTATTATTTCGTCTTCTTCACTAAGTCTTCTTAATCTTGCTGCTGTGGACGCACCTCCGGCAACTCCACCTACTATTAAATATTTTTTACTCATGGCATATCCCTCCATTATATTATTTAATGCTATATTTTTTTGTAAATTATAAAATAAACAAATCTAAAACATTTACAGAAATAATTGCAATTGTAACTGCAGTTTTACAATCATTATTTTTTATTTATTTAATTTCGTTTGTTAAATTTCTTTCAATGTCAATTATAGTACAAGCTGTCTATCTTTCATAATAAACATGTGTTATGTACTATAAGCTTTTATTATAAACCTTAGTTTTAAAGGCTTTTACCATGATGAACATTTGATTATTTTTTGACAAAAGAGATTTTTTACTTAAGATAGGCTTCTAATTATGATGTATATGGAATCATCTATGACATTTTATTGTTAAATATATACCCTATTAAGCTCGTAAAATAAATCAAAGCTAGGCTATCACCTGAAAATCTTTTAAGCTATAAAATTCCATTGAATAATTTATTTTTAGTTAAATGTAAAAATTTGCATAAATAAAGGTTTTTTTTGCAATGAAGCGAAAAAAATCCTTAATAATCATTCATTATTCCTTATTCATTAAAAAACTGCGTCGCATTTTTTATATTTGTTCTTATTGTAAGATTTTATGATATAATAATTACAATATACAAGTATATTTTCAAATAGATATTTTTAAAATTAAGGAGGGATTACGTGAATCTTGAATATCTCCAATCATTTTATGTTACAGTTAAATCTAATAGTATATCAAAAGCCGCAGAAAACCTTCACCTAACTCAACCAGGTCTTAGTATGCAACTTAAAAACTTAGAAAAAGAGTTGGGTGTAACTCTTTTAAATAGAAGTAATAAAGGTGTAGAAATGACTGAAGAAGGTAAGGTTGTCTTCGATTACGCACATACAATTTTAGATATAAAGGGGAATATAGAAAGAGATCTTAAAAGCTTACATGAAGACGTTCCAACACTAATTATTGGTTCTTGTAAAAGTGTGGGAGAATATGCTCTTCCTTGTAGCATTTATACTTTTAAAAAGTTTCACAAAGAAATAAATATACATATGCAAATAGATAATTCCAATGAAGTTATAAAAAAATTATGTGATCATACTATTAACATTGGAATTGTTCAAAGACATCCTGAAAATAGCAATATAGACACAAAAACTATAATTTCAGATGAGTTAGTTTTAGTTGCAAGCCCATATAATGATAAAAGTAAAATTTCTTTAGAAGAACTAAAGGATTTACCATTAATACTAAGGGAAGAAGGTTCTGGTACAAGAGATTTAGTTTTAAAATCCTTGCATAATAAAAATATTAATTTAAAGGATTTAAATGTTATATACAATTTAAATTCCCCAGAAGCCATTAAATCTTCCGTTTCTTCAGATAAAGGCTTTTCTTTTTTACCTAAACTTATAATTAAAAAAGATTTAAAAGAAAGCTACCTCCAAAAAATTGAACTTGATGAACTTAAAATTGATTTTAATTATTATATTGTTTGCAGAAAAAACTATAGACTTACCTCTTATGAACAAACATTTGTGGACTTTATCATTTCTAATAAAAGAGGATTTTGTTAAAACTTAAGGAGGACCAAGTCCTCCTATGATAAAAATTTTATTATTATTTTAACTCCTATCCATGCTCCAAGGGTAATGAATATACCAAAAACCCATGCATGAAGAGAAAAGGATGGAACCCCACTAAAAAAACTACCTACAGAACAACCAAAAGCAAGTCTGGTGCCATATCCCATCATAACTCCTCCTAAAAGTGCAAATAAAACCTGTTTTTTATCTTTTATCTTTTTCCATTTAAATTGTGATGCTAATAAAGTGGCAATCAATGCACCTATAACCGTCCCCATATTTAAAATAGTATATTTATTTATAAATAAATTATTATTTTCAATTATTGATTGATAATTATGTTGAAGGTAAGTGAAATATTCCCATTTTAAAGGCTCTAAACCAAGCCATTGTAAAACTCCAACAGCCCATAATAAAAAGCCACTAGTTATATGCCAACTAGTACCAGTTGTCCATAATAAAATTATATTTAGAATTCCAAGTAGTACGCCTCCTACCCAATAAGGCCATGGCTTTTTTATCCACTTTTTAATGTTCTCCATACCTTTACTCCTTTTTATTTAGGTTTTTGGATATAAACGTCCCAATATCCACCTTCCAATTCAACAACTTTTACTGGATAATTATTTTTTCCTCCCCATTCTTCCATACTTATTCCAACACAACTATGATCTGAATGTAAAATCAATATATCTCCAGATTTCATTTTTTTCAATTCTTTTATTGCCTTTATTATAGGAATTGGACATGCTTCATACAAGCAATCAACCTCTTTTACTGACATAAATACTCCTCCATTATTTCCTTATCTTTTTTTATCTGATAGTTTAGTTACTATTTTATATAAAATTATTAAAATTGTAATTTGTACTACAACAGCTACTTTAAAATTCATATACTCTGGAAAATAAACAGTCTTAGCTTTTCTTATAATATGTTGATACCAAAAGGAATAATCCTTAGCCCCCATAGCAGTTCCAATTAAAAATCCTAAGAGAACAATCCACTGAAGAGCATGTCCTTCTCCAATTCTCATAAGTACACCTGAGCCACATCCTCCTGCAAGTATCATTCCTATTCCAAATATAAATGCCCCCAAGGCTACATGTGCTCCCACAGATCCAATACTTCCAGGAATATAATTATAATTTATACCGTTATTTTTAATATAGTAACTCTGAATTATAGCAAAACCCAAAGTACTTATAATTATTCCAAGTAACATTCCTCGTAATATCTTTGTATTTCCAGTAAGAAATGGATCTCTAAATGCAGCTGCAAAACAAAATCTTGAATATCTTAAAACAATTCCAATAGATACACCTAATATCCAACTATATGCATGTTTTTCATTATTTTTCCAAATAAATAGAAAAGTAATGACTGCTATTATAATTACTATAATTGCATATAAAATCTGGTTACTTTTTTTACTTTCTGTTTTGCCCTGCCTTTTCTTTATCAATTCATCTATTTCATTCATTGACATATAATCATCCTTTGAAAATTCTTATTTTACTTTTAATAATTATAACATATTTAAAAAGGTTTAGTAAATTTTAAAAGCTTTGCATTTGTATAGTTTCAGTCCATTGCTATATCATATAGTAAAAGCTGTTGACAATTTATATTTATCAACAGCTTTTATAGTATACACTAATTATTTTATAGTTTTATCTGCAGTACTTATCCCTCAGAGCTAATACTTTTTTTACAGATTTTTTTACTTCCTCATCTTGATACTTAATCATCATATCTATCAAATGTTCTGGTGGATAGTAATATTCACTAGGTTTAATGATTTCTGGATCAAGTGGTGGATTTTCAACTGTAAATACTCCTGTATTTAGCTTCGATACTCCATTTACATTATCTTCTTTTTTAAATGTAGCAACATAAGGATGACACATTTCTATATTTATTCTTGTCAATGTTGTATTGTCTACTAACATTTTAAAGCATTCTTCTACATTCATACTACCTTCACCTATGGCAATACCACAAACTCTGTAGTCATCTCCATCTTTTATAATAATATGATCTTTAAAATGTGTTGTAAAAGTATATGGGGCAAGTTTTTCAATAGTTTCCTTTGGCTCTTCCCAAACCATCATTCCATTTCCAGTGTCACAGGTAATTCCTACCCATGGACTTCCTATTTCCTTTACTATATTTATCATATCATTTGCTGTTTCATATTCATGATTCTCTAGTGCAAGTTTTATCCTATATTTTCTAAGTAAAGGTAATACTTCTCTAATATCTTCTGGAGCTCTTCTTATTTCCTCTTGAAGATCTCCGCCACAGCTAACATAAGTTCTAATAACATCTGCATCTAATCTATGAGCAACATCTATAACCTTTTTTAACTTATTAGGTTCTGTTCCCCTAGCATCAATCTCAACAAATAACCCATATTCTTCTATTTCTTTTCTTACTTTAGCTAAATGTTCAGGATCATTTGAACCAAGAGTTCCCCATTCTGGATCTAAGTTTTTATCTTTTATTATGTTTATTTGTACTCCATCTAATCCTAGTTCTGCTGTTTTTCTTATAAAATCAAATATATCCATTCTATTATTTTGAAAATGCAAATGATAACTTTCTGTCTCTAATCCAATTTTCATGATATTTCCTCCTCTAATTTAATATTAGAAAGGCTATTGTGCGTTTATTTCCCCTGTTCTAATACCATGTTTTTCTTCTTTATTATTTTAAGTAATATAGTTGATATAACAAATCCTAATATTGAAAATGCTATCATAGTCATAAATACATGTTTATATCCTTGTAATCCTGGTGCTCTATCAAGCATGCTACCATATATTGCGTAAGCAAACATTGAAGGAGAATATCCTAATACACAGGCTATTGACATAGCTGCTCCACTTATTTCTCTTGGAACTTTTATTTCCTCAATTGGTGCGAAAAATACAGCTCTCATTGAGAATATAATTGCTCCAAATCCAAGTGTTAGAGCCATCCCTACATATATATTCATTGATTCATGAGGTAATAATATAAATCCAGTCATTGCTAATGCTGATATTAATAATGCACCTCTTAAATATTTTGTAGCAGATTTAAACTTTTTATCGACTAGGATTCCTCCAACAGGTCCCCCTACCATTTTTAAGCCATATTGATTTATAATACCATAGGCTCCTACTAAGGTTACTGGCATTGCATAAATATCCTTTAAGAAAGGAATAAAGTATGTTAGTCCACAATATACAGAGTAAATTGAAAATATAGTAAGTGATACAATCCATATTTCTGGTGTTTTAATAGCTTTTACAACTCCATTAAAAGCAGCTTTGTTTTTACTGATTTTATTACCTTGTTCATCTACATCTTTTATTGCGTCATCTTCAAGCATAAAATATGAAATAATTCCGACAACTATAGGTACTATAGAATAAAATATTATTGATCCTCTTAATGCTAGTGCACCTTTTCCTAATAATGCGAATATTCCAAGTGCACTAAAAGCCACAATAGTATCAACTACACCTCTACCAGCTTCAAGAAATCCAAACATTCTTCCTTGTTCATCTTCATTTCCTAATAATCTTACAGCTTTTAATAAAACTGGCCAATAAATTACCTCTGCAAATAAAGAGAATAATCCCCAAATTATTAATATTTCATAGTAACTTGGAAAAGTAGCTAAATATAATCCTATAAGTCCAACACCAATTAATGATAAAGGTATTAATTTTTTCTTAGAAAATCTATCTGCTATATATATAGAAGCAAAATTTCCTATAGTTTGTACCATTCCATAAACAGACATAGCTGCACCAATTTGAGTGTGTGTTAAATTAAGAAATTCTTGCATAGGTACGTAAAATGCATCTTTCAAAGATGAAAGCTTAAAAATTGTACCTCCTCCTAAGATTAATACAATAAGCTTTATCCATTTCATTCTTTCCTGTTTCTTACTCACATGAAAACCTCCTTCTGTTTAGTTGAAAACGTATAATTAATTATGTTACAAGTATATAATATTTTTTTTGGAGTTTCAAGCATTATTTTTGAATTATGTCTGTTTTTGTGTTTTTATGTTTATTTAAAAGTATCTTCAAATTTGGAAATTATGTGAAAGTAAAAAAATATCTCCTACAGCCCTCTATAGGTGCTTTAAGAGATATTTTCATATAAAAACTCATTCTATTATTCTTCATTATCATCAAATATATATTCATTTACAGGATTAAAAAACTCTCTAGTTAACTTAAATACTTGTGGACTTAAATATACAATTGCAGCTAGATTAGGAATAATTAACAATCCTAAAATGCAGTCTTGAATGTGCCAAACCAATGATAAACTGCTAATACAACCTAGTGCCGTAAAAAAGATAAATGGATATCTAAAATAATAAGCTTTTTTACTTCCTAATAAATAATTTACTCCTACTGTTCCAAAATAACATTGAACTGGAATAGTGGAATAAGCAAATAAAATCATACATATTCCAACTATATCTTTAAATATAGGATGAACCTGACCAAATGCCATACTAGTAAGTATAGAAGCCTGATGTCCTGATTCGATAACACCAGTACTTAAAATAGATAAACCTGTTATAGTACAGACAACTATGGTATCTATTAGTACCTCTGTAATACCATAGAGTCCTTGTCTAACTGGATGATCTGTAATTGCTGAGGCATGTAAAACTGGAGCAGATCCTTCTCCTGCTTCATTGGAATAAAGCCCTCTAGCTACTCCATATCTCATAGATTGTCTAATAGAATAACCTACTACACCTGCTACTCCAGCTTTTATATTAAAAGCACTTTTAAATATGCTTGCAAACACAATGGGAATTGTTTTTATGTTGAAAATGATTACAATTATACCACATATTATATAAATCCCAGCCATAAAAGGCACTACTCTTTCTGCAAAGGATCCTAATCTTTTAATCCCTCCTATAACAACAAGTCCAACAGAAAAAACAAGAATGATTGCTGTAATTGCTGGAGGAATACCTATAATATTTTCAACTACTCCCGCCACCGCATTAGATTGTATTAAATTTCCACCACAGATTTGAAGTACCATCAAAACTGCATATAAATTGGCTAACCATGGCATTTTTAACCCTTTAGAAATATAATACATAGGACCTCCAACATAAGTTCCATCTTCAGACTTCTCCCTATATATCATTCCTATAACTATTTCTCCAAACTTTGTTGCCATTCCTAAAATTCCAGCAATCCACATCCAAAATATAGCTCCCGGTCCTCCTGATACTAAAGCTGTAGCTACTCCTACAATGTTACCATTTCCCACACAACTTGCCAAAGCTGCACATAAGGCTTGGAATGGTGTAAGGGTCCCTTCCCCAGTTAACTTTTTCTTATTTTTCTTTATAAATGATTTAACAATAGTTTCTCGAAAAATAAAAGGAATTTTTCTTATCTGAATAAATCCTGTCATGATAGTGTAATATATGCCAATACTAATTAAGGTAATTATAAGCCAATTTCCCCAAATTAAATTTGAGAAGTTTCTAAAAAATTCCTCTAGAAATTTCATGAAATTTCTCCTTTCATATCTATATATTTATCACTTCTATTCCATTATTCAAATATTTTTCTAAAACATTTTTCTTAATTTTAGAATCAGTAATTATCATATTTATATCTTCTAAATTACAAACATTTAATAAAGAAACAGAATCAAATTTACTACTATCAGCTAATACAATTACATTTTGTGATATTTCAATAAACTTTTTCTGAATTTGTAGATGATCTAATATATAATCCGTAAGTCCTTCTTTTAATGAAACACCACTTACACTTATAAAAGCAGTATGTATGTTAAAACTTTCAATATATTTTTGAGCCATATCTCCAACTAAAGAAAATTCATCATTTTTCAAAATGCCACCAGTGAGAATTATTGTGTACTTATCCATATCAATTAGTTCATTAGCTATAGCTAGCGAATTAGTTAATATAGTTAATTTTTTAAATTTAGTTTTTAATACCTTTGCTATTTCTAAATTTGTAGTACTTGCATCCATAGCCAGCGATTGTCCTTCAATAACATATCTAGTTGCAATATTAGCTATTTCTTTTTTTTCACTACTAAATTCCTTTTCTCTGTTTTCAAATTTTAGTTGATTGTTGTCTATCTTTTTTAGAACTGCTCCACCATATACCCTCTTAAGAAGTCCTTCCTTTTCTAGATATTCCAAGTCTCTCCTTATTGTTTCTATAGATACATTAAAAAGTTTTGTAAGTTTTGAAACCTTAACAGATCCTTCTCTGTTTAATATGCTAAGGGTTTGTTCATATCTCTCTTGTGCTAGCATCATTAATTCTCCTCCTTATAATCTTTATTGGATATTTCATGGAAACCTTATTAATTTCATCTTAAATTATTATATATTTAAAAATTATATACTATTCAGTAATATTTTTCAACATAACTGCATAATATTCCATGAACTTAAACAATCTTCAATACTTTTTTCAACCAAAACTAAATAACCGTACACTAATTAAATTTAAGTGTACGGCTTAGAAAATAACAAGTTTTTTAATAATATCTACTTAATTGTAATTAATTCATATTAAAGTTAGCTTTTAAAACACTATTATTCAATGATTAATTTTTCTAAATCCAAAGGTTCTATATATTCTCCATCCTTATATGCTCTCATATTTCCACCAGAAATTTCATCTATTAATGCAATATGATTATCTTCGTCTATTCTTCCAAATTCAAGTTTAATATCATATAGTTCTATACCTTTTTTAGATAACTCATCCTTCACTATACCGCTTATTTTTTTAGTAAGGTCTTTTAATATATCATATTCTCTCAAAGAAAGTATTCCAAGCATATCAAGTGCATCCTTAGTAATTGGTGGATCTTGACGTTCGTCATCCTTAAGAGTAACTTCCACAAAAGCATCCAAAACTTGTCCTTCTTTTGCGTACATACCATAACGACGCATAAAACTTCCAACTGCTCTATATCTACAAATTACTTCAAGTCCATTTCCAAATATTTTAGCAGGTTTTACCTTCATTGTGCCTTCTTCTACATTTGAATCTATATAATGGGTTGGTATTTTTTCTTCTTTTAATCTTTCAAAAAATAATTTAGTTAACCTAAGAGCTGCCCTACCCGCTCCTTCCATAGTTAATCCAACACTATTTGCACCTGGATCGAAAACTCCATTTTCTCCTGTTACATCATCTTTAAATTTAAGTAAGTAATTACCATCTTCTAAAAGAAATACATCCTTTGTTTTACCTTTATAAACAACGTTCATGAAACCACTCCTATAAATTAAAATTTTATATTCTTATTTCCTATATTGGCCATACATTTATTATATACTAACTTTTTTATAAAAATCAATCTTAATATTCGATATGATACATATTATTTTATATTTTTATATATTATTGTACATGTATTTCTTAATTCTCAGTTCTCAGGGACGGTTATTGCTTTTTTACTTTTAGAACACAATTAATAACAAAAATAAATTCGCTATTGACATTAACGTTGCGTAAATGTGTATATTAATCTTATAGGAGGAATAAACAGATGGAATACACAGTAAAAAAATTAGCTAAATTAGCAGGTGTTAGTAGCAGAACCCTTAGATATTATGATGAAATAGGAATTCTTAAGCCGGCAAGAATTAATTCATCAGGATATAGGATTTATGGAAAAACCGAAGTTGATATGTTACAACAAATACTTTTCTATAGGGAACTAGGTATTAATTTAAAAAACATAAAGGATATATTAACTTCACCTTCTTTTGATAAACTTTGTGCACTTAATAGTCATCATAAAAAACTCCTAGAAAAAAGAAATCAATTAGATATTTTAATATCTAATGTTGAAAAAACTATAGCTTCAACCGAAGGGAGAGTAAAAATAATGGATAGAGAAAAGTTTCAAGGCTTTAAGAAAAAAATGGTGGATGATAATGAGAATAAATTTGGTAAGGAAATAAGAGGAAAGTACGGAAATCATGAAATTGAAAAGTCAAATTCAAAAATCATGAATATGACAAAGGAACAATATTATGAATTAATGAAAATTGAAGAAGAATTTAAAAAAACTTTATCTAAGGCTTTTAAAACTCATGATCCAGCTAGTGATATAGCTCAAAAATCAGCTAAGCTACACAAAAAATGGCTTACCTATTATTGGCCTGAATACACCAAAGAAGCACATGCTAGTCTTGCTAAAATGTATGTAAGTGATGAACGATTTACATCATATTATGATAAAGAACAGCCTGGAACAGCTAAGTTTTTAAGAGATACAATTTTAATTTATACAGATATGAAAAAATAATTTTTATGTAAACTGTGGATTAATGTTTAATCCACAGTTTATTTTATTAACTTTTCTTATATAACATATCTATATGTGGAATATTATCTTCTAAATATTCATTTGATATTTCTTTAAATCCAAGACTTTTGTAAAAATTAATCAAATAGCATTGTGCCTGTATCTTAATCTCTTTTTCTCCTAAATTTTTTTCTATAAAGTTTATTGCCTTTATCATCATTTCTCTTGCTATACCCTTACCTCTATAATTTTTATTTACTAATACTCTTCCAATGGATACTTCATTATAGGAAACCTTTCTTGGAAGAATTCTTAAATAAGAGACAATTTCGCCCTTGTCTTCTACATATACGTGATAGGATTTTTTATCTCTATCATCACAATCCTGATATGCACACTTTTGTTCTACAATAAATATCTTATTTCTTATTTGTAAAATTTTATATATTTCTTCACATTTCAATTCTT
This sequence comes from Clostridium tetani, assembly GCF_900167265.1. Lineage (GTDB taxonomy): Bacteria > Bacillota > Clostridia > Clostridiales > Clostridiaceae > Clostridium_G > Clostridium_G tetani. The sequence continues at coordinate 27,973 of NZ_FUWT01000009.1, forward strand.
TAAACTTCTTTACATGCCAATTCAATACTTGTTTCTCCTTTTCCTATTTACTATTAACAAACACCAATATCCCTAAAAATATGGTGCAAATTACTATACAAATTCTTATTATATTAAGATTATAGGCATTTTTATCCTTTATAAATTTATCCAATAATCCCAATTTCCATAAATAATAATTTACATTTTTCATATGTAGTGCCATCCCCCATAATTAATTTTTATTTTATTTTTTTATGATTCATCACTGACTCTTTCTAATAAATCTGTAAAGTCCGCTTCTTTTTTAAATTCTAAATATAGATATAATAATGCTTTAGTAGATCTAGCATTATATCCTTTATGACCATTATTTAATATATTGCTAAGTTGTATTTTAAAATTTTCTTTATTTTCTTTTGCATCAGTTAGCATTTTTTCTACTGTACAATTAACTAATTCTTCTTTTAAAGCTTCTCTTAAATTATCAGAAAAATTCTCCAAATAATCTCTAACTTGATGTGGATATGATGAAAAATTATTATTCAACAAATCTTCTATTTTAAGCATAAAATTCTCCTTTTTAAATATGTATATCTTTAATTTTTAATAATTCTTCCCTATTATATTTTCTTATTATATAATAAAATTTAGTTAATATTCATTAACCGTCCCCTATTTTCTTTTTATTATATCAGAAACTTGCAAATAAATATGAAAATCAAAATAATATTATTGAGTTAGATAAAAGGAGAAAAACATGTTAAATCAATGTAGATTATGTCCTAGAGAATGTAATGTAAATAGATTAGAAGGTGAGATTGGCTATTGTGGAGCTAGTAATAAACTTATGATATCCAGAGCTGCCCTTCACTTTTGGGAAGAACCCTGTGTTTCTGGTAAAAGTGGCTCTGGTACTGTATTTTTTTCAAATTGCAATTTAAAGTGTGTATTTTGTCAAAATCATTGTATTAGTCAAGAGAATTTAGGAGTAGAAATTTCAATAGAAAGATTAAGTGAAATATTTTTAGAACTTCAGAAAAAAGGAGCTAATAATATAAACCTTGTGACCCCTACCCATTATGTACCTGAAATAATTGAAGCATTAAAGCTATCAAAATCCAATGGATTAAATATTCCCATACTTTATAATTCTAATGGTTATGACAGTTTGAATACATTAAAAGCTTTAGCTGGATATATTGATGTATATCTTCCAGATTTAAAATATTATAATTCTAAATACTCTTTAAGATATTCAATGGCTAAAGACTATTTTGAAAAAGCATCTATTGCTATAGAAGAAATGTATAGACAAGTTGGAAAACCTATTTTTGATGAAAATAGCATAATTAAAAGAGGTGTTATAATAAGACATCTTATGCTTCCAGGATTATTATTTGATTCTAAAAAGATAATAGATTTTATATATAAATCCTTTGGTGACAATGTATATATAAGTATTATGAATCAGTATACCCCTATGTTTAAAGCTTCAGATTATGCAGAAATTAATAGACGTTTAAATGAAAAACATTATGATACACTTATAAATTACGCTTTGGATTTAGGAATTAAGAATGCCTTTATACAAGAAAATGGATCATCTTCAGAGGAATTTGTACCTGATTTCAAAAATTTTATTGGAGTTTAAATAACAGTAATTTTGAACAATCTATTTGAATCAATTCATAAAAATACCGTGAAATTCAGTTATGAATGATACGGTATTTTGGTGTATTATATAGTTTTAAAAGCATCTCCCAATTTTTCTTGTAATAATTCAATAATTTTATTTTTACATTCATCATTAATATCTTTTTTACGTATTAATGATGCCATATTAGCATCATAGTAAAAAATTAAGTATTCCTTAGATTCAAGTAAACCATAAAATTGGTCATACCGTATTTTACCTTTCCCTTCAATACTGTCATTAACTACAATAACATAGTCCTCATAAAATGATAGTGTTTGATATGTATTAAAAGTTCCTATTTTATCTGTTTTAACTCTCTTTTTATTTTTATATTCAACTTTAAAGCATATAGTGCCAAAAGCAAGTAATGTCATAAATACCCATGCAATTAAAAAAGCAACAATATTAAAGACTCCATTTTCAAAAGCTATAATACCTGCCCCAATTGCAGCTATAAATAATATCATTGGAATAATAATTGGTGACTTTTTAAAGGTGGCTAAATATAGAAACTTTCGGTAGTCCTCTTTGTCCATTTTTGTCTTCACTTTAAATAATATTTTTTCTTCCATACTATAAATAACTCCTATTATTAATATATCTACTTAGAAAAATAGGGCTAAAATTTAGCCCTAAATAAATTTTATACATAATCCTAAAATTACAAGACCAAAGGCCACTATTTTAGTTAACATATAGTTATAGCATTGATATTTATCATCATATCTCTTTATATATTTACATACAAAATAAGGTCTCATACCTCTTTTATACCAGCCTATTACTTCAACTTCTTTTTCTTGAAATTTATCTACTTGAAATAATGCAAATGCCCATTGAAATATTTTAAGTGGTTGTCTATAATCTACTAACATTATTCCTGTTCCATCATCTAGCATTAAATCTTCACTATAAAATAAACCTGGTATACCCTTTCCTATAACTTTTCCTTTTAATATTGTAGGAATCCTTTACAGGAGATGCATCATCTCTTGATAAAAGTTCTTCTATAGTTCTTTGTTCATAGCCTCTTCCATAGGAATAATAATATCTTAAAAGCATACTCACTCCTATAAGTACTATATATAATGGGTTTTCTATCATAAAATCAATAAAACTTGTATCTTTATTTAGAGAACTTTTTACAAATACACCTATTACCAAAATATAAGGTAGCATATTAATTGCTGCATCTAATAAAAAACTTCCTAGTCCCTTGGTTGAAGATTCATTATCTTCTATTTCAACATGGTCTAATGCCATTATTCTCTTCCCTGTTAATGGATGAGTACTATTTATTTCGTACCATTTTGCCCATGGATTTTTTAAGTCCCACTTCATTAAATTAAGCTTCATTTTGTTATTATCATCCAATTTGTAAGTTGATAGCATCCATGAATCATTTTGTACATTGTTTGTAAAAGCCATACAAGACGCCTTAGGATTTTTATCTTTTTCTCTACTAGCTGTTCCATAAGCTATCTTTACTAAAGCATTTCTTAGATGTTCCCCGTCTCCCATTACCTCTTTTGCAAAATTATCCGAATAATATTCTCTCATTCTCGAAAAACCTAGAACCAAAAATCCACTTAATAAATATGCTGCATAAGCACCTAATCCAACAATGTATTTAGCATCGGCTTTTTTCTCTTTAGTCCTTAGATATATCTGATACAATATCATAGGAATTAATGATACTATCATCATAGTAATAAAATCATAGTGTTTTATATGTCCTAATTCATGAGCTATTACAGCCTTTTGTTCTTCTTCATTTAATATATCTAAAAGTCCTGTAGTAACAACTAATCTTGCATTTCTTGGAATATGTCCAAAGGTAAAAGCATTTGGATTTCCATCTTCAATTATGCCAATCTTAGGATGTGATATATTGTATCCATCACAAGATTTTTCTATAAATCTTAGTACATCCTCACTTATATAGCTATCATAATCGTCAAATAATATCCCATAAAACGTTTCTATTATGAAAGGTCCAAGCAAAAATTGAATTAATGCTATAGAAACAGAAAATCCTATGGCAAACCATAAACTTAAGTCATATTTCCATACTATTACTGTGCCTACTGCAAATAATAATCCAAAAGAAAAAAATAAAATTAATATGGATTTTTTTAAAATTGAGTTGTAATAGTCTTTCATATTTTATACTCCCCTTTATATATATTATTCTAAACCCTCTTTAATAGTTTTATTAAAATTTATTATATTAACCTCTATTACCATACTTTTACTATTAATTATACACTATAATATGTTTAAAAACATTAAAAACACATTAAATCTCCAATTCTTGAAATTCTAATTTGCTCTTTTATCTTTAATAATATAAAATTATCTCATGTAATATATTGTGAAGGCGGTAATATAATGAATTTAATATCTGTAGAAAACTTAAGTAAAAGTTATGGAGAAAAGTCACTAATTAATAACATTAGTTTTAGTATAAATGAAGGAGATAAAATAGGAATTATAGGTATAAATGGTACTGGAAAGTCCACATTGCTTAAAATAATAGCTGGAATTGAAAGTTATGATAATGGAAATATAATAACAAAAAATAATATGGTGGTTGAATACCTTCCTCAAAACCCCTATTTTGATGAGAATTCTAACGTAATTCAACAAGTTTTTAAGGGAACTTCTTCTATAATGAAGACCATAAGAGATTATGAAAATTTACTAGAAGAAGTTGAATTAAATCCTGAAGATGAAACTCTACAAAAAAAGCTTATGGATTTAACTTCGAAAATGGATAATTTAAACCTTTGGCAAATAGAAAGTGAAGCAAAAGCTATATTGACTACCTTTGGCATTACAAATTTTTATGAAAAAGTAAAAAATTTATCTGGAGGACAAAAAAAGAGAATAGCTTTATGCTCTTCCCTTGTAAATCCTTGTGATCTTTTAATATTGGACGAACCTACTAACCATATGGACAATGAAATAATAAGCTGGCTTGAGGAATATTTAAACAAGAGAAAAGGTGCTCTTGTTATGATTACTCACGATAGATACTTTTTAGATAGAGTAACCAATAAAATATTCGAAATAAGCAAGGGACAGTTATACACTTATTTAGGAAATTACAGTATTTTCTTAGAAAAAAAAATAGAAAGAGAAGAATTAGAAAGATCCTCTGAGGCAAAACGTCAAAATTTATTAAAAAGAGAACTTCAGTGGATAAAAAGAGGTGCTAAAGCTAGATCTACTAAACAAAAGGCTAGAATTGATAGATTTAATAAATTGTCAGAAGAAAATATAGATTTAGATGATAATAAAGTAGAAATCTCCACTTCCTTTACAAGACTTGGAAAAAAAGTAATTGAACTTAAAGATATAAGTATAAGTTTTGGAGCTAAAACTCTTATAAAAGATTTTAGCTACATAGTTTTACCTAAGGATAGAATAGGTATCGTAGGATCTAACGGACTTGGCAAATCAACTCTTGTAAAGATTTTAAGTGGAGATTTAATTCCTGATAAAGGAACCATAGAAATAGGTGAAACCGTAAAGATAGGATACTTCTCACAGGAATGGAAGTCTGTACAAAATGATTTAAGAGTTATTGAATACATTAGAGAAACTGCGGAATTTATAACTACTTCTAATGGAAGTAAAATATCTGCATCTCAAATGTTAGAAAGATTTTTATTTACTTCAGAAATGCAATGGTCCCTTATAAATAAGCTTTCTGGTGGAGAAAAAAGAAGATTATATCTTTTGAAAGTACTTATGGAAGCTCCAAATGTACTACTTTTAGACGAACCTACTAATGATTTAGATACAGAAACTCTAACCATACTAGAAGATTATCTTGAAAACTTTAATGGTTCGGTGATTTCAGTTTCCCATGATAGATACTTTTTAGATAAAATAGCAGATAAAATATTTGTCTTTGAAGGAAATGGAATTATACAAAAATACACTGGAAACTATTCTGAATGCTGGGAAAAGATAAAGAAAATAAAAGAGGGCGATTATGAAGAATTTAAGAAAGATTTAAAAAAAGATAATGATAATAAAAATTCTAATGAAGGAAAGAATGCTAAATCAAGATCTAAGGATAAAGCTTTAAAATTCTCCTACAAAGAAAAATTGGAATATGAACAAATAGATGAAGTTATAGAAGGTTTAGAGGAAAGAATAGCTAAGTTAGATGAAGAAATAGCTGAAAACACTTCAAATTTTCAAAAACTTCAAGAATTATTAAATGAAAAAGAAGACGCAGAAAAACTTTTAGAAGAAAAGATGGAGAGATGGACATATCTTAATGAATTAGCTGAAAAAATTGAAGAAATGAAAAAATAACTATATTCTTAATTTATTTTATGTGCATACTATCTTAATTTTCTATCTATATATTTCTTACATATATGTTTGACAGTGTAACTATATTGTAAATTACTTTTTTCATCTTTATGTTAAAATAAAAGAAAAGATAGATAAGGATATATTTATAAAAAGGAGATGAAAAGAGTATAATTATGAAAAAAGCATCTAATATTTTACCAATCATTTTAATTTTCTTGATAGCATTAACAGGTTGCTCTAGTCAGCCAGTAAATAAGAAAGAAGAATATAAAAAGAGTTTAACATATTCAAATTTGGTAGATTCATTAAGTCAAGATGAAGTAAAAAAAGCTATGGAATCGGCTGGAATCACACAAGAAAATATTGATCTTTTCTTTCAAAGCGTTAACGATTTTAATACCACCATAGAGAAAAAAAGTTTGGTAAAGGATGGATTTATTACTGTTGATAATCTTAAACCTGAATACGATGAGGTTGCCATTCAAGAAATATGGAATGCTAAAAATCCCAAATTTATTGGTTATAATTGCAGAATCACATCTTTTGCTTTAATGAAAGATTTGATTTCCATTGGTAACCCTAATACGAAAAACTCTAATAATTTATTTATGGATGAGGATGCTTTAGAGAATAGTCCAAAAAAGTTATTTAATCCAGTAGAACAAAAATATTTTGAAAGTTTATTTTCTTTCATCCCAACAGAAAATACAAAAGATATATCTATTCATCTTAATAAAGTGAAAGAGGATTGGGAAAACAAGGATATTACATTTTCAAATAAAAAAAAGGCTTCCCTTATTTCTGTTTTCTTTCATTCTCATGAAGATAGTTATTTATTTATTGGACATGCAGGTGTTTTGATTCCAACTAAAGATAAAAAACTTTTATTTATTGAAAAATTATCTTTTAATGAACCATATCAAGTAATAAAATTTGATAATCGTATTGAATTAAATGATTATTTAATGAACAAATATGATTTGTCTTGGAATCAACCAAATGCTAAACCTTTTATTATGGAGAATGATCAACTTTTAAAAGGATATAGAGAAAACCCAAACAATCCAGAAAGTAATCTAAAATGATAATCAATATTTGTTATAATACTATAATTCTTTCTTAAGTAATAAAAATTCATTAAAAATAGGTAAAAATAGGGACGGTTAATACTTAACCGTCCCTATTTTCCTATTTTCATATTCAAATAAATTTAAACTATATGTAGACATTTTCATAATTAAATTTTAAAATGGATAAGGATTAATATATATTTATTACTAAGGAGTGAGTTTAATGGATATAAAAGATAAAATAATGAATACTTTATTAGAATTAGTGGCAGTACCTGGTATAGCTGGAACAAAATCAGAAGGATTAACAGCTAAAAAAACCCTACATATATTAGAGGACATTCATTATTTTCAAAAACATCCCGAAAATCTTAACCTAATAAAAATAAAAGGAGATCCTTTAAATAGAAGTTTTGTTAGTGCATTATTTTGTAGTTCAAAGCCTTCTAAAAAAACTATAGTACTAACTGGTCATTTAGATGTAGTAGATGTGGAGGATTTTGGTCACCTAAAAGAATTAGCCTTTAAACCAATAGAACTAAAGAAAAGAATTAAGGAATTACCCTTAGATAAGGATGCCTTAGAAGATTTAGAATCTGAAGATTATATATTTGGAAGAGGTACTGCAGATATGAAATTTGGCCTAGCTCTTCATATAGAACTTTTAAGAGAATTATCCCTAAGAGATGATTTTGAAGGAAATATATTATTTTTAGCAGTGCCTGGAGAGGAGAGCAATTCAGAGGGAATGTTAGCAGCAGTACCTCATCTTTTAGAATTAAATAAAAAATTTGGCTATAAATATATTGGACTATTTGTATCCGAATGTTGTATTCCCAAAGAAATAGGCGATGAAACAAAACGTATTTACCTTGGAACTGCTGGTAAAATAATGCCTCTATTTTTATTTACAGGCAAAGAAACACATGTATATGAATCTTTTAGCGGATTAAATCCTAACTTGTTAGCAGGAGAATTAAATAGATTATTAGAATTAAATCCTGACTTCTGTGATAATAATAGTGGTAATTTAACTCCTCCTCCAACTTGTTTAAAACATACTGACTTAAAAGAATTATATTCTGTACAAACTCCTCTTATGGCAGCTTCTTATTACAACGTGTTAACTCTTAATTTGTCTATAGATGAGCTTATGGATAAGTTAAAAAAATTATGTTTTCAAGCATTTGAGAATACATTAAATATAATTGAAGAACGTGTAAATAAATATTCTTCAATTTCTAATAGGAACTCATTAAGAGAAACATTTGAAACTAAAGTGTTAACTTATGAAGAAGTCTATAAAAGAGTTAAGGAACTAATGGGAGAAAAATTTGATAAATATATTGAAAAAAAAATAGAACAATGGACAGATGAAAATATGGATCTTCAAAATATTGCCATAAACATAATGAAAGAAACTTATTTAAATTATCCAGATAAATCTCCTTCAATAATAATAGGTTTTGCACCACCCTATTATCCAGATAAACATCTTAGAGAACATAAAGATGATGACATGGTACTTTTAAAAGTGGTAGATAATATTTTAGAATATGCCAAAGATAAATTTAATACAAATATAGAAAAAGACCATTATTACATGGCTCTTTGTGATTTAAGTTATACAGGAACTACTAATAAAGAAGGACTTAATACTATAGCTTCAAATATACTTGGAATAAATAAAAGTTATAACTTACCTGTAGAAGAATTGTCTCAACTAGATATACCTTCTATAGCCTTTGGAGGCTTTGGAAAGGATTTCCATAAGTTTTCTGAAAGACTAAATATCTCCTATTCTTTTGAAGTTGTACCTGATCTGTATGAAAAAGCCATATATGATTTATTTAACAATTAATAGATTCTTACTTTCTAAAAAATCAGTATAAGTTTTTGCTTTGTGTACAATAATAATTTTAGACCTTAATTATAATAGGGAGGTTTTATTATGCGTACAATAAAAACAAAAGCAGAAAGTAAGAAAACCCCAATTGAACAACATGATACAGCGGCTTGGGCAAATATAGAATATCTAAAACCTGTATCCCAAGTTTCTGTTCCTAGCGAAACAGAAGCCTTTAATGCTAAGGAATGGGTAGATTCTAACCAAAAATAATTTTAAAGTCTAAGCCTACCTAAAATTAAAGCACCCAAATTTTTGGGTGCTTTTACTTTTAGAAGTTTTCGTTTATTTTCTTATAAACTTCATATTTTTCCTTAGCATGTTTTGCTGACTCTTCAAATAACTTCTCTGCCGCTTCTGGGAATACATTTGCAAGAGATGTATATCTTATTTCTCCTTTTATAAAATCCATAAAGGAATCTGTAGGCTCTTTTGAATCTAAAGAGAAAGCCTTTTCTCCCTTTTCTTTTAACATTGGATTATATCTATATAGGTGCCAATATCCTGATAAAACTGCCTTTTTTTCCTCCGCTACACTGCTTCCCATACCAGATTTTATTCCATGGCTTATGCATGGTGAATAGGCAATTATTAAAGAAGGTCCATTATATTGTTCTGCTTCTTTTATTGCTTTTATGGTTTGATTCATATTGGCTCCCATGGCAATTTGAGCTACATATACATATCCATAACTCATAGCCATAAGACCTAAATCCTTCTTTCTTATTCTCTTTCCTGATGCTGCAAATTTAGCTACTGCAGCTGTTGGAGTAGATTTTGACATCTGTCCTCCTGTATTGGAGTAAACCTCTGTATCCAGAACCATTATATTTACATCTTCTCCAGATGCCAATACGTGGTCTAATCCTCCATAGCCTATATCATAAGCCCATCCATCTCCACCTATTATCCATACGGATTTCTTAACTAAATAATCTTTTTTATCCATTATTTCTTTTAATTTTGGATTATTTTCATAGCCATGATTATTTAATATTTGTAATACTTTATCTGAAGCCTCTCTAGATTTTTCACTATCTTCTTTAGCTTTTAACCATTCAGAGAAGGCATCTTTCATATTTTGTGGAATATCTTCTTGTATTAGCTCTGCCATAAGTCCTGCAATTCTTTCTCTTATTTGTTTATCACCTAAATACATTCCAAAGCCATATTCTGCATTATCTTCAAATAAAGAGTTTCCCCAAGCAGGTCCTTGCCCTTTATTATTTGTTGTATAAGGAATAGATGGTGCTGATCCTCCCCAAATTGAAGAACATCCTGTAGCATTAGCTATCATCATTCTATCTCCATAAAGTTGAGTTATAAGCTTTACATAAGCTGTTTCACCACACCCTGGACATGCTCCGTGAAATTCCAATAAAGGTCTTTTAAATTGACTTCCCTTCACTGTATGTGGGTCCATAATTGTAGTTTTTTCTTTTTCATATAAAGTTACTGCAAATTCCCAATTATCTACTTGATTTTCTATTTCCTGTTCTGCAGGTTGCATAACAAGTGCTTTACCTAGAGCAGGACATACATCAGCACAGTTACCACATCCTGTACAATCAAGGGGGCTTACTTGAATTCTATATCCGTAGTTTTCGAATCCCTTTCCTACAGCTTTTTTAGTTTCAAAAGTTTTAGGAGCTCTATTTTGCTCTTCTTCTGTAACTAAAAAAGGTCTAATTACAGCATGAGGACAAATATAACTACACTGATTACATTGAATACATTTTTCTATTTGCCACTGAGGTACCATTACAGCAATACCTCTTTTTTCATAAGCAGTAGTTCCTACTGGGAATGTTCCATCTTCCATTTTTAAGAAGGAACTTACTGGTAAGTCATCTCCTTCTTGTCTTGCCATAGGTATTTGGATGTTTTTCACAAAGTCTGGGACAGTTAATTCATTTTTAGTTTTTTCTTCTGCATTAGTCCAACTTTCCGGTACATTTACTTTAACTAGTTTTTGCACTCCTTCATCTACAGCTGTATAGTTCATTTGAACTATTTTTTCACCTTTTCTACCATAAGTTTTATTTATGGAATCCTTTAAATATTTAATAGCATCTTCTATAGGAATTACATTGGCAATTTTAAAGAAAGCTGCCTGCATTATCATATTTATTCTTCCACCTAAACCTATATTCCTTGCTATATCTATTGCATCTATTGTATAGAAGTTTATGTTATTTTCAGCTATATATTTTTTTATAGATGCTGGAAGTTTATACTCTAATTCCCTTTCATTCCAAGGGCAGTTTAATACAAAATTCCCTCCATTTTTTAATCCTTTTAATAAATCATAGTTGTATAAAAAAGATCTGTTGTGACATGCAATATAGTCTGCATTATAAACTAAATAGGGAGATTTTATGGGCTTTTTACCAAACCTTAGGTGTGAAACAGTAGTTCCACCAGATTTTTTACTGTCATAGGAAAAATAAGCTTGTGCATACAAATCAGTATTATCCCCTATTATTTTTACTGCACTTTTATTTGCTCCTACAGTCCCGTCAGATCCAAGTCCCCAGAACTTACAGCTTATGGTTCCTTCAGGCGTTGTATCCACAAATTCCTCTGGACTAAGTGATGTATTTGTTACATCATCTTTTATAGATATAGTAAAGTTATCTTTTGGATTTTCTATATCTAGATTTCTAAATATAGCTATTATGTCCGATGGAGTTGTATCCTTAGAACCTAAGCCATATCTTCCTCCAACTATTACAGGTTTGTTTTGTTTATTGTAGAATAATTTTGAAATATCAAGATATAGTGGTTCTGATAGTGATCCTGGTTCTTTTGTTCTATCTAGTACAGCTATTTTTTCTACGGTTTTAGGAAATACTTTCATGAAATATTTTTCTGAAAAAGGTCTATATAAATGAACTTTTATAATTCCAACCTTTTCTTCTTTAGACATAAGATAATCTATGGTTTCTTCTACAGTATCACATATAGATCCCATAGCAACTATAATATGCTTAGCATCAGGTGCTCCATAATAATCAAAGGGATGATATTGCCTTCCTGTTATTTTATTTATTTCATTCATATAGTTTTCTACTGTATCCGGTACTTCATCATAAAACTTATTGGATACTTCTCTTCCTTGGAAGTATATATCTGGATTTTCAGCTGTTCCTCTAAGTGTAGGTCTTTCTGGGTTTAAAGATCTATTTCTAAATTCCTTTATAGCCTTATAGTCAACAATCTTTGCTATATCTTCATAATCTATAGTTTCTATTTTTTGATATTCATGGGAAGTCCTAAATCCATCAAAAAAGTGTAAGAAAGGTATTCTAGATTTAATAGCTGCTAAATGTGCTATAAAGCCTAAATCCATTGCTTCTTGAACATTAGATGACGCTAATAGTGCAAAACCTGTTTGCCTACAAGCCATAACGTCTTGATGATCTCCAAATATTGATAAAGCATGGGTTGCCAGAGCACGGGCACTTACGTGAAATACTCCTGGTAGTAATTCTCCTGCCATTTTGTACATGTTTGGAATCATTAAAAGTAACCCTTGAGATGCAGTATATGTAGTAGTCAGTGCTCCTGCCGCTAATGAACCGTGTACTGCACCCGCAGCTCCCGCTTCAGATTGCATTTCTACTACCTTTACTTGTTGACCAAATATATTTTTCTTCCCATGGGCAGACCATTCATCTACTCCTTCTGCCATAGGTGTTGAAGGTGTAATTGGAAATATGGCAGCCACTTCCGTAAGCGCATAAGAGGCATAAGCTGCCGCTGCATTTCCATCCATAGTTTTCATTGTTTTTGCCATTTTGTACCTCCTTAAAATCTACCTAATTTTTAATACTTCTTACAGTATTATTGGGATATTTTCTTTATTTTATGTATTGATTTTGGAGAGTGGTTTAGTTTTTTATTTTCATTTTCAAGTGATATTTTTAAGGTTTTAAGGGACGGTTAACTTATATATATAATTTAAACAATATAACTATATGTTCTAATCTTATATAGCTTTTAACTAGATTTATTTAATACTCAGATTCATTTTATATTTTATATGTGTGCATTTCCTTTTAATATATCTTGTCCATTTTTATTATAGACACACAAATAAAACCTTTTAAAATTAGGATTAAAATAAAAGGCTCATTTATATCTATTCCATGGAGTTTTTAGTTTGAATTACACAAAATATTAAGTACATCCTACTATTTTTGAATTACTGTTTTCAGAAATAAATTTATTTATTAAGTTTTTATATTTATCTTCTGTTGATATAAGCTCAACCCCTATAGAACAAAGCCTTGATACTGTTGATTGAGTGATATTTCCAAAAACTTTACATATATCTTTACAGCTGTAGTTACAAAGACTTTTCATTAGCAGTGAAGATAATGCTTTTACAATCCTTGAATTTTTATTATTCTTAGCATAAAATATTATTTCATTTATTCCCGTCTCTTTTGAAATAAACTTTATTATTTCATGTGGATCAAAATTCCTTGCTATTACTTTTCTTTCACTTCTATACTCTGTTTTTTCATCTTCAAATTCTAATTCTTCTTTTATTTTTTTATCATTACACATATAAACTAATTTGGCATAATTTTCCCTTGCTTCTTTTACATTATTACTAAAAAATTGCATTATAAATGCTTCATCTAAAAGTCCTGTATCATCTCTTTCCATACCTAAATACACTTTTAAACTTGAATATTTATATTTTTCAGGACACTTTTCATATCCTCTTATGTCTAATGGATTGTTGTGAATATAGGCAGATAACATAATAAGATATCTCTGTGTATCTACTATCTTACTTTTAAATCTATCTTGAAATAAATGCCCTTTTCTTTTATGAATTAAATTAAAGGTTACTGCATAGCTAAAGTTTAATCCATGCATTATTTTTGATATGTCCGCCCCATTAGAATCTATTATAAAATGTCCATGATTGTTCATTAAACAGTATGCATATACTTTAAATTTATAGATTTTTTGATATTCTCTCATTTTATTTAGATATCTAATTTTATCTTCATGTTTTTTAAATAGGGGCACCTCCGTTATACTCCTTATCATTATATGATATATAGCATCTTCTGATTTTTGTCTTCTGATCCTTGGCAATAAAAACACCTCATTTCTTAATTAACATTTTGATTATTAACATGGAATGAAGTATTTATTCAAAATCACTTATTTAATTAACCGTCCCTTTTTATTCTAATTTTTTCTTCATTAATACATCAACATATTTTTGAGATTCTTTTACTGAAAATCCCATGACATCCATTACCTTATTAGCTGCATCAAATCTTTTACCTTCCTCAACGAGTACTCGTAGTTCATTATTGTCTATTTTAGATTCATATACTTCGTCTTGTTTAATGATTTTATCTAATTTAAAATTTATATATCTCAAATTATTTTCTAATTTATTAATTTTACTATTAATATTAATAGATACTAATATTAAAAATAACAATAATCCAATAATTAAAGCCATCATAGTACACCTCCTAATTAAAATCCTTTTATAAATATCTTAGAAGTAATCCATAATATCATACTTATTTTACACTGTATACCCTATGCGAATGATGAATATTGTCAATATATGAATGCTACAATACTTTCTATACTTAACCGTCCCTTCTTTTACTTCCTTTCCATTTTTACTACAACTAATTCTGGAGGATTAAACAGTCTTATTGGCACTAAACTATTTCCAAGCCCTCTGCTTACAACCATATATGTGTTGCCATCATTATAAACTCCTCTATAATATGAAGGAAAAAATCCCTGATTAGGTGCTATAACTCCTCCAAGTAAAGGTAATATAGCTTGTCCTCCATAGGCATGACCAGTAAAAACCAAATCTATTTTTTCATCAACATATAGTGAAAATAGTTCTGATCTGTGGCATAAGAGTACATTATATGAATCTTTCTTATTTATCTTTTCAATTTCTTCTTTTACTATATTATAATCTTTATAATTCTCACTGTAGCCTTTTGTATTAAATGCTGGATCATCTACTCCATAAATAAAAATTTCATCCTCTCCTCTTTTTACTGACACAGAGTTATTTCTTAGAACTATTACTCCATTTTTTAGTAATTTCTTCTCTAAAGATAAAAATCTTCCTGACCAAGTCTCATGATTTCCAGGTACATAATAAATAGGTGCTATAGATTTTATTTCTTTAATTAACATTAATGCTTTTTCTTCATCATATCTTCTTCTATCTATAATATCTCCTGTAATAAAAATGACATCTGGCTTTTGACTCTTAATACTTCCTATTAATTTTTTATTATTTTTAGGAAAAACTTTATTATGTAAATCAGATATTTGAACTACTTTATATCCATTGAACTTAGGTGGAAGTTTTGTACTTTCTATGGAATAGTGTGATATTGAAATATTATTATTCCCCAAGTATAAAAATATCAACAGTTGAATTAATATTATAAAAGGAATTCCATATTTAAATTTAGCATGTTTGGTCTTATGTCTAAATATTTTCATCCCTATATATGATCCTATACTTCCTCCTAACACTGCTACTGACAACAAAGTACTTTCCTTTATTCGCCATTTACTTCTTTTAGCTTTTTCTTTATCTATATACATTAATAAAATACCTAATAAATTTAATAATATAAAATACCAACTAAAACACTTACTCATAATGTTTCTCCTTATTTACATATCTATTTTTATAAATAACAAATAATTTACCATAATTATACCATTAAATTTTATAACCTTAAATAATTATCAACATAAAAATTAGGGACAGCTAGCAATTAACTGTCCCTTTTACTCTTTATCCTTCTAATTTATATGCTGACTTTGAAAGCCTTTTCTCTTTACAGAATGTTTTTTTAGCGTTCTATTTTGATTTTTTCCTTCCTCACTAGTTATAGGAATCTGATAGTTACACTTCTCCATTCTTGCTTTTTTATTATCAGGTTGACTATCTTTTGCCATATTGACACCCCTCTTCAACTTTTATTCTTCAATAGGTTCTCCTTTAAAATTTTTATATTTTGATTCATTTTTAGGATCACCTACATTATTTTGAGTGTTATGAAGTTTTTGTCTTCTTTTGCCTTTTTGTTGTCCATTATTAGGATGATTTGACATATAAATCTTCCTTTCTTTTAAGGTTTGTGTTCTTGATTTATTATGCCACTAATTATAAAAGTATATTTATATAAATAATTTTATTCTTGAAATTCATCTTTATACCAATCATTTATGAATAAAATACTTTGAGTTAAACTCCATATAAGATAATATCTCAAGTCGAATATAGCTATACTATTCATATTTATAATAAAATGTATTAATCCATATAAAATCATATGAATACCTATCAGTGAAAGTTATTCAATAGAACTTCCAGTAGCTATAAATTTTACATTTGTATTACTATTAATATTATCTATAATTACAACTAAAGCAGCTCTATTTCTTGATCTCATATGTAGTTTTTGTTACTTATTTACATTAACCGTCCCCATCTTCTTAACTTTATTTCGACACGTACACGTATATTAATGCTCTATAGGTGTAAAACTAGTTTTAAATATAAATATAAATATAAATATATTTAAGGAGGCTTTTCTTATGTCCAATGAAGATATAAAAAAATCTTATGAAAAAAGCGCAAATAGGATGAGTGGTGATAATACAACCTTTGGCTCTAAGCTTACACCTGAGGATTTTAACGATCCTAATATTAATACAAATGCTTTTAACAAGAAAAAAGTTGATTATAATGATTTTGAAAAATCCCCTATTTCCATGGATGAAGTACATAAGTGGCAAAGACAGCATATTAGTAAAAAAGATCAACCTAAAGAGGGATATCCTTTAAATGTAATAATAGATCCTGCTATGAGAGAGATGTATCAAATTGTAAATAAGGCTGGTATGACAAATGTTTTTGATCGTTTTAGTCAACAACAACCAATCCAATGTAAATTTTGTATAGAAGGATTATCTTGTCAACTATGTGCTAATGGTCCTTGTCGTATAAGTCCTAGTGCACCAAGGGGAACTTGTGGTGTAGATGCTCACACTATGGTGGCTAGAAACTTTATGTATAGACACGTAACTATAGGTACTTCGGCAAATATATTTCACGCCCATCAAGCTGCCAGAACTTTAAGAGCTGCAGGAGAGCACCCTGAAAGTGGTCTTAAAATAAGAGATAGCGAAAAACTTAAAAACTTTGCTGATATGGCAGGATTAGATGCAAATAAATCTATAAATGAATTAGCAGTAGATTTTGCTAATTGGGTTATTAACGATATTCATAGTGAACAGCATATACCTTCCAAAACTGTGGAGGCTTTTGCTCCCACTAAACGTAAGGATTTATGGAGAAAACTTGGATTATTTCCTGGTGGAGGATATAGTGAAATTGCTTATTCTCAAACTAGCTGTATGACAAATTTTAGATCAGATCCTGTGGAATTCTTATTAAATAGCGTTCGCTTAGGTATTGCCAATGAGTATCAAGGACTGTTCCTTTTAAATATTATTCAAGAAATACTGATGGGAACACAAGAAATAGAAATGAAAAAGCAAAACATGGGACTTTTAAATGAAAATAGAATAAATATTATAACAAATGGACATATGCCTTTACTGGCTCATGTAGCTATAGACTTAGCTTCTACTGATGAATGGCAACAAAAAGCTAAGAACGTAGGTGCTGATGGAATCCAAATTCTTGGCCACGTTTGTGAAGGACAACAATTAATAAACTATAGTGGAACTCATAATCAAAAAGCTTATGCTGGTCAAGAAGGTGAATGGCTATCTGAGGAATATTTGTTGGCTACAGGTGTAATAGACTTATTTATGTTTGATTATAACTGCACAATACCAACTTTACCTTTATATGCTGAGAAATTTGGAACGAAACTTTTAAGTACTCATCCTGTAATAAAACTTCAAGGAACTGAAACTTTAGATTTTGTTCCAGAAAAGATGAAAGAACAGGCTGAAAAAGCATTAAATATGGCTTTAGAAGCCTTTAAAGAACGTAAAAAATCTAATAAAGAAATTTATATTCCACCTCATGTTTCAGAATGTATGGTTGGATTTAGTACTGAATCTGTTAAAGGTGCTTTAGGTGGAAGTTTTAAACCTTTAATAGAACAAATAGTTAATGGAAATATTAGAGGAATTGCAACCATTGTTGGATGCACTACTGCAAGATATGGTCAAGGTGGAAGTAATATATTTAAAATAACTAAGGGATTAATAGAAAATAATATCTTAGTTTTATCTGGAGGATGTACTTCTTCGGTTATGGAATACACAGGTCTTACCCATCCTAATGCAGCAGATGAAGCTGGTGAAGGTCTAAAGGCAGTCTGCAAGCAATTAGGTATTCCTCCAGTGCTTACTTATGGTGCTTGTGTAGATATAGGTAAAATGTCTCAAACAGCTAAAGAAATTGCAGATGAATTGGATGTAGATACTAATAAACTGCCATTAGTTATAGGCGCTCCTGAGTATCTGGAACAAAAGGCAGTAGCAGATGCTTGTACCGCTGTAGCATTAGGTTGGTTAGTTCATATAGCTCCTGTTCCATCTATTACAGGTAGTGACTTAGTTGTTAAAACTCTTACCGAAACCACTGAATCTCTTGGTCTTGGAAAGGTAGTAGTAGAAATGGATGCAGAAAAAACTATAGAAATTTATAAAAATCATATAGAAGGTAAACGTAAAGAATTAGGATTAGATTCATAAATAGATAAATATAAAAAATAAAAGCTGCATCTACCAAATGTAGTTTTCCCAAATATTTAATGGTGGTAGCCGATTCTATCACCATTAAATTTATCATAATACATTAACCGTCCCCTATATTTTTAATTTTAAAAGCTAATTTTTTATTTGTTGGAATAACTGTACACCTTTTTCCATTTGCTTTTTTGATTCTATAATTATTTTATCCATACTCATAAATATTTCTTTTGATATTTTTTCAGCAGAATCGTAATATTCTTGTGCCTTATGCTTATTATTCTCTTTTACGGACTTTAACACTTTATCCCCTAAATTATGAAATTCTTTGTGAATATTATCAATACCCTTCCATTCCTCTAAAATTGATGGATGAGTCGCTTGTATAGAATTATAAAAGTGACCAAAAGCACATTTAGCTCCATTTGTTTGTAGAGGATATATTCTCATTTCATTCACAATATTTTTTAAATTTTCTAACCAGTTTTTATGAGCTTTTTTTGCCTTCTCCATATACTCTAAAAATTCCTCATTGCTAATAGCATTTATAGTTCCCTGAAGGCCTCCCATCATATGTTTTAAAACTTCTGATAATAAATCATCTATATTTGAAATTTTCTTAGCATAATCTGCACTTTTTAATGCATTATCATGAATTGTATTTGTCATAAGACTTAATTTTTCTGCATCTTGGGTGGATGTGTCCATAGCTTTATTAATTTCCGTTGCCGCTAAATTTATTCCTCCCATAGATTCATTAATTGTATATATACTTCTTACCGAATCCTCAAGCATGTCCACATTACTTTTTGTAGTATATGTTATAGCATCAATTTTTTTACTCATTTTTTCTGTAGAAGATATGGTATTATCCATACTCTTTTTTCCTTCTCTAGAAGTATTCTGAATATTATTTACAAAGTTTCTCATGTTTTGAAGACTGCCTTTGGTGTCATCTGCTAATTTACGAATTTCTTGAGCTACCACTGCAAATCCTTTACCATGTTCTCCAGCACGTGCTGCTTCAATGGATGCATTTAAAGCTAGTAAATTTGTTTGATCCGCTATAGCCCCAACTCCTTCTACAATGTCACTTACTTTGTTGGCCATTTCAACCAATTCTTCAATTTGGCTACTCATAATATTTGCATTATTCATTACTTCTTCTTTTAAATGATTAATATCCTCAATCTCAGCAAGACTTTTATGGTTTTCTTCTATCAATTCCTTTGAGGATATGGATAAATCCTCTAAAGTTTTAGATGTATCCTCTATAGTATGATTAACCTGATTCATGCTAGCTGTAATTTCTTCTACCACTGCTAGATTTGATTCACTGAGTTCAGACATTTCTTTTGCAAAATCAATTAGTTCATAAGAAATACTAGACATTTGCACATCAAAGTCACTTAAAGATGCATTTATATCTAATAATGTTTTTGCTGACGATGACATAATTCCTTCATTAGAGAAAAGCTTTTTATAATTTTTTAGTAATTTAACATGTATAGGATATTCCACTTTAGGTTCTAAAGTTTTATTTCCTTCTAATCTCTCCTCTACATATTTAATAATACACTCTGCTTCATAGCATGGCTTTTTTTCAAAAATCTTAAACTTTTTCAAGTATACTGCACATCCTTATCTATTTTTTATAATATATTTAAAAACTCTTTTATTGTATAAATTATTGAATTAATTATTTTTGGCATATTACTAAATTTAACCATTTAATTTCATAAATCCATATTATTATACCATATTTTTCATTTTTACTGTAGAATTTGCAATAAATTTAATCATTATTTAATACATGTAAATTTTAATTTCTATAAGTTTATATATCAAATTTTATAAATATCTTTGCTCAAAAATATATTCATTTTTATACTATAAATTCTACTAAAACATACGATATAAAAAATATGAAGTTAAATTTAAATTAAAAGGGGGCTTAATAAATGAAAATTCAACAACACTCAAATTTCGTAAATATTTTTAATCTACATAACAATCCACAAAAAACAAAAGCAGACCAAATAAAAATTGATATAGCTAGAAAAGAAAACCCTCAACTTGACCGTGCACTTTATCTAAATGATATTAACAAAGTGTTTGAAGAAAAAGCTAAAGTTGAACAAATAGCTAAAAAAATTGCTCGGGGAAAACAATTAACAAGAGAAGAAAAAGAATTAATAAGTCGTACTGACCCAGAAATGCTTAGAAAAGCAGAAATGGCAAAACAAGAAAATGATGCTCTAAAAAGAAGTTTAAAAAGTGCTAAGAGTAAACAACACGCTCAAAGAATACTTGCTCAAGCTTGTATAAAAGCTCAATTAGTTTCTGAAGTTGATCCTCAATATGCAGATTTACTTATGGATACAATTCAAGAACTACATAAAGATATTAACAAAGGTAATAACCCTTATGATAAGGCTAATCAATATACACAAAATAAAAAATCTCCTTATGAAATGCTTAATTTGAAACGTTAATTGTTAAATTTTTGGGGAGAATTTTTGGGGACGGTTAATGAAAATTTGCCATAACAATGGTAAACTTTCATTAACCGTCCCTTCTATTTTCTTCTATTTTGAAAAATAACTATCCAATATTTTTTTAATTACTTGACTTTTGAAATAATTAAATATATAATATGCTTTAAATTGAATAAATAATTTAAAATATCTTATCAAGAGCGGTTGAGGGACTGGCCCTATGAAACCCAGCAACCTATACACAAAGTATAAAGGTGCTAACTCCAGCAGGAAATTTCCTGAAAGATAAGAAAAGTTTATTTTGCTATAAACACTTCTTATCGAAGTGTTTTTTTATTTTTCACAAACAAAAGGAGGTTATTTTTATGAATAACAGTTGGGGAAAAGGAACAATTTGTATACAAGGAGGTTATAATCCAAAACCTGGTGAGCCAAGGGTTCTTCCTATATTTCAAAGTACCACCTATAAATATGAAGACCCTGACCATGTAGCAAAACTATTTGATTTAACTGAAGAAGGACATATATACTCTAGAATAAGTAATCCCACAGTATCCGCTTATGAAGAAAAAGTAAATTGTCTAGAAGGTGGTGCCGGCGCATTAGCCGTATCATCAGGACAATCAGCCACTACCTTAGCTTTATTAAATATATGTAAAAGTGGGGATCATATAATTTCAGCTTCCACCATATATGGAGGAACTTTTACATTACTATCTTCAACTTTAAAAAAGTTTGGAATAGAAGTAAGCTTTATAAATCCAGATTCTAGTAAAGAAGATATATTAAAAGAATTTAAAAGTAATACAAAGGCTATTTTTGCAGAAACTATAGGAAATCCAGGACTAAATATTTTGGATTTTGATAAATTTTCAGATATTGCACAAAAAACAGAAGTTCCTTTTATTGTAGACAATACACTTGCTAGTCCTTATCTTTGTAGTCCATTGGAGTTAGGTGCTAATATAGTGATTCACTCTTCAACTAAGTATATTGATGGGCATGCTACTAGTATAGGTGGAATAATTGTAGATGGAGGAAATTTTAATTGGGATAACGGAAAATTTCCTGATTTAGTGAAAGAAGATCCCACTTACCATGGAATAAGATATACAAAAACCTTTGGAAAATCAGCATATATAGTAAAATGTAGAGTTCAACTTTTAAGAGACTTAGGTACTTGTCTAAGTCCATTTAATGCATTTTTGAATAATTTAGGATTAGAAACATTACATCTTAGAATGGAAAGACATTGTAGTAATACTTTAAAACTAGCTAAATTCTTAGAAAATCATAAAAAAGTTAATTGGGTTAATTATCCAGGGCTCTATAATAATTCAAACTATCAATTAGCTAACAAATATTTATCAAAAGGTTCAGGTGCCATACTAACCTTTGGAGTTAAAGGTTGTAAAGATGCAGGGAGCAAATTTATAAGAAATCTTAAATTAGCTGCATTGGTTGTACACTTAGGTGACGCTAGAACCTCTGTACTTCAACCTGCTACCACAACCCATAGACAATTAAACGAAAAAGAACAAATATCTTCAGGTGTTTATCCAGATTTAATAAGAGTTTCTGTCGGAATAGAAGATCCGGAAGATTTAATTAATGACTTTAACCAAGCTCTTTTAAATATTTAAGGGACGGTTAAGCATAATATGCCTATAGTAATACCAAAAGATCTTCCAGCTACAGAGACACTTGAAAATGAAAATATTTTTGTAATTACAGAACACAGAGCTATTCATCAGGACATACGTCCTTTAAAAATTGCTATTGTAAATTTAATGCCTAAAAAAATAGAAACTGAAACTCAACTTTTACGATTGTTAGGAAATATACCAATACAAGTATCTATTGACTTAATTCATCCTAAAACACATCATTCGAAAAATATTTCTGAAAAACATTTGTTAAGTTTTTATAAAACCATAGATGATATAAAAAATGAAAAATTTGATGGAATGATAATAACTGGAGCACCTGTTGAACAAATTGCTTTTGAAGATGTAGACTATTTTCAAGAATTAAAAACAATAATGGACTTTTCTGTCACTAATGTTTTTTCAACTCTTCACATTTGTTGGGGAGCACAAGCAGCACTTTATTATCATTATAATATAAATAAAAATATTCTTCCTAAAAAAGTATTTGGAGTTTTTTCTCATCATATTAACATTAACAAAGGGACGGTTAAGTTATTAAGAGGTTTTGATGATAAGTTTTATGTACCACATTCAAGACATACAGAAGTTAAAAAAGAAGACATAGAAAAAGTTCCGGAGCTTGAAATTTTTGCAGAATCTAATGAAGTAGGTCCTTATATAATAGCTTCAAAAAATGGCAGACAAATTTTTATAACTGGACATCCTGAATATGATGCAAATACTTTAAAATCTGAGTATTATCGTGATATAAACTTAGGGAAACATATTGAAATTCCCAAAAATTATTTTAAAAATAATAATCCAAGGGAAGAGCTTATTGCAAATTGGAGAGGACATGCTAATTTACTATTTTCTAATTGGTTAAACTATTATGTATATCAAGAAACTCCTTATTCTTATATAAGTATTTAAAATAAATAGTATTCTTGTTGTTAGATATAATCTTAAACTTCATCTAGTAACAAGAATGCTAAAAATAGTGCCAAAAATGGGGACGATTAATGAAAATTTACTGTGATGATAGTAAATTTTCATTAACCGTCCCCTGTATTTAGTCCTCTATTTAATATGTTTTCTCAAATAGCTAATCAAATTCAACTATTTGTCCTGTATTTGCATCTATGCTTATTTCATAGATTCCTGTATTATTTCTAATAGTAACTTCGTAAACTAACACACCATTTTCAGTATCTAACTCAACTTTTATTACTTCTCCTGGAATTTGTTGTAGTGCAATTTGTATAGCCGATTCACTATCAATACGGTAACTTCTCCAATACCTATCCCATAAAACATATTGTGGAGTTGTCATTATATAAATCATCTTCCTTTTTAGTATTTTCATTATCATTATATTCAAATATTTAAAAATTTGTGTCTCAAATTAGTACATTATTACCACTTCTTTTATTTTAATATATGCTAATTTACACACTGCCTATCATGTCAGAATAAGAAAAGCACCTACATAAGTAAGTGCTTTAATATAATTTTAAATTGTTATCCTAGCAGTTGTCTCTCAATACACGAAGTGCTTCTGCTACTTTTCTTGCAAAATCTAATGGTCTATCTATTGACTCAAAGTGTATATACATAAGCCTTGGATCTTCAAATAACCAGTGATTATGAAGTGCAGTAACTAATATTCCATTTTCTCTTAGAATAGATATAAAATCATTTATTTCATCTTGAAGTATAACCGTCTCACCTAAATTAAGAGTTCTACCTTGATTATCAGGAGACTCAAATGAAAACATCGCCATCAAAGCTAATGGAGAATTAGTTCGTCTTCCTAATATTTCAGCATCAATATCTCTCATAAACATTACTGTACAAACGTTATTAGCTGTACTTAAAATTTCTGCTCCAAGTATTCTAGCAAATTCATTACAAGTTCTACAAAAATCTCTCATATTTATTTCTCCCTTTTTATTTTTAGGTCAGCTTTTCAACATTTATATAAAAAAACTTAACCCTCTATAAATATAATATGAAATTTGTTGATAATTGTGTATAAATGTTGTTTTATATCCGAATAAAAATGCACAATAAACTATTGATTTCTAACGCTTTTATTAGCAAGTTCTATCTTGTAAAAACTTTATTCTTCAATAAAACTCCTTAATTCTCCATTAAATTTCTCTCGTTGGTCATAGAACAATCCGTGACCGCTATATTCAAATGGTATAAGTTTTGAGTTTTTAATGCCTTGTTTTTGTATTTTACCTAATTCGAATGGAACAACTTTGTCGTGAATGCCATGCATAATTAATGTTGGAACAGTTATTGTCCCTAAATCACAAAATAGTTCTTCACGTAACCAAGTCTTTGCAATATCAGCAGTTGCCCATCCTGCTGCTTGTAATCCTAATTGTAAAAACCAATAATTAAATGGTTCAGTTATATGTTGAAAGAAAAATATATCACCAAAGTCCCTTAACATTTTAGGACGATCAGTATATGTTCCTTCAATAATTTTCATCACAGTTTCTTTATCTAAACCATAAGGGAAATTAGGACGTTTGATAAGACTAGGAGCTGCCGCTGCAAAAAGAGCAAGTTTTGATACCTTATATCCATTATGTCTAGCCATATATCTAATAGCAATTGCCCCACCTGTTGAGTGACCTGCAAGTATAAAATCTTGTAATTTGAGCGTTTCAACTATACATCTAACATCATCAGCTAAACGATTATAATCGTATCCTCTCCATGGCTTATCTGATTGACCAAATCCCCTTTGATCTACTCCTATACATCTGTATCCTCTTTTAGGAAGCTCATTAAACTGATATTCAAATAATTTATGACTTCCAGGCCAACCATGTAAAAATACAATTGTCTTATCACCTGTGGGATTAAGATCTTCTACATAAATTTTTACATTGGGCTCTACTCTAACATAGTATCCCATCGAAATACCTCCAATGATTAAATGGTTATATTGACATATTATTCACTTAAAAATGGATTTATGAATTATTAATAATAATATTTCTTATACTATTCCTTTTTATTTTCTTCTTATCTTTCTGTTAATTCTTTAAACTCTTCAGGGAAAAATAGGAACGGTTAATGAAAAATCATCATAATAATAGTGGTTTTTCATTAACCGTCCCTTTATTTATTTAAACTGAAAATTACTGCTTATAGTAATTTACTTTTGATTCCGAGATCTTCATCAATTCCTCCACTAGGTCAATTACGTCCTTATAACTTAGATACACATCAATTGATATTGTATTGCTTTCTAGCGAATACTCTTCTATTATTGTATATAAGAACTTACCTCCTGCAAGTAAATTCTTAGGAATTTTGTTTACACTTTTGGGTAAATAACCAAGGACATAACCATTTTCATTTGTAACAAGTATAGCATTTTTATCGTATGGATTTTCTGGTTCTTCTTTTAAAAACAATATATCATTAACGCCTATGTAGTCTTCAACAACGGAAGTGTCCCTATAATATACACCAGCTACATATGTGGAAAATAAGTAAATATCTTTTATATGAGGTTTTAATCTTTGTTTACTAATGTCAACATATTTTCTCTGTTTCTTTTTATCTATGACCTCTTCACCAATAAGCCTTTTTAATTTTCTTAAAAGCTTGTCATTCACCTCAACTTCAATAGCCTCTCTAATCTTACAAACAATTTTTTCATTCCAATGTTCTTTATTATTCCTTAAATATTTTATTGCCTCTTCCCTACATTTTTGAAATCTTGCTTGTAATGCCATAGTAGGCAATTCAAATTCTATATAATTGCAATTATTTAAATATTTTAAAATATAAAGGAAACATATATCTGGTTTATTCTCCACGGTTAAATTATCTTCATTTATCTCCTCTGAACCTGAAAATATAACTTGGTATGGCAGTGTATTTTTTGCATAATCAATAACATTTTTTATATCGCCTTCATCATCCTTTGTATATAGAAAATAAAACACTTCTATATTAAATTTATCTTTTTTCAAAACTGAATCTAACATATTAAAAGTTAGATCAAAACCAATTGATTCTGCTATACGTGTATATATTTCTACATCCTCTTCTGCATTGTATATTGCTGATTTTAAAACCGGTATCCATTTCTTATCTTTTAGTAAGTTCTTACAAATATCTCCTACCTTGCTCTCAATATTGCTTGTCCATCCATTTTTCTTCTCTATATCCACATTAAATTGTTCCCAATAAGGTCTCATCCATCTTTTTATATAAACAATAGCACATAAATCCCTAAAATTTTCTGCATATTTTTCTGCATATTTCAAATAAAATTCTACTGTCTCTAAACTATCTTCTAATTCATAGATATCATTTTCATCTACTGAAAATATATAGTAAATCAATCTAGAAATATTTGAAAATTCAATTTTAGTAATTTTCCTAGTTTTGAGATACCAACTCATATCTACTTTATCTACACACATTATTGCACTTAAACTTTTAAAAACAGTATTATTACAACTCTCTTCTATAAACCAGGTTTTCATTTCATCATTAATTGGTTCTAAGTTTTTCACACAGTGCAATTTGCCATACCCCTTTGTCTTTTGTGCAAGCTCAAAAACAAATGAATTGTAATGATTCCAATGTTTCATTGATACCACTACATAAAATGTAAATTCATTATGTAGTGCAATAGTTTCTAATATGGTCTTTGTTTGTATATCTGCAGATAACCCTAGTAAAGCAATGCCAAGCTTTATCTGTTCGTTATCATTACTTTCGGTGACAAATTTTTTTCCTACCTCTATGACCTTTTTCCTACTTAACAAGCTTTCCTTAATTTGCATTTCAAGTATTCTACAAAACTCAAAATAATATACTATTATTGGAAACTCATGAATATACTCTATTAAATCATTATATTGAGCTTCATCATTTAAATAATTTGATATAAGCTTAATTAAATTATTGCTATTTTCAATTTCAAATTTTTCCGTTCCGCATTTCGCATTAAAAATAAAATATGCATCTTTCTTTCCCGCTTCATCAAAATCCTGTGGCAAATAAACACTATCGGGATTCTCCTTAACAAATTTTAATATTCTATTATATATTGTTTCATTAAAATCCATATCATACCTCATCAAGTAAATTATGTTTTTATTATATCATACTTTTGAAAAATTCATTAACCGTCCCTATTTACCTATTTATACTATAGTTACAGTCAATTTATATTCCAATATGGTGCTACTAATACCTTT
>NZ_FUWT01000009.1:58091-129757 GCF_900167265.1 Clostridium tetani
TTTAAATTTACATTCCAATATGGTGCTACTAATACGATACTGGCACAGTAATAGTATCTCCACCCCAGTCTTCTATTTACATTCCAATATGGTGCTACTAATACGCGTTCATCTATGATGCACTATATGTCTATAGTATAACTTCTATTTCTGTCTACCTACTAAGTTGGGATTTCTTATAGTCTATTATTATAATACAAGTTATGTTAAATAATTTATAAACCATTAATATAACTATAATTGTCTACTCCCTTATATTTTAACATCATCTTAGGTAGACAATCAAATAAAGTTACTGGTTCTATCTTCTTTTTTACCCCACATATCTTTAGTTAACCATCTTTTATTTCTACTTTTGAATAATATTACAGAATCTTTATCTTTTCTTATTATATCATCTAATTCATATTTTAGTTTAATTATTTGTGACTCTGCTAATTCTCCTTCAAATACTGAGTTTTGAATATGGGACAAATATTTTTTACATACCTTAAAAGTTCTATTTAAAACTCTCTGCCCCTCCTCACCACTTTTTATATCATAAACTAATATAACATACATTTAAATCTCTCCTACCACCATATTTTAAATGGTTCATATTCTTTTTCTCCTAATAAATGCTTTATTAATTTATAACATTCAAGCCTCATTAAATATTCATATGATACATTTTTATTTAAATCTTTATGTTTTATAGTTGTCTGTATTTTCTGGTCTAACTCTCCTACTATTATTTTTGATGCGTCTTTTGTAAGGTGTAAATAATTTAACTCTTTGGTAAAACTTTTTTTAGTTATTTGCTTTTTATTTAAAAGTGAAAATATAAGCCTATCAGCCAATATTGGTTTAAATATCTCTGCTATATCTAAACTTAATGAAAATCTTCGTACTCCCGGCTCATGAAGATAACTAACTGTAGGATTTAATTGTGTGTGATATATAGCTCCTACTACCTTTGTGTATATTAATGTATTTACAAAGGATATTAATGTATTTATCATATTATCCGGTGGATTTTTAACTCTTTTTGTAAAATCTATTTTTTGATCTATTATTATATTCCAAGCTTCATAATATATCTTTCTAATATTACCTTCATATCCCATTAATTCATTTATATTAGTACTTACATATATTTGTTTTCTTAAAGCTTCTATTTTATCCATATATATTTGGACATCTTTTCCTCTTCCGTTATAATACCTTAAATTTCTATAAATATTATAACTTGCTCCATCTACAAATTTTTTAGCTATTTCTAATCTCTTGCTGTTATCACTATAATGATTTACTTGATTAACTAATAAGTTCCCAGATACTAATTTTTTCCTTGGCTGAAAGCTACCAGTATAAAAACTATAGTAATTAAAAAAATGTATTATAACATCATATTGTGATAAATAATTTATTAAACTTGTATTAAAATCCATTTCAGACATTACATATATTTCATTTGCGGTCTCTATTGGTATATATCGTCTTTCCCCTAACTCATCTATAAATGCCATAGAGTTATCTTTTCTTTTTAGTATCCCATTATTATAAATATAATAGCTTCTTTTCATAAAATTTCACCTTCCTATTATATAAAGCATAGATCATAATAAGCACAAGATTTACATATCCTCTTTTTTTCTAAATTTGGAGGATTACTAGCTTTAACTATATTTTGTATATCATCTAAAATTCCTTCTATAATAGTAACATCTTCTCTTGTTAACTCAACATCTATGTTTTGTTTAAGTAGTGGATAATCTATTTTGCCTTTTATATTTTCTATACCTCTTTTATTAAGAAAATATAAATAATATTTTACTTGTAATATACTTGCTTCTTCTATTTTATTACTTTTCTTAACTTCATGTAATATTCCTTTAGAACGTATAAAATCAATATTTATTATGTTATCTATATTTATGTGCTTTTTATCTCGCCTATAAGTTTCTTCATCTATCGCTTTACCTATCTCAACACTTTCATTTCCTTGTTCCATCTGTATTTCATTATAAAAATACCACAACTTTCTTTTGCAAACCTTATAGTAATAAATCATTACCCCTGTAATTTCCTTTTTCACTTTTTCACCCCCACTTAATTCTAATCTATTACCATATATTTGAACTTCTTGTTGTTTCACCATATTTAATTCTTTTATATCCAGCTTCATCATATTTACATTCAATAACCTTAATGTACTCATTTTTATACTTACTTAATAAAATTTTATTATAATTTATAGCTGCTCCTTTCTGCTTTGCTCTGTCATAGTTTCTAATATCATTTGGATGAACGGATACTGTATATTTTCTTATCTCATCTTTTAATATTATCTTTTCATAATAACTAATATTTTCATTTGCTAATTTACATTCAATTTCTTTTATTTCTTCTAAAAATTCTTCATATACAGGACTTGGTATTATTTCTTCTGAAAGAATATTTCTTAAATCTATTTGATTTAAATCAAATTCATATGAAGGTATATCCTTTATGAAATTATATATCTCCTTATATTTTCTCATATAGTCACTACCTTTTAGATTTTCTGTTGTAAGGTATGAATCTATTAAATTTATTTTATCCCTCTCCGATATTTGTCCATCACATGATATTATTGCTTTTTTTGATAAATCAAATAACCTTTTGTCAATAAAGCCTTTATCTCCATTAATTAAATTGGCAGTATCTATTTCTGTATATATATAACAATTGTAATTACTGCTGTCTTTCTTTCCTTTTCTATTGCATCTACCTAATCTTTGAAATAATGAATTTAAGTCTTGCAGCTCTGTAAAAAGACAATCAAAGTCTATGTCTAAGCTAGCCTCTACTATTGACGTTGATATCCAAATTCCATTTTTCTTATCTATATTTTTGTTTTCATCATAGGTTTTTCCAAACTCTATAATCTCACTTTCTTTTTTAAGCCTATCTTTTCTTATAAATTTACTGTGTAATATATGCAACTCTTCATTATTGATTAATATCTTTAATTCTTCATAAAGCTTTTGCGCTTCCTTTATTGTGTTACATACCACTAATATTTTATTATTTTTATTTAATTTTTTATTTTCTACATATTTATTGTAAATATCTTCTGAGTTTATTCTCTCATCTATTATCTTTAAATTATGCCTTTTCATATCATTAGTAAATGCAGTGGAGTTTTCTATAAATTTTATGTTTTTTTGTAATAAATCTTTTATAAATGGTGGCAATGTTGCTGTAAGTATTGCTATTCTTCCCCCCAATTCTGCTATCTTTTCTAATCCACATATCAGATATGCTAATAAATCCGGTCCATAAGCTTGTATTTCATCTATTACTATCTTTGAATAGGATAATGTAGTTAATTTTAGTTCATATCCTGGGTATTTATATACAAAATCAAATATTTGATCCATTGTTGATATATTTATTGGAATAGATAATTGTTTTCCTATCTTATGATAATTCATTAAGTCAATTTCTTCTTTTTCATTAGTATCACCTGTAATGTTTCTTATATAATACTCTAAAGAGCTTGAATGAAGTATTGCTATTTTTTCATCTATACCTTTATTATTTAATATGTCTTTTCTCACTCTATCGTATATTGCATTTATAGCTGTTCTTATAGGGAGTACAAAAAAACCTTTTGTATTTCCTATCCATAGTAACCCCGCTTCAGTCTTACCCATGCCTGTTTGTGCTATTGCTATTATATTTTCATCTTTATTTTCTATACAGAAATTTTGAAGTTCATTCCATGTTGCTTCTTTAGTACCCTTTTTCCACTTTATTAAAAGATTATTTAATCCATTTTCTAAAAAATTATTGGGATATTCAGCTTTATTTCCTGAACTTGCACTATAATCGCATTTATGTAAGTATCCCTTTACTTTTATGCTATCTATATCACTTACTATTGATTTTAATTTTGATATTGTAGACCTCTTTACTTTATAAGTTTTAAATCCTTCTATTAAACTTTTTATTAACTCTTCTTTTTCACTTATTTCATCAAAGTTATTACAATAATTATGATGATTTAGTACACTATGAGCTACCTTTAAGTAATTTTCTTTACTTTCAAAATTCTTACTATTTATAAAATATAAAGATAATATATTGTGTACTACCTCTTTAGTTTCATTAAATTTCACATTTTTACCATTAACTCTTTTTTGAAACTCTTTATTTAATTTACCTAAATCATGATATATACACGCTTTTTCTACTAAATTATATATCTTATCATTTTTTATATAGCCAAGCTCACGTAATAGATTTAAAACCTCTATTAATTCTAATGTATGCTCTTTTATTGTTTTATCTGGCTTTGCTTTTTTCTCTTCAATTAGCTTTAATATATCATCATCTAATATGTTTAATTTATTTTCCATAATCCTTCTCCTAACTATAAAGCAGCAGGAAAAATTCCTACTGCCTTTCATTATATAAAGTTAACAATATATTCTTTGTTTTCTTCATTATCTATAAATATATTTTCACTAGTTTCTTCTATAAAATATTGTGATCCGTATATAACTTTCTTTTTCTCAAAGAACCTTTTATCATCTTTTATAATATAGTTTTTATTTATATAGTACTTTGTCCCACTAACCTTTCGATCTGCTTTTGTATTTTCAAACCACACTTTTTCATTTTTTACATCATCATAATTTAAGTATGCTGAATAATTACTTTTAATCTCATAATCATCACTTTCTGTTAAAGTAACAATCTTGGCTTCTATTATATTCACAAAATCTTCACTTCTACCTATTGATTTTAAATTATAGATATTCTCTTCTATTTCATTCAAAGTTTTTTCATCACTTCTTATATGAATAACAAGTTCTACATTATTTAAAATTTCATAGTATTTTAATGATGTAGTTAATGATCTAAACTTAGATATTGGCTTAGTATATTTCTCCAATTCAAATTCTTTAACTTTTTGTTTAAAATTTTTTTCTTTTAATTTAACCTCTTTTTCTCTTTTAATAATATCTTCAAATTCTTTTGACTTTTTATCTAATTTCTTTTTATCTTCTGCTAACTTAGTCTTTGCAGCTTTTATAGAATCTAATTTTTCTTTAAATTCATTTTTTTTATAATGAGCTATCTTATCATTTAAATCTTTTAAATCTCTATATTCCTTTAACAATTCTTCATTGTATACCTGTATTGTTATACCTTTCCTAAAACTGTTCCCCTGTGATTTTTTAGCACTTGCCACCTTATCAAAGGCATTTGATAAAAGGCTTTCATTTTTCATTTTAATTAATATACCTCTATCATCCATAACGGAGTTTAAAAAACAATAATCGGTATATGGCTCTTTATGCATGGATTCAAATTTTCCTTGTACACTTATGTCTATGGGATGATAATCTTTATAACCACATGCATCATGGATAGCTCCTATTATTGTTGATATTGGTGGAAGTGGGTAAGTCATCTTATTATCTATAGTTTCTTCTTTTTTATAATTAGCACTACTTTGAGTAAGCACTATTCTTAATGCTTTCATATCTTTACCTACTTTCTTCTATTCTAGTTATATACCAAAGTAAGTATTTACTTCATGTCTAATCATATCAAAAAATTTAGTTATAGATATAGGATTTAACTGTTCTTTTATTTCCTTTTCATTTTGTAATGTCTTTCCTTCTAAAAGTCCTACATGATATCCTTTTTCTATCTTATCTTTTAAGTCTTCTGATATTATTAATTTTTCTTCTTCCACCTTTACAACATTTTCAAAATAATGTGTCTTTCTATTTGATAAACCTCCAACTACAAATACTGGTTCTGCATTGTCTAAGTTACCTTTTACTGTTAAACTTAAATTTTCTATTGCATTTAATATAGAATTTACTCTATCTGCTTTTTCCTTGTTATCAGCTTCTTTATAATCTTCTTCCTGCTGAAAATTCTCATCCTTTCCTATCATCTCTAAATCAATAGTTATGCTATATATTTTTAAAGATTTATCATATTCATATTGATAAGGCATAAGTCCAGCTTCACTAGACTTCTCTTGTAAATTTATATTTTTAGCTTGTGCTGCATTATTAGCTAAATATAGATTATTATGAAACCTTGTTTCATTTACAAAGCTTTCACAAGATATTGCATCTGTTAAATAAAAAGAACTCTTTCTAATATTTGTAGTCCCCTTTGTACTCATATATCCTCCTTCAAGAGCTCTACAATTAGATGCATTTAACTCTTTATTTGCCAACTTTTGAGTTGCTCCATCCACTTCTGTTTGCAAATCATCATACATTCCACTTTGAACCATAATGGCATTTTTTAAGCTTTCTCTACTTCTTATAGTATATACTTTTCTATTTTTAAATACCTTTTGTACACTTGCTATATTCCCTAATCCTTCTGAATAGTTTGAAGTCATATTTGCTACTACTGTTAAAGTTAATGCTTTTTTATCTTTCATTTTTTCCACCTCTTATTAGTTATTTTCACTTTTCTTTGATAATGCATTAATAAATGTATATGCTAAGTCTTTGTTTTCTTCAAAATCATCATATAAATCATATACAAATCCAAACTCTATTCCTGAGTAGTTTGATAGTTGTAGTAATATTTGACATACTCTATCATAATCTTTAAATATTATTGAACTTGTAAGCTTTTGTTTA
The DNA here is from genome assembly GCF_900167265.1 of Clostridium tetani. Classification (GTDB taxonomy): domain Bacteria; phylum Bacillota; class Clostridia; order Clostridiales; family Clostridiaceae; genus Clostridium_G; species Clostridium_G tetani. The sequence continues at coordinate 64,742 of NZ_FUWT01000009.1, forward strand.
TAGCTATCTAATTTATTACTTTCTATAGCTTTTGATACTTGCTTTGCACAAGCAAAAGCACCTTTTAATCTATCTTTCATTGTTTTATCCCTCCTTATTAATACATTAATTTTTATTAATTGTAATACTAAGTAACTTCTATTTTTTTCTTTTAAAAAAATTTCTATTAATTCATCTAATAACACATTGTTTAAAATACTTTCTGTGACTTTTTTTTGTATATTTATATAGTATTTATCTGTTACTTTATGAGAAAAACAAAAGGACTTATATTCTATTTTTTCATTTATGAATTCTTTAAATATATCTATACTTTCTTTTCTTATGTATAAAGTTTCAAAATACTCTTTAGATATATCTTTTAATATTACCTCTACATCTCTTTTTATAAAATCTGATGTTTCCATAATAGCTTTAAACAAAGTTTGTCTTGCATCTTTTCTTTTATTTTCTCCTTCTAAATCATCCTCTATCTTTTTACTTAAAATTTCGTTGGAGATTTTTAGTCTTTGTATTGTGTAATTATCATTTATAAAAAAAGCCTCTCTACTCCCCTCAAAAGCAAATGGAATAAAATCAAATTCTTTTATATCAGATCCAACAAATGTGCTCATCATAAAATTAAAACCTGTTGATTTCCCCTTTTTACCTGTATCTATACAATATCCTAGTAACCTACAATGATCTTGCGAATCATTAAACAACTGATTTGTATTTCCATAATTAGCATACATATTACTTTTTCTTCTGAAGGTTTCCCTTATTAATTCATATCTATTTTTATTAATAATATCTAATATTTCTTTTTTATTTGTATTGTCAAACTTTATTTTGCCAAAGGTCTTTTTCATTATGGTATTTGCTACTAACTTTTCATTTATTAGCTTTAATTGCTCCTCTGTTATTTCTTCGTTAGAAAGTATATTTTCAACTAATCTATGGTGGAGTTCTTCTCCATACTTATATTCTACAAAGTCTAAATATCTCTCTTCATTAATACCAGAACTATTATACAAAATATAATCTTCTTCCAGTTTATAATCTAAATCATGATAATTTAAATATTGTAAAAGTCCTACTATAGTTGCTGAAAATCTCCAATCTGATGGTTCTAGCATAGTATCATATTTTTCATTTTGTATGCTTGTCTTCATAATTTCCTCCTTTCTTATAGTAAATCTTGTGTTACTAAATCTATCATTCCAAATCCCATTGATTTACGGCTTCCTATGCCTACATCATAAAAATGTTGCAATATTTTATTATTTGCTTGTATTTCAAAAAGTCCAGTTGTAGTGTCTATATATCTTCTGTAGTGTTTTACTACAACCTTTTTACACTGTATTGGATTTACCTTTATATCATTTGCCTCCTCTTCAGTAAATCCTGCCTTTAATATTTGTTTAATTAGTACTACTTTTAACTTTTCTCTAAATTTTTCATCAGTATATACATAATAAGTATCTTTATTTTCCTCTTTATCATGATCTCTTACACATAGCCCACTACCTAATGTTGTTTTGAATATAGCTTTAGAATTAAATATTTCTTCTTGTTTTTTATTATTTATATTTTTTAATATCATAGAATTGTTATTTGGCAATGGATATGGTTTATTTTTCTGAGCTATAAATGCACTAAACAATATAAAACCTATCTTGGAATTATTATTAGTTGAAAAAAGCACTTTTATTTCATTTCCATTTAGTATTATTTCATTTTTAGTAAATGTAGGATTAGGTAATATTACTGAAAAGCAATAATCTTTTTGTTTTGTGTCTTTAAAAAAGCATTCATAATATTTTCCATTATTACATTTTGATATTGCATTTTTAATATAACTTAATATAACTTTTCTGTATTCTATTAGGAAAATTTTCTCTTTTAGATGTAATGTTAGACAAAACCTCATTTTCTCTCTCCTTAATTATCATTAAAATCTTAAATTATCAATTCTATAACTATATTTTACATTATTTTTACTGTTTTTGAAACACCTTACACGACAATTATCTCACTTTTCAAAAAAAACTTAATAAAAAACTTGTTCTATTATTACAATTTTTGCAACTTTAAGTGCTGAAAGATCTCTATTATACTTCATATATTCTTCAAATTATGTTAAATACATTTATTTATTGCAGCTTTTTATATTTATATAAAAATTTTCTATTATTAGGATATATAATAATCAGAAAAGCTTAATCCCAATTAAATTTAACTGAAATTAAGCTTTAAATTATGTCTTTACATACCTTCTTGCAGATTTTCTGTTTTGATACTAGATTCTTTTAATAATTTCTTTGTATTTTGAATATAAATAATATCTGTTATCCATTTTCGATTAATAACTTTCTTTATATCAAAGCTTAAAAACTTTAATTACAAAAATTTATTTTCACCTTAACTTCTAGAATATTGTCCAAATATGTTTATGGGCTTAAGAAATAGGTTAGGACATTCTAGCATAAAAATGACATTAAATACTTACTCTCATATTCTGGCTGATATGCAACAAGATGCAATTGAAAAATTAAATACTATTATCCTATAGGCCCCCCTAATTGAAATGGACATTCTTAACTTAAATATATTAAAATAATAATATATCAATTAGGAGGCCTAAATTATGAGTAAGGTTAAATTTAAAAGAACATTTACAGAAGAAGATAGAATTTCTTATGTTAAGGAAGTTTTGGAATGTGGCAGTAATATTTTAGTAGCTAAAAAATATGATATAAATCAAGTTCAATTAAGTACATGGGTTAATAATTATCGTAGATATTCTCAAACATTAACTCCAAAAAAACCGAAAGATGTTGATATAATACCTAATTATAAAAAGGAATATAAAAAGGTAGTAGAGCAACTTAAAGAAAAAGAGCTTGAAATAGCAATTTTGAAGGACTTATTAAAAAAAAAGAACCGACTTTAGCCGATAGGCTGCATATTGCAAGCAAATGGATCGAAAGTGGAGTTAGCATTGTATTTGTATTAAGAGTTGTAAAAGTAGCTAAATCCACCTATTATAATTATATTTCTTCTGATAAAAAAGAACGTAAATACGATAATGTAGGACGTAAGACACCTGGATTTAGTTATACTTTTGGTGGAAGAAAAGTAAATGATTCTGAAATTGAAAACCTAATTGCAAATATAAAAACGAGCAAAACTAGTAAATTTTATGATATAGAAAGGTTACTGTGCTTTTAAGAAGGGACTATAATATACAAATAAGTAAAAAAAGTGTATAGACTTATGTCTTCATTAAATTTATTAGGTGATAGTACAAAGTACCGTAAACCACGTATATCAAGGATTTGTGAAAGTATTAGAGTTGCTGGATCAAATCAGTTATGGCAAATGGATATAAAATATTGCTTTATTACTGGCACAAGAAAAACAGCATATATAACATCTATAATAGATGTTTTTGACAGATCTATAGTTTCTCAATCCATAGATTTGTCTGCTACTGGTAATGTTGCTAAAAGTGTACTTTTAAAGAGACTATATTGTCGTGGTCTTAAAGATAGCCCTAACGGGCTGATTATACGTACCGATAATGGAAGCCAATTTATTAGTGGTGTCTTTGAAAAAGCCTGTTTAAGAGAAGAAGTTATACATGAGAGAATTCCTGTGAGAAGTCCAAATTATAATGCTTATATTGAATCTTTTCATAGATATTTACAAGATGAATGTCTTACAGGAAAGATATATATGACATTGGAAGATTTAAAAATTGATGTTGAGGATTATGTTTATAGGTATAATCATGAGAGAATACATTCCTCTATAGGATACTATTCTCCTCATGACTATTATATTAAAAATGTAAGTTAAGTTTAAAATAAGTTAATATTGTCCATCTTGAAGGGGTCAATCCGTTATTCACTTTGATTAGTTAATTCTTAGCCATATATTTTGGTTAGGTTTTTATTTTGACTCTCATTCCCCACCAAATTCCCCCACCAAATCCAAAAATAAAAGGGTTGTATTTCTACAACCCTTGATATTACTGGTCTGAGTAACAGGACTTGAACCTGCGACCTCATGCACCCCATGCATGCGCGCTACCATCTGCGCTATACCCAGATAATACCTTTATTATATCATAATTTTAAATAAACTCAACGTTGTTTAATGAACAATGAATAATTAAGGAGGCTCTTCTTCCTATCGTCAGAAGAGCTTTAATTTTATTATATAATAAAGTAGCTATTTAAACTATAAAATAATGCAAATTAATCCACCATTGCCTTCGTTTATGATCTTTTGTAGAGTTTTCTGTATTTTTACTTGAACATCTTCTGGCATTTTATAAAGTTTACTTTGTAATCCTTCCTTTACTAATACTTCTAAGGATTTACCAAACATATTACTTTCCCAAATCTTTGATGGATCACTTTCAAATTGTTCCAATAGATTTTTAACTAGTTCTTCACTTTCTCTTTCAGTACCCATTATAGGTGATATTTCTGTTTCTATGTCTGCCTTTATAAAGTGTAATGATGGAGCACTAGCCTTTAATTTAACTCCATATCTATTACCCTGTTTTACTATTTCAGGTTCTTCTAGCTTCATCTCTGATAATTCAGGTGCTACTAATCCATAACCTAATTCTTTTACATCTACTAGGGCACCTTCGATTTTATCATATTCTAATTTTGCCTTATTCATATCCTTCATTATATCCATTAGATGATTTTCATCTTCTATTTCCCTATTGCATATTTCTCCTAAAATTTTATAGAACAATCCATTTTTAGGGCTTAAAACCACTCTAGCAGTACCTTCCCCCATATTCATTTCATCTAATATGGACTTTTCCAAAAATTCCGCTTCCTTTATTTCCTCAACTACTTTAGCTACATCTCTTACTTTATAAACATTTTTACTCATATCTTTTACTAAATTTATAAAGTTTAATTTTAACCAATGACTTCTATCTAATTTTTCTATCCAGCCTGGCATGTCTATATTTATTTCCTGTATTGGAAACTCTTTAAGTACCCTACTAAATACACTTATTATATCTTGTTCCTTCATATTTAATATGTCCATAATTTGTACTGGAACATCATATTTCTCTTCCATTTCCTTTCTTAACTCTATGGTTTCAGGACTTAATGGATTTCTAGAGTTAAGTAATATTATAAATGGTTTGTTTATTTCTTTTAATTCCTCTACTACCCTTTCTTCTGTTTCCACATAATCTTCTCTATTTATGTCTGCAATAGTTCCATCAGTAGTTACTAAAATTCCTATAGTTGAATGTTCATTTATAACCTTTTTAGTGCCAATCTCTGCTGCTTCTTCAAATGGAATTTCATAATCATACCAAGGTGTGGATACCATTTTAGCTTTTCCTTCTTCCATGTGTCCTTGGGCACCTTTTACAATATATCCTACACAATCCACCATTCTTACCTTAAATTTAGTACCTTCATTTAAATTAATTTCTACCGCTTCATTTGGTACAAATTTAGGCTCTGTAGTATGAATAGACTTACCTGAAGAACTTTGTGGCAACTCATCTTGAGCTCTCTTTTTCTTATATTCATTATCTATGTTAGGTATAACCATAAGTTCCATAAACTTTTTAATAAAAGTGGATTTGCCAGTTCTTACAGGTCCAACTACTCCTACATATATGTCCCCTTGAGTTCTCTCTGCTATATCTTTGTATATATCAAAATTTTCCAAGTTTACTTACCCTCCTATAAACTAATATTAACAGTATATATATATTTTGCTTCCCCCTTAAATATTACATATAAAAAAAGTAATCTGTAGAAATTTTAATTTCTACAGATTACTTTAAAATATAAGATTAAATTTATTCATCTTTTTTGTCTCTAGTCATCAATTCATATACACAGTATTTAGCATCTTCCCCTTGAAATAGAACTCTATATAAAGCATCCGTTATGGGCATAGATACTTTTAACTTTTCCTTTAATTCATAAAAGGCTTTACAAGCTTTTATACCTTCTACCACCATGCCTACTTCTTCTATAGCCTCTTCCATAGATAAACCTTTTCCTATTAAAAGACCAGCTCTTCTATTTCTACTATGCATACTAGTACAGGTTACTATCATATCCCCCATACCTGTTAGCCCCCAAAAGGTTTCCCTTTGTCCTCCTAACTTTTCTCCAATTCTTATTATCTCATTTATTCCTCTAGTCATAAGAGCAGCTTTTGTATTATCTCCATATCCTATTCCATCGGAGATACCAGCAGCTAAAGCAATTATATTCTTCACTGCCCCTCCTATTTCAACACCTATTATATCATCATTAGTGTATACTCTAAATTTATTTGTACTAAATAAATTCTGTACTTCTAAAGATGCCTTAACATCTTCTGATGTAACTACTACAGTAGTTGGTATATCTTGTGCTACTTCTTCTGCATGACTTGGTCCTGAAAGTATTACCACAGGATTTTTAGGTAATTCTTCTTTTATAATTTGAGATAACCTTTTTCCACTATGTTCTTCTATACCCTTTGCCACACTTATTATAATAGCATCTTCTTTTAAGTAATCTTTCATATTTCTGCATATTTCTCTTATAGCATGAGATGGTACAGAAATAACTACATATTTAATTCCCACTAAAGCCTCTTTCATACCTTTATAGGCTTTTACATTTGATGGAATAACCACATTGGGAAGATATTTTATATTTTCTTTTTTTTCGTTTATATCTGCTATCACATGGGGTTTTCTATCCCATATATTTATGTTATAACCCTTTTTGGCTAACATAATACCTAAAGCAGTACCAAAACTTCCTCCTCCAATAAAAGTTATACCTTTAATTGTCATATTACTCTTTCCTTTCTCTAAACTCCATTTTAATTCCTGTTCCTGTAAAATCAAAGCTTTGTCTTAGTTGATTTTCTAAATACCTTTCATAGGAGAAATGTAATGTTCTAGGATCATTTACGAAGAATACAAAAGTTGGTGCTTTTGTAGCAACTTGAGTAACATAATATATTTTTAATCTATTCATGGCAACTATTGGTGGTTCCTTCATCATTACTGCCTTACTTATAACATCATTTAAAACGCCCGTACTTATTCTTTTACTATAATTGGTATAACATTCTTTAGCTAAATCTAAAACCTTTCCTACTCTCTGTCCTGTTTTAGCTGATATGAAAATATAAGGAGCATAACTCATAAAAGAAAGCTCACTTTGAAGTTCTTTTTTAAATCTATTCATGGTATTTGTTTCTTTTTCTATTAAATCCCACTTATTTACAACTACCATTAATGCTTTATTCAATTCATGTGCATATCCTATTATTTTTTTATCTTGTTCACTTATTCCCTCTTCTGCATCTATTAAAAGTATACATACATCTGCTCTATCTATAGCAGCATAGGTTCTTACTGTACTATATCTTTCTATTTGATCCTTTACCTTACTTCTTCTTCTAAGCCCTGCTGTATCTATTAATATAAATTTATCTTCATCTCTTTCTAGAAAACTATCTATAGCATCTCTTGTAGTTCCTGGTATATTACTTACTATATTTCTTTCCTCTCCTAATATCTTATTTATAAGAGAAGACTTTCCTACATTTGGTTTTCCAACAAAGGCTATTCTAATATACTCATCCTCTTCTTCATCTTGATAACCTTTTGGAAAATTTTCTACTATTTTATCTAGCATATCTCCTAGTCCTAAAGCTTGAGAAGCTGAAATAGTTGTAGGTTCTCCTATACCTAAATTATAGAATTCATACATATTATCTTCTTCTTCTATTCTGTCTATTTTATTTACTACTAATACTATTGGTTTTTTACTTTTTCTAAGCATTAGGGCTACTTCATTATCAGCCGGTGTTAATCCTTCTTTACCGTCTACTATAAACATTATTACATCTGCCATTTCTATTGCCATTTCTGCCTGTCTTCTCATTTGAGCTACTATTATATCTTCGCTTTCTGGCTCTATACCACCTGTATCTATTATTGTAAAATTGTGATTTAACCACTCCGCTTGAGCATATATTCTATCTCTTGTAACTCCTGGTGTATCCTCTACTATAGCAATTCTTTTTCCTGCTAGTTTATTAAATAGTGTAGATTTTCCTACATTTGGTCTTCCTACTATTGCAACTATTGGTTTTCCCATTTAATTTTCCTCCTTGCTGTATTCATTTAGTATTTCTATAAAATCCTCTCCTGTATACTCACATATAATTATACTTTTACCATAAAACTCTTCTAATTCTTTAACAGTTACATCATCTAAGAAAATATCCTCATCAGCTTTTAACATATTTCTAGGTATTAATATATAGTCTTTTACTTCTTCTTTTTTCAACTGTTCTTTTATATCACTTCCCGTAATTAATCCTGCTACAGTTATAGTTTCTCCAAAAAAATTATTAATAATTTTTTTAACCCCTATCTCTATTTTATCATTTACTTTTTTTATTTCATCCTTTATTGTTAAAAATTCTTTAAAAGCTAGCTCTCCTGTTACTATTGTAAAGCTACCTTTTGAATTTCTATTTAGATTAGAAAGAGTTTCTTTAAATTCTTCCCTTAACATTCTAATCATTCCAACACCATCTTCAATTTGATCAAAACCTTGGTAAAAATCTTTGTCAGGTATGTTTTCTTTTCCTACTACATAGAATTCATCGGAAAGTCTAACAAAAGGAGTGCTTATTTCTTTTATATATTTTTCTTGAAGTTTTTTTACTGTATTTAACTGTTCTCTTGCCCCATCTTCATTGTAAGGACTAAATTTAGCTAATCCCTCTCTATATTTGGTTATTCCAATAGGAACCACTGCTATATTCTCTACAGAAGGATATAGTGTATAAAGATCTTCTACTGTTTTCCTTAAATTATCTCCATCATTTACTCCAGGACAAAGAACTATTTGGCAATTTAAAGTTATGGACGCATCTGCAAGTTTTTTAAGTCTTTCCCATATATTATCTGCAAATCTATTGTTTAGCATCTTTTTTCTTAGTTCTCCATCCGTTGTATGTACAGATACATTTATAGGACTTATTCTATACCTTATTATTCTATCTATATCTTCATCCTTCATATTAGTTAAGGTAACAAAATTACCCTGTAGAAAAGAAAGTCTAGAGTCATCATCTTTAAAGTATAAAGATTTTCTCATGCCTCCTGGTAACTGATCTATAAAGCAAAACATGCAGTTATTATGACAGCTTCTGGCCTCATCCATTATACCTTCTTCAAACTCTATTCCTAAATCTTCTCCAAATTCTTTTTCTATTTCTATATCCCATATTTCACCACAGGGCTTTTGAACTTGCAATACTATGAAATCATCGCCCATATGAAATTTATAATCTAATATATCCTTAATAGCTTCACCATTTATGGAGTTTACTATATCTCCTGGTTCAACTCCCACTTCTTCTCCTATACTATAGGGTAATACTTTTTTTACTTTATTTTTCATATATTCATCTCCTGATAAACAGTTTTCAGCAATATTATCTGTCTTTAGTTATATTACATTAATATTTTTATTTAGTCAATTATTATCATTAGAGGGGTTAGATATAAAAAAGAAAGCATCTATTACCCAAATCTTCCTGATATATAATCTTCTGTTCTTTTATCTTGAGGATTGTAAAATATATTTGAAGTTTTTCCGAATTCTATTACCTCACCTGATAAGAAAAAGGCTGTATCATCGGATATCCTTCCAGCTTGCTGCATATTATGAGTAACTATTATAACTGAATAATCTTTTTTCAAAGTATGCATTAATTCCTCTATTTTAGATGTAGATATGGGATCCAGTGCTGAAGTTGGTTCATCCATTAATATAAGTTCAGGTTCTACAGCTAATGTTCTTGCTATACAGAGCCTTTGTTGTTGCCCACCAGATAATCCTTGTGCATTTTTGTTAAGTCTGTCTTTAATTTCATCCCAAAGAGCAGCTTTTTTTAAACTCTTTTCTACTATTATATCCAATTCATTTTTATTTTTTATTCCATGTATTCTAGGACCATAGGCTACATTGTCATATATAGACATAGGAAAGGGATTTGCCTTTTGAAAAACCATACCTACTCTTTTTCTTAAATCTATTTCATCAAACTCTTTATAAATATCCTTTCCATGAAAAATCACTTCTCCATCTATATTCACATTTTCTATAAAATCATTCATTCTATTTATACTTCTTAAAAAAGTAGACTTTCCACAACCTGAAGGGCCTATAAGTGCTGTTACTTTATTTTTTTCTATATTCATATTTATGTTTTTTAAAGCATGAGTTTTTCCATAAAACAAACTTAAATCCTTTATTTTTACTATGTTCATATTATCCCCCTTACTTTTCCCCTACATACTTTCTGTGTATTAAATTTCCTATAATTCTTGCCATTATATTAAATATTAGAACCATTATTATAAGTATTGCTGAAGATGCACTTCCAACCTTTGTAGCATCTGGTATCATTCCCTCCGAATTCACCTGCCAAATATACACTGCTAATGTTTCTGCTGGTCTCATAGGATTGAAGGGAGAATTAACAGAAAAAATATTTTCCAAAGAGAATGATAATGGTGGTGCACTCATTCCAGATGTATATAATAATGCTGCTGCTTCTCCAAATATTCTTCCCCCTGCAAGTATTATTCCTGTAAGTATTTGAGGGGTAGCTACAGGAAGTATAACATTCTTCATAGTTTGCCACCTAGTTGCTCCTAAGGCAATACTACCCTCTTTTAGTCCCTTTGAAGAAATTCTTATGGCATTTTCAGAAATTCTAGTCATAGATGGAAGATTTAATATGCTTATAGCTAATGCACCAGATAATAAGGTAAATCCCCAACCTGTAGCTTTTACAAATATAAGTAATCCAAAAAGACCTACTACAATGGATGGAAGGGATGCCATGGTTTCTATACTAAGCCTTATTATGTTTAATATAGGTCCTTCCTGCGCATATTCTGCTAAATAAATACCTGCTCCAATACTTATAGGTATTGTCATTAATAATGAAATTATAAGCATGTAAAAAGAATTAAATAACTGAGGTGCAATTCCTCCACCAACTTCCCCTATTAAAGGATCTGTGGTGAGAAAAGAGAGGCTTATATGTCCTATACCTTCTATCAGTATATATCCTATTAAATAAATTAATAAAAACATCATAAAGGCCGATATAAAATACAATATTGTAGTCCAAATTTTATCCTGTATTTTAACATTCATTATTTTATCTCCCCCTTCCAGCTATAAATCTTATAGTTATAATAAACATAAAAGAAATAAATAATAATATAGATGCTAATGCCCATAGTGCATCGTTCCAAGGAGTTCCTGATACTGTATTTGCCATATCCATAGTTAGTATAGATGTTAAGGTAGCAGTAGGATCTAATACTCCTCTTGGTAGCTTAATGGTATTACCTATAACCATTTGTACTGCAAGAGCTTCTCCAAAAGCTCTTGCTAATCCTAAAACTATGGATGTAAGTATTCCACTTTTAGCAGAAGGTAATACAACCTTTATAATAGTTTGCCATCTAGTTGCTCCCAACGCTAAGGATGCCTCTACATAATCTTTAGGTATGGATTTTATAGCATCAGAGGATATATTAACTATAGTCGGAAGTATCATTATTGATAAAACAATCATTCCTGCAAGTAAACTAAATCCTAGTCCTCCAAAGCTTCTTTTAATAATGGGGATGAATAGAACTATCCCTATCCATCCATATACTACTGAGGGTATTCCTACAAATAATTCTAATGCTGGTTGAAGAAATTTCTGACCTAATTTAGGAGATATATGATTCATAAAAACAGCTAACGCTATACTAATTGGGGTAGATATTAAAAGCGCACCTAGAGATACTAAAATTGATCCTAATATAAATATTTTAGATCCAAATGTTGGATTTTCCCCATCAGGATTCCAACTAGAAGAAAATATAAACTCTTTTAAGGAATATCCATCTTTTAGGAATATATTTATGCCCTTTAAAAATATAAAGCATATGATTAAAAAAGTTAATATTACTATAAAAATCCCACATAATGTAGAAAATGTTCTTCCTATATATTCATTTATAAATTTTTTCAATATATTTCTTTTATTTATGTTTAGTTTCTTCTTTGTTAAGCTCTCCTCCATATAATTACCTACTTCCCTTTATTTTAAATTTCCCATAGGAATATAGCCTAATTTTTCAACTACTGCTTTATTGTCATCACTTGTCATATAATCAAGAAATTCTTTTACTAAACCTTGTGCTTCCCCTTTTGTGTACATGTGTTCATAGGACCAAAAAGGATATTTTTTATTTATTATATTTTCCTTTGAAGCTTCCATATTATCAATTTTTAATAATTTTAATTCTTGTGATTTTTCTTCTGTTAAATAGGATAAAGCAAGATAACTTATTGAGCCTTTAGTGCTTTGTATTGATTTAGAAACTGCATCACTTGAGTCCTGAACTATTCCAAGCCCTTCCTTTTCATTCTCATCTCCCATTATTGTATCTTTAAAAGTAGCTCTTGTTCCTGAAGATTTTGGTCTATTCACTACATTTATTTGTAAGTCTTCTCCCCCTACTTCTTTCCAGTTAGTATATTTTCCTGTAAATATACCCTGTATTTGCTCCTTTGTTAAGTTGTCCACTTTTACATCTTTATGAGTCACAACAGAAAAGCCTATAGCACATACTTTATGGTCTACTAATTGCTTTAATTTCTCCTTATCTTTTAACTTTGTTTCTGCTGGAACATCAGAATTTCCTATTTCTACCGTTCCTTCAGATACTTGGCTAATTCCAGCACCACTTCCTCCTCCTTGAACATTTATATTAACCTTTGGATTTTTTTCTTTGAATTTTTTAGCTGATTCTTCTACTAACGGTTTTAATGCTGTGGAACCTAAAGAAGTAATAGTTCCTATTTTTTCTCCTTTAGAAGAATTATTTTTTCCACTACAGGCTGCAAATACTATTGATGTTGTTATAATTAATAGAGTTACAATCAAAAATTTTAGGTTGTTTTTTTTCATATGAAAACCCTCCATTTACTAATTTTTTTCTTTCTACGTAAATTATAATAAACTTAAGTTAAATACATATTACTCCTCTGTTAAAATAAATTAACTCCATTTTTACAAATTAAAAAGAGGCTGCTTTTTGCAACCTCTAAACTAAATTTGATTTTATAGGTATTCTTATAATAAATTTACTTCCTTTTCCCTCTTCACTTTCTATATTAATAGTTCCGCCAAAGCCTAAAACTATGTGTTTAACTATGGCTAAGCCTAAACCCGTACCTCCTTGACTTCTACTTCTGGCTTTATCTACCCTATAGAATCTTTCGAATAGTCTTTCTACATGTTCTTTAGAAATTCCTACTCCTGTGTCTTCTACCCATACAATACAATTATTATCTTCTTTTTTGGCTCCTATATAAACCTTACCGCCTTCTTCAGTATATTTAATACCATTATCCACTAGGTTTATCATCATTTGTTTAAATCTATCTCTATCTCCTTTTATAGGCTGCATCTTGTCTCCTACAATAAATAGTTCTATATTTTTGTCCTTTGCTGAATTCTCCATTAAATATACTATATCCTCTAGCATTTCATTTATAGATATATTTTCTAGCTTCATACTATTACTATTTTCTATATGGGAAAGGGCTAGTATATCATTTATAAGTCTTGTAAGCCTATCTGATTCATCATTTATTATATTTAAAAACTTATCCTTAGTTTCCCTATCTTCTACATATTTTAAGGTTTCAGCAAAACCCCTTATAGATGTTAGAGGTGTTTTTAATTCATGAGTAACATTTGCCACAAACTGAGATCTTATATTCTCTAGCTTTTTTATTTCTGTAACATCTTGTACTACTGCTACTGTACCTATTAACTGTTTTCCTATTTTTATGTCTGTAGTTTTTACTCTCAAATTCTTTTCTTTTGGCGAAAGGATTTTTACTTCTCTATAGTCCTCTATATTATCTTCTTTAAATATCTCTTTTAATTCATAACTTTTTATTTTATCTAGTAGATTTTCTCCTATAATATCTTGTTCTATGCTAAAGATTTCTTTAGCATAGGGATTTATCATTATAATTTTAAAATCTTTATCTACAGCAATTACTCCATTATCCATACTTTTTAAAATAGCTTCTAGTTTATTTTGTTTTTCTATACTATCATTTATTGTGTATTGAAGTTTATCTGCCATATTGTTAAAAGTATTACTTAACTGACCTATTTCATCCTTAGAATTTATATTTACTCTTCTATCTAATTCTCCTGCTGCTATTCTAGAAGTTATAAATTCTAATTTTTTTATAGGATTAACAATGCTTGAAGATAATTTTGATGCAAAAATGAAAGCTCCTAGAGTAGAAAGTATGATTATAATTAAATAATATATAAAGTATTTTCCTCGTAAAATACTAACATCACCAAGACTTGTGGAAGTTCTAATTATGAATCCATTTTCTAATAGCTTGGCAAAATACATAGTATTCATATTTTCACTTTGACTGTATCTAATTTTAAATCCTTCTCCCTTTTCCCTAGCCTCTATTATCTCCTCTCTTTTACCATAGAACTCTCCATCATGATTTTTCAAATGTGAATCAAATATTAATTTATCATTTTGATCTACACAACTTATCCTTATATCACTATCATTAAATATATAGGGTACAATAGTCTTTTTATCTTTTACATCATTGGACTTCAACATTTTCACTACAATTTCGTTATTGACTTTTAACATAGCTTTACTATTTTCCATGTATTTATAATTTGTTATAACTGCAAAAAAAGTAATAACAAAAATCATGCTAAAAGTTAATGTAGCTAACATATGCCTCATTAATCTTTTTTTCATTTTACCACCCTTAATTTATATTTAGATTGAACCTATATCCCACTCCTCTAATAGTTTCTATATACTTAGGGTTTTTATCATCATCCTCTACCTTCTGTCTTAAATGTCTTATATGTACGTCTACTGTCCTAGTTTCTCCTATATATTCATATCCCCATATTTTATCTAATAAATATTCTCTAGTTAATACTCTTCCTTTATTTTTAATAAGTATTTCTAACAATTGAAATTCTTTAAGGGTTAAATCAACTTTTTCCCCGTCTTTCATTACTTCATGTTTTTCAAAATCCATTTTTAAACCTTCAAATTTAAAAGGTTCCTCTGTACTCTTTAATAAAGTTCTTCTCAGTACAGCTTTTATTCTGGCAATCAATTCCCTAATGGAAAAGGGTTTTGTTATATAATCATCTGCACCAAGTTCTAATCCTAACACCTTATCTAATTCTTCACCTTTAGCAGTTATCATTATAATGGGTGTAGTGGATATAGAATTATCTTTTCTTATTTCTTTGCATACGTCATACCCATCCATTTGTGGTAACATGACATCCAGTAAAATTAGTGTAGGTTTTTTTTCTTTAGCTATTTCTAAAGCTTCTTTTCCATTTTCAGCACAAAAAATTTTATAGCCTTCTTTTTCTAAATTATATCTAAGAAGTTCTCTAATATGCTCTTCATCATCCACTATTAAAATCTTATCTTGTGACATACTATACCCTCCATGGCTATTTATTTTGTCTAATTTAATTCTAACATATTTAAATATATTAATTTACATATTCAAAATACATTTAACATATCTAACATATTCTTAACATAAAAAAATACGACACAGTTTTTTTAATGAATAATTAATAATGAACAATTATGGATACCTTTTCTTCATTGACATTACGAAAAAATTTTAATTATATAAAGACTTGATGTTTAGCTTTGCTAAACGAATTAATTCATAGACTAACTATATGCGTTATCTAATAAGATTTAAGATTTTCTGTAGTAAGCGGAAGAAAATCCACTTAAATTATTCATTGTTAGTTGTTCATTATTCATAAAATAAAAAAGTGTGTAACACTTTTTTATTTTATGAATTAAAGTTCCCTATCTTTAAGTTTTTTTATTTCTTCCATGAAGGTATTTATATCTTTAAACTGCCTATATACAGAAGCAAATCTTA
Source organism: Clostridium tetani (assembly GCF_900167265.1). Classification (GTDB taxonomy): domain Bacteria; phylum Bacillota; class Clostridia; order Clostridiales; family Clostridiaceae; genus Clostridium_G; species Clostridium_G tetani. Next base: position 80,827 of record NZ_FUWT01000009.1, read on the forward strand.
CATAGGATACTTCATCTATGTCCTTTAGTTTTTCCATAATAAGTTCTCCTATATATTCTGACTTTACTTCAGTTATCATAGAATTATTAATCTTTTTTTCTATTTCATCCACTATTTCTTCAATTTGCTGTCTTGATACTGGTCTTTTTTGGCAAGCTTTTATCATTCCATTAACTATTTTATCTCTATCGAAATATTCTCTATTTAAATTTTTCTTAATAACCAGTATGGGCACACTTTCTATCTTTTCATAGGTGGTATACCTTTTACCACATTCTAAACATTCTCTTCTTCTCCTTATAGATATGCTATCTTCTGTGGATCTAGAATCTACTACCTTACTTTCATTATATGAACAATACGGACATTTCATACTATGCTTCCCCACCTTTTACATGTGTATTTCTCTACTTATATTATACACATTTTTCCCCTTAATTCTACTGAATTTGACTTTCAAATATATCTTCTGCATCCACTAATATTACATCTACCCCTATTTTTTTTATTCTATGCCAGGGTATTTCTATATCATTTGTCTTTCCAAAAATGGATATCTTTTCGTTTGGCATCAGTATTGATGTTATTTTATAGTTTTCTGTATCAACTTTAAAATCCTTTATAAATCCAAGTCTAGTTCCTGAATTTACTTCTACAACTTCCATGGTTTTCATACTATTTAAAGAGTAAAAAGTATATTCCACATCCATTCCCCCTACTATTTTAAATTCATTAATATATTTATATAAATTTTATAAAGATTTATACTTAAAACCAGTAAAAGATTGAAAAACATTAATTTAAATTTTGTTTCTCAATCTTTCTTTACTATAAATATTAAACAAATTTTCTCATATGTTTGAGTGCGGTTTTCTCTAATCTTGATACCTGTGCTTGGGATATACCTATTTCATCCGCTACTTCCATCTGAGTTCTTCCATCAAAAAATCTTAGACTCAATATCAGCTTCTCTCTCTTATTTAGATTTCTCATAGCTTCTTTTATGGCTATATTCTCTATCCAACTATCATCTAAATTTTTAGTATCGCTTATTTGATCCATAACATATATAGAATCTCCTCCATCTTGATATATTGGTTCAAATAATGATAGAGGATCTTGTATAGCATCCAAAGCAAAAACTACATCTTCCCTAGGTATATCTAATTCCTTTGCTATTTCACTTACAGTAGGCTCTTTATCATTTTTAGCTATTAATTTATCTCTAACTTGTAAAGCTTTATAAGCTATATCCCTTAAAGACCTACTAACCCTTATGGAATTATTGTCCCTTAAATATCTTCTTATTTCTCCTATTATCATAGGTACTGCATATGTTGAGAATCTAACATTGTGGCTTAAATCAAAGTTATCTATAGCTTTAATAAGCCCTATACATCCTACTTGGAAAAGATCATCTGGATTTTCTCCTCTATTATTAAATCTTTGTATAACACTTAAAACAAGTCTTAAATTGCATTTTATAAATCTTTCTCTTGCCTCTAAATCTCCCTCTTGGGTTTTTATTAATAATTCTCTCATTTCTTTTCCTTTTAATACTGGCAATTTTGATGTGTTTACTCCGCATATTTCTACTTTATTTATTATCATAAGTAAATCAGCCCCTTTAGTATAATTGCATTATAATTATTTCCTTAGAAGCCGACTTTTATACATAATAAAATCATATCATTTTATTTATTTCCTTTTTTAATCTTTTAATTATTCGCTTTTCTAATCTAGATATATAGGATTGAGATATGCCCAACATATCTGCTACTTCCTTTTGAGTTTTTTCAGTTTTCCCTCCTAGTCCAAACCTTAAATTAACTATTTGTTTTTCCCTATTATTTAATTTATCCATAGCTATTAAAAGTAATTCTTTATCTACTTCTTCTTCTATATAATCATAAACAATATCAGTATCAGTTCCTAGTATATCCGAAAGCAATAACTCATTGCCATCCCAATCTACATTTAATGGTTCATAAAAGGATATTTCAGATTTTATCTTATTATTTCTTCTCAGATACATAAGTATTTCATTTTCAATACATCTTGAAGCATAGGTTGCCAATTTTATTTTTTTGCTTGGATCAAAGGTATTTACAGCTTTAATTAAACCTATAGTTCCTACAGATACTAAATCTTCGATTCCTATACCGGTATTTTCAAATTTCCTTGCAATATAAACTACAAGTCTTAAATTTCTTTCTATTAAGATAGATCTTATACTCTCATCACCATAGTTAAGTTTTTCTACTAAGTTTTCCTCTTCTTCTCTTGTTAAAGGTGGAGGTAAAACATCGCTACCACCTATATAATATATATTTCTTGCAAATATTTTTAACTTAGATAATATTTTGTTTAGAAATACTTTTAATTTAAACATAATATCCCTCCAATATATAGTTAACAACCATTTATCACTAATAATGAATAATGAACAATTATTAATAGTTTTTTCCATTGATATTACGAAAAGTTTTTAATTATATAAAACCTAGATATTCACCATTGTTCATTGTTAGTTGCTCACTAGAAAATAATGCCCCTTGATAATAATGCTCTATAGTCTCCAGAAGAACTTAATTTCTTATCTGAAAAAGCTATTAACACTTCTTTTTTTTCTATTTCTCTTTTTTTATATATTGATACCATCTCAGGCTTTATTGCCTTAAGCATTCCTCTATCTCCATTAACTACTGAAAAAGGAATGTATACAGTATCATAATCTTCTATTTCATTTTTTTGAAATATGTCTTTTTCTACAACGATAACTGGCAAATTAGTCACTGGCTCAACTAATTCGTTTCCTGTATCCAAAAATGCATTTATACTTTTTTTGGAGTTCTTTAGATCTATATCTATTTTATATATAAGCTTGTCTAAAACAATTCTATCCCTTATAAAGCTAACTATTCTCTCTAATAGTAAATACAGTAGTATTATCGCCATTAAAAGTTTTTTATATGGAAAATTTACAATTGCTACATTGCTTTTAAGTCCATTGCCATTAGCGATTTGCATAAAAATACATATTCCTGCCAATAATATTGAATATAAGATGAATATAAAAGTAGTTTTTAATTTAAAAATTATATTCTTCTTTCTAAAAATTGTAAATACCATGCAAAAAGCAACTAAAAGTTTGAAAAAAATATTATTTGCATAAGTTTTTTTCCCTATTAATATAAATAAAAGATATGAACTACCTATTATTGAAGCTAAACTTAAAAAAATAGAATTTACCTTTTCCTTAACAGTCTTTGCTGTTAAAGAAAGAAGAAACCTATTTATTATAAAGTTTTCAAGAAATAAAATATCAAGGTATATATGCATTAAAATCCCTCCTGTTTATTATTATATATCTTAATATTTTAAAATTTTGTTATTTTTTGGTATGTATTCCTTCTTTTTATTCCCCTTATTTTGATAATAAACATAAAAAAATCTGCCCTTTTTATAATTGGGTCAGATTTTTTTATATAAACTATTATTTTCTTTGTCTTCTTAAAAAAGTAGGTATTTCTAAGTCATTTTCGGTATAATTGTCATATTCTTCTTTAGATGCAGCTACTTCTGAAGACATTCCTTCTTTGTCTTTATTTTTTACAATTTCACTTTCTGAAAATTTTTCTCTTGGTTCTTTTTCATATTCCTTTTCAAAACCTGTAGCTATTACTGTTATTCTTATCTCATCTTTTAAATTTTCATCTATAACGGCTCCAAATATAATATTTGCATCTGGATCTGCAGCTTGTTGAACTACTTCTGCAGCTTCATTTATTTCAAGCAAACCAAGATCTGCTCCACCTGTTATGTTAAGTAATACTCCAGTTGCTCCTACAATAGATGTTTCTAAAAGGGGACTGGATATAGCCTGTTTAGCAGCTTCCTGTGCCCTATTATCGCCACTACCTCTTCCTACACCCATGTGGGCTAGACCTCTATCTGTCATAATAGTTTTTACGTCTGCAAAATCTAAGTTTACAAGACCAGGGATGGTTATTAAGTCTGATATACCTTGTACACCTTGTCTTAAAACATCATCTGCTAATTTAAAAGAATCCATTAGAGTAGTTTTTTTATCTACTATATTAAGTAATCTTTCATTTGGTATTGTAACAAGTGTGTCCACACTATCTTTTAAATTTTGTACTCCCATTTCAGCATGAAGCATTCTCTTTCTTCCTTCAAAAGGGAAAGGTTTAGTTACTACGCCTACAGTTAATATATCCATAGACTTAGCTATTTCTGCAATAACTGGAGCAGCTCCTGTACCGGTTCCGCCTCCCATACCAGCAGTTATAAATACCATATCTGCACCTTTTATAGCTTGAGATATTTCCTCGCCACTTTCTTCAGCAGCTTTTTGTCCAATTTCAGGATTTGCACCAGCCCCTAATCCTTTAGTTAGTTTATCTCCTATCTGTATTTTTTGAGATGCTTTTGAAAGCATCAATGCTTGTTTATCTGTATTTACTGCAATAAATTCAACATTTTTTAATCCTTCTTCGATCATTCTGTTTACAGCGTTATTTCCACCGCCGCCACAACCAATAACTTTTATCTGAGCAAATTGTTTTTCATCTACATCAAAATCTAGCACTATAATACCTCCTTATTAGAAAAAGTCTAAAAAAAACTCTTTTATCTTTGATATGATTCCCTCTTTTTCTTCTTCATAAAAAATTTCTTCTTCATTTCTGTTATATTTCTCTCTTTTTTTGTTAAATTCCTTATTATCCTCATCTATTGGATTAGCTTTTAAAGTGTTTAGGACATCTTCTACTACTCCAACAGCTGAAGAATATAATGGACTAGCTGTACCTATATATTCTGGCATTCCTATTCTGGTGGATTTATCCATTATGTCTTTTCCAATCTCATTAACTCCTTTTAGTAATGCTATACCTCCTCCTACAATAACTATACTTGATATATTTGTCATTTGTTCATTTTTTACTAGCTTCTTTTTTACTAAAGAAAGTAATTCTTCTACCCTGAAACTTATTATTTCATTTAGTATATTATAACTAATTTCAACTGTGTTGTCATAGCTTGCATTAACTTTTATTTTAAAATCCTCTTCTTTTTGAAGATTGATTTTTCCATACTTTAATTTAACTTTTTCAGCCTCAGACATAGGTATGTTTAAACATAGTGAAATATCGTTGGTTATCATATTCCCACCTATTGATATCTTATCTTGATAAATTACTTTTCCCTCTTTAAAAACTGTCATATTTGTTGTTTCTGCACCTACATCTAGCAAGAGAACTCCTGTTTCTGTTTCCTCTTCCTTTAGAACAGATACAGCATTTGCCATAGGTTGGAAAACCATACCTTTAACAATTAATCCTGATTTTTTTATGCATTTTAATAAATTGCTTATTATTGTGGATTCACTTAATATTATTTGAGCATCTACTTCTAATCTTACACCACTCATACCTATAGGATCCTTTATATTGTTGTATCCATCTACTATATATTCTTCTGGAATTACTCCTATAATTTCTTTATTTGATGGTATTGTTATAATTCTTGATGCATTTAACGCTCTACTAACATCATTTTTCTTTATTTCTCTATCGTCAGATGATACTGCCACCACTCCTTTATTTAGGATTATTTCACATATTTCTGCTGGAATTGATAAGTAAACTTCTGTTACTTTTGCATCAATCATTGTCTGTAGCTGATAGATTGAGGTTTTTATACCCTCAGAAGTCTCATCTATATCTATTACAACTCCCTTTTTTATACCAGTACAGGGAACATAATTGATTCCTACTATTTGAATTTTTCCATACTTATCAAGTTTTCCTGCGGCAGTACAAACAGATGACGAACCTATATTCAATCCTACTATGTATTCATCCATAAATTTCCCCTCCTATAAAGGAATCACTAATTTATATATTCAACATAAATGTTTTTTTTCCTCTATGTTACATAATATTTTTAAACTCTATAAAAAAAGAAAGATAAATATCTTTCTTTTTAGTTAACTTTTTTTAAATCATTTATTTTAACATTTCTTGTATGAGTTGTATGACTCCATTCTTTATCATCTTTTCTTAATATTCCTTGAATAGATATAGGTATCCAGGTTATAGCATATATGGGATATATTATGTAGTAAAAAAATATCTTTAAATCTAATTTACTTTCTAATATCAATATAAATGGAGTATAGATAAACTGAAATATAGAAATCATTATTGCTGAAAAAGTTATCATATTAAAATTCATAACATACATTGATAATACTTCATCTATATTTAAAATCATATTTAATGCTTTATTTATATAATTTATTGTACCCATAGCCATAGAAAAACCAAATAATAATATTATTATAGGTTGAATACTATAAAGAGCACAATCTAAGGCTTTAAAGTCTAAATCCTTTACAGATTTTTTTATCAACTTAAAAAAATATCTATGAGAAACATCAGCAAACCCCTGCATCCATCTTCTTCTCTGCGACCAAGACTGTTTAAGTGTTAAAGGTTTCTCATCATATATTATAGCCTTATGTGCCCAAGATACTTTATAACCATTTAAAACTAGTTTACAAGAAAATTCTAAGTCTTCAGTAAGACAAGTAGCTCCCCATCCAATTTCTTTCAATACATCTATGTCTATACAAAACCCAGTACCACCTAATTGATTGGATAATCCTAAATTACTTCTAGATAATTGAAACATCCTGTTTGAAGTCCAAAAGGATATAGAATAGCTTCCTGTAATCCAAGTATCCTCAGGATTTTTACTGTCTAAATAGCCTTGAATCACTTTATCTCCTCTAAGCATTTTCTTATTCATTTCATTAAGAAAGTTCTTGTGAACTAAATTATCAGCATCAAATACAACTACAGCATTATGCCCTTTTGTCATTTTAAATATTTTACTAAACATCCATTCTAAGGCGTAACCTTTACCTCTTTTTTCTTTATTAAATCTTTCATACACAATCGCACCTTCTTTTCTAGCTCTTTCTGCTGTTCTATCTGTGCAATTATCTGCAATAACAAATATATCATAAAGCTCTTCTGGATAATCTAGTTTTTTTAAGCTATGAACTATATTTTCAATAACAATTTCCTCATTGTGAGCAGCAACTACTAAGGCAAATTTATTTTTAGGTTTACACTTTTCTTCATCTTTTTTAATCCATATTCCAAAGAAAGATATAATTAAATAATACATAGATATAACAAAGACAATCCACGTTATAATTTTAGTAATTTCATGTGTAATATTACTAAGGACTTCCAAAATTATCCCCCCTAATTCATGGTTATTTTATCATAATTAAAACATAATTACTATATTATTTTAAATTATTTGCATTCTGATGAATTTTTATGAATTTATCCTATATATATTATACACCATTTATTACATATATAAAAAATAGGAGTATTAATACTCCTATTTTTTATATGGATATCATTTTTTTAATAATTTCCCTATCTGTAGAGTAGGCTATTGCCTTATCATAAGATATCAATTCTTTTTTATATAATTCTGCTAAAGCCATATCCATAGTTTTCATTCCATATTTAATTCCTGTTTGCATAGAAGATTCTATTTGATGAACCTTACCTTCTCTTATCATATTTTGTATTCCATGAGTAGCAATCATAATTTCTAAGGCTGCTACTCTACCTTCTCCATCTTTTCTAGGAACTAACTGTTGAGATACTATACCCTTTAAGACAGTGGCTAACTGTATTCTTATTTGTTGTTGTTGTGATGAATGGAAAACATCTATTATTCTATCTATAGTTTTAGCTGCTCCAATAGTATGTAAACTAGATAATACTAAGTGACCTGTTTCTGCAGCTGTTAAAGCTATTGATATAGTTTCTAGATCCCTCATCTCTCCAACTAATATAACATCTGGATCTTCTCTTAAAACTGCTCTAAGAGCTTGAGTATAGTTTTTGGTATCCTTTCCTATTTCTCTTTGGTTTACAATAGAATTATTATGTTTATGAAGATATTCTATTGGATCTTCTAAAGTTATTATATGTGCTGATCTTTTTGAATTAATTTCATTTATCATGGCTGCTAAAGTAGTACTTTTACCTGCTCCTGCAGGTCCTGTTACTAATATAAGTCCTCTTTTGATAAGTGATAACTCTTTTATGGTTTCTGGGAAATTTAGAGTATTTAAACTCGGCACCCTTACCCCTACAATTCTTATAGCAATAGCATGGCTACCCCTTTGTTTAAATACATTAACTCTGAATCTTCCTAATCCTGGTATAGAAAAAGAAGTGTCTATTTCTCCTCTTTCACAATATTCTTCAAAATCTTCTCCAAGAATCTCCTTTGCATATTTCTCTAAATCTTTAGGTTTTAATTTATCTTTAGATATTTGAGTTAGCTCCCCATTTACTCTAATTGTTGGAGCTACACCTACTGTAAGATGTAAATCTGAACCATTATGTTGTAATGTTGTTTCTAACAAATTGCTTAAACTTTCCACTTTATTTATCCTCCCCGTTTAATATATATATATTCCCCATATATCAATAGCCTTATAAGCCTGGAGTCTTAACATATCTTCTCCATTAATTGCCATTATATTCATACTTTTTGCCTGATTTATAAAAATAGTATCTTGTGTCTTATAATTTAAATCGTATATTATCACATCTTTTTTTAATTTAATTTTTTCTAAATTTATTGGAAGATTTTTTATATAGTTGTTTCCTCCCAAAGGAGTACAATTTATTATTATATCATACTGTTCATATTTTATAATATCATAAAAATCGTAAAAACATCTTATTTCTTTCAATTTTTCTATGTTTTTATCTTTATTTCTACATAAAACATCTAAATTTTTACACCCTATGTCCATTAATGCATAATAAACACAAAGAGCTGAACCGCCATTTCCTATAATTAATGCATTCTTATCTCTTAATTCAACATTTCTTCTTTTTAGACTTTCAGTAAAGCCATAGTAATCAGTATTAAATCCAATTAATTTGTCTTTTAGCACTACAACCGTATTGACTGCTCCTATTTTATCAGCTGGGTATACAAGCTTTTCTATATATTTTAAAATCTTAGTTTTGTAAGGTATAGTTACATTAAATCCTACTATGTTTTTTCTGTATAATGTATCTATAAAGTAAAATAGCTCATCTTCATTTACATCAAATATTTTATATTTAAATGGAATATTGTTTTTTTCATAATATTCATTATGAATCTTAGGTGATTGTGAGTAAGATATATTTTTTCCTAATAATCCTGTGTACTTCATATGTTTTCCTCACTTTATACTGTTTTAAAATCTCTCTATATTTTATACCATATCTAAGCTTAATTCAAAGCCTTTATGGTTTTTGCATTTCCTTGCATAGTTTTTTTAAGGATCTTTTCTCTATTCTAGATACATAAGATCTAGATATACCTAATATCTCCGCAATTTCTCTTTGAGTTTTTATTCCTCCGTCAACTAAACCATATCTCATTTCTATAACAGCTTTTTCCCTTTCAGTAAGGCAAATATCTATTTTTTCATAAAGTTTTTTTAGTTTTATTCTATATTCCACAATATCTACTATAGCATCTTCATCTGTACCTAAAACATCCATTAAAGAGATTTCATTACCTCTTACATGTTATATATTTATAAAATGTTATTACATATATTATATAATAGTAGGGATTTTTAATACATCTTATTTTTGACATAAAATAAGAGAAGATCTAAGGCTTAAACTTTAGATCTTCTTTTATATTAATTTGCAAGATATTTAACTATTTCAATTTCTGAACTTTTAATGTTGTTTTTATACCATTCAAAACTTTTCTTTTTTTCATCAAAGATTTGTATAATATATTCCTCAAATGGCTTTAAATCCTCTTCTGATTTTAAATGTATTCTTGATTTAAAATTTTCAGATTTAGAAGGTTTTTCTGTTTCATGTTCTTTTAATTCTTCAAGTGGAATGTTAGTAAGAAAATATTGTTTTCTATCACCAACTTTTATTCTAACTAATGGATAAAAATATGCTATATCTGTATAATTCCCTGTGTGTTTTAGTTTTAAAAATTCAGTATCTCTATTATTTTTATTTAACATATCTTTTATTACCTTAAAACATGCTTTTTCTAATTCATTAAATTCTTTTAAATTATTATTTGCTTTATAGCAATAATCTAAATATATTTCAGCAGTTGTAATACAGTCTGGTAAAGCTCTATGTGAATTGTCTTCCGATATACATAAATGTTCTTTAATCGTGGTTAATTTATGATTCGGTAAAAATGTATACATAGCTCTACTTAATTGAAGGGTATCAATTGCAACATTTTTTATTTCTCTATTTATTAAAGCTAAATTTGCATTCAAAAATTTTATATCAAAGCTAGCGTTATGTGCAACTAATGGGTACTCTTTTATAAATTTTAATAACTCTGGTAAGACATCTTCTATTACAGGGCTATCTTTAACCATATTATTAGTTATATTATTAATTTCCGTAGCCCTTTTAGGTATATTGATTTTAGGATTAATCAAAGTATTATACTTTTCTACTATTTGTCCACTTTTATATTTAATTGCCGTAATTTCTATAATTTTATCTGTAACTGGATATAGCCCAGTAGTTTCTAAATCTATTACAACAAATTCATCAAAAACACTTTTAGAATAATTAATATGTTTGTCTCTTCCACAAAGTTTTTTATAATATTCATCGCTAGACAAGTCTGATGTTTCTTCTCTCCCTTTATCATCTTCTAATTCGTGAATATTACTTAAATAATCGGTTTGCTTTAAGAGATTATCTTCTGTTTTTTCATTAACTACTTCATTATTTGAAGATTGATCTTTTATATTTTTCTTAATAGTACTTATTTTAAACGCATAAATAAACATTGCTATTAAAAATCCTAATGATATTAAAAAAAATATAGCTGATTTTAATCCGACTACAAATGTTAAAATAAAAGTTATTAAACAAATAAAATATTTTTTATTTGCTTATTTAAGCTCCGACATTCCAATACCCCCCCCTATTGTAATTAACTCCATTATAGTACAATAGGAGATTGTATGTAAATATTTACTACATATTTAGACATTTTACAACAATAAAAAAAGAGGTAGCAGCTAGCTACCTAAATGTTATTACTATTTAAATTTTCTTCTCTTTCTTTTATTAGTTGCTTTAACTCTTCCAAGTCCTCTAGTGTAGCTTGATTTAAGATAATTATATTTAATCTACCTACTACTTTTTAAATTTTTTACTTTCATAGAATTCTACTTGTTCATTAACATCTTCAATTATTTCCTTAATTTTTTCACTTGATATATGCTCTATTTTATATTTTTCAATATTAGTCATAAACATTAAATCTGCATACTTCGATTGTATTATGTCATATAATCTTTTACCATTTTTAATTGAATCCAATTCTTTTTTTGATATATCTATAATAACTATCCCATCTTTAAGAAAAATCTTTTTTATCAATCCTTTAGCATTATTCCATTCTTCAGAATCATTTTGTCCCTTATCTTTGCCTGCACCTTTTCCACTAGTAATACCTTCATAAGAGAAAATAATTCCACATTTTATATTTGAAATAGATAAGAGCATATAAAACTTTCCTATCCAAGTTACATCAACAGGTTTTTTATAATTTTTACACTCACATATTATTGGCTGATATATGATCTCAGGTAATGCATTATATGACATTGTAGCTAATTCACTTGGAGTAATTATAATATCATATTCATTTGAATTATTACTTACATTAGTAAACAATTTAAATAATTTTGTTTTTATAGTTATAAGCTCTATTATTTTTTCTAATATATTTCCTTTTGTCTTTGCCTTTACTCCTTTATATTTTTCTTCATTTGAGTGCATATTTATAAGCAATTTATATAATTCGTTAAATTCCTCAGAATTTATTCCACTCCTTTTCTGTAAAACCTTTGCTAGTATATCAGGAGCATCTTTATTAAAATCCTCAAATTTATCTAATAGGTACTCACATTCTTGGAATTTATATTTTTCTTCACTCATATATATCCCTACTTATAACTTTATATATAACTATCACATTTTTTAAAATAGAACATTTTTTTTCGCAATTGCTACATGGCTCTTCAGGTATATCTTCTATATTTTCATAAGTATCTTGTATATTGGTATCTAATTCATTTTCACAAAAAATTTTAAAATTCATTTCCAAAACATTATTTCTCAATAAAATTTTAATTAATTCTTTTGCTTTATCATATGTAATATCAAGTCTATTAGCTATATCGCTACAAGAAACATGACTCTTATATTGATATTCTAAAAAGCTTTTCAAACTTTCAATCTGTTTGTCATCTAATATTTTCAATATCCCCTCTAATCCCCCATATATATTCGATGGCATAATTCATCAACTCCATATTAATTTTTTTAGGATCCTGGAAATTAAACAAATCATAGTTTTTATCTCTATAACTAAATAATATATTTACACAAAGAGAATTATATTCTCCTTTACACCAAGACAGTAATCTTGATTTATATTTGGCATTTTCTTTTATATTGTTAATATATTTCTCTAACATTTTTTTTATTAACTTTGTTTCATTAGTTTTGTCAAATAGCTCTTTACTCTCTTCCATAATAATTTCTAAATCTCCTATGAATGGCATTACTAAAGTTTTACCTGCTTTTAGTTTTGCCAAACTATCAGCTTTTAAACCCATACATTGTGAAATTTCATTTACTTCATCTTTTTTATTCTGTACAATACATTTTATTATTTTACTTGTTCTAAATTCATTAATAGTACAATTAAAATCTGTACATATTTTGTACAATTGTGGTTTAAATGTAGTCTCATAAAAAGTATCATCAGATTTAAACCCTATCATATCAAATCTATGTTCTAATATTTTCATCTTTTTATGATAAACCCACAATGTAGAATAAAAAACATCTTTTGTTTGATCTAATTTAATAATAAAAGGATTTATAGATTTACAAAATTTAAATGCAATGTAATCGTCAGTCTGTACAAATATAGGTTTATCAAATTCTTCAATCAAATTAAATTTTTCACATTTTAAACTTTCAATATCAATATAATTTTCTATATTATCATTAAGGTTAAAATTATCACATTTATAGTAAATAGCATATCTGTATGCTTTATTTATAAGCATATTTTCTATTATGTAAAACGTATCTGAATTATTATCAATACATTTCTTAATCCTTTGGCTTTTTGATTCAGATGTATTAATTAAAACACTATTTTCTTTTTCTTTATAACTTGCTATTTTTTGTTTTGTTAAATTATTTATTATTTGTTGCAAATTATATTCCGGTAAATAATATTCAATTGTATTATTGATTAAATTTTTATATAGTTCTCTATTCATAACATCCTCCATTATATTGTATTTCAGAGAATATACTAGTATAATAGAAGTATAAACAATGAAATACCATCATTTTTAAGAAACCATTTTAGTTCCATTCACGGTGGTTTCTTCTTTATTGTAAAACTTTTCTACATTTGGTACAAGCTATTCGACAATATTAGATAAAATTAGTTATATGTAAAATAAAAAAATAGATAGTTCTTAGCTTAGCCTAAGAACTATCTATAAATTAACACTTCGGTACTTTAAGAACTATTTGATTTTCTGCTACAACTTTACCTTTCTTATCATATCCTTTAACATTTATTTTATAAATACTTCCCTTAGAAAAAGTATAACCGCCATTTCTCTTGGTTATTACCTTACTCGTGTTTTTAAATAACTTAGTGTAATTACTATTAGGTGGTGTTAAATCAAATGCCCAACTTGCCCCTTTATCGTTATCCACCCAAGCGAATATTCTATTAATATCTTTGCTGTAATCTCTAATTATTAGATTTATTCCTGGAGCACCACCTTGATAACTGGCGTATCCCCCACCATCTATATTAATGTAGGAATTATTTATATTATCATACTCATTTAAATTGTGTTGCCTTATTAGATTGATTAATTGCTGTGCATATATAGGAGATGTTGCATATCCTGCTCTCTGTAAAGCGTTAGCCTGTCCTACATAATCTTTTTCATTAAAAAAACCATGCTGTTTATATCTAGAATTATTTACTAGAAATAAAGCATGATCCTCTATACTTTCTGCGTAGCTATTATAAACTCTAAAGTAATCATTTATAAGTGTCTTCTTACCATTATAATATTCATATGTAGGATAACTTTTTTTACATCCTCTCCATCCACCTATGGCTTTTACTCCAAATAGATTTTTACAATCTCTTGATAAACTACTTTTGCCCCAACCACTCTCTAATATTGCCTGTGCAATAGTAATTGAAGCTAATACCCCATATTTCTTCTGTGAAGCTATAGCCCCATCTTTAACACTATTTATAAAGTTAGTTGTATAGCTCAACTATTTCTCCTCCTTACTTTTTACTGTAGTTTGTTTTACTAATTGATTTCCAAATACTGCAACACCTGCTGTAAGTATTCCCTGTATTACTGCATTTGCATTGAGTCCAATTAAAGCTATAGAACCTAATATACCTATAATTAATAGTATCCATGGTATTGTCCAGTCTTTAATCTTTTCTGTTCCCTTTAACATTAGTCCCAAAACGTATAAAGCAGGTACCAATATAAATGCCTGCTCTGTAATAAATTCCATTATGTTCATTTCCATAAAGCATCCTCCTATTTAAAAATATTGTGTTGAATTGCATAAAAAAAGAAGCTAACTAAAGCTCCTACTGTCAACCCAATATACCATTTCATAACACTTACTAATTGTTTAATTTGATCACATAAATTTTCTATTTTCACATCTACTCTGCTTTGATTTTGTTCTAGTTTATCTAGCCTCCCTGCATGATCATTAAGTCTTTTATCATGTGTTCCAAGTTTATCCCTTATTAATTCTTCATTCATATTGCACCTCCAAATTGTATAATATTTTTTTAATCTGTCTATAATCCTAATATCAACATATTCATAATCATTACCGCCTTTCAATTAAAAGAGCAGTGTTTCAGTACATTGCTCTTTTTTATTAAAATCAATAACTGTATATAAAAATTAAATTTAGTCTATACTCTTAATGAATGTGTTTCATACTGTATTTTCCTTCACTTAAATAAGAGCAATATTATGTTATTATTGCTCTTATTTTTATTTAAATTTTTAATTACTTTTCTTGTATATTAAATTTAAGATGTGTCTATAATACTAATAGTTTTTTTAAACATTAAATCTCCTTTATAATTTTAAAAGAGTAGTGATTGGCAATCATTACTCTTTATTTTATTGCAATAAAAAAGACACCTTATTGAGTGCCTTCTAGTTCTTATTATATTATTCCTAATTGTTTATTTACTTCTTTATTTGTTCTATTTGAAGCTTCTAATATTTTTCTATAAAGTAAATTACCAGTGTATCCTTGTTTTAAATATTTATTTTCATAATACTCAAATGGTAAATTAGAATTATTAATATCCAAATATGCTGCTAACTCTCTATCTTTCATTAGTTTTCTGGCTTGCATTCTATATTTGTTTCTTAGCAAATGAGCTTTTATTGCTTGCTCTTTTATTTCTAATGATTTATCTATTTTATTAACAATGTTTTTATCATGATAAATATACCACTCTCTTACTTTTAGACTACTTAGTTTTCCAATTAAATTTTTATATTCTTCAAAATTAATATCTGTTCTAACCCCTTAAACCCTTCTTTTTAGTATTTGCATCATTTATATAGTATAGATGATATATGAAAACCTGTCAATCTAAAATGAAAAATGTGGATTTTATACATTAATTATCTTTCTAGAATTCCTTCCCGTTTTTCTTCTATAAACTCTTTCATTTAACACGAACATATAGATAATAATTATCCTCAATCCACTCAAAAAGAGCAGTGCTATATAATACACTGCTCCTTTTATTAAAATAAATAATTGTATAAAAGTAATATTATGGTTATACTATTAATAGTCATAGTTTCATATTAAAATTCCTTTCCTAGATAAAAGAGCAATGGCAACGTAGCATTGCTCCTATTTTTGCATTGAAAAAAGACTCTTTCTAGTCTAGTATTCTTTTTAAATCTACTTTTATTGATTAATTTATTACATCTCCATCATAACTATATGAAACTTGCCACTATTGATCTTCTTTAATATATCTGCAGGTTTAAACAGCTTTTCTAAATTATATTCTATTAATAAATCATTTAAATTATTAAATCCATATTTATTAAAATCATCTCTATTAGGTTTTTTACCACCATCTAAAATTAAAGACTTAAACACTTCTTCTTGGATATATTCAGGTTTAATTGAGTAATAATTTGAATCTTGTTTAATCAGATATTTATAACAATAAATACTTGGAGAATCTTCAACCCATTCTCCACCGTAAACCCTTCCGTTATATCCATTATTAGAATAATCATATATCTCCGTAAGATTACCCTCGTTTATTCCCCAATGAGCAACTAAATGTCTATTGTTTCCTGTTAGTTCTTTATTATAAGTAAATAATACTTCTTGGTCATTTAGTGCTTTACTCCATACTCTAGCTTCGGATACTTTTCCATTATATCTTGAATAATTGTCCCAAACACCTATATACAAATCATCTAAACTATTAATAGATTTACCAACTTGAAATTTTCTAATAAAGTTTCCATCTCTATAATATTTTATGAATTGTTTCTCATGGGCAATTGTTATATTGTGCCAACTTCCTATTGGAAAATTGTCTACAGTATCTATTACTACTCTTCCACTTACAGCATTAGTAAAACACAAGTCTTTACCGTACCAATATAATCCTTGAGAAGTATTTAAGTCACCACGCATAAATAACCCTGACCAAGCGTTAAAAGAATTCGAATTGCTATTAATCCAAATTTGCAAGGTGTAGTTATCTCCAAACTTTGGAAAGTTATCGAAAAAAATATAACCATCACTTTTAAAATTCAAAGAGTATTTTTTTTTATTCAAACTATATCATCCTTTCGTAATAAAATTTGTTTATTAATCAAGTTTTTCTTTACACATCCATCATTATTTCAAATTCATTATCTAATTTATCATAAATTTTATATTGTTCACATTCATATCTAATTACTTTATTTCCTTTGTTTTTTATACTTTCTTCTATCATCTTAATGTTGCCTAGAATCTTATTAGCATCTAATTCAAAATCTGTTTTCCATATTCCCGTAGATTCCTCTAAACTCATTGGAACGTCTTTAAAATCTAATGGTTCTAGTATAGTATTAATGTTTTTTGTTCCATATTTATCATACCATTGCTCTAATTGTGCATTATCATTAGGTTGTCCAAGTTTATAAAAATTGTTTTTAATCGAATGATAGTTAGAGTTTTGTTTAAGTAAAAATTTATATAGATTCCCGTACATTTCTATTTCTTTTACTAACCACGCCCACGTTGGTATACCTACATCTGTCTTTGCCACTAATCTATATTTATTAAATGCTTTATTATTTGTTGATAAATCTAATATATTTAACCCAGGAATCAATGAAAACTGTTTAATTTCTTTCCATTGCATCTCATCATCGAAACCTTGCACTGACACTATATTTATAGAAGAATTACTATTATTAGATTGATGCAGTTTTATTTTTATTATTGTTATTGGTTTTAAAAAATCATACCCTATCCAAGATTTATCTATTGTTTGTCCAGTAATGCCACCCCAATTTGTATCTAAATTTCCATCAAATGCACATTCCTTCTTTCTTTCAGGATATGAGGGTTGATAATCATTCGATGCAATAACTGTACCGTTTACACATAAGTTTTTATCCATGCTATCATTCCTTTCTATAAAATCTTATTTAGAATCTATCTTTTAAAGAAAAGAGCAACCGAATAAATCGGCTACTCAATAATTGATTTTTATATCACCATTAAACTTCACATGTACTTGTAATAATGTATTACTTGCATATACAACATCAAATGTATCTTCTTTAGCTTGTATCCATTTGCCCTCACCGTCATATTGAAGGTCAAGGTTTTTTAATTCTTCTATATTATCTATATTGTTCATGGATAATAAATAGGCAAATCTTATCTTTTTAGTAGTTACTAACTCATTCCAAAATACATCATTAATAGAGTTAAATAAGTCAATAGTCATCCCGTTAGTTCTTATGTCCTCTACATCTAAATTAATATCTACCCATTTCTCATTTTTAAATACTTTCCATGTTTGTCCACTATCAACTGAACAAACTATCCTTATATTTTCACCTGTAGCAGTAAGATTAAAATAGTCTATATTTTCTACATTACTTAAATTCATATCACACTTTGGAATTAATAATCTATCATGGGGTATAGCTGTAGTAACTAAAGTTTTTATAACCCCATCTTCCCCAATTTTGAAACTTTCTACTTTTTTAAAATTGGACTTTTTGAAAGTAACAACATACTCTGATTTAATATCCATTTCTCTATTGAACGCGAAATTAGATGTGTGTTCTGTTTTTAGATGTGCCTTACCATCAAACACCATCATTGGATCTTTTTCAAAATCGTTAGATTCACCATTAGTAAATTCATTCTTTGTTAATATAATATTCTGTGTGCCTAAATCATATTTAAGCACATTTACACGGGGTACTTTAAAATCTATTGTATTAACAGATATATTTACTATTCTAGGTTCTTCAGGACTTCCTATAACACCCATCTTAGATATTTGCTTCATGCTTGCACCTGTAATTTCTCCTGCTTCTGTTCCATTTATAGTAGTAAATTTACCTGTATCTTTTGAATAAGCTACTAGTTGTTTGTCCTGCTTGTTTACTACATCTACATCTTCAAGTTCTTCAAATTTAGTAATTCTTTTATCTACTATCTCTTTATGTATTTTTTTACTTGTCCATGCAGTCTTATTGGATATTATACTGTCATCTAAAACTATATCCTTGTCATGTGTTACATTAAAAAATTTGCTCACATCATCACCTCTATTCATTGATAACTAATTGAAAATCCCTAACATTAAAGTTGTGATTTTCTGCATTTTTAGTTATTCTTACAAATATATCTTTGCTTTCACCTTGTTCAATACTATATACAACCAAACATTCTTTATAATTTTCTCCATCAAAAGACAATTGTATCAGGTCATTACTGCTTGTTTCAGTGCCTATGTTGATGTTTGTATAATCTTTATCTCCAATGTTTTTAATAGTTATAAGCTCCTCTAAATCTTGGAGTGTAGCAGGATTCACATTAGTAACCACATTACCATGATATATAATTTCAAAATTGTAAGGACTACATATATAAACATCCCCATACTGTAAAGATAAATGACTTGTAGTGTAAATCTCATTATTATCTTGATCTTTAAATATAAAATATCCTACCATATTACCATCTATAAATACTTTACATTCTAAGTTCTTATCAAATATCCTTGTCTTTAATAAATTCCCTTTTAAATCATACAATTCACAAATAGTATTTTCAGGGAAATTTTGAATAGTTATATAAGGATTATCATAAACACTATATTTATTTAATATAAAATCTTCAGCACTATATTTCATAAATCCTTGTTTAGTCATAGCTTCATCGAATTTCATACCACCTATATTTTTATAATTCATACCATCTGTACTCGAATAAGCCTGTATATAATTATCTTGCTTCAATATTTTCCAATATTTATTCTGTTGATCTAATTCTTCATCTTTAATACCAAAGGTATACTCATTATTTCCTAAGTAAATCATAGAGTAATCATAGTCATTCATGTGCTTGAAATTTTCTTTCTCTAGCTCTATAACAAATTCATTATAATCGAATTTTCTTTCCATCTTATTATTACTCATTAGTTTTATCTTACCTGTTTTAATATCTCTAGTTATATTTGAATTCCCTGCAAAGTCATTAAAAAAAGAGGTAAGATAAAAATTATCTACCTCTAATACTCCATCCTTCACTTTTATTAATTTCATAAACTACCACCTCAATTAAACTCTGGGCTGCATAATATAATCATATGGTACAAATTCAACCACTTGTATATTTTTGGTTCCTGTACCCTGTGCTAATAATGTGTGTGCTTCTGCTAATGCATCTTCATAACAATTAGTTGCATAACTGGTTAATTCTTTTCCTTCTTCATTAGTTTCATGTCCATATGGTAAAGATATTAGTTGTTTATCTTTTAATATTCCCCACATCTTCTGTCTTGGTTTTTTAAAATCTATTGTGCTTTCTAACATATTATCACTCTCCAAATATATTTTTTCTTTCAAAATTTTGCGTTTCAATGCAATAGTGTCTACTGCCCTTTAGTTTGTCTAAATCTTTCATAATATCTCCATTTTGTACTATCCTATTAAAGTTTCTTTCTATATCCATAGCTTTTGGATTTCTCCATAATGGGACTAAATCAAAATGATGGTATTTCATATAATCTATTAAGTTAGCTATTAATATTCCTATAGCTTGTAATCCATTTTCAGCGTTTAAGAAATATACTTTTTCAGCTTCCCATCTAACCCACCTGTAAGCTCTAATATAGTCTTTATTAGGTTTGGATGTATCTAAAGAATACCAATCATATAATAATTCCATAATAAATTGTACAGCTTCTTTACCACTACAACACATCCAAGCTTGTACATTTTTATGCCATACCATTATTAATATATTTATTAAATCTACCATTATTTCTATTGATACTGGCATAGGTGGGATATTATAATCTATTCCCCAATATTTACCCCATTCAATAGGATTGTCATTATATCTTAGATATTCATAGTTAGGATTTTCTAATAGCTCTTTCATTTTTTCATAGTCTTTATTAGGAATAATTAATTTATCCATTGGATCTGTGGGATTTAGCCACCACCATCTTTTGGCCACCTCAATAAATTTATTATTATTGCCTACTTTATATATGTTTTTCATGAGTGTACCTTGTAATTGCTCATCATGTTCTTTATATATATCCCAAATAGTTAAATCTAATAAATCTTTTTCTATTTGTTTATAGACATTTATTAAAGGCATATAATCTAAATATTTATCATTATCTCTATGTATAGATATTATAGCCTCCCTATCTAAATATCTATTATAATATTTATCTATAGTCTTTAACCCTTCTCTATAGAAATACTTTTTATTCTTATCTTTATCTATAGATTTTATATTTATTCTATCTAAACAATCTATATATTTGTATTTTTCTATATTCTTAAGTAGTATCTTATGCATTAATCTAATATTGTAATCTTTACTAATTCTTCTTATGGTTATACTATCTAAATTATTTACAATATTAGATTTTAATATTTTAGTTATACCAATTCTTTTTAAAATATCTGGATTTTCTATAGTATCTATTTTTTTAAAATTCACTCTGTCTACAAAATTATATTTATCTTTATCTATATACTTATCCCTATACTTTTCAAAAAACTTTAATTTATACATGTCAATTTCCTTAAAATAAATCCTATTTAAAAATCTATAATCATGTTTTTCCATGCCTGTGTTTTTCTCTAATTTTAAACTTTGTATAAATTGATATTTAGATAATCCTTTTTCTGTTATTTTATTTGTATATATACTTTCAAATTTATCTAATTGTAAATTTTCTCTATCTATATTTAGATTTATACACTTATTATCTTTATTTAATTGTATATTTCTAAACTCTAGTAAATTCTTGTCTGTTTCTACATGTATATCTATACTATCTCTAGGTTGGAGTTCTGTATCTACTTCTATGTTTATATTTATACATTCCTTTTGCCCTAGTTGCATACTTTTCTTTTTATTAAATTCTATAATGTTTGTATCTTCTAAAGGCATACTTTTATCTTTATTTATTTCTCTGTCATGCAACTTTAGCTCTTTTTCAAATTCTTTTACCATAATGGGATTTTCTTTATATAAATATTCATTATTCTTCTTTTCTATATTATAAAAATACTTATATAAGAGTTTATCTCCTCTAGTCTTATCTATTTCAACTATCTTATCCTTATAAAATAGTTTTTCTTTATGTTTTAACACTTTGCTTGTAATATCATATTTAAAAGTTGCACCAGAATGAGTATCCCCTACATATTTAAGACTACATAGGGGTATTTTATGTAGGGGCATATAAAGAACCTCCTATTCTGTTGTTTTATAACACCTTATAGCTATACAATAATTAATATTTGCACTATTATTAAGAAAATTAAAAGGTGCTGTGAGTTTAAATTTCTTGTAATATTCTTCTTCATCTGTATCTTTCTTATATGCTAATTTATCCATATCATATATTGCACTAGCATCTCCAGCAAGTACATTGATCATCTTTCCTCTTTCCATATCTACTGGATGTACTAAAGTAATATCGCTAAATTGATGTTTCTTATGATTCCATCTCGAACCTTCTACATTACACTTGTCCATAAATGGATTAGTAGCATAGAAAGCAGGGTAATGTGGCTGATAAGGCATACCTATTTTATTAGCTATCATACACATATCTGTTACTCCAGTAGCTGTTCTTTCTCCATAGAGCTTTGTATAATTAGGTTCTATATCAGAAGATACAGTTATACCAAAATTATATTTATCATCTGTTGTAGCACTATCTTCAACTGGTTTTAATGCTCCCATATAAGCATAGGATGTTAAATAGTTTTCATATGGATGCACATCTGCCGAAGGATCTCCACGCAAAACTAAATTTATACTATCTTTAGTTACATTGATCCAATATTGAACTGGTAAAAAGTCCTTAATTTCTGGTTGTAACTTTCTATACCAAGCTAGTCTATAATTATATTCCTTTTGCATATTTTTAGGTATATCTAAATCATTACCTTCTTTATTTAATTTATCTGATATTTGTAATCTTATATTATTAATTGAATTAGATTTTGTCATGGCACTTACGTAAGCATTGTAATCTCCACTTTTACTTGATTCATCATTTACACCTGCCATTATTTCTAATACTTGCGCATCTGTTCTATCATAACAATATTCCCGTATACAATATCTATGTAAACTTTTAAAATCAACTAATGCTTTCTTTTCCTCTTTTGTTAAATCTGCTTTTTCTCTATCTATTTTTACATAAAATTCTTTACCATATGTTGTTGTAGCCTTAATAATGCAGGTATCATTTTGTTCTGTTACTGTAAACTTAGTATCCACCTTATCTGTTGTAGAATCATCTGTAATAAGATTTATTTCTTTATTTTCACCTGATGTTCCTATTTCATCTAGTGTTTTTGGATAAACCAAATTCCATTTGTATATTCCAGCATTTTTTGTTATTTCCGTTACTAGATTTTTTACTAAATCCTTAACCTGGCAACTTCCTTCTGCATAATAAAATTTTTCTTCTGCCATATTTATCTACCTCCTAAAAATTTTTCTAAGTTAATATCTCTATTTATTTCTTTTATTTCTAAAGTGTTTAGATTTATTTGTATAGTTTCTCTAATTACATCCCTACTTGGGCTTATATCTATATTTAGTTCCTTTATCAAGTTATTTCCATATGGTCTTTTTTCATATATCTTTAAATTTACAGGTTCATTTAGTCCAATCCCATCAAAGTTGTGTATGTATATCTCTAATTTTTTATTCTTATATCCTTTAACACTTAATATTTCAGGATTTTGATTAGTCATATGTTGCCTAAAATCAAAATTCAAGAAAAAATTCCACTCCTCTTTATTTCCAAAATAGATGTATTTATCTCCAATAACTGCATGCAAATCTATATCTGCCATTGTATTAGCTTCCCATTGCATTACTACCGCAATATCCCAGTCATTTAAAATATCATCAATTGTTGGTGTTTCCGGTTCTTCAATTGGTGGTTCTGGTGGTGTTACTATTTCTCCTATTAAATATTCTAAATCTACCATTGTTTGTCTACTATTACCACTGTTATTATGCAAAATAAAAGAAATAGGTGTATTAGCATTAACTTTATAAAATGTATTAAAGTATTTATGCTCTCCTATTTCTTTTATAGTTGCATTATTTATTATTCTATTTTTATTTATTTCTAAGGTATAAGTATCTTCTTTCTTCCATCCAGTTTGATTAAAATGTAATCCTGTCAAATATACATCTTTATCAAATATAAAATCCTCTTTATTTTCTTGTATAATTGGAGGAATATCTAATAGTTTACTATCCACTTTTTGCATACCATTATAATTGTAATAAATAAAATTCTCTATCTTTTTCTTTAACATATTGTACTGTAGACTTGGTAATAGTTCTTTTAAATCCTCTAATAGTCCTTCTATATCATTTGTATTTAACTTTGAATATTTGCTCCTCAATTCATCATCAATCAACTTTAATATTCGTTTTTTTAATTCATCTGCTAATTCCTCAAAATTAATTATATATTTTGATAAACTCATTCTGAACCACCTTCAAGAATACAAAAATCTACCCATACCACTTTAGAAGATCCACTATTATTGTTATAAATAAATTTTATAGTACCATCTACAGGATAAAATACATTAAAATACTTATGCTCACCATATTCTTTAGTTCTTGTTTCTGTGAATAGTTTTTCTTCTTCTACAACTAAATCCCAACTATCTTCAAACCTCCAACTAGATTGAGAATAAGTTATACCCGTTAACTTACTGTTAGCTGGTGCAGTAAATTCTATTGTATGCTGTCCTACTATTGCTGGTACTTCTAACATTTTTCCATGTATCTTTTGTGTTCCTAATATTCCTAAATTACCACTTAATCCATCTAATTTTGCACCTAAATCATTTAAGGCTTGAATTAAGTCATTGTAGTCTACGCCTTGTATTTTATCTTTAATTTCACTTAACAATCTTTCTATATCTTCTGTATTAAATGTTATATTACCTATATCTGCATTTACACCATTCTTTAAATAATCTGATATTAAATCGGATAATTCATCCCAGTTAATCACATAACTTGGTAGCCCCATATCATCATCCCCTTATACATAATCTATTAATTCTACTCTATTATCTGGATTTTTGAATAATTCTATTGCTTTCTCTGATTTATTTGGATATATAGTCTTTATTTTATATACCTTTCCCTCTGTATTTCTTATAAGTTCCTCTGACCATTCTAACTCTGTATTTTCTGCATATATACATTTTATCACTTTTTTATTTGTATCTCTTACTAATCTTACTGGATATTCAGGCAACTCACCTTTATACTCTTCTCCACCTTCAAACTTTATTTTATTTTTTAAATCCCTTCTTCTAAGCTCTTGGTCTAAAATATAAACAACTGGCTTTCTAAAATCATTCTGTTTCATTAGTTATCACCTTCTTTTAAGGTGTAATTACCTTTACCTAATTTAGCTATATTAGTTACTTCTCTCATACCATCAAGTGATATTTGGTCTATGTAATTTCCATCTGGTGTTAATTCTGTTCTTATTCCTGTAACGATATAATGTCCAATCATTTCATTTAATTTTATTCTTACTATTTTACCTAAATCTAAATCAGGATTTCCTTTGGTTGCTACTATATCTACATTAGAGTTTTCTCTCCAACAATCTAAGAAAAATCTACTAGCTACCTTTTGTCTTTTATCTACTGTATCACCTAAAGGACTTTCAATTTCTTTAAAGTTTTTATATCCTAAATAAGCAACCATACTGGGATCTTCAAATACATTATATTTATCATTTGCATGTCTAACTAAAACTCTATTATATAAGGTTTCACTACCTCTTTTTCTATTTGCCTTACCTATTATAATAAAATCCTCGTAATAAAAATCATAGTTTATTTTATTTTGTACATTACTTGCCTTGTAATCTGGGTATAATTTTTCTACTTTGTATGTACCATCTTTTAATACTCTAGCTCTGGCTTCTAATGTCTTTAAAACTTCATCTATAATATCACTCATTTGTACATCATATTGCATTTTTAAATTTTTAATCGCGTAATTGTTGCTTGATATTATATTGAATATAGGAGTTCCTAAACCTGCTTTAATTGCCATATTGCTTATTAATTGTGTAGCATTAATATTATTAAATACATGGTAAGGAACTCCTCCATCAATGGGTCTTAATATTTTGCAACCTACATCATGACAATTTATATTTATAGTTTTTGCTTCATCATCTATTTCAAAGTTCCTTATTATCCCTGTAAATTGTATTTTATCACTTATATAAATTCTAATATGATTTCCATTGGCAATTATTCCATCTGTATATCCAAAATTATATAAGCTAGGTACTTTACTCTTCACATCTTGCACTACTACTGTAGCACTTGCAGTTTGCATATCTATTCTTCTATCTATAACTATATTTAATACAATTCTTTTTAAGGTTGTTTTTTTTTCACCTTTATCAATTATTTCTACCCTATAATTCATTGCTATCACCATTCCAACCTTCAATTCCACAAGGACATATTAATTCACAACTCATGTAGTATATATCACCTTCAATAGGAGTATCTATATCAAAATTTCCTTGGAAATATCCTCTGTATTCTGTGCCAAATTCATCAATAAATATAAATCTTTCATTGTATCTATTTCTAAACTCTTTAAATTTTGATATTTGCTCTGGTGTATGTGTTTCAAATGCTACGGAAAATTTTATTGATGAATCTGATTTAACTGCATCTTGAAATACTGTATAACCTGTTAAACTTTTATTACCCTTTCTTAATGTAACAGGAACAGGAGGCTTATAGTTAGTTATTACTGCTCCTGTATCTGTTTCATTATCGTATTTAAGTTGTAAATTAAAATCCAGCTATAACACCTCCTAATTTCTAATTGCATCTTTCATAAATAAATCTACCATACTATTCTTTATTGCTGTTTCTCCCATTGATTTTACTTCTTGTGTTAGTTGTTCTATTCCTTTATTCTCAATATCTGCTACAGTTATATACATATTTATTGTGGGATTAAAATTTAATTGTTTATTACTATTGCTTATAGAATTAAACCCACTATCAGCACTATACGCTCCACTAAGTGCCATATTATTTAATCCATTAAATTCTGGTCTGATATTGCCTAAAGATTTAATCCTATTTCCTAATCCTCTAAATTTAGTATCTATGTTATCTTCTTGTCCATCTATACCTTGAATTAATCCTTCGCCTATAAAACCACCATATCCATCAAAAACTCTACTTGGCGAATGTATTTGTAGTTCTTCCTCAAATCCTTCTTTTACACCTTTTCCAAGTTCCTTGCCTTTACCTTTAAATAATCCTTTTACTTTATTAATTCCACCTATAAATCCATCTACTATATTTTTTACTTTTTGTTTTCCCCAATTAATGAAATGTCCTATTAATAATTTCCATCCACCTATTACCCATTTAATTGTATCTCCTATACCTTTAAATATTTTCTCTAAAATTTTCCCCATTTTCTTTCCTGCTGCAACTAGCTTATCCCAATGCTTTATAACCTCGTATACTATAAATCCTATTGCTGCTATAGCACCTAAAATAATAAGTGTGTGCGGAGTAATTAATGTCGGTAATAATTTAAAAACACCTGTTGCTGTTTTAAGTTTCCCAAACATCCCAATTACACTACCTATTGTTTTTACAAGTTTCCCAAGTATTAAGAATACGGGACTTAATAATGCTATTGCACCTACTATTATTCCTATTGCAGATTTAACCGGCTGTGGTAATCCATTGAATCCATTAACTAGTTTAGTTACTAATTTAACTACTTTGCTTAATATTGGCACTACTGCTTGGGCTAAAGATATTTGCAATTCTTCAAATGCACTTTTTAATGTCGTTAACTGTCCTTTTAAATTGTTTTGCATAGTATCAGCCATCTTTTTAGCTGAACCTTCTGCCTTATTCAAATTACCATAAAGTTTGTTATAATCTTTATCACTAGCATTGATTACTGCCAACATCCCAGACATAGCTTCTTTACCAAAAATTATACTTGCAGATTGTGCTTTTTGTGCATCTGTTAGTTTACTAAATTTTTGTCTTAGTTCGTCAAATAATACTTTTCCAGATTTAACTTTTCCATTACTATCTGTTAAACTAATTCCTAACCTTTCCATCTCTTTTCTCATATTCTTAGAAGGATTAGCTAAGTTAGTTAAAGAATATCTTAAAGATGTACCTGCTGAACTTCCTTTTATACCTGCATTAGCCATTAATCCTAATGCAAAGGATGTATCTTTAGCAGATATACCTAATGCTCCTGCTACTGGTGCTACATATTTAAATGATTCTCCAAGCATAGACACATTAGTATTACTGTTACTTGAAGTACTTGCTAATAAATCAGCAAGGTAAGCACTATCTTTAGCTTGTAGTCCAAAAGCAGTCAAAGCATCAGTTACTATATCAGATGTAGTTCCAAGCTCTTCTCCTGAAGCTGCCGCAAGATTAAGAATACCAGGTAAACCATCCATCATTTCTTGCGTTTTCCATCCTGCCATAGCCATATATTCAAGAGCTTGTCCAGATTCCATTGCACTAAATTTAGATTTTGCACCCCATTCTCTACTTAATGCAGTTAATTTTCCCATCTCTTTAGCATTTGCACCTGAAATTGCTTGAACTTTACTCATCTGCTCTTCAAAACCCATTGCCGTCTTAGTTGCCATTCCTAAAAATCCACCTGCTGCAATAGAAGGTTTGGCTAAACTTTTACCAGTATTAGTTAAAGCATTTCCTAAAGATTTAACTCTATCCTCTGCTCCACCTGTACCAGCAACAAAGTTTTTAAGATTTGCCCCTGCACTTTTTAAACTGTTTTTAAATCCACTTCTATCAAGTGTAAGGTAAGCAACAGCTGTACCTACGTTTATTGCCATGTGTTCTCACCTCCCATTTTAGGGAATAAAAAAGACATATTTCTATGCCTTTAAGTTTTATCTTCCATATAAACTTTTGTATTTCTCACTTATTTCTAAATTGTTATAATATAACTCTTCATATCTCCCTATTAACTTTTTTGTATTTTTCTTTTCATTTATTGATTTTTGTATCTGCACTTTTATGTTGTCCATTTTCTTTAGATTTTCTTTAATCTCTTGATCTTTATACATAACTATAAATTTATGCTTACATTTTGG
Source organism: Clostridium tetani (assembly GCF_900167265.1). Lineage (GTDB taxonomy): Bacteria > Bacillota > Clostridia > Clostridiales > Clostridiaceae > Clostridium_G > Clostridium_G tetani. The sequence continues at coordinate 110,038 of NZ_FUWT01000009.1, forward strand.
ACACTTAAAATAAGTTCTTTCTATATTTTCTTTTACTATCTCACTCTTTAATCTATTTTGTTTTAATTTAAAATCTTTTCCGCATTTATCACAAGTTACTACTGGATTTTTAAAAGTTGCCATAATTAATTCCCCCTATTTATTATTGGAATTCAACCAATCTATTACATCACTATTGTTTTGTTTGTTTACGTTCTTATTATCTTCGAATTTAGGTTCTGTGCCATTTTCTTTACTCATTTCAGCTAGTATATATGTACAAGCTTCATCAAAACAAAACGCTTCATAATCATTTGTTAATGCTATTATCTGGCTTGGTCTTATTTGATACCGTTTGCTCATTGTTATCACCGACAGTATTCTCTGGCTTTTCAGGAAATTTTTCTATCTCATTTAACCCCTCTTGTGTATAATTAAATAAAGCTACTATCTGTTCATCTGTTAATTCAAGCTCTACTTCTTTCAAATCCCTAGCTGAAGGTTCTATAAGTGCATTTTCTGCCATAATAAACATAACATCTGTCAACGCTTTCATATCTACATTACCCTTATTGGAGCTTTTGCCATAGAATAATTCCTCTGCTGCACTAAGTAATTTATTAGGTATTACACCCTTTCGAACTAAATTTAAAAGGGATGCCCTCTTAACCTTAGCTACAAAAGGTATCTCTGCTTTAAACCTTGGTAATTCAATTAAATCATATTCAGCCATCTTTTTTAAATCTTCTATACTTGTTACTTGTATACTCATCATTCATTCCCCTTACTATTTTATTTTTATTGTCTTAAACTCTGTAGATAATGCTGCAGTCTTACCACTACCATTAAGCTTGTCAACTGGCTTAGCTTGTGCTATATACACTACGTCCACAGCTAAACTTGTAGGTACAAATGTTACTATTTTCTTAGTTCCATCTATAGTTACATTACCTTGAACCAAGCTATTATCTGATTTTCTCCTTGTGCTAAAATTAGTCTTAGTTACATAATCTTGGTTTATTTGTTCTTTAAATGTCCATACTATCCTATTAGTTATTTCTACTCCAACATCTGTATTTGTATCTTTTACAGTTCCACCTTCAACTCCTATATCTTCAACTGGTGGATCTGGTTTTTCTGGTTTGCTAGGTAAAGTATCCAAGAATTCTATTTCAACTGGTTTCTCTCCTCTAAATGGAATTGATTCTGCTTCATATTCTGGAACTAAGAATTCACCATCTTTAACTTTATATTTAGCAGGTTTACCTTTACAATGCTTGTAAGTAAATTTAGCATAACCTGTAGTTCTACTATAATCTTTTTCTTCTGTAAATATTTCCATTGTAAATGGATGTCTTTCTGCTACCTTTCCTGCTTCTGCACCACAATATTTATTACCTTCTATACTACCACCATCAATAAGGGACATAGTTTTCATATTAAATAAGTTGTCTTTAAGTTTTAATTTATAACCAATTACAATATCTTCTGTTTCATTAATCCCATAAATAGTATTTTTAACTCTTAATATATCTCTTTTACCGTCAGATTTAATAGGTTCTATATCTATTTCATCAGAAGTTTCAATTGTATGTTTTATATTTGTAACCTCATCAATAAAATTTACCTTAATTACATTAACTAATGTTTTACCATCCATATTATTACCTCCTTAAACTCTTGAATTGTTGGTACTCTATGCTAGCAGTATAAGCTTCTATTTTTTCATCAATAATTGCTGGTGTTTCATTACCTGTAGGTCTTAATTCTGTTATATCTTTCATAGCTTGTTTTATATTCTCCACATAAAACTCCATAGTAGAATAATTAGACATAGGATGATAAATAATAATATCAAATAGCTTATAACCATTAACATTGCTATTCAATGCATAGGTTCCATTTTCTTTTATTACTAGATATGGTTCTGTGCATTTATCTCTTTTTTGTCCAGGAGAATACACTTTATATCCTAGTTTTTTTAAGTGTAAATATATTTTCTGCCATAACGTTTGGGGGATTGCACTATTTATTAAATCCTCCTGTAACTTATCTCCTGGAACTTTATAATTAAAACTACTCATTTAATCACTTTCCTAACAAATTATTCATACCACTTAGTATTTCAGCACCTAGTTTATTTACAGTAGGGTTGAGAATGCTATACTGCTTATCCATTGCCAATTCTAAGTATGGAAAATGTTCTGTGTTACCAGCTACATAAACATTACATTTATCTCCTTCCCACTGTTTTCCACCTTCTATAGTTTTTCTACTTAAACCAGTTCTATCAGTCCAGGATGCATTTTTCTTTGCATGTTCTTCTAATTTTTTACCTGCAGTATCAGCGTAAACTCCTATGGCTGCTTTGCTTTTCACTTCAAATTCAGATAATCCATTAATAACACTTTCTATATCAAACTTAAAACTCATAATATCACATCCTATCCAAATACATATCGAAGACTATATTTTCTACATTCCCTGTATCAATTACTTTGTATTTAATGCCATCTGATGTTAAATAATCGTCTTGCTTTATCTTTTTACTTTCTTCATTGTAGGTAACTAATAGTTTCTCACGATAATCAGTATTTATGGCTGCTCCTGTATCTGTACTGATATTTATCTTACTTTTTTCCCTGTAGTAATAACCCTTAATAGTTGTTACATATAAATCCTCCAATTTCTCTCCATAAGCATTTTTACCATTTCTTAATATCTTAATTTCCTTTAATAACCCTTTTTTCTCTAATTGCTTATATATCTGCCTGCTTATTTTTCCTCTATTAATTTTACTCATTGTCCATCAACTCTTTTCATTGATGTTTTATATCCTGTTATAGTCCCTTGCAAACTTTCTTCATATGCTTTTTTATATTCCTCTGCTAATCCTAACCAATATTGCCTATTAGAACTTAACTTTACACCTGCTACCTCTAACCTATCATCTGCGTTAGCTTTTAATAAACAACCTTTATAACTAGCCTTATTAATATTATTATCATTGGATTGCAATAACAAACTCAGGTCATTATCTTCAAAATATGGATATTCTCGCTCCTGAAGATTAAATTTTAATATTTCCAAAGGTATAGTCATGCTTATTCTCCTTCCTTAGTTTCTCCTTTTTCTATTTTCTCTAAAGACTCAACATAACCTCTCTTGGTCATTTCCTCACTATCCTCTGATCTAACCTCAAATTCATCACCTATTTTAAAACAGCTTTCATCATATTTTATATTTACTAAAGCTTTTACTTTCTTCAATTTTTCATCTGCTTTCTTAGCCATATTACCCACCCTTTCTATTTTTAATTTAAAAAGAGAAGGTATTTCACCTTCCCTCTTATTCAGCTACTGTAGCAAAAAAACATTCATCTGCCCTTTCAAATGAAGGTAGAACTAACTGTGATACCTTAGTTTCTACTGTAACAGGATCCTCTTTTGCCATAGTAGTTATTGCTACACCAGTATTAACTATTTGAGTATCTAATTTAGATGAACCAAACATTTTGTCAGCCTCTTCTGGTGTAGTACCATACATTGTTTTGCCTAGTGCACCTTGAGGAATTAAAGTAACTTTATTATCCTCGTAAAGGTTCATTGTGCTACCATCTTCGGCTGTAAATACACCATTTAATATACCCACTTCTATTTCTAATTTTTCTTTTAAGTAATTCTTTACTAGCTTATCAGTAACTACTACATTGCTTATGCCTTTAATTTCACTTTCTATAGCAGCATTTGCTCTTATATATCCGAAAGTTTTTTGTGTCATTAACATTCTATTAGGTTTTGCATAACCTTCTGCCACTAAAGTATTTTGCCATCTTTCAATGTCTCCTACTATATTAGCTGTTTTATCACTCCATTTAGCAGTGCCAGCAAGCACTTCTTTATGGTCAGATGGAATTCCATAATCTACAACTACATCACCATCATCAGTAATTATCTTTATTTCTCCACTTTGAAGTAGTTGAGCTCTCATTCTAGTTGCTTGCACTTCTGCACCATCAACTAAAGCTTTATAATTACCGAATATTTGATTTAATATTTGATTGACTAGTTCTTGGTTATTAGCTTTCATTGCTAAAAGCATTTGTTGTCTATCCTTTTCTTTTATTAAAACTGATTCTTTGAAGAAAGGCATTTCTTTCTTTTCAATGTTTATGTCAGCTTTTAAAGTTCTTGGTTTAACTGCTACATCAAATGTGCTCATTCTTAAAGCTACTGGTCTTTGTTTTGCACCCTTAGCAACCTCTAGTTCCATTCCTAGTTGTTTATCATTTGGAAATAAAGCCTTATCTAGTGTAACTTGTAGTGGTAAATTTTTAATATATAATGCTATTTCATTTGCGTTTATAAAATCTTGTAAATTCATATTGTTATTCCTCCCCTAATTATAAAAATTGAATCATTTTTAATGCTGCTTTTACTTCTGTAGCTGGTTTTTGTGGTAATACATTTTCTTTTATAAAACCAAAAATGGTCACTGAAACTACTTCTGTACCACTGGAATTATTAAAATCTACATCCTCATAAACAATTCCAAAAGCAGTACCATCAGTTACTTTTTTACCTGTTTTGTCTACTATTGTTCCAGCTTCAAGTATTCCTTCTTTTAATGTTGCTACTGTCTTACTTACCTTAATGTTAGTGTTTTGAAATAATGCTCCAGCTAATGCTAAAATGTTCTTTTGAGTTCCTAATATTTTAGTTGTACTTTGTCTCATTTTTCATTCCTCCCTTATTTAAAGAAACTGTCTATAGTCTCATTTATTTTAAATTGGTCAGCTTGTTGTTTCCCTAAAACTTCACCTATACTTTTAGAATCTTTGTTATCGTCAATTATTGAGGATTGACCACCTCCTATATTGCCAGTACCTCCTGGAGTTTCCTCAGCGAATAAATAAGGATCAGATTCTTTTAAATTCTTAATCTGATCCTCTAGTCCTAAGAAGTTATCTCCATCAAGACTTATTTTTTCTATATCTAAAGCTTTCTTAAGTATTCCTAAATTCTTAGGCTTAAACTCTCCTAGCTTTTTCTCTAGCTTAGTTTCAAATGTTATTTGATTGAGCTTGGATTCATAATCCTCACTTGCTTTTTTATTAGCAGCTTTTAAATTTTCTATCTCTGCATTTAGCTCCTCATTATCTTTAATCTTGCCTTGCAAATCTACTAAATCCTTGTCCCTCTTTGCTATGTCTTTCTTATACTGTTTAATTGTTTCATTTGCAGTATCTAGCTCTTTTTTCTCTATATAGTTAGAGCTGTCCACTAAGTCTATGTCCTTATACTTCTTTTGAATATCCTCTGGTATCTGTTTAAAATGTTCTCCTAATATTTCACTTAATTTTGGCATTACTCTACAACCTCCCAATCTTCTTCTAACATATTAGACATTGTAAAATCAACATCTTTTGTATCTCTTATATCTAATACTTTCCCATCTTTACAATACATCATTATAGTATTGTTCTCCCAATTCCAATATCCACCCCAATGCTTTCTCTTAACATGCTTACCTTGTTTTAATAACTCATAAGCTTTTCTAAATTCCATTTACATCATTCCTCCTTAATTTTTTACATAATAAAAGCACCTACTGTTTTACCTAGTAAGTGCTTAATATCTCTCGGGCTCACCTGTTATTATATTTCTCCCATCTATAAACAATTCTACATCTGATAATTTAGCAGATTCTAAATCTCTTTTAAACTCTTCAAATATTTTCTTTTGTTCTTCTGTTGCTCCATCTTTTAAAATCCAATTGTCATTTTCATCATAATCAGTTATTCCCATGAGTTCTTTGGGTAAGGCTATCATTTCCATACCTCCTTTATCTTTTCTTTTAATAATTTAACTACTTCTTTGGCAAGAGTCCTAGGATTATCTTCTGAAACGGCTTCAGCTAAAAACTCAAGTGTACTGCGATTAGAATAATTACTTAAATTCTCTTTAATATTTTTCTTAGTATTTACTATGTTAAGATTGTTTAATGCCTTCATTTTTATTTCTTTAGATAATTCTCCGTTTTTTATTCTACTAAAAGCTAAACCTAAGTTGTTTAAGTCACTTAATTCATTATTCTTATTTATTACACCATATTTTTTTAAAGTTGTAGCATATTCTATCATATGTCCCATTTCATGTTTTATTATTCCCTTTACTCCATCTTTAGGTGTCCACCACTTATAATCAACGCAGTCTTTAATCATATCATCAATGGACTTTAAATCTGCTAAATCTTTCTTTGATAGAATAAGTTTTGTATTTAATTTCCCATCTTTAAAACTTATACTCGCACTTGCTGGTGCTGAAGCTCTCCCATCTGTTTTTATTTCTTGAATAAATCCATTTAATAAAGGATATTCCTGATAAATTTCACTCATTGATTTATTTACATAGTTAGCTACACCTATATCAATATCTTTATAACTAATTTTATTAAGATTAAGATTGTTTATAGCCCATTTTTCAGCTTCCTTTATAGTTTTTATATCTGGATACTTAAAATCTTTAATAGGCTTTTCTTTTATTATATCATTATTGTTATCTTTTTTACTAATATTTCTAAATAAATTACTTTCTCCAACAAATTCTCTTCCATATTCCTTATACCAATCATCTAATTTATTATTACTTCCCCCATATAACCAACCATGTAGTTCCATGCCCACTTCATCTAAAGATTTAGTTATAACAGGTGTAAAATAACATACTCCATTTGGATGTTCTAAAGGTAATTCATCTGTTTTATATGTTTTTCCTTCTCTTTCTCTGCATATGGAACATGGCCCTCTATGAGAATTACTTGTATGCCACTCTATTCCTTCTACAAATGGATTAGCTTTACAACTTCTCTGCATAGATAATTGATAAGCATGACTTATAGAAGTTACTGCTAACCTAAAACTGTTATATTCTATCTTTTTATTTCCTACTCCTGGATATATCCTTTTGAAATCCCAATCTTTTTTAACTTCTGGATTAACATAATCTGATAAATCTTTTGCTAACTCATAAGTACTCTTCTTTTCTAATAATCCTTTTTGTATTATATAATCAAAGTTTGCATTAGCTTCTTTCTCATGGAACCATAGCCTTTCTGAAAGCCCTTTACCATCTTTATAAAAATCTCCACTTATAAGTTCTTCTAATGCCTGCTGCGGTATCCTAGAAAACATATTAGAAAATGTTTCTTTTGAATTTAATTTATATTTTACATCCATTAAATTAAAAAAGTCAGTTTGAATATTTGTTGCATACTTTGCACTTTCCAATATAGAATACTCTATATCTTTTTTAAGAATCTTATTTAATTCCTTTATATCTTTCTTGAATTGTTTTTGATAATCTAATAACCATATTTCGCTTAAACTATCCTTATTCGCTTTCTTTGACCTTTTTCCTAGGTCTTTTGCTACATCTCTGTATAAATCCCTTATATTTTTTATTTGCTTCTTAGTAAGCATTATTCGTTGTTCTTGTGCTTTAGCTACTAATTTTAAATATTCGTTCACACCACCACCTCATTTTAAGCATAAAAATAGCACCTATTATTTTTTAGGTGCTCGGTATCCAGCTTTCTCTGCTTCTTCTATAGTTTTAAACCATCTTTCAGTATCTTCTATCTTTGTACTATTATAATATCTAGATCCTGGTGTATGATATATTTTTTCTCCTGTCTTTTTACTTGTATTTCCTTTTATAAGACCTTTTCCTTTTTCATTTTCATCTACATACAATTGTTCTTTAGGAGTTTCTGCTCTAAAGTTATTTCCATCATCTTTACTGCTAACTTTTCTATTAATAGATGTTTTACTCACTGGCTCCATGTATATATAATTATAACTACTAAGTTCTAATCTTAAAGTTAGGAAGAATAAAACTCCATAAATTACAGTTCCTATTGAATATACACCAATTGCATCTTTTTTATTTTTAAGTATTTTACTTCCTGTTAAAGCTGCTATAATTAATGCGGAAAAAAATATTATAAATAGTATATAAAATATAATTACCAACTCCATAACTCTTCCCCCTTATCTTCATGTAAATTATACCATATATAAGGGGAAGATTAGTACTATATTTCCCTTAAAAATTGTTCTTGCTCTGCTGCTGTAATAGAAGTTATATCCTCGCATATTTCTTTTAAAATATCATCTACATTTTCATCATCTGTAAAGTCCTTTATGTAACTTCTATGACTTCTTACATTAGTTCTTACTTCTTCCATTGCAAGTCTTTTCTTATCTTCTTCATCTTCTGGAATAGGATAATTTTTATTTAAAACTATATTATAAAGTAAGTCATTCCATTCGTCTTTCCACTCTTCATAGCATTTAAATTTGCCACAAGCTTCAACTATTAATCTAATCATTTGCCTTATAATTGGTTCCCAATCATGCCATTTTTCCTCACAACGTGCTACAAGCTCTGTGTACATATATTTAATACTCTTAGCACTTGGAACTTGTTGAAGACTTTCTAGCTTAGGTATTCCTAATTTTTCATACATACTATCTTCTAATGTTTTTAAATATTTAAGTACTGGATCTGCATTAGTAAAATTACTCTCTACACGCTGTACTTTAGCTTGTTTATTACCTTCTGTATCATCAATACTTTTTAAAGCCATAAGTGAATTAGGTGCAATGTTACAAGCATTAACCGTATCTTCTGTTGCATCTATTACAGCTGTTTGTCCAAACATAAGAAATCTTAAACTGTCGTTAAAATCTGATAGTCTCCTATTGTAGCTATCTTGCAATGGTTTTAAATCTTTTATATCACTTTGTCCATAAGGGTTAATAATGCTTTGTTCATTGCAAATTACCCAACATGGTATTTTAGATAGTCCTGTGTCCTGTTCTTTTATTTCTATTGGTGCTTCCAGATTATTACCTTTAAAAGTTTCTATTCTTAAATAACAAGTAGATTCCTTGTCACTTATTTTATTCATATAGTAAGTGTATCTGCACCATATCTGGTCTTTTTCCTCTTTATTTGCGGTTTCAGCGTCTTGTCTTACTAGTATTACTTTATTCAATTTAGTTATATCATTAGGATCTACTTCATAACTAAAGTCATTTATATCATGGTAATAAAGTCTTATAGGTTGACCTGGATTAGCTTCTAATCTTAACATTACCCTTTTAGTTACTGTTGCAAGCCTAAAAGCTTTCATAGTGTTACTCCAAAACTTACTAGCATTAAGTATTGCATCTATATACTGCCTTAATTCTTCACATGTTTCTTTGTTCTGTTTATCTAGTGGCTTGAATAGTATATCTGGTTCCTTACCAAACATAAAACGTGCTTGTTTGTTTATAAGTGGTTTAACCTTATTATCTATTATCTGACTTGGTATATAGTCTAAAACATCTAAAGTAATCCAATTTTGTCCTAATAGATCCTGGTTTAATTTCGCAGCATCTATATTTTCACATTCACCTAAATAAAATATAAAATCTTTTAGTGCTTTTTTTCTTTCCTTTTTTTCTCTTTCATTTAGATTAAGCAATGTTTCTTTTATATTCATTAGAATACTGTACCTCCTTTCTTTCCATACTTTTTAAGAACATTTTGTTTAAGTCCTCTACCTTTGTTATAAACTGATTTGTCATATTTAACATCAATATTATGTTTTAATATTGTATATATAAAATACCTCATAGCATCCATACAATGATCTTTATCTTTTAAAGGTTCCTCGATTCCTATAGAAATCTTTTTAGTATCCCATACATATGATACAAATTCTTTAATTGTTTCTTTGCAACAATCATTTACTCTAAACATATCTAATGACAATGCACTTGCAACTGTTCTTATTCCATCCAAAACATCATTTTTTGCTTTTCTTATTTGTTCAAATCCATCACTTCTCAATTGAGCTATAAAACTTGCTGCTGAAGGATCTATAATTATTTTTACAGGCACTATATCTCCTAAAAAACCTTTTAAGTCCTTTGAATATTGAATATCTGTCTTTTGTAAACTCTTATCTCTACCACTATAATAGTATTCTTTTACAATATACCACTTGCCTTCGCATAGTCCCCATAGAAGAAATACAGTAGCATTTTGAGTACCATAGTCTATAGATACATAATATTTTTCATACTTTCTATGAACTGTCTTAACTTTATGGAAATCTTCGTTGAACATGTCATAGATAACACCCTCTGCTAAACACCATAAACCTAAAATATAACGCTTATAGAATATACCTGAGTACATTCTTTTATATCTTTCTTTTACCTTTTCACTTAAAGATAAGTTGTCATTCATAGTAAAATGAAGGTGTATTCCATTTTTATATTCTAAATTATCAAGATACTCTACTTTAAACCAATGATATGGTCCTTCTGGGTTACAGTTAAACCACATCTTAGCCCCATCTACTGAACATCTAGCGGTTGCTTGATTGACAAAACTTTGGGGCATTAATGCAACTTCATCAAATAGTACTCCAGCTAAAGTAATACCTTGAATTAAGTCTTGAGATGCTTCATCTTTACCACCAAATAAATAAAAGTCATTACTAACTTTACCCTTAGAAATAGTTATATAATTATCTGTTCTATGTTCTTTATACTTGCACCCTCTACTTTTTAACATTTTAAGCAGTGGTTTTATAACATTTCTTCTTAATGAGCCTATTGTTTTACCACATAAAGCAAAGTTTTCACCATCAAAAGTTTCATTGGCCCACATTACAAAAGATAATGACATTGCTACAGTTTTACCTGCCCTTACTGAACCATCTGCAATAAGTATATCTTTATTAGCTACTGGTGAGTCTTTCATCCACCATGTTAAAACTTTTAATTGTTTATTAGAGAAAGGTTTAAACTTAAAAGGTACAACTTTATTTTTCATCTTTCCATACTTCCTCTACTTTACCTTCTAATGCTTCAATAAATCCATCATCTTGAACTTCATCATCATTACCTGTTACTTTAGATTTCTCTAATTCTAGTTTTTCTCTAGCTTGTTTGGATCTTTCTTCTTCTATCTTTCTTTTAAAGTTATCTGGGAATAAATCAAAGTATTGAGATAGTTTATCTAAAGCCTTCATTCTATCCTCAAATTTAATAGATACTCCATCTTTGCCTTGTTTTACTTCACTTATTATTGTTCCATCTACTACATTACTTTCTTTAAAGTCTACATAGTTAATTATTTTAGTGATTTCCTTTTTAGTCTTTTTATCAACTATAGGTCCAAATGGTCCCATAACAGGTACTTCTCGTTGTCCAAATGTTAGGTAATCAGTTATATCTGCAAATGCTATCTTTATATACTTATTTAATACATCCATAGCATCTATAAATATTTCTCCTATCATTTTCCCTTTAAGCTCTTTAATATAGGCTTTTACCTTACTATTTCTTACTAATTCACTTCCTGTTACATGAGCTCTTTCTTGCGAATATCCTGCTTTTATAGCTGCCATCGTCTGATTAAAGCTTTTAACATAGTAAATACAAAAGAGCCTTTGCTTATCAGTAAGTTCAGTATTTTCTAATACCTCTTTTACTTCCTTATCAATAGGCTCCTTATCATTATTCTTAGTCTTATTTTCTGTTGCAACATTCTTTTGTTGCGTTGCACTCTTTGTTGCAACATCTTTATTTATTTCACTATCCCAATTCTCTCTATTTTTTCTACTTCTTAGAGTAGAATATTTAATTCCATGTTCCTCTGCAAATTCTTTTAACTTTACATCGCCATTTAATTCTATGTATTCCTTCTTTATATTTTCCCAATCGGGACTCCTTGTTTTAGCCATATCTACATTGTCACCACCTCTGCTTTTCCATAAATAAAAAAGAGCCTATATATTAAGCTCTTTTAATAACTTCTTTCTTATATGTTCCTCATTTATCTCCTCATCATAATTAAAATAAATGAGTTTTATATTATTTTTATTGCATAATTCCCTTTTCTTTTTATCTAATTCTTGTCTTTTCTCAAAAGCTTCTTCTCCTCCCCAATGTTCAAAGGGTTTGAAGTGTTGTTCTCCTTGATATTCTATCCCTATATCTAAAGTTTCTATATAAATATCTAATTCTAGTCCATCTAAAAATGGTGGCCTAAAATGTCTATACATAGTTAACTCTGGATATAGTTTTCTTATTATCTTATATAAGTTAGTTTCATTCTCCCATTTCTCACCAACTCTTTTAGATTTAAACCAGTCTCTTACTTCATTTTCAATTACTTTATGTACTTCCTTTAACCTTTGTTTCATTACATACTCAATTGCATAATATAATTTTTGATATTGTAACTCTTTATCTTCTATATGAAAATATCTTAATAATATTGCTTCTTCTCTATGCTCTATCTTTTTAAGCATATCCAATATTTCTTTGCCTTCAAATGTATCTAGTAGTTTATATCTTCTTATATCTTCAAGTAAATCTTTATCTGTTGGATCTAATATTAATCTAATTTCAATAGGACCATCTTCTTTTAAATAATATATTCCATCATGTGTACTGGGGTTTATTCCCTTATTAAAGTAATTTATATTTATATACCATCCAAAGGTTCTTTTAAATTTAGTTCCATACATAGGAGTACAATATTCTTTATTAGGTTTTTCTATATTACATCTATGGCATACATCCTTTTTAAATTTAATATAATTTAGCCATTCTAGCCCTACTGGTGGATTTTTCTTTCTTATGACATCATTTATACTTTCTGGCATATCCAGTTGTTTTAACAATATCCACTCTGGAGGATTAAGCAAACTTGAAGGATATTTTAAAAATAGTTTTATACAGTTTTCTACTGCTTTTCTCATACATGAACATAAAACTACTTGTGAATTTTTATCTTTCTGAAATCCTATGAAATTGCCATACATATCTGTATAATGTACTAATGGATATAATAAGTTTTCTTTTAGTATCATTTATATCACCTAATAAAGTCATTCTATATAGCTTACTTAATTCCTTCTACCATAATTACAATTGTTGTTATATAAAAAACATTCAATTTAATAGATATATCCCTTTGCTATTTGTTCATCAGTGAGCCCATTTCTTGCCCACCCTTCAACTAATATAAGTTTATCTTTTACATTAGTTTCATATTTAGATTTAGCCATAGACTCACCTCCTCATTGTTAATTGCTATTGTTTGTTTTGGGAATAGAAAAAGATACCCATTATTGAGTGCCTAATATCTTCTTTCCTAAGTTATTCACTTATATTTTCCCATTATATATTTATTATTTTATGAAGTTATAAAAAATTTACATATTGCAAATCATTAAATAACTACGAATTATCGTTTCCTTTTTTATGACTTTTATATAGTTTTTCTAATACATAAAAACTAGGAATAAAGAACCCACTAAATGCACATATGTAAACTATATAATAAGCCTCACTTAATCCTGGAATAATAGGTGGTAATATAAAACCTCCAATTAAAAGACCAATAAAAGCACTAATAATGGATAGTATAAATAACCGCATATAGATTATCCTTTCTTTGATTAATTTTAGAATTTAAGTGTAGCTGATTGTGTTCCAGATATTACTGTAGTGGTATTAAATGAAAATCCTAAAGGATTTGAACTAATACTTATTGATGGAGTGAAATTAAGTGTACTATGTCCATATTTAACTACTGCTGCTATTTTATTTATTGGAGTTCTATCAGTACCCACTGTCCAATAACCATTACCTGATTTAGCAAAAGGATTAATACCTTCTATATCTACATATGATTTAAATAACCACATTCTACATTCCTCCTTCCATGTAATTTCTTCTACATAAAAAGAGGTAATCCTCCATCATTTACTTGTCTATTTCCGATTGTTTGCGACACACATACAATATATAGTATTTATAATCCACACTATTAACAATATGTTGTGGATTATCATTAGTTAGCTGTCTACTAATTACTAGTTAATTTATTTGCAATGTATCTCCAATCTCGACAAGCTTGTCGTTACTAACGAATCTATTTATCTCTGCCTTATAGCTCCTCTATGCCTTTTGTAACTATCATGCTTCATAAGCTCCATTACATCACTAAAAGAGATGTGCTCTCCCTCCCTCCTAGACTTCTTCTTTCTATTCTGTTGCTTTAATCTCTTATGTATATCTGGTTGCTGTGCTTTTATTATCTTTTCTATCTTCACACCTCTCACTCCCTTTTAATCATAATAGAAAAAGACACCTACTTTTATTTAAGTAAGTGCCTTTTGTGTTAATAAATGTGGCAAGTACGCACTACTTGCCTGTTACAGTAATCCCTGCTGTAACGATTCAGTTGTTTTGTTTAATTAATTATATTTGTTTATGTTAATAGAATATCATATCTTTTCTACCTAAATCTGTAATGTTTCAGTAATAAGTACGGTATTTTTAAGGTTTTTTAATAGTTCCATAAGATATTTGCTAGTTTAGGTATTATTTGTTCCTTACATATAAGTGAACAATAGTCCTTGTCCATTTTAACTTCCATCCCAATAGCTACCCAACTTTTTTTAGGTTTTATAAAATATCTAAGCTTAATTATTTCACTTTCTCTATCGTCTAATATTCTTATTGCATTCTCTATCTTTTCTTTTAATATTTTTTTCTTCTCTATCTCTAATTCAAGTTTTTCTATATATTTTTCTTTATAAATTATTTCATCTTCTATAGGTCTATTTATCCTGTAAGTTTCTCCTGTCCTCTCTTCGTAACCTATACCTCTACCTCCTTTATAATCTATCTCTAATTCTTTTATTGCTAACTCTACAGCTTTTATTTCTACTTCTAAATCTTTATAATTATATAATACTCCTTCTGTTTTCTTAAAAGTTTTTTCATCCATCGCTAAAGTTTCTTTATCTATCATTCAAGTCCTCCTTACATCATTGCCTTAATGTAATTCTTTCTCCATTTGTTGTACACTTTCTCTGCCTTCTTTTCATCTATGTTTAACTTTTTCATAATTTGTTTCTTACCTTGTTGCGGTGTCATTCCAGGAAGTTGTTCTTCTAGCCATTTCTTAGCTTTATCTTTGTTCATATGGCTTTTCATTCTTTCATAACTAATTCTATTTTTAACAGCCGATTCAGTTCTTCCTATTTTTTTAGCCATTTCTCTATATGTCATTTTCCCTTGATTTTCTAAAATATACTTATCCTCTTCTTGTGTCCATAGTTTAACTTTTTCCATAGTTACTCACTCCTATTTACACTATCTAAAATAACCCTTAGAATATCTTTTCTCCAATTTTTTTGTATCTCCTCCTAAACAGGTATTTATCTGTTCCATAAAAAGCTTTAACAGTAAACTCTATTCCAGATTGAGTACTTTGTTTTAATGCATGTTCCTGGTTATATTTACAATCTATACGTCTACAACTCCCCCTTGTACAATATATTTCTTCTAGTCTTTCACAACCTTTAAACATTACTGCCATTCCTCCATTCTTATGTAATCTGGTCTATCTAGTTCTTTCTGTTTTATAGCTTGTACTTTTTTAATGCTATATTTTACACTTACTGATGCTATAGCTATACATATAAGCATAGATATTAATATTATTTCCATTACTATCCCTCCATGTTTCCTGATATAATATTTGCAACTCTTTCAGCGTATCTAAATTGTTGTTTTATATAAGAATCATCTTTCTTACCCCCAGAAGCTAACCAATCAGATATTCTTTTGTCTATGTCTTGAATTACTTCTGCTGGGATATACTTTGAGTTATTAAGGATATCCTTCACACTATTTATTTTTATTCTCATATTCCTCTCTCCTTTCCATGTATAAAACCCCACCTAAGTCCTGTATCATATATCTATTTAAAAATCGCTTTGTAAGCCTTATTTTGTGTTTAAAATTCTTATAAGGAATAGCCAATATATTAATTTGACCTTCTTTTGGCATATGATTTTCCTCCTATCTCTCTATAATTTCAGCATCATTTTTGCTTACTGCTTGTACTTTATATACTTTTCCAACTTTGCCAAAATACCTGGTATTATTTTTTACATTCATTATTATTATTTTCATGTAACTATCTTTTCAATTGATTGTCATATAAGAATATATTTATATAACTATGTCCTCATATGACTTTATTAACATGAATTACGTACTATTTTGTAAACCAATTTCTACCTTTATTTTCAATATGCAATAGAACTCCACTATAACCTTTTTGATTTGTAGTGCACTCAATATATTTACCATTATAGGCATAACCTTGCACAACACCTTTATACTTCTTACCACAACTTATATACTCTATTTTCTCTCCAATAGGTATATCTCTAAATAATTATAAAATTATATTTAATATAAGTATGAATATAATAATTCATTTTTAATAATACTAGTTTTATAAATCGTTTAAGGAGGCATGTTAATTATGTCATGTAAACTAACTGATGTTCTTAATAAGCAAATCGCTAATTGGAGTGTATTGTACATTAAACTTCATAACTTCCACTGGTTCGTTAAAGGTCAACAATTTTTCACTTTACATCTAAAATTTGAAGAACTTTATAACGAAGCTGCACTTCATATTGATGAACTGGCTGAAAGACAGCTTTCAATTGGAGGTAATCCAGTGGCAACTATGAAAGAATGCTTAGAAATTTCATCTATAAAAGAAGCTACTGGAAATGAAGTTGCAGAAGATATGGTTGCAACAATCATTAGTGATTATAACACTATAGTTAGTGAGCTTAAAACCGGAATGGAAATAGCCCAAAAAGAAAATGATGAAACTACTAGCGATATGCTTCTTGCTATTCACACTGCACTTGAAAAACATGTTTGGATGCTAAAATCATTCCTTGGTAAATAACAATAGTTTACTAACAGGGGTATCTAATAATATAGATATCCCCCTATATTAAATAGCTAATTTCAACTTATTACTTTACAATATTCCCAGCCTATCCAATCTTTTGTAATCTTAGCAACTGTATATATTTCCTGTGCTATTGCTACTGTATCTACTGCCATTGCATCACCTCTGTTATTTTGCTCTTAAATCAAATTTCATTTGCTTGTCTGCTTTCTTAAGCATTTTAAAATCTTCCACATCAAATCCATTCATAAGATTAGGTATTGGGCTTATAGTAGTTTCCCAACCTAATCCTAAGTTACCTATTACCTCTTTCCAACCTTTAACGTCTGGTTCCCTAAGCTTGTCCTTATCTATTTGTTTTAAGCAGCTATAGATATGAGCTACTATCTGTTCATGAGAACATCTTTCCATCCAGAATTCTCTGCTCTCTATAATAAATTTATATCCTGTAAATTCAGTTAATTGTGATGGGGCTTTCTTTATTTTCATCACCCAATCAGTATTTCTATTTATTTCATCAGATACATAGTCTATATCCTCAATAAACAGTATTTTATCTACATTTACACAACTTAACTCTGGAACTTGATTTATAAGATTCTTTTTAATTTTTCTAGCTATAGGCTGATAAATATCATTTTTTATCCAGTGCTTAGGTCCATATTTGCCATTATTAAGATTAATTATCCTTTGTATCTTCCCATCACTTTCTGATGTTACATATTGAATGTTATAATGGCTACACTCTATTTCATGTATCAATTCTCCTGTGTCTGCTATAACCCTTATTTTACTCATTTATTTTTAGCTCCTTTCTTTTCTTCTCTTCTAACCTTTTGAAGTTCATCATATTCAATCCAGCCTGTTTCACTGTATTTAAGACTTCTAACTATCCACGTAAGTTTTAAATTCCTATATTTTTCATCAAACAGTTTTCTTTTTAATTTAGCAGTTTCTGTTGCCATACCTTTTACGTCTATTACTTCCTCTGTGCCATCTAGATGATATATTAAGAAATCTGCTACATATTCAGCCTTTCTATATTTTTTACCCATTTTTTCAAAGGCTGGCCTTAATTCATATCTTGGTTGTAATTCAAAATTTAATATCTTCTCTTGAAATTTAAGCTTCTTAAGGTACTCATAATATTTACCTTCATCTTTACTATCAAAAGCATTTCCATCTATAGTTATCTTTTTAGCTCCATATTTACTTCTAGCCATTGTTATCCTCCTGTGTTTGTTATTAAATGATTGTCATATGAGAACATAGTTTTACAATTATACTCCTATATGATGTTATTCTTATACTAAAACCACACTCTTAGTATATAGATCCACTTTATTTACACATTCTTTATACACTCCATTATCCAGCACTACAAAGTATTTATTGTCTGCAATAACCTTACCTTTTGTAATTAAAGTATCCCATCCTGTTGTCCATTCCATCCTCTTAGTTTTTACCTTTTGCCCTTTATTAAATCTAAACTTCTTTTCTGCAACATCCATCTTATTTACAATCTTGTCCACTCTCTCTTGCCTATCGATAAAGCATTGCCATTTTTGTTCTATTGCCGCAGGTGTCCTTCTTAGATGTTTAGACATTTCTTTGTAACTTAATTTTCCTTTATTTTTCCTTATAAAGTCCAATTCAGCATTTCTCCATATCTTTCGCATTGTTTTCCCTCCTTATTTCCAACCTAAAAGTTTCTTTTCTAAATCATCAAATGTCATTCCACCATCACTGCCGTCGTATGTTCTTTGCTGATAGCCGTTAAAACTGTCTACCTTAGCTCCATTGTCTTTTCTTTCTACATTGCCCTTTGCTTTTTTATGTTCAATGTCCCTCTTGAATCTTTCCTCCTCTGCTTTTACTCCTTCAACAGTTTTAATATTGTTTTCTAACCAGTTTTGCAATATGCTTTTAACATACTTTATAGTCCTAACATTATTTTCTACTGCTTTTTTTAAAGCTAATAATATTACTTCCTCACTTAATCCATCTTTTTCATAACTTCTTAATACTTCTAATTCATAGCTGCTAATCATATGGAAGTTACTATTAAAAAATTCTATATAATTTGGAGTGCTGCCACTACTGTTATTATCATTATTTATATTATTATAATTATTATCATTATTGTTTGTTTCTGCTGACGTTCTGCTATCATTCTGGTTGCATTCTGTTTGCGTTCTGTTGTCATTCTGCATATTCTCGCTATCCGTTGGTATATCTGCGTTAAATCCGTTCTGTTTTTGATACCTGTCATAGTTAAGTATTATTATGGTAGTTTTCTTTTTATCTGGTTGAAACTTTATCATTCCATCTGAATCAAGCAATTTTAAGAATGTCCTTGTTTTTTCAGAACCCCATCCCCATCTTTCCATTAATTTTTTTTGTGATGTTATAAAACTGCCTCTTTCAACATTTATTAGTTCATTTCCTAATAAAATTTTTCTACTCTGATGATTGGCAAGAAGGAGAAGATCCAGCCATGCTTTTAACTTTTCTGCATCTTCCCATATCCAATGCTCTTGAATATCCCTGTATAAACTTATCCATCCTTTTTCCTTTCCTTCCGCCATAGTTTCCTCCTTAGTTATTAGAGTTCTGCTGTATGCTTGTAATCTCTAATACATTCTTCACAAAGTATAGTTCCATCAATATCGTAGTATTCTTCTCCTTCACAAATATTGCAGTCGCAATTACAACAGTTATCTATTATTTGCATCTTTTCAAATTCATATCTATAGTCATACATACACTCTGGTATATTATTCATTTGCCCCACCTTCTTCTATTGAATTATCTTCATAACTTTCAAAATCAGCTTCTATATATTCTATATTTTCTTTTACTTCACCAGTTTC
>NZ_FUWT01000003.1 GCF_900167265.1 Clostridium tetani
ACACTAGTCCCATATTTCAGAAATTGCTTAAAAAATATAATATAAAACAATCTATGTCTAGACGAGGTAACTGCTGGGATAATGCTCCACAGGAGTCATTCTTTGGACATCTTAAGGATGAAACAAATATTAAAAATTGTAATACATTTGCTGAACTCTTGGAAGAAATTGATGAATATATGGATTATTATAATAATTATAGAGGTCAATGGAATTTAAAAAAGATGACTCCTGTAAAATACAGAAATCATCTTCTTAGTACCGCCTAGTCTTTTTTTAAACTGTCCTTGACAAAGGGTACATTTTATTTAAAACTACGACACAGTTTTTTTATTAGTGGCATCCACTACAAGTAGAACATCCACCAGTATCAGGTTTTACAATAGGTTCTAAAGAAAATCCAGCTAAGCCATTTTCTTCAGCACATTCAATAACAAATCCGCCAAATTGACTAATAAGATTTTTGTCTATTAAAAAAGTTACATCATGAATTTTAACTATCTCATCATTTGGCTTTTCTTCATCTATAATAAGATTAAATACAGGACCACTACATCCCATACCTGCTAAGTGTATTCTAAGAACATTATTTTCAACACCGTTTTCTTTTAAAAAGTCTAAAAACTCTTCATAAGCTATATCGCTCATGGTAACTATGTTCATTAAAAGGCCTCCTTTAATTAGGTTATTTATGTTTATTATTGTAACAGATAAGCAAAAAATATTCCACAACTAAATTTTTACTTGTAGAATTTGACTTTACTAAGCTATAATATATAATTTAATTAGTATAAAATTATTTATAAGAAAAGGAGAAATATATGGATAAATCTATATGGGTTAGATCTCTAGTAAATAAACAATTTAGCCCTGAAGAATTCTTTAAACATGTAGTTTCTACTATAGGTAAAGAATTTAAACTTGAAACTTATGTAAGTATACATACAGAAGCATATAAATTTTTCATGGAAGAGTTTGAAATAATAATAAGTAAGAAACAAGTTAAAAGATTTCAAGAATCTGGGTTGTATTTGTTGGACAAGTATATATTAGATGAATTAGAAGATCAAGGACTTGAATTTAACATAAATAGAAGTAAATACGTAAGATGCTGCTATGGAATCTTTGATGATGATTATACTAAAGATAAGATAACTACAAGATTTAATCAAATATTTAATATACCCGTAAAAGAAGGAAGTCTTTTTTATCCTTGCTGCGGATTAGATACATATGAACCATTAGCACTATTTATGAATAGTATAAATGAGTTTCATTTTGCTCATGGAGAAAGTATAATACTACCTACATTAGAATGTGAAGTAAAGAAAGGAACTATGATCAGAAATAAGTCTTATAATAAGAAAAAGAATGAACTTTCTATAGATACAATTCCATTTGCCATACAGATGGAAAATAAGAAGAATTATGAAATATTAAAGGAATTAGAAGAAGAATATTTAGATTCTTTTGCATTTATTAAAATAGAAGATATAAGTACTAAAGAGATATGGAAAACTAAGTTTTCTAAAAATCCTAAAATAGAAATATATTCTCATAAATTTGAAGGATTTATTTCTTTATATGCAATAGAGAACATAGCTGTATTTTATTATAGAACATATCAAATAGGTGAGGATACATTAGATATGTCTCCATTTAATTGGTTATCTCCAATAGCTTTTAATGCTATATTAGATAAATTAGTGGATGGTGCTATTTTAATATTAGATGGTGAAGATCCAGAAATAGGGTATGAAGTTCCTTGGAGTGGTTTATGGAGAGAAAAATATTATAAAGATTTTATATATAGAGAAAAAAGGTTTTCTTATATAGGGGAATTTGGGGAAAGATACGATAAAATGAAAGTTTGGAAAGTGGATTTCATTAAAAATAAAGCTTGAAAAAAATATACAAGATGATATAATTAAGAATAATAAGAGTATAAAGAAATTCGTTGATAAGGAAGAGTAGTTAAAATTGATTATTTAAAGAGAGTTGAGGATGGTGGAAACTCAACAATATAGATTTTAATGAATGGGCCTTGTAGAAGTAAATCGAAATCTTTAATGTAAAGAGAGTAGTAATTATCGGAAACCTACCGTTAGAAAGGGAAGGATATGTTAGTATCCTGTAAAAGAGGTGCATTTTGCACAATTTAGGTGGTACCGCGAATAATACCTTCGTCCTAGTTTTTTAGGATGAAGGTTTTTTTATTTAATAATTTTAAGAAAGGGGGAGCAACTATGTTGTGAAAGCTAAACATTGAGAATATATATTGTAAATTTAAAAGAAAATGGAATTTAGAAAGGACGTTATGTCAAATGAAATTAAGAGATTTAGTATTAACTTCTGTATTTTTAGCTATTGGATTCATATTGCATCAGATTACTCCACCCTTATTTTTAGGAATGAAGCCAGATTTTTTATTAATAATGATGTTTATATCTATATATTTAGTAGATAATTATAAAACTGCAATGGTAATAGGTTTATGTTCAGGTGTTTTGACAGCAATGACTACTACTTTTCCAGGAGGGCAATTACCTAATTTCATAGATAAAATAGCAACTTGCCAAATTGTATATTTATTATTTAAAATATTAGATAATAAATTTAGAAATAATATAAATATAGTATTAGTATCTATAATAGGAACTTTTATAAGTGGAGCTATATTTTTGGGGTCAGCCTTTTATATAGTCGGACTTCCAGCTTCCTTTAAGACGTTAATATTATCAATTGTTTTACCAGCTACTTTATTTAATGCATGTATATCTTTCTTATTTTTTAAAGTTGTATTAACTGCCTTAACATATTCAAAATCTGCTTGATATATAACAAAAATAAGAATATGCTTAAAATAATTTTAGGCATATTCTTTAATTTTTAGTAGTCTATAGAGGATCTTATTACCTTTGAATTTTTTAAGTTATTACATATGGAAATGTTATTTTTAGAATTATCTTTGTCAAAGGTTATAATCAATAAATCATTTTCATCTAATTTTATATGTTCTTCTTCGTTTATAGAAACATAAGTACCTTCTTCTAGAGTATAAAAAGCTTCCACATGAGAAAGATTTTTATCTATAGAAAATTTAATATCTTTTTTTAAATATAATGCATCTATATTTCCAGTGTAATCCTTATTTAACATTAAGTTAAAATCTGTAACTTTTCCATAACTTTTAGTTGTCCAATCGCCGCTAAAGCTATCCACTTCAAAAGGTGATAAGTTCAAACTATGATGATTTTCATGAATAAGTTTTAAACTACCATTTAAAACCATTATATATCTCCAAATGTTAGGAAGATGAGAGAATGTAGATTCTTCATCAATTACTTTTGCAGAACTTAATCTCCATCCAAAGTTTAATTTTTTATACTCAGTATTTTTAGGATATATAAATAATTCAGTAGTAGTGCCTCCAGACCAAGCACTAGTTTTTTGGTCTTCTTTTTTTATTAATTCAATAGAATATGACAATTTCATCCCCACCTTATTAAAATATAATTACATATATAATTATATTTTAATTATTATAAAAGTTCAATTTTTATAATAATTAACTTAAATTATAAAATTCATAAAAATGAAAAGCTTATCAAAATTAAATTATTTTAATATTTCGTAAAAGGTATAAAAATTAAGTGTTTAGGTTATAATATGTAAGTCAAAGTAGAGAATAAAAAGGAGAAAAGTTGTGGAAATAAATAATTTTATTGTATCAAAAAAAAATTTAAATAGTAAATTTAAATATGGGTTGAAGTTTATACCGGAAAGGGTTTTAAATAAATATTCCGATTATATGTTAGTGATTCTAAGAAAAAATTTTAAAAATAAAGAGTTTTATAATATATGTTTTAAAAAGAGTACGGGTTTTAATAACTTTACTTTCCATGAAGAAAAGTTTAAAGGGTTTATAGATTTTTTAAACAATTTTTATAAGAGTTTATGGAAGGGAAAAAGAGAGGATGAATTTACTATAGATGATGAAAATAAAAAAATAGTATTAACTCTCTTAGATGAAAAACATATGAAAATTTCTTCTGTAAAAGGAGAAAATAGAGTATTTTTTTTGCTAAATAAAGAAGAATTTAAGGAATATATATTATCTTTAGATGCTATATATAGAGAAAGAAAAATACTTAATAGTTTAAAGAGTACAGATATAGATTTTATAAAAAAAGAAGAGAAAAAAGAATTGTATCTAGAAACTTTATACATTCTATTAAATAGTTCCATAGATAACAGAGATGAGGACAGGTTTAATACTATTTCCAAAGAGATAAATAGAATAAAAAAATAGCTCTAGGGTAAGACTATTATTAAGTATTAACTATATAATAGTTATAGGAGAGATTGCATATGGGAAGAGATAAAATTGACACTATTAATGAAAAAGAGAAAATTAAGTCTATTGTATCTCATAGTTTAGATAGTCTAAACTCTAAAACGGGATATAAAAACCAAGGTAATCCTGCTGAAGTACAAGGAAAAGCTAGAGCGATGAGAAAATAAAAATAAAAAGCAGTTCAAAGAAAATTTTTTTGAACTGCTTTTTAGTATATGAAGAATAAAATATAAATTATATCATAAATTATAAAAAAACATATTTTTTATAATTATTTTTTATGATAATATAAGTAGAAATAGATGATTAATACTATACCGAATTTGTAAAATAAAGACCAGCTAGTAAAAGTCAATAAGAAATTTTAATACGAGGTGGGGTAGTAATGAATAAAACTATAAAAAAATTAGATGCTTATATACTTTTGTTCCTATTAGACTTATTTTGTATTCTAAGTTTTTTATTTTTTAATATAGATAAAAACACTATAATAGATTTTATTATGCTTTCAGTTTTATTTTTAATTTTATTTATTTCTTATTTTAAAAGAACTGTTTGGAGTATAATATCTAGTGCTATATCTATATTTGGATTAGGCAGTTATACCTTATATAATAATTTGGTCTATGGTATAGAAGTGATAATAAATACTTATATGTGGATGCTTGCAATACCTATAACTGCTGTTCTACTTGCTAAAATAGGAGAATATATTAATATCTTAGAAGATACTAATATAAATCTTCAACAAGAGTGTGAGAACTTAGTAACCATTGATAAGACTACAGGACTGGGAAATATAAAAAGTTTTTATATGGATCTTGATAAAGAAATAAGTAAGTCTAAAAGATATGAAAAGCCATTATCATTGATGATGATAAAGTTAGAGTTTTATGATGAAATAAAAGCATTAATAGGAGAAATAAAAATGAAAGAACTATTAAAGGAAATAGGAAAAATAATAACATCCTTTACTAGAAAAGAAGATATAAGTTGTAAATTAGGACAAGATACTTTGGCTATATTAATGCCAGAAACAGATAAAAATGGAGCAGAAGTAGTTAAAGCCAGAATTAAAGAAACTTTAAAAGAAATAAATTTAAATAAAAACAAGGAAAATAATCATATTAACTTAGATATAAAAATAGGGATTTTACAGTATGATAAAACGGTAGAAAATGCTTTTGAATTTAAGAAAATAGCTGAAAAAGAGTTAGAGTACGATGTATAAGAGTTATAAATTAAGAAAAAATAATAAGAGTATACAAATAGTATCAATTATATTATCTATAATATTATTTCTAAGTATAATATTAGTTTCACTAAATAACAATGAAGTTAAAGCTAAAGAAGATAAAGAAAAAGTTATAATCGTATATGAATCTACTAATATTTTTGGATTTAATGATAATATTATAAATCATCTTAAAGAACTTATATCAGGTGCTTATAATAAAGATATAACTTTATTAGATGTGGACAAATATAGAGAAAGAGAATTAGAAAAATATGCTTATGCATTTGTAGTAGGCATAAATAAAGAAGTTAAAAATGATAAACTAATTTCTGATTTAAAAGGTTACAAAGGACAAATTATATGGTGTGGATTGGGAGTAAATAATCTACTAAAAAGTAGCAAAAATTATAATTTAGAATATGAAGGAATAACTAAAGACACAATAATTTCCATGCATTATTCACAAAATAAAAGAGATTTTGTACCAAAGTTAGAAAATGCTATAGTGGAAGATTATAACGGAATATATACAATATTATCTCCTAAAAGTGATGATGTGGAGATATTATCCTATATGGGAGATGGAGAAAAATATTATCCTCATATTTTAAGAGATAAAAATTTATTGGTTATATCTCAAATAGATGATAGTAACATATCTTTAGTAATCTTAGCTGATGTTTTAAATAATGTATTCCATATAAAAAGAGAAGACAAGGGAAAGATTTTTTTAAGAATAGAAGATTTACACCCTCTAAGAGATGTGAAAATTTTAAGGGAAATGGCAGAATACCTTTATAAAGAGAATATACCTTATATGGTGGCTCTAATTCCTGTTTTTATAGATACTAAAACAGGATATTTAAATACTATATCGGAAAATAAAGAACTAATAGATACATTAAAATATATGCAAGAACATGGAGGAAGTTTTATATTACATGGTTATACCCATCAAAACAGTATGAAAGAAACATCAGGTGAAGGATTTGAATTTTGGGATGGAGAAAAGGATATACCTTTAGATGTGGATATAGAAAAGTATGTATATGATAAAGTAGGAAATGGATTAAAAGAATGTATAAAAAATAGCATATATCCAATAGCCTTTGAAGCACCTCATTATGCTATGGATAGCAAAGGCTACAAAGAAATAAAAAAATACTTCTCTACCTATTCAGGTCAATATCAAAATAGTGATAAGAAGTTTACTAGTAGTATTTTTCCTTATGTTTTAAGAGAAACTGAGCATTTTAATAAACTAATACCTGAAAATCTAGGATATTTTGAACCAGATAATCCATTGAGTTTAGAGAAGATAAAGAGAAACTTCAATATAATATCTTTAGCTAAAGGATATACTGCGGGGGTATTTTATCACTCTTATCTATCTTTAAAAAATTTAAAGGAAATAGTAGAATTTTTTAAAGAGCAAGATGTAGAATTTATAGATTTAAAAAACGAAGATAACTGGGTTAAATGGGAAGACATAAGCATAGAGTCTAAAAATGGAGATATAAAAGTTAATTTTCCTAAAGATAAATATAAGATTAAAGTAGATAGCTCTAAAGAAAAAAATAAGTCTTTTATATCAAAAATAAATGTAGTTATTATAAGAATTGTAGCGATTTTTTGCATGATTTTTTTCATTTTATTTTTACAATCTAAGAAAAAAGATCAAAATAAGTTTTTAGGGAGATAGATATGAATTATAGTATTTTAGATTATTTATTTATATATTCTTTAGCATCTATATGGGTATTACTTTTAATGAATATAATATTATCTTTATCAGGTTATAGTTATTATAAATGCGCAGAGAAAATTAAACTTAGTAAAATGCCTAGTAATGATTATCCTTTTGTATCTATAATTGTCCCTGCTCATAATGAAGAGAAGGTTATAGAAAAGACAGTTAAATCTTTATTATTATTAGATTATCCCAAAAATAAAATGGAAATAATAGTTGTAAATGATAATTCACAGGATAATACAGCTACTCTTTTAGAAAATTTAAAAAGGGAATATGATATGGATAACTTAAAAATTATAAATACAGATAATATAACAGGTGGAAAAGGAAAATCCAATGCATTAAATATAGGGTTTAACCATTCGGTAGGAGAACTTATAGCTATTTATGATGCTGATAATACGCCCAATAAATTAGCATTAAAATACTTGGTACAAACTATAAAAAAGGATGAAAACTTAGGAGCGGTTATTGGTAAGTTTAGAACAAGAAATAAAGAAAGAAACTTACTAACTAAATTCATAAACATAGAAACTTTAAGTTTTCAATGGATGGCTCAAGCAGGAAGATGGCAACTATTTAATCTGTGCACTATTCCAGGGACAAATTTTATAATAAGAAGGGATATAATAAAGGAAATTGGAGGATGGGATATAAAGGCTATAGCTGAAGATACGGAAATAAGTTTTAGGATATATAAATTAGGATATAAAATAAAGTTTATGCCTTTAGCAGTAACCTGGGAACAGGAGCCAGAAAGTCTTAAAGTTTGGTTTAAACAAAGAACTAGATGGGTTAAAGGAAATATATATGTTTTATTAAAACATATGAAAAACATTGGGAACAAGGAAGATAAAAGCATTTTATTTGATATAGTTTATTTTTTTACAGTATATTTTTTATTTTTATCTTCTGTTATAATTTCGGATCTTATATTTATAACTAGTTTATTTAGTGATTTACAAATAAATGTATTAGGTAATTTTTTAGTTTTATGGATACTAGCTTATTTATTATTTATATTAGAAGTAGGTTTAACATTGACCTTAGAAAAGGGGGAAAGTAATTTTAAAAATATAGCTTTAATTCCTATTATGTACTTTACTTATTGTCAAATGTGGATGATAGTTTCTATTAAAGGGATGTTTCAATACTTTTTTGATAATTTATTTAAAAGAGAAGTAAAGTGGTATAAAACAGAAAGGTTTTAGATTTCTATTAAAGATTAGGAATCTAGATATATAGTTGGAGGTGATATATATGAAAAAACTTATTAGCTTTTTACTCACTGTGTTATTAATTAATAGTTTCGTGGGAAGTGTACAGGCTATAAATAATAACGAGATCAAATCTAAAAATTTAAAGCTCAACAAAGATATTAAGTCAAATGGAATATTAGGATCTAGCATGTTTTATTTTGATGTGGATTCCAAATGGCAACTTCAAAAAGTCGATTTTAATTTAATATATACACCGAGTCAGATATTAAATAAAGATATATCTACATTAACGGTTCTTGTAAATGGCAATCAAGTTTATTCATCAAATTTAGAAACTAAAAAAAGTTTTAGAGAAATCTTAAATATAAATATACCTTTAGAATATGTAAATGTTGGGTTTAATGAAATACAGATAAAAACTTATAAGAGAATAACAGATAAACCTTGTACAGACGACACAAATACTGCTAATTGGATATTATTTCATAAAGAATCTTTTGTAAACTTAAATTTTAAAGAAAAACAACAAGATATAGTTTTAAAAGACTTTCCATATCCATTTATGAAAGCTAGTGATTCTAATTTAACTAATAGTTCAATAGTAGTACCAGATAAATTTACTTCAGAAGAAGCAAGTGTAGCTATGAGAATATGTTCTGTTTTTGGAAATAGAAGAAAAGGTGAGAATATAGATACTAAAATTTTAAGATATTCAGATTTAAAAGATGAGAAAAATTATAATTTAATCTTTATTGCTTCATATAAAAGCTTACCTAAAGAGATTTTAAATTTATTAACAGATAATGAAAAAAATAGTGTAAAAGATTCTTCGATTGTAAAACTTACTAATTCTCCATATAATAAAGATAGAAAAATTGTAATTATAACATCTGAAAATAAGGAACTTATATCTAGGGGAGGGAACTTACTTAGCAATAAGGAGGTGTTATCACAAGTTAAGAATTCTTCTATAGTTTTAAAAGAAGATGTTTCGTTAAAAAATAATAAAAAGGAAAAAGAGAAGATAAGTTTTAAAGACTTAGGGTATGGAAATACTACATTATCTGGAGCTTTTAACCAAGAAACTTCATATACAATACCAATTCAAAGAGATAAATATATAAAAGAAGGAGCAAGTCTTGTGTTAAATGTAAGATATTCAAAAAACATAGACTTTGATAAAGCATTATTAACTGTTTATATAAATGATATACCTATAGGAAGTAAAAAATTAAGTGAAAAAACGGCAGATAATGATATATTTCAAATTTCTATACCTAAAGAGGTTAGAAATAGCAATTTTTATGAAGTAAAAATAGGATTTGATTTAAGATTAAAAGATACTTATTGCAATGTTAGAGAAGAAAATACACCTTGGGTATATATATCAAATGATTCCTATTTAAGGTTACCTAATGATAGGGAAAAAGAAATTATATTTGAAAAGTATCCTTTTCCTTTTATAGAAAATAAAAATAATAATTTAACTTTTGTAATTTCTGATAAAAGTTCTTCTAGAGAACTTACTTGGTTAGGTAATATTATGATATATATGGGTGCTTTTATAGAGGATAATAATACGGAGATAAGCATTGTAAGAGCTAGTGAACTATCTCAAAATGATAAAAACAAAAATTTAATTATACTTGGTTCTCCTAGTAAAAATACACTAATAAAAGAATTAAATAATCACATGCATATAAAATATAATAAGAGTTATAGTGGATTTGAAAGTAACGATAAAATAGATATTCTAGAGGAGTATGGAAATAGAACTGCATCTATACAATTAATAAATTCACCATATAATTCTAAAAGTAATCTAATGATAATCACAGCAGTAAATGAAAAAGATATAAATTTAGCAGAAAAGTATTTAAAAGATATTAATTTAATAGGTAGATTAAAAGGTAATGCAATTTTAATAGATAAAGATGGAGAAATAAAATATGACTATTATGGACAAGAGTATAAGAATTCATTTGAGAAAGAAGAAAAAGCTTATAGTTTAACAAAAGAAGGTAGAAATCTAATAATATTTCTCATATCTCTTTTAGCTATATTAATATTGATATCTGGATTATATTTAGGAAGGTATAAAAAGAACAAATAAAATTAAATATTATAATTTAATATAAAAATCATTATTAAGAGAGGAAGGGACTTATGGTTAAAAAGTATGCTAATATAAGTGTAGCACTTATATTAATATTTATATTATTATATATTCCCAAATGGCCTTCCTACATAAAAGAACAGATACCATTTAAGAGCATAGTAAGTAAATTTAATAGAGAGAAATTTTTAGAAGGAAAAATTAAATCTGCTAATCTGTCAATGGATTATAATATTGATATGGTGATGAAAGATGTAGATAGATTAAATTTAAATACTGTGAATGTACCTGTAATGGTTGAAATTAAATCTTTAACATCTACGGAGATGAGAATAAATGAAGAAAGTAAAAAGAAGGCACGAAAACTCATAAAAAAATTAAAGAAAAATAATATAATGGTTATTTTAGAAGCCTATCCTTGGATAAAAGACGGAGAACTTTATGAAACGGATTGGAAGCCAGATGATATTAATGAGTTTTTTTGGAAATGGAAAACAGAAATACTAAATGAACTAATAGAAGATATAGCAAATCCTTTAAAGGTAGAGGTTTTAAATGTAGCTTCTAATTTTGTAAATATGGAATATGCAGAAGGTTATTGGTGTGAAACTATTGATTATGTAAAAGAGAGATTTAACGGGTTAATAACTTATAGAACAAATTGGTGGTATACAGCTGATTGGGATTACAAAACTCAAGAATCATATAATAAAAAGCTGGACAATCAACTTTTTTCAAAGGTAGATTTTATAAGTATAGCAGCTTATTTTGAATTAACAGATAATGATACTAATGAAGTAAGAAATTTGGTCAAAGCATTAAACTCAACAGAAAGACATAATAGAAATCAGAATGTAAAAGAGGAATTAAAAACATTTCATAATAAATGGAGTAAGCCTATATTCTTTGGAGAGTTAGGATTTCCTAAAAGAAATAAAGCTTCTATAAAGCCTTGGTATGTAAATGTATCTAATATAGAAAATGGACAAGAGCAAGCTAATTGTTTCGAAGCGTATAGACAAGTTTTTGAAAAGGAAACTTGGCTACTAGGTTTTTCAGTATTTGCTATAGGGGAAAATGGGAAGGATAAGGTATATTATCCATCAAAAGAAACTATTAAGATAATTTCTAAATGGTATGAAAAAAAGAAATAATAGAAAAATTGCTATAAAACTGTACAGTTTTATAGCAATTTTTTTTGGTTATTAGGAAACCATCCTTTCTTAACTCTTTCCTTTTGCTGAAATAATTCTAGTATTGCCCATAAAAATACAAAGCCATTTATGCCCAATACTCCAGATAAAATATTGCTATCTACTTTTAAAGATGAGAATAAAGATAAAACAGCTATTATTAAGAATAGAGGCCATACTTTAGTTCCAAAATAATATTCTGATTTAATAACTATTACATGTCCTACTCCAGTTAATAATAAGAAAACAAATCCTATTATAATACCATAATAATTCATAAATATCTCCTTTTTATATAATATAAATTATATATATATTATAGCATTATTACAAAAAATAAAAAGCTGAATGCAAATTTACATTCAGCATATAATCAAAATATAATATGTGCTATTAGGGAAATTATGGGAAGAGTAATTAAAGTACGTTGAAGGAATATTATTATTAAATCTTTTAAAGAAACGGGTATTTTTGATCCTAATAGAAGTCCTCCAACTTCAGACATATATATTAATTGAGTAACAGATACACAAGCTATAATAAATCTAGTCATTTCATTAGCTATAGAAGCACCTATTACAGAAGGTAAAAACATATCAGCAAATCCTACTATAAGTGTTTGAGAAGCAGCTGCGGCTTCAGGTACATTTAAAAGATTTAATAAGGGTATAAAAGGCATTCCAAGCCATTTAAAAATAGGAGTAAATTCTGCTAAAATAAGAGCAAAAGTTCCCATGGCCATAACTATAGGAGTTACACCTAACCACATATCTAATATGTTTTCCATTCCATCTTTTAAAAAATTAGAAGCGCTAGTGTTTGTTTTTGCTTTATTAACAGCTTTTATCACACCCCATTTAACAGGAGTATATCCTTTAGGTACTAACTCAGAATTTTCTGATTTTGCATCACTATAGTAAGTATTTGGTTTTCTAGAAAGTGGTGGAATTCTAGGTATAATTATAGCGGCTACTATACCAGCTAAAGTTACTGTTAAATAAAAAGGAACAAATAAGTGAGAAAGGTTTACTTGAGATATAATTACCAAACTAAAGGTTATTGATACAGCTGAAAAAGTTGTCCCAATTACAGCAGCCTCTCTTTTATTATAGTACCCTTCTTCATATTGCTTACTAGTTAGTAAAATACCTATAGAGCCATCTCCAAGCCATGAAGCTATACAATCTATGGAAGATCTACCGGGCAATGTAAAAATAGGACGCATTACTTTATTTAAAAGCACACCAAAAAATTCTAATAGACCAAAATTTAATAATAACGGTAAAAGCATGCCTGCAAATAAAAATACAGAAAATAGGACAGGAAGAAGATCATACAATAAAAGTCCGCCTGTAGCTTCACTCCAAATCCAGCTTGGCCCTATTTTAAAATAGGTTGATACTACAAATATAAATCCAAATATTCGAGCAAAAAACCATAATGGAGAAACATTAAATAAAGAATTTAAAAACTTAGTATTTAAAATAAATTTAGGTTTTATAACTTTTGCAATTATAGTAAAAATACAAGTTATACTTATGAGTGCTACCATTATAGCTGGTAAAAAGCTTTTTAATAAATACTGTAAAGATTTAGACAATACAGCTATAGGTATGGTAATTTCATTATTATGTGATATAGGTATCATAAAAAGTAATATTCCTATTAAAGAAGGTACAAAAAATTGTAAAAATTCTTTTAAAGAATATTGAACTTTAACTTCATTTTCCATTTAAACAAACTCCTTTTAATTAATATTTATGCAACATCACACATTATAGTGCATAAATATTAATAAATCAATAGTTTTATAAAAAAATAATAAATAAAAAAATCACTCTTTACTAATAATATAATAGGATATTAAAAATAGGAGAATTATAAAATTTATAATGTGAAGTATTGACAGAAATAAAGATGTATATTACTATATTAGTTAATAATTACTATTAATTAACATAAAATATTGATTGGCAGGTGATTAGGTGAATAAAGAAGAAAAGATACTGGATTTAGTTATTATAGGCTCTGGACCAGCGGGATTAACGGCAGCTATATATGCATCTAGAATGAAATTAGATTTTATAGTATTAGAAAATGAGCTTGTTGGAGGTCAGATAAGATCTACCTATTCTATAGAGAATTATCCAGGTTTTAGAAGTATATCCGGTGAAGAATTAGTAAATAAGATATATGATCATGCAGTGGATTTAGGAGCAAAGATAGATGAATTTGACGAAATACAATATATAAAATTAACAGAGGAAGAAAAGCTAATAGAAACATATGAATATATATATAAACCTAAAGCAGTAATAATAGCAGCAGGTGCTAAATACAGACCGCTTCCTATTCCAGAAGAGAAAAAGTACCATGGTAATGGAATTCACCATTGTGAGTTGTGTGATGGAGAATTTTATCAGAATAAGAGTATAATGGTGGTAGGAGGAGGAAATTCAGCTTTAGAAGGAGCTATATTTTTATCAAGATATGCAAAGAATATAACTATGGTGCATCAACTTGATTATTTTCAAGGAGAGAAATCCCTTCAAGATGAGGTGTTTAATAATAGTAAGATAAAAATACTTTGGAATACAGATATTAAAAATGCTTTTGGTGAAAATAAATTAGAAGAGGTTTTAGTAGAAGATTTAAAGACAAAAGAACAATATAAAATAAATGTTGATGGGATATTTGTTTATATAGGTATGGTTCCTAATACAGATTTATATAAAGATTATATAAATTTAAATGAAAGAGGATATATAATAGCTGATGAAAGTACAAAAACAAATATAGAAGGAGTTTTTGCAGCAGGTGATGTAAGAGCAAAACAATTTAGACAATTAGTAACAGCTAATGCAGATGGAGCTGTAGCAGCATTATCTGCTGAAAAATATATATCTAAAAAGAGGAGGGAAAATAATGATTAAAGTATATTCAACACCAACTTGCCCTTATTGTAAGAAAGCAAAAGCTTATTTTGATTCAAAAAATGTAGAGTATAAAGATGTTAATGTAGCACAAGATGAAAAGGAAAAAGAAGAAATGATAGAAAAATCAGGGCAACAATCTGTACCTGTAATAGATATTAATGGTGAAATTATAGTTGGATTCAATAAAGTTGCCATTGATAAGGCACTAAAAGAAGAATAATAGAGAATTATGTAAAACAGCTTATCATTAAAAAGACCTGTAAAAACAGGTCTTTTTATATTAATAAAAATACATTTATTTTGTATAAAGGTCCAATTTTGGTATACTTATTTTATACACTGAAAAATAAAGAAATTACCAAAAAGGGGCGAGAGAAATTGAGTATAGAAGTAATAGCTATAAGATTATTGATTGCTATAACAATTGGGGGAGCTGTTGGATATGAAAGGAAATATAATAATAGACCAGCTGGATTTAGAACACATATATTAGTATGTGTAGGAGCAGCTGTTATATCTATGATACAGCTTAATTTAATGCATAATATATTAGAAATAGGAATAAAGAACCCCAATGCAGGAGCGGTTATAAAAACAGACTTAGGTAGATTAGGTGCTCAGGTAATTAGTGGAGTTGGTTTTTTGGGAGCGGGTACTATAATAAGAGAAAAAGGATCTGTAAAAGGATTGACTACTGCTGCAAGTTTATGGGTAGTAGCTTGTATTGGACTTGCAGTAGGATGGGGCTTTTATAGTTTAAGTATAATGGCAGCGGTATGTGTTGTTATAACCTTAGTCAGCCTTAAAAAATTTGAAAATAAATTTTTAGAAAAGAATAATTTATATAGAATGAGGATAGATTATAGTAATCAAAGTGCTTTAATAGGAGACGAGCTGCAAAAATATTTTCTAGAAAACAAGATTAAAGTAAAGAATATAGAATATTTAATAGAAGATGATGAGGAGTATGATGATGAATATGATGAAGAACATCATAAAGGAAGTAACCATGTATCAAGTGTTTATACAATACTTGTACCTAGAAGCATAAGAATAGTAGATTTATTGACCGAATTAGGCAATATAGAGGAACTAGATAAGGTGTTTTTAATATAACAATATAATAACTTGAAATATTATAATACAACTTATATTATAATATTAGGAGAAATAAATTATAATGTTTGTTATAAATGGAATATCTATCCATTAGGTTATATAACTGCATTATATAAGGAGGGTATTTTTATGAAAATAGTTGTATTAGAACCCCTAGGTGTAAGTGAAGAGAAAATAAAAAATATAGCATTAAAATTAATGGACAAAGATCATGAGTTAATACTACACAATGAAAAAAGTGAAGATATAGAAGTACTAAAGAAAAGAGTTGAAACGGCAGATGTATTAATTTTGGCCAATATGCCATTAAAAAAAGAAGTTATAGAAGCAGCTACAAATTTAAAAATGATTTCTGTTGCTTTTACAGGGATAGATCATATAAATATGGAAACTTGCAGAAAAAATAATATAATGGTTTGCAATTCAGCAGGTTACAGTACTTCATCTGTTGTAGAACTTACATTTGGATTGATTTTATCATTATTAAGAAATATAGTTCCATTAAATGATGAAGTTAGAAATGGAAATACAAAACAAGGATATTCTCAATATGATTTAGCTGGAAAAACCTTAGGGGTTATAGGAGCTGGAGATATAGGAACAGAAGTTATCAGAATAGGTAAAGCCTTTGGATGTAATGTTCTAGTATATAATAGAAGTGAAAAGCAACATATTAAAGAATTAGGAGCTACGCAAACTACCTTAGATGAAGTATTAAAAAATAGTGATATAGTTACTCTTCACATTCCGTCCAATAATGAAACAAAAGGACTTATAAATAGTGAAAAATTAGCAATGATGAAGAAAGATGCACTATTAATAAATACTGCTAGAGGTCCTGTTGTTGATAATAAAGCATTAGCTGAAGCTTTAAATAAAGGAGAATTAGGTGGAGCAGGAATAGATGTATTTGATATGGAACCACCTGTACCAGAGGAGTATGAATTATTAAAGACTAATAATTCAGTATTAACACCTCATATAGGATTTGCTACAAAAGAAGCAATGGAGAGAAGAGCGGAAATAGTATTTAGAAATATAGAAAAATGGATAGAAGGAAATCCAGAAAATATAGTAGAATAATCTAGTTTAAATAAAAAATATCGTAGAATGGTATCAAATTTCATTCTGCGATATTTTTTATTTTGCTTAGTTACATTTATGTTATAAAATTACACTATAAGTGTAATTAAGAAGATGTTTTTTTGAATAGAGAAGAGTTTATAAAAAAGATAGATGAAAAGTTAAAACTTATAAGAAATGAAAAAGGTTTCACTCAAGATAAAATGAATTATGTGAATAAGGAGAAAAAAATGATTACAGATATATTTAGAAGAATAATACTTGGTAAAAAAGATAAATTTATGTTTAAAGGCTATAGTCAAAGTATGGTAGATTTTAGAGAAATAGATGAGAATACAGGCATATATATACATATACCCTTTTGTAAAAGTATATGTCCATATTGTCCGTATAACAAAGTGCTTTATGAAAAAGAAAAAGCTAAAGATTATAAAAATTCCTTAATGAAAGAAATTAAAATGTATAAAAAATATCTAAAAAATAAAAATATCACATCTCTATATATAGGGGGAGGTACTCCCACACTTTTAGTTGATGAACTAAATGAGGTAATTAATTATATAAAAGATGAATTTGAATTTAATGGGAATATAGGTATAGAAATCTATCCAACAGAAGTTTCAGAAGAGCTTTTAACAAAATTGAAATCCTTAGGAGTAAATCTTTTAAG
Source organism: Clostridium tetani (assembly GCF_900167265.1). Taxonomy (GTDB): domain Bacteria; phylum Bacillota; class Clostridia; order Clostridiales; family Clostridiaceae; genus Clostridium_G; species Clostridium_G tetani. Next base: position 17,685 of record NZ_FUWT01000003.1, read on the forward strand.
TTTAGGTGTACAAACTTTTAATGATGATAAGTTAAAATTTTTGGGAAGAAAATATACAGTTAAAGATATAGAAAATGCTTTAGAAAAAATAGAGAAATTTAACTTTAAATGTGTAGATATAGATATTATGACTAATTTACCTGGACAAACTATAGAAGATATAGAACAGGATTTAAGAAAGGTTTATTCTTATAATATTCATCAACTTTCTATATATCCGCTAATAGTATTTCCTATGACACCTATGGATAAAATTATAAGAGAAAAGAAGTTAAAGAGATTTAGTGAATTAGGGGAGAGAAAAATACTTAATATAATTGATAAAGTATCAAAAGAGTGTGGTTATGAGAGAAGTTCTATATGGACCTATGGAAAATCAGAGGATAATAGATATACATCTGTCACAAGAGAAAGTTTCATAGGTATAGGAGCAGGAGCTAGTTCGCTTTTTTCAAATTATTTTTACTTAAATACATTTAATGTTGAAGAATATATAAAAGTTTTAAATGAAAACAAACTGCCTATAAATATAGTAAACACTATGAGTAATAGAGAAAAGATGATATTCTGGATATTTTGGAGATGCTATGATGGAATTATAGATAAGAATAGATTTTATAAACTATTTAACAAAGATATAAAAAAAGAATTTAGATTACTTTTTAATTTTTTAAAAATATTTAGTATGTCAAAAGAAGAAGTAGATAAAATCTATCTAACGGAACTAGGAAGATTTGCATATCATTATGTGGAAAAACAGTATTCCATATATTATCTAAATCATTTATGGGAAAGCTCTATGAAGAAAGCTTGGATAGATGAAATAAGTTTATAGATTAAGGAGGATCATATGAAAAAAAGAGATTTTTTAAAATTAGCTCTATTTGGTATGAAAACAATTATGTTTAAAGAGAAAAAGCCTATATTAGGTACAATAATTTTGACAGATTATTGTAATTTGAGTTGTAAACATTGTGCTGTAAATAATATAAATAAAATTATGCACCCTTATGAAAGTATAGTAAAAGAAATGAAAGCTTTTTATAATGACGGCATAAGAATATTATTTTTTTGTGGAGGGGAAACTCTGCTTTGGGAGGATAATGGTAAGAATATAAGGGATTTAATTAAAGCAGCAAGAAATATAGGATTTTATATAGTAAATATTGTTACAAATGGTACAATAGATTTGAATATAGAAGAAGCAGATGTCATATTCTTAAGCATTGATGGAGATAAAGAAGCACATAATTTAATAAGGGGAGATACATTTGATACTATATTGGATAATGCTAAAAAAGCTAGTAATTCAAATATATGTATATACATGGCAATAAATAAGCTTAATTATAAAACTGTTCCCAAGGTGGCAAAATTGGCAAAGGATCATCCCAATATAAATTCTATTTCTTTTAATTTTCATACTCCCTATAAAGGAACAGAACTTCTTTCTTTAAGTTATAAAGAAAAAGAAGAAACTGTAAAAGTAATAAAGGATATGATGAAAAAGGACATGCCAATTTTTAATTTAGAATGTGGACTTGATACATACCTTAAAAATAAATGGAAAAGACCTTGTTACCAATGTGTAGTTTCTGAAAACAATAAACGATATATTTGTGGAAGATGTGTTGAAGTAGAGGGTTTATGCCATGAATGTGGATATCTTTTTGCCGTAGAGTTTTCTATGTTATTTAGTGGAAATATAAAAGCTATTTATCAAATGTTAAAAATCTATTTAAAATATGTATAATTAAATGGAGGAAAAGTAGTATTGAACAAACTAGTAATATATTTAATCGGAATATTTTTTATAATAGGAGGTATAGATTATTTACTGGGAAATAAATTTAAACTAGGTGAAAAATTTCAAGAGGGAATAAAATCTATGGGAACTTTAGCATTAAGCATGGTGGGGATATAATCTATCAAAGACTTTGGCATTAGATAACAGTATGGGAGTATTTTCAGGAATTGTATTAGCATCTAATATAGGAGCTACTTTTAGCTTTTCAATTCCATTAGCTTTGGGAATAATAGATAAAGATGATTTTAAATTTTTCTTTAAAGGATTAATAATAGGAATAATGGCAACACCCTTTGGATGCATTGCAGGAGGATTATTATGTGATGTAGACAAAGGATACATGTTGTACAATATGATACCTATCATTTTATTTTCTTTTTTACTATCTATAGGTCTTATAAAAATTCCTGATAAACTCATTAATATTTTTAATATTATTGGAAAGCTTATTTTGATTTTAAGTAGTATAGGTTTATTAGCTCAAGGAAGCTATATGATTTTCAATATGAAAATATTTAAAAATATGATACCTTTTTCTGAAGCAATAGAAGTGGTAGGAAAAATAGCTTTCATATTAGGAGGGGCATATCCAATGCTCTTAGTTGTAAACAAATTTTTTTATAAAACTTTACAAAGAATAGGCAATAAAATTGGAATAAATATAGCTTCAGCTACAGGTGTGTTGGGAAACCTAGCTAACAATATATTAGTATTTAAATCTTTTAAAGAAATGGACTATAGAGGAAAAATAATAAATTCATCTTTAGCTGTAAGTGCCCCCTTTATGCTTGGAGGACAACTTGCTTTTGTCTCAGGAATGGAACCTAGTATGACTTCAGCATTTATAGTGTCTAAATTAATAGGAGGTATATTATCTATTTTTATGAGTTTATATATTTTGGGATTGGAGGAATATAGATGTAAATAATACTAAAATTATTTTTCTATTAAAAGCTATGATATAATTAAAATTAAATTAATTATTTTTAGAAAGGGAGTTTATTAATATGAATATATTAATAGCAGAAGATGAACAGGATATAAGAGAACTTTTAGGATTACATCTAATAAAGGAAGATTATAATGTTTATGAAGCATGTAATGGTATAGAAGCATTAGATGTTTTTAATAAAAATGATATAGATTTAGCAATATTAGATATAATGATGCCAGGTTTAGATGGATTTAAAGTTTTAAAAAAAATTAGAGAAAAAAGTAATATACCAGTAATATTTATAACAGCTAGAGGAGAAGATGAAAATAAAATATTAGGGCTGGGGTTAGGAGCAGATGATTATATAGTAAAGCCGTTTAGTCCTATGGAAGTAGTAGCAAGAGTAAAAGCTCTTTTTAGAAGGGTTGGAACCTATTCTCAAAATAGCAGTAAAGATATTAATAAAATTGAAAATGGAGAGTTATCATTAAACAAAGACTCCTGCACTTTTTACAAAAATGGAAATCCAATTGAATTAAATGCAAAGGAATATAAAATAATGGAGTTTCTAATGGAGAATAAAGGCAGAGTACATACAAAAAAACAAATATACGAAAAGGTATGGGGCTATGAATACTATGGCGATGCTAATACAATAATGGTACATATAAGTCATATAAGAGATAAAATAGAAGATAATCCAAAAGAGCCTATATATTTAAAAACTATTAGAGGAATAGGATATAAATTAGAAAAGGTAGAATAATATGAAAACTAGAATGAAAAATAAGAAAAAAATATCAAATTTACTCCTAAGAAACTATATTATATCTAATATAATGATGTTTATAACATTAATTATATTTTTTATAATTACAATAATTATGTGGATTACTTTGTTCCTACCAATAAATAATCTACTTAGTGAAGAAAAATCAAAATTATTAGCGGAAAACATAATGGCAGATGACTATAAAAAAATAGATGCCTCAGAAGTTTTAAAGGTGGAAGGATGGGTTGAGGTAGTTGATAGCAACTTTAAAGTAGTTAAGGTGAAAGGTGAACAAAAAAATAAAAGGAACTTTTACACAAAGAAAGAATTTTATAAACTAGTTAAAGAAAATAATGATGGTTTATTTGAGAATAAAAACTACATAATAAACATAGATTATAATGAAAATAAAGACTTTTTTCTAGTGGTCTATCTACCTAACGATAATTATTTTATTACAACTATAAAAGACCAAAAGATAAAGCCTAGAACTTTTTTTAGAATTGCAATACTAGGGTATATTATAATATTTGCACTTATTATGATAATGTATGCAAAATTTACATCTAAGAATTTAACTATGCCTTTAAAAGAGCTTATGAAGGGAGTAAAAAAAATCATAAAGGGCGATTACTCTACTAGAATATATTTAAAATCTCAAAATGAGTTTGGAGATTTAAGAGATGCCTTTAATTTAATGGTAGAAAAAATAGAAGAGGAAAGAAAATTAAAGGAAAAATCAGAGGATAATAGAAAAAGATTAATGCTAGACATTTCTCATGATCTAAAAAATCCATTAGCAAGCATTAGAGGATATTCAAATTATCTAATAGAAAATAAAGAAATATCTAATAAGGAAAAAGAGAAATATCTAAAAATAATAGAAAATAATAGTATAAGAGTAAATGATCTTATAACGGATTTATTTGAACTATCTAAGTTTGAAAGCATAGATTTTTCTATAGATTTTGAGAAGATGGATATATGTGAATTGATTAGAGAAATAATAGCTAATCATATACCACAAATGGAGGACAAAGATATGGTTTATAGCTTTTATTTACCAGAGAATGAAGTGTTTATAATGGGAAATGAGAAAAATTTATATAGGGCTATATCCAATCTTTTAGAAAATAGCATAAAATACAATGAAAAAGGTACTAAAATCCAAGTATCCTTAGAAGAGTATGAAGATAGTGTGGGAATAGAAGTAGTAGATAATGGAATAGGAATTCCTAAAAAATTAAAACAAGATATTTTTAACCCATTCATAAGAGTAGACACTTCTAGAAATTCTAAACAAGGCGGAACAGGCTTAGGGTTAGCAATAACTAAGGCTATAGTGGAAAAGCATAAAGGGGAAATAAAGCTTATAAGTGACATCGATAAAGGAGCAAGATTTAAAATAAAACTTTATAAGATAGTGAACAATGAATAGTAAAATAAAAAAACTGCATTGCAGTTTTTTTATTTTATCTCTTTATAATTTATTATTTTTAAAGTATTATTTTCAAAATCCAAGATAAAATTCATCTTTACTTCTTGAGTAACTTTATCATAGGCATTTTGAATTGTAGTAGTTACAGAAATGCTTTCATCTTCCTTTATTTTAGATGAAATATTTTTGATATTTGTAATTTTTATATCAGCATAATTTTTCTTGAAGTTCTCATAAGTTAGCTTAGATTGTAATTCACTACCTAAAAGAGTATATGCTTCTAAATAGTTTTGGGCATTTATACCATCATAAAAATATCTAATTAAATATTCAGAAGTATATTTTTTTTCTTTTATGTCATCTATGCTTGCTTTAGGACTAGTATCTTTGGTAACATCCACAGCAGGATTTTGAGACCAAGTTTCAACATACTCTATAACTTGATTTATTGGGATGCTAAAACCTATACTAGAATCGCCAGCTTTAGCAGAATTTACTCCAATTATATCACCAGTATGTTTGTCCAATAAAGGCCCTCCACTACTTCCATTGTCAATAGGAGCTGTTATTTGATACATGTTTTTATATTCATATTGTCCTATAGTAAAATTTCTATCTATAGCACTTATAATTCCTGTAGTAATAGTGTTTTCTAATCCAAAAGGACTTCCTATGGCTATAATTTCATTACCTATTTTAGGTTTATAATTTTTATTAATTTTTAAAGGTGATTTCTTATTTAAAGCAGGTACCCTAATTAATGCAATATCTAAAGAGGGGGACTTACCAATAACTGTTCCTTTATATAAGGTAGAGTCTATTAATCTAACATTTACATCTATAGCATCACCTACTACATGTGCATTAGTGATAACATCTCCTTTATCATTATATAAAAATCCAGAACCTTGACTAAGACCTTTTTCTGTATCCGCATATACAAGCATTACTAACTTTTGGCTTTCATTTATGATTTTGCTTAATCCCTTATCTCTATTCTGAATGGATTTTAGATCTTCTATGGAGCCTAATTGAGAGTTAGTGGATAGAGTAGAGTGTTTCATGGTACTGTGTATAACATATGATCCGGTTATACCAAAACTTATAAAAACAATAGATAAAATAGATGATAGTATGAATTTAAAATTGTATTTCTTCATAAATTAGACACTCCTATTCTAATAGCCACGTAAACTTATCAATTTTAACAGTAGAGGCATTCTTTAAATCATTATGAATAAACTCAAAGGTTCCTCTATCTTTAAGTTTAAGATAATTTGGATATACATATATTGAATTAGACTTTAACACAGTTCCCTTTGAATCTAATATTGAATAAAAAACTTCTACAGAGTAAATAGGTTTGGTTCCTATATTTTCTATTTCACCTTTAACGATAAACTCACCTTTTTCATTAAAGGAACCATTTATTGATAAGGATTTTACTGAATCGGTTTTATTTTTAGTTTCTTCTTCTTTAGCTGAATTAATAGCTTGTTCTATTCTTTTTTGTTCATCTATCTCAAATTGTTCCTTTTTCCTTTGAATTATATTTTTAAAGGATAATAATTTTTCATTATCCTTATCATATTGTAAAGCTTTATCTAATTCTTTTACGGCTTCATCAAAGTGTTTCCTTTTTAAATAGTTATCAGCATTAACATAGGCTATATTTGATATTTCTTCTTTTACTTTTTCTAGTAATGCTTGGCTCTCCTCAGATTCAATTTGAGATATTTTTATATAATAGGGTATTAACTGGTCAATAGTATTCTTATTGGTCATATTATTTTTTATTTGAGCAATCAATATGCTATTTTTTAAACTAATTTGTTGTTTCTTTAAAGTAGACCAAAAGGGACCAGTAGAATTTTCTAGTTCTTTTTCTAGAGAAGATAATTCCTTTAAAGCTTCATTATGCTTACCTTGCTTTTTAAGATTTTCTATTTTGGATAAAAGTTTTTGAAAATCTCTACCTTTCACTAAAAATTCCAAGTTCATTTGTAAAGAAGTATAGTTAGGTCGCTTAACCACAAGCTTTTCCACTATTTTTAAAGCATTATCTAAATCACCGGATAATGCCAAAGCTTCTGATTGGGACTGCCAAGAAAGGATACGTTTATTTAAATTGTTTTCGTAAATGTAAGTGCATCCTATTATAAAAAATCCAATAAAAGCAGAGGCTATTGGAACTGTAAAATATAGTTTGTTCTTGGAAAAAAAATTATTTTCCTCTGCATCTCTATCAATTATATCTTTAGGAGAAATCTGATTATTTTCATTAGATATTTGTAAGTCTTCTTTTTTATATATAATAGTATCTTCGTTTTTATTTTTATTAGAATTAGAAGATAGCAAAGCGGTTACCCCCTTTAAATATAACTGTTAAGTCCTCTAATGGAAACCTCACCAGATATTATTTTATTTAAATTATCATCTTTATCTTTAATTATTAAAAGACCTTCATCATCTATATCCATAGCAGTTCCTTGTAAAACTTCATTTCCTTTTATAATTTTAATTTCTTTTCCTAAAAGTATAGAGTTTTCTCTACAAATTTTAATAGAAGATAAAATATTTTTTTTATTTAAATATTCATTATAAAGTATTTCAAAATTATTTAAAATAGTGGAAACTAACTCCTGTCTATTTATATGTATACCGCTTTCTATTTTTAAAGAGGAAGCTATAGTGCTTATTTCTTCAGGAAAACTATCCTTTTCCATATTGACATTTATGCCAATCCCCAATACTATATAGTTTATTTGATTCAGCTCAGCATCCATCTCTGTTAAAATTCCACAGACTTTTTTATTATTAATTATTATGTCATTAGGCCATTTTATATATGATTTAATTCCGATTTCATTAAAGCTTTTACAAAGAGCTGCTGCGGCAATTTGAGTTATTTTAGAGGCATTAACAGGATCAACATCAGGCTTTAATATTGTTGACATATATATTCCTTTTCCAAAAGGAGAATACCAATCTCTTCCTAGTCTTCCTCTTCCTGAAGTTTGTAACTCGCTTATAACCACTGTGCCTTCAGGAGAATTAAGTGCTAACTCTTTAGCTTTATTATTTGTAGAATCAACTTCTTTATAATACATAATATTTCGCCCCATATTAATAGTATTTAAATAGGGTTCAATTTCTTCATATGTTAATATATCTGGTGTAGAAATAAGTTTATATCCTCTATTTGGTATAGATTCTATTTCATACCCCGCCTCTTTTAATGAGTTCATACATTTCCATATAGCAGTTCTAGATACTTGAAATTCATCACTTATGCATTGACCAGATAAAAAAGTATCTCTATTTAATTTTAAAAGTTTTAAAATAGCTTTTTTCATTATGAGTACACCTCCAAATTAAGATTCAAATATTATTATAACATTAGTTTGAATTAATGGATTCAGATATTTTATGGTAATTAGTAAATGCTGTTAACATACCACCTAAAGTACCAGCTATTAAGTCTATCATGGTATCCGTTACTCCAGTAAAGCTAGAACCTTGCATATCTAAGCCAAGTAAAGAATCTATTGCAAATTCATATATTTCCCATAAAACACATCCTAAAGCCACAAAAGATATTATATATAAAAATATAAATTTTTTTGGCAATTTTTTAAGAAGATTTTTATCTTTGATTAAATTTTGTAGAATATCTATAGAGAAGAATCCTAAGATTATTCCAGAAACAAAATGTAACATTGTATCCCACCAAGTAAATTTATAAAATCCACTTAAGGTTCCTAAATAAAGAGATATAAAGATAAATATAACTACAGATAAATTTAATTTATTATCTAAAGTTTTTTTAAAAAGCTTAAAATAAATAAAGGAAAAAAAGGTCAAAACAATAGAGGAAAAAGAAATTAAGGCAAAGTAGAAATCTTCTATAATAAGATAATTAATTCCTTTAATTAAAAATAATATCCTTATTAGATATATTATAATCTCAATATAATACTTAGGATAAGTTTCCATTTTTACACCACCCAATCTTACAAATTGTTTAATAAATGCTACTAAATATTAATACTAAAAGTAGTATTGATATATGTTACATATTTTATAACAAGTAATAACAAAATAATTGTTACTAATACTAGTATTGATTTTAATAGAATTCTTTTCAAAATATATCAGTCCTTTCTAAAAGTGCTATTGCATAAATATAATACAACATATATATATAATAAAAAATTAATAAATTGTTAATCATTAATTATCATTACCTATATGGCTATATGATATAATCTAATAAAGGTTATTATACATAAAGAAGGTGATATAATGGATTTTATAAATAGAAATATAAATACACTAATAAGAATGATAGTTCCAATAGGAATGATAATTTTAGCTTTTGTATTGTTTACTACCGTGTTACCTTTCATATTATTACTGATAGCAGCTGTTTTTGGAATGAATTTTTTAATGAAAAAGTTTAGTAAGATCAGGAATAACGTAAAATATAATAATAATAAAATAGATATAGAAGAAGTTAAAAATGAAGAAAAAGTATTTAATGGAGAAATTATAGATGTAGAGTATAGAGAAGTAGAAAAGTAACTTTAATGGAGGAATATGATTCTATGAGGTATGAAGGAGTTGTATATAGACCACCCAGTGAAGCCAACAGTCTAATTATACAAACCACTATTGGATGTTCTCATAATAAATGTAGTTTTTGTTCTATGTATAAAGGTAAGAAGTTTAGAGTAAGAGAACTAAAAGAGATATTTGAAGACTTAGAGCAGGGTAGATTATATTATGGAAAAATAAATAGAATATTTTTAGCAGATGGAGATGCGCTTTGTTTAAAAACGGAAAGTTTAAAAAAAATATTATTAAAAATAAAGGAAACTCATCCACAATGTGACAGAGTTGGTATATATGGTACAGCTAAAGATATACTAAGAAAATCCATAGAAGAATTAAAAGAACTTAAAGAGTTGGGATTAGGAATAATCTATATGGGACTGGAAAGTGGTAGTGATGAAATTTTAAAAGACATAAATAAAGGAGTTTATTTAAAAGATTTTATAGAAGCTTCTAAAAAGGTAAAAATTAGTGGGATAAAGCTATCTGTAACTGTAATATCAAGCCTTGGTGGAAAGGAAAAGTGGAAAGAACATGCCATAGAAACGGGGAAGGCAGTAAGCTTAATAGATCCAGATTACCTAGGAGTATTAACTCTTCTTTTAAATGAAGATACCAAAATGGCTGAACAGGTGAAAAAAGGAGAAATCACTTTATTAAAGCCAGAAGAAGTTATGATAGAAACAAAATTAATGTTAGAAAATATGGATGTAACTAACTGTATATTTAGAAGTAACCATGCCTCCAATTATGTTCCCTTAAAAGGTACCCTACCAAAAGATAAAGAAAAATTAACAAGAACAATAGATAATATATTAAGTGGAGATTTTTATTATAAAGAAGATGAATATAGATTATTATAGAAAAAAATAGCTTTTGTAAGTCAAAAGCTATTTTTTTCTATGTAATGAAACTTATAAAGTACGTATTTAAAATAGTCTTAATATTAAATTTTAAACTTCGTGTTTTTTATAAGTTTTATTCTTTATAAACAATATTCATAATAATCTCATTATTTTGTTTATTCTATTGAAATGATGTGGTAATAATGATATAATTAGGTAAAATAATGAAGTGAAGTGTCTTATTATGGTACTACATAGCTATTCTGCCTTAAGATATAAGAGTAATATTGTCTTAATAACACCATTTTACTAATAAAGCTTTTAAATTATGAGCAGGGCTTTAAATATTATTTTAGGAGGGGGATTTATGGGTAATGCCAATTCAAATGTTTTAAAGAATAAGTCTAAATTATCTAAAGTATTAAGTTTTATTCATATTGTGTTAGTGGTATTTTTAGGATTACTGGTTTTATTATACAAATTGGAAAAAAGTAATATAAATCATATATATATAATGATTATAAACATTATGGTAATGAGCTTTAAGTCAATATCTAATATAATTATTATAAAAAAAGAACAAGGAGAAAATTTATATTTTAATAAAAATGCAATAATTACAATATCTAGTGTACTAGAAAGTGTAGTGGCAATAATTAATTTAATTTGTTTTTTAATTTACTTTTTTAATAAGTTTACTAATTAGTGGAATAAAGTGTTGATATTTTGTTTATTGAAAGTTAAGTTACTAAGATGGAGGGATCAAGTATGAATAAAAAAAGTGTTATAGCATTTATATTAATGCTATCGTGTATTATTAGTTTAATTAAACCTCAAGTAGTATTAGCTCAAGGAGTATCAGTTGATTTTGAACAAAGTTTGCATCAAGAATTAGATAGATTAGGATATAGGGAAGGTATGAATCCAAGTAGTGATGAAATGTTAGTATTTTTGAGGAATCTAGGGTTTACAGATAAAGAGTTAATAGATTTATATCAGAGTGATGCTAATAGATTCAATTCTAAAATTATGTTACCAAGTGGTTTAAGACAAGCCAACAGAAAAGACTATGTGGAACCTAATAAAAAAAATAATAATAATCTGTTATTTGCATTTCCAAGTAATCCGAGAGAAGGGCAAAAGCACATAGAATCATATAATATAAATTTTGCAAATCTTGCAAGTGACTTAGGTTATGCTGGAGGAGGTATAGCAGGAGCATGTACATTTATAGCTAAATTGACTCCTAGCGCAGTTTTAAAAGCAGTTATAAAAAGTGTAGGTGTTATAGTAGGATCTGCTTTAGGTGTTGCTGCGTGGATAAGTCATTTAAGAAGTAATGTTCATACAGGAGTTAGGGGTAAGTCAGAATTTGTATATGGAAGAACAAATGATTTATATTTAGATTGGATTTATATTCAAGGAACAAGAACTAGAATATATTACTAATAAAATCAATTATTCAATGTCATTTTTAAAAATAAATAAAATATTTATAGAATACTTTATTCACGATTAGTAGATATTATTAATAATTAACATTATTTAGATAAAGCAAAGACATCTATATATTCAAGATATTTAAATATATAGATGCCTTTGGAATTATTATATACTCTTTACATAGTTTACATAGATATTTTACACTTTTTAATCAATAAGGTTAGACATATTTGTTGCTATGTCATTTAATTCTTCAGCACTAGTATTTAATTCTTCAGATACAGCAGTATTGTTTTCAATAGCTACTGTTACTGTTTTGAATTCATCAACTATTAATTCAGTTCCATTTGAAATTTTTTCATTTAAATTAACTACAGTATCTATTTCTTTTAGTAATTTATTAATAAATATAGTTATTTCATTAACATCTGTGTTAACATTATTTAAGTTATTAATATTAGTTTTTAATTCTTTTACTATATCCGTTAATATTCTAACTCCACCTGTGATATTTGTATTATTATTTAGCATAAGATTTTCCACATCCAATATACTAGATTTAAAATCATTTATTATTTTTGCGATATTTTGCAAAGATTTATTAGTATTATCAGATAAAGTTCTTATTTCATTAGCAACTACAGCAAATCCTTTACCGGCTTCTCCAGCTCTTGCTGCTTCAATTGAAGCATTTAATGATAGTAGGTTTGTTTGCTCTGAGACGTTAGCAATAACGGCTATAATTTGATCTATCTCATTAGATTTATTTTTTAGAAATTTAGTAGAGTCAAATGTTTTAGTTGTTCCTTCTTTTATACTATAAATAATACTTAAAATTTCATTTAGAGATTCTTCATTTTTATTAAATATTGATACTAATTCTTTGGAAAAATTACCAGTCTTAACTACTTTATCAGAAGTTTGATTACTGCTATAAAGTAAATCTTGTAATATTTCTTTATTCTTTTTTGTATCCTCCATTACACTATCTGAGCTTTGATTAATATTGTAACAGCTAGCGGATATCTCCTGTAAAGCATTAGCAGATGTTTCAGAAGCAGTGGTCAAATCTTTACTAGAAATTACTAATGTATTACTTATATTTTTAATTTGATTAAATAAATTTGTCATTTTATCATTATTTTTTATTAATTTATCTTCTGAGTTACTAGATTTTTCTAGCAAATTAGCAGCTGTAACAGATAATAAATAAATCCCTGAAATATTTAATAGTATAACTGTGACTTTAAGTGTCATATCTATTATTAAATTTTCACCTAAAGGAATTAGAGAAGGTTTTAGAATTAATAATATTACTTCTGATATAAATGCAAAAATAGCACTTACAGTTATTATTTTTTTGTTTAAAAACAAACAAGTAAATGTCATAAAGTATGGTATAGCTAAACAAAATTCATTACTTGGAATTGTATAATTAAAAGTTATACAATTAATATATGCAATTATAACAAACATAAATCCAATATTATTATAGTTATCATCAATAAAATTTTTATTGGATTTTATTTTTTTATGTAAAATAAAAAGTATAAGTAATTCTATAATGGAAACCGCAATATAAATTTCTAATTTAAATAGTTCAAAATTATCATATACATTAAATAATTTTAAACATATCATAATTATATTACCTAATACAACGCCGAAAGCAAAACTTTTCATTATTACATTAATTGTATTTCGTTGAAATTTTGATAAAGTACTATTCAAAACTACATCCCCTTCTAAAATAAATTTTACCACTTATAAAGTAATGCTGTGATAATGCAACCAGCAGCTACAGAACACATTATACATAATTCACTTTCATTAAAGGGTTTTTCTTGTATTCTATCGTGTAAGGCAAGCAATGGGCTACATGGACCGGTATAGCCATATTTATCTGCTATAAATGTAAATCTATTGTGTGGTAAGCTCATAGCATCCATTGTTAATTCATTATATTCAATAGAGAACTGAGATAAAAAGAATTGAGTAACATCTTCAGGTTTATAATTGTAATCTGTTAACAATTCTGTTATTACATCAGCTGAACTTTGTGGTATAAAATGAGAATTGAAGTTATCCCATCTTAATCTCTTTTCAAATTCATCTATATTTTTATCAAATATTTTAGACATGCCGCATGCTGGGAATTGTATAGCTTCTATATATTGAGAATCTGTAAAGGATCTATGACCTAAAAATCCTCTTTCTATTTCTTCTTCTTGCACTTCTAATATCATAGCTGTGGAATTGTCTCCAACTGTAGCGTATGATATTATATTATCTTTTCTAGAATTTCTTAGGCAACCAAAAGCTCCAACAACTAAAGCTCTTTTATATTGTTTATTTAATTTTAAAAGACTTGTTGCAACATTTAATCCTTGTAACATACCTATACAATCACAATTAACATCAAGTACTTGATGAGCCTTTGAATTTAAACCATCTCTAATTAACATTGCTCCAGTTGGTGATAAGAATTCTGGTGTGTTAGAAGCTGATATTATTACATCAATATCATTAGGAGTTAACCCAGCCTTTTCTAAACATATTTTACTACTAGCTAATGACATAGTTATAACCGTTTCGTTTTCATCCATCATGGAAATAGTTTCTCTTCCTATTTCATCCATTAGCTCCTTAGCTTCATTTTGTGAACCATATTGTTCGAAGTGTTGGATAAGCTCATTCTTATGAACCTTTTTGTGGGGTACATATGTACCTACTGATTTAATAATTACGTTTCTGTTTAATTTAGTCATTTTTGTCCTCCATTTACTCTGTTTATATTAATTTATTATATATTTGAGAATACACTTTAATTATTCGTATTTTTTTGTAATATCTTTACCAAATTTGTATTTAAAGAACTTAATTTGTTTAAAAATAGATATTTAAAAGTGATTTTGTAATAAAAACTACAACTTAGGAGAAAATAATAAAAGTTGTTATTAGAATTTGACATAATTTTTAGTATATTCATATAGACAGGAATGGAAAAAGAGTATATAATAGGTCTAGAAAAGGTTTTCATAAATGAAGTTTTTGACTTTATTCGTAATTATAATTTCATAGGACAAAGGGTAATAGTGTTGAGGGATTTTTTGATAGGATAATAGAAAAGGTTTTCTTTTATCATTTTAGAAGTAAGAATAATAGTAATAACACTATTACTTTTATAATATAAATACAACATGATTATGTTAATTAAATCATGTAAATTTGGGGGTGTCTTAATGAAAAAGATTATATCACTTGTTACCGCAGCGGTATTAGCAACTACTCTATTTGCAGGTTGTGGTTCTGGAAAAGAGAAAGGAGGAAAAGAAGGAAAAGAACTTAAAGTGGGAGTAGCCCTATATAAGTTTGATGATACTTTTATATCTACAGTTAGAGATGCTATTAAAGAAAATTCAGATGTAAAGTCTAAAGAAACAGGAGAAAAAATTGTTATAAATGCTGTTGATGGACAAGGTCAACAAGCAACCCAAAATGATCAAGTAGATACATTTATTACTCAAGGGTATGATGTTATAGCTGTTAATATGGTAGATAGAACTGCAGCTTCTGTTCTTATAGAAAAAGCTGAAAAAGCTAATATTCCTGTTGTATTTTTCAATCGTGAACCTGTAAAGGAAGATATGGATAAATGGAATAAGATGTATTATGTAGGAGCAAAAGCTGAAGAATCGGGAGCTATGCAAGGGCAAATAATTGCAGATTACTGGAAGAAGAATCCTACAGCAGATAAGAATAAAGATGGAAAGTTACAATATGTAATGTTAGAAGGAGAACCAGGACATCAAGATGCAATACTTCGTACAGAACATTCAGTTAAGGAGTTAGAAAAAGAAGGTATAAAAACAGAAAAATTAGCTACAGATACTGCAAATTGGCAAAGAGCACAAGGACAAGAAAAAATGTCAGCTTGGTTATCTGCTTATGGGGACAAGGTAGAAGCAGTATTTGCAAATAACGATGATATGGCTCTAGGAGCTATAGAAGCTCTTAAGGCAGCAGGTTATTATAAAGGAGATAAATTTATACCAGTTGTAGGTGTAGATGCTACTGCACCAGCATTAGATTCATTAAAAGCAGGTGAAATGCTAGGAACGGTATTAAATGATGCTAAAAACCAAGGAAAAGCTATATTTGATATAGCATATTCATTAGCTAAAGAGGAAGATCCTATTAAATCAGTAGAGGGAATAACTGATGGGAAATATAAATGGGTTCCATATAAATCTATAACTAAGGAAAACTTAAAGGATGTAGAAAAATAGAATATATTAGTTCAGGGAAGATTTTCCCTGAACATTATTTACATATCACATATGTAGAATAATTCTCAAAGAGGTGTATCTATATGGTGGAAAATAATATTATCTTAGAAATGAATGGTATTTCCAAAAATTTCCCTGGTGTAAAGGCTTTAGATGGAGTAGATTTAAAAGTAAAAAAAGGAACAGTACATGCTTTAATGGGGGAGAATGGAGCTGGAAAATCTACACTTATGAAGTGTCTCTTTGGCATATATAGATCGGATGATGGGGAAATAGTTTTAGGTGGGAAAAAAGTACAGTTTAAAAATGCAAAAGATGCACTAGAAAATGGAATTTCTATGATTCATCAAGAACTTCATCCAGTACCACATAGAAGTGTTATGGAGAATGTGTGGTTAGGTAGATTTCCTGTAAAAAAGGTATTTGGATTGGGCATTGTTGACCATAAAAAGATGTATGAAGATACAAAGGATTTATTAGGTAAATTGAAAATGAATATAGATCCAAATACATTAGTTTCCAAATTATCAGTATCACAAGTTCAAGGTTTAGAAATTGCAAAGGCTGTTTCTTATAATTCCAAAATAATAGTTATGGACGAGCCGACTTCTTCTTTAACAGAGAATGAGGTTACTCATCTTTTTAATATAATTAGTGATTTAAAAAATCAAGGAGTAGCAATTATATATATATCTCATAAAATGGAGGAAATTTTAAAAATTGCTGATGAAGTAACTATAATGAGGGATGGTAAGTATATAGGGACTTGGGAAGCAGAAGGGCTTACAACGGATTTGATTATATCAAAGATGGTAGGAAGAGATTTAACAAATAGATTTCCACCTAAAGAAAACACCCCAGGTGAAGTTATAATGAAAGTAGAAAATTTAACTTCAGCTAATAACAAATCCTTTAAAGATATAAGTTTTGAACTAAGAAAGGGAGAAATATTAGGAATTGGAGGCTTAGTTGGAGCTCAAAGAACAGAACTTGTTGAGTCTATATTTGGATTAAGGAAAATAGAAACAGGGAAAATATATATAAATGGACAAGAAGTTAAAATTAAAAGTCCTATAAATAGCAAGAAATATGGTATTGCTTTGTTAACAGAAGAGAGGCGCTCAACTGGAATTTTTCCAGTATTAACAGTAGGTGACAATACTATAATAGCAGGTTTAGATAAATACATTGATTTAAAATTTGTTGTAAATCAAAAAAGAGGAATGAAAGATATTAAAAACAGTATAGAAAAACTTAATATAAGAACACCTTCTCATGCTACTCAAATAAAAAATCTTTCTGGTGGAAATCAACAAAAAGTTATTTTTTCAAGATGGTTACTTACAGAACCAGATGTATTAATAATGGATGAGCCTACAAGAGGAATAGATGTAGGTGCTAAATATGAAATATATAGTATAATATCTGACCTATCAAAAATGGGAAAGAGTATTATAATGATATCTTCTGAAATGCCCGAATTAATTGGAATGTCTGACAGAATAATGATAATGTGTGATGGAAGATTAAGCGGAATAATAGAGGGTGAAGAAGCTACCCAAGAAGAAATAATGAAATATGCTACTCGATTTATTTAGTATGTAAGGAGGTTTTTATATGTCGGAATTTGTAAACAAGGAGAAAAAAATAAATACAAAAAATATAAAAGAATTTGCAGGTAAGTATGCAATATATTTGGTTCTTTTAGCTTTGTTATTATCCATAGGATTTCTAGATAGTAATTTCCTTTCAAAACGAAATATTATAAATGTATTAATTATAGCATCTGTACGTGTAATAATAGCACTAGGTGTTGGTGGAGCATTGATTACCAGAGGAACAGATTTATCAGCAGGACGTGTAGTTGGATTTACTGCATGTATATCGGCTAGTTTATTACAAAGACCAGATTATGCATATAAACTATTTAAAAATGCACCTCAACTACCTTTAATAATACCTATATTATTAGTAATATTTATAGGGCTTCTTATAGGTGTAATAAATGGATTAGTTGTAGCTTACTTAAAAGTACCTCCTTTTATAGCTACTTTAGGAATGATGGTTATAGTATATGGAGCAGCATGTATATATACTAATGCTCAACCTATAGGAGGTCTAAGAAAAGATTTTTCAGAACTGGGAACAGGGTCAACGCTAGGTATACCTAATTTAATAATAATTGCTGGACTAGTAATACTTGTAATGTGGTTTATATTAAATAAAACTAAGTTTGGAAAACATATATATGCCATAGGGGGAAATCCAAATGCTGCAGAAGTTTCAGGGGTAAATGTAGATCTTACACTTGTAAAAGTTTATGCATTAGCGGGAGCTTTATATGGATTAGCAGGAGCATTACTAGCTGCAAGAACAGGTGGAGCTACAAATAATTATGGTCTAATGTATGAATTAGATGCCATAGCTGCGGCTACTATAGGAGGAGTTTCAACTTCAGGTGGAATTGGAACGGTTCAAGGTATAATAACAGGTGTTTTAATATTTGAGGTTTTAAATAATGGATTAGTTATCTTAGGTGTATCTGCATATTGGCAACAAGTTATAAAGGGAATTATAATCATAGGAGCTGTAGCCTTTGATATTAGAAAATATATTGCTAAAAAATAATATTTTCAATAATTTAATAGAATTTGCCATAATGAAGTGATAGAATAAATTAAAGGAATAATTGTAACTAACTAAAGATGCCAAAAGGATGATTTAATGATGCCAACTATTAATGACGTAGCAAGAGAAGCAGGAGTTTCTATAAGTACAGTATCAAGAGTCTTAAACAATAATTACCCTGTAAAAGAAGAAACGAGAAAGAGAATAGAGGAAGCTATAGAGAAGCTAAATTACAAGCCTAATATGTTAGCAAGAAGTCTTATAACTAAAAAAACTTCTACTATAGGGGTAATTGTTCCGGGAATAACTAATTTATTTTTTCCTACTATAGTAGAGAGTATAGAAGATTATAGTAAAGATCAAGGATATAGTATTGTATTATGTAATACTAGAGGAGAAGCTTTAAAAGAAAAAGAAATTATAGAAAATTTAATGTCAAAGGGTGTAGATGGAATAATTATTATAGACCCTACCTTAGATAATTTGAAAAACAAATATTTAGAAGATATATCAATGAAATTACCCATTATAATAGTAAATGGATCACCAGAAGAACTTAAAGGTAATTTTATATGTTATGATGAAAAAGTTGGAACATTAGAAGCTTTTGAATATTTGTTGGAATTAGGTCATAAGGAAATAGCATTTATAAGAGGCTCTAAGAGCTATTCCTATGATATTAAAGAGAAAATTTATACAGATATTATAGAAAAAAATAATTTAAAGTATAATGAAATATTAGACGTAGGTAAAGGTAATAGTATAGAAGTTGTAGAAAATACTCAAAAAAAGGTTGAAGAATTTCTTTTAAATAAAAATAAACCTACGGCCATATTTGCATGTAATGATTTAATGGCATTAGGTGTTGTAAATGCATGCAATAAGTTAAACTTAAATGTACCACAGGATATTTCCATAATTGGATTTGACAATACATTAATATCTAATATAATCCATCCTAAACTTACCACAGTGGATCTTAATATGAAAAGAATAGGTAACATAGCTGCTTTAAAATTACTAGAGATTATAGAAGATAAAAATAAATCCATAAAGTATACTATGGAGACCAAACTTATAGTTAGGGAAAGCTGCTATTAAAATGAGTTTAATTAAAAAGTGTGTGCTTATGCACTTTTTAATTAAATTTGTAGAAAAGGTTTTCTGTAAGGAGGTAATTATTTATGATTGATATAAAAAGAGAGATAGAAAGATTACTCATATTTGGTAAGAAGAATAATTTAATTGAAGAAATAGATAAAGTAGCTGCTAGAAATTCCTTATTAGAATTATTTAAATTAGATGAACCTTACAAAGAAGATGTAGAATTTGAGGACATAAATACAGCAACAGATATATTAAATAATATGTTGAAGTATGCAATAGACAATGACATTATAGAGGATACCGGAACTGATAAAGATTTATTTGATACTAGAATAATGGGTGTTTTAACTCCAAGAGCATCGGAAATAGTGAGAAATTTTTATAACATCTATCATAAAAAAGGAGCTAAGGAGGCTACTAATTATTTTTATAATATAGCAAAGGCTTTAAATTATATAAGATGTGATAGAATTAATAAGAATTTGAGCTGGAAACATGATACAGATTATGGAGATATGGAAATTACTATAAATCTATCAAAACCTGAAAAAGATTCGAAAGATATTGCTAAAGCAAAAAATGTACCTCAAATCTCTTATCCTAAATGCCCTCTTTGTTTAGAAAATGTAGGTTATAAAGGAAGATTAGATCACCCAGCAAGACAAAACCATAGAGTAATACCAGTAGAATTAGAAGAGGAAAAATGGTATTTACAGTATTCACCCTATGTTTATTATAAAGAGCATTCCATATTATTTTATGAAAAACATGTACCTATGAAAATTTCTAATAAAACCTTTCATAGATTTTTATGTTTTATAGAAAAATTTCCTCATTATTTCATAGGTTCTAATGCTGATTTACCCATAGTAGGTGGATCTATTTTAAACCATGAACATTTTCAAGGAGGAAATCATGTTTTTCCAATGGAAAAAGCATTAATAGAAGAAGAATTTCATCATGAATCATTTAAAGATGTTAAATTGGGAATTGTAAAATGGCCAATGTCAGTTATTAGACTAACATCAAAGAACAAAGATGCCTTGGTAAAGCTTTGCCAATATATTTTAAGTAGCTGGAGAAATTATGATGATGAAGAATTAGATATATTAAGCTATAGCTTAGAGAAGAACAAGAAAATTCCTCATAATACCATAACTCCAATAAGTAGATTAAATTCTAAAGAAGAGTTTGAAATGGATTTAGTTCTTAGAAATAATAGAGCTAATAAAGCACATCCAGAAGGTATATTTCACCCACATAAAAGGTATCACAATATAAAAAAAGAAAACATAGGATTAATAGAAGTAATGGGACTTGCTGTTCTTCCAGGGAGATTAAAAGAAGAATTAAATTGTATAGAAAAAATTTTAATGGGAAATAAAGAACTATTGTTAAAGATAAAATCTGATGAAAATATCTTTATGAAAAAACACTTACAATGGATAGAAGAACTTTTAAATAAATATGGAGATAAATTACTGAAAGAAGAAGCAGAGAATGTAATAAAAGAAGAGGTAGGGGAAATATTTACAAATATATTAAAAAATACAGGAGTATTTAAAAGAGATGAAAAGGGTAAATATGGATTCATAAAATTTATAAGATCTATGGGATTTATCAAACATTAATGGTGAAATGGAGGAATAATATGAATATAAATGAACTTAAAAAAGAATTTATAAAGATTTACGGAGAAGGTTCCATGAGAAACTTTTTTTCACCAGGGAGGGTAAATCTCATAGGAGAACATATAGACTATAACGGAGGACATGTTTTTCCATGTGCTTTGAACTTTGGAACTCTAGGATGTGTAAGAAAAAGAAAAGATAATAAAGTGAATTTAGCATCTACTAATATACCATTAAAAGTTTCAATAAATTTAGAGGATATAAAATATGAAAAGAAACATGGATGGGGTAATTATCCTAAGGGTGTTATAAAAGAAATCATTGATAAAGGGTATAAAGTTGGAGGAATGGATATATTGATAAGTGGAAACATACCAAATGGTTCAGGATTGTCCTCTTCAGCTTCTTTAGAACTTTTAATCGCAATTATGATAAATAATATATTTAACGATGGAAAATTAGATAAGGTAGAATTAATTAAGTTGAGTCAAAAAGCAGAGAATGATTTTGTTGGATTAAATTGTGGAATAATGGATCAATTTGCAGTGGCTATGGGAAAAAAAGATATGGCTATACTATTAGATTGTAATACCCTAGAATATAAATATGCTCCTGTAGATTTAGGGAATTATGTTATAACTATAATGAATACTAATAAAAGAAGAGAGTTAAGTGATTCTAAATATAATGAAAGAAGATTAGAATGTGAAAAGGCTCTTAAATTAATTAACAAAGAAAAGAAAATAAACTATTTATGCGAACTTTCTTTAGAGGAATTTGAAAGCTTAAAATATTTAATAAAAGATAACAGGGTATTAAACAGGGCAACTCATGTAGTGTATGAAAATGAAAGAGTTAAAAGAGCTTACTATCTTTTATCAAAAAGAAATCTAAAAGAATTTGGAAAGCTTTTAGCAGAATCTCATTTTTCACTACGGGATTTATATGAAGTAACAGGAAAAGAATTAGATGCCATAGTAGGTGAAGCACTAAATGTTTCAGGTTGTATTGGTGCTAGAATGATTGGAGCTGGATTTGGAGGATGTGCTATAGCTTTAGTAGAAAAGAGTAAATTAGATTTATTTAAGAAAAAGGTTTCAAATAATTATAATAAAATAATAGGGTACAAGCCAGGGTTTTACACAAGTGAAATAGGAGAAGGCACTTATGAAATATAATTGTGCTTTAGAGACAACTAATGGATATTACGATACTATAGATATGGCTAAAAAGAATAATAAGTTAAAAGTTTTAGAATCAAAAGAAGAATTGAATTTTTATATAAAATTACAATTAAAGAGTATATAATATTAGAACTTTGGGAGGAATAAATTTGAGTATTTTAATATGTGGTGGCGCAGGATACATCGGAAGTCATATGGTAGCTAGACTTTTAGAAGAAAAAGAAGACATAATTATATTAGATAATTTTCAAAAAGGACATAGGAAGGCTATATTAGGGGGGAAAGTATATAAAGGAGATATTAGGAACAAAGCCTTACTAGATAAAATATTTAATGAGAACTCAATAGAAGGAGTTATAGATTTTGCAGCTAGTTCTTTAGTTAGAGAGAGTGTAGAAAAACCTTTAGAGTATTTTGATAACAATATAGGTGGTACTATAGTATTATTAAAAAGTATGATAGAACATAACGTGAAAAATATCGTATTTTCATCTACAGCAGCAACCTACGGAGAACCAGAAAATATACCTATAAGGGAAGAAGATAAAACTAATCCTACTAACCCCTACGGTGAGTCTAAATTAGCTGTAGAAAAAATATTAAAATGGTGTGATAAAGCTTATGGATTAAAATACACTGTTTTAAGGTATTTTAATGCAGCGGGAGCATATGACACAGGAAAGATAGGAGAAGACCATAGGCCAGAAACTCATTTAATTCCTATAATAATAGAAGTAGCTTTAGGAAAAAGGGATAAAATACAAGTATTTGGGAATGATTATAATACAAAGGATGGAACTTGTATAAGAGACTATGTTCACGTTATGGATCTTACAGAGGCTCATCTCTTAGCCATGAATAAATTAAAGAATGGAGGAAAAAGCGGAATTTATAATCTAGGAAATGGAGAAGGATTTTCAGTAAAGGAAGTAATAGATATGGTCCAAAAAGTTACAGGTAGAAAAATAAAGTGGGAAGTAGCAAATAGAAGAAAGGGAGATCCGAGAGTATTAATAGCATCTTCTGAAAAGGCAAAAACACAGTTAGGTTGGCACCCAAAATATAATTCTTTAGAAAAGATTATAGAAACAGCTTGGAAATGGCATAAAAATAACCCAGATGGTTATATGTAGTTTTATAGGCTATAGTGTTTATTTTAGTAAGACACTATAGCTATTCTATGTATAAATTTGTATAAAAATTTAATAAATTGTAACCTTTCTATAAAATATTAAAAATAAAGAAGGAATAAGTAGAAGTTTATTGAAGTATATAATCTGGTGCCATATTTCAAATATGAATTACCTATAAGCATAACAGGATATGTAAAAGGGGTGAAAATAATTGGAGGCTAGTAACGCAAAAGTAGTGGACGATTATATAAATATGTATTTAAAAGAGATTGGTCAATCAGATTTACTTACAGCTGAAGAGGAAATTGATTTAGCAAAGAGAATTGAAAAGGGCGATGAAAGAGCAAAAAGTGAGTTAATTAAAAGTAATTTAAGATTAGTTGTTAGCATAGCTAAGAAGTATATAGGAAGAGGATTAAGTTTTTTGGATTTAGTGCAAGAAGGAAACCTAGGATTGATGAAAGCTGTAGATAAATATGATTATAAAAAAGGATATAGATTTAGTACTTATGCTACTTGGTGGATAAAACAAGCGGTAACAAGATCAATAGCCGATCAATCAAGGACTATAAGAATACCTGTACATATGAATGAAGTGATTAGTAAGATGATAAGAACTAAAAAGAAATTAGAACAAGAATTAGATAGAGAACCAACAGAGGAAGAAATAGCAGAAACAGCAGAAATTTCTATAGAAAAAATAAAGAGAATATATAATGTTTCTCAGGATCCTGTATCTTTAGAAACACCTGTAGGTGAAAACGAAGATACTATATTACAAAATTTTATATCAGATGATAGATATTTACCAGAAGATAAAGTAACAGAACAAATGTTAGGAGATACATTATCTAATGTTTTATCTACATTATCACCCAGAGAAGAAAGAATAGTTAGATTAAGATACGGTTTAGTTGGAGATGGAGAGAGTAGAACCTTAGAAGAGATTGGAAGAGAATTTAATTTGACAAGGGAAAGAATAAGACAAATAGAGGCAAGAGCAATAAGAAAACTTAGACATCCAACTAGAATTAAGAAATTACAAGGCTATTTTGAGTAAACCATAAGCTAGGAGATTAAAGTTTCCTAGCTTATTTTATACTTTCAAAATATCTTTTATAACTTGAGAAGCTATAATCATTCCAGCAACGGGAGGAACAAAAGATATACTTCCAGGTGCTATTTTTTTTCTAGTTTTTTTAATAGAATTGGTTGATGATTCATCATTGGATTTTATTTTTATAGGTACTTCTTCAGAATAAAGGACTTTTAAATTAGGTATATTTCTTTTTCTCAATTCATATCTCATAACTTTAGCTAATGGACAAACTTTTGTTTCATATATATCCGCAATTTTAAACCTTGTAGGGTCTAATTTATTTCCAGTACCCATTGAACTTATTATTGGAATATTTTTATCTTTACATAGACTTATAAGTGAAAGTTTAGAGGATACAGTATCTATAGCATCTATTACATAATCCGCATTAGGAGTTATTATATCCAGTAAATTATTTTCTTTAGCAAAAATTTCATGTGTTATTACATTACAATTAGGATTTATAGATTCTATTCTTTTTTTCATAACTTCTACCTTAGACATACCTATAGTATTTAAATTAGCGATTATTTGTCTATTTAAGTTACTTATTGAAACTGTATCATTATCAATAAGTATTAAATTACCAATACCACTTCGAGTTAATGCCTCAGTTGCAAAACTCCCAACTCCACCAATACCAAATATTACTACAGTACTATTTTTTAATTTTGAAAGGTTATCTTCACCAATTATTAGTTCAGTTCTTGAAAAAGCATGTTCTTCCAAAAAATACACCTCCTAAAAAAGTGCGATGCACTTTTTTTATTAATGAGCAACTAACAATGAACAATTATTGTTCATTCTTCATTATTCCTTGTTCATTAATAAAAATTTTGTTACGCAAAATTTTTATCTTACGAATTGTAGTATGAACATATAATAAATTGATATTTACACAAAGTCAATATAAAAAAAGAATTTGGGGAAAATAATATAGAATATATAAAAAAGGGAGGGAGATGTAATGGAAGATAGAGTAAAGAAGTTTATAAATAGAATAAGAGAAGTTAATATAAAAACCTTTGGAAATTATGAAAAGTTAGATTATAGGAAAATATATAAAGAAAGATTAGAAAAAGCACAAAAAGAAGATGAGCCTTTAAATTAATGTAACTTCCTTTACTATTGTTAAATTAATATGTAGAATAATAAACATAGTATAGATAAAGGTAGTGATTTTATGTTTAGTGAAGATTTATTAAAAAGTGATAGAATTAAGATTACAGCACTTAGAGAAGAGGATATAGAAACCATAACTAAATGGTATGAGGATACAAACTTTTTAAGAGTATTTGATTTTAATCCTAGTGCCCCAAAAACTAGTTGGAAAATTAGAGAATGGCTTATGGAAGAAGTGTCTAGTTCTAATAATTATTTTTTTGCTATTAGAAAAAAGGACGCAAATAAAATATTAGGCTATGTAGAAATAGAAAAAATAAACTGGAACAATGGAGTAGGTGGTATAGCAATTGGTATAGGTGATAGCAGTGAATGGGGAAAAGGCTATGGCAGTGAAGCCTTATCTTTAGCTATGGATTTTGCTTTTAGAGAATTAAACCTTCATAGACTACAATTAATAACTATAAGTTACAATGAAAGGGCAATAAAATCCTATGAAAAACTAGGATTCAAAAAAGAAGGTATCTATAGGGAAGCAGTAAATAGAGATGGTAAGAGATACGATATATATCTTTATGGAGTATTAAAAAGAGAATGGAAAGAATTAAAGAAAATAGGCTGATTAACAGCCTATTTTAATATATGAATGTAAAGAATTTTTATTTTTTACATTTTTCCATTACAAAACATTTTTTACTATCAATATAACCATAAACATCTACTAAAGCTTCACCAAATCTTTGGAAGTGTACTATTTCTCTTGCCCATAAAAACTTTAATACATCTATTACGTCCTGATCATCTGTTAATTTTATTAAATGCTCATAAGTTGAACGAGCTTTTTGTTCAGCAGCCATATCTTCATGTAGATCTGTAACAGGATCTCCATGAGCTTGAATATACGCTGCCGTCCAAGGTACTCCATTTGCATCTGCTGGAAATAATGCTTTATTTCGTATAGCGTAATTGGAGCCTAAACCAGCTTCTACTAGTTCTTCTACTGTTGCGTCCTCGGTCAATTGATATATCATAGAACATATCATTTCAACGTGAGCTAACTCTTCAGTACCTATATCAGTTAAAAGAGCTTTAGATTTTCCAGTAGGCATTGTATATCTTTGATTTAAGTATCTTATTGCTGCACTAAGTTCTCCATCTGGTCCTCCATATTGGGTAAGTAGAAATTTAGCCATTTTTAAATCTTTATTTTTTATTTTTACAGGATGCTGTAATTTTTTTTCATAAATCCACATAATCTAATTCCTCCTATTAAGTTTACTCCCAAGGCCAAGGTTCTTCTACCCATTGCCAAGGACAGTTACTTTTTGCATGCCCAAAGTTAGTTAAGGGACCAAATTTCTCTTCATATAGATTTTTTAATCTCATTAAACTTTCGCAGACACAATTATAATCGCATATAGCTTTTTGATTATTAGGGTTA
Source organism: Clostridium tetani (assembly GCF_900167265.1). Taxonomy (GTDB): domain Bacteria; phylum Bacillota; class Clostridia; order Clostridiales; family Clostridiaceae; genus Clostridium_G; species Clostridium_G tetani. Next base: position 45,172 of record NZ_FUWT01000003.1, read on the forward strand.
TTGTCTAAGTATAAATTTAATTCTACTGCTGCAAATTCATACTCTTGAATTGTTTTTAATAATTCTAAACGGTTAGAATTATTATGATGACATGAACATTCCATTAATATCCTCCTAGAAATTGATTTTACTTACAATAAGATTTTTCTGGATAGGGAATATATAAATTAACAAATAAAGTTCCCCTTTTTAATGCCTCATTAAGAGGAAAAAGTTTTCCATAAGGTTGGTGTGGAATATAAGCTCTTGTTAATTTACAATTTCTAAATGTGCAACAGTTTCCATAATGGCTATGATAAGGATTCATATAAGGATTACAATTTTGGTACAAAGTTTGTTCACTCCTCAAAATTAATACAATAACATACTATTCAGATAAATAAAAAATGTTAATAAAAAAGTAGACTTTTATTTAGTCTACTTTTTTATTTATCTTATTCATCTAATATACTTTTTTTATGAAGAAATTCTTCTTCGCTTATTTCTCCTAATGCAAATTTTTTATTTAATATATCGGATACACTTTCAGATTTTCTAGTTACAGGAGTTAATTTAGACACAATGAAAGTAACAGCAAAATATATTAAAGCAGCAAATATTATAAAATTAAGTATCCCAAATATAGGGAATCCTCCTAAAAATGAACCTTGTATAGGATAACTCTTGGTAGATCCTCCAAAGTTTGAAAACATGTTCATGCAATTAAACACAATATATACACATCCTTTTAATAAAAATATTTAAAGTTTAAATTAATTATAGAAGTTTCTTATGAAGATACTATGAAGAAAAATAAAGTATCTTCATAGTATCTTTATTTAACTATGGTATTATTTAAATATAAAATTAAATAGGAGGGTATACTTGTGAAAGAAAGTATTTTGATAATTGAAGATGAAGAAAAAGTATCTTCTGTATTAAAAGCTTATTTAGGGAAAGAAGGATATAAAGTTATTTCTACAACTAGTGGAATAGAAGGAATAGAAATATTTAAAAAAGGAAACTTTAAACTTATAATATTAGATTTAATGCTTCCAGATATAGAAGGAGAAGAGGTATGTAAAATAATAAGAGGAATATCAGATGTATATATATTTATGTTGACAGCTAAGGGAGATTTATCTAATAGAATAGAAGGTTTAAATATAGGAGGGGATGAGTATTTAGTAAAACCATTTAGTCCCAGGGAATTAACTGCTAGAGTAAATGCACTTTTTAGAAGAATAGGTGGGGAAGATGAAGAAATTTTGAGTTTCAATAATGGGGAATTAAAAATAAATAAAATAAAAAGAATAGTAGAAATAGAAAAAAGAGATGTAAAGCTAACTCCTAATGAATTTCAAATTTTATATGCATTAGCTTCGAATAAAGGAAAGGTGTTTACTAGAGAAATGTTGATAAATTCAGCTCTAGGATTAGACTTTCAAGGATTTGATAGAACTGTAGACGTACATGTAAAAAATATAAGAAAGAAAATAGAAAAGGATAGTAGAAATCCTAAGTACGTATTAACAGTTACTAGAGTTGGATATAAATTTGGTGGTGAAAGTTAATGCATAGCATAAGAAAAAAAATACTTATATCAATCTTAATATGTTCTATATTTGGACTTATTATATCCTTTGCACTTATAAATTTAAATGTAAATAAGAGTTTTAATAATTATATGGAGGATATGCAAAATAAAAGAGATAAAAGAATAATAGAATATTTTTCTCAAGTTTATAAAAGAGATGGAAACTGGACAGAAGAGTCAGGTGAAGAATTAATTCATGAAGCGTATATGAATAATTATTGTTTATCTCTTATGAATACTGATAAGAAGATCGTATGGATGATGAATCCGGATAGAATAAAACAAAAGGGCCATATGATGAATATGATGCAAAATAAAAACAAAGGTATTTATACTAGTAAAACTTACAAGATAAAGACAGGAGAAAAAATTGTAGGATATGTAGCTATTGGACAATATAGTTCTATATTGTTGTCAGAAGAGGATGAGCGATTTATAAATAGTTTAAATAATAGTATATTAATATCCATATTATTTACTATTGTTATTACAATTATTATAAGTCTATATATATCAAAACAAATATCTAATCCTATAAAAAAAGTATCAGATATTTCTGTAGCCCTTTCTAAAGGATATTATGGTATAGGAGTAGAAAGTAAAAGTAATATACTAGAAATAAAAAACTTACAAGATAGCATAAATGAATTAAAAGAAAAATTAGAAAAACAGGATTCTTTAAGAAAAAGATTGGTATCAGATATCTCTCATGAAATAAGGACTCCTTTAAATATATTGCAAAATAATTTAGAAGCTATGATTGATGGAATATTTCCTATAGATGAGGAAAGTTTAATAGGGTTAAATGAAGAAGTAATAAGATTTGGAAAATTATTAGATAACTTAAATATATTAAAAGAAATCGAAGGTGAAGATATTAGTCTGAGTATGGATAAAGTATCTTTGAAAGATATATTAGAGGGAGTTATAAAAGATTTTTCAATTATAGCTAAAGATAAGCATATATTTTTTGAAAAAGATATAAATGAAGATAAAAATTATTATATATGTGGAGATGAAAATGCATTAAAGCAGGTTTTTATAAATATAATATCTAATTCTATAAAATTTACTGAAAATGGAGGAGATATTAAAGTAGTTTTAAAAGAATTTAGAAACAATATAGAAACTATAATTGAGGATAATGGACAAGGGATAAAAAAAGAAGATTTACCCTTTATATTTGAAAGGTTATATAGAGGAGATAAAAGTAGACATGAAATAGATGGAAGTGGTATAGGATTAACAATAGTAAAAAGAATATTGAATATTCATTCCGCTTATATAGACGTAGAAAGTAAGTTAGATAAGGGTACAACAGTTAGAATAAAGTTTAAAAAATATAAATAGATTCATAAGCTTCAGTGTAGTAAATATACTTAGAGCTTATGAATTATTATTTAGTTATAGTAGAGATAGATATTAAGTTAAACTTGAAATTTGCACTAAAAAGGTATATAATATGATTATACCACCCCCCATATGGGGTGAGGATAGGAGGAGAAAATATGAACGAAGAGAAGAAAAAAGCCATTCAATGTTTAAAAACTTCTAAAGGACAAATAGAAGGAATCATAAAAATGATAGAAGATGAAAGATACTGTATAGATATTTCAAATCAAATAATTGCTGCTCAAGGGCTATTGAAGAAAGCGAATATGCATATATTAAAACAACATTTAAATCATTGTGTAAAAAATGCTTTTTTACATGATACAGGAGAAGAAAAAGTAGATGAAATAATGGGGGTATTATTTAAATTAATAGACAAATAATAGAGAAAAGGAGGTATATATTTGAAAAAGGAAATTTTCAATATAGAAGGAATGACTTGCGCTGCATGTGCAAAAGCCGTAGAGAGAAGTAGCAAAAAGCTTGAAGGAGTAGAAGAAGCTAACGTAAACTTTGCATCTGAAAAATTAAATATCACCTTTGATGAAGATAAGGTAAAGAAAGAGGATATAAAAAAAGCTATAGAGAAAGCTGGATATAAACTTTTAGAAGATACAGAGAGTAAACTTTTTAATATAGAAGGAATGACTTGTTCTGCATGTGCAAAAGCTGTAGAGAGAAGTGTCAAAAAACTTGAAGGAGTAGAAGAAGCTAGTGTAAACTTTGCATCTGAAAAACTCAAAGTTGATTATATAAATGATGTAGTTAAGATATCTAAAATTAAAGAAGCTGTAGAAAAGGCAGGATATAAGATAACAGAAGAAGAAAGTATTAATATGAGGAAAATAAGAAAGGAAAAGGAAATAAAAACCTTATGGAATAGATTTTTATACTCTATAATATTTTCAATACCACTTTTATTTGTTTCCATGGGACATATGGTTGGAATGCCTTTACCAGAATTTTTAGATCCAATAAAAAGTCCACAAAATTTTGCCCTGACTCAATTAATATTAACTACGCCTGTAGTAGTTATGGGAAATAAATTTTACAGTGTTGGATTTAAGACCCTATTTAGAAGAGAACCTAATATGGATTCTCTAATTGCCATAGGAACTTTATCTGCATATTTATATGGAATATTTGCAGTATATGAAATATTTATGGGAAATATAGAATATGTGCATAGATTATATTTTGAATCTGCAGCAGTTATACTAACTTTAATTACTTTAGGAAAATACTTAGAGGCAGTTACAAAAGGAAAAACATCTGAAGCCATAAAAAAACTTATGAATTTAGCTCCAAAAACTGCAACAGTCATAAGAGAAGATAGGGAGATATCTATATCTGTAGATGAAGTAGAAGTTGAGGATATAGTTATAGTAAAACCGGGAGCAAGACTACCTGTAGATGGAATTATTGTAGAAGGCATTACATCTATAGATGAATCCATGCTTACTGGAGAGAGTATACCCGTAGAAAAAAATAAAGATGATAAAGTAATAGGTGGAAGTATAAATAAAAATGGATACATAAAGTACAGAGCTACAAAGGTAGGAAAAGATACTACCCTTGCTCAAATAATAAAATTAGTAGAAGAAGCTCAGGGAAGTAAAGCCCCTATTGCTAGAATGGCAGATGTAATAGCTGGATATTTTGTACCTATAGTAATTACTTTAGCTATAATATCAAGTTTAGCATGGGGGTTATATGGTAAGAATTTTAGTTTTTCCTTAACTATTTTTATATCTGTATTGGTAATTGCTTGCCCATGTGCTTTGGGGTTAGCCACTCCTACAGCAATTATGGTGGGTACAGGTAAAGGAGCAGATTATGGAGTTTTAATAAAAAGCGGTGAGGCTTTAGAAACTACTCATAAAATAGACACAGTAATTTTTGATAAAACTGGTACCATAACTGAAGGAGATCCAAAAGTTACAGATATAATTACAATAGGTGAAATAGCAGAAAATGAAATCTTAGCAATAGCTGCTAGTGCTGAAAAAGGATCTGAACATCCTTTAGGAGAAGCTATTGTAAGGGAACTTAAAAATAGGAAAATTCAATTTAAAACTGTTGAAGAATTTCAGGCTGTACCAGGTCATGGAATTAGAGCTAAAATAGAAAACAAAAATTTACTCTTAGGAAATAAAAAGTTAATGATAGAAAATAATATAGATTTAGATAAGGCAGAAGAGTCGGCTATAAAGCTTGCAGAGGAAGGAAAGACACCAATGTATATTGTTATAGATGATAATATACAGGGAATAATAGCTGTAGCAGATGTTTTAAAAGAAAATAGTAAAAAAGCTATAGAAGAGCTTCATAAGATGAATATAGAAGTTGTTATGATTACAGGAGATAATAAAAGAACTGCAGAAGCTATAGGTAAAAAAGTAGGTATTGATAGAATACTAGCAGAAGTTTTACCAGAAGATAAAGCACTTTGGGTAAAAAAACTTCAAGGGGAAGGAAAAAAAGTGGCTATGGTAGGAGATGGAATAAATGATGCTCCAGCTTTAGCTCAATCAGATGTAGGTATAGCTATTGGTTCAGGTACGGATGTAGCTATAGAGTCTGCAGATATAGTTTTAATGAGAAGCGATCTAATGGATGTACCAACAGCAATACTATTAAGCAAAAAAACTATAAAAAATATAAAAGAAAACCTGTTTTGGGCCTTTGCTTATAATACCATAGGAATTCCTATAGCCATGGGATTATTATACTTATTTTTTAATGGTCCCCTATTAAACCCAATGATTGCAGCAGCAGCTATGAGTTTTAGTTCAGTGTCAGTTTTATTAAATGCTTTAAGGTTAAAATCTTTTAAACCTATAAGATAAAAATATTTAAATAAAGAAGGGAGAATTTCAAAATGAAAAAAACAATAAAAATAGAAGGTATGAGTTGCATGCATTGTGTAAAACATATTGAGGAAGCTTTATCAGAATTAGGATGTGAAAATGTAGAGGTAAATTTAAAAGATAAGGAAGCAGAAGCTTATTTTAAAGAAAGTATATCAAATGAAGAAATAAAAAATATAATAAAAGATTTTGGATATGAAGTTGTAAGTATAAAATAAGCTAATACCTCATGAAAAAAGTATATGGTTTTAAAATATAAATCAGAGGACATCTTAAAAGATGTCCTCTATTTTGTAAACTTTTGATGAATATTGATGTTAAATCTATGTTAATTAAATTAAAAAAATATTTATTTTGTGTTGAATTAATGTATATTAAAATTAGTAAAACAAAAGTAAAGCATGTAAACAATCCATAATGTTTGGACAGTTTAAATTATTGGAGGGAATAATTATATGGACATTTGGTCAATGCTTGTAGGGCTTTTTGGAGGTCTAGGACTTTTCCTATATGGAATGAAGATAATGGGAGATGGACTAGAAAACGTAGCAGGTGACAAGCTGAAAGGTTTTTTTGAAAAGATAGCTTCTAATCCAATAAAAGCAGTTTTAACTGGTGTGGTAGTTACTGCAGTTATTCAAAGTAGTAGTGCGACAACAGTAATGGTAATAGGTTTTGTTAATGCAGGGCTTATGAATTTATTCCAAGCAACAGGTGTAATAATGGGAGCTAATATAGGAACTACTGTAACAGGGCAATTGGTAGCTCTTAATCTAACTGGCATAGCACCTATATTTATAGGTGTTGGTGCTATAATGCTTTTATTTTCTAAAGGAAATAAAATTAAAGATATAGGAAGTATAGTGCTAGGATTTGGTATGTTATTCTTAGGAATGAAGACTATGTCATCTTCTATGGCACCTTTAGCAGACTCAGAAGGATTTAAATCTGTAATAGCTACATTAGCTTTTAATCCAATTTTAGGAGTATTAGTAGGGATAGGTTTAACAGCTATAGTACAGAGCTCATCAGCAACTATTGGTATATTAATAGTATTAGCTAATAATGGTGCATTACCTGTACATGTTGCCCTACCTGTGTTATTTGGTGATAATATAGGTACTTGTGTAACCGCTCTTTTATCTAGTGTTGGAACTAATAGAAATGCACGAAGAGCAGCAACTATACATCTAACTTTTAATATAATTGGTACCGTAATATTTGTATTATTATTGACGCCTGTAAGTAATCTCGTAGGATACATAACGCCAGGTGATGTGGGAAAACAAATAGCTAATGCACATACATTTTTTAACATAGCAAATGTAATTATACAAATACCTTTTATTAAATATCTTGTGGCCTTTGTAAATAAAGTAATACCTCAAGAAGAAGAAGAAGAGGTATTGGGAATAAAGTATATAGACGACAGATTGTTAGAAACACCTGTAATAGCGGTAGGACAATGTAGTAAAGAAATAGTCAGAATGGCTGAAAAATCTAAAGAAATATTAGAACAAGCAGTGGAATCTTTACATACTGGAGACGAAGAATTAATAAAAAAAGCTATGGAAGGTGAAGACTTTGTAGATTTACTAGAAGAGGAGATAACTAAGTATTTAGTAAAACTTTCAAACACTCAAATATCTACAAAGGAGATAGATGTTGTAACGTCTATGTTTAGAGTGGTTAAAGATATAGAACGTATAGGAGACCATGGTAAAAATATTGCAGACTTATCTTCAGAAAAGATATCTAAAAGACTTATTTTCTCTGAAGCGGCTATGAAAGAATTATCTGAAATATATAAATGTGTTATACTGGCTTTAGAGAAGACTATATTAAGTTTTCAAAATAACGACATAGAATTAGCAAGTGAGGTTTATGTATTAGAAGATAAAATAGATGAACTTCAAGATAAGTCTAGGGATAATGATATAAAGAGATTGAATTCTCAAGCTTGTGAAGCAAGAGTTAGTGCTATATATTTAGATATAATAAGCAATTTTGAAAGAGTAGGGGATCACTCTTTAAATATTGCTGAAGTTGTATTAAATTTAAATAATAATTTAAAAAAGATTGAAGAAGCTTCGATGGGAAGATAAAAATAAGGATGCATATTATGCATCCTTATTTTTATCTTCTATAGTATCTTCAATAGCAATCTCTTCATTATTAGATATTTCTTCATTTACATCTTCATCTTCATCATTTTCTAAATCATCATCTAAAATTATTTCAAAGCTAGAATCATCTTCATAGTATTCTGAATCCTTAGTATCACAGGAATGTCTACAGTTTTTTACTTTTTTATATATATAAGATCCAATTCCTACTACAGCTGTTACAATGGCAATTTTTGAAATTAAGTCGTTTTTCTTTTTCATAAAAATTCCTCCTAAACAATTTGTTTTAATAGAAAAATACTCAAAATTAAGTATTGATTACTATTTTACTATTAAAATTGAATTAATACAATAAAAAGACCTTAAAATATAGTTTGTTCATTTATTACTAAATTATCTATAGTAATAATATAATAAATATAAAAGATATGTAGAATTATTATATAAATTGTATTTAAAATATGAAGGATATATATATAAGCTTATCCTATTCATGAAATATTTAGAATAATTTTTATTGTATGAAGATAATAAAAAGTATGTATATAATTAAATAAAAATAATCTTAATATATAAATATATTGTAAAAAATGTGGTTTAAGTGTATAATATTTACAAGGGGATATTTACAAGATTATAATGTAACTCAATTAAAAATCATAATATTTAATATTTAATTGTAGTTAATACTCAAGGAGGTTTTATTATGGCAGAGATTTTAATTGCAACAGAAAGAAATGAAAAAGGAAAAACAGCAAGAAAAAAAGGTTTTATACCAGGAATAATTTATGGAAAAGATAGAGAAGGTCAGAGCATAAATTTTGAAAGAGGAAAACTTATAGCTTTTCTTAAAGAAAAGGGAGAAAAATCAAAAATGAACTTTCAATTAAATGGTGAAAATAAACAGGGGATCATAAAAGAAGTTGGAAGGGATGCTGTGACATCAAGTATAATACATATAGATATACAAGAGGTATCAGCATTAGAAAAGGTAAGATGGACTATTCCTATATTCTTTGAAGGAAGAGAACAATTAAAGAAAAAAGAACTTTATATACAAGTATATTTAACAGAGGTAGAAGTAGAAGGAAAAGCTTCTGACATACCAAATAATATTACATTAAATGTTGGTAATTTAGAACTTGGTGAAGAGGTAAAAGTTAAAGATTTAAATATTGGAAGCAATATAAGGATATTTAATGAATTAGAAAATACTATAGCTATAATATCTAGTTCACAGAATACAAATAAAAATATTGAAGAAGAAGATCCATCTGAAGTTGAATAAAAATAATGTTAAATAAAAAAGCCCTTTGAGGGGCTTTTTTACGTTAAAATAGAAAGATGGGAGGAGTAGTTATTGAGCCATTAGTCATTCATTAAACTAAGTTACTAAAACTTATGTATTCATAATGAGATTTAGCATTTTTATTCCATTTAAAACAGACCTCTCCATAACTTTTACAGCTAACATTCCAATGGTATTCACATCGCATTTAACTTTATTTGTTCCCAATGTAAATATAGTATCTCCATCGAACATGGAATGAGCTAGATTCATGGTTTTTCCGTAAGTGTTATAAGCCATAGACTTATTTGGTCGTATATTACTCATACCTATATCTAAATCATATAAAACAATTCCATGAACTTTATATACAGCATGACCTATTTTTATACCATCTATTGAACTAATGCTAATTTCCTTCATAATAATTTCTTCTTTAGATTATAAAAATAGACCAACTTAAAAGCAAGGAACTTATACTTTTAAGTTAGCCATAATTTTTATATATTATTTTCTTAATTTTTTTATAGCAGTAACTACTGGAATGGCTATAGCAGCAGATAAAATTGCTTCTGGAATACCATTAGCCACACCAATTCCAAAGATAGCTTTTTTAGCAGCTGGTACACTTATGTTAAATATTTTTGCATATTTTTCTACATAGATTAAGTACATTAAACCTAAAACACCAAAAGTATTTATTAAAGATCCTACAACAGCACCTAAGGCTATTTTAAAACTAGAAAATTTAACAAAAGCTAACCTATAACAGTAATAAGATATAATACCAATTAAAATTCTTGGTAATACAGATACAATAGGATTCATAAAAACAAAAGATAAAGGGGTAGAATTGGTCATAGCATTTATTACACTAAATATCCCAAATATAAACCCTATAGATGCTCCTACTACTGGACCTTCTAGTATAGCTCCTATTATAACAGGTACATGCATTATGGTTGCATTAACAGGGGGAATTGGGATAAATCCTATTCTAGTAACTCCCAATAAAATAGAAATAGCTGAAAGCATACCTATTATGGCTATTTGTTTTGTGTTAAGTTGAAGATTAGTTTTTAATTTTTTCTCCATAAATTTTACCTCCGTTCTTATTCCTTTATACAAGGATATAATTCGAAAATTTCTTATTAAACCACATGTGTTCGGTTTCATAAGAATACCGACGAAAACATTTTAACACGTTTTTAAAAAAAGTAAAAGAGTTTTGTTAAAAAATTATCAAAATATTTTACTATGAAAAATAGGCATATTTTAGAGGTGAATTTTTTCACTAATTAATTTATGACCCTTAGCACTTGGATGTATTCCATCAACGTAAAGAGAGTCCCATTCATCCTTGTGATCATTAAAAAGAGTAAAAAAGTCAAAGAAATCTAAGTCTTCATTTTCACAAAATTCTATAATGTTTTTTCTATAATTGTTAATTTTTATGTTTACTTTTTCATAGTCTACAAAAGGAACCCAAAAAGTTTTAGCAATTGAAGGATTAGTAGGAGGTTGTATCCCTATATAAACTTTTATATTATAATTTATAATTTCTCTACTTAGGTAAATTATATTTTCTAAGGTTTTATTCCAATCATAATTCATTAAAAAATCGTTAGTTCCACCCATTATGAATACAGCATCAGGATTAAGTTTTATTATATCTTCATAAGATCTAAAAAGCATTCCCGAAGAAGTATCACCGTTTAATCCTTTGTTAATAAAATCTATTTTAATATTATTATTTAAGATACTTACCCAATTTTCAGTGTTTTTAACACCATATCCAAAAGTAATGCTATCTCCAATACAAACAATTTTCATAAAAAGTTCTCCTCTCCCAAATTATATAAATTAATATAACATAATAAATGGAATTAAGTATATAGAAAAGAGGATATTGTTTAGATAAATATATTTATATGGTATAATTATTCCAACTAGGAAGGTGGGATAAAATGAAAAAATTAAATAATAAAAATAATATTATAAAATTTATTCTCTACTTACTATTTATTACTTTAATAAATTCTAATAATGTAGTTTTTGCTAATAATAACAACGAACATGATAATTATCATAAACTAGATCAACAATTTTCGGAATTATTAAAGGACAATACATATAAAGAATACAATGATGGATTAATAGAGCAAATAAAATATTTAATAAATAATGTTTATTATTATGATGTACCAGAAAGTATATCTAATGCTAAAAGTGTAGAAGAAATTATGAAAAATATAAGAGACCCTTATACTCAATACTATACAGGAGAAGAATTTAAAAAATTACAAGAGGGAATAAACAATGTATTTTCTGGAATAGGTATATACTATAAAAAACATGAAGATGGAATTATAATAACGGATATGGTTCCAGGATCTTCAGCAGAATATGCAGGTTTAAAAATAGGAGATATTGTAATACAATTGAATAGAGAAGAAATAAAAGGTTTAAGTGTTGAAAAAATAGATAAATATATAAAGGGAGAAGAAGGAACTAAAGTTATATTGGATGTAAAAAGGGGAACACAAATTGTTACTTTTATTTTGCAGAGAAGAGCTGTTGAAATACCAACAGTAGATTCGAAAATATTGGATGAAAATATAGGATATGTACATATAAAGTCTTTTGGAAATAAGACACCAGAACTTTTTAAGAAAAGAATTGAGAATTTATTAAATAGTAATATAGAAAACTTAGTTGTAGATCTAAGAGGAAACCTTGGAGGATATACAAGCTCTGCATATGAAATAGCAGGTTACTTTATTGGAAATAAAACAGTGACTATAATGAAGGACAAAAAAGGAAATGAAACTTTATATAGAGGATCGTCTCAAGAATTATTAAGAGATATTCCTATAATATTTATAACGGATAAAAACACAGCATCGGCATCAGAAATATTAACATCAGCAGTAAAAGACTATGAAAGAGCTTTTATTATAGGGAATAAAACTTATGGTAAAGGAGTACAACAGACATCATTTATACTTACAGATGAAAGTTTTTTAAAGCTTACAACTCATGAATTTTTTTCGCCTTTTGGAAGTAAAATAAATAAGATAGGTGTAAAACCCAATTTTGATACAAAAAGTATAGACTCTTTAAAAGTTGCAGAACTCTTATTTTCAGGTGGAAAGCATAGAGAATATAATAGCCAATTAGTAAAATTGAGTATTGATAATAGGGAGTTTATTATAGATTTAAAAAAAGGAAAAGATAGAAACTATAGAAGTGCTTTTAAATATATTATAGAAAGTTCTGATGGGGAGAATATAGAGATTGGAAATAAAGATAATTGGGTAAAATTTGATAAAAATAAAATAAGCAATGACTTTTATTTTGAGAACTTAAAAACTATGGATAGCTTAACTAAGAGTAGTAAAGATACTGAACTTATTGTAAAATTTAATAAGGATATTCGACCTAGAACTGCAAATGAATTAAATGTAAAATTAGTAGAGGGAGCTTTTTTTCAGGAAATTCAATTAGAATATACTATAGATAAAGGTAATGAGATTCATATAAAATGCAAGGAAGATCTAAGTACTGATAAAGAATATTATTTATTAGTAGAAGGTATAGAATCTATAGATGGAATGCCTCTAAAAAATGGGTCAATAGCTAGGGTATATGTGTATTAAATAAAAATTTATAGAATTTTAATAAAGAAATGAAGAAATTTATGATAATATATATTTAAATAGATATTCCATTTATAAATAATGTGGTAAAACAGTTGATTCATAGGAGGGGTTTTATTTTGGATGCTTTTTGGAAAACTAAATCTGAAAGTAGTTTTGCGAAAGCAAGAGAAGACATTTCTTTAGATGCTTTAAGCAAAAGTATAAAGGCAAAAATAAAGGAAAGACGAGAATTTTTAATCCTTAGGTGTCCTAATTGCTCACAAAAATTAAGACTTCCTAGAAAAAAAGGCAATATATTAGTAACTTGTCCAAGATGTATTTTTAAATTTAAGTCTAAAACTTAATTATTGATATATAATGGAGAGGTAAGTATGGAAGAATTAAAGGATATAAAAGAAATAGAAAATAAAATAAAACAAAATGAAATGGTTCTTATATATATATGGGGAAATAGCTGCAACGTATGTCACGATTTAAAACTAAAAGTAGAAGAAGTCATAAAAGCATATTCTAATATAAAGTGCTATGATATAGAGTTAGATAAAGTAAAGGGAGTACAATCGAAATTTTCAGTATTTACTGTTCCTATTATCTTATTTTATATAAAAGGCAAAGAAACTCTAAGAGAATCAAGATATTTAAATATAAGAGAGTTTAAAAATAATATAGATAGATATTGTAAATTATATTATAATTAAAGAAACTATGTAAGGCACTAGTATTATACTAGTGCTTTTATACATATTAATATTAATTGGTATCAATAGTGATATATATCACTATTGACATATATCACTATTGATAATATTATAAATATAAAATCTATATTTAGGAGGAATTTATATGGAAAAGATTGCATTAATAACAGATACAACTGCGGATCTATCTGAAAATATTATAAATAAATACAATATAAATGTACTACCATTTAGAATTATATACAAGGATAGAGAATATAAGGATAGAGTGGATATTACACCAAAGGAAGTATATGAAAACTTAGATAAAGAGATGCCAAAATCTTCATTACCATCAATTGAGGATATGGAGAACTTATTTTTAAAGTTAAAAAAAGAAGGATATACCCATGCAATAGCTGTAGTATTATCATCTGGGTTGTCAGGCATATATAATGCTGTAAAGTTAATAAGTGAAAACCATCCAGAAATAAATACTTATGTGTGTGATTCAAAAAGTATATCCATAGGAGAAGCTGTACTTGTAGAAACTTGTGCTGAAATGATAAAGAAAAATGAGAAGTTTGATAATATAATAAAAGAAATGGATAATCTTAAAAATAGATGTAATTTATTTTTCATGGTGGATACTTTGGAGTATTTAAAACGAGGTGGGAGAATAGGTAAAGTTTCTGGTACAATTGGAGAATTACTAAATATAAAGCCTATAATAGGTGTTGATAAAAATGATGGAAAATATTATACAATTGATAAAGCTAGGGGTAGAAAACAGTCCATGAATAAATTAATAGATATAGTAAAGAAGACATTGGTAAATAGTAGAGGATACATATATATGGGTCATGGTAATGGTTTGGAAATTTGTAAAAATGTCTATGAAAATATAAGAAAATTAAATAATGTAGCAGGAATAGAGCTTAGGGGAGAAATAAGTCCTGTAGCTGGTGCTCATAGTGGTCCTGGACTTGTAGGGATACTTATAGTAGAGGAGTTTTAATTCAAATGACGAAAAAATTATCCGATGATAAAGGATATAATTACGATAAATATAAAAAGGAGCTAAAAAACTTTAAAAAAGTTGAAAAGGAAAATAAAGCAGTAGGCCAGGTGTTTACTAAAGGTTTGCTGCCTCTATATGTTCTTCAAATACTAAGCATATCTCCCACAAATGGAAATGATATAGCAACTCAAATAGGTAAAAAAACAAATGGACTTTGGATACCGAGTACAGGGGGCATTTATCCTTTATTAAAGAAGTTTGAAAAGGAGAATTTAGTAGAGGGTAGATGGGATGATAGAAATAATAAAATGCAAAAGATATATACTATAACAGAAAGTGGAAAAAAGGACTTGGAAGAAAGAAAACAACTACTAAAACAAAATATAGAAGAAGCCTTGAAAGTATTTAACATAGTTTATAAAGATTTATATGAATAAAAAAGAAATCATTAATAAAATGGTAATAATATGATATAATTAGAGAAAAAATGAAAAATAAAATAAAGAAAACGTTTTCTTAAAATTGCTTGGAATTGGGGGATTTTATGGAAAAAAGGATATTAATATCAGGATATGGTAATATTGGTAGAGAAATAGTGAAACTAATACAGAAAAATAAGGAATATTATAAATATATGTATAATTTAGACCTTGTGATATGCGGTATTGTAGGGAGTAATGGATGTATTTTTCAAGATTTAGGATTAAATTTAAATATACTGTTAGAGTGCGGAAAAGGTTCAGAGGCAATTATTAATTATTCAAAGATATATATTGATACTTTTTATAATTATCCTGTATTTGAGGGGGATATATTTATAGAGTGCAGTAAAAGTGACATAATGACAGAAGGTCACTCATTTGAATATATAATAAATGCCATAGATAGAGAGATGGATATTGTATTAGTATCCAAAGGAGCATTGACTAATAATTTTAGTTATCTTAAGGAACTTACTAAAAATAAAAATATAAAACTTAAATACAGTGGTGCTACTTCGGCAGCATTACCAACTATAGATACTGCTTATTATAGTTTAGCAGGGGCTAATATTACATCTATATATGGAATATTAAATGGAACAACTAATTATATTCTTACGAAAATGTTTGAAGAGTATTGTTCTTTTGAAGAGGCGCTACAAGAAGCAAAGGAGCAAGGGATTGCAGAAAGTGATGCTTCTTTGGATATAGAAGGAATTGATAGTGCTAGTAAAATGCTTATAATATCAAATAGTGTATTAAATACTGACTTTAGTTTAGAGGATGTAAAAATTCAGGGGATACAAAATATAGATAAAAAGTATATAAAAAGAGCTAAAAAAGAGGACAAGGTAATAAAACTCATAAGTGAAGTATTTTATGAGAATGGTGAAGCCAACATAAAAGTGTCACCAAAGCTAATAGAAAAAAACAATGAATTGAATTTTGTAAATGGAACAAATAAAGGTATAGTATTTTGTACCGAAGAAATGGGAAATATATTTGTTTTTGGAGGGGCGTCAAGTCCTAAAGGAGCAGCTGCTGCAGCGGTGAAAGATGTTATAAATATTTTAAAAGAGAGTTAATTTAATCTTTACTACACTAATTATATTATATCAAAAGGGGGTGATATGAGTTTTAGCGAGGTATATATTTTTTAGATTAATATTGTGAGGGAGGGGATTAAAATCAAATCTTTAAAAAATAAGCTTGTGACAATATCCATATTTTTAGTAGCTATTCCTGTCTGTTTATCTATTTTTATTTCTAATTATTATATGAATAAAAATCTTAGACCTCATATACACGAAGATCATAATATACTATCTAATACGATAGCTAATGGTGTAGCAGATTATATGACTAAGGCCTATGCTTTAACAGAAGAATTGATAAGTAATGATTATGTTAGAGAGTTTAATGCCGAGAAGCAAAATTTGGCTGTAAAGGATGCCATAAAGAGAAATCCATATTTTGACTTGTTTTGTATACAGAACATGAAAGGAGATCAGACAGCTAGAAGTAGGGGGCATTTAGCCAATAGAGCAGATAGATGGTGGTTTAAACAAAGTGTCAAAACCAAAAAGCCTTTTGTAAGTAAATCTTATTTAACGGTAAATGATAATAGTGAAGCTATAAATTCCATCATATTTCCCATTATAGATAATAAAGGGCAGATGCGAGGAGTAATGGATGCAGATCTAAAACTTGATGAGCTTCAAAAAATGGTTGAAAAATATAGTACAGATAATACTTATGCATATGTAATAGATGGGAATGGGGCAGTTATAGCACATCCTAATAAAGAAAAAGTCCAAGAAATATATAATTATAAAACATTACAAAAAACTGTCAGACAAAAGGATTCATCAGGTAAAGTGATAAAAGATAAAAATGATGTACCAGTAACAAAAACAGAAACTATAGAAGTAGTAGATAAATTAAAGGAAATAGTAGGGCTGGCATTAACCGGTAAACATGGAATAGTAGAATATAAAGATAAAGATGGAGAAAAAGTAATAAGTTCTTATGGAACTATAAATCTTCCAGGAGATTCAGATAATTGGGCGGTAATAACAACCCAAAAAGAAAAAGACGCTTTTGCAATGATATATGATATTAGAAATAGGATTATGATAGTAGGATTTATAGTATTACTATTAGCCATAATATTATCTTATATAGTATCTGCAAGACTTATTAAACCTTTAACCAATTTATCAGAATTAACACAAAGAGCGGCAAAGGGAGATTTGACGGTTAAATCAGACTATCATTCAGAAGATGAAATAGGTGCATTAAGTATATCTTTTAATAATATGATCGATAATATGAAAGCACTTATATTTAATATAAAAGAAGTTACAGAAGTTGTAACAAATGCAACTGAAAGTTTATTAGCTTCTACTCAGCAGACATCAAGTTCTATAAATGAAGTTGCTGAAAGTATGACCAATGTAGCAGTAGATATAGAAAAAGGATCAGAAAATGCAAAAGATGGAGTTAAATCAGCCACTGATTTATCAAAGGAATTGGACTCAGTTTCTAAAAAGATAGTAGAAAGTGAAGAATCCTCTAAAAATGTATATAACATATCTAATAATGGGTTTGAAGTTATTAGAAAGTTAGAAGAGAAAAATGAAAGAAGTAGTGTAGTTTCAAGGGAAGTTACAGAAGTTATAAATTCTTTAAGTGAAAAAGCAAATAATATAGGAACAATAGTAGAAACTATAAACTCTATTTCAGAAGAAACAAATTTACTAGCTTTAAATGCAGCCATAGAGGCAGCAAGAGCAGGAGAAGCAGGAAAAGGATTTTCAGTAGTGGCAGAAGAAGTAAGGAAATTATCAGAGAATACAGCAGAATCAACTAATAATGTAAAATCTATTATAAGCAATATACAAAAAGATATTAAACTTGCTCAAGGTACAATTAAACAAATAGAGGAAGTGGGAATAGAACAAAATGAAGCAGTTAATATTACAAAAGATACATTTAAAGAAATAAATACTTCAATAGAAGGAATTGTAGAAAAAATTAATACAATATCTGAAAGCTTATTTAGTGTTGATAGCTGTAAGACTAATTTAATATCAGTAGTAGAACAGGTATCCTTTATGGCAGAAGGTGTAGCTGAAGCTACACAAAATGTATGTGGAGCTACAGAAGAGCAAAATGCTGAAATGGAACAAATAAGTGCTTTAGCAGAAGATTTAAATAATATGACACAAAAGTTAATAGGAGAAGTTAAAAGCTTTAAGATAGAATAAAAAGTAAGGGATAAACCCTTACTTTTTATTAATTTCTTTATAGTGAGCAATTCTTTCTTTTCTGTAAAGGCTTTTAGGTTCTAAGTTAATTCTCTTATTTTCTAGAAGTGAAAGTATTCCTGTGGTTTCTTTTGGATCATCACTGGTGCAAATAGGACAATTGCACTTTTCGTCTTCGGCATGATTAGGTTCAGTGTAAGTTGTTATAACTCCTTCGTAATTTCTAAGAACTACTTTAGTAGGAGATTGGCTTATTAGATATTGAGGCATAACTGGTATTTTACCTCCTCCACCTGGAGCATCTACTACAAAAGTTGGAACAGCGAATCCAGAGGTATGTCCTCTTAAACCTTCAATTATTTCGATACCTTTAGAAACCTTTGTTCTAAAGTGTTCAATCCCTTGTGATAAATCACATTGATATAAATAATATGGTCTAACTCTCATTTTCACTAATTTATGAACAAGATCTTTTTGAATGTAAACACAATCATTTATACCTCTTAAAAGAACAGTTTGATTTCCAATAGGTATACCTGCGTTGGCCAATTTTTCACAAGCTTTTATTGAATACTCTGTAATTTCATTTGGGTGATTGAAGTGAGTATTTACCCAAATAGGATGGTATTTTTTTAATATGTTAACTAGATTATCTGTTATTCTCATAGGATTAACAACAGGTGTTCTTGTTCCAAATCTAATTATTTCAACGTGAGGTATTTCACGTAAATTTTTAAGTATATAGTCAATGTTTTCATCGGATATCATGAAACCGTCACCACCGGATAAAAGAACATCCCTAACGGTTGGAGTGTTTCTTATATAGTCAAGAGCCATATCAATTCTATTTTGGGGCATAGAATTATCAGTATGACCTGCAAATCGTCTTCTAGTACAGTGTCTACAGTACATAGAACACATGTCAGTAACAAGTAGTAATACTCTATCAGGATATGCATGAGTTAGCCCTGGAACTGGAGAAGATGCATCTTCGTGTAGTGGGTCAAACATGTCTGCTTCAGAGAAACTTAACTCATGGAGAGTTGGTACAGCTTGTTTCCTAACGGGGTCATTTGGATCATCAGGATGTATTAGAGTTGCATAATATGGTGATATACCCATCCTCAGGGTTTTCAAACATTTATCTATTGCCTCTTCTTCTTCAGGTAATAAATTTATAATCTTTTTTAATTGGTCTATAGTAGTAATTCTGTTTTTTACTTGCCATTTCCAATCATTCCACTGATCTTCAGTTATATCTTTCCATAATTCTATTGTTTTGTAATCTTTCATATGATACCTCCTAAACTATATATTTTCTAGAGAAATAGAATTTTTCATTATTTTTATAAGTTCACTTAATTTAAAATGTATATCTTCTTCGATATTATCTCTTTTATAATGGAAATCATTAGGATCTAATAGATAACTGTGAGTTATGCCGAGTACTTTTTTATTAGTTTTAATAGCATCTAATAACATTTGGGATAGTTGTTTAGAAGGGGTGGAATCTAATCTAAGTTCGGTATCTTTATCAAAAGCATATACAGGAATTGAATTTAAAAGATTATTTGTAACACTATATTGTTCTCTGTAGATATTATGAGATTCATACTTTATATCCGTTAATTCAAGTAATGCTTTTGAGGTGTAGTCGTTCATAGAAAAATATCCACCTCTATATATTTCAATAGGATTTATACCTTTTTTACGAAGGTAATCCATGGAATTATTAATTATCATTTTTTGTTCCTCATAAGAGTAAGAAGATAAAAGTTCTTCATTTTCTTTTATAAAGTTACATTTTGATTTTATTTCATCAGGTAAATTATCAGGATGAATATGAAGACCAAAAATGACTTTATACTGTTTAATTTTTTCAATTAAATTTAACTTATTTAACATATCTGCAAAGTATGGAGATATAAATAAAATAGTACAAATACTATTATCAGAAGCTAATTTAAGAAATCTTTCCAAGTTTTTCACGTTGTTTTCTAAGTTCTTATCAAAATTAGTTCCTTCACAATCCATAGACATTGCAAATTCAAAACCATCTGTTTTAAATAGGTTATTTATGCTGTCCAAAATTTCATTCCTCCTAGCTAATAAATATATTGAAAAATTACAACTTATAGCATATAATGAAGTTGTAACTAAAATAATAATAATATTATACTATAGTAGTATTTCCTTGTCAAAAACTTTTATTTAGGAAATAAAAGTAAAAATTTGATTTAAAACTTTAAAATATATTAAAATAAAAGAGGTGTTTATATGGTTAGTTTAGGCTTCCCGAGAATGCATAAAGAACAAAATGAAAAAAGAGATTTTCTACCTGATTTTTTTAGAATGATGAAAAGTGAAAAAGCAGATTTTTATTTAGAACAAGGATATGGATCTTCCATGGGAATATCAGAGGAAGAATATTTAAAAGCAAATGAACATATAAAATTTGTTTCTAACAAAGAATGTTATGAAAAAGACATAGTGGTAGTTTTAAGATCACCAGAATTTAATGAAATAGATTATATGAAAGATGGAAGTTCTTTAGTGAGCATGTTACATTATCCAACCAGAGCTACAAGAGTGAAAAAACTAAAATCTAAAAATGTATTTGGTGTTTCTATGGACTCACTAAGAAATGACTTTTTAGAAAGAATAGTAGTTAACTATAATGGAACTTCTGGTAATGGAATAGAAATGGCATTTCAAGAGCTTTCTAAAAGTATGAAAGATTTTTACTTAAAAGAAAGAGATGTTATTAATGTTACCATATTGGGAATGGGAATGGTTGGTTTATATGCAGCAAAGTCAGCAGGAAAATATGGAAATTTAGAACTTAATTCAAAGATGAGAGAATTAGGTACAAAGGGTGTAAAGGTTAATTTACTATCAAGAAGTATTACTTCTGACAAAGAGGAACTTATAAAAATTATTAAAGAAACAGATATATTAGTGGATGCCACCACTAGAGATGATACATCAAAATATATAGTATCAAACGAATTAATAGGTTATTTAAAATCACACGCTATAATTTTAGATTTAACGGCGGATCCATATTTAACAGATGTAAATCCAATCCAAGTAAAAGCTGTAGAAGGTATACCTACAGGAACATTGGATAAGCCTGTAATATATGAAGAAGATGAAATGTATAAAACAATTCCAGAAGGAGTTATAAGTAAAAATAGAAGGATTGTAGTAGGCTGCAATGCATGGCCAGGTGTAAAACCTGAGGAATGCATGAACTTATATGGAATTCAGTTATTTCCAATAATTCAAAAGTTAATAAGATTAGACAAAGAGATGTTTACAGATAAAAGTGATGATTATTTTGAAAGAGCTATTTATAGAGGAACTATAAAATATTTTGAAGAAAATGAAAAAATATAAAGAAAATATATCAATATAATTATATATATAGTAATGGATGACTATTATTTATAATAATAAAATATATAGTAAATGGAGGAAATAGTATGAAATGTCACCAAGGTGGGGCGTTATATAAAAATATAGCACTTGATATTGCCAATAGAATTGTGATGGGCGAACTTAAGATTGATGAAAAAATAAGCGGAAGGTCTACTTTAGCAAGTATGTATAATGTATCACCTGAAACTATAAGACGGGCTATTGCTTTATTAGAAGATATGGATGTTGTACTTTCTACTAAAGGTAGTGGTATAGAAATTTTATCTGTTTCTGCAGCTGAAAGATTTATAGAAAAACATAAAGATAATGAATATTTGGCTACAGTTAGGGAAAATATAGTAGAACTTATGGATAGAAAGAAAAAAATAGATAATGAAATTCAAATCAACTTTGATAAAATATTGGATTTTACAGATAGGTTTAAAAATATAACCCCATTTACTTTAATAGAAGTAGAAGTAAAAAAAGAGTGTGTTGTATTGGGCAAAAAAGTTAACGAATTAAGATTTTGGCAAGCTACAGGAGCAACTATACTTGCTTATAGAAGAAAGGGAAATATTATAATCTCACCAGGTCCTAACTATGTGTTTCAAGAGGAAGATGTAATAGTAGTAATAGGAAATGGTAATGTATATGAGAAAATAAATAGATTTTTATATAACGTCAATAAAGATGAGTAAAAATCAATTTAAAAAGAATGTAAGTCATTTAATGGTCTTACATTTTTTTTAGATTAAAATTTTACATGCACCATAAATATATTGATTGTGTATCATAGTAATGTAGTAATAAATATCTATATTGGTGGTGTAATTTATGAAAGATTGTAAAGAGGAGAAGCATAAGTGCTTAAATATAGGAATGAAAGCACCAGACTTTTGTGCAACAACAACTTTTGGAAGTATTAGACTTTCTGATTTTAGGGGGAAGTGGGTTATATTATTTTCTCATCCTGGTGACTTTACACCTGTTTGTACAACTGAATTTATTGGATTTGCGCAATGTTATCCATATTTTAAAAAAAGAAATGTACAGCTTTTAGGATTGAGTATAGATAGTAATCCATCCCATTTAGCTTGGGTATATAACATATATATAAATACAGGAATACAAATTCCATTTCCTATAATAGCTGATAGGGATGGCTCTATTTCAAGAATGTATGGAATGGTTTCACCTTATATAAGTTCTACTGAAACAGTAAGAAGCGTTTTTATAATAGATGAAGATGGTATAATTAGAACAATATTAACTTATCCCCTTACAAATGGTAGGAATATAGGGGAGATTTTAAGAATGGTATGTGCACTTCAAACTACAGATGAAGAAAAAGTAGTAACACCAGCTAATTGGATACCAGGACGTCCTGTTATGGTACCACCTCCTAAAACATATAATGAATTAATAAATAGGAGAAAAGATAATCCAGAACTTTGCTGTATAGATTGGTATTGGTGTTATAAAAAACAAAATAAAAATTTTGCGTAACAAAATTTTTATTAATGAACAATGATTAATGAACAATTGTGGATATTTTTTCTCCATTAACATTACGAAAAAATTTTAATTGTAAATTTATACATTAAGTGGTTCTTAATAAGAGCTGCAATGTTTAGCTAAGCAAACGAGCATAAAAAACAAAATCGAAGATTTTCTATAGCAAAGCAGAAGAAAATCCACCTAAATTGTTCATTATTGATTGTTAGTTGTTCATTAAAAAAACTGCCACGCAGTTTTTTTATTTTGCGAATTGACAACATGGGAAAAGCTAATATATACTTATAATTCCTAGTGAATTATATAGAGGTGATATTGTTGGAAGAATCTAAAGATAAATCTTATAAAAATTTTATAAAAAAATATAAAGCAAATGATGAAAGATGGAAGTTTTTTTTTATAGGTATAATTTTAGCCTTTATATCTTTGGCGATTTTTATAAATATAGTACAATTATATTTTAAAGGAAAAGGTAGCTTTGAAATGGATGTTTCAGCTATAAACTATGTTCAAAGTGTAGAAAATGATAGCCTAAGTAGACTATTTAAATCTATTACTTATATAGGAGATCCGTATACAGTAATAATAATTACATTAATAATTACTGCCATATTATATTTTAAGAAAATGAAAAATGAAAGTGTGTTTTTCGGTTTAAATATACTAGGTGTAGCTATTTTTAATGAACTATTAAAGAGATCTTTTAGAAGAGATAGGCCTACTATTAGGATAATTGAAGCCAGTGGATATAGCTTTCCAAGTGGTCATTCAATGACATTTTTAGCTTTTGCTATTATTCTTTCATACCTAATATTAATATATTCTAAAAATAAATTTAAGGCATATTTTGTATCTTCATGCCTTGTAATTCTAGCTATAGCTATAGGATTTAGCAGAGTTTATTTAAGAGTACATTATCTAAGTGATGTATTAGCAGGATGGTCTGCGGCAATGTTTTGGGCAGGAATAAATATTGCCATACATAGGTATTCGTATTATAAAAAAATTACTATGTAGCTTTTTATAGTAAGAATAATTAACAATGAATAATGAATAATTTAGGTGGATTTTCCTTCTTTGGTCAGAAAATCTTTAATTTTATTAGATAATACAAATAGTTAATATATGAATTAGTTCGTTTAGCAAAGCTAAACATCAAGATTTTATGAAATTAAAAGCTTTTCGAAATGCTAATGAGAAAAGCCATCCATAATTGTTCATTATTCATTATTTCTTGTTTATTAAATAAAGGTTTTGTTATGCAAAACTTTTATTTTTCAACTGTTTCTTTTTCTGGCAAACTAATCTTAGTGGCATCACAATTTTCTTCTAGTATTACTTTAATATCTTGAAGTTCCCTTAAAATTCTTTCTAAAGTTTTTTCCTGATTATCCATATATAATACCTCCTAAAATGTTGTACAAGCCAATTATACTACTGGGTATATAAAAAATATATAGATGATAAAAGGGAAAACATACATTAAATGTAATGACAAGTTAAAACTACGTTATAATACTCATATCTTTAATTGTTATAGTCTTAGCATCGTATTCTAAGAGACCGTCTTTTCTCATTTTATTTAATTCTCGAGAAAGGGAGGGTCTTTGAATTCCAAATCTTTCAGCCAAATCTTTTTTAGACATATTGAGTTTAATTATATTACTATTTTGAAGGTAATATTCGTAAGTTAGAAAGTCAATAATACATTCCCTAATACTTTTTAAAGAAATGGAATTAATCTTATTAGTTAGAGTTATGGTTTTATTAGAAATAGATTTTATTAGACTTTTTAAAAAACCTATATTAGTTTGGCATAACTGAAGTATTAATTCTTTATTTAGATGTAATATTATAACATCAGAAATGGCTAAAACAGTCATAGGATAACAGTTTTTATTCGAAAATATTAAGTTAGCAGCTAAAATATCACCAGATGTAAAATTTGAAATGGTTAGTATATTTCCGTTTTTATCTATATTTTGTACAGAGACACGACCAGAAAGAATAATGTCCATGGTATTACATATTTCATTTTGAAGATGTATTATTGTGGATTTTTTATATTTTTCAATAAAATAGTTATTTGTTTTAAATATTTTTATAAGTTCTTTTTCTGTAAATTCCTTAAAGAGTTCCATATTGTTAATTGCTTGTATATAATTTTCTATAATCATCATGTACCACCTCAAATTAGTAACTATGGTTACTGTATATTAATATGTTAAGAATTATAATATATTAAAGTTCAATATTAAAGTAATTTTGCAATAAAAAATTTAGGAGGAACTTATGGATATATTTACTTTATCTCTTTGGATTACAACTTTCATAGCTTTTATTATATCAATGATAAAGGACAAGCATAAAACACTAAATTCTATGACAATGGCAAAAGGTATGATGAAAAATATGATAGGGGAGATAATAGCTATATTATTTTTAATAGGGCTTATATTAACCTTTATTCCGCCTGCAACAATTAAATCAGTAGCAGAAAAAGCTAATGTTTTTCTATCCACAATTATTTCAGCTATAGTAGGTAGTATAACATTAATACCAGCATTTGTAGCATTTCCATTGGTTGGATCTCTTGTAGATGCGGGAATAAGTATAATGCCATCAGTTGCGTTTTTAACTACTTTAACAATGGTAGGTTTGGTAACGTTCTCTCTTGAAAAAGAAGAGTTTGGGAAAAAGTTTACAATAGCAAGAAATATATTAAGTTTTATTTTTGCTGTTATTATTTCCTTGGCAATGGGGGTGGTGATATGAATATATATAAAGCTTTTAAAAAGAACAAATTATTGTTTTTAGTAGCATTTGCATATATAGCCTTAATGTTTACAATGCCTCAAAAAGCATTTCAATCGGGTAAAAATAGTATGTACTATGTAAAGGAAATGCTTCAAATTATGCCTGTTATATTTATTTTAACTTCTCTTATAGAAGCATGGGTTCCAAGGGACACAATAATAAAAGGTTTTGGGGAAGGTTCTGGATTTAAAGGTTCAATATTATCTTTTATTCTTGGAAGCTTTTCGGCAGGACCAATATATGCAGCATTTCCAGTATGCAAAATGCTTCTTAAAAAAGGTGCTAGTATTTCAAATATTGTTATAATATTAAGTTCATGGGCAGTTGTTAAAGTTCCAATGCTTGCAAATGAAGCAAAATTTTTAGGATTTAAATTTATGGGAATTAGATGGATTTTAACCACTATATCAATATTTATTATGGCATATATTATGTCAAAATTAATTAAGAATGATGATATACCATATGAAATAGAAAAAGAAAAAGGGGATATATTGGAGATTAAAGAACAGTATTGTATAGGCTGTGGTGTGTGTACAAAAATATCTCCAGAAAATTTTAATTTAGTTGATGGAAAAGCAAAGGTTATAAATAAAAAAATTTTGCCTACTAAAAAAGATAGTATATATGAAATAATCAAAAAGTGTCCTGTAAAAGCTATTTATCTAAAATAAATTTAATTAAAAATCAGAAGTTTTTATGTTATTGATACTTTACTTAATTTTATGGAAAGTAGTGGCAATAAGAGATATAATGCTATATATAAGGAATTAATTAAAAAAGGTTATAAAGATTCATCTAGTATACCTGTTATAGGAGTAATAGTATATGGAACAAAGGATGAACTAAAAAAATTGGTAGAAAATCCACATATAAAAGTAGCATCTATTGGGGTTATAACAGATAGATATTAGAATATAAAATAAGGGGGAGAAATAAATGCTTAGGGAAATGAGAAAAAAAGAAAGAAGTATTAATATTTCAGAAGCTATGGAAATGCTAAATGAAGGGCAATATGGGGTTTTGTCTGTAATAACTAATGAGGGTTATCCCTATGGAGTACCAATTAACTATGTTTATATGGACAATTGCATTTATTTTCATTGTGCTATAGAAGGATATAAATTAGATAGCATTAAGTTAAATAATAATGTATCCTTTTCTGTAGTTGGTAAAACAGAGCTCTTACCTAATAAATTTAGCATCAAATATGAAAGTGTAATTATTTTTGGAAAAGCTTTTGAAGTTTTTGATGAAGAAAAGATTACAGCTTTATCATCTCTTTTAGACAAATATTCAAAAGAATATAAAGAAGCGGGAGCTAAACATGTAAAAGGTTCTGGTAATAGAACAAAAGTTATTAGAATAGATATAGAACATATTTCAGGTAAGGCAAGAAAATAGAATATAAAGCTAGAATTTTAGTTGCTATAAACTAAAATTCTAGCTTTATTTATAGAAACAATAAAAATGTATTTCTTATTGTTAGATTTATTGGAGAAGTTATATTTGCCACATCGAAGAAATACCTGCAAGTGAAAACAGATCAAAGTTAACACATGATTAGAATACGCATTTAAAGTTATAGGATAAATTTTTAATGAAATGTAAAGAATAAAAACATATAAATTAGTAGAGGAGAGTAAGATATGTTCATTCCAAGAAGAATAATTTTTGAAAAAGGTTCTTTAGATTATGAAATAGGTAAAAATATATATAATACATTTAAAGATCATAGTGATATTGAAATTATAAAATTAAATTCTAACAAAGTAAAACAACAAATTCCTGGAGATAATTTATATGATTTTTATAGACAAGGAAAAGGTACTTTAGTGGTTGGAATAAAAAAGGGCTTTAAATTTCAATCATGTAAGCCTTCAGCTCACTATCAGTTACCATTAATATCAGGTTGTATAGGACAATGTGAATATTGTTATTTAAATACAAACTTAGGAGATAGACCTTATATAAAAGTTAATGCAAACATAGATGATATACTTTGTCAAGCCGAAAAATATATAAATGAAAGATTACCAGAAACAACTATATTTGAAGGATCTGCCACTTCAGATCCCATACCTGTTGAACCCTATGTTCATTCTTTAGCAAGAGCAATAGAGTTCTTTAGTAAATATGATAATGGTAGGTTTAGATTTGTCACAAAATACAATGATGTAGATGGACTACTGAATTTAGTTCACAATGGTAATACGGAGATAAGATTCACATTAAATACTGATAAAGTAATTAATGAATATGAAAAGGGAACAGCATCAATGGCTAAAAGAATAAAAGCAAGTATAAAGGTAGCTAAAGCAGGGTACCCTTTAGGTTTTATAATAGCTCCTATATTTTTATATGATAATTGGAAAGAAGATTATAGGGAGTTACTATTAAAATTACATGAAGAAATTCCAAAAGATTTAAAATATCCTTTAATATTTGAAGTTATTTCTCATAGATACACAACAAGAGCTAAGAATATAATATTAGAAGTATTTCCACAAACAACCCTACCAATGAATGATGAAGAAAGAAAATATAAATATGGACAATTTGGATATGGTAAATTTATATATACAAAAGAACAATTACATGATATAAAATACTTTTTTACAAACGAAATAGAATCAATATTTGAAAATAAAATTATAAAATATATAATATAACTTAGAACCTATTCCAAATTATGGATATAGATAAGGATACTAGTAGTAATATTTTTATTGACAATAATATTTAAATAATGTATTATCTTTAATCAAACAGTAGTTTTTAGTAGTATGGTAGTATTTGTAGTGAATTTAATATTGACTTGTAGTATGGTAGTATAGTAACTTTATAAGTTTACCAAGTATATTTTGTAGTATAAATTTAGTGTAAGATTAGTAATTCTTATGCTTTAATTAGTTTTAATAAATTCATTTTAACACTCAAGTCTATCATTCATAAAACTCATTCTACAAAAACCTACTAATTGAAAAATATAGGGGGATGATTTTATGAATAATCAAAAAAAATCAAATCTATTTTTAGCTTTATTACCTATAATATCTCTTATTCTTATGGCTTTAGCCTCAGCAGTTAAATGGAAGTTTGGAATGAATGTTCCACTTATTTGTTCTATAATAGTAAGTTGCTTTGTAGGAAAGTACATTGGAATTTCTTGGAATGATATGGAAAAAGGACTTATGAGAGGTGCTTCTAGGGCAATGCCAGCAGTATTTATTTTAATAATAGTGGGAACAATTATTGGATTATTTATAGCAAGTGGGATCATACCAACTTTGACTTATTATGGATTAACTATGATAACTCCAAGATTATTTATACCTTCAGCGGCATTAGTTACAGCTATAATAGCTACCGCTACAGGTACTTCCTTTAATTCCATCGCAACCATTGGTCTTGCTTTAATGGTAGTAGGAACTACTATGGGTTTTCCACCTCATATAGTTGCTGGTGCAGTTCTTTCAGGAGCTTATTTTGGAGACAAGATATCTCCACTTTCAGATACTACAACTGTAGCATCATCAATGTCTGGATGCAATATATTTGAACATGTATTTCATATGATGATAAGTGCATTAATAGCATTATTTATTTCTATAGTAATTTACTATTTTATAGGTATAAATTTTATTTCAGGTGTTAATACAAATTGGAGTACAATAGAACAATTATCCAATGGACTAAGTGCTAATTTTAATATAAATCCAATTTTAATATTAGTGCCTTTACTAAGTATAATTTTTGCACTTAAAAAAATTCCAACTATTCCATCTCTTTTAGCAACATCTATTATTAGTGGTATATTTGCAATGATATTTCAAGGTGTTCATATTACTAAATTATTTAAAATTGCAACTTTTGGATATGAAAGTAATACGGGAATAAAGATGTTGGATAGTCTTTTATCAAGGGGAGGAATTAATTCTATGGGAGGAACTATAATATTAATAATTATGGCTTCTGCTTTAGGGGGAATATTAGAGGAAATAGGTTCTTTAAAAACAATTTTAAATACTATAAAAAAAGTAGTACATTCTGACAGAGGTATAATAATATCTTCCATGTTTAGTGGATTATTTATAAGTTTTGCAACAGGTGCACAAATTTTAGCTATAATGATACCTGCAAGAATGTTTTCAAAAGTATTTGAAGAAAGAGGACTTGAAGTTAAGAATTTATCTAGAGTAGCTGAAACAGTAGGAACCGTAGGTATAATACTAGTGCCATGGAGTGTTCATGCTATATTCGCTTCTAATATTCTAGGAGTAGAACCTTTTAAATTTATACCTTTTGTATTTTTTGCTTTTATAGATATTTTTATAAATATAGTTATGGCTTACACTGGAATTGGAATAGCTAAAATAGATACAACGAATAAATTTTATGAACAAGAAAAAATATCAACAGAAGCTATGTAAATTTAATAAAAAGATAATTTGATATAATTGGAGGAATGGATATGAATAATGAAACTAAATTAATATTACTTGGAACAGGTACACCTAATGCAGATCCAGATAGATCAGGTGCTTCTGTTGCCGTAGTTGTAGGGGATAATTCTTATATTGTAGATTTTGGACCAGGAGTCGTAAGACAAGCTGCTAAAGCTTATAAAAAAGGAGTGCATGCTCTTTTAGCTAAAAACCTAAAAACTGCTTTTTTAACACATTTACATTCAGATCATACAACAGGATATCCAGATCTTATATTTACTCCCTGGGTGCTAGAAAGAGAAGAACCATTAAAAGTTTTTGGGCCTAAGGGATTAAAATCAATGACAGAACACATATTAGCTGCATATAAAATGGATATAGACGAAAGAGTTTATGGTTTAGAACCTGCTAATAAAAATGGATGGAAAGTTGATGTAACAGAGATAGAATCAGGAGTTATATTTGAAGATGAAAAAGTAACAGTAGAAGCATTCCCTGTAAAACATGGAGCTTTTGAAGCATATGCTTACAAATTCCATACACCAGATAAAACTATTGTTATATCTGGAGATACTGCACCTGTAGATATTATGGTTGAAATAGCAAAAGGCTGTGATATACTTGTTCATGAGGTATATCATTTTGAAGGATTTAAATCAAGAACAGAAGAATGGAGAAAATATCATAGTTCTGTTCACACATCTTCTTATGAATTAGGGGAAATAGCCCAAAAAGCTAAACCTAAACTAGTGGTTTTATACCATCAGCTTTACATGATGAATATGCAAAGTGAAGATGAAAATTTATCAAATGAAATAGCCCTAAGAGATAAAGAGTTGGTAGAAGAAGTTAAGAGTAAGTTTTCAGGAAATGTAGTTTCTGGTAAGGATTTAGATATATTTTAACCTAATATAGTGTAAATATTAAGCTATATTTTTTAAAGAAGACTTTGAATTTTGGATTCAAGGTCTTCTTTAATGCTATCTTTTGCACCAAAGTTCATGCCCACTATAGGTTGAAGACCTTGACCTATTCCACATGTAGGTATAAATGTAAACATTAAAATTCTAAGGGCTACTCTCATTAATACTACTTTTTCATCTCCACCATAGATTGATATAATCGTATATAGTGCAGTTTGTTGTATTAGATACATAAGTTGCATCATAGCTACTGAAAACATAAGTAAGTTTTCAGTAAAAAAGCATCCTAAAACAGTAACAGTTACTGATGAGACTAATATAAATAGTATTAAATTACCTAAAATTTCATTTACTATATTGTCATCTTTTGTTCCAACAGTACGAGGTAAAACTGAAGATGAGCCAACTTCTACAAGTACAGTAATACAATTGTTTGCTTTATCAAATATATAAAAATATAATATATACTATCTACTCATATAAGGATTAAAAACAACGAAAAAAGGATTATTTTTGAGATATTGACATTTGAAAAAATGATGTTATAATTAAACTGTAGTAATCGTTTACTACAGTTATTACATATTACTGGTGGAAAACAATATATAGTAATGAACTATATCTTATAGTTTAATCAGTAAAATTGATGTTTAACAATAATGTTTATTAATATATCATAGTTTATTTTATATATTTGTAGCAATAGTTTACCGAAAATGACCTAGGAGGATAGATATGTTAAAAATTAAATGTTTAAATCCACAACTAATAAGGGCTTTAGCTCATTGTGGACATGGTGATAAAATTTTGATATGTGATGGCAATTATCCAATAGATTCTTGTACTAGTGAAACAACAGAAAAGGTTTATCTACAGTTGACACATGGAATTCCAATGGTTACTGATGTATTGAAAGTATTGGTTGAAAGCATAAACATTGAAAGAGCACAAGTAATGACACCTGGCGAAGGAGAAGAACCTACTATATTTAATGAATTTAGAGAAATTCTCAGCAATGAAATTCAATTAGATGAATTAGGAAGATTTGAATTTTATGATGAATCAAAAGAGAATAATATAAGATTAGCAATAGCAACCGGTGAGAAAAGAATATTTGCTAATATATTACTTACAGTTGGAGTTGTGTAGTTAAAATTTTTAGATCGTATGGGGTATATGGAGGGAATTATGAGTAAAATAACAATAAAAGAAGTAGCGAAAAGAGCAAATGTATCTACGGCAACTGTATCTAGAGTTTTGAATAATAACTATCCCGTAAGTGATGAAGCAAGAAAGGAAGTTTTGAAGGCTGCCTCAGAACTGAATTATAAGCCAAATGGAGTAGCAAGAAGTCTTAAGAAGAATAAGACAAACTTAATAGGTATTATCGTTGCAGATATATCAAATCCATTTTTCATGAGTGTGGCAAGAGGAGTAGAAAGTGTAGTTTCAGAAGAATACAATCTTATTTTATCTAGTACAGATGAATCACCAGATAAGGAAGTAAAATTATTAAATATGATGCTTGAAAAAAAAGTAGACGGAATAGTAATAGCATCATCCAATATTGATTCATCAGCAATAAAAAGCATAATAGCAAGTGGCATTAAATTAGTATTAATTGATAGAAAAGTAGATGATGTTACTTTAGATTATATTGCTAATGATAATTTCAATGGTTCATTTTTACTTACAGAGAGCTTAATAAAGAAAGGGCACAAAGATATCGCAATAGTAAACGGTTGCTTGAACGTAACCACTGCAATAGAAAGATTTAATGGATATAGAGCTGCTATGAATAAGTATGGTCTTAAAATAGATAAAGACTTTATATTGCAAGGAAATTACAGTGCTAGTATTGCATTTGTTGAAACTAGAAATTTGATAAGGAAAGGAAAGCTTCCAACTGCTTTATTATCAGCCAATAATAGTATGACAGAGGGAATCATGAAAGCACTTAAAAGTGAAAAAGTAAGAATTCCTGAAGACATCTCATTGGTATCATTTGGAGAAATAACCAATCAAGAATTTATAGAACCAAAAATCACATGTATAAAACAGAATCCTTTTCTTATGGGACAAAAAGCAGGAGAAGTGATTTTAGATAAGCTAAATGGTAAAAGTAAAGAGGATAATTTTAAAGAAGTAGTATTGATTAACGAATTCTGTGAAGGGAATTCTATTAAATCTTTAATATAGACTAATTTATTAAAATCATTAAGATATAATTTAATTCCTTTTATAAGGATAAGTATTTTATTTATAGTAAAGGATTA
Organism: Clostridium tetani; assembly: GCF_900167265.1. Lineage (GTDB taxonomy): Bacteria > Bacillota > Clostridia > Clostridiales > Clostridiaceae > Clostridium_G > Clostridium_G tetani. The sequence goes on from NZ_FUWT01000003.1 coordinate 78,937, forward strand.
CTATATTTTAAAGAGGTGAGTTTATGGAATCTAACATAGTACTCTCAATGGAGGACATAACTAAAAGTTTTCCAGGAGTAAAAGCTTTAAAAAATGCAAATTTAGAATTGAGAAAAGGAGAAGTACACGTTCTTCTAGGTGAAAATGGTGCTGGAAAATCTACACTAATGAAAATATTGGGCGGGGTTTATACAAAAGATTCAGGAAAGATATATCTAGAAGGTGAAGAAACCGAAATAGTTAGTGTTAATGAAGCCAAAGCAAAAGGGATATCAATAATATTCCAAGAGTTAAACTTAATTGACCACTTAACTGTTGCTGAAAATATTTTTATTGGAAATGAGAATTTAAAAAATAAAAAACTAAAAATTGTAGACTACAAGACCATGAATAGTAAAACAGAGAGCATATTAAGAGAACTAGATATAGAAGTAAAACCAAATGAATTAGTGAAAAATCTAAGTATTGGACAAAAACAAATGATTGAAATTGCTAAATCAGTTTCTTTTGATGCGAGAATAATAGTTATGGATGAACCTACGTCATCTTTAACTGATAAGGAATGTGAAAAACTATTTCAAATTGTAAATAAACTAAAAAAACAAGGTGTTGCAATAGTCTATATATCTCATAAATTTGAAGAGTTTAAATATATTGCCGACAGAATTACAATAATGAGAGACGGAGAGTATGTAAAAACTGTAGAATTTAAAAATACATCAGAAGATGAATTAGTAAAATTGATGATAGGAAGAGAGCTTGGTAATAGATTTAGTGATGAATATATTAAAAAAGGAGAAATTATATTCAAAGCTGAAAACATAGTTACTAATAAAATCAACAATGTTTCATTTGAAGTTAGAGCAGGAGAAATAGTTGGACTATACGGTCTTATGGGAAGTGGAAGAACTGAAACCGCAATGGCTATATTTGGATATGATAAGATAAAGTCTGGCAAATTATATATTGAAAATAAAGAAGTGAAAATTAAACATCCAAAAGATGCTGTTAGGGCAGGAATAGCTTATGTAAGCGAAGATAGAAGAAATCTTGGAGTAGTAGTTGGTTTTAGTGTAGGTGAAAATATTAGTTTATCAAGTATGGATAAGGTTTCTAGTAGTGGAGTAATAAGTGAAAAAGAAGAAAAAGAAGTAGCAAATAAATTTATAGAAAGCTTAAAGATAAAAACTCCAAGCGCCTTACAAAAAGTGAAAAACTTAAGTGGAGGTAATCAACAAAAAGTTGCCATAGCAAAATGGCTTCAGAGAAATAGTAAAATTTACATATTTGATGAACCAACAAGGGGTATAGATATTGGGTCTAAGGCGGAAATATATAAATTAATAAAGGACTTAGCAAAAAAAGGACATGCTATAATACTTATATCTTCTGAAATGCCTGAAATTATAGGATTATCAGATAGAATAGTTGTCATGAGTAATAGCTGTGTGTCTGGTTCTATTGAAAATGATATACAAAATAAAAAAGATGTAGAAGAAAAAATAATGAAATATGCAATAGGAAAGTGATAGGAGGAAAAAATATGACTGAATTAAGCAGAGAAAATAATAAAGTTAGTAAAAAGGATATTATACAAAAGTTTAGTACAGTTTTGATTTTAGTAATGCTGATGATTGCTCTAACAGTTATGAAACCTGTTTTTATGACTAGAAATAATATTATGACAATCTTACTTCAAACAGCTGTTATTGCGGTTATAGCTATAGGTGAAACTTTAGTAATAATAACATCTGGTATAGATCTTTCTGTAGGATCTTTAGTTGCAATCTCAGGTGTTGCTAGTGCTATTTTTATGAGAGATGGTATGAATATGATCCTAGCTTGCATGCTTGGTATACTTATAAGTACAGCTTGTGGATTAATTAATGGATTTATAGTAGCTAAAGGAAATATTCCAGAGTTTATAGTAACACTTGGTATGATGAGTATAGTTAGAGGTGCTTCATTAGTTGTTACACAAGGCTTACCTGTTTCAGGATTACCAGATGGCTTTCAAGTATTAGGTACTGGAAAATTATTTGGGGTTATTCCAGTTCCAGCAGTGATAATGATTATTTTAGCCATGATTTTTACCCTGATATTAAGAAAAACACTTATAGGAAGATATACTTATGCTATAGGAAGTAATGAAGAAGCTACAAAGCTTTCAGGAATAAATACAGATAGAGTTAAAATTACGGTTTATGGATTAAGTGGATTATTAGCAGGAATAGCTGGTATATTACTTACAGCAAGACTTATATCTGCACAACCAACAGCTGGGACAGGCTATGAATTAGATGCTATAGCTGCGGCTGTTATTGGAGGAGCTAGTCTTGCAGGTGGAGAAGGAACTATAACAGGAACTATAATAGGGGCTTTAATAATGGGTGTATTAAGAAATGGACTTAACCTTTTAAATGTTTCAGCATTTTGGCAACAAATAGTTATAGGAGCTATAATTATAGCTGCTGTATATGGAGATAAGTTGAAAAATAAAAAATTAAATTAGTTTATGTTATTTAAATATAATATAAAAATAAAATAATTTTAGGGGGAATATCAAATGTTAAAGAAAAGATTAGCTTTAATAACAATGTCAGTAATGTTGTCAGCAGGAGTTTTAGCGGGATGCGGACAAAAATCAGCAAGTGATTCTACAAAGAAAAATATTGCACTAATAGTTAAGTCAACAGATTCTGAATACTGGCTTAGCGTAAAGGCAGGAGCAGAGAAAGCTGCTAAAGAAGCAGGGGCAAATATAATATTTAAAGGACCTGCTACAGAACAAGATATTCAAGGAGAAGTAAATATAGTTGAAGATGCTATAAATCAAAAAGTTGATGGAATAGTACTTGCAGCTAGCGATACAAAGGCTCTTATTCAACCAGTTGAGAATGCTATAAATGCAAAAATACCTTTAGTAACTGTTGACTCAGGAGTGGATTCTGATAAGGTAGCAAGTTTTATAGCAACAGATAACGAAAAGGCAGCAAGTCAAGCAGCTGATGTTTGTGCAGAACTTATTGGAAAATCAGGTAAGGTTGGAGTAGTAAACTTTGTACCAGGTGTTTCAACAGCAGTTCAAAGAGAAAAAGGATTTAGAGATGGAATGAGTAAACATAGCGGAATAGAGTTACTTAAAACACAATATTCACAAAGTGACAAATCAAAAGCCATGGCTATAACAGAAGATATTCTTACTGCCAATCCAGATGTAAAAGCAATTTTTGCAGCTAATAACCGTTCAGCTTTAGGTGTAGCACAAGCACTTAAAGGAAAGGGAGTTGCTGGTAAAGTAAAAGTTGTAGCTTTTGATGCTGATCCAGATGAAATTAAAGGCATTGAAGATGGTTCAATAACAGCTCTTATAGTACAAAATCCTTATAAAATGGGAGAAGAAGGGGTTAAAAATGTTCTTGCTCTTATGAAGGGTGAAACAGTAGAAAAAAGAATAGATACAGGTGTTACGATAGTTACAAAAGAAAATATAAACGATCCAGAAGTACAAAAAGTTTTATATCCAGAAAAAAATAAATAATAAGTATTCTGATATTTAAGTTTTTATATAGAAGAATGGGAGAGATAGTTGATGAATAAAGATGTATTATTTTCTATAAAAGAAGTAATGGAAGAAGAAATAAAAGCTATAAAAAACGTTTGTGAAAATCTAGACGAGAATTACGAGAAAGCAGTAGATTTAATTCATAACTGTAAAGGAAAAGTTGTTTTTACTGGAGTAGGTAAATCAGGACATATAGGAGAAAAGCTTGCAGCAACATTTGCAAGTACTGGAACACCAGCTTTCTTTGTGCACTCAACAGAAGCTCTTCATGGAGATTTAGGAATGATAGAAGAAAAAGATATAGTTATTGCTATATCAAATAGTGGAGAAACTAAAGAAGTACTTTCAATAATTTCATCTATAAAGTACATAGGAAGTAAGATAATATCAATTACAGGAAATAACAATTCTTCCCTTGCAAAAGAAAGTGATGTAGCACTTGAAGCAAAGGTTGATCATGAAGCGGACCCATTAAATCTTGCACCAACTAGTAGTTCTACTGTAGCTTTAGTTTTAGGAGATGCACTTGCCATAACTCTTTCTCAACTTAAAGAATTTAAGAGGGAAAATTTTGCAGTATTTCATCCCGGCGGAAGTCTAGGTAAGAGATTGTTTAATGAGATGAAAAAGCTTTAATAAAAGGAGAATGAATGTGAAGAAGATACTAGTAATAGGTAGTTTTATGATGGATCTAGTGGCACAAACTCCAAGAGCACCAATAGAGGGTGAAACAATTATAGGAAAGTCATTTAGTCAGTTTACAGGAGGAAAAGGTGCAAATCAAGCAGTAGCGGCTGCTAGATTAGGTGCATATGTCACTATGATTGGAAAACTTGGAAAGGATAGCTTTGGAGAAGCTCATATAGAATCCTTAAGAAGAGAAGGTATAAATCATGACTATGTACTATTTGATGATGTAGAAAGTTCTGGAGTAGGTCACATAACATTAGAAGAAAACGGAAACAATAGAATAATTGTTATTCCTGGAGCAAACTTAAAGTTAACTCCTAAAGAAGTTGAGGATCTTGAAGACAATATTAAAAGCTCAGATATAGTAATACTTCAACTTGAAATCCCATTTGAAACTGTATATAAGACTATTGAATTAGCACATAAACATGGAAAGACAATAATTTTAAATCCGGCACCGGCAGCCAAATTAAAGGAACATTTTGTAGAACTAGTTGATTATATAGTTCCTAATGAATCAGAGGCTTCACTATTAACTGGCATTAAAGTAAATAGTATTGAAAGTGCTAGAAAAGCAGCTAAAAGTCTCCTTAATTTAGGATGTAAAAATGTTATAATTACACTAGGAGAAAAAGGGGTATTACTTGTAAATAATAATGAGGAAATATTTCAAGAATCATTTAAAGTTAAACCAGTTGATACAACTGCAGCTGGAGATTCATTTATAGGTGCATTTGCTTATTCATTAGCTAATGGATTAGGAAATGTAAAGTCTTTAGAATTTGCATGTGCAGTTGGAGCATTGACAGTTACGAAAATAGGTGCTCAACCATCACTTCCAAAGCTTACAGAAGTTGAAATGTTTATGAAAGAAAATAGATAGTACGATAAAGTAAAAACTCACATTTATAAATGTGAGTTTTTATATAAGAAAAGAGTTATTAAATTATATAAGGGAGGGATTTAAATGAAATTAAGATGGGGTATCATTGGTGCAAGTGGTATAGCTGATGAATGCACTATACCTGGAATATTAAAAACTAATAATTCAGAAGTAGTTGCAGTTATGAGTAGAAGTATAGAAAAAGCTGAAAAAATTAGAGAAAAATATAATATAAAAAAAGTATATTCAAATGTAGAAGATTTATTGAATGATAAAGAGGTTGATGCAGTATATATTGCAACACCTGTTTTTGATCATAAAAATAGTGTTATTTTATCTGCAAAGGCTAAAAAACATATATTTCTTGAAAAACCTATGGGATTAACTACAGAAGAGTGCGAAGAAATGATAAAGGTTACAAAAGAAAATGACGTTAAATTAGGAATTGCTTTTATGATGAGATTTGGGGAACATCATAGAAAAGTTAGAAAGTTATTAAAAGAAAATATAATAGGAGATATTATTAATACAAGAATACAATATAGTTGGTGGTATCCAGATGATAATGTTTGGAGGCTTGATCCAAAATTAAGTGGTGGTGGTACAGTAGTAGATTTAGGCAGCCATTGCATTGACTTAATACAATACTTATTAGATACCAAAATAAAAACTGTTTCAGCAATGCTTGGAACAAAAACTTTTAACTATGAAGTTGAAGATTCAGCTCAAATAATGTGTGAGATGGAAAATGGAGTATATGGTGCTTTTAATTTTCACTTTAATATTCCAAATAGTATATCAAATAATACTATGGAAATTTACGGTACAAAAGGTTCTATAGTTTGTTATGACACAATTGGAAGAGAAGATGTAGGTAAAGTTTTAATTAAATTATCTGGAGAAAATGGAGAAATAGATTTCTCAGATTATACTTTAGAAGAACTATCTATAAATCCAGTTGACCGTTATGAGAAAGAAATTCAAGCTTTTTCAGATGCAGTTATAAACAATGAAGAATTACCTGTTTCAGGTGAAGCAGGTTTAAATGTAGTTAGAATAACTTCAGCTATTTACAAATCTTATAAAAATAAAAGATTTGTAAATGTTTATTAATAATAAAACAGAGGTATTAATATGAAGGATTATAAAAAGATGTTAAAAGACTTAGAACAACAAGAAAAAGAGTTAGTATTTTCTGAGTTTACAAATGAAACAGCACTTAATATAGGACTAATAATAATAGAAAATGCTAAAAAAGATAATAAAAAAATTACTATAAATATAGAAAAAAATAAGCAACAAATATTTCATTATGCATTTGATGGAACTTCACCAGATAATGATGATTGGATAACTAGAAAAAATAGAGTAGTAAATAGGTTTTATAATAGTTCTTTATACATAGGAATATTATTAAAAGATGAGAAAAAATCTATAGAAGAAATGTATCATATAAGTTCTTTTGAATATTGTCCTTATGGTGGAGCATTTCCTATAATAATGAAAGATGTAGGTGTTGTAGGAGTAATAACTGTATCAGGTCTTACTGAAGAAGAAGATCATAATATGGTGGTAAGTGCAATTAGAGAATATTTAAATAATATTAATAGTTTTAAATAATGGGTTGCCTCAAAGTTTTATTTTGAGGCAACCCATTATTTATAACAGTGTAATAAAGTTGTTATATTGCTTAAGGAGATTTGTTATAATTTAAGTATATTGTTGCTCTACAGGCATTGGATTATACTTAAGTGAGAAAATAATTAACAAGATTGGGCATAATATTTATATATAGAATTAGAATATATTACATATACTGAGGCAATTTTAGAATTTAGTAATGAGGAAGTAAGCTAAATTATAACTTAGATAAAATGTTAAGGGGAGATACATATGAAACATATAACTTTTGAAGATATAAAAAATAATAAAGAATTCCAAACATATATTCAAAAAGGCGATGAACTACTTGGAGTTATGGGATATACTGAACATTCCTTTATACATGCAGGCAAGGTTTCTTATACTGCAGATAGTATATTAGCTAGTTTAGGATATAGTGAAAGGGAAAGAGAACTTGGGAAAATAGCTGGATATATTCATGATATTGGCAATATGATAAATAGAATTGATCATGCTCAAACAGGTGCTATATTAGCTTTTGATATTTTAACTAGAATGGAAATGCCTCCTGAAGAAATTGCTACTATAGTTTCCTCTATTGGAAACCATGATGAAGGCACAGGTCAACCGGTAAATACAGTATCAGCAGCATTAATATTAGCAGATAAAAGTGACGTTAGAAGAAGCAGAGTAAGAAACAGGGATTTTGCTACTTTTGACATTCATGATCGAGTAAACTATGCAGTTGAAGATGCAGAGGTTAAAGTTAATAGCGAAAAAAGAATTATTTTATTAGAAATGAAAATCGACATTACTATTTCTTCTTTAATGGAGTATTTTGAAATATTTTTAAATCGTATGATGATGTGTAGAAAGGCAGCAGATTTTTTAGATTCTAAATTTGATTTAGTTATAAATGGTACTAAGTTACTATAAGTATTAAATTTTACTAAAATTAATTGGTAAGTGGGGGGAGGTTTTTGGATATTAAAAAGGATACTGTAAATAGTTACTGTAAATACATTGAAAAAGAATTTGACTGTAAAACTTCTGAAGAAATACTAGGGAAAAAATATATTATTGCTAAACAATTTGGAATTGGTAATCTTTCAAGAATGAAAATAGAAGATGGAATAGAAATTTCAATATTTCATATGTATAAAGCAGATACACATTTTGATAATAGGATGTATAAGGATGATATTTTAGAAATAAGCTATTGTTATAGCGGCATTGGAGAAATTAGAACTTTGCCACAGAACAAAAAGTATATATTTAAAAAAGGGCAAATTTGTATTTATAAATCATTAAACGATGTGGATTATTTTAAATTTAAATATGATAATTGTAAAACTATGTCTATTCATATGGATTTTAGTATTATTAAAAATGTGATAAATCCAATATGGGAAGACAAAATGATAACAGATTGGGAAAATCATATAAATGAAATATTTAAAGATGATACATTAATAATTGAAAGGGCTACTGATAAAATAAGAAAAATAGCAGAGCAAATAGAGAATATTCCAATAAAGAATATGTTAGATTATATAAATTTAAAACTTAAGACTATAGAACTTTTATCTACTTTTTTTAAAGACAAATTTAATAAAAAAAATTTAAACAAACAAGAAACAGAGATTATAGTTAATGCTAAAGAAATAATAAACAAAAATCTCCAAAGAGTACCATCAGTTAAAGAGTTAGCTTGTAATTTAAATATAAGCATATATAAATTGCAAGAAGAATTTAAAAATGTAATAGGGTGTACGGTTTATGAATATATAAAAAAAGTTAGAATGGAAAAGGCTAAATACTTACTAAAGAGTACAAATATGTCAGTTTTAGAAATTGCAAATGAAATAGGATATGAAAATCCAAGTAAATTTGCTAATGCATTTAAAGAATATAATAATGTAACTCCACTAAAATATAGAAAATTAAATATAACCAAATATTGAAATAAGGAAATGCTTCAAATTTAACAAAATTACTTAGTTTTGTTTTTTGGAGCATTTTTTATTTCTTTTGGAGTAGATAATGATAATCAATATCAATTATAATGACTTAGAAAGGTTATTTTTATACTTACAATAAAATTTTAAGTAGATAATGCAAATAAAAAAGAATAAGGGAGGATGATTATGAAAAAACAATCAAATTTAGGATTTCTTCTAGAGATATCTGGTAGGGAAAAATTTAAATTATATTTAGCTGCTTTGTTTAGCATAATAAGTTCGCTACTTGCTATAGTACCATATATTTTGATGTACAATATAGTTTTAGAGCTTTTTGGCAATGCAGTGGATTATGAAAAAATTAAATCTATGGCCATAATTGTAAGCATTACCATAGTTGCTAGAATGGCTATATTTCTACTATCGGGAGTATTTTCCCATATAGCAGCTTTTACAATATTGTATGAACTTAGAATAAAAGCAATAAATCATATGTCAAAGCTTAACATGGGGTTTTTCACAGGAAATACTATAGGAAATGTTAAAAAAACAATTAATGAAGATATAGAAAAACTAGAAAATTTTATAGCACATCAAATTCCAGATCTATCTTCAGCTGTTGTAGCTCCTATTATAATTATAGGTTATCTTTTATATTTAAATTGGAAACTGGCTTTAGTTTTATTTATTCCAATTATTTTAGGCTTTTTAAGTCAAATAAGTATGTTTAAAGGTATGAAAGATATGATGGCTCATTATCATGAGTTAGTTAAAAGGCTTAACTCTACTATTATTCAGTATATAAACGGCATGAACGTAATGAAGGCCTTTAATTTATCTGCAAAATCTTTTAAAAATTATAAAGATGTTACAGAAGAATATGCAGATTATTGGATTGATTTAAGCATGAAAACTGCTCCACTTTACGGGGTGTTTTTAGTTCTTATAGATTCAGGACTTTTATTTATAATTCCTATTGGTGGATTTATGTTTTTAAAGGGAAGTATAAACGCACCTACCTATATATTATTTTTAATTTTAAGTGCAAACTTTCTTACTTCTTTTAAACAGTTATTGGAATTTGGGGGAACTTTTTCAATGTTATTAGAAGGAGCTGGAAAGGTAAGAGATATACTTGATAAAGAGGTACAAGCAGAAGGAAATAAAAGCTTAGATAAAGATATTAATGGAAAGATAAAGTTCAATAAGGTTACATTTAAATATGATAAAGAGGAAGTTATAAAAAATTTGTCTTTAACTATAGAGCCTAAAACTATGGTTGCGCTTGTAGGACCTTCAGGTTCAGGAAAAACTACATTAGGTCAATTGCTAGGAAGGTTTTGGGATGTGAAAGAAGGTAACATTACTATTGATGATGTAGATATAAAAGATATAAAAATGGAAGAACTTATGGACAAAGTATCTTTTGTATTTCAGGATGTATTTATGCTTCAGGATAGCATATTAGAAAATATTAAAATGGGTTCTAATAAAACTATAAAACAGGTTATTGAAGCTAGTAAAAAGGCACAAATTCATGACTTTATAATGAGTTTACCTGATGGATATGATACATCTCTTGGAGAGGATGGAATTAAACTTAGTGGAGGAGAAAAACAAAGGATTTCTATTGCTAGAGCCATATTAAAGGATAGCCCTATTGTAATTTTAGATGAAGTTACCTCCTATTCAGATATAGAAAATGAAAGTAGAATACAAAAAGCCCTTAGAAATTTATTAAAGGATAAAACAGCTATAATTATAGCACATAGACTTTATACTATAAAAAATACAGATAAAATTGTGGTTTTAGATGAAGGGAAAATTATAGAACAGGGAAAACATAATTACCTTATGAATAAAAAAGGCTTATATAAGCATCTTTGGGACATGTACGATTATGAAATTACAAAAACACCACAAGTGGCAGGGGGGATGTAATATGGTAGGTGATATAAAGATATTATTAGGTGAGCATAGTAAAAAACTTAGAAAACCCATAATTTTGTTAACCATAGATAGTTTATTTAATATGTTTTTTTATTCAATGTTGTATTTTGTATTGTTAGATTTAATTAATTCACAGTTAAGTTTTGATAAAATTAAGAATTATACTATAGCAATGATAATAGCTTTTGTATTTAGAGTTATAGTCAATGCCATAGGATATACAGGAATACAAGCTAAAGGTGCAAGGGGAATTCAAAGTATGCGAATATCCTTAGGAGATCATATTAGAAATATAAACTTAGGATTTTTTAATAAAAATAGTATAGGAAGTTTATCTAATATAATGACTAATGACTTACAAGATTTTGAAAAAATTATAACTCATAATACTAGTGATTTAATAAAAACAGTAATTCTTAGTTCTTATCTACTTATAATAACGTTTTTTATTGATATTCAATTAGCTACTATTCAACTTATATTTGTAATTGTGGCTATTCCTATTATTTTAATGGGAGGAAAAAGGGTTGGCACTATAGGTAGAGAAAAAAAGAAAGTTATGAATGAAGTTATATCAAGAATGGTTGAGTATCTTAGCGGTATACAGGTGTTTAAAGCTCATAACTTAGCAGGTGAAAAGTTTAAAAGATTGGAAAAATCCTTTAGAGATTTGAAAAGGGAAAGTATAAGAACAGAAATTTCAATTGTTCCTTTTGTGCTTATATTTCAAGTAATAGTTGATATAAGTTTCCCTATATTATTACTTATAGCTACAATGAAATTTGGGATGACAAGCATTGATAGGAAAGCTTTTTTAACATTTATTATAATAAACATGGCGCTTACAAATGTATTAAGGGCTTTTGGTGCACAATATGGAACCTTTAGGTATATGAAACTTGCATCACAAAAATTAATAAGTACCTATAATCATCCAGAAATGAGTTATAAATATGAAGAAGCAAAATTTGAAAATCATGATATCCAATTTGATAATGTAAGTTTTCAATATGAAGAAGGAGAAAATACTATTAATAGTTTAAGTTTTAAAGCAAAGGAAGGCACTATGACAGCTTTAGTAGGGCCTTCTGGATCAGGAAAAACCACAGTTACAAGTCTTATAGCAAGGTTTTGGGATGTAAATAGTGGAACAATAAAAATAGGAAGACAGGATATAAAAAATATAAAGCCAGATTCATTATTAAAGCATATAAGTATGGTATTTCAGGATGTATATCTTTTAAATGATACCATATACAACAATATAAAATTAGGAAACCCAGAAGCTACGAAAGAACAGGTTATAAAGGCAGCTAAGGTTGCAAATTGTCATGAATTTATAGATAAGCTAGAAAATAAATATGACACTATGGTAGGGGAAGGAGGATCAACCCTATCAGGTGGAGAAAAACAAAGAATATCCATAGCTAGAGCTATATTAAAGGATGCACATATAGTTCTTTTAGATGAAGCTACTGCTTCTCTAGATGCAGATAATGAGCTTGAAATTAGAAAAGCTATAAAAAAACTTACAGAAAATAAAACCGTAATAGTAATAGCCCACAGGTTAAATACTATAAAAGATGCAGATCAAATTATAGTATTAAATGAAGGTTATATAGAAGAAAAAGGCAGTCATAAAGAATTAATTGAAAATAAAAAGAGATATTATAATATGTATAATGAAATGGAAAAAGCACAAAACTGGGCAATATAAAAAAGTGCGACGCACTTTTAATGAATAACTAACAATGAACAATTAAGGTAAATTTTATTATAAACTATAGATAGCTAACCTACGGATTAATTCGTTTAGGAAGGCTAAATATCCATAATTGTTCATTATTCATTATTCCTTGTTCATTAATAAAAATTTCGCTTCACAAAATTTTTATAGTATGGTAGCCTTTTTAATAACTTTGCAAGGATTTCCTACAGCAATTACATTATCAGGTATGTCTTTAGCCACAACACTACCTGCTCCTATAGTTACATTATTTCCAATTTTTACTCCAGGGCATATTATTGTTCCACCACCAACCCAAACATTATTTCCTATAACAATTGGTGTAGAGTATTCTTTGCCAGTGAGTCTTTCTGTAGGATTGGTGGGATGAGTAGCAGTATAGATTTGAACATTCGGTGCTAAAAGTACATTGTCTCCAACTTTAACCTTATTTACATCTAATATGGTACATCCATAATTAGCATAAAAGTTTTCACCAACTTCAATATTATAACCATAATCACAATTAAAGGGTGCTTCAATATGAAATGAACCTTTGGTATTAATTAATTGGTTTATAATTTCTCGTCTTTTTTCTTTTTCAGTCGGATTTATATGATTAAACTCAAAAGTTAAATTTCTTGCATAGTCTCTTTCTTTAACCAATTCTTTATCATTAGCATTATAAAAATCACCTGATAACATTTTTTCTTTTTCGCTTTTCATCATTTTTAACCTCTCCTTAATTTAATATGAATAATATAATTATTTCTATCTTATCTCTTAACTTACTTATATAAACTATTATAATTCTTTCATCTCCGAATTATTATTAAATATGGTACTCCTTCTTAAAAGGGCATTAACTTAGAGATATTATATCATTATTAAAATGTTTTCTTATTTTGATATCCTATGATTGAAATTATGCATTCATAATTACCCCTTAATAAATCCATTGAATGCTCTGCTTTTATTAGTTAATACGTATATTATTTTTCTAATATACGTATTTATTGAAATTATATTAAAAAAATTAGTTTTTTATGTATAATATAATATATACTTACAAAAAAGCATTATTTAATATAGTTGATTGCAAAACTAATGCTTTAAAAAATTAAATACTGACCTTAAGATATAAATATTAAATTTAAAAAACAACCTATAGATTAAGCAATTAATGATTTTATTGAGAGTATCTTATTTTTATTATTAATTTTATATCCAATAATTACAGTAATTAATTGAGTTATGCCTGCTAATAATAATTCAGCTTTTAAAGAATTCGTCTTATTAATCTTTAAGGTCGATAGACCTAGCGGGTGTTTAATAATATTGTTGGTTCTTTCAGTAGTAGTTCTGATTTTATATAAGTTATTCCACTTTTCTGTATTCCGAGGAATAGGACAATTAAGTCTAAGGTCTTTATTGATGGTTGGATGATATATTCTTCCACAAGGTGAAGATGTACATGGATTTTCACAGGAAAGTATATACTTAGTTTTGCCATTAATTCTTACTTTTTTAGATTTAGGGCAAAGCCATTTAACTCGCATAGAACGTCCTTTTTCTCTTGTGACTCCATCAAGTTTCATTGGAAGAGAAGAGTCCTTCGGACATAATGGAATTCCATTATCAGTAAAGCCGCTAGGCTGTGGTAAATCAGAAGAATTACGAGGGTTAATTGGAATAATGGGTATTATGTTGCAATCTTTAATTAGATATTTATAATTGTCATCACGATCATAAGCAGCATCACCTAGAAAATAATTATATTTGAAATCTTTATGCATAGCTAAATAACGTTTCATCATAGGAATTAAGGTTTTTGAATCATATTCATCTTTAGCTTGTTTAGCAGAAACATTGTTTTCAAAATCCATTGATTGAGTATCGTTAAAATCAATATGTCTTAAGATTCCAAGAGCATTAACAAGAGTAGTTGATTTAAGTGCATAACAATAATGACCGAATTTATAAGGAACAATATTTGAACTTTTCTTTTTAGCAACTTTACCAGTATTTAAAAGAGATTCAAAATATTTAGGATTATTTTCTTTAACATAAGCTTCAATACCAGCAGTATCAGCAATTATTATTTTAGATAACTCAGAATTAAGTTTTCTACAAATAGGTTCAGTAATATCAACTAAACGGTTGAAGAAACTATGAAGATGTTGAATAAAGTTAGATTTAAATCTAGAGAACTGTGATTCATGAGGTACTTTATTGAAATTACAAAGGGATCTTAATTCTTTAGATAAATTCAATATATTTATAAATAATTCAGTTTCAGAGATACCAAGTATCTTTTGAACTATAAATGCGGTTAGCATTGAGGAAAGAGAGTATTCTCTAGGACGACCACTTGAAGAATAGTAGGCATTGTAAAAACTTTGAGGTATTAACATCTTCATGTTAATATGTTTTTCAAAAAGCTTAATAAATTTAGGCTTATCTTCTTCAAAACAGTCTACGACTTCTTCATAAATATTACAAAGATGAATTTGGTTTTTTAAATTGATCATAAAGGTTTCTCCTTAAATTTATATTGGATAGTACTTATATAAATTCGACATTTAGTGGGGGAAATCATTTTTGATAGAGCTTGAAATTCGTTGAGCCCTAACGGGCTTGAGGTTTTGCAAGCGACTAATTATTTAATATTTAAGGGGGAATTGTAATGAAATTGAAAACATTATTATTTAGTGGAATGATAGCCACAATGATGGCTACTCCAGTATTGGCCATGGGTTCAGGTCATAGTTATTTTACTGAAAGATATAACGGTGACGATACAATGTGTAGCCAAGATAATGGACCAGAACATAGTGTAAAAATTAGAATAACACATAACACAAGTGCAAACCAGACCTATGCATTAGCAGCTTGTGGTTGTTATGGATATAGCGTTGGCAGTAAAATAAAACTTCCTGGTGGTGAGGGTCGGGAGGTTCATGATAAACATTATGCACAAACTACAAGTGTATGTGCTCCTGGAAATTTAACAGCTACTGAAATACACAGAGTAGATTATAAACTTAAAAAATAAAAGAAAGGTTCATCAGAAAACTTCATGATGAACCTTTTTAAAATATTCCAATTAACGTTAAATAATTTGGAGGCATTCTATGAAAATTTTCAAAAAATATCTTAGAAAAACACAATTTCTAATTTTATGTTTAACTTCCATACTAATTTTCATATCATTAATGGTGGGACATGTTGAAAAGATATACCAAATGATGTTAGAAGCAAATAATTTTAAAACAATTAATAGTGTTTCTTTTTATTTTGATGGAAGGAATTTAAGTTCAGAGAATATAATAAAATCTTTAAAAGAAATTGAATTACAAAAAAATATAATAATAACTCATGAAGGAGGACGAGTCTTTATTCCAGGTGCGTCTCAATTCGGAATTTATTTTAATGGAATGTATAAAAATGGGTACAATTTATTAGAAGGAAGATTTTTTTCTTTGGGGGATTTTGAAAAAGATGAAAAGGTAGTAGTTATTGGTAAAAAACTTATAGATAATGTAGAAACAGAGAATGGCAAAAGATACATATATAGAGGTAATGATAAATTTTTAGTTATAGGAGTAATAGGAAAGAAAAACAGGGACACACAATACGATTCTCGTATTTTATATAATTTAAATATGGATTTTCAGGAGAAAGATATAAACTACTTACAGCAGAGGTGGAATTTAGATAGTGTATTAAAAAGTGAAAGCCATTTAAAAGATAGTATTGATGTAGTTAATAAAAAATATAATAGCAATTTTATAAAAACAATTTATGAAGATAAAAGAGTTAGTCCATTAATAAGCGCTATACAAAATTCTAGAACTTTATTACTTAATTTTTCGCTTATAATACTATGTATTATTATATCTCTTACAAGAGCTACAGCACACTGGATAGATAAAATAGCTTTGGAACTAGGCGTAAGAAGAATGTATGGAGCTTCAAATAAAAATATTATTTTACATATAGCTAAAAGATATTTAAGTATATCAGGAGTTTCACTAGTTATAGCACTTATATTTCAAAAGTTATTGATATTAAGTAATGTACTTCAAATACAAAATAGTACTTTAAATATATTTAATATACTTGTTAGTGTTATTTTTATATTAATTATAGGAAGTATAGTTATCAGCATAAGTGCATTTAATATAAATAAAACTCAAATAAGTTATCTTATCAAAGGGAAGGTATAATTATGAAATTTAAATATGCTATTAGAGGAATATCAAGCAGATTTTTTTATTCATTTTTAATTATTGCTCAATTAATTTTTGGATTTTATTCTATGTATGAAAACATAAATTTATATAAAAAAATGAATTTGGAGACAAACAAGGTAGAAAAATTTTTTAAAGATAAAAAAGCTTATGCCTTAGAGGTTGAAAGTATCAATTATAATAGTAATGATATAGAATTTCAAAAAATAATGGATGCTTTCAGGATAATGGAAGATAGTTCTAAGTATACTTTTATAAAAACTACAATGACAGGAGAGATGATTCCTACTTTTAATAATTATAAACAATTTGCAGCAAGTGATTTTGAAGCTAATTCTAATGGTAAAACATGTTTTCAATTTAAGCATAATAGTATAAATAAATCATATCTTAAAACCTATCCGTTAAAGGTTGAAAAAGGAAGATTATTTACCAGTAATGAATTTGATTTTATTGGTAAAGATAGTTTTGTATTTCCTATTGTAGTTGGAGCAAATTATGGTAAATATTTTAAAGTAGGAGATGAATTTCTACTAGATTCAAGTAAAAAACGAATAGGCAAAATAATAGGAATACTTAAAGAAGATGAGTGTGGTCCCGGAGATATATGCCAGCCAGATATTAGATATATAAATTTAAATAACTATATTATATCTACAGATGCAATTTATGAAAGCAAACTAATTTTATGTGATTTGACATTATATAATGCAAATTACATTCTATTTGATAATTCTACAAATGAATCTGAAATATATAAGGAGCTTACAAAAATTAAAAAAATGTTTAATGATATACCTGTTATAAGGGAAGCTGGTATAAGGGATTTGACAAAATATGTAACTCAAGATTTGGACATGCTTAAAGAACAATATGAAATAGTAGTTATAACATCTATTAGTGTCATTATATTTGTATGTATAACATTTATTATATCAATATTGGATTCTATAAATAA
This sequence comes from Clostridium tetani, assembly GCF_900167265.1. GTDB lineage: Bacteria > Bacillota > Clostridia > Clostridiales > Clostridiaceae > Clostridium_G > Clostridium_G tetani. The sequence goes on from NZ_FUWT01000003.1 coordinate 96,546, forward strand.
AAGAAAAAAGGAATATGGTATACATATTATGAGTGGAGGAAAATTATCTGATATTGCTGGAATTACGTATTTAGAAATATTTATTACTTTTTTTATGGCATATATGATTACAGCATCAATTATATACTATAGAGATGGAAGATTAATAAATACTAATAGCTTACTTATGTTATTGATTTTAATGGTAGCTATATCTACAGTTTCAGCCTTAATTCCCATAATAAGAATATTTAATTTAGATGTTAGTCAATTAGTTAAAGGGGATGAATAGATATGGAAATTATAAAATTAAATAATGTAAATAAGATATATTCTTCAAAACAAAATAAAGTAAATGCATTAAACAATATAAATTTAAATATTAACAAAGGAGAATTAATTGCAATAGTTGGGCCATCTGGTTCAGGTAAATCTACTTTACTTAATATAATTGGAACATTAGATAAAATTACGGATGGACAATATTTATTAAAGAATCAACAAGTTGAAAAACTAAATATTTCTCAATTGTCTCAAGTTAGAAACAAGACTTTTGGATTTGTAGTTCAGCATTTTGCGTTAATTAGTGAATATACAGTATTTGAAAATATTGAAATACCTTTAGAGTATGCAAAAGTAAAATATAAAGATAGAAAAGAAATAATAAATAGTATACTTCGAAAATTAAAACTAGATGATAAAATAAATAAAAGTATTAAAGAACTTTCTGGTGGTGAGTGTCAGAGAGTAGCAATCGCAAGAGCTATTGCTAACGATCCTGAAATAATACTTGCAGATGAACCTACAGGAGCATTAGATCAAAAAACTGGACAAGATGTAATGAATATTTTTAAGGATTTAAATAGAGAGGGTAAGACAGTTATTATAGTAACTCATGATTCTAAAATAGCTGATCAATGTAATAGAATTGTAAAGATAGAAGATGGTGTTATAATGTAGGATAGCAAAGGATTAATTTTATGTGAAAATTACTATAAGAGGTGTCTCCAATATTTCCGGCTTAACTATACTAAGGCATAGAGTGAATAGTACACAAGTACCTTGTGTACTATTCACTCTATTACGTCATTAACCATACACGTACTTTGCAGTACATGACATTTCGCTGGTACTACCTCAATTAAAAACAAATGTATGATTTTATATTTTGTTTATATTCACAAATATCCTCAATGGAAACAACCGGCATATTGTATTTTTTAGCAAAGCCAACTATCTGTGGTAGGTGAGCCATGGTTCCATCTGGATTTGTAAGTTCACATAAAGTTCTTGCTGGTTTATATCCTACTAAACTCATAAGATTTGACCATGTCTAGTCAAAACACCACCTGTACGTGTACGAAGTGGGAAAACATGACCAGGATGACATAGTTCTTCAGGTTTACAGTTATCCTTTACAGCAGTAAGAATTGGAGTAACTCTATCAGCGACAGAAACACCTTTCTTAGCTTTAATTGAGATAGTAAATGCAGTTTCATACTTACATGTATTATTAGGAACCATTTGAGGTATTGTAATGGTTTCAGCAGGGAAATAAGACCTCCTTCATTTTCACGATCTTCATCATCAATAAGATTTTAATGTTTTTTTCTATGAAAATATTCAGATGTAATTAAGAAATACTGATTTGCAACCAAAGATTGACAAGATTTAAGCACTTGTTGGTTGTGTGCAACCATGTTTATATGTTACATTAATTGCAATAATAGGGTCAACTGCAGTTATTACCATTTTATTTATTATTGAATTAACTTCTATAGCTTTTTTTATTAAAGGAAGGTCAATGTAAAGATGAAAGGTATGATATAAATAATGAAACAGATAAAAATTTTTTTGATGATGTTTATTGTAGTGTTTTCAACTTTTCTTATGGCTTGTGCTGGGCAAAAAGAGAATAAGGATACAAAACAAGTAATGCAAAATACATCTATAGTTCATTCAACAAAAAATATATCACCAATAGATGCAGTAGAAGCTACTTTTAATGCTTTGACTTCATTGAATACAAGAGAATTTAATGAATATATTAAATATGTAGATACTATAAGAAATGGTATTGTGTTTAAGGATAATGTTATTTTTGGGGATAACCTTGATGGTGAAAGTAAAGACTACATAGAAAGTATTGTATCAAAACTTTCTTATAAAATCATTCATAGTGAAGAAAAGAAAAATACTGCAACAATAAAAGTACAGATTACCAATCGTGATTTATCAGATATAAATAGGCGACTTGAACAGGAGACCTTTAAAGAAGATCATGGAGATGAAAACAATTTGCTTATAAGTTTAATAAGAAGTACGGATAAAACAAAGAAATATGATGTAACACTTTTACTTGAGAAAAGTGATAAGGGATGGAAAATTAAAATGACTAAAGAATTTGCCAAAGCTATCTGCGGTGATATGCCAAGTTTTATATATAATCTACTGCCATAAAGTGATATTCAGATTTAGCAGGAGATTTTCCCTAACTAAAAAATTATATGAAGAGAAATTATAAGGCGGTTTTCTTAAAAAGGAGGCAAGAGGAATGGAAATATCTGAAAGATTACAGCAACTTAGAAAGCTAGCTAATTATTCACAAGAGCAATTGGCGGACATGCTCGGTGTATCTAGACAGGCAATTTCAAAATGGGAAAGTGGACAATCTAATCCTGATATAAGTAATGTTATAAAATTAAGTGGAATTTATAATGTGAGTACTGACTATATTTTAATTGGCAAAGAACCTAATAGTGAATTAACTGAAAACAAAATGGAAACTAAATGTAAAGTTGAGAAGAAAACATATATCCCTATATCTAAAAAGGCATTATCAATAATAGCAATAATAGGATCAACTGCAGTTATTACTATTATATTTATTGCTGCATTAACTGCTATAGCTTTTTTTATTAAGAGAAGAAAATGAACATGTAGTGAGGGACAGGTAACAATTTTTAAACTTTTAAATTAGATCACTATCTCATTTGTATACAAAGTTTTGGATGAAAATTCAGATTATATGCATTTTACAGACGATTTATAGACAAGAAAGCATTATAATAGAATTAGATTATAATGCTTATATTAAGCAACTATAGTAAAAGGTGGTTATAAAGTGAATACGAGAAATTACTTAACACCTGCAGAAATCGCTACTACAACGGTGGAAACAGGAGTAAAAAAGGCAAAACTTTCATTTTCACACCAGTTGATTTTAGGGATTTTAGCAGGAGCATTCATTGCATTTGCATCTGAAGGATCTAATATGGCAGCATTTAATTTATTTGAAAACCATGAAACCTATGGACTTGGAAAAGCTCTAGCTGGTTCAATGTTTGGTATAGGACTTATGCTAGTTATTTTCGCAGGAGGAGAACTATTTACAGGAAATACATTGATTATTATAAGTGTTTTAGAAAAAAAAGTAACATTAAGAGAAATGCTGAGAAATTGGTGTACTGTATATATGGGAAATCTAATAGGCTCTTTAATAATAGCCTTTATGATGGTAGAATCAGGATTATTTAATAGTGGAGCCCATATACTAGGTGGACAAACCATTAAAATTGCTGCTTACAAGGTTGGCTTATCTTTCATGCCTGCTCTGTATTTAGGAATTATGGCAAATTGGCTTATTGGCTTAGCTGTATGGTTAGCCCATGGAGCGAAAAGCATGGTAGGCAAGATTTTTGGAATATTCTGTCCAATAGGGCTTTTTGTCACATCTGGTTTTGAACAGAGCATTGCTAATATGTATTATATTCCTGCAGGAATATTAGCAAAATCAAATATTAATTGGGTCAATGCATCTAAGCTTTCACCAGAAGAGTTAGCCAATTTAAATTGGAGTAATTTTATATTCAATAATTTAATACCTGTAACCCTTGGAAATATAATCGGTGGTGCTATATTTGTAGGTCTTATATATTGGTTTGTCTATCTAAAACCTGATACATCACAAGTAATGGAAAATACAGTGGTAATAAATAATACATTGGAAAATGAAATCAATTTATAAATATTAAAATATGAAATTAAATGCGTTGTAGATAGAATTAACATTCTTGAACCAACGCATTTTTTACATGCATGTTATTAAGATGTAAAGGAATTCACAGGATTAATGCTAAAAAACATATAATATTCTTATTTTATAAGTTATTTAAAAATAAAAAATATTAGAAAATACTTAAGTTTAATTTATTTATTACGAATAAAAGAATTGTATAACATATGTTGAAATATGTAGTAGATTGTATAATTACTGGAAACAACATAAAATAAAGTAATGCATAATTAAATTTTAATTTATGCAATTTGATTACTTATTAAAAGCTAGGAGGATTTGTATGAACTACAAAAATTTATTTCTACCACAAATAAATTTTGGGAGAGTACATAAAAAGCATCCTAATTTGAATAATAGTATAAATAAAATTGTGAGGTTGTTTCAAGGACATTTTAGATGCTTGATTTTCGATAGTTCGTAATAATTTAAATTAATGCTATTTTTAAGCAAAGACGATATAATAATTTATGCTAATGATGGAGGGAATTACGTGAGAAAAATTAGATCTAAAAGTATAAAAGTTTATATTATGTTATACTTTGGAATATTATTAATTGCAATAGGAATAGGGTTAAGTGGAGTATCTTATATAAACTCAAAAAATACATTGGAAAATACCGTAAAAATGACTATGCCTGAAATTGTTAAACAGGGCTCTTTAGCAATAGAGACTTACATTGAAGGTGAATTAGATAAATTAGAATTAGTGACTAATGAAAAAATATTTAAAGATGAAAAAGTTTCCCTTGATGATAAGTTAAAGCTTCTCTCTAATGAGGTAAAAAGAAGTGGACATGTTAACATGGGAATTGGTGATTTAAATGGAAATCTTAAAACAACTGAAGGAGATTTAATTAATATAAGTGATAGAGAATTTTTTAAAAAAGCCTTGAAAGGAGTTAGTAGTGTAACTGATCCAATGGTTAGTAAAGTAGACAAGAGTATTATTATAATTTATGCTTCACCACTTAAAAAAAATGGAAAGGTTATAGGAGTTATAACTACTGTTAGAGATGCAAATGTATTTAGTGATTTTGCTAATAAAATTAAAATAGGTGAAACAGGAAGAGCATTTATTATAAATAAGCAAGGAATGGTCATTGCTGCTAAGAACAAAGATTTAGTAAAAAAAATGTATTCTGCCATTGATGCTGTAAAAAAAAATTCTGATCTTCAATCTGTAGTGGACGTACATAAAAAAATGATTAAGGGTGAAAGTGGAACTGATGAATATTTAGCTGATGGTGTTGAAAAATATGTAGCATATACGCCATTAAAAGGCACAGGTTGGTCAATTGGAATAGATGTAGACAAGGGTGAAATATTGCATGAGATTAATTCATTAAATAAATATATGAGTATATTGACATTAGTATTTTTAGGGGTTGGATTAGTTATAGCATATTTAATTAGTGAAGGCATATCTAAACCTATAAAAAGATATGTAGAACATTTAAGAGTTATTGCAGATGGCGATTTTAGTATTGAAGTATCTCAAAATGACTTAAATAAAGAAAATGAAATAGGATATATGGCTAAGGCTATTGACGGAATGCAAAACTCTATTACAGAAATGATAAAAAATATTAAGGAAAACTCAAGTAATATAGATATGCAATCTGATAATTTAGCAAATCTTTCACAAGAAATGTCAAATTCATCTGAAAATGTATCTATGTCTATTCAAAATGTCGCAAAAGGGGCAGGGGAACAAGCTTCAGATTTAATGGAGATAACTAGTATACTTAATGATTTTAGTGTTCAATTAGATGATATGGTAAGAGATATAGAAGAAGTTGATACAAGCAATAAAGATATCAAAATTGTAGCAGATAAAAGCAGTAAGGATATGGACAATGTAATAAATTCTGTTGAAAGAGTTAATAATACTTTCAATGAATTGATCGTAAAAATTAAAAATGTAGGTAGTAATATAACAAAAATAAATGATATAACGGCTCTTATCAATACTATATCAGAACAGACTAATTTGTTAGCTTTAAATGCAGCAATTGAAGCAGCAAGAGCAGGGGAAGCGGGAAAAGGATTCAGTGTAGTTGCAGATGAAATTAGAAAATTAGCAGAACAAAGTAAGGAATCATCAGAAAGTATTACGGTAATTGTTAGTAACATATCAAAAGACACAGATATTATGATTGATACTACAGAAAATGTTAAAATCCAGTTAGATAGCCAAAAGAAAGAAATCGATATTGCAATGACTTCTTTTGAAAAGATAACTAAATCTGTAGATATAGTAATTCCTAAAATTAATGAAACTAGTAAATTAGCTATAATCTTGGATAAAAGAAAACAATCTATATTAGAAAAGTTAGAATCAACATCATCAATTTCAGAAGAAGTATCAGCATCCTCGGAAGAAATTGCATCCTCTACAGAAGAGATGAATTTTTCTACAGATGAAGTAGCAGCTGCATCTCAAATGTTAAGTAATATGACAGGAACTATGATGGCACAGATTGATAAGTTTAAAATTTAGTCTGATAATAAACTTATATAAACTTTCATAAAAGTTTTTCAATTAATATATTTCAATAACTAGATAGAAGTATTATTATGCTAATATCTAGTTATTTTGATTTTTAATTAGATTGTAGAGGTGAATTAAAAAGGGGGGGATTATTATGGCAACAGTGAGGGAAATTTTGGCGATACCTAAACTATCAAATTTTAAAGTAGTAGCGGGAGCAAAAGGATTAGATAAAAATGTAAGGCATGTAACTGTTATGGAAGTTCCTAATATAGTTAAATGGATGAGGGGGGATGATTTTTTAATTACTAGTTTATATTCAGTAAAAGATGATGTGAAAAAGCAGTGTGAAATCATAAAAGATTTATCAAGTTCATCTTGTTCATGTGTTGCTATAAAAGTAGGAGAATATATTAAAAAAATTCCAAAGGAGATAAAATATATTGCTAATAAATGTGAAATGCCTTTAATAGAGATACCTTATGAATTATCCTATATAGATATTATAATGAATGTTATGCATTTGATCTTTGAAGAAGGAGATGCTGATTCAATAATTCAAAAATATATAAAAGATATAATATTTGATATTTATGAGGATGAGAAACTTATGGTACAAAGAGGAAACTTATTAGGTATAGATGTTAATAGAGACTATTTTGTAGCATTTACGCTAAAATTTGATGAGAATGAGGAAATAAATAACAATCACATGAATTGTTTAAAAAGAGTAGCTAAAGAAATTTCAAAATATGTAACAAACAATAAAAACTTTGAATTGAGTCCCTATATAGACGCGGATAGAAGTGTATCTATAATTTTTCAATCATCTTTAAAAAGCAACATAGAAAAAATGTTACCATACATAGAGAAAGGGGCTTTATTACAGGTAGAACATTATTTGAAAGGTAAAAATTTATTTATAGGTGTTGGAAGCATTGAAACTAATATAGAGGGGATAAAGAATTCTTATTTTAATTCTATAAAAGCTATAAAATCAGGGAACATATTTAAAGAGAAGAATAAAGTATTTTACTATAAAGATATGGAAATATATTGTATTCTAAAAGAAGTTATTGGAGAATGTACAGAACCTTTAATGAATTTAGTCTTAAAAAATGTAAAGGACAAGGATTTACTAGATACATTGATAAAGTACTATGAATGTAATGCTAATTTAGATGAAACTGCTATGGAACTATTTATACATAAAAATACTGTTAAATACAGATTACAAAAGATAAAAGAGATAACAGGATTAGATGTAAAAGTTCATGAGGATAGCTTTAAATTATACTTAGCTGTGCTTGCAAATAAGATTTTGTTAAATTCAACAAAAAAATGAGTGAATATTTAATTAATAGAACATAGAAAACAGGTATTTACATTGTTAAAATGTAGATAATATGAGATTAATAGATAAAGGTGAGGTTATAAAATGATTTCAACAATAGAGGACATGCAATATTTAGAGGATATATTTAATAAATTTTATACAATTGGTTCAAATAATCAAGGTGGAGTAACCAGATTAGGATATTCTGAAGAAGAGGATAAAATGCATAATATTTTTAAGCTTATTGGAGAAGAAGAGGGATTCCAAACTTATGAGGACGAAGTTGGTAATACTTATGTATTAAATAATCAAGAAAGTAATGAACATTATTTAATCGGTTCTCACTTAGATTCTGTTATTAATGGTGGAAGATATGATGGTGTAGCAGGAGTAATAGCGGGACTTATGATTTTAAAATGGGCAAAGAAAGATAAGCTTAACATACCAATTAAAGTAGTAGCTTTTAGATGCGAAGAATCTAGTAATTTTGGAATGTGTACCATAGGAAGTGGACTTATTACAAATGAAATTAGTAAGAATGATATTGAAAATTTAGTATCTAAAAAAGGAAAAACATTAAAAGAAATATTTGGGAAAAAAGGGTATAGCTTAAATCCTAAAAAGATATCTAATATAAAGCAGTATTTAGAGCTTCACATTGAACAAGGAAAAGTACTTGAAGAATACAGGGTTAGAGTAGGAGTAGTATCTGATATAGCAGCACCAAGAAGATTTAATATATATATACAAGGAGAGGCAGAACATTCTGGAGCAACACCTATGAATATGAGATATGATGCTTTATGTGCAGCTTCTGAAGTTATTTTATCAATAGAAAAAATAGGAAAAAAAGAAGCAATGAAAAAATCGGTTGCTACAGTTGGGGTTCTTAATAATTCACCAAATGTTTTAAATGTTATACCAGGAGAAGTTAAATTAGGTGTAGACATAAGAGGCATAGATAAAAATAGTTTAAATAGTATGGAAGAAGAAATTAGAGAAGTTTCAGAAAACATATCTAAAAAAAGAAATGTAGAAATTTTTATTGAAAAGACAAGTGAATTACTTCCAGTAAAAATGAGTCAATACATGCAAGAAAGATTGGCTGAATGTTGTAAAAAAACAAAAATATCATATAAGATACTTCCAAGTGGAGCAGGTCATGATGCTATGGTTTTCCCAAAAATATGTGATACAGCTCTAATATTTATACCTTGTTCTAAGGGCATAAGTCATAATAAAAATGAGTTCACGTCTTTAGAGAGCATTCTTGATGGAACCAAAGTTATGTATGAATATTTGAAGGGAGAAATATATAAATGATACTTATTAAAGATGGTAGATTAATAGATCCTAAAACTAATAAAGATGAAATTTTAGATTTAATTATTAAAGATAATAAAATTTATAAGATAGGTAAGTTTCAATCAAGTGATAAGTATGAAACTGTTATAGATGCAAAAGGAAAAATAGTGGCACCAGGATTAATTGATGTTCATGTACACTTTAGAGACCCAGGCTTTACTTATAAGGAAGATATACAAACGGGTTCTGATTCAGCAGCAAGAGGTGGATTTACTACTGTTGTTTGTATGGCAAATACTAATCCTATAGTGGACAATGAAGAAACCCTTAATTACATAAAAAAAGAGAGTGAAAAATCTAAAATAAATGTATTGCAAGTAGGAGCAATAACAAAAGGATTTAAAGGAAAAGAATTAGTAGATATGGAGTATTTAAAATCAATAGGTGCTGTTGGATTTAGTGATGATGGAGTTCCAATAATGGATAGCAAATTAGTTATGGAAGCTATGATTAAAGCTAAAGAACTTAACGTACCATTAAGTTTTCACGAAGAGGATCCTGCATTAATTGGAAGTTCTGGAATAAATCAAGGAAAAATATCAGATAAACTTTGTGGTAAAGGAGCACCTAATGTAGCTGAGGATACTATGGTAGCAAGAGACTGTATATTAGCTTTAAAAACCGGAGCAAAAGTAAATATACAGCATATAAGTTCGGGGATATCCGTGGACATCGTAAGATTTGTTAAATCTTTAGGAGCTAATGTAGTGGCAGAAGCTACTCCTCACCATTTTTCATTAACTGAAGAAGCAGTATTAGAGCATAAGACTTATGCTAAAATGAATCCTCCACTTAGGACTGAGGAAGATAAGTATAAAATAATACAGGGGTTAAAAGATGACATTATAGAAATAATAGCTACAGATCATGCTCCTCATAGTATAGAAGAAAAAGAAAAAGAGTTAACAAAAGCTCCTAGTGGAATAATAGGGCTTGAAACATCCTTAGCATTAGGTATATCTAATTTAGTTAGAAAAGGACATCTTACTATAATGAAATTAATAGAGAAAATGACTATAAATCCAGCTAAATTATATAACTTAGACACAGGATTTATTGCTGAAGGAGCAATTGCAGATATAGTAATATTTGATCCATCAGAAAATTGGGTGGTTTCAGGTTTTGCCTCAAAATCTTCAAATTCTCCTTTTAAGGGACAAAATCTTTATGGAAAAATAAAATATACCATATGTAAAGGAAATATAGTTTACAAAGATTAAGGATGAATTAAAAATGTTATAAAAATCAAAATATTTTTAAAGAATTATTTTATCTTAAAAAGGGGGAAAAATATGAATAATAAATTAATATTAAGCATATTCGCTATTTTATTATGTGCAGCAATGGTGCCATTTGGATTTACTTCTAAACCATCACCATACATATTTGGGTGGTTGCCTTTTCCATTATTATATTGGTGGATACTTATGTTTGTAAACCTTATTTTTATACTTTGGGTATGTAGTTGTTTTGTAAAGAGTGCTCAAAAGGATAAAAAGGAGGAAGTAAAATAATGAATACAGGATTATTAAGTTTTTTTATAATAGTTATATATTTAGCATTAATGCTTGGAATAACAATTCATAGTTCAAGAAAAAGTAAAGCTAGTAATGCAGAAGGATTTTTTCTTGCTAACAGAGGAGTAAACTCATTTTTACTGCCCCTTACAATGATAGCCGCTATGCAAAGTACATTTGCTTTTTTAGGAGCACCAGGAATGTATTATACTCATGGTATTTCATACATGGTATTAGTTTTAAGCCAGGTATGGGTTGCACTAATGGTAATTTATTTTGGAAATAAGATATGTAAATTAGGTAAAAAATACGGATATATGTCCATAGGAGATTATTTTCAGGACAGATATGAGAGTGATTATTTAAAGGTATTAGCATCTTGTATATCTGTACTTATGACTATAGTGTTTTTATCCATGCAATATGTTGGAAATGCAAGGGCGATATCTGTTATAAGTGGTGGTATGATATCTTATAAGTCTGCTATATTAGTATCTGCAATATTTTCATTATTATATGTTGTAATAGGAGGAGCAAGTAGTGTAGTTTTAATAGATGCTATACAAGCAGTAATACTTTTAGTAGGTATGGTTTTAGCAGCAGCAGTTGCTATAGTACCAGCAGGAGGAGTTGAGAATCTATTTAAAACAGCAATAGAGACTACTCCGGAGTTATTATCTAGACCAGGTCCAAAGGGTTTATATAATAGTAAATATTGGATAATGCAGTTTATAGTTTTACCTTTTGGTATATGGTTATGTCCACATGTATGGATAAAATCATTAATGGCAAAGGATGAAAAAGCTTTATCAAGATCAGCTTTAAGTATACCAGTTTCACAAGTATTAATATATGGATTTGCTACATTATTTATAGGACTAGCAGGTCATCAATTAATAGGGAAAGTAGATGCGGCAGATAACGTATTACCAATATTAATGAATAATCATGCAAATTGGTTTTTAGCTGCTCTTATAATGGCGGCTGCTGTAGCTGCAGGTATGTCTACAATAAACTCTATGATACTAGTTACATCACAAATAGTATCTCAAGATTTAATCCTTATGAAGAAAAAGGACAAGGTTACAGACAAACAAAACTTAATATTATCAAGAATAATAATATTGACAATAGTTATTATAGGATCATTAATAGCTCTAAGACCTCCTAAAACTTTAGTTCAGGTTGTACAGGATGTTGCTTATACTGGACTTGCTCAAATGGCACCAGCTTTTGTATTAGGACTATACTGGAAAAATGCAAGAAAAGAAGGGGCAATAGTTGGAATGACTGTAGGAACAATAATATTGTTTGCAACAAGAATATTAAATGTAACACCATTAGGAATTCCAGGATTTTTATGGGGGTTCTTTATAAATATATTATGTTTAATGGTAATCTCCATAGCATTTAAATGCAAAGATAATACAAGAGCAGAAGAAAGATTCTTTGCTTAATATAAAACTAAATTTAAAGTATTGGAGGAGAATAATTTGTCGAAGATAATTTATAATAAACAACTATCAAAAGATTTTTATATTATGAAAGTTGAAGGAAATTTTAATGGAGAAATGGGTCAGTTTTGTATGTTAAGAGCGTGGGATAAATATCCTACTCTCTCCAGACCCATAAGTATATATGATATAGACCATGAAGGAATAACTTTTTTATACAAAGTAGTGGGAAAAGGAACTGAAATATTGGCAACTCTTAAAAAGGGAGATGAAATAAAGGTAGATGGACCACATGGAAATGGATTTTCTAAAGTTAAAGGAAAAATAGCACTTGTAGGGGGAGGAGTTGGAATAGCTCCATTATATTTAGCATCTAAGGTTTTAAAAGGAACAAGCAAAGATACTACAGTAGATATATTTTTAGGATTCAGTGATGAAGCTTTATTAGAAGAAGAATATAAAAAAGTGGCAGATAAGGTTGTAGTTAATTTAGGTGGATTTATAACAGATGATATAAATCCTGATGAATATGATTATATATTTACTTGTGGACCTGAGGTAATGATGAAAGTTTTATACAATAAAACTAAAAATTCAAAGACTAAATTATATGTTTCTATGGAAAACAGAATGGCTTGTGGAGTTGGAGTTTGCCTAGTATGTACTTGTAAGACTAAAAAAGGGAATAAAAGAGCTTGTAAAGAAGGACCAGTATTTTTAGGAGAGGATGTGTTTTAAGTGAGTAGATTAGAAGTTGACTTTGCAGGAGTAAAATTTAAAAATCCTGTGGTATTAGCATCTGGAACTTGTGGTTTTGGAAGAGAATATAGTGAAATATTTGATATAGAAAAGTTAGGTGGGCTGTCTTCTAAAGGACTTACACTAAATCCAAGAGCAGGAAATGATGGAATAAGGGTATGGGAAACAGACAGTGGAATGATGAATAGTGTTGGACTTGAAAATCCAGGGGTAAAAGCCTTTATAGAAAAGGATTTACATTGGATAAATAGTTTGAATATTGTGAATATAGTTAATCTAGGCGGACATTCTATGGATGATTATTTACAGGCAGTGGAGCTATTAAATAAAGAAAAAATAGACTTATTAGAATTAAATATATCTTGTCCAAACGTAAAACAGGGTGGAATGAATTTTGGTGTTAAGACAGATTTTGCAAGGGAAGTTGTAAGAAAAATAAGAGAAGTTTGTAAACATAAATTAGTTGTAAAACTTTCTCCAAATGCTGAAGATATAGTGGGAATAGCTAAAGTTTGTGAAGAAGAAGGGGCAAATGGAATATCCCTTGTAAATACTTTTTTAGGACTTGCTATAGACATAAACAAAAGAAAATCTGTATTTAATAATGGCTATGCTGGACTTTCAGGTCCTGCCATAAAACCTATAGCTTTAAGAATGGTAAATCAAGTAGCTAAAGAATTAACTATACCTGTTATGGGACTTGGAGGAATCTCTACATGGCAGGATGCTATAGAATTTATAATGGCTGGTGCTACTACTGTTCAAGTTGGTACGGCATCCTTTATGAAACCTGATATTTCAATAGACATAATACAAGGTATGGAAAAATACATGATAGATAACAATATTCAAAGTTTAGATGAAATAAGAGGGATTATAAAATAGCGCAATAAATCGTATTAACATATGAAGTACTTAGCTAAGTAAAAATTTAATGAAAGGAAGAATTTTAAAATATGCGGCAGCCTGCAGTGAATGAGACTCCGAATGAAAGAGAAGTTAAAGAAACCATAGGGGAAGAAAAAGAACTTACTTATATTTTTCAAATGTACTACAAAAGGGTCTATAACTATATATATTATCAAGTTAATTGTGATTATACAACAGAAGATTTAACAAGCCAGGTTTTTGAAAAAATTATGCTTAAAATTAAAACATATTCTGAAAGTAAAGCACCATTTGAAGTATGGGTATTTGCTATAGCTAGAAATGTAGTAAATGATTATTTTAGAAGTTTAAAAAAGCATTGAAGATAAATTTTATATAGATATAGATGCTTATTTTAATGGTATAGAAGAGTTCAATAACTTAAATTCCCAAGAATACAATGAAATTTTAAAACTGGCAAAGACTTTAGCAGATAAAGTAGTGAGAACAATATCCCTGGGATATATAAGTGTTATACAATAGGAAAGACCTAAAATAGAAAAGATGCCTGTTCTAGATGAATATAAAGGTAAAATTTTTGATAAGCATAGAAATAAAATAGAAATATTTACAAAAGAAAATGCAGAGGATGAAGTGTATACAGCTAAGGGAGAAAAAATTGCTGAATTTTCAGATGGCAAAATAATAACTGTAGAACAAGAAAAGAAATTACGAAAAGAGAAGATTTTAGAAGTAAAGGATCCTAATGAAATAAATAAGAATGCTTGTTTTAAGGTTATTTTCCCCTCTTATTTACCAGAAGGTTATAAATTTGATAGAGCAGAATTTTCTAAGGATGATAAAGGTAATGTAAGTGATAAATTTGTCGATTTACATTTTGTCAACGGAAAAACAGGAAAAAACATTTTTATGTAGCAGCGTTTGGCTTGTGGAGAAATGGAATATGTAAGTGGTGCACATAAAATTGAAAAGGTAAAGATTAATGGTGTAGATGCTGTAATAAGCAATGATAAAGCTTTAGGAAAATTTTTAAATATGCAATTAAAAAAAATACATCATTCATCATAAATCGAGAAAAGGACTAATATACTAAATATTGTTAGTACAGAAAAAAATTTTACTAACGATTTAATGTATAAGAGAGGAGGTAATAAAAATGTCCGCTGACACATCTACTAAAGGAGGAGGAATGAAAAAAACTTTATCCCTATGGAATTTTTTCACTATAGGATTTGGAGCTATCATAGGTACTGGATGGGTTTTATTAGTAGGCGATTGGATGATTATAGGGGGAGGACCAATAGCTGCCATGATCGCATTTTTAATAGGATCACTATTTTTACTTCCTATAGGAGCTGTTTTTGGTGAGCTTACATCTGCTATTCCAATTTCAGGTGGTATAGTTGAATATGTATCACGTACTTTTGGTAATAAGCCATCATATTTTACTGGATGGTTTCTTGCTTTAGGAAATGGAATTCTTTGTCCATGGGAAGCAATTGCTATTTCTTCATTAGTAGGAGAATTCATTCCAGCACTTAAAGTTATTCCATTATATGAAGTTATGGGAGCTACAGTATATCTTCCACCACTACTTATATCACTTGCATTTGCTATTTATGTTATTCGATTAAACTTTAAAGGTGCATCAGAGGCTGCTAAACTTCAAGGGTTTCTTACTAAATTATTACTTGCAGGTATGGTAATTGCCATGATTATTTCTTTATTTAGAGGAGGACCTAAAAACTTGCAACCTATATATCAACCTAAAGCTAGTAATGCTAGATCTATTTGGGCAGGAATTCTTCCTGTACTTGTTATGACACCATTTTTCTATGCAGGTTTTGATACTATTCCGCAACAGGCTGAAGAAGCATCGGAAGATTTGGATTGGAATAAATTTGGGAAAGTTATTAGTATGGTTTTAATTGCTTCAGGTATATTTTATGTAATTTGCATATATTCCTTTGGAACCATAGTTCCTTGGCAAAAGTTTGTTACTTATACTATTCCAGCACTAACTATTTTATCAGTAATAGGACTTAAAATTTTTTCAAAAGTTATGATGCTTATTGCTATTATGGGACCATTAGGACCTATGAATTCCTTTTTTGGAGCTACTGCTAGAATTTTATTGGCTATGGGACGTAAAGGACAACTTCCTGAAAAATTTAAGGAACTAGATAAAAATAATGGAACTCCAAAGACTGCTAATATTTTAATGGCAACACTTACTATAATAGGGCCATTTTTAGGTAAAAATATGTTGGTTCCACTTACTAATGTTAGTTCACTAGCCTTTATATTTGCTTGCTTTATGGTAAGTTTAGCTTGTTTACGTATGAGAAGAACGGAACCTAACATTAAAAGACCTTATAAGGTTCCAGGAGGAAAAGTTGGAATAATACTCGCATGTATGTCTTCGCTTATTATTATAGGATTGTTAGTTATTCCTGGTAGTCCTGCTTCTTTAAATTTTGTTGAATGGATGGTTGTGCTTACATGGTTTTTAATAGGATTTGCACTTATGCTAATTAGAGGTAAAAAAGTAGAAACTAAAGATAGTGGTGCTAACTAAAGTTAATTATAAATAGTTAAAAAGTTATAGTTTTGGGGGGAATTTCATGAGTAAAATTGCATTTATAGGTGGTTTATTAATAGATGGTACAGGAAAGGAACCTATAAAAAATTCCTTATTACTTGTTGATAATAAAAAAATTAAATATGCTGGACCAATGATGGATGTTAATGAAGAATATGAAAAAATAGATATTACAGGAAAAATAATTATGCCTGGATTAATTGACACTCATCTTCATTTTAGTGGAAATAGAACTGATAATGACACTGAATGGGTGCTAGATCCTGTTATACAAAAAACAATTGTAGCTGTTGCTCAGGCTCGTGAAGCTCTTGAACATGGATTAACATCTGTAGGCGAAATTTCTCGTTCAGGTATATATATACGTAATATGATTGAAGAAGGAGTAATTCCTGGACCACGTGTAGTTACAACAGGACTTGGTTTCTGTAGGACAGCAGGACATGGTGATTCACATAAATTACCGTTAGATTATAATAATGACTCTCATCCTTGGGCTGAGAGAGTAGATGGACCTTGGGATCTTAGAAAAGCAATAAGAAGGAGAATTCGTGAAAATCCAGATGCTATTAAAATTTGGTCTACAGGTGGAGGCATATGG
Organism: Clostridium tetani; assembly: GCF_900167265.1. Lineage (GTDB taxonomy): Bacteria > Bacillota > Clostridia > Clostridiales > Clostridiaceae > Clostridium_G > Clostridium_G tetani. The sequence continues at coordinate 113,616 of NZ_FUWT01000003.1, forward strand.
AGACTTGATGCAAAGGCTGATTTACATTATTGTATGGAAGAAATACAAGCTGTTGTGGATGAGTGCAACATGGTTGGACTTCCTGTATGGTCACATGCAGAAGGCTATGAAGGAGCACTAAATTCATGTAAAGCTGGAGTATCTGCAATTATTCATGGACAAGAACTAAATGAAGAATGTCTTGAAATAATGAAAGAAAAGGATATTACATTCTGTCCAACTTTACAGTTCTTCTATGAATGGTTTACTGTATATGAACCACCATATAGAGCTATTCATGATAAGTATCCAGGTAAGAATACTGCTGAAAAAGAGCTTAATCGTATAATTGATAATTTGCAAAACGCAAATAAAAAAGGCATTAGAATAACTGTTGGTTCTGATTCATTTTGTAGTAGTTTAACTCCATATGGTGAATATGCTATTACAGAAATGTATACACTTAATAAAGCTGGATTAACAAAAATGGAAACAATTTTGGCTGCTACTAAAAATGGAGCAGAAATGCTTAGAATAGATGATATCACAGGAACTCTTGAAGAGGGAAAATTTGCTGACCTTCTTGTTTTATCCAAAAATCCATTAGAAGATATTCACAATGTAAATACTGATAATATGGAAATTATTATGAAAGAAGGGGCATTTATTAAAAAAGTAAATGATAAATAACAAAACAGGGCTTCTCTTTTGTTTAAGAGAGCCTTATTTTGTTATTGAGAATTATATTTATTATAAATTAAAAGTATATTCATATAATAAAAATAGTTGTGTATATTCTTAAAGGTTTGTATAATTGATATATGGACTATACATTTAATTAATATTCAACATTAGTCTACAGGGGGTATTTTTGTGTTAAATAATAGGAATTTACATGATTTAATAGATGTAAATATACTAAAAAACATTCAAGATAGACTTGCGGAAATTACAGGACTTGCTTATAATATAGTAAATTTTAAAGGAATACCTATTAATGAATATTCAAATTTTTCTTCATTTTGTAAAAAAATGAGGAGCACTCATGAAGGATTACGCATATGTTGCGATGCCAATGCCCACGCAGGGCTTGAAGCAGCATTAAGAAAAAAACCATATATATTTAGATGCCCTGCCGGCTTGGTAGATGTTGCAATACCCATAATTGTAAATGATACTTATCTTGGAGCAATTTTTTTTGGACAGGTTAGAACTAATAATGATAACCTATCGTCAATTAATAATTCAAATTACTATTTAAAAAAGCATAAAAAATGTTCTGAATTTATAGATGATTACAATAATATTTTGTACCTAGATTATTATAAAATAGAATCAATAGCATACTTAGTTCAAATTATTGTTAATCAGCTAGTTGAGAAAACATATTTAAAATCTATTGAGGAAGAATTGAATTTTAATAATATAAAATTAATGAAAGAAAAGGAATATAGGATTAAACTAGAGGAAGAACTAAAAGTTTCCAAGTTAACACTATTGCAATCTAAAATAAATCCATACTTTTTATTTAATGCATTAAATTCCATATCAAGACTTGCATTAATAGAAGATTCCCCTAAAACCTATGAAATGATTGTTTTATTAGCAGAATTTTCAAGATATACTTCAAAACACATAGGGAGTAAAGTTATTTTAGAAGAAGATATAGAAAATATTATACTATATCTTAAAATTCAGTCCATAAGATTTAAAGATAGAATAAAGTATGAAATTAATATAAATGATAATATAAAAAAACTAAAAATACCTTCAATGGTTTTACAATGCTTTATAGAAAATGCTGTAATACATGGATTATGTCCTAAAAAAGAAGGTGGAACAATTAAAATTAAAGGAGAAATTTTAGAAAAAGCTGCTACTATAACAATTACTGATGATGGAGTAGGAATTTCTAAAGACAAACTTTTTCTTATATTAAATGGAAGTGATAGAATTAAAAATAACAATGTTGGTATGAGCATATACAATGTTAATGAAATATTAACTAGATGTTATGGCAAGAATTATAGAGTTGAAATTGAAAGTGAAATTAATGTTGGAACTATGATAAAACTTAAATTTCCGTTTACTTAAAATATAAACTTTTTTGCAAATATGTATAATGGAATTGCATATGAGGGGGAATTAATGTGTGTAGAGTAGTGCTTGCCGATGATGAACATTTAGAAATTGAAGCTCTAAAAATAATTATAAATGAAAAAGTTAAAAATGTAGATATTGTTGGTGAGGCATATAACGGTGAAGATGTTATTAAGATAAATGAATCATTAAACCCAGATGTGATTTTTATGGATATAATTATGCCTGGCATAGATGGACTCGAAGTAGCTCAAATTATAAAGGAAAAAGATAGTAGTAAAAAAATTGTATTAATGAGTGTATATGACGACTTTGAACTTGTTCAAAGAGCATTAAAAATAAAAGTTGATGATTACTTACTAAAACCCATTAAACCCGAGAAAGTAATAATGCTATTAAAAGAATTTATAGATGAAGATAAAATTTTTAACTCTGAAAATAATATTTCAGTCTATAAAATAGATGAATTAGAATGTGCTTTAAGTTATATAGAAAAAAACTTTAGAAAGAATATAACACTAAATGAGGTAGCTAATTACGTGAATTTTAGCAGTACCTATTTAAGTAAGCTTTTTAAAAATAATATAGGCATTAATTTTAATAAATATATAACTAAAAGAAGAATAAAGGAAGCTACATTAATATTAGAAAATAAAAATATTAGTGTAAATGATTTAGCATTCCAAATAGGATACAATGAACCTAGTTATTTTTGTAAAGTTTTTAAAAAAGAAAAAGGAGTAACTCCATTAGAGTATAGAAAAAAGGTGAATAATAAAAAAGTATAATTATAGAATAAAATATTACTATAAAGTAGAAGAAAAGATGAATTATGAAGTGAATTTTGAATAAATATTTATAGAGATTAAATAAATAAGTGTTAAAGAAAATAATAGCTTGATGGTACTATATAAGTATGGTATTATCAAGCTATTTTAATTTTATTAATTGTGATTAATTCTTAAAAAGGATTAAATTATTATAAAAATAGGGGGATAATTATGAGTTTTTTAGAAAAAGGATTTAGTGAATCAACAGACAGAGTGAAAAGGTTAAAAGAGCAGATATTTTCTGCAGTTCCTTGTGTTGAAGCAGACAGAGCTATACTGTTAACGGAATCATTTAAAGAAACTGAAGATCAACCTATTATTATTCGTAAAGCTAAAGCATTGGAAAAGATTTTAAATGAAATTCCTATTGTAATTAGAGATGGGGAACTTATAGTTGGAAGCTTAACTAAAAATCCAAGATCAGCACAAGTTTTCCCTGAGTTTTCTAATAAGTGGTTAGTAGAAGAATTTGATAAACTTAATAAGAGAACATCCGATGCTTTTGAGATTTCAGATGAAGCAAAGTCACAACTTATAGAAGTATTTAAATATTGGGAAGGAAAAACTGTAAGTGAGCTTGCTACATCATATATGACCGATGATACTATTGATGCAATGAATGCAAAAGTATTTACAGTTGCAAACTATCATTTTAATGGATTAGGACATATTTCTGTAGATTATGAAAAAGTTCTTAAAAAAGGGTTTAGCGGAATTATTAAAGAAGTTAATGAAACCATTAATAATGCTGATAAAAATAATCCTGAATATATTAAGCAAAGAAGGTTTTGGGACGCTATAATTATTTCCTGTGAGGCAGCAATAAGTTATGCAAAAAGATATTCACAACTTGCAAAAGAATTAGCACAAAAAGAAACAAATGCTACTCGAAAAGATGAATTGTTAAATATATCTAAAATATGTGAAAAAGTTCCGGAAAAGCCAGCAACAACATTTCAAGAAGCATGTCAATCTTTTTGGTTTGTTCAAGCAATTATAAGCTTAGAATCAAACGGACATGCTATATCTCCAGCTCGTTTTGACCAATATATGTACCCATATTTTAAACATGATATAGATTTACACCCTAAAAATAGAGAATCAGCTAGAGAAATTCTTCATTGCTTATGGGTTAAATTTAATGATTTAACTAAAGTTCGTGACGAAACTACAACCAAAGCTTTTAGTGGATATTCAATGTTTCAAAATCTAATTGTAGGAGGACAGACTCCAGAAGGTAAGGATGCTACTAATGAATTATCATATATGTGTATGGATGCCACTGGAACTTTGATGTTACCTCAACCTTCACTTTCAGTTAGAATATGGAGTAAAGCTCCTGAAGAATTTTTAATAAGAAGCTGTGAGTTAACACGTTTAGGCACAGGACTTCCTGCTTTCTATAATGATGAAGTTATTATACCTATGTTGGTTAATCATGGATTAACACTAGAAGATGCTAGAGATTATGCAATTGTAGGATGTGTTGAACCTCAAAAACCTGGTAAAACAGATGGATGGTACGATGCAGCATTTTTTAATATGGCGAAAGTCCTTGAAATGACTATAAATAATGGTAAAGTTGATGGAAAACAAATAGGACCTAAAACAGGTGAATTTACTTCATTTAGTAATATAGACGAATTTATAGAAGCTTACAAAAAGCAAACAGAATATTTTGTGTCTTACATGGTTTCAGCAGATAATTGTGTTGATATTGCACATGCTGAAAGAGCACCACTTCCGTTTTTATCATGTATGCTTGATGATTGTATATCAAAAGGAAAATCAATACAAGAAGGTGGAGGACACTATCGTTTCTCAGGACCTTTAGGTGTTGGTATTGCTAATATAGGAGATTCATTTATGGCTATTAAAAAGCTTGTGTTTGATGAGAAAAAGCTTACTTTAAATGAGATAAAAGAAGCTATAGATACCAATTATGGTGAGTTTGAAGAGAACCCAGAGAAAAAGATAAAATATAAGGATATTCAACAAATGCTTTTAAATAGAGCTCCTAAGTTTGGAAATGATATAGATGAAGTTGATGAATATACAAGATTAGGTGCACTAATTTATTGTAAAGAAGTAGAAAAGCATACAAATCAACGTGGAGGACAATTTATACCAGGCTTATACCCAGTTTCAAATAATGTACATCTAGGAACTTTAGTATCAGCAACACCTGATGGAAGAGGAGCCAAGAAGCCTTTAGCAGATGGAGTATCTCCAACTCGTGGAGTTGATGTTAATGGACCAACTGCTGCTGCAAATTCTGTAGCAAAATTAGAGCATTTTTGTGCACCAAGTGGAACTTTATTTAATCAAAAGTTTAGTCCAAGTTCCCTTCAAGGGGATAATGGATTGAAGAATCTTGCTTCTTTAATACGTAGCTATTTTGACCAAAAAGGTATGCACATGCAATTCAATGTAGTTGATAAAAATGTTCTTATTGATGCACAAAAACGTCCGGAACAGTATAGAGATTTAATAGTTCGTGTTGCAGGATATAGTGCTCAATTTATTTGCCTAGATAATGCAATTCAGGACGATATAATTAAAAGAACAGAACAAAGTTTTTAATATATAAGTACTAATTTAAGGCTTGATTATATTCAAGCCTTAAATTTAGTCATTTTATAGAGGAGGGTACTCTATGGTAAAAAAGCAAGTGGATTATAATAAAAAAGGAACTATTTTTAATATACAAAGATTTTCTGTAAATGATGGCCCAGGTCTTAGAACAACAGTGTTTTTAAAAGGTTGTCCTTTGTCTTGTCGGTGGTGTAGTAATCCTGAATCTCAAGATAAAAATAAACAACTAATGTTTAACATTAAAAACTGTATTGAATGTGGCAAATGTGAAGAGATATGTAAATTAAAAGCTATTGATTTTTCTAACCCTAATAGAATAGATAGACATAAGTGTACACATTGTGGTGAATGTGTTGAAGTTTGTTATCCGGGGGCATTAGTTATTTCGGGGGAAGAAATGACAGTTGAAGAAGTTGTAAAGGAATTAAAAAAAGATGCCATTCATTTTAGGAATTCTAATGGAGGAATCACACTTTCAGGAGGGGAACCTCTAATGCAGTTGGAATTCACATTAGAACTATTGAAAGCCTGTAAAACTATGGGATGGCATACAGCAATGGAAACAACAGCTTATACAAATAAAGATATAATAAATAATGTAATGCCCTACTTAGATTTAGCATTATTAGACATTAAAATTTTGAATTCTAGTAAACATAAAGAATATATAGGAGGGGATAATGAAATTATATTGGAAAACGCAAAAGAAATAGTTAAACTAGTCAAAGATGTAATTATTAGAGTACCAGTTATTCCAGAATTCAATGCTGATAAGGAAAGTATAGCTGATATAGCAATGTTTGCTAAAAATTTAGAGACAGTAAAAGAGATACATCTATTGCCTTATCATAAACTTGGAGTAAATAAATATAAATGTGTCGGAAAAGAATATAATATGAAAGATGAAATTGGTATCCCAAGTGATGAACTTATGCTAAGTCTCAAAAAAGTAGTAGAAGACTTTGGAATCCATTGTAATATTGGAGCACATTAATGGTTTAAAATTTCTAGATAATACAATGAAATCAGAATGCACTTTTAACGATATTGTTTAGAAGTGCATTTATTAATTTTATTTTTTTAATATATTCAGTATGGAAAAAAGTATTTTAAGATCTAGTTAAAAGGATAAACATAAAGGTTTTTAGGTTTAGGTATAGAGGTTAGTTTATTTACTAATATAATTGGAACATTATTTTTAAAATCAAGTATTCCTTCAACTTTGAACCAAGTATTTTGTTTTAAATTTAAAGTATCAGGATATTTACATACTAAACCTATCACTTGAGAATCAGCAGCACAACAAGCCATCATTAATCTAGCAATAATAAATTCATCATTTTCAAGGGTGTCTTCTTTATATATGAAGCCATCTATAACAATTTTTGTACCTTTGTATTTTTTATAAAGATCTTCTCCAATATCATATAAATTTTTAAAGTAGTTTTCATCAGTAAATATAATAGAATTTGAGCTTTCTACTATCGGTTTAACTGTTGTGTTACTTTTATTTATTTTACTATTTATAAATGAAAAATTATTATTTATACCTTTTTTATTTGCTACATTTGGGTTTAAACTAGTTTGTGTAGCGTAAAAACCAATTAGCAAAGTTAGAAGCATTAATATGTAACTTATATTTACGGATTTTTTTGTTTTTACAGTGAATACTTTGGTGAATTGATATACTGTTAATATAGTAAAAAAAATAGAGGCAAATATAATATATTTAACCATTTTTGGGTTAATAAATAGGTTTAATTTATCAGTTAGTACTAAATAATAAAAATAAAATGTAAACCCTACCATTATTATAAATTTAAAAAGTTCATTTATATTAAATCTCTTCATTTAAATAACTCCTAACCCGTTAAGAATATTTATTAAAATTCCTACTATGTATGATAAAGAAAAAATGTAAAAAATAAGTCTTAAAACTAGGTTCTTTTTAAAAGTTCCAAATAACATTAAAGCATTTTTAATATCAATCATAGGACCCAGAATTAAAAATGATACTATAGAACCCATTGTAAATTGATTTAAAAAAGTACTAGCTATAAATGCGTCTGCCTCAGAACAGATGGATAAAGTAAAGGCTAATATTATCATAACTAAAATTGAAAGAATAGAATTTTCACTTATTGGTAGAATAAATTGTTTAGAAATTGTTAACTGAAATAAAGTAGAAATAAATGCTCCTAAAATTAAGTATTTACTTATAGTAAATAGTTCTTTTATTGTATGTTCTAGAACAATTCTTAATTTAGAATTATTTATATATAAATTAGGGTTGTTTGAACAACCACAATTACAAACATTATAGGATTCATAAATAGATTCTTTTATAGGATATATCTTAAATTCCTCTGTGTTGGATATTATAAGTCCTATTATTATTGGAATTAAGATTCCAAAGATAGCTCTTAATATAAAGATAGAAGGTTTATTATAAAAGGCATAGTAAGTGGACATTAATACTATGGGGTTTACTATAGGTACAGATAACATAAATGTAAAGGCAATTTCCATAGGAACACCTTTTTTTATTAATTTTTTAGTTATAGGAACAATAGCACATTCACATACCGGAAATATAAGTCCCATAAGAGATACACCTAAAAAACTTAAAAATTTATTTTTAGGTATGATTTTTGTAATAAATTCTTCGGAAACAAATACCTGAATTAATGCAGATACAAGCGAAGCAAGTAATATAAAGGGAACTGATTCTAAAATTATACTACTAAAAATAATAGAAAAGTTTTCAATGAATGGTGTATGGTACATTGATGATAATTCTATTGGTGTACATAGTATTAAAGAAAATATAAATAGAAATATTAATTTTATTATTTTTTTATACTTGAATTTTATGGTATTTATGTAGAACACTTTGCACCCCCATGGGAAGAATTTATTTGTATAGTAGATTTTTTATAAATATTCTTAATTTCTTTTGTAATCCATTGTCTAATATATTCATTTTTCCAATAATGCTACTCATCAAATTAATTTTATTTATTTCAATTAAATAAGCATATGGATTTAAAAGATCTAATTTAGATTTAATACTATCTAGCTCCTTTTTATCTATTTGTTCTGTATTATTAATTAAAATCAAATTGCTAAACTGTATTGATGGGAGAAAAATATTTAGCATATTATTAAAATAAACATTAAAAGTCTTAGCGTCAGTAATATAATATATAGTTGTTATCTTGCAAAATTTTCTTAGACTTTTTTTACCTAAGATATTTAATAATTTATCTAAAGGGCTTGTACCATTAGCTTCAATTATAATTCTATGAGGCTTGTGTAAATACAATAAATGTTTTATATATTCTTCTGTTAAAGCTTGGGTTGGAGGATAAAAATTAATAATAACTTGAGGATTAGTTTCTATATTATTATCTAAGCTTTTTTCACCTTTTTCACAATGTATAACAATAATTTTTTCATTGGATACTAAAGTAGAATTAATGAGGAAATTAATAAAAGAGGTTTTACCAGAATCAAGAAAACCTGTTACAATTTCAATATGTGATTTCATATTAATTTATTACTCCAATCTTAAGATAAAAATAAATTTTCTAATGCTAACTTATTTAAATTAGTACCTATAACACAAATTTTTCCTGTATAATCTGGGGAACTTGTTTTTATGTTTAATTCTTCAGGGACATAATCAAATTGAAGCCATTCTTTTTCATTTACTTGAACAATTCCTTTTGCCCTTAAAATTGTTCCATAATAATTACTATTTTCCAGTTTATGTAATATAACATTTAAAGTTTCTTTTGGAAATAATTTAGGAGTTTCTATTCCAAAGGACTCAAATGTTTCATTGGTAATATTTTTAATTTTATGTTTAACTGAGATTTTATTTGTAGTCGGCTTTAATAAAGTAAAACTTTTAAATTGTGGACTATATAAGTCTTTTTCAGCAACTTTAATTATTTTAGTTGCAGGTAAATTACTCCAATTAGTTGAGATGATAGCTGCTTTAGAATTTATTTGTTTAATTTTTTCTACTGTTTTTAATAGGTTTTCAGGTGATAAGTTCTCTGTTCTAGTTAATATAATAGTTTTAGCATTGACAATTTGATTTTTGTAAAAATCATTAAAATTTGTAATATACATATTAAATCGTAATACATCAACTACAGTAATAATCATATTTATGGATAGTATATCTTTTAATTCATGCTTTTTACATATATCTAATATTTCAGAAAGTTTTGCTACACCTGATGGTTCTATTATAATTCGTTCTGGATTATATTTTTCAATAACTTCTTTTATAGAATCATTAAAGTTTCCAGTAACTGTACAACATATACAACCAGCATTTATTTCTTTTACTTGTATATTTGATTTTTTTAGAATAGTTCCATCAATACCAACTTCACCAAATTCGTTTTCGATAATAACTATTTTGTCATTATAAAGTTTTTCGCTTATTAATTTTTTTATTAGCACAGTTTTACCAGCACCTAAGAATCCTGAGAAAATATCTATTTTTGTTTTCATGTAATCAACTCCTTTTAAAATAGTAAATAAAAAACTTTTAGTAAAAATAGGTATGTTTTTATAATACAAAAAAACAAATATAAATGCAAATGATTTGCATTTATATTTGTATAAAAAATTTAAGATAAAAATAAAGAATCCTGTATTTCAGGGTTCTTTGTTAAATCCTTTCCTTATCCTTGACGGTAATTACATCTATGAAATGAGTCAGTGTGCCATATTTATTTTTGGTAGTATTACCAATTTAGATTTTTATTTTGCAGAACTAAAATTATAAATTAAAAATAATATCAAAATACGTTGAAAGATGTTGAATTAGTGATAAAATAATGGGGTAGTTATCAAATCTTGGGAGGTATGACAAATGAAGAAAATAGGCAATCAAATAATAGCTATCATAGTTATATGTTCAATTACTATAGGAGCTATTATAGGGGCAACTAGCATAGTTAAAGGTAAAAAAGTAATGGAGAAGGAAGTAAAAAATAGGCTTTTAGAAATGACAAAAGCAAGAAAAAGAGAGTTTGATGTAGGACTTAAAAATATTTCTAATTCAGTGGAAGATATAGCTACTTTAATTGAAAGTAGTTTTAATTTAGATTTAGCAAGTAAAGATAAAAATTATGTTGATAATTATTTAAACTCATTAAAACCTATGGTAAAAGCCACTGCAAAAAAGATAGAGGTATGTAAAAGTATAGATGTAACATTTGAACCTAAAAGTATTGGAGGAATACTTGGAGAGATATGGTATCTAGATGAAAAAGACAACAAACATTTTATTCTTCAGCCTCAGAGTGATATATCAATTTATGATGAAAATGGAGAAGGAAATGGTATGAAATGGTTTTATGATATTATGAAAAAGGATCATGGTATATGGATGGATCCTTATATATCTAAGGGAACACATATAAGCACAGTTACTTATTCTTATCCCTTAAAAATAAATGGCAAAGCATTGGGAGTAGTTTCGGTAGATATAAATTTTGAGAGTTTTAAAAATATGATAAATAATATTAAAGTTTACAATACAGGGTATGCTTTTTTATTAAATAAAGATTATGAATATATTGTTCATAAAAATTTAAAACAAAAATCTGATTTGAAAAATTTAAATGAAAATATTATTAAAGAAATAAAAAATAGCAAAAGTGGATTAATAGAGGTACAACTTTTTGGACAACAACAATTATTAAGTTTTTCAAAATTTGATGATGGAAGAATATTTGTATTATTGGTTCCTAAAAAAGAAATATTTAGAGAGATGAATAATCTAATTTATATTATAGCAATTATTATGTTTGTATGTGCTATAGGTATTATTTTTATAGCTTATAAATTAGGATTAACAATTTCTAAACCTATTGAATTAGTTACTAGTAATTTAAATAGGCTTTCTAATTTTGATTTATCTTGCAATAGTGAATTAGATGAAGTTAATAAGTTACTTTTAAGAAAAGATGAAATAGGAGAAATAGGACGAGCTTCAATCAAATTAAAGCAAGAACTTAAAGGGATAGTTGAAGTAATTAGTGAAATATCTGAAGATATATACTGCAATATGAGTAATTTGGCTTTAGCAACTAATGGAGCAAGTCATTCTATAAATGAAGTCGCAAAAACAATAGAAGGATTAGCAAAGGGAGCAACAGAACAAGCAAAAGAATCAGAAAGAGGATCAGATAACTTAGAATTACTGGCTAAAGATATAAAAAGTACAGTTTTAAATGGAGAAGTAGTTGAGAAAAATAGTCATAAAGTTGGGGAAGCTACTAAAAAAGGTTTAAAATCAGTAGAAAATCTAGTAGATAAGTTTGAGATAAATGTTGAAACAACTAAGATAATAGAAAAAAATATTAATGCTTTAACTGAAAAATCAACATCTATTGGAAATATTGTGGAAGCAATAATTGCTATATCAACACAAACAAATCTTCTTGCATTAAATGCTGCAATAGAAGCTGCAAGAGCTGGTGAAGCAGGAAAAGGTTTTACTGTTGTGGCAGAAGAAATAAGAAAATTATCAGAGGATACAGCCAAATTTACTGAAGAAATTGGTAATATATTAAAGCAGATAAAATTAGATATAGATAAATCAAATAATAGTATAAAATTAGGAGAAAAAACATTGAATGATGTAAATAATTCAATGGAGGATTCTAAAAATGCATTCAATACAATATATTCATTAGTAGCGGGAAATATAGAAGTTGTAGATTCGCTAAAAAGTAAGCTTAAAAAAATAGAGAAAAATCAAGCAGAAGTAGTATCATCTATTGAAAACATAGCTGCCGTAACTCAACAAGCGGCCGCTTCTATGGAAGAAGTTTCTGCTTCTTCTGAGGAGCAAGTAGCAACTATGGAAAATATATCTGAAAGTGCAGATACATTACATAAAACCATAGAAAAACTAAATAATGTGGTGGGGAAATTTAAATTTTAGCACCACAAAATAGAAGTCTTTAAGTATAAATATACGATTAAGGGCTTTTATTTTTATATATAGAAATAAAGCAGCTTATAATTTACGAAGTAAGTTATGGTCCTGATATTATTAGAAAATTATAAAAATACTGAAAAATATTATTGAATTATATGGGGTTAAATGATATACTTTTATTAAATCATTACAAAATATAACAAAGTGAGCAAATGTAACATAAGGAGGGGTGGAATGTCCAATTGTAATAATCGAGAATTAATAAAGGTCGCATACTATTATTATAAAAAAGGTCTAATACAGGCTGAGATAGCAGAAAAAATGGGAATGTCTAGACAAAAAGTTAATAGACTATTAAAAAAAGCCCTTAAGGAAAATATAGTTCAAATCCAAATTATAGATATAGACAAATATAATTTGGAATTAGAGACTAAATTAGAAGAAAAATTTAAGTTGAAACAAACTGTAGTTATTTCGGCTATAGATAAGAAAAATATAACTGGTAGTCTGGGGATAGCAGGGGCTGAATATTTAGAAGAATTACTTGTAAAAGATGATGTTATAGGAGTAACATGGGGCAAAACATTATCAGAGATAGCAAATAGATTATCATATAATAATAAATTACAAACATCAGTTGTTCAATTAATAGGAGGAATGGATATAGCATTTACTGCTTTAAAGCCTGATGAAATTACTAGAACCATTGCAGAAAAATTGGGAGGAAAACCGTATTTATTATATGCTCCTGCTATTGTAGAAAATAAGGAAACTAAATCTGCAATTATGTCTGATGAAAGTTTAAAAACTACTTTTAAAAACATGGAGAAATGTAACGTTATAATAGCTGGTATAGGAGAATTAAATGCAGATAGCACCTTATATAAACAAAAATATTTTAATGAAAAATATATAGAACATCTCCTATCTTGCCAATGTGTTGGGGATATTGGATTTAGGTGGTATAACGAAGAAGGTAAAATTGTAGAGCATGACTATAAGGATAAAACTATAGGATATGACATTCTTGAAAACAAAAGCAATGCATTAGTTATAGGAATAGCAGGAGGAGTAAGTAAGTATGAAGCTATTTTAGGAGCATTAAAAGGAAATTATTTGGATGTTTTAATTACTGATAGTGATACGGCTAAGAGATTAATTGAAGAATAAATAAATACTAAGAAAGAAGGGATATATTTGATATTTAAAGAAGAAAGAGAATTAGTTATGCAATACGGTAGAAAGTTAATTGAAAGTAATTTAACTAAAGGAACAGGAGGTAACATTAGCGTTTTTATAAGGGATAAAAAATTAATGGCTATAACTCCAAGTGGAATTGACTATTTTAAAATTAAGCCAGAAGATATTCTAATTATGGATCTTAATGGTGATGTAGTTGATGGAAGTCAAAAACCATCTAGTGAATACTCTATGCACAAAATCTTTTATGAAAAAAGAGAAGATATTAATGCAATAGTTCATGTTCATTCTACATATTCAGCAGTGTTATCTTGTATGAATTGGGAACTACCAGCGGTACATTATTTAGTTGCAATTTCAGGTGGACACAATGTAAGATGTGCAGAATATGCAACTTTTGGAACCCAAGAACTTGCTGTAAATGCATTTGAAGGTATGAAAGATAGATATGCGGTTTTTTTAGCAAATCATGGCTTATTAACAGGAGCAAAAGATTTAGCTAATGCTTTCAACAAAGCAGAAGAAATTGAGTTTTGTGCAGAGATATATTACAGAACAAAGACCTTAGGAGAGCCTAAAATACTTTCAGATAAGGAAATGGACAAAATGTTAGGATTATTTCAAAGCTATGGACAAGTAAAAAAATAAGAATAATAATTAAAACGCAAAGAAAGGTAGGATTTATATGGAAAGATCAGATAAAGATTTAGCTTTCATGCTTAGATATGAAAATGTAGCTTGGTATGATGGCGGTAAGGTAAAAATATTAGATAGAAGGATTTATCCAAAAGAAGTAAAGTTTGTTACATGTAATACCCATGAAGAAGTTGCAAAAGCTATTACAGATATGGTAACTCAAAGTGCTGGTCCGTATACAGCAGCAGGTATGGGTATGGCTTTAGCTGCATATGAGTGTAGAAGATTATCTTATAAAGAGCAAATTGAATATCTTGAAAATGCAGCTTATAAATTGGCAAACGCAAGACCTACAACAGCAAATAGGATGACGCTAGTAGTTAAGGGATGTTTAGAGGCTGCCCAAATAGCTATGAAAAATGGAGAAAAGGTTGACCAGGTAATTTTTGAACATACTGTTAAGTCCATGAATAATCGTTATTCAAGAATTGGTGAGGTAGCAAAATATCTAGTAGATATGTTTCCTCAAAAGGGTAATATAATGACACAATGTTTTGGAGAAACTATTGTTGGAATGATGTTAAAAGAAGCCAAAAACCGAAATAAAAATATTAAACTATTTTGTCCAGAAACTAGACCATATTTACAAGGAGCCAGACTTACTGCAAGTGTAGCCTACGATCAAGGATTTGATGTTACTGTAATTACAGATAATATGCCTGCATTTACTATGAAAAATAAAAATATAGATGTATTTACATCAGCAGCGGATTCCATTTGTTTGGACGGACATATAGTAAATAAGGTAGGAACACTACAAATAGCTATAGTAGCTAAATATTTTGAGGTTCCATATTTTGTAACAGGTATTCCAGATAGAGATCATAAGAGCATTTATCAAGTTGAAATTGAGGAAAGAGATCCTAAGCAAGTCCTAGAATTTAGAGGTATTAAGAATACTATGGAGGGAGTTAAAGGATATTACCCATCTTTTGATATTACTCCTCCTCATTTAGTAAGTGGTGTAGTTACAGATAAGGGTATATTCAGTCCTTATGATTTAGATAGATATTTTCAGACAAAGGTAGAAAATTATTATTAAAAACACAGAATAAATTTAAGGAGTTGATAACTTGTCTAGATTTGATTCACATTTTAGAATGGAAACAGAAGACGCTATACTTTATGCAAAAGAAAAATTAGGGATCTTTGATGAACATGCTAAGCTTCAAGCAGAAGAAATAGGTGATGGAAATATAAATTACGTATTTAAAGTTTGGGATGTAAATACTAAGAAATCAGTTATAATAAAGCATGCTGATATTTTTCTTAGATCTTCAGGTCGGGAACTAGATGTGGATAGAAATAGAATAGAAGCAGAGGTGCTCATGTTACAAGGAATTTTAGCTCCTGGATTAGTTCCTAAAGTATATAAATATGATTCTGTAATGTGTAATCTATCAATGGAGGATATATCAGATCATAGAAATTTAAGGAAGGAATTATTAAAAAGGAATACTTTTCCAAGTTTTGCAGAGCATATAACTACTTTTATTGTTGATACACTTTTACCAACTACAGATTTAGTTATGGATTCAGGGGAAAAGAAGGATAATGTTAAGAAATATATCAATAAAGATCTTTGCAAAATATCAGAAGATCTGGTATTTACAGAGCCTTTTATTGATTATAAAAGTAGAAATACTGTGTTAGAAGAAAATATAGAATTTGTGAAAAGACAACTATATGAAGATAAGGAATTAATACTGGAAGCAGGTAAGCTTAAAAATAATTTTATGAATAATTCTCAAGCTTTAATTCATGGAGATTTACATTCAGGCTCTATTTTTGTAAATGAAGAGTCAACTAAAATATTAGATCCAGAGTTTGCATTTTATGGACCTATTGGTTATGACCTAGGGAATGTAATAGGAAATTTATTTTTCGCATGGGCAAATGCCTATGTAACTGAAGATGGAAAAGAAGTAGAAGAGTTCACAATATGGATTGAAAAAACTATAGAGAATATTTTAGAATTATTTAAAGAAAAATTCATTAAAAAATATAAAGAAATAGTAACAGATGTAATGGCAAAAGAAGAATATTATATGAATTGGTATTTACATTCTATACTATCAGATACAGCGGGACAAGTTGGTCTTGAAATTATTAGAAGAGTGGTAGGAGATTCAAAGGTTTTAGATATTACAAGTATTACTGATATAAATAAAAGAGTTAAAGCTGAAAGAATACTAATATTATCTGCTAAAACTTTTATAAAAAATAGACATAAGATTAAAACAGGTAAAAGATATGTAGAAATATTTAATAGTAATATGTATTAAGTGAAGAGGCTGTCTTTTCAAATGATTTGAAAAATCATTTTGAGACAGCCTTTTTTTATGTAAAATAATACATAAGAAGATATGAATTAGTAGATTCAAAAGTATTAGCATTAAAAAAATACAATAATTGGTATATATTTAGAATGTATTTATTATACATATGTTATAGGAATTGGATTCCATAATACTATAATAGTCAAATAAGAATGACTTGTTAATTGATTAGATTTATTTAAAAAATAAAAAAATAGGAGGATGAAAATGAAAAAATCTTTAACCAAAATAACAGGTATTACCTTATTGACATTTTTTATATCACTAACAAATTTTTCAATAACTGCTAGAGCAGCAGAACAAAAAGTGAGGACACCACAAAGTATTAAAGAAGAAATAAATAATTCTATGAAATCAGGTAAAGCTGTTAAAGAAGATGATATTAACGAATTAGCACCACTAGAGTTTCCAGAAATTAATACTAGGAGTATAACAAAGGATAATAATTATCCAATTATTTTAGTTCATGGTTTTATGGGATATGGAAGAGATGAGTTATTAGGATATAAATATTGGGGTGGAGTAGTAGATCTTCAAGAAAAATTAAATAATTCAGGACATAAAGCATATACAGCAACAGTGGGACCAGTATCTAGTAATTGGGATAGAGCATGTGAACTTTATGCCTATATAGTGGGGGGAACAGTAGACTATGGTGCAGCTCATGCTAAAAAATTTGGGCATAGTAGATATGGTAGAACCTATCCAGGTTTATATAAAAACATAAGTAATAAAAATAAAATACATTTAATAGGACATAGTATGGGTGGACAAACTATACGTACACTTACACAATTACTAAGCCAGGGTAGCCAAGAGGAGATAAATTATAAACAAGAAAATCTTTCACCTTTATTTCAAGGTGGAAATCACTGGATTCATAGCGTTACTACAATATCAACACCTAATGATGGAACAACTTTATCGGATTTAATGCCAGCAGGAGAGTTATTAAGCTCTGCATTTGGTGCTTTAGGAACAATAACAGGTAACAATGGTATCTTTAACTCATTATATGATTTTAAATTAGATCAATGGGGACTTAAAAAACAAGAAGGCGAATCTCAAAGAAAATATATAAAAAGAGTTTTAGATAGTGATATTTGGAAGAGAACAAAGGATATAGCAACTTATGATTTATCAACAAAAGGTGCAGAGGAGCTTAACAAATGGGTAAAGGCTCAGCCAGATGTGTATTATTTTTCTTGGACAACTCAAGCAACTAAAGAATCAGCACTTACTGGGCATTCTATAGCACAAATTGGTCCTATGAATCCATTACTTTATGTACCGGCAAATTTAATGGGTAAATATTCACGAAATGAGCCAAATCTTCCTATTATTAATAAAGAATGGTTTCCTAATGATGGTGTTGTAAATTGTATTAGTCAAAATGGTCCTAAGTTAGGTTCAAGTGATATTATTGAACAATATGATGGTACAGCTAAAAAGGGACGATGGAATGCAATGCCTTTAATTATAAATACAGATCATATGGATATAACAGGTACTTTTGGTAATGTTAAAGATTGGTATATTGATTATGCAAAGATTTTAAATAAATTACCAGAATAAAAATAATAATATAATTGTGTAATTAAAGGTAGTTTGTAGAATTATTTACAGACTACCTTTTTTTAGAAATTTAGGAGTTGACTCTCACATTATGTTATAGTTTATACTAAAAATGAGCTCGAAAACATACATGTATGGAGGTGAATATATGCTTAAAATAGGTGATTTTTCAAAATTATCAAGAATCAGTATACGTATGCTCCGTCATTATAACGATATTGGGCTACTTATTCCAGAGGATATTGATGAGTTTACTGGATATCGTTATTATAGTGAGGTACAATTACCCCTAGCTAATAGAATAAATGCTTTAAAGGATATGGGGTTTAAACTTAGTACTATCGAAAAAATATTAAAAGAATATGGTGATAATGAAGCATTAGAAAAATATCTTTTAATAAAGTATGAGGAGTTAAATGAAAAATCAGAAGATATAAACAGACGATTAACTTTATTAAAAAGTACAATAAAAAGGTTAAGAAAGGATGAGGATGCAATGAAATATAATGTCACATTAAAAGAAATGCCTAAAAGACAGGTAGCAAGCCTTAGAGAAATTATTCCGTCATATGAAATGGAAGGTATTTTGTGGGAAGAGATAAGAAAAGAAATGGATGCACAAAATGTTCAATTTGGAAACCCATGTAATACAATAGCGGTTTTTCATGACAAGGGGTATAAAGAAAGTGATGTTGATGTGGAAATACAAATATCAGTGGAAGGCAATTATGAAGATACTAAAAAAGTGAAATTTAAAACTGTAGAAGCAATAGAAATAGCTTCTGTAACATTTAAGGGTGGTTACGAACAAATAGGAGAGGTAAATGAAGCTATTGCAAATTGGATAGTGGATAATAATTATGAGTTTAACGGTGCTATGTTTAATATTTATCATGTAAGCCCTGCAATGGATAAGAATCCAGAAAATTGGGTTAGTGAAGTATGTTATCCTGTAAAGAAAAAATAGTAAGATTTATACTGATTAACTAAAAAAAGTGCTATGCACTTTTTTTAGCTATTTGATATAGGTAATATTATAACAATGGTAAATTTTTTATTTAATTCGTCATAGTTCCAAGTCATATTACCTGAATATTTATCAAGGGATTTTTTAATATTTTTTATACCATATCCATGATAAGCCTTTTCTTTTTTATTAGTAATTAAATTGTTTTTCATTATTATAGGTTTTTCATCACAACTATTTATGATTTTTATTACAATAAAAGAGTTGTTAAAACAATGAATTTTTAGTAATATATCTTTATGGATACTTTTTATACAACTTTCTATTGCATTATCCAATAAATTACTCATAATAGTGCATATATCTTTATTTTCTATAAAGTCCAAATTAACAATTTGAATCTCATGATTTAGATTAATATTATGTTTTCCCATCAAATGGATTTTATCATTAATAATAATATCTAACATTTTATTATTAGTTATGGGGATACCTGGTAATTGTCTAATGTCTTTATTTATGTTTTTAATGTATTGTATAATTCTTTGAGATTGTCCATCTTTTGCTAAAGCATTTATACAAATTAAATGATTTTTTATATCGTGGATAATTCCATTAGTCTTATCATATCTATTTTCTAGTATATTATAATGATGAGAAATAATATCACTTTTTTGCTTCATTAAAGCTACTCCATGAAGGGAGCCTATTATACCAGATATGATAAAGCAAAGAAATGCTATTATTATAGTTATGTTGATTTGTAACCATATATCTTTATAAAAGATATTATTTTTTTTATCTATTAAATCCTCAAAATCATCTAAGTATATTCCACAACATATAATCCAGTTATATTTTGGATACAATTTAGCATAACTTAATTTATGAGAAATATAGTTTGTACCATTTTTTTTAAAATAATAATAATGAAATATTTCACCGTCTTTTTTTATTCCTTCTAACTCATTTAGATAAGGTAAATTACCCTTTATATCTTTAGTATTAGTAGATAGTTTTGTACCTTCTTCTTCTAAAAGGTTAGGATGAACCAATCGTATAGCATATCCATCTCCACCATTATAATTTAAAATTTCATTTATCCATATATAGTCATTATTTTCTAAGACAGTTTTTCTAATTCTATTTTTAATATTATTTTTTACTTTTTCTTCAATAGAATTATTAGAAATGCAAAATGCTACAATTTTATTGCTTTCTTTTATATGTTTATATGTGTTTAATTTATATTTATTTATATAATCCATAAAGATTTTTTCGTTTTTTAAATCTTTTATATTTATATTAGAATTAATTGTATATATTAATTTACCAAGTGATTTATCCCAAACTAATATTTCTAATTGCTGGTACATTTTAATAAATTCTGAAAAGTATTTTTTTGTAGATTCAGCATTTATCAAATCTATATTTTGGCATGGAGATAAGGTTAAATTATTATTCAAATGCTGAAGCAATTTTGTAGTCTCGTTTAAGATATATTCTCTTTCTATATCAATTTCTTGTATTGTTCTATTAACCACTTCTTTTAACCTATCTTTTTTCAATTCAAGGGCAGTGTTAGTTAATTCTTCTAAGTTATTTTTATGTACTTTTCTGATTTTGTATATATAACTAAGTGAAAGTAACATTATAGATATTATACAAATTATCATTATATAAATATATTTTATTTGAATTTTTTTCTTCACCATATAGATGTCCTTTCCTATCAATTATTCATAAATATAAATTTTAAAATATTATAGCTTAGCTAAAAATTCAATAAATTTCTCTTTGAAATCTTTAAATTTTCTTTGAGAAAAATATATATATTCTCCATCTAAAAGAGTTACTTTTTCTCGATCCATTTCCATAACGTAATTCATATTTACTAAAAAACTACTATGAGGATTTGCAAAACTAAAAGAAGAGAGTTTCTCATTCCAATACTTTAACTTATATGTACTTATATAATTTCCTGAGTCAGTATGTATAATTACTTTTCTATTTGAAATTTCTAAATATTTTATGCTAGAAATTAATATTTTTTTTATATTTCCATTGTTTTTAACAGGAATAAATATCTTATGTTTATTTATATCTGTAATTAAATTTTTTATTTCATTGTAAAAAGTATTTTCATCTATGGGTTTGAGAATGTATCTAAAGGCATTAACATTATATCCTTCAGGCCAATATTTTTCTAAAGCTGTTATAAATACAATTTTTACATAATTATTTGTTTTTCTAATTATTTTAGCTACTTCTATACCATTTATTTCATTCATTTGAATATCTAGTATTATAATGTCATATTTGCTATATTCGTGGGTGAGAAAATCTTCTCCAGTGCGAAATATATCTATGTTAAATTTAACATTTTCATTATCAGAATACCTATTAAATAAATTAATTATCTCATTTGAGTGAATGGAATTATCTTCACAAATCGCTACATTATACATAATTTAACCCTCCCATAATTAATAAGATATATTTGTTAATTTATTCAAGTTAGTTTTAATTATATATCATTTTTGTAATAAAAAACATCTATTTTGAAAATTGTATTGATGTATTTTGGCAAATAACTTAATATTTTGTATTATAATGATGGATAGTAGGAAATTTAATATATTCATGTATTAGGAGGAAGCTTATGAAAAAATATAATGATGGAATAAAGAAAAGATTATTTAAATCTTATATCAGGATATTCACATTATTTTTTATTTCAATTTTAGCAATTACCTTTGTTTCATTTATAGGAGCTAAAAGCACAGCAATGAAACTAGGTGAAGAAGCTTTAAAAAATAAAATTAATATGGGAATCGAAATGATGAGTATTTTAGAATCCCAAGTTAAGGACTCTAAGATAACAAGGGAAGAGGCACAAGAAATATTTAAAAGTAAAATGTTAAATAAGAAGGGGAGTGATGGTAAAACTAGAGGTTTAAATAAAAAGTTGGAGCTTAATGTTAAGGCTTATATGTATGCTATAGATAGCAATGGAAATGAAAAAATGCATCCATTTAGGGAAGGAGAAAACATTTCCAATGTGGTGGATGATAAAGGAAAAAATATTACTAAACTTATTATGGAGGAAGGAAAAGGTCAGAAAAATAACGGCATAATAACATTTTCATGGAAAAATCCTGGTGAAAAAAAAGTTAAAGAGAAGGTAAATGCAGTAGCTTATTACGAACCATGGGATTGGTATATAAATGTAGGTTGCTATTATAAAGATTTTTACGGAAATATAGTACATATTTTTATTAACATATTAGTAGCAACTGTAATTGTTTTAATATTAAGTATCTTTTTAATAAGGCTTAGCATATCTAGGAAGGTTCAGCCATTAAATAAACTAATTGAACTAATTAGAAGAATAGGTGATGGGGATTTAAGTTGTAAAATAGATCTTAATTCACAAGATGAATTAGGATATATGGCAAATATATTAAATAATACTTTAGATGATATAAAATCTATAATTATAAGTCTTAAAGATGTTTCAGAAAAGGTTGATCATAAAGTTAAGTATATAAACGAAGCTAGCGAAAGTAATTTTGAATCATTTCAACGTATAACAGAAGCAATAGAGGAGATTACCTGTGCAGCATTAGACACTGCACGAGATATGGAGCTAAGTTTTAACTCTGTAATGGATTTAACCAATAATATTGATTCAATTAAAGATACAAGTTTACTTTTACAAAAAGAGGCTATAAATGTAAGAGATTTAAATTCCAATATATTAAATATATTGAGGGATTTAGGGGAAAAAAGTGATGAGAATTTTAATTTATCAGAAGAAACTTCTAAAAATATGAATTTATTAACAGAAAAATCAAATACAATAGTAGAAATAGTAAATACTATAGAAAATATATCAAAACAAATAAATCTATTAGCATTAAATGCATCTATTGAATCTGCAAGGGCAGGTGAGTCAGGAAAAGGCTTTGCAATAGTAGCTAGAGGGATAAAAGAGTTATCAGGACAAACAGAAGAGGCTACAAGTAAAATTAATAAACATATAGACGAGCTTATAGAGGCAATAGAATCTTCTGTACATAGTGTAAGAAAAACAAAAAAATCTTCAGAAATACAAAGAAATACTATAAATGAAACACAAAATATTCTTAATAAAGTTATAAAATTTATAGAGAAAATTCCAGAATACATAAAAGATAATGTTGATAAAATAGATGAAGCTTATAATAAAAAAGATACAGTAAATAAATCCATGAATTCAGTATTAAGTTTGACACAAGAAATATCATCAGCTACAGAAGAAATAGCTTCATCAGTAACAGAAGTAAATAATAATATATCAGAAGTAAATAATATGATAAAGAACTTGGATAATAATGTAAAAGAATTAAATGAGAAATCACAAAAATTCAGATTATAATGTAGAGGAGGGGCTATGTATAACTATTATTTTAGGAATTATATAGTACATACTAGAATTGTAGCTTATGCTAAGGGAGATGTAAATGGTGATAGAATAACTGATAATGTATATTTAACAGCTATGAAGGCATCAAGTAGTCCATTTGTTGAAAATGCTACCCTAGTAATACAGGATGGAAGGACAGGTAGATTTACGAATATACAACTTAATCAAAATTCAGGATATAGTTCTAGGTTATTTTTAGGAGACTTTACAGGGGATGGCGTAAATGAGATTTTAATAAGTATTGATTCAGGAGATAGCTCTGCAACAACTTATGACTATATTTATTCATTTGTAAACAATGTGCCAAGACTACTATTCGATTTTGAGGAATACAATGATGAGTATAAATATAATGTTAATTTTAAAGATAACCATAAAGTAGAGTTTATAAGTGAAAAGAATGATCAAAGGTATATTATTAACATATCTAGTAGGGAGATTGATTATTTAAATAAGGTATACAATAAAAATGAAAAATTAAAAAAAATAACTAAGGGGTTTGTAAATCCACTAAGTGGTCTATATACTATGGATTTTGATTCGGATGGAATATGTGAAGTATTAGCATATCAAAAAATACTAGGTAGATCTAGTGTAGATACTTTGGGATATGTATTAAATACTTTAAAGTGGAAGAAGGATAAATTTTATTTAGCTAATCAAAATGTATCTATTTTTGGGGTAGAAAATAAATAGATTTAAAAGGTTGCATCAAAATTTTTATGCAACCTTTTTTTTAATATATTATTCACCACAAGTTAAATAACTTACATTTAGTTTATTATTATGTGGATTTCTGTATATATGAGCGTCTACTTCGAAAACTTCCCTAAACATTTCTTTTGTAAAAACTTCTTCTATGGATCCATGAGTAACTATTTTACCTTTCTTCATTACATATATATAATCGCAAAATGTAGCAGCTATATTCATATCATGAAGGGTTGTAAAGGTTGTAATATCTAAGTGCTTTAACATATGAATTATTTGAAGTTGATATTTTACATCTAAATGATTAGTAGGTTCATCTAATACTATAAGTTCTGTATCTTGACACAGAGCCATAGCAATCATAACCCTTTGCTTTTCACCACCAGATAAATTTAAAAAACTTCTGTTACCATGTTCTTCAAGACCTACATTTCTTAAAGCTTTTTCTATAAGTTTTTCATCATCTTCATCTACACTTCCAAATCGTTTATTGGAAGAAAATCTTCCCATAGCAACAATTTCTTTTACAGTAAAATCAAACCCTAGTGAATGTTCCTGCATAACCACAGCCATAAGCCTTGAAAGATCCTTGTTTTTCATTCCATATATGTTTTTACCATCTATATACACAGACCCTTCTTTAGGAGTTAAATATCTGTATATATTTTTTAATAATGTGGTTTTTCCACAACCATTTGGCCCTATTAGTCCAACAAAGTGGTCTTTTTCTACATTTAAATCTATTCCACGTAAAAGTTCCTTTGAGCCTATATCATATTTTATATCTTCTAATTTTAATTTCATTTATTTACCTCCAAATTTATAGGTGCTTTTATGCATTAAATATAGGAAGAAAGGGCCTCCTAAAAATGCAGTTATTACTCCTATAGGAACTTCCTGAGGAGATAATATAGTTCTAGCTATAGTATCTGTAACCACTAAAAGTATTGAACCTATAACAATACCAAAAGGAATTAATTTTTTATGAGAAGATCCTACTATTTGTCTTGCCACATGGGGAACTATAAGACCTACAAATCCAATTACACCTGTAAAAGCTACTATAGTACCCGTTAAAATTGTAGACGCAAACATTATAAATCTGATTATAAATTTAGTATTTATACCTATATTTTTTGCCACAGCTTCCCCTAGAAGCATAGCATCTAAATCCTTGTATAATAGCATACTTATAATGGTGGTTATAACCATTATTACAAGAGCAAATTTTACTTGATTGTAATTTGCCCCCGCCAAACTACCAATTGTCCAAAATACTGCACTTTTTACTAAGCTATCATCTTTTGCAAAGGTTATTACAAAATTTGTAATAGCAGTAAATATACAAGATACAGCAACTCCAGTTAGTATTAATTTGGTTTTAGAATAGGCTTTATTTATACCAGATAATTTAAATACTAAAATAGATGCAATCATGGAACCTAAAAATGCTCCAAGAGCTACTCCAAGATGTCCAAAGGAGGCTAAAATGCCAAGCACTATAGATAGTGTAGCACCGGCAGATGCACCAGAGGATATACCTAGTATGTAGGGGTCTGCCAATGAATTTCTAGTTAAAGTTTGCATTAAAATACCAACAAGTGCTAGAGAACCGCCAGAAACTATGGCTAGAAGCAATCTTGGTAGTCTTAATTTAAAAACTATATTATCAATATTATTATCCCAAGTTTTTAAAAAAAGTTCTTTATTTAATATGTTATTTATAAGGGATTTAAAGGTTACATCCACATCTATGCTGACAGAACCCAAAGTTATACAAACTGTAGTTATTATAAATAATGCTATAATTAGCAAAATAAATTTTAAAGAATGATTATTTTTGTAACTTAAAGTTTCTTTAGTAATATCCATTTTTTCACCAATTAAAATTTATCTGGGTAAAATTCTTTAGCTAATTTTTTTACAGTTTGAGGAACCCTTATACCAGGATATAATTCAGTTAATTCAACTTTTATAAATCTATTATTTTTCACAGCATTTATATCTTTAAGAGCTGGATTTGATTTAAGTGTTTTAACCTTATCTTCAAAAGTCATTCCACCATTTCCAACAGAATACTCTAAAACCATTATTACATCGGGGTTTCTTTTTATTATTTCTTCAAAAGATACTTCAGTATAAGCCTTATTCATATCACTGAAAATGTTTTCACCCTGTGCAAGTTTAATTATTTCATTGTTGATACCTTTTCCAACAATTACTGCCTTATCTGTTCCAGAGTCATATCCTAAAACCTTAACTTTTTTATCAATACCTTTGATTTTATCTGTAGTTTCTTTTAATTCTGTCTTTATTTTTTCTGTTACTTCTTTTGCTTTATCTTCTTTACCAAATATTAAACCAAGATTTTTAAAATCTTCATAGATTGAATCAACAGTTGCATCTGCTTCTACAGATCTTGGGATATAGGCTTTTATTTTATTTTCATTTAACCAATCAATACTTCCTATACCTTTATCGTTGAAGTCACCGCCCCAACCTATTATAAAGTCAACACCTTTTGCAAATATCTGTTCTTTAGATGGATATGTCTTACTCATAACTGGTACTTTGTCATAAGATGCTTTTAGTTCTGGTAGTATGTTGTTTTCAGCATATGCAGTACCTGCCATTTTATCTTCCAGTCCCATGGATAACATCATTTCTATCATAGCATTTGTTATTGCTAGGGTTTTTTCAGGTTTTTTATCATAAACCATTGAGAATTTGTTTACACTATCATCATGTCTACTAGTTTGTACAAAATCTAGTTTTAGTGCTTTATTACTAGCTTGTTCAGTTTTAGTACTTGTACTATTTGTGCTAGCACTTTTATTAGAGCAACCAGTGATACCTCCTGCTAATACTAATGTAGATAATGTGATAGCAATTAATCTTTTGTTCATAAAAAGTCCTCCTTAAATGTTAAAATAATTTAATTTTATTAAGCCAAAAGAATATGCAAAGATATACGATATATTTAATAATGAGGCTAATTTTTGCAAATTCATCAATAATCCTAGCATAGAATTTTAAAACTAACAAACAATATATTTGACAATATTAATCATATTTTGAATAATATTGTAGATTTTCTTTATATATCTAACTAATGGTCAATTAATCAAAATAATATATGCTTTATGGAAAGTTAAAGAAATTTAAGTTATAACGTTTATAAAGTAACAATGATATTATTTATATCATAAGATAGTATATATCACTTATAATGTAGAGGAGATTTTATGTATAATTCTTATTTTAGGAATGATATAGCCTATACAAGAGTTGTAGCTTATGCTAGGGGAGATGTGAATGGTGATAGAATACTTGATAATGTGTATTTAACAGGTACAAAGGCGTCAAGTAGTCCATTTATTCAAAATATTACTCTTGTAATACAGGATGGGATAACAGGAAGATTTATTAGCATACCACTTAATCAAAATTCGGGATATGGGCCTAGATTATTTTTAGGAGACTTTACAGGTGATGGAGTAAAAGATATTTTAATAGGCATTGATTCAGGTGGAAGTGGTGCAATAACCTATGATTATATTTATTCATTTATAAATAATGTACCAAGATTACTTTTTGATTTTAATGTATATAATGAAGAATATAAATATGATGTTAATTTTAAAGATAACTATAAGGTTGAAGTTATAAGTGAAAAGAATAATAAAAAGTACATTATTGATATATCTAGTAGAGATGCTGATTATTTAAATGAGATATATGATGAGAATGGAAAGTTGAAAAATCCAATTGAAGGATTTGTAAACCCACTAAGTGGTCTATATCCTGTAGATTTTGATTCTGATGGAGTGTACGAATTACTAGCATATCAAAAGATAGCAGGTAGATACAATGCAGATGCTTTAGGTTATATATTAAACACTTTAAAATGGAAGAATAATAAATTTGACTTAAATAATCAAAATGTGGCTATTTTTGGAGCAGAAAATAATTCTCAAAAGTCATAGTGAAATATAATAAAAAGCTAGTGATGTAAATATTGTTTACAATGGAAAGTGCATTCATATAAGAGATATCCTAAAAGCTACAGCTTAGTAATATTAATAGCTGCAGCTTTTTATTATAATCCTTAATTCCTTCTATGCTCCAATTAAGCTCCTTTTTTTATAAATTCAATTATCTTTTTCTTTTGTATATAACTTAACATTAAAAATGAAACTATGGATTCAGTTATTAATCCTACTATTGAAGTAATTAAAATAACTTTTGAAATAGCTATTTTAGATATAAATACAGATGTTGCAACAATTATCCAAGAAATTAGGATTAAGTAAAAGTACTCTTTGTAGTTTGATAGCTTTTTATAACCATGTAGTTGTTTTATTGCCAAATAAACTTTAAACTGTTCAAAAAAAGTATATATATTTTGAATTATAATTATTGATATACTAACTAAAAGTAAAAGTATCCCTGTAATGCTCCATAAAAGTAAATCTTTAAAATCCCTAACCTTAGAATTTAATTCTTCATTGGCATAATTTATTTTAAGATCATATATTGGATATCCATATTTGTTTAATTCGGATTCTATAAAACTTTTATCAGATTCAGATGAAGGGATTTTTACTTTGAAAGGGTTTCCATCAACATTGAATAATTGAGCATTCCATCCAGGATAAGCTCCATTTTCAGTACCAACTAATAGTATAGGATCAGTTACATAGTTACCATTATCAGGGTTTACCATAAAATTATAAGAAAAAAGTTTTTGTTCAGATTTTGTCCATATTATTTCAATTTTACGATTAAGACTACTTGCATTTATCCACTTTTTATGGAACTTTCTTATAGAGTTTTCATATTTTTTATATTTGATAGGAACTAACAATATCCAATTACTATTTTGCTCTGATATAGAAATTTTTTTACTATTAACGTCATACACGGTATTTTCTTTTAAATAATTTGGATTTACTAGAGCATTCATATTTGTAATGTGAAGTTTATTATTTGCTTTTAAACTAAGATCAGTATACATATTAAACGCTGCAAATAAAGCACCTTTTTTATTGAAGTACTTATAAATTTCTATGTTTTTACTTGAGCTAGTTATATCAAAAATTGGGCTATCAAAGTTAGCATTATCAAAGTTAAGAACCCGATAATCTGAAACGTTTTCCCATTTATTGTAAGAACCGTCGAATATTTTTTTTATGTCCTTATAATTTGCTACTTGCTTATTTATTATAAAAATAAATGCTATACATAATAAGATCTTAATTGATGTATTAAAAAGTAAAATTTCTTTTGCTGGGTATTTATTTTTTATAGCAGAAATAGTATGTATATTGTTTATATAAGTAAATGGTATAGATGCTATTATAAATGTAATAATTATTAAAATAACATATTTAATAGTTAAGTCTTTTAAAAAATATATATGATATATATTAAATTTTTTGAAAAGGAATAGGCTCATAATAACTATCGAAATAATCATAGTTATTAGCTGAACAATTATTATCTTGAAAATTCTTTTTTTCCATATATCTAAGTTAGAGTATCCAAGCAATTTTTCTATTGCAATTTTTTTATATGATTTTAATATATCATATAAGATTAGTAACATAACTATGAAAAATAGTACTGACATTTGTAAATAAGTATTTTTTGTAACTTGTCCTATATTTTGTGGCTTAGATGAATTAATAAATTTTACATTTAAAATATCTTTTAGTATGCTGATGAATTTATTGAAGTTTTTGTCACTAGGCACTGTAACTATACAAGGTCCATCTAAAAATAGTCCATCATCAAGTAAATTATGTAATGTGCGTATTTCCATAGATATGCCATCAAAGCTAGCAATTTTACCTATTTGGTTTTTATTATTGGTATCTTCAGTAGATAGAAAATAGTCACTAGACATTAATGTTTTATCTAATTTTTTACCCCATTCAAGTTGAATCCTATCCATATAGTCATTGTTAGTAGTGTAAATATATTTAATTATTTTTTCTTTATCATTTTTAGTGATTATACGTGTAAAATAAAAATTTATATTTTCACTATCTGATGCATCTAATAGTACTTTCTCTTGTTTAGAGGTAGGAAGTTTGCTTATTTTTGAAGGAATAATAACTTCATAACTATTTTTAAGAGTATGTTCTACATTTTTTATATTATAAATTTGTGATTGTTTGTGATCATTATATAATATAAAAAAAGAGAACATTGAAATTGTTAATAATAAAGTTGAAATAAACTTTTTCAATGTTTCTCCTCCTATTAATATGGAAAAAAGTTAATGAATGGAGTTCTTTAACGTTATTTTATAAAACTAGCTTTCATAAAAAGTATAACATAATAAATATGGAAAACTACAGTTAAAACAAAATTTGGATTTTTGTTGTTTTATAATAGAATTATATATAAATTATATAGTAATAATTACTTTTTACCAAAGGTTTTAGATTTTATTAGCTTGATATGAGAGTATATTTATGTTAATATACTGTAGAAAAATGTTTTATGAAAATAGGTTTAATAACTTTAATTAAAAGGGAAGTTGGGTGAAAATCCCACGCGGTACCGCCGCTGTAAGAGAGAAGTTTTCTTCTATTATGCCACTGTTTTTTAATGGGAAGGCAGAAGAAAATTATGATACTCGAGCCAGAATATCTGCCTATTTTATTCACTATAGCTCTACGAGTAATAGAGGAGTGTTTGTTATAGTTTGTTTATGTACATATTTATAACTCTTCAGCTATTCGTAGTTGGAGAGTTTTTTATTTAAATAAAAATTAAGAAGGTGAAGTGGAAAAATGAAAGGAAAAGTAATAAAAAAGCTATATGAAAAGTTAATATTAGGAGTAATAGCTGTATCAATGGTAGCATCATTGAGTGCATGTTCAGGAAATGACTCATCAAAAAATGGTGAAAGTGCAAATAAAAATAATATAGAAACTTCAGGGAAAAAAGGAGACAAGCAGTCTCATTATCCAGTAACAATAACAAACTATAATTTTGCGGGAGAAGAAATTAAAGTAATATTTGATAAAACACCAGAAAAAGTATTAACCACAAATCAGACTACTATTGAATTAATGTTGGATTTAGGCTTAGAGAAGTATTTAGTAGGTACTTGCTATCTTGATAATCCAATATTAGACAGATTGGCAGATAAATATAAAAAAGTTAATGTGGTATCAGAAAAATATCCAACAAAAGAACAGGTACTAGCACTACAACCAGATTTAATTTTTGGGTGGAAAAGTGTATTTGCAGATAAAACTTTAGGTGATGTAAAGGAGTGGAATGATAGAAATGTTAAAACTTTTGCTCAGCGTAATACAGTAAAAACAGTAGGGAACTATACAATAGAAAATGGTTTTAAAGATATTAATGACTTAGGTACTATATTTAATATTAAAGACAAAACTGACAAATATGTTAAGGAATTAAGAGATAGATTAAACAAAATAGAAGAAAAAACATCTAAGGTTAAAAATAAGAAAAAAGTATTAATTCTTGGAGATAAAAACAAAGGTGAATTTAGATTATATGGTAAAAATGATTTAGTAGGAGATATGGTATTAAAAGCAGGTGGAGAAAACTTAGGAGAAAAGTCAGGAACTATGAGTTTAGAGAATATAGTGTCTGCTAATCCAGATGCAATTGTATTCATTCATTATGGAGATGAAAAGGAAATACATGATGCTGAGTTAGCTAAAGAATTTACTGAAAATAAGGCTTTAGCTAATGTAAATGCTATTAAGAATAAAAAAATAATTATCACTGGTTTAGCAGAAACATGGGCCGGCGGAGTTCGCACTGTTGATGCAGTAGAACGTTATGCTAAGGAACTATATCCAGAGCTATTTAAATAATATGAAGGATATATTAAAATCAAAATCCACTAGTAGAGGAAAGAAAAATTTAGAACCAGTGAAAGTAGCTAATTCAATAGTTGTAATAGGCCTAATTATACTTTTAATAATATCAATAATTTGTGCTGTAGGTATTGGTTCAGTAAAAATACCTGTAGCAGATGTGTATAGGATTATTTTATATAAGATATTCGGCATTAAAGGACTAGAGTCTGCTATTCAAGGACAATTTGTTGATATCATATGGCAAATAAGATTGCCAAGAGTTTTGCTTGGAGTAGTTGTAGGTATGGGGTTAGCTCTAGGAGGAGTTGTAATGCAGGCAACGGTTCAAAATCCTTTAGCTGATCCATATATATTGGGAATTTCCTCTGGTGCTATTTTAGGAGCTACGTTTTTTATATTAGTAGGATCTAATATTTTAACAGGGACATTTCAAAGCGTTGGAATAGCGTTTTGGGCATTTATTGGAGCATTAATGTCATCTATAATGGTTTTTAAACTATCTAGTATAGGGGGACGAATTACTTCAACAAAATTAGTATTATCAGGTATGGTAGTTAGTATCATATGCTCAGCTTTTTCAAGTTTGATGGTATATCTTACTAATGATAACAATGCTGTACGTTCTATTTCAGAATGGGCTATGGGTAGTTTAACAGGGGGGAAATGGAGTAATTTGTGGTTTCCTACAATAATAACCTTTATATTAATTGCTTTTTTCCTATGTCAATATCGCATTATGAATACTATGCTTTTAGGTGATGAAGCGGCTATAACGTTAGGTATAGATTTAAGTAAATATAGAAAATTATATATGATTATGGTATCTATATTAACTGGAGTATTAGTATCAAGCTGTGGAATTATAGGTTTTATAGGATTGGTAATTCCACATATAACTAGGAGTTTAGTTGGGTCAAATCATAAAAATAATTTGCCTGTGGCTATACTTATTGGAGGTATCTTTCTTGTGTGGGCAGATGTATTAGCACGTATTATTCTTAAAAATATGGAGATGCCAATAGGTATTATAACTTCGGTAATAGGGGCTCCATTTTTTATATATATTATATTAAAACGTGCATATAGTTTTTAAGAGGGGTAACTGAATATGAAGTTAAGTGTTGAAAATATAAATGTACAATTAGGTAATAAAAAAATAGTTCATAATGCGTGTATTGAAGTTAATAAAGGTGAATTTGTAGGGCTTATAGGCCCTAATGGAAGTGGAAAATCTACTTTGTTAAAAACAATTTATCGTATTTGTAAACCTGAATCTGGTGCTATATATTTGGATGGAAAAAATCTTCTCACTATGCCTATAAAAGATATGGCTTGTGAATTAGGAGTTGTAAGTCAATTTAATCATATAGCTTTTGATATTAAAGTAGAGGATATGGTGCTTATGGGAAGAAGTCCTCATAAGAAGATGTTAGAACAGGATAATGAACAAGATTATAAAATTGCCAGGGAAATGTTAGAAAAAGTAGATATGCTCAATTATGCAAAAAGAAGCTTTTCAACCTTATCTGGGGGAGAAAAACAAAGGGTTCTTTTAGCTCGAACATTAGCTCAACAAGTAAAACTACTTATATTAGATGAACCTACTAATCATTTGGATATAAAATATCAAATTCAAATATTAAATTTAGTTAAATCTTTAAAAACTACAGCAGTAGTGGCACTTCACGATTTAAATTTAGCAGCAGCTTATTGTGATAAATTATATGTTATGCATAATGGAAATGTGGTAGCTAATGGAGAGCCAAAAGATATATTAACATCACAACTTATTAAAGAAGTATATGAAGTAGATTGTAAAATCCATACAGAACAAGAGCCAATGTACATAACCTTTAAAACGGTATGAAGAGAGGATGATACTATATGGCAATAGCAATAATGGCATGTAGAAAGTTAGTTGGACAATGCTCAGGTACAGGATGTTTTAAAGTTTACAATGAATCTACTAAAGCTTTTGAAATATATAAAAGTAATAAGCCAGAACTTGCAAGTTTCTTTTATTGTAATGGGTGTAAAGAAACAAAATTTAAAGATGAAGATTGGAATCACAAAATAATTCAACTTAAGAAGAATAATGTAGATACTATTCATTTAGCACGTTGTATAGAGGTAGAGTGTAATGAGTATGGAAGGCATGAAAAAATGCTTAAAAGTGAAGGATTTAAAGTAATTCATGGAAGTCATTAATTAAAAATGGATTGTCTCAAAATTTTGTTTTGGGACAATCCATTTTTAATTTAAATATTAATTCCAAAACTTTTTAATACAAATGTATATATACTGTATGAGATTATCATTATTATAGAAGCAAATATCATTGAATAGTGCATTTTAACATTATTTTTAATAAGTAATATTAATGCAATAAAAAAGATAAAAGAAGGTGCAATCATTAAAGATATACTCTTTGACATATGTATAATTTGATTTGTATCCTTTGTATCTACATAAAGCCAGCATAGTACTAGCATAGAGGTAATAGGTAATGAAGCTGTTATAGCTCCTATAAGTGGGGATTTTTTACTCATAATTGAAACAATAGCTATTATTATTGACGAAACAAGAGTTTTTATTACAAATTGGTTAATCATTAAATTCCACTTCCTTTTTAAATATCAAAATAGTTATCATTTAGTTATCGGATAAATTTATCTATTGCATTATTTAAATTATCTAAGATTTCCTTATCATTGTTTTCAACGGCTTTAACTATGCAATGATTAATATGATCTTCAAGTAATACTTTTCCAGCATTATTTAAAGCAGATCTTACAGCAGAAATTTGTATTAATACTTCGCTACAATCTCTTCCTTCTTCCACCATTCTTTTTACAGATTCTAAATGACCTATTGCTCTGGAAAGTCTATTAACAACGGATTTTTTATGTGGATGGTCATGCATCTTACATTCTCCTTTCTTTATATCCCCCGTATGGGGATATAAAGATTATAACATATTATTTGGTAAAAAGCATTTGTTTGTGTATTTTTTCACTAGAAATCTTTGATAAATAACTTGCTGATTGAGGAATATTTTTAACCTATTGGTATTAGCAGCTTTTAAAATTTATAGTATCTTTTTTATTTTAGGGTATAATAACATAAAACAACTTATAAAAGGAAGTGATAGTATGACTAACTCAAATAGAGTACCAAATAGATTAGCTCAAGAAAAAAGTCCGTATCTATTACAACATGCCTATAATCCTGTAGATTGGTATCCATGGGGAGAAGAAGCTTTCCAAAAAGCAAAAGAAGAAGATAAACCAATATTTTTAAGCATAGGTTACTCTACATGCCATTGGTGCCATGTAATGGAGAGAGAATCTTTTGAAGATGAAGAAGTAGCTAAAGTATTAAATGATAATTTTATTTCTATAAAAGTTGATAGAGAGGAAAGACCAGATATTGATAATATATACATGACCTTCTGTCAGGCAGTTACAGGAAGTGGAGGGTGGCCTTTAACTATAATAATGACTCCTGATAAAAAGCCTTTCTTTGCTGGAACTTATTTTCCTAAGGAAGATAGATATGGAGTAAGGGGACTTATGTATATTTTAAAAGAAATGAGTAATCAATGGAAGAATAATAGAGAACTCATATTAAATTCCTCTGAAAAACTATTAAAAGATATGAGTCAATATATATCAGTATCACAAAGGGAAGATTTAAATAAAGAAGTTATAAAGGAATGTTTTGAAGTATTAAAGGAAAGCTATGATCCTATACACGGAGGATTTTATGATGCACCTAAATTTCCTACAAGTCATAAACTTATGTTCCTTTTAAGATACTATAGATTATACAAAGATGAAGAGGCTTTAAATATAGTAGAAAAAACTCTTAAATCTATGTATAAAGGTGGAATATTTGACCATATAGGATATGGTTTTTCTAGATATTCTACAGATGATAAATGGTTAGTTCCCCATTTTGAAAAAATGTTATATGATAACGCAATGCTTACAATAGCTTATGCTGAAATGTATCAAATAACTAAAGAGGAGTTATACAAAGAAATAATAGAAAAAACAATTTCTTACGTAATAAGAGATATGAAAGATAAAAAAGGAGCTTTTTATTCAGCAGAAGATGCGGATTCAGAAGGAGTAGAAGGCAAATTTTATGTATGGACTTTAGAAGAGATAGAAGATATTTTAGGCAAAGAGGATGCAAAACTTTTCTCAAAATATTATGGAATAACAGATAGAGGAAACTTTGAGGGTGAAAATATACCTAATTTAATTGAGACACCTCTAGAGGATTTAGAGCCTGATGTAAAGGATAAATTAGAAAATATTCGGAAGACTCTTTTTATTAATAGAGAAAAAAGAATACATCCCCATAAGGATACTAAAATACTTACTTCTTGGAATGGATTGATGATAGCGGCTTTAGCTTATAGTGGTAGAGTGTTAAAAAGAAAGGACTACATAGAAAGTGCAGAAGAAGCAGTAAAGTTTATAATGAAAAATTTAATAGATGAAAATGGAAGAATATATGTTCGATATAGAGATGGTGAAAGAGCACATAAAGGGCATCTTGAAGACTATTCCTTTTTAATATGGGCTCTTATAGAGCTTTATCAAAGTACCTTTAAAACTGAGTATATAGAAAAGGCATTAAAGATTAATTATGATATGATTGAATTATTCTGGGATGAAGAAAATCATGGTTTTTTCCATACTGGAAAAGATGGAGAAGAATTAATATTAAAACTTAAGGAAAGCTATGATTCTGCTATACCATCAGGAAATTCTGTGGCTATGTATAATATGGTAAGACTTAGTAGAATTACAGGGGATAGCAAATTAGATGAAATAATTCAACAAAATCTAAATTATTTTTCAGGAAGGATAAAAAGCACTTTAGAATCCCATACATTCTTTTTAATATCCTATATGCATTATGTTTTAGAAAGTGAAGAGATTGTTATAGTAAAAGGAGAAGATGAGGATATATTTAAAGCTATGATTAAAGTAATAAATGAAAAATATCATCCTTTTTCTATGAATATTGTAAAGGATGAAAAAGTGGAAAAATTAATGCCAGAATTAAAAGAAAAAAACAATATACAAAATAAAACCACAGTATATATATGTAAAAACTTTGCTTGTGGTAATCCTATAATTTCACTGGAAGATTTAATAGATAAGTATTGACAAATATGAAAATATAACACTATAATATAGTTTAGATTAATTTATAATATAATAAAATTCTAGGAAGAGGAAAGTAACTTTTTCTTTCTTTTTAAGCGAGCAGGGTATGGTGGGAGCCTGTAAAAGAGGAATAAGTAAAATAGAGCCTTAGAGAAGTTTATCTGAACTAATAGTAGGATAAACCGCTAAAAAGCGTTAAATTTTTAAGAGGACTTATGTCAATTAGAGTGGTACCGCGGATAAAACCGTCTCTTTATAATGTTAAAGAGATGGTTTTTTTATATGAAAAATAATAAATACAGGAGGGTTATAAAATGAATTATAAAGAGTTAATAAGTGAAAGATTAAGTTCCATTATAGAATTGCCTATAGAAGATATAGAAAAACTTATTGAAATACCACCAAAACCAGAAATGGGGGATTTTGCTTTTCCATGCTTTCAGTTAGCTAAAACATTTAGAAAAGCACCTAATATGATTGCAGAGGAATTAAAGGATAAATTTGATAAAAGTAATTTTGAAAAGGTTGAAAACTTAGGGCCCTATTTGAATTTTTTTGTGGATAAATCTATATTTAGTAAAAATGTAATAGAAAAAATATTAGAAGAGAAAGATAAATATGGAGCTTCAAATGAAGGAAAAGGAAGAAAAGCATTAATAGAATATTCTTCTCCTAATATTGCAAAGCCTTTCCATGTAGGACATTTATTTAGTACTGCCATTGGAAATGCTTTATATAAAATATTTACCTTTGAAGGATATGATTGTGAAAGACTAAATCATTTAGGAGATTGGGGAACACAATTTGGAAAACTAATAGCCGCTTACAAAAGATGGGTAGATGAAGAAGCCTTAGAAAAAGAACCTATAAAAGAGCTTTTAAGAATATATGTTAAATTCCATGATGAAGCAGAAAAAGATCCTGCCCTAGAAGAAGAAGGAAGACTACATTTTAAAAGATTGGAAGATGGAGAAGAAGAGGAAGTTAAGCTTTGGAAGAAATTTAGAGAACTAAGTCTAAAGGAATTTGAAAAAGTGTATCATATGTTAAATGTAGAGTTTGATTCCTATGCAGGAGAAAGTTTCTATGGCGACAAAATGGATGCCGTAGTAGAAGAAATAGATGAAAAAGGATTACTTGTAGAAAGTAATGGTGCAAAGGTTGTAATGTTAGAGGACTACAATATGCCACCTTGTATAATTAAAAAATCAGATGGAGCAACTATTTATGCTACTAGGGATTTAGCTACAGCTATATATAGAAAAAAGACATATGATTTTTATAAAAGTATATATGTAGTTGGATTAGAACAATCCTTACACTTTAAACAAGTATTTACAACATTAAAATTAATGGGACATGATTGGGCAGATGATTGTACTCATATAGGATTTGGTTTAGTAAGATTTACAGATAGAAAACTATCTACTAGAAAAGGTGAGGTTATATTCCTTGAAGATCTTTTAAAAGAATCTGTAGATAAAACATTAGAAATAATAAATGAAAAGAATTCAGAACTAGAAAATAAAGAAGAAACAGCTAAAAAAATAGGAATAGGTGCAGTTATATTTACATATCTTAAAAACAACAGAGAAAGGGATATAGTATTTAGTTGGGATGAAATGTTAAGCTTTGATGGGGAAACGGGACCTTATGTTCAATATAGCTATGCTAGAGGAAAAAGCATATTGAGAAAATCAGGAGAAATACAAGGAGATGTTGATTATAGTAAATTAAATTCTAAAGAAGAATTTGAACTTGTAAAAACTTTAGAAGGTTTTAATAAATCCATACTTCAAGCAATAGAAAAATTAGAACCATCTATTGTAACAAGATATGTAATAGAAGTTGCTAAAGCTTTTAACAAATTCTATAACCACAATAGTATTTTAAATGCAGAAGATGAAGAGATAAAGAAAGCTAGAATAAAACTTGTTGAATCAACTTGTCAAGTTATAAAAAATGCTCTTAACTTATTAGGAATAGAAGTAGTAGAAAAAATGTAAAATAATTATTAAATAGCCTATATAAATAGATTTTTGTATAAATCTATCTATGTGGGCTGTTTTTATTGTATAATAGTATATGGGCAACATTAGAGGAGTGAATAAGGTGATAATAAATACAAAAAAAGAGGATATAAAAATACCTCTGGATATATTTAAAAGATATTATATGGATGAAATAGCTTATTTTGATATAGAAACTACGGGTTTTGATAGGGAGAATAATAATATAATACTCATATCTTTAGGATGGTATGAAGATTATCATAATTTTATAATAAAACAGTACTATGCAGAAAGCTTACAGGAAGAATATGATATATTAAAAAGCTTTGGAGAGGATATAAAGGACTTTCATGTTTGGAGTTCTTATAATGGAATAGCCTTTGATGAACCTTTTATAAAATATAGATTTGATAAAAAAAACTTAGAATACCATTTGCCTGAAAAGCATGTAGATTTATATAGACATATAAAACCTTATTATAAAAAATTAGGAATGAAACGATGTAATTTAAAAAGTGTGGAAAGATTTATAGGGGTAAACAGAAAAGACGAAATAAATGGTGGAATTAGTGTAAAACTTTATGAAGAATACTTAAATACAGGAGATAAAAAATTAAGAGATATTATAATGCTTCATAACTATGAGGATGTTTTAAATCTTCCTAAAATATTTAAACTAAGATATAAAATTGAAACAAGCGATGATTTAGAAAGAGAAGATATTATTACAGAAAGACAATATAAATATCTACGCTATTTACTAAAACAAAATGATATAAGTATTAAATTTAATGTAAGAAAAGTATCTAAAAGGACAGCTTCAAAACTTATAGGAGAATTACTAAAAGGAACAAAGGATGAAGAAGAGTTAAAAAGAATTGTAAAAGAAAGCTATTAAAACCTAGTATGAAATCATACTAGGTTTTAATATTTATTTCTCATCAGGTTCTTCTGTATAACTTGAACAATGTGAAGAGGAAGAGCAACCACTACAGCCACTACAACCACCACCAGAAGCACTTTTTTTAATGTTTTTGTATAATACATAAACAGCTATGGCACCTATTAAAAGGGCTATAATTGTTTCCATTAAATCACCTTCTTTATATTAAAAGTAAACCTATATTATATGCTATAAAGGATACAATCCATGCTAAAACTAACTGATAAAAAACAGATAAAAACATCATTTTATTACCATATTCTTTTTTCATTGCAGCAACTACAGATACACAAGGAGTATATAGTAGTACAAATACTAAGAAACTATAGGAAGATAAGATAGTAAAATGATTTGGTAATACTTCTCTTAAATTGCCACCATATATAACGCCCATAGAACTTAGGATTATTTCTTTAGCAGTTATTCCAGTTAATATAGCTACAGAATTTTCCCAAGAACCAAAGCCTAAAGGTTTAAAAATAGGAGCTATAAACTTACCAATAGATGCTAATAAACTATCATTCATTTCTACCATACCTGTAAAGTTGAAATTAGATAAAAACCATATAACAACGGAGGCTGCAAAAATTATAGTTCCAGCTTTTTTAAGGAATCCCTTTCCTTTTTCCCAAGTAAGCTTAGTTAAACTCTTAAATCCAGGCATTTTATATTGAGAAAGTTCTATTATAAAAGGTTCTTCATCCTTTTTAAATATAGTATTTTTGAATAGTAGTCCAATTAAAAAAGCTATCAAAATACCTAGAAGGTATAAAGAAAATACTATTAAAGTTTCATTGCCTGGGAAAAATACTGAAGCAAATAAGGCGTAAACAGGCAGCCTAGCATTACAAGACATTAAAGGAACTAGTAGAGCTGTAAGTTTTCTATCTTTTTCACTTTCTAAAGTTCGAGAAGCCATAATTCCTGGTACAGAACATCCAAAACCTATTATTAAAGGTATAAAAGCCTTACCTGAAAGTCCCATTCTCCTCATGAGTTTGTCCATTATAAAGGCAGCTCTAGACATATATCCACTGTCTTCTAAAAATGAGATTCCCAAGAATAGTGCTAAAATAATTGGTAAAAATACAATTACGGATCCAATACCTCCTACGATACCATCTACTAGCAATGATTTAAACCAGGGACTAAGACTAGATAGACTATCATTTAGGTATGGTATAAGACTATCGTTAAGCCCCTCGTCCAACAAATCAGATAAAGGTTGTCCTACCCATGAAAAAGTAAATTGAAATATAAAATAAAGTATTCCTAAGAAAATAGGGTACGCTAGAAATCTATTTAAAAGTAAATTATCTATTTTATCTGTAATACTAGATTTATTAGAGTCAGAATAGACTACAGTTTTTTCTAGAACTTTTTCTATTAAAGAATAAGTTTCTTCTTCACTGCGAAACTGAAATTCATTATCAATATTAATATCAGAAAAATTACTTACCTTTAAAGTTTCTTTTAGTTTATCAATGCCCATATTTTTAGAGGCAGAAATAGGTATTACTTTAACATTTAATTCTCTTGATAATAATTCCAAATCTATTTTAATATTTTTCTCTTCTACTATATCCATCATGTTTAATAAAAGAATAATAGGTTTTTTAAATTCTTTTAGTTGATAAGTTAAGTACAAATTTCTTTCTAAATTTGATGCATCTGCTATATTTAGAATTACATCTATGTTTTCTGTGGATAAATAATTTTTGGATACTTTTTCTTCATTAGAATAAGTATCCATAGCGTATATACCAGGTAAATCTACTATTTTTACTAAATTGTCAATGTATCCTTCTTTTTTTTCTACAGTTACTCCTGCCCAGTTACCTACATATTGATTAGAACCAGTAAGAGCATTAAAAAGTGAAGTCTTCCCAACGTTGGGATTACCCACTAATGCAACAGTTATCATATATTTTTGCCATCCTTTCTACGGTTTCAAGTGAATCTTCTATTGAAATGTTTTTTGCATCTTTTTTCCTTAAAGCCAAGTCAAAACCTCTTAGATTAATAATAATTGGGTCTCCAAAAGGAGCTACCTTCTTAATACAGATTTCTGTTCCTTTAATACAGCCAAGAGCTAAAAGTCTTTTAGCTAGTTTATCATTACCAGATATTGTATTAATATAAGCTTTTTCTCCAATTTTTAGTTCGTTTAAAGTCATAGTAATCACTCCTTAATTGAAAACTATTATCAATTTCAAATATAATATATCATTTTTGAAGTAATATGTCAATTCGTAAAATAAAAATTTTGCTTCACAAAATTTTTATTTTATAAATAATGAAAAACTAACAGTAAATAATGAATAATTAAGTGTTCATTAAATAAAACCTGGATATTTCCATAAAGTAATTAAAATGATATAATTAAGTTTAATATGTAATTTTAAAATAAAAAAGAGAGGTTGTGATTATTTTGAAAAGAGTTGCTGCTTTTTTTGATATAGACGGGACTTTATATAGGGAAGGTCTAATAACAGAAGTGTTTAAAAAAATGATAAAGTATGAAATAATACATCCTAAAAGATGGTATAATGAGGTAAGACCAGAATACTTAAAATGGGATAATAGAACAGGGGATTATGATGATTATTTATTGAAAATGGCAAAGATATATATTGAGGCTATAAAAGGTCTTCATAAATATCAAGTAGAATTTATAGCAAAAAATGTAGTAGAACAAAAGGGAGATAGAGTATACACTTATACAAGAAATAGAATAAAATGGCATAAGGAGCAAGGACACTTAATAGTTACTGTATCAGGAAGTCCAATAGAATTAGTTAAAGAGATGAGTTTAAAACATGGATTTGATGATTTTAGAGGAAGTATATATGAATTAGATAATAATGAAATTTACACAGGTGAAGTTAAACCCATGTGGGATAGTAGAAATAAAAAAATGGCTATAGCAGAACTTATAGAAAAATATAATGTAGATATAAATAAAAGCTATGCTTATGGAGATACAACAGGGGATTTATCAATGTTTCAAATGATGAAATATCCTATTTGTGTAAATCCTACAAGAGAACTTTTAACTAAAATCTCAAAAGATGAAGAAGTTAAGGAAAAAATAAGCATAATAGTTGAAAGAAAAGATGTGATATATAATTTAAAACCTGATAATATAGATATTTTAGAGGTATAAATATATGGAAAGAGATGGTACTTTTGATTATTAAAGAAAATAGTAACACTGTAGGAGAAATATTTGAAAAGCATTCATTAAAAAATGGAAAAGTCGATATATATGAGGATGCAATATATTTTGATTTAGAGCATTATATTTATAAAAAACCAATATGTATAGGTGTATTTGGATGTGGTTTTTATGATAAAGAAAGTAAAAAATTAAAAACAACTCAGTATATGATAGAAAATAAAAGGGATGCTAAGGATATATTAAATTACGCTAAAGAATATTTTAATAATATGAAAAGTTTAGGTAAAAAATATATTGTTACCTTTTCAGGAAATAATGATTTTACTGTAATAAATTATCTTTTTGAAAAGTATAATATAGATTTTAAAATAAAGGAAACCTTTCAACATGTAGATTTACAAAGAGAGTATGAGAAAGTAAAGGGAGCTAGTATAGGGCTTAAAGATTTGGAAAAAGAATTTAATATTGAAAGACAGAGTGAAGTTATAAGTGGTCAAAATTTGGCAAAAACCTTTGGTAAGGTTATGAAGGATAGGGACTATATAGATAGAATGCCATCAGATAAAAAAAATAGAATTCTTCTTTATAATGAGCAGGATGTAGTGAGTCTTTTCTATATTATTACTAATTGGTTTAGAGTAATAAAGGAAAAATAGAGGCTAAGAAACCTTTATTTTTCTTTGGAAAATAATATATTAACATAGAAAGGAAGAAAAAAATGTTTAGTCCTGTAAAGAATAAGAAAATATATGAAGAAGTTATAGAACAAATTAAAGATATGATATATAAAGGAAT
Source organism: Clostridium tetani (assembly GCF_900167265.1). GTDB lineage: Bacteria > Bacillota > Clostridia > Clostridiales > Clostridiaceae > Clostridium_G > Clostridium_G tetani. Next base: position 158,040 of record NZ_FUWT01000003.1, read on the forward strand.
ACTAAAAAAAGGAGATAAACTTCCTTCAGAAAGAGATATGGTAGAGAAATTACAGGTTAGTAGAACATCTGTAAGAGAAGCTTTAAGATCTTTAGAAATTGTTGGTCTTATTGAAAGTAGGCAAGGAGAAGGAAATTTCATAAAAGAGGATTTTGAGGATGGACTTATAGAACCGCTTTCAGTAATGTTTATGCTTCAGGATAGCAAATCAGAAGAAATTTTAGAGCTAAGAAAGATTATAGAAGTAGGAACAATTAAGCTAGCTGCAGAACGGATAACAGAAAGTGAGTTAGAGAAGTTAAATGAGCTTAAAGAAAAGTTAAAAACTCCTAATAAAGAAGAAAATTTAGCAGAAATAGATAGAGAATTTCACTATAAAATAGCAGCTGCTTCTAAAAACTTTTTATTATTAGGAGTATTAAATGCAATTTCAGCGCTAATGGAGTCTTACATAAAAGATGCTAGAAAAAGTATTTTAGAAGAAGAAGGAAATAGACAAGAACTTATAACACAGCATGAAAATATTTTTGAAGCATTAAATAATAATAGTGAGGATGAAGCTGTAGAAGCTATGACAAAGCATTTGGACTTTGCAAATAAATACATGATAAATAGATAATATTAATTAGAAGATGTCTTTTAAAAAAGACATCTTTTTTATTTTAAAATATATAGCAATGTTCTAAAAATTGTGATAATATATATTTAACTGGTACTATGGTATGACCAGTAACATTAAATAAGGAGAGGTAATATGAATAGTTATTTGTTATTTTTTATTGCCATGATACCTATTGTCTGTTTGATGGTTGCCTTAGGAGTTTTTAAAATCTCTGCCCATAAAGCTTGTCCTGCGGTTTTGGTTATAACTTTTGTTTTGGCAATGCTATTTTGGAAAATGAGATTTATAGATGCTTTTACTGCAATTTTAGAAGGGGGAGCTTTAGGATTATGGCCCATAATGTTGGTCATAATATCTGCAGTATTTATTTACAACGTATCCATAAAGACAGGGAGTATGGAAACCATAAAAAACATGATAACTGGTATTACTAATGATAAGCGCATATTAGTACTTATATTAGCTTGGGGTTTTGGGGGATTTCTAGAAGCAATTGCAGGCTTTGGAACAGCAGTTGCAATACCTGCAAGCATTATGGCAGCTTTGGGTTTTGATCCAGTTTTCGCGGCTATTATTTGTCTAATTGCCAATACTACACCTACAGCTTTTGGAGCTATAGGAATACCTATTACAACTTTAGCAAAAATAACAGGACTAGATGTTAATATCTTAAGCTATGCTGTTGGTCTACAATTATCAGGACTAATAGTAATAGTACCTATACTTTTAGTTATGCTTGCTGGAAGAAGTGTAAAAGCTATAAAAGGAGTTTTTGGAATATCCATTATGTCTGGACTAGCCTTTGCAATACCAGAAGTACTACTAGCTAAATACATGGGTGCAGAATTACCTGCAATTGTAGGTAGTCTCTGTAGCATGATCGTTACAATTCTTATTGCAAAAACATTCTATAAAGACACAGCGATAAAAGAAAATAAGATTCCTATGGAAGATATTCTACTATCATGGCTGTCCTTTATATTGGTTTTTGTATTCATATTATTTTCAAGTTCATTATTCCCTACAATTAATAAACTACTCTCATCTGTAAGTACATCTTTAAATATATATACAGGACAAGATGCGGAACCATATACTTTTCTTTGGATAGCAACACCAGGAACACTTATTATAATTGCAACATTTATTGGAGGAGTGATTCAAGGAGCTAAAGTTAAAGAGATATTTGATATTTTAGTAGGTACCTTTAAACAAATGAAAAATTCCTTTATAACTATTTTATCCATAGTGGCATTAGCCAAAGTTATGGGATACAGTGGAATGATAAAATCAATAGCTGTAGTTTTAGTATTAATTACAGGAGACTTTTATCCATTATTTGCACCATTGATTGGAGCTTTAGGCACCTTTGTAACAGGAAGTGATACTTCAGCCAATGTATTATTTGGAGGATTACAAGTAGAAGTTGCAAATAGTCTTAACTTGAATCCTTATTGGCTAGCAGCGGCAAATACAGGAGGTGCAACAGCTGGTAAAATGATATCGCCTCAAAGTATTGCAGTGGCAACAGCAGCAACTGGATTAGAAGGTACTGAAGGATATATTTTAAAAGCTACACTAAAATTTTGTATATTTTACGTAGTAATTTTAGGACTAATATCTTATTTAGGAGGATCATTATTTAATATTTAAATGTAATAAAGAATATTAATTTAAATCTAAAAAATAGGGGGTATTAATATGAGAATATTGGTATGTATTAAACAAGTACCTGGAACTTCTAAAGTGGAAGTAGATGAAAAGACAGGAGTATTAAAAAGAGATGGAATAGATTCTAAAATGAATCCATACGATTTATATGCTCTTGAAACTGCACTTAAATTAAAAGAAGATTTTGGAGGAGAAGTAAAAGTTGTAACTATGGGACCTCCGCAAGCAAAAGAAATAATAAGTGAAGCTTATGCTATGGGAGCAGATGATGGAATCATTATATCTGACAGAAGATTCGCAGGAGCTGACGTATTAGCAACTTCATATGCAATATATCAAGGAATTAAACAAGTAGGAGATTTTGATCTTATAATATGTGGAAAACAAACAACTGATGGAGATACTGCTCAAGTAGGACCTGAAGTAGCTGAATATTTGGATATTGCACATATAGCAAATGTTTTGAAAATAGAAGAGGTAGGAGAAGATGGCTTAGTAGTAGAGATGGACATGCCGGAATCAGTAGAATTAGCTGAAGTGAAGTTTCCATGTTTAATAACTGTAGAAAAAGATATTTTTCAACCAAGACTTCCCTCTTATAAAAGAAAGAAATCAACTGAACAAAAAGAAATAAAAATGCTTAGTCTAGACAACTTTGATGATAAAGATGAACATAAATATGGTTTAAATGGTTCACCAACACAAGTAGAAAAAATATTCCCACCACCAGTAAATGATCACAAAGAAATGTGGGAAGGCAATGGAATAGAATTAGGCGATAGAGTTTTTCAAGAATTAAAGAAATTAAAATATGTTTAAATAAAGGATTTTTGGAGGGAGATTTATGGGAAAATTATATATAAATCAAGATAAATTAAATGAAAAAAATATAGAAGAGTTAGTAAAGATATGTCCTTTTAATGCCATAGAAGAAGCAGATGGAAAATTATCAATAAATGCAGGCTGCAAAATGTGTAAATTATGCGTAAAAAAAGGACCTAAAGGGGTTATTGAATTTATAGAAGAAACTGTTGAAAAAATAGATAAGAGTAAGTGGAACGGTATAGCTGTTTATGTAGATCATACAGAGGGAAGAATACATCCTGTAACTTATGAACTTATAGGCAAAGCAAAAGAACTTGCAGGCAAAATAAATCATCCAGTATATGCAGTATTTATAGGAAGTAGCATAGAAGATAAAGCAGAAGAATTACTTCACTATGGTGTTGATAAGGTTTTTGTATATGATGAAAAAGAACTTGAAGATTTTAGAATAGAACCTTATACAGCAGCTTTTGAAGATTTTATAAACAAAGTAAAACCATGTTCTATTTTAGTAGGAGCTACTACTGTAGGAAGATCACTTGCACCAAGAGTTGCAGCAAGATTTAGAACAGGGCTGACAGCAGATTGTACTGTTTTAGATATGAAAGAAAATACTGACTTAGTTCAGATAAGACCAGCATTTGGTGGAAATATAATGGCACAAATAATTACTCCCAATCAAAGACCACAATTCTGTACTGTAAGATATAAGATAATGACTACAGCAGAAAGACAAGAAGAAAAAAGTGGAGAAATTATAAGAGGTAAAGTAGATAGTGAAAAACTTAAATCCAATATAAAAGTATTAAATACAGTAAAGAAAGAAAAAGAAGAAGATATATCTGAAGCAGATGTTATAGTTGTAGCTGGAAGAGGAATAAAATCTGAAAAAGATATGGAAATGATTAATGAATTAGCTAACTGTTTAGATGCACAAGTTGCAGCGACAAGACCATTAATTGAAGCAGGATGGATTGGACCTAAAAAACAAATAGGATTAAGTGGAAGAACTGTAAAACCTAAATTAATAATAACTTGTGGAGTATCAGGTGCAGTACAATTTATAGCTGGTATGAATAATTCAGATCATATTTTTGCTATAAATGAAGATCCTAATGCAGATATTTTTAATGTAGCTCACTACGCCATAGTAGGGGATATATATCAAGTAATACCTCAAATAATTAGCGATATAAAAAATCATAAGAAAATAGTATAAATTTAGGAGGTTTATTTTATGAAAGTAAATGAAGCTTATAAGACAATAGATAAAAAGGATATAGAATATTTCATTTCAATTCTAGGGAAAAATAGGGTTTTAGTAGGAGATGAAATCAGTGAAGACTTTAGCCATGACGAATTAGGTGGAATAGAAAAAATGCCAGATGTATTAGTAGAAGCTAATACAACAGAGGAAATATCAAAAATAATGAAATATGCCTATGAAAATAATATACCAGTAGTACCAAGAGGATCAGGTACAGGACTAGTAGGGGCATCTGTTCCAATCTACGGTGGAATAATGATAAATTTAACTAAAATGAATAAAATATTAGAATTAGACGAAGAAAATTTAACTTTAACTGTGGAACCAGGCGTATTATTAATGGAAATAGCTGATTATGTAGAAGATAAAGATTTCTTCTATCCACCAGACCCAGGTGAAAAGTCTGCTACTATAGGGGGGAACATTAATACTAATGCAGGAGGAATGAGAGCTGTAAAATATGGTGTAACAAGAGACTATGTAAGGGGATTAGAAGTAGTTTTAGCAGATGGAACTATTATGGAACTTGGGGGTAAAGTTGTAAAAAATAGTTCAGGATACAGTTTGAAAGATTTTGTATGTGGTTCAGAAGGAACTTTAGCTATAGTTACAAAAGCTATATTAAAATTACTTCCACTTCCTAAACAATCCATAAGTCTTTTAATACCTTTTAAAGATTTGGACAAAGCTATAGAAACAGTACCTAGAATTATAAAATCAAAATCCATACCAACTTCTATAGAATTTATGGAAAGAGATGTTATATTAGCTTCAGAAGAGTTTTTAGGTAAAAAGTTTCCGGACAATTCATCAGATGCATACTTAATATTAACTTTTGATGGAAATAGCAAAGAAGAAATAGAAAAGTATTATGATAATGTAGCAAAAATAGCTATAGAAAACGGAGCATTGGATGTTTTAATTGCAGATACTGATGAAAGAAAAGAATCTATATGGAATGCAAGAGGAGCATTTTTGGAAGCTATAAAAGCATCCACTACTGAAATGGATGAATGTGACGTATGTGTACCACGAAATAAAGTTGCAGAATTTATAAAGTACACTTATGAATTACAAAATAAATTTGGCATCAAAATTAAAAACTTTGGACATGCGGGAGATGGAAATCTTCATGTATATGTATTGAGAGATGATTTAAATGAAGAACAGTGGAAAAAGAAATTAAATGATGTATTTAAGTGTATGTATGATAAAGCTCACGAATTAGAGGGTACTGTATCAGGTGAACATGGTATAGGATATGCTAAAAAAGAATACTTATTTGAATCAATAGGAGATGAACAAAAAGAACTTATGAAGAGAATTAAATTGGCCTTTGATCCTAAGAATATTTTGAATCCAGGTAAACTCTGCCAATAGATAAAATAAAGTCTGCCACAATTGTGGCAGACTTTATTTTATCTATTGATTTATTTCATTTTTTAATTTTTCTATACCTATTTTAACTCTTTTTAAAGTTTCTTCTTTACCTAATATTTCAGCTATTTCAAAGGCTCCACCAGGAGTGAACTTCTTTCCAGATACAGCAGTTCTAATAGGCCATAAAACTATACCATTTTTAACTTCTAATTCTTTAATTAATTCCATTATTGAATCATGAATAGTTTCAGTGTTCCAGTTATCTATAGATTCTAAAACAGGAAGAGCTTTTTCCAAGCTTTCTAAAGAGTTTTCAAAATTAGTTTTCATTTTTTTATGAACATATAAGTCACAAGAGTATTCTGGTAACTCATCAAAAAAGTCTACTTGTTCTGGAATTTCTGATAAAAGTTCTGTTCTAGTGTGAAGTAGTTCACTTATTTTTAAAAGATCAAAATCCTTAGTAATAACTCCTTTGTAATATGGAAGAGCTAATTTATGGAATTCTTCTAAAGAGAACATTCTTATATATTCACCATTCATCCATTTAAGTTTCTTATTATCAAAGATTGCAGGTGCTTTGTTTATACTTTTATAGTCAAACTTTCCAATTAAATCTTCTAAAGAGAATATTTCTTCAGTAGTACCAGGATTCCATCCAAGTAATGCTATGTAATTCAATATAGCATCTTTTAGATATCCTTTTTCTAAAAGATCCTGAAAAGAAGCATCTCCGTTTCTTTTACTTAATTTACTATGAGAATCCTTCATTATTGGAGGACAGTGAATATATTTAGGAACGTCCCATCCAAAAGCATCGTAGAGCCTATTATATTTTGGAGAAGAAGATAAATATTCAGAACCTCTTACAACATGAGTTATTCCCATAAGATGATCATCCACAACATTAGCAAAATTGTATGTTGGGAATCCATCCGATTTTATTAAAACCATATCATCTAATTCAGAATTGTCTACAGTTATTTTACCAAAAATCTCATCTTCAAAGTAAGTAGTTCCTTTATTAGGATTATTTTGTCTTATAACAAAAGGAATACCTGCTTTTAAATTTTCTTCAATTTCTTCTTTTGATAAATGAGAACAATGTTTATCATATTTGTGTGGTCTACCTAAAGATTCTGAGTTTTCTCTTAGCATATCAAGTCTTTCTTTTGTGCAAAAACAGTAATAAGCTTCACCTTTATCAATTAGTTTTTGTGCATATTCTGTATAAATATGTTTTCTTTCACTTTGAACATAGGGACCTACTGGACCGCCAATATCAGGACCTTCATCATGGTGAATTCCTGTCATTTTTAAAGTGTTATAGATAATATCTAAAGCACCCTCTACTTGTCTTTCTTGATCTGTATCTTCAATTCTTAGTAAAAAATCTCCATTTTCATGTTTAGCTATTAAATAAGCGTAAAGAGCTGTTCTCAAGTTTCCAACGTGCATATAACCAGTTGGGCTTGGAGCAAATCTTGTTCTTATTTTGTTTCCATTCATAAAATTCAACTCCTTATAAATTAATAATTTTAATTTCTTAATAGTTATTAGATAAAATAAAAACCTCTCATCCGCTGGGAAGGGACGAAAGGCAATGAGCATTATATAGATATATGATATAACACTAACATTTCAATGTCAAGATTATGGAAAAATTAATTTTTCAATATTGAGAAATGAAAAGTTTACTTTAAATACTAGTATTTTCAATAACTTCTTTTATTTTAGATATAAGAGTGTCTTTATCAATATTATCTACATCATTTAAAGAGTGTAATAGGTTTATCACATTTTCTTTTATCATGCTTTTTTCTTCGTTTTCTTGACCAGGAATAAAACTATCACCAGATTTCATTATAAAAGAATTGTATTTTTTAGAGTCCAATAGCTCTTTAAAGCTAAGCTGGCTTTCAGGATCACCATGAACTAGCAGTATAGCTTTAGGTCTTCTATCCATTGCTTGAATCCATTTAAAGAGTCCATTCTTATCAGCATGTCCTGATAAGCCTTGTAAATTATAAATTTTAGCATTTATAGCTATTTCTTCTCCAAATATCTTTACTCTCTTAGCACCATCTAGTATTTTTCGTCCCAAAGTTCCCTCTGCTTGATATCCAACAAATACAATAGAAGACTCTTTTCTCCATAAATTATGTTTAAGATGATGTTTAATTCTACCCGCTTCGCACATTCCACTGGCAGATATAATTATAGCACCATTTTTGATTTTATTGATTTGCACAGATTCCTCAGGAGATTTTGTGAATTTTAAACCTTCGAAATCCAAAGGATTATCACCAGATATTAATAAGTTACATGCTTCTTTGTCATAATATTTAGTGAACTTTCTAAACACTTCTGTTGATTCATAAGCAAGTGGGCTATCCACATAGACTTTTATATCTTTTAATAAATTATTTTCTACATATTTATTAAGTGCATAAACAACTTCTTGAGTCCTTCCCACAGCAAAAGACGGAATGACTACATTACCTCCTCTTTGAAAGGTCATTTTTATTATATCTACCAATTCTCTTAAATCTGTATCTAAGTTTTCATGGAGTCTATCTCCATAGGTAGTTTCCAATATTAAATAATCAGCTTCTTCTATTATTGAAGGATCTTTTATTATTGGTTTACCCTTATTACCTAGGTCTCCAGAATAGACAAGCTTTGTATCTTTTTCATTTTCATTTATTAATAGTTCAACTATGGCTGATCCTAATAAATGTCCAGCATCCCTAAATCTAATTTTTAATCCATCAAATAATTCAATCCATTGATTATATGGATAACCATCAAATAAGTATAAAGATAGTTCTGCGATTTTTGATGTATATAAAGCCTCAACAGGTTGTTGCCCTAATCTCATTCTTTTTCTATTAGTCCATTCAGTTTCCATTTCTTGAATATGTCCGCTATCTAAAAGCATTATAGAAGAAAGATCTTTTGTACCCTCTGTGCATATAACTCTTCCCTTAAATCCTTTTTTATACAAAAGAGGAATTCTTCCACTATGATCTATATGAGCGTGAGATAATATAACATAGTCTATTTCTTTAGGGTTAAAATTAAATGTTTCATTGCCACGTTCTTTTTCATCTTTACCTTGATAAAGACCACAATCTAATAGGATTTTTTTATCTTTAATCTTCACAAGATGACAAGAACCAGTTACACAGCTTGCAGCACCAAAGAATTCTATTTTCATAATTACCCCTCCAAGTTCTAAAAATAAGAATATATTTAAATTATATCACTTTTATTATATAGATATCATTTGCTTTTATATAATTACATATCTTATAATCTATACATATATTATAGCATATATAAGAATTAAGATTGTATAATTAAGATTTGGGGGGAAGAGAGTGAAAGATGTAAAGAAAGCTCATTTTTTAGCAATTATTTTAATGATTTTATGGGGTATGTCTTATTTAAGTATAAAAGTAGTAGTTCATGAAATACATCCTGTTTTATCTGCTTTTTATAGATTTTTAATAGCAGCTATTATACTATTTATATATCTAAAAGTTAGATATCCAGAAGAGAAAGTTTTAAAAGAAGATAAAATTAAAATGGCTTTAGGCGGTTTTTTTGGAGTAGCCATGTATTTTTTATTTGAAAATTATGCAGTGTATTTTACAACTGCTTCTAATGTAGCAATAATAATATCATCTATACCTATATTTACGTTAATTTCTCAGAGAATTATCTTTAAAGAAAAAATAAATGTGGTAAAAGCTATAGGAGCCTCTCTTAGTATAATAGGTATAGGTATAATATTATTATCAAAGGGAAAAGTAAGTTTATTTTCTAAAGGAACTATTGGTGATTTAATGGGAATAGGAGCCGCTCTTTGTTGGGTGGCATATACTGTAGTTATTAGTAAACTTAAAGGAAATTATAGAAGTATAGTAATTACAACATACCAAACTATTTGGGGATGTATTTTTTTAAGCCCAAGTATATTTATTTTTCAACATAGTATTATGCCTTCGACAAAAGCAATAGCTAATTTGTTGTATCTGTCATTCTTCTGTACTTGTATTGGATATGCTATATATATTTATTGTCAAAATAAATTAGGTGCTACAGTTATAACTACCTATATAAATCTCCAGCCTATAGTAAGTATAATAAGTGCTAAAATTTTATTAAATGAAAATATAAATTCAAAACAAATACTTGGAAGTGCTATAATTATTATAGGTTTATTTCTAGCTAGTAAAAGTGAAAAAATAAATAAACAAATTATAGAAGCATTAAAAGGATAAATAAAAAAACGTCTCAAAAATGAGACGTTTTTATTATATATATCTATTTCTTTTATTTCTTCTAGTTCTTTTATTTAAAAATCCTATAATAGAAATTATAACTACAAATAACACTATTATTATAGCTAATGCAGATAAATATATTAATATATTTTCCTTAAATATTGTACCTTTAGATATATTAGAATATACCTTATACTCTTTTAAAGCTTCTCTTTCTTTAATAGTAAGTTTTCCTACACTATCTGATTTAGCTAACTTCCAAGGATTTTCAGTATTTAAAGATACAGATTCTTTAAACTCATTTTTATTTATAACATTGTTATAATATGCAACATCTTCTTTTACAATTAAAGGTACATCTATAGTTTTAACAGGCCCCATAAATAGTAAAGGTTTATAGGACACAGTCTTTGTGCCAACAACAGAGTCTTTATTATGTAAAATAGTTTTTTCAGCTTTATAACTCCAGTCTATTATTTTTTCCATGTCATTAAATACAAAGGAGTCATTAGCATCATATACAGAGTTCAAAACAACACCTAGTATTTTTCTTCCATCTCTATCGAATATAGCCACTAAACATCTACCAGCAGCGGAGGTATATCCAGTTTTGCCTCCAACACATCCTTTACTTCCAACTAATTTATTTCTATTTTCAATTAAAAAAGTTGTTCCTTTAGAAGTACTTACAGAGCTATTTTTTTTAGCCATAGTTTCACTAACCCATGGATTTTTATAAGCAGCTCTACCTAATATACTTAAATCATAGGAAGTAGTGTAGTGATCCTTATGATGAAGTCCATTTGGATTTACAAAGTTAGAATTTTTTAAGTTTAAACTCTTAGCTTTTTCATTCATAAGCTTGGCAAAGCCTTCACGATTTCCACCAATATTATCTCCAATTAAATAAGCTACATCATTACCAGAATATAAAAGTAATCCATCCATTGCATCGCTGGCTTTCATAGTTTCTCCTACGGAAATAGCATGAAGGTTCTTGTTTAAAGAGTATTCAGGTTGATCTTTTGCATCCTTTGTATATGTAAGATCATCATCTTTATTTTTATTTTCAGCCAACAATAAGGAAGTTATAAGCTTAGTTGTACTAGCTGGATACATTTTATCATCAGGAGATTTGGCATATATGATTTCTCCAGTATCCATATCTAGTGTTATCGCAGATTTACCATATATATTAGGTTGAGTATTTGTATTAGCAGCGTATACACCGCTAGTTGAAGAAAAAATCATGAAAGTTGCTAATAATGAAGAAATAAATTTCTTTTTCATTTTCCATCTCCCCAGTTTCTAATAATCTATTTGCAAAATAATTTACACTTCATGAGTATATCATGTAAAATAGGATTTTACAAATATTAAATAATGTCTATAATTAGAGATATAATAAATTTATAAGGTGATGATTTTATGATTAACGATATAAAAAAGATATTTGAGAATAGAGAAAATGGAATCTTAGGAAATCATGAAAGAAGTGCTGTAGTTCTATTTTTATGTGAAGACAGCAAAGGAGAGTTGTATATAATTTTTGAAGTGAGGGCATTACATTTAGATCACCAACCTGGGGATATATCTTTACCAGGGGGGAAAATAGAAAAAAATGAAAGTCCACAACAAGCAGCCACTAGAGAAAGCTTAGAAGAATTAAATGTGGACTTAGAGAACATTTCTATAATTGGAGCTATGGATTGTTATGTTACTCCTTACAATAAAATTATTTATCCATTTGTAGGCTTAATTAAGGATATAGATATAAAGCCGAATAAAGATGAAGTAAATCATGTATTTAAAGTGCCATTAAAATTTTTTATGGAAAATGAACCGAAATGTTATGAAGTGAATATAGTTTCTGAGTTTCCAGAAGACTTTCCTTATCATTTAATAATAGGAGGAAAAGATTATAATTTTAGCAAAGGAAATTTAAAACAGTACTTTTATCAATATAATGGCTATGTAATATGGGGATTTACAGCTTTAATTGTAAAAAGTTTTATTGAGGAATTAAAAAGTAAAATTAATAATGAAAATTAATTTTCATTATTAATATTTATTTAATTTTCTGAAAATGTATTTATTTTATTTGCAAAATAATGTATAATATAATTTAAGCAAAAACGTAACATTTAATCAGGGGAAAGGTGGGGGTAATTATGGGGAAATGTCCTTTTTTATCATCCAGAAATGATTATGTAGAATGTTTTGAAGAGTGTCCTATTCATGAATATAAGGATACTTATGGCAACTGTCCTTTTAAAACATTAGAAATGTATAAGTCAGAAATAAAAAATAATTATGATGAAGTCAATCCTGACTGTAAAGGTTTTGATTTTTTAAAAGAATATTATTATGATGTAAATAAATCCTATTTTTAAATATAAATCTCCACATGTTACATGTGGAGATTTATATTTAAAGCTATATTTCATCATAATGTTTGGAGTGTTCATTTATTAAATTTTGCTTTAAATCCCAAAGCTCTGAGGAAAGATCCACATAGTATTTATGGGGATTTTCAAATCTTAGTACTTCATGCCAAAGTTTATTGCTTTCTAGTTCAGCTATTTTTCTAATTTCTGAAACTTCAGGATTTTCATATATAAGTTTTCCATTATCAAAGATTTTTACCATTAAATTCTTAACATAAAAATTTGTTAGTTTTTTCTTTTTCCATGTAAATACTGGATTAAATATAACCAAAGGTTTTTCTTCATCTATTCTTTCATCCTGTAGTGTTATTAAATCTGCAATTGCTTTATTAGTGGCCTTATCAAAAATTCTATATACTTTTTTAAATCCTGGATTTGTTATTTTTTCTTCATTTTCGCTTATTTTTATTTTTGGAATTATTTTGTAATCCTCTTCTACAGCAACTAGTTTATAAACTCCTCCAAACACAGGTTCGGATCTAGCTGTTATAAGTCTTTCACCAACTCCAAAACTATCTATAGGAGCTCCTTGTTTTAAAACAGATCTTATTATGTATTCATCTAATGAATTAGACACAGTTATTTGAACATCTTCATAACCTGCTTCATCTAACATTTCTCTACATTTTTTTGATAAATAAGTTATATCACCACTATCAATTCTTACAGCTTTAGGTCTGTATCCCATAGGCTTTAAAATCTCATTAAAAACCTTAATAGCATTTGGTATTCCAGATTTAAGTACATTATATGTATCCACTAAGAAAACACAGTTGTCTGGATAAACCTCTGCCCAAGCTTTAAAAGCATCATATTCTGTTGGAAATAATTGAACCCAACTATGTGCCATAGTTCCAATGGATGGAACTCCAAACATTTGCTCTGCAATTGTACAAGCGGTTGAATTACAACCACCAATTATTGCTGCACGGGCTCCATATATTGCACCATCATAACCTTGAGCACGTCTAGAGCCAAACTCCATAACAGATCTACCCTCGGCGGCTCTACAAATTCTATTTGCCTTAGTTGCAATTAAAGTTTGATGGTTTATAGATAAAAGTATCATAGTTTCTACAAATTGAGCTTGTATAATAGGACCTTTTACAGTAACTAAAGGTTCATTTGGAAATACTGGAGTTCCTTCTGGTATTGCCCAAACATCACAAGTAAAATTAAAATTTTTTAAGTAATCTAGAAATTCTTCACAAAATATACTCTTGCTTCTAAGGAAATTTATGTCGTCTTCAGAGAATGTTAGATTTGAAAGATATTCTACCAGTTGTTGAAGGCCAGCCATTACACAATATCCTCCACCATCAGGGACTCTTCTAAAATACATATCAAAATAAGCTATTTTGTTTCCTAAATTATTTTTAAGATATCCATTTGCCATAGTAAGTTCATAGAAGTCTGCTAACATAGTTAAATTTCTATTACTTCTTATGTCGAAATTTTTTTTATACTCCATCTATATCCTCCATATTAAGTTTTATTTTTTTTATTTTTGGCAATAATTTTAATGTTAATAATTATTATTTTACCCCCATATATGTTATATTACAAGTTTATTATATTGGAAAGGAGACAGAAGAGCTTGAAAGAAATAAGATTAGACAAATATCAAATGGAAGCTGTAAAAAGCAATCATAGAAACTTAGTAGTGATTGCACCTCCAGGAAGCGGTAAAACTTTTGTTATTATAAATAGAATATTTTATCTAATGAAAGAGAGGGGTGTATGTGGAAAGAATATCTTTGCCATGACCTTTACTAAAAGTGCAGCTAAAGATATGGAGAGAAGATTTTTGATATTAAAAAAAGCTAATAATTATTATTCTATGCATACACCATTTTTTGGAACATTACACAGCTTATTTTATAATATATTAAGAACTTATTGTGGAGTTATAAATATAATTTCGGAAAAAGAAAGTATATTTATAATAGAGAAAGTTTTAAAAAAGTACACTAATAATATAAGAGAAGAATTAGTTAAAGATGTATTAAATAATATATCAAAATATAAAAGTAAACAGCGAATAGATAATCATATAGATGAAAAGTTATTTTATGAATGCTATGATGAATACGAAAGATATAAAAGTTTAAAAAATAAATTAGATTTTGATGATATACAAATAAAATGCAGAGAACTTTTAGTAAACAATAGTGAAATTTTAAATGAATGTAGAAATAAATTTAAGTATTTATTAATAGATGAGTTTCAAGATTGTGATCATATGCAGTTAAGTATATTAAAGATGTTAAATAAAGATAATAGTATTTTTGCAGTGGGAGATGAAGATCAATGCATCTATAGTTTTAGAGGGGCAAAACCAGAAGGTATGGTAGATTTTCCTAGGTATTTTCATCAAGGGGAAAAAATATTTTTAAAAATTAATTATAGAAGTGGAGAAAATATAGTAGAATTATCAAAGAACTTAATTAAAATTAATAAACTAAGAAGCTCTAAAGAAATATTCACTTATAATAAATTTGAAGGAAAAATAAATATAATATATAGTGAAGATGAAAAGGAACAAATAGAGAATATTTTAAAAGAAGTACTTTATAATATAGAGAAAAAAGGGTATAATTTCAAAGACATAGCTATACTTTATAGAAGAAATACAGAGGCACTTATAATTATAGATTATTTCCTAAGAAATAATGTGGAGTTTAATCTTAATCAGAAATATTTTAATATATATAATCATTTCATATGTAATGATATACTAAGCTATATAAAACTTTCATTAGATAATAAAAATAGACATAGTTTTACTAGAATAATAAATAAACCATTTAGATATATAAGTAAAACACATATAGAAAAACTAAAAGGATTTAGAAGAAAGGATAATTGCTTTGATATAATGTGCAATTTAAATATATCATTATTACAAATAAAGACTATTAAAGCTTTAAAAAGAAATATAAATAAAATAAAGAAACTTGATATAGATAAGATTGTAGATTACATAATGAAAGATATAGGATATGAGGAATATATACATAGCTACTCAAAAAAACTAAAAATAGATGAAGAAGAGCTTTTGTATATAGTTTATGTTTTAAAGAAGGCATTAGAAGATTTTACTTCATTAGAGGATTTTATAAGATATATAGAGGAAAGTAAAAATAAAGCTTTAGAAAAAAAGGAAAATGCCATAACTTTGAGTAGTATTCATAGTTCTAAAGGAATGGAATTTAAAAGTGTATTTATAATAAACTGCAATGATGGAAATATACCACATAATAGTAATGTAAATGATTTAGAAGATAAATTTAAATTAGAGGAAGAAAGACGATTGTTTTATGTTGCTTTAACTCGAAGTATTTCTAATTTAAATTTATGCATATGTAGTAATATAAGAGGCAAATATTTACCTTATTCACGATTCTTAAAGGAATGTAATTTAAATTTGAAAGATAGTTATAACACAGATGAAGTAGTATTGCATAAATATTTAGGAGAAGGAAAAATTCGAAAAGTAAAAGAAAATAAGATAATCATAGATTTTAATGGAATATGTAGAATGCTTAAATTAGATGTAATAAATATAAATGGATTAATTCAAAAAGTGACAAAAGATGCTTAAAAGTATCTTTTATTGAATATGTTTAAATTATATTATATAATCTTATTAAGCTCATATTCTAGGAATATGAGCTTTTAAATTGTTTTAAAAGAGGTAGAGTTTGACATGGGAGAAGAAAAAAATGTACAGGATATTATTTTTGCTTTAGACATAGGAACTAGATCTATACTGGGTACAGTAGGAGTAGTTAAGGATAAAAAATTTAATGTAATGGAAGAATTTTATTTAGAGCATAAAGAAAGGGCAATGGTTGATGGACAAATACATGATATAAATCTAGTAGCCCAAAGTGTAAGAGAGATAAAATTAAAATTAGAAGAAAAATTAAATATAAAATTGTCCCAGGTATCTATAGCAGCAGCAGGTAGATTTTTAAAGACCATTACAGTAAAGGAAAAGTTAGAAATAGAAGGTAATAGTGAAATAGATAAAGATTTAATAAGAAGCTTAGAACTAACTGCTATAAAGACAGCAGAAAATGAAGTGAAAAAGGATGAGGGAGAGCTTTATTGTGTTGGTTATAGTGTTATTAATTACTATTTAAATGGATATGTAATTAGTAATTTATTAGGTCATAAAGGAGAAGATATAGCTACGGAAATCATAGCTACATTTTTGCCAAGGTCTGTTGTAGATAGTATATATTCTGTGATGAATAAAGTGGATTTAAAAGTTATTAGTCTAACTTTAGAGCCGATAGCAGCCATAGAGGCAATTATTCCACAAAAATTAAGGTTACTTAATTTAGCTCTTGTAGATATAGGGGCTGGTACTTCAGATATAGCTATTAGTAGTAAAGAAACTATTTCTGCTTATGGAATGGTTTCCTTAGCAGGTGATGAAATAACAGAGGCAATAGCTCAGAATTGTCTTGTAGACTTTAACACGGCAGAGGAAATTAAAAAGAATATAGATAAATGTGAAATAATAAAATATATAGATGTATTAGGTTTAGAAAATGAAATAAGTTCAGAAGAAGTTAAGAATATAATAGATCCTGTTGTTAATAACATATCTGAAGAAATTTCAAAGAAAATTCTAGAATTAAATGGAGGAAAGAATCCTAGTGCTGTGTTTTTAGTAGGAGGGGGAGCTTATACTCCAGGGATAAAAAAATATATAAGTGAAAAACTCAAGTTACCAGAACAAAGAATAGCTGTAAAAGGAAGGGCTTCAATAGAATCCTGTGTATGTAAAGATGAAAGCTTAGATGCTATAGGGGTAACAGTGTTGGGTATTGCATTGGTATCTATAAAAAATTTAGGACATGATTTTATAGATGTTATATTAAATGGCAATATAGTTAGCCTCTTTAGATCTAAGAGGCATACTATTATGGATGTTATGGTACAAGGAGGAATAAATCCTAAATTACTCATAGGGAAAAATGGTAAGAATATAAGATTTAATTTAAATGGAATTTCTAGAGTTGCTTTTGGAACATTAGCTACTAATGCTGAGGTAAAACTAGATGGAAAAATTGCTAACATAGATTCGGAAATAAATGAAGGACAAAATATAGATATAATTTTTGCTAAAGATGGGCAAGACCCATTACCTAAAGTAAAGGATTATATTAAAAAATTATACTCAATTGATTTCTATTTAAATGATATAATCTATACAATACAACCTATGGCACTAATTAACGGAGAAAAATCAAGTGCACAAGAGGAAATAAAAGAAGGAGATAATGTAGATATAATAAATATAGAAACTTTAGGAGAATTTAAAAGGTATATAGATAATGAAAATTTAAACTATAAATATTATCTACAGGGTATAGAATTAGCAGATTCTTATCTCATAAAAGAAGGGGACAGAATATATAAAATAAAAGATGAAAAAATAAATATAAAAGAGCTAGAAAAAAATGATTTGAAAGAAGAATCAATTGTTACAGAAGAAGAAAAGAAAAATACAGTAAGTATAAAAACAGAAGATAGTTCAAATAAAGAAATTAATATAAAGATTAATGGACAAAGTTTCTCTTTAAAAGGTAAAAAACAATATATTTTTGTAGATATATTTAATTATATACAAATGGATTTAACACAAATTCATGGTAAATTAATATTGAAATTAAATGGAGAAGAAGCTTCCTATAATACTAAATTAAAAGATGGAGATATTATAGAAGCAAGATGGGAAAACTAAATAAATTATTATAAGGGATAATAAAAGGAGTGTTTTAATGAAAATAGAAATAGGTGCAAATGAATCTGGTCAGAGAATGGATAAGTTTTTAAGGAAAATGTTAACGGATGTTCCATTAGGTGCTATTTATAAAAGTATAAGAAAAGGCGATGTAAAGATAAATGGTAAAAAGGTAAAAGAAAAATACTCTCTAAATTTGGGTGATATAGTAGAGATTAGAGATATAAAAACAAATGCTGAAAAACACAATGATTTTAAAGCTATTGAAGGAGCAAATGAATTAAAGGTAACCTATGAAGACCAAAATATGATAATAGTTGAAAAAAAACCTGGAGTTTTAGTACATTCAGATAAGAAAAACTCAGATCCTACCTTAACAGATTATGTATTATCATATTTATATGATAAAGGGGACTATGTGCCAGAAGAAGAGATTACTTTTACTCCAGCATCCTGCAATAGATTAGACAGAAACACAGCAGGCATAATTATATTTGGAAAGAATTATGAAAGTTTAAAAGACTTAAATCAGATGATACGAGAGAGGCATGTAGATAAGTATTATCAAGCTTTAGTATGTGGTAAAATAAAAGATGGATTATATAAAGCACATATAGTTAAGGACGAAAAATCCAATAAGTCATATATACATAAAGAACCTAAAAAAAATTCTAAAGAAATTGAGATGGAAGTTAAAACTATACAAACCTGTGGCACATATTCTTTATTAGAAATCCAACTTATAACAGGAAGAAGTCACCAAATAAGAGCACATTTAAGTTCTTTAGGAAATCCTATAGTTGGAGATAAAAAGTATGGCAGCAAAAAATTAAATAGCTTTTTCTATAATAAATATGGTGTTGACTATCAATATCTATATGCTTATAAACTGATTTTTAGAAACTGTACAGATAAATTAAGATACCTAGAAAATAAAACTATAGCAGAAGCTCTACCGCCTATTTTGAAAAAAATAAAAAATGATGTGTTTAAGTTCTAAAAATAAGGAGATATTACTATGAAAGAGCAATCAACTACTAAAGGGTTTGCTATATTATCTTTAGCAGGAATGATGGTAAAAGTATTATCTTTACTATATATACCCTTTTTAAGAGTAATAATAACAGATGAGGGCTATGGAGTTTATGGTGCTGCTTATTCTGTATATGTTTTTATCTTTGTTCTAACTAACTCAGGGATACCGGTGGCTATTTCAAAATTAATATCAGAGCTCACTGCAGTAGGTAATTATAAAGATGCAGTGAAAACATTTAAAATAGCAAGATTTATGCTTCTTATAATAGGAATATTTATGACTGGTTTAATGCTGCTTTTTTCAGCACCTATTTCTAAAGGTATAAATCAAAGGAGGGCGTATCTATCTATAATCGCACTTTCACCAGCAGTACTTTTTACCTCTATAGCTTCGGCGTATAGAGGATATTTTCAGGGTTGGGGAAATATGACTCCTACTGCTATATCTCAAGTTATAGAGCAGGTTGGAAATACTATATTTACCCTCTTATTTGGGATTTTTTTAATTAAATATGGTTTAGAAGCAGGTTGCGCTGGAGCAACTATGGGGACATCCATAGGGGCATTTCTTTCAGCAATATTTTTAATTATTGTTTATGAAAAAAATAAAAAGATAAAAATTCCTAGTAAATTTAAGGAAGTTGAAATAAAAAGACACACTAATAAGGAGATAATTTCAAAAATAGTAAATTATGGAATACCTATAACAGTTTGTGTTGGAATGACTTACGCAGGAGATTTAATTGATTTAAGTAATACCATGGGAAGATTAATAGTGGGAGGAAAATTAGAAGGAGAAGCCTCAAGGTTATACGGGTTCTTAGTAAAGTACAAGCAGTTAATAAATGTGCCAATAGCAATAATAACTTCATTAGCAGTGGCTATACTACCTGCTATATCAAGTGCGGCAGCTATTAATGACAGAGATACTGTAAAATCTAAAATTAGATATGCTTTTAGAATATGCTTTCTAATAGCAATACCATCAGCTGTTGGGCTAGGTATATTAAGTGGAGCTATATTTAATATGCTAAAATTCGGAGATGGTGCTTATTTAATGAAATATGGTTCAATAGTTGTGGTTTTAATGTCTATTATGCAAATACAAACTACTATATTACAGAGTATAGGTAAACTATATACGGCTACACTTTATGCAGTAATAGGTATAGTATGTAAAATAGTAGCTAATTATTTTTTAATAGCAATACCATCTTTAAATATATTAGGAGCTATTTACGGAAGTATTATAGGTTATCTAGTACCAATACTATTAAATCATAGAATGCTTTTAAAATCCTTAAATATAAAGTTCAAACTTTTAGAACAGGCAAAAAAACCAGCTATAGCATCTATCTTTATGGGACTTGTAGTTATTTTATCAAATTTATTTTTGAGTAAGTTTTTTAATTTGCATTTAAAGGGTTATTTTGCTAATACCATAGTAACCATAATTGCTGTAGTGCTAGGAATGTATGCCTATTTATTTGCTATGGTAATTACAGGAGGAATAACTAAGGAAGACTTTAAGGTTTTTCCAAGAAAATTAAATAGATTTATACCTAATTTTATAATGGAGAAAATGAAATAAATAGTTTATGGTCTTTTTAAAAGACCATAAACTATTTACTTTTTTGTCTTAAAATATGATAAACAGGATAGAGGCAAAAACCAACTATCATTATAATAATGTATTTACATAAACTATCCACAAGTAAAGATTTAAGTATATTTAATATAAAGAAAAATAATATTGATAAAAGAGTTATTATAGCTAATTCATTTTTACCCATATTTATAAAGTAATTATTTTTAATAATGTTTAAGTTAAGAGTAAGCTCCGTTATAGATGTAATTATAAAGCTTATACCTACACCATATATATTTATAAATGGGATTCTTACTAATATAAATATTAAAACAATTTCTTCTATAGCTACTATTAAAGAATTTCTTAGAATAACTCCTGGCTTGCCTAAACCATTTAAGATACCATGACTAGTTGCAGATAGATATAAAAAAGGTGCTGAAAGACAAGCAAAAGATATATAGTTTCCTAGGTCATTTCTTTTATAAAATAGATTTCCTAAATTTTGTGGTATAGTTAAACATATTATAGTTGTGGACAATCCCAATAAAAGACTTATTCTTAAAACCTGATTTATTCTATCTTCTACAGCCCAGTAATTTTTATTACTCACAGTTTGGGATAGATCTGGTATTAGTATTGTAGAAATTGAGTGTATTATAACCATAGGAAAAAATATTATATTTAAACTCATTCCCGAGAATTTTCCCATTAAAGACAAAGCAGCATTATAAGTAAACCCAGCAGCTAACAATCTTCTAGGAATTAATATAGTAGAAAGAGTAAAAAGTAGTGTAGTAAGAAATCCAGTTAAACATAAAGGAAAAGACACAGATAATACATTGAATAGAAGTTGAGCTTTGCCTTCATGTCTATATCCAAAGTTAAGTTTTTTCTTATGTATTATATAGGCTATATATAGTAAAAATGTGCTTACAAATTCACCTATTGTTAAAGTAATATATGCTGCTGTTACTGTACTTTCTGTTTTTTTTAAAGAGAATGCAGAAACTATAAGAATTAGAAAAAATATTCTTAATGTTTTTTCAAAAACATCTATAAAAGCAGGTATTTTAACTTTAGATATACCATAAAAATATCCCTTCAATATAGAAGATATAGTTATAAATAACATAGCAGGACAAATTACCTTAATAGAGAGTATAGAACGAGTATCTTTTAATGCATATTTACCTATGAAAGTAGAAGTAAAGAATACAATAACAGCTACAAAAAGTCCCCATAAAATATCGAAGGCTATTGATACATCTATAGTTTTATTTAAATTCTTAAAGTCTCCTTTTGAGAAATATTCCGCAGACACTTTAGATATTGCAGCTATCATTCCTCCAGAAATGAGACATATGAATAAATCATAAATAGGCATTATAAGTCCATAAAGTCCCATACCTTCAGCGCCTAATTTATGAGAAAGTATTATAGAAAATATAAATCCTAAAATACCAGTTATTAAATTGGAAAAAGTTAATATAAAGGAATCTCTAAAAAAGGAATCTTTTTTCATTTTATATACCTCAAAAATTGATAACATTAATATGTATTCAAGAATGTAAGGTAATATTACATGCTAAAACTTAAGTAAAATACTAGATTAAATCTAGAATATATACTAAAATAAATATTAGTTAATATTTGAGAGGGCTGATAAAATGATGAAATATTTTTGTAAAGTATGTGGGATGATAATAAATGAAAATAATTTTAGGTATAATGAAGAGGCATTTATAGAAAAAAACACCATAGGGGATATAAAAAGATGTCCATTTTGCGGGGCTAAGGAAGAATATATAATAAATAAAGAAGAAAAGTTTTTAAATAGAAAAGTTGGAGAATTAGACCAAGAAACAAATAAAATTTTAGATCATGCAATGAAATTAGAAGTTTTTAATGGAGATTTTTATAGACAAGCTTCTTTAATAACAGAAGATATAAAACTAAAAGAAATGTTTAAAGCTCTATCCAACATAGAATACATGCATGCAAGAATACACATGAGTTTGAATGGATTAAAAAAACTTCCTAAACTCAAAGAAATGGACTATAGCAAATATAATAATGATACAATATTAGTAGAAATGGCAAATAAAAGAGAGATTCATGCAGTAGAATACTATAAAAAATATTATAGTGATTTATGTAGTGATAGAATTAGAGAAGTATTTGATGCTCTTTCTTTAGTGGAAAAGGAACATATAGAACTTACAAAATAAAAGCT
Source organism: Clostridium tetani (assembly GCF_900167265.1). Lineage (GTDB taxonomy): Bacteria > Bacillota > Clostridia > Clostridiales > Clostridiaceae > Clostridium_G > Clostridium_G tetani. The sequence goes on from NZ_FUWT01000003.1 coordinate 181,164, forward strand.
ATAAAAGAATATATTGAATTTGATTAAATAAGTAGTATAATTAGTTAATAAATGACTAAAGATATTATAAAAAGGAGTTCTAAAAGGTATGGGAAATAGGATAGAGAAAACCTATGGAAGTGCACTTAAAGGATTATTTCATGCAGTAAATCCATTGAAGAAAAAATTTTTAAAAACCTATTGTACGGTACACAAATTTATAATGCTTCAATCATTAGATATACTAAAAAATAGTGAACATCAAGAGGCCTATAATTTTTTTAAAGACAACTTAGCTAAATTAAACGAAGGTACTACTTGGGCAGACCAAGACTTTAAGAGTTCTAATCATTTTTTTCATTTTAGTAAAGGAAAAGGGCTATATGGATTTTCTAATGCATTATTGGAATGCAAAAAATATTATGATAAATCCTTAGAGAATTTAGAAAAAGGTGATTTAGATAAAGCTATGTTTTTTCTAGGAGCTGCTTGTCATCTAATACAAGATGTTACGGTGCCTCAACATGTTAATAATAAGCTTTTAAAAAGTCATAGAAGATTTGAACTATGGATAATAAGCAGGCTTTTAAATGATTACTCTTTTATGGCAGAACATGAAATTGTGAGGTATAGTAATTTAGATGAATATATAGTTAATAATGCCTTTTTAGCTAATAATACCTACATAAAGTATATGAATGTAGAGAATAGAGAAGAAAAATATAGTAAAATTGCTTCAATAGTATTAAAGGAAGCTCAAAAAACTACTGCAGGATTTCTTTTAGATTATTATGAGAATGTAAAAAATGAAGAGAGTTTTTTAAATTTGAGTAAATAAAATCCTCCAATTGGAGGATTTTATTATTTTATAAAGAATCTAACTATATATAAGCAAGGCTTCCTAAACTATTCGCTATTCACTAAATATAAGGTGGGGATGTATTTGGAGAGAAAAGATGAGAGTATAGAAATAAATATAGACCAAGAAGTATTTGAGGGAAATTTATTGGATATAGGATTTCATAATAAGGGTATTTTATATAATGGATATAAGTATTTTAATAAGGAGGTTGATTTAGGGTATATTAATGGAAAGGAAGAAAAAGGTTTAATAGAAAAAAACTTTTATGATAATTGTACATTGATGTTTATTTTAAATAATATTCACTTTAAAAAGTCTAAGGAGAAATTATTTAAAGAAGTAAAAGAATACATGAAAAAAGATGGTTACATCTATATATGGGATATAGATAAAGGTTTTAAAAAGTGTTTTAATAATAAAGTAGTAATAAAACTACCTAATAGTACACAAAAAGATTTTTATGTTAAGAATTTTAATATATTAAAGGATAACTCACAAGAATCTACAGTGAAAATACTTGAAAAATATTATGATATACTAGACATAAAAAATGAATTTGGAATATATTTTATAAAAGCTAGAAATTCTAAGTAGAAAGGAAGACATAAATGAAAGTTATATTAGTTGCAATAAATTCGAAATTTATACATAGTAACTTAGCAGTAAGATACTTAAAAAGATTTACAGAAGATTTACAATACACATGTGGTATAGAGGAGTTTTCTATAAATGATAGGGTAGAAAGAATTGTAGAAGAAATTATTTTAAAGGAACCAGAGGTTGTGGCTTTTTCTTGTTATATATGGAACATATCCTACATAAAAAAAGTATCAAGACTTATTAAGTTAATAAATCCTAATATTAAAATAATACTGGGTGGACCAGAAGTTTCTTTTGATGCCAGAGATTATTTAAAAGAAGAATACTGTGATTTTTTAATAGAGGGAGAAGGTGAAGAGACTTATAGAGAACTTATAGCTTATCTATTAGAAAAAAATAAAGAAAAAGAACATATAAATAATATAAAAGCTTTGTATTATATTGAGGATAACGAAATAATATATACAGGAAAAAGAGATTTAATGGATATGAATGATATTGTATTTCCTTATGAAGAACTAGAGGAATTAAATAATAAAATAATTTATTATGAAGCATCCAGAGGATGTCCTTTTAATTGTAAATACTGCTTATCTTCAACTGTTCATGGATTAAGATTTTTAAATATAAATAGAGTAAAAAAAGAATTACAATTTTTTATAGATAAAAAAGTAAAGTTAGTGAAATTTGTTGACAGAACTTTTAATTGTGACCATGAATTTGCATATGAAATATGGAAATTCATAATAGAGAAAAGTCCTGAAAATATAACTTTTCATTTTGAAATTTCAGCGGATCTTTTAACTGAAAAAGAAATAAATCTTTTGTCAAAGGCAAAAGAAGGGTTAATACAATTTGAAGTAGGAGTACAAAGTACTAATAAAGAAGTGTTAAAAAATATAAATAGAGATGCTGATTTTTTAGAAATAAAAGAAAAAGTAGAAGAACTTTTAAAAATTAAAAATATAAATCAACATTTAGATTTAATAGCAGGACTTCCAGGAGAAGATTATAATTCTTTTAAAAACTCTTTTAATGATTTATATAGTATAGAGCCAAATGAAATACAATTAGGTTTTTTAAAACTCTTAAAAGGCTCATCTATGAGGGAAGAAGCAGATAAATGGGGAATGATATATTCACCTTATACTCCTTATGAAATTTTAAAAACAAATAACATTAGTTACGAAGAAATATTAAAACTTAAAAGAGTTGAAGAAGTTTTAGATAAATATTACAATTCTGGGCAATTTAATAATATATTAAAATATTTTATTAAAAAATTTCAAACACCTTTTGAATTTTATGAAAAATTAAGTGAATACTTCTATAGTAGAGGATATTTTTCTAGAAGTATATCTTCTGTTAGTTATTACAAGGCTTTCCTTGACTTTAGTGAGGAAATATTAAAAGAAAAATCATACATTTTAGAAGAAATAATAAAGTATGATTATTTAAAATTTAACAAGAAAAAATGGTTACCCGAATTTTTAGAAAGACATATGGATAAAAAAGAAGAGAGACAGATAAAGATGATACTAAAAGAACAGGGAATTGTAGATAAATCAGAGAATATAAATAATTACCACATTGAAAAATTTAAAATAGATGTACTAAAATACGAAGAAATATCTACGCTCGAAAAAGGATGGGTTTTCATATTATTTGACGATAATAATAGAAAATCGGTTAAAAATATAACAACAATTGTAAAAAGATACATTATTGAGTATAATTAAATTTAATAACTCTCATCTTTTACGTTGCTAATTAACATAGCAATAAAAATCCTTGAAAACTTTATGCTAATAATATTATAATAAATAGTATCTATTAATGAATACTTTTTATTAATTAAGGAGGTGGTATTTTGGCGTTAGATGCAATAAAAAGTATAAGGACTGCCGAAGATAAGGCGGATAAAATCATAAGGGAAGCACAAATAAAAGGTAAAGAAATAATAAAAGATGCAGAAGTAAAATCTAAAGAGAAGTATAAAAGCATAATTAATGAAGGAAATGAAGAAAGTAAAATCATAATTAACAATGGAATGGAAGAAGGAGAAAAAGAAGCCGAAACAATAAAAAGTGATGGTGAAGAAGAAGTTAAAAAAATACTAGATGTATCTAGTGATAAATTTAATAGAGCTATTAATCTTATAGTTGAGAGGATAGTGAAAAGTCATGGCAATAGTTAAAATGAATAAATTCTCTCTGCTTGTATTTCAATCAGAAAAAAAGCAACTACTTGAAAGACTTCAGAATTTTTCAAAGGTGCAATTTATTGACTTAAAAGAAGAAACATGTGGAGATGAGGAAAAACAATTGTTAGATTATTTAGACAAGGACTCATCGCCATTAGAGGTAAGTGAATTAGAAAGCAAGAAATACAAAGTAAAATTTGCACTGGATATTTTAAAAAGATACCATGAAGAAAAGGGTGGTATCAAAGAAAGTCTTAAAGGTAAAAAGATTTTATCCTATGAGGAGCTAAAAAATCTTGAAAAGAAATCACAATGGGAAAAAATATATGAAAGTATAAAAGAAAAGGAAGATAAATTAAATATTCTAAATAATGAAATATCAAAATTAAATTCTGATATAGAAACTTTGATTCCATGGAGAAAGCTAGATGTATCTTTTCAAGAATTACAATCATTAAGAAATTGTGTTGCTTTTATAGGAGCTATACCTAAAAGAGTAAAGGAAGACTTTAGGGTTGATGTAGAAGATTCCTTTGAACAAGGGTATGTAGAAGAGATAAGTGAAGTTAAAGAAGATTTAAATCTATTACTAATAGTTCATAAGGATTTTAAAAATGAAGCAGAGGATATTTTAAGAAAATATGCTTTTAGCAAAACAACTTTGAATTATAAAGAATCCCCTATAGAATTTATAAGTTCTGCAAAAGAAAAAATAGGGGATATAAAAGGGGAAAAAGAAAGTATAGCTTACGAAATAAAGAGCTATTTAAATTACTTAGAGGATTTAAAAATTATATATGAGTATTTTGAAAATGAGTTAAACAAAGCAAATGTATCAGAAAATTTCTTAAAAACAGATAGAATGGTAGCTATAAATGGATGGTTTCCAGAGGAAAATAAGAAAGAATTACAAGATGAAATAGAAAAAATAACTCAAGACTATTATATAGATTTTATAGAGCCAGAGGAAGATGAAGATGTTCCAATAGAACTTAAAAATAATTCTTTGGTAAAGCCTTTTGAGTCTATAACATCTATGTATAGTTTACCTAAGTATAATGAAATAGATCCTACGCCACTTTTAATGCCATTTTACTTAATATTCTTTGGAATGATGCTTTCAGATGCAGGTTATGGATTGGTAATGTTTGTAGGAACATTACTGGCTTTGAGGTTTTTACCATTAGAAGAAGGACCAAAGAATTTTGTGAAATTATTCTTTTATTTAAGTATTCCTACTATGTTTTGGGGAATAATGTATGGCAGTTTCTTTACAGGTGCTATAGATATACCAGCTGTTTGGATGAAACCAGAGGATAATGCGAATTTACTACTATTTGCATCTATAGCCTTTGGATTGGTTCAAATATTTATTGGGCTTGGAATAAAAGGATACTTATATATGAGAGAAGGTAAATACTTAGATGCCTTTTATGATGTTGGATTATGGTATATAACTTTAGTTACTGTAATACTTTTCTTAGCCGGTAGCTTTGGAAATGTAGAAGCGCTAAAAGGTAGTATGAACATTATCAAATATATAATGTTTGCAGCAATGATAGGTCTTGTACTCACCCAAGGAAGAGAAAATAAAAATATTGGAGCAAGATTAGGTGCAGGATTATATGGATTATATGGAATAACAGGATATATAGGAGATTTTGTATCCTATTCAAGACTTATGGCCTTAGGGCTTGCCACTGGATTTATTGGAGGAGCTTTAAACTTAATTATATCTTACCTTGGAACAGGGGTGAAAGCTTGGATATTTGGACCATTGATATTTGTAATAGGACATATGTTTAATTTATTAATAAATGCATTAGGAGCATATGTTCATACATCAAGACTTCAATATGTAGAGTATTTTGGAAAGTTTTATGAAGGGGGAGGAAAACCATTTACTCCTTTCAAATATACAAATAAATTTATAAAAATTAAGACAGAATAAGGGAGGAATAATAAATGAACAATAATTTCTTTAGTTTCTTTTTACAAAATGGAGGAGTTTTATTAGCTGCTTTTGGAGTAGCTTTAGCAACTATATTACCAGGAATAGGATCAGCTAGAGGAGTTGGTCTAGTTGGTGAAGCCGCATCAGGACTTTTAACTGAGGAGCCAGAAAAATTTGGTAAAGCGCTTATTCTTGAACTATTACCAGGAACACAAGGATTATATGGATTCGTTATAGCTTTCATGGCAATGGGAAAAATGAGTGTTGGTATGGAACTGGGAGCTGGATTTAGTGTTTTACTTTCATGTTTACCTATTGCATTTGTTGGATGGAAATCAGCTTTAGCACAGGCTAAAACAGCAGCATCTGCAGTATCTATTCTTGCAAAAAGACCTGAACACAATACTAAAGGTATAGTTTTAACAGTTATGGTTGAAACATATGCTCTTTTAGGTTTCGTTATGTCAGTATTAATGTTAAGATAATATCCCTAAAAAATTAAAATTAAGGGAGTGAATATAATGTCTAGATTAGAGAATTTAACCTCTAAAATAATAAAAGACTCAGAAGAAAAGGCGAAGATTATTTTAGATGAAGCTAAAAGAGAAGAAGAAAAAATTATGTTAGGTCAAAAGCAAGAAGGAGAAAGTATAAAAAGCAAAATCATAGAAAAAGCCTATTTAGAAAGCAAAAATAGGAAGGAAAGAATTATATCTAATTCACATTTATTTGTAAGAAATAGAAAATTAGAAGCAAAACAAGAGGTAATAGATAAAGTTTATAAAGAAGCATTAAATAAGCTAGCTAAATTAAATAAAGAAGAATATTTAAACTTTATAAAAGATAGTATATTAGCTTTAGAAATATACGGAGATGAAGAAATAATATTATCTCAAGATGAAAAATATATAAATAAAGAAACCATAGAAGAAATCAATAAAGAGTTAAAAAGCAAGGGAAAAAAAGGTGAAATAAAAATAAGTGATAAAAAGAGAGATTTTAGAGGCGGATTTATACTAAACAAAGATGGTATAGAAATAAATAATACTTTTGAAGCACTAATACTTTCTCTTAAAGATGATTTAGAACCTGTTATTATAGACACCTTGTTCAGTTAGGAGGGGAGTTACAATGGATAATTTGCAATTCACCCATGCTATTGCAAGAATTAGAGTACTTGAAACTAGACTTCTTGATAGATCCAAGATTGAAAGAATGATAGATAGTTCCTCCGCTGAAGAAGCTTTAAAGATACTTGGAGAAACTGAGTATTTAAATTATATGTCAAATGTAAGAAGCCCTGAAGATTATGAAATACTTTTAAGTGAGGAACTTAAAAGATTATATACTCTTTTATATAGTATTAGCCCTGAAAGATCTATTATAGATATAATGGCTTTAAGATATGATTACCATAATTTAAAAGTAATGCTAAAGGGCAAATACTTAGAAAAAGATTTAACATATCTTTTAATACCAGTAGGAACTATAAGTAACGATAAATTAAAACAAATATTTGCTACGGAATTTTATAAAGAACTTACTCCTTTGATGAGAGAAGCTTTAGAAAAAGCAGAAAGTGAATATGAAGGGGATAAAGATCCTCAAAAAATAGATTTAATTCTAGATAGCTATGCGTATAAAGAAATATTATCAAAATCAGAAGAAGTAAATGAAAAATTTATAAATGACTATATTAAAATGTCTATAGACCTAAACAATATAAGAGCATTATTAAGAGCAAAAGCTCAAAATAAACATAGAAAGTTTTTTGAAGCTATTATTTTAGATGGGGGAACTATTGATAAGAAAACACTAATAAGCTATGAAAGTGAAACATCAGATAGTATAGCTAATAAACTTTCATATACTCCATATGAAAAAATAATAAGACTAGGATTAGAAGAGTATAGTAAAACTAATAACATAAGTTATTTTGAAAAACTTTCCGAGAATTATATAATGGACTTTATAAAAAAAGCAAAGCAAGTAAGCTTTGGAGTTGAACCTTTAATTGGATATATAATTGCAAAAGAAACGGAAATAAAAATAATAAGAATAATAATGGTTGGTAAATTAAATAGTATAGCACCAAATATTATAAGAGAAAGGCTGCGTGATGCCTATGTTTAAGATAGGGGTAGTTGGAGACAAAGATTCAATCTTAGCGTTTAAATCAATAGGTATAGATGTGTTTCCAGTTGTAAATTCAAAGGAAGCAAGAAAAGCAGTAGATAAAATGGCAGCAACAAAATATGGTGTTATCTTCATAACAGAACAAATAGCTAAAGATTTAGATGAGACTATTGAAAGATACAATAGAGAGATTGTGCCAGCTATTATACTTATTCCAAGTAATCAAGGTTCACTTAATATAGGTCTAAAAAGAATTAGTGATAATGTAGAAAAGGCAGTTGGAGTTAATATTTTATAGGAAGGTAGGTAGGTGGACTTGAAGACTGGTAGAGTTGTAAAAGTGTCAGGACCTTTAGTAGTTGCTGAAGGTATGGAAGAAGCTAATCTATTTGACGTTGTAAGAGTTGGAGATGAACGTCTTATAGGAGAAATAATAGAAATGAGAGAAGATAAAGCTTCTATTCAGGTTTATGAAGAAACTTCAGGTCTTGGTCCTGGAGCACCAGTTGTAACAACTGGAGCACCTTTAAGTGTTGAATTAGGGCCAGGATTAATAGAAGCTATGTTTGATGGAATTCAAAGACCTCTTGATGCAATAGAAGCTAAAGCAGGAGATTTTATTACAAGAGGTATAGATGTGCCATCCTTAAGTAGAGAAAAAGTTTGGCATTTTAACCCCACTAAAAAAGCTGGAGATAAAGTAGAAACGGGAGATATATTAGGTTTAGTTCAAGAGACTTCCGTTATAGAACACAGAATTATGGTACCTCCTGGAATAAAAGGTGAGATAATTTCTTTAAATGAAGGAGATTATACAGTAATTGATAAAATAGGAGAAATAAAAACAGATAAAGGTATAGAAGATTTAACACTTATGCAGAAATGGCCTGTAAGAAGAGGAAGACCTTATAAAAGAAAGCTAAATCCTAGTGCGCCTATGGTAACTGGTCAAAGAGTAGTAGATACATTTTTCCCAGTTACAAAAGGAGGAACTGCGTGTGTTCCGGGACCTTTTGGAAGTGGTAAAACCGTTGTTCAACACCAACTTGCAAAATGGGCTGATGCTCAAATAGTTGTGTACATAGGATGTGGAGAACGTGGAAATGAAATGACAGACGTTTTAAATGAGTTCCCAGAATTAAAGGATCCTAAAACCGGGGAATCTTTAATGAAAAGAACTGTGTTAATAGCAAATACATCTAATATGCCTGTTGCAGCTAGAGAAGCATCTATATATACTGGTATAACAATAGGGGAATATTTTAGAGATATGGGATATTCAATAGCACTAATGGCAGATTCGACTTCTAGATGGGCAGAGGCTCTAAGAGAAATGTCTGGAAGACTAGAGGAGATGCCAGGTGAAGAAGGTTATCCAGCTTATTTAGGATCTAGATTAGCAGAGTTCTATGAAAGAGCAGGTAATGTTATATGTTTAGGTCAGGATGGAAGAGAAGGAGCATTAACAGCTATAGGAGCAGTTTCACCTCCAGGGGGAGACTTATCTGAACCTGTAACTCAGGCCACATTAAGAATAGTAAAAGTTTTCTGGGGACTGGATTCACAATTGGCTTATAGAAGGCACTTCCCTGCTATAAACTGGTTAAATTCTTATTCATTATATTTGGATAAAGTTGGTCCTTGGATGAATGAAAATGTAGCAGAAGATTGGGTAGAATTAAGACAAAAAGCTATGGCTCTTTTACAAGAAGAAGCTAATTTGCAAGAGATAGCCAGACTTGTTGGTATTGATGCATTATCAGAAGAGGATAGACTTAAACTAGAAGTAGCTAAGTCACTAAGGGAAGATTATTTACAACAAAATGCTTTCCATGATGTTGATACCTATGCACCATTAAATAAACAATATAGAATGTTAAAAGCCGTTCTTCAATTTGGAGATGAAGCAAGAAAAGCATTGGAATCTGGTGTTTATTTAAAAGATATATTAAACTTACCAGTTAGAGATAAAATAGCTAGAGCAAAATATATAGATGAAAAAGATATATTAAGTATAGATGAAATATCAAAAGAATTAACAAAAGACATAGAAGATCTAATCAGCAAAGGGGGGATTTTAGATGCTTAAAGAATATAGAACAGTTAAAGAAGTAGTTGGTCCTCTAATGCTTGTAGATGGAGTAGAAAATGTAAAGTTTGATGAGCTAGTAGAAATAGAAATTCAAACTGGAGAAATAAGAAGAGGAAGAGTTCTAGAAATAAATGAAGATAAAGCATTAGTTCAGCTCTTTGAAGGATCAGCTGGTATAAATATAAAGGGAAGTAAAGCTAAATTCTTAGGAAAACCATTAGAAATAAGTGTATCTGAGGATATGTTAGGAAGAGTTTTTGATGGATTAGGAAGACCAAAGGATGAAGGACCAAGAATAATACCAGAAAAGAGATTAGATATTAATGGGATACCTATTAATCCAGTGGCAAGAAACTATCCATCAGAATTTATACAAACAGGTATTTCTGCCATAGATGGTCTTAACACTTTAGTAAGAGGACAAAAGCTTCCAGTATTTTCAGGATCAGGACTTCCACATGCTCAATTAGCTGCTCAAATTGCAAGGCAGGCTAAAGTTCTAAATTCAGATTCAAAATTTGCTGTTGTATTTGCTGCTGTAGGTATAACTTTTGAAGAGGCAGAGTTCTTTGTAGATGACTTTACTAAAACTGGAGCTATAGATAGATCAGTATTATTTATGAACTTGGCAAATGATCCAGCTATAGAAAGAATAGCTACACCAAGAATGGCGTTAACTACAGCAGAATATTTAGCTTTTGAAAAAGGTATGCACGTACTTGTAATACTTACAGACTTAACAAATTATTGTGAAGCTTTAAGAGAAGTATCTGCTGCAAGAAAAGAAGTTCCAGGAAGAAGAGGATATCCAGGATATCTATATACGGATTTAGCAACTTTATATGAAAGAGCAGGAAGAATTAAAGGTAAAGAAGGATCTATTACACAAATTCCTATACTAACAATGCCAGAAGACGATAAAACACATCCAATTCCGGACTTAACAGGATATATAACAGAAGGACAAATAATACTTAGTAGAGAACTTTATAGAAAAGGTGTTATGCCTCCAATAGATGTTTTACCATCTTTATCAAGACTTAAAGATAAAGGTATTGGTGAGGGGAAAACAAGAGAAGACCATGCTGATACTATGAACCAGTTATTTGCTGGATATGCGCAGGGTAAAGAAGCAAAAGAATTGGCAGTAATATTAGGAGAATCTGCGTTATCTGATGTTGATAAGCAGTATGCAAAATTTGGAGATGCTTTTGAAAAACAATATGTATCTCAAGGGTTTACTACAAATAGAACTATAGAAGAAACCCTTAATTTAGGATGGGAGTTATTGTCCATATTGCCAAGAACAGAACTCAAGAGAATAAGAGATGCTTATTTAGAAAAATACTTACCTAAAGAAAAAAGTAAGGAATAAAGGGATGAAAGTCTATGAGATTAAATGTTAATCCTACGAGAATGGAGCTTACAAAGCTCAAAAAGAGATTGGCAACGGCAACAAGAGGACATAAACTTTTAAAAGATAAACAAGATGAATTAATGAGAAGATTTATTGACCTAGTAAAACATAATAACGAATTAAGAAAAAGTGTAGAAGAGGAACTTCAAAAATCTTTAAAAGACTTTGTAATGGCAAGAGCTTTAATGTCATCAGAGTTTTTAGAGGAGGCAATAGTTTACCCGAAAGAAAGTATTTCATTAGAAATCGCTAAGAAAAATATTATGAGTGTAAATGTACCAATAATGAAGTTCAAAAGAGAAATGGAAGAAGATGAGGGGAGTATATATCCATATGGGTATGTAAATACTTCTGGAGAATTGGATACAGCCATTGAAAAATTATATGGTATTTTACCTAAACTATTAGAACTAGCTGAGGTGGAAAAAACATGCCAACTTATGGCAGACGAAATTGAAAAGACAAGAAGAAGAGTAAATGCATTAGAATACATGACTATTCCTCAACTTGAAGAAACCATTAAATTTATAATAATGAAGTTAGATGAAAATGAAAGAGGAAATCTAACTAGACTTATGAAGGTAAAAAGTATGATGGAAGAAAAAAAATAAAGCTGGATAATCCAGCTTTATTTTTTATTTTAAAATCTTAAAAGATTCAGAAAAATTTAAAAAAAACATATTGACAAAGTTTTAACAAGTATGATAAAATATAAACAAGTTAAAAGAGGATATAAAAAAGAGGAGGGGTCTAGTTATGAAAGAGAATAGAATAAAAGCTTGTATGATAGGGGAAAGCATATTTAAAGTAGGTGATTATACTTCACTAGCACAAGGGTGGGGAATATATAAAGGTGCAATATCTTTAGAAGAATGTGTTAACTTTAAAATAAAGGACATGTACTTTGAAGAGTTTGAAGATGGACAACTACCAAGATTTATAGCAGTAGTAGAAACTAATAAAAATAAAACTGTAAATGTTAATATAGAAGATTTAAAAGATATAAGATGTAATGTTGAAAATAGAAAAGAATTAGAGAGAATAGGTTATGATTTTCAAAAAGGAGCTATATATTGTAAGGGATATGAAGATTTAAATGGACATTGGAAATTCTTTAACATAGGATTACAGGGACTAGAAAAAACCTTATGTATGGCTTAGTATATGAAAATAAAGATATATATTTAAAATTTGGAATATTCATTAGGATGAATGATGTTCCAAATTTTATTTTTTGTTTACAAAAAGAATAAGTAGGTATATACTAGTGTATATACATTAGTATAGGAGGATGAATATGGATAATATAAGAAAGATGGTATACACTGCTCTTTTAATATCTCTATCAATTGTAATACCTTTGACCTTTAGCTTCTTAGCTATACAAATAGGACCTTTCACGGCTACCTTAGCTTCACATGTACCTATGTTTTTATCAATGTTTCTAGGACCATTAGCATCTGTAATGGTTGGTATAGGATCAGGACTAGGATTTTTTATTACAAAGGGAGCTTATGTAGGGGCTAGAGCACTTATGCATAGCATTGTTGGTATGTTTGGAGCTTATCTTATTCAAAGAGAAGTCTCATATTTTAAGGTAGTAATAAGTACTTCTTTCGTACATGGCATAGCAGAGGCTTTGGTAGTGATTCCTTTTGGTATAACATTTAAGAGTATATTGATTACCGTAGGATTAGGAACTGTATTTCATCATTTAGTTGATGGTATATTAGCTTATGGTGTAATAAGAATTTTGAGTAGGGTATTAAAGTTGCAATTAATAAAGAATAATCTGTAAAATGAAATTAGGTAATATTTTAATTTTAGAAATAAAGTATAACAATAAGGAGAATAATAGTTAATGATTTAACGATTATTCTCTTTATTTCTATTGAATCTCATAAAATATATATAAAAGCTAGAAATTATTTTAAATGTGACTTATAATTAGAGTACATTTATCAAATAAATAAGATATAATAAAAATTTACAAAATGTGAATTGAAAAACTTTATCAAGTTTTATATAATATTTTCATGATAATAATTATCATTTACAATTTATTATTTGATAGGAGGGTATAATATGAGTAGTTTTAAAATAAGGGACAATATTTATAGTGTAGGGGTAAAAGACCCAGACCTTAGAGTTTTCGATATAATAATGGAAACAAATGGTGGAACAACTTATAATTCATATTTAATAGATGACGAAAAAGTAGCAATAATAGATACAGTAAAAGATGGATTTTATGATAAATTTTATTCAAATATAAAAGAAGTTATAGGAGAGAGAAAAGTAGATTATATAATAGTTCAACATACAGAATTAGATCACTCAGGAAGTCTTATAAACCTTTTAAGAGATTATCCAGAAGCCCAAGTTATATGTTCTATGGCAGCTTCAGTTTACTTAAAGAATATTTTAAATAAAGAGTTTAACCATCAAGTTGCTCCAAAGGAGCTTAGTTTGGGAAATACTACTTTGAATTTTATAACCGCCCCAAATCTTCACTGGCCAGATACTATGTTTACTTATGTTCCAGAGAAAAAAGCTTTATTCACTTGTGATTTTTTAGGAGCTCATTACTGTCCATCAACAAATATCTTTGATGGGGAATCAGAGGATAGTTATGAAGAAATGGTGTATTACTTTGATGTAATAATGTCTCCTTTTAAAAAGTTTGTATTAGCAGGTTTAGATAAAATAAAGGACTTAGACTTTGATTTAGTATGCACAAGTCATGGAACAGTTCATACTAAAGAAAATATAAAAAAATACATGAATATGTATAGAGAATTTGCAACTGGCAATAATGAAGAAGAAAAGAAAATAGAAATATTCTATATTTCTGCATATAATCAAACTAAAGCTGTAGCAGACTATTTTTATAAACAATTAAATAATATGGGGATAAAAGCTGATATACATGAAATTACAGAGTCAGGAATAGATAAGTGTGCAGAATTAATAGAAAAATCTAAGGGGTTTTTAATAGGTTCACCTACAATAAATCAAGATGCTGTAAAACCTGTTTGGGATGTATTGTCCTTAGTATCTCCAATAGTAAATAGAGGGAAGCCAGCAGGTGCCTTTGGATCTTTTGGTTGGAGTGGTGAAGGAGTTCCTATGATGACAGAGAGGTTGAAATCCTTAAAATTAAAAGTAGTAGAAGAAGGATTTAAATTTAAGTTTGTACCATCTTCAGAGGATTATAAAAATGCAGATACATTTTTAGAAGACTTTAAAAACCTTCTTTAGTAAAAAATATAAAGGATATGGCTTCTCCATATCCTTGTTGTATATGGGAGGATAATATGAAGAGACAATTTATACTTCAATTTTTGCTAGATGATGGGCTGACAAGTATTAGTCAAATTAGAACAGATGAAATGGATACTCTAAATATAAAATTTAGATATGAATTCAATAACTATGAAATTGAAGCATCAGAATCTTATGCTAGAGATATGCTAGGAGAGTTAAAAGATATTGCTAAAGAGGATTTAAAAAGTCAATTCTTAAAAGAGATCGCAATGGATGAAGTAGATCAAATATTAGATGAACTAAAAGAAGAAGTAGATATAAAAAGTTTAATATGTAAAATAGAAAAAGAATGTATAATGGATAAAAATTATATTGAATTTATTGTAGAAATTAAATTGTAAAAATATATAGCTATGTATAAGGAGGACTTTAAGTGAAAGTTCTAGTATTATTTTCTTCCCCAAATAAAAAAGGAAATACATTTAAATTATTAGAAAAGTTTTTAGAAGGACTAAATCAAGAAGTAGATTTTATAGATGTTTATCATAAAAAGATAGGACCCTGTATAGATTGTAAAGTATGCTACAAAATAGAAGAGTGTGCTATAAAGGATGATATGATAGAAATATACAAAAAAATAAATGAAAGTGACCTTATAGTAATAGCAACACCAATTTATTTTGCTAATGTACCATCACCGCTAAAAGCGTTGATTGATAGACTTCAAGTTTATTGGAGTAAAAAATACATAAGAAAAGACAGAGAAAATATAAGGGAAAAAACAGGTGTAGTATTAGCTGTAGGAGGAACCTATTGGGACAATATGTTTATGTCTTCGGAAGAAGTTTTAGGTCTAGCTTTTGCAGCCATGGATGTAAAGGACATACATAAGGTTTATGGGGTGAATACAGACCATATTCCCATAGAAAAAAATGAAGAAATTATGAAAAAGGCTTATGACCTAGGATGTGAATTAAAAAATAAATATTAAAATTTCTAAATAACGAAGTAAACTTGTTTTTAAGAGAAAACAGTATTTAGATGCTAACCAGAAGAAAAACTTCTGGTTTTTTTGTAATAAAAGAAATCTAACAATACTTGTTCTTGAAATTAAATATGATATAATATTAAGGAAATTAGTATATAATATATTAAGAAAAATAAATTTAAAATAGATATAAGCTATACTATATAAAAAATAACCTATAATTATCAATTTTAAAGGGGGAAAATGTATGATAAAACAAGATATAGCAATGGGCCTTGTAAGAGTAACAGAAGCTGCAGCTCTATGTTCTTCTAAATATATGGGAAGAGGAGATAAAATTGCAGCAGACCAAGCAGCGGTAGATGGGATGGAGAAAGCTTTTTCTATGTTACCTATAAAGGGAACTGTAGTTATTGGAGAAGGAGAAATGGACGAGGCACCTATGCTTTATATAGGTCAAAAATTGGGAATAGGAACAGATGGAATGGAAGAAATGGATATAGCCGTGGATCCATTAGATGGAACTGTTCTTATAGCCAAAGGTTTACCTAATGCTGTATCAGTAATGGCTATGGGACCTAAAGGAAGTTTACTTAATGCACCAGATATGTATATGAAAAAAATTGCAGTAGGGGCTTCTGCAAAAGGTGTAATAGATATAAATAAAACAAATAAAGAAAATATTATAAATGTGGCAATGGCATTAAATAAAGATGTAACAGAACTTACTATAATGGTTCAAGAAAGAGAAAGACACAATGATATAATAAAAGATGCAAGAGAAGTTGGAGCAAGAGTTAAGCTCTTTTCAGAAGGTGACGTAGCAGCGGTTTTAGCATGTGGGTTTGAAAGTACAGGAGTAGATATGATGATGGGTACAGGAGGAGCACCAGAAGGCGTCATAGCGGCAGCTGCCATTAAATGTATGGGTGGAGATATGCAAGCTAAATTAGTTCCTCAAAACGAAGAAGAAATAAGAAGATGTAAATCCATGGGAATAGAAAATGTGGAGGCCACATTATATATAAATGATTTAGTAAAAAGTGATGATATATATTTTGCTGCAACAGCTGTTACGGATTCCGATTTATTAAAAGGAGTTGTATATTCTAAAAATAATTGGGCAACTACTCAATCTATAGTTATGAGATCTAAAACTGGAACAATAAGATTTGTAGATGCCCAACATCACCTATCAAGAAGTAATTTAGTATTATAATTAATAGTGAATAATTGAGGTAGATTTCCTTTTTTATTAGGAAATTTACCTTTTTTTCATCACATTACATAAATTTTCTTAATAAAATTATACATATTTATATAATATATATTATAATATATATGTTAAGTCTACAGATAGGAAAAAGTAATGGAGGTTGATCATGAAAAATAAAAAGAAATGGTGGTTTTTATTTGTAGCAGTAGCAGTTTTTACGTTTTTAGGAAGCTTTAATTTTGTTAAAGCAGAAGAAGTTTATGATGACAAAGGTGTAGAGTTAAATGTACATTCGAGAAAGTCTTGGACTGTAAAGTTTAACAATACACTAGATCCTGCCACTATAACAGGAGATAATATAGTGGTTTTAAACGAAAATGGTGGAAAAGTTCCTGTGAAATTAGAGATAGGATCTAAGGGTAAAACGGTAGTAGTCACGCCTTCAAAATCATATGATTTTGAAAAAAAATATAAAATGATCTTAAAGGATGGTGTAAAATCTAAATCAGGAAAGAAATTAATAAAATCTGCAAAATTAGATTTTACAATTAGAAATAAGGATGATGAATATAAAAGCTATACCGTTTGTATTGATGCAGGGCATGGAGGCGAAGATAGTGGTTATGTATCTCCTTATGGACTTAAAGAAAAATCTATAAACTTATCTGTGGCGTTAGAAGTTGGAAAGATGTTAGAGGAAAAAGGGATTAATGTAATTTACACTAGAAAAGATGATAATATCCCTTGGAGTAGTGATGAAGATCTTAACTATCGATTTAATATGGCAAACAATAATAAGGCTGATTATTTTGTGAGTATACATTGTAATTATAGTGATAACCCTATTGACAGCGGTATAGAAACATATTATAGAGATTGGGATTCTATTTCACAAAATTTAAGTAAAGCAGTACAAGATGAAGTAATAAACAATACCCAAGGAAGAAATAGAGGAATAAAACCAGCACTTCCAGAACATGAAATATTACTTGGTACGCAGGCTCATGCAATAATGGTGAATCTAGGATTTATGAGTAATGCTGAGGAAACTAATATACTAGCAGATAGTAATTTTCAATACAATGCAGCTTTAGGAATATCTAGAGGAATTCTAAATTCTCTAAATCTATCTGATAATACTAAAGAAAAGCCTATAATAAGCTCTATTAAAAATATAAGTGAGAATATAAGTACAGGTAGTTCTTATACATTACCTACTTTTGTACAAGCTACTATGAGTAATGGTAGTGTGAAAAAAGTAGGAGTTATATGGGATAATAAGAATGTAAACACAAGTGTTGCAGGAACGTATACTTATAAAGGAACAGTGGCAGGCTATAATCAACAAATAATACTTACTTTGAATGTAAAAGGACATAGTACAAATAACAATGTAGTAACCATAGATCCAGGTCACGGTATGGGAAGAGACACAGGTGCAGTTGGAGGAGTAGTAGAGGATGAAGTTGCATTAAAAGTTGGATTAAAGGTTGGTGCTATACTAGAAAAACATGGAGTAGATGTTGTATACACAAGAAAAACAGATCAGCGTTCAAAAAATGGTATGACCGTAAATGAGAGTTTGCAAAAGAGAGTTGATATATCCAATGCAGCTGGTGCAAGATATTTTGTAAGTATACATTGTAATTCTTTTGAGAGTTCTGGTGCTAGTGGAACAGAAACACTATATAATGTTGGGAACGAAGAAAGTAGAAGACTTGCTTTAGCTATACAAAATAATATAGTAAAAGAAGTTGGAACATATAATAGAGGATTAAAAGATGGAAATTGGCTGTATTTAGTTAATAACTCCAAAGCAACAGCTACGGTTTTAGCAGAGTTAGGGTTTGTCACAAATCCTTCTGATGTGGAAAAATTAAAAAGTGATGAATACTTAGATAAATATGCTAAAGCTATATCTAATGGAATACTTAAAACTATGGGTAAAATTTAAATTTTACCCTTTTCTTAAATTATAAGGAGGAGCAATTATGGGAGTTTTGGTTAAAAATCTAGTAGAAGATTTAAAATTAGAAGTATTAAATAAAGGCAAAGATGATATAGAATTGAATATAAGCGATATAAATAGACCAGGTCTTCAATTTTCAGGATTCTATAATTATTTTGCAAATGAAAGGGTACAACTTATAGGCAAAACTGAATGGAGTTTTTTAGATGTTATGAGTCCGGAACTTAGGAAGAAAAGAGTGGCTAAATTTTTTCAGTTTGAAACTCCCTGCGTAATAATTACAAGAAATTTGAAACCTCATAAAGAAGTATTAGAGAATTCAAGAAAATACAACAGATGGCTGTTAAACACTAGTAATATATCAACGAGATTTACCAGTAAACTAATGAATTATTTAGATGAAAAATTAGCTCCGGAAACAAGATTACACGGAGTTTTAGTGGACGTTTATGGCATAGGTATTCTTATTACTGGAGAAAGCGGTATAGGTAAAAGTGAAACGGCTCTAGAACTTATAAAAAGAGGGCATAGATTAGTGGCAGATGATGCTGTGGATATAAAAGAAATTGAAGGAAAGCTTATAGGAAGTTCTCCTTATGTAACTTCTGGTATGTTAGAAGTTAGGGGGCTAGGTATTATAGATGTCCCCTCTTTATATGGTTTAAGCTCTGTGTTAGATATAAAAACTATTGGAGTGATTATACACTTAGAACAATGGAAAAAGGATCAGGATTATGATAGATTAGGCATAGATGAAATTAATAGGGATATTTTAAATGTACCAGTAAGAAAAATAACTTTACCAATAAGACCTGGAAGAAATATTGCAGTAATAATAGAGGCAGCGGCCGCAAATTACAGATATAATCTAAATTCTAATAGTAGCCCAGTAGACACCATAGGAGCTAGAATGAAAGAAGAGAATCTCAAGAATAAATAAAAGTTAGGATGAAGTAGCATGATTGATAAAAAAGAACTAAGGGAAAAGAGTATGGTAAAAAGAGATGGTTTATCTAAAGATAAAATAAATGAATATGATGGAAATATATTTGAAAGAGTTATAGAAAGTAAATATTACAAAGAAGCAAATTGTATATTTATATTTGTGAGTTATAAATCAGAAGTACATACTCATGAAATTATAAAAAGAGCCCTAAAAGATAATAAAAGAGTATGTGTACCTAAAATAATATCTTTAAAAGATGGAATGGAAGTAATAGAAATAAAGAGTTTTTCAGAATTGAAGCCAGGGGAAAAAGGAATATTAGAGCCTGTAGATTTTTCTCGAAAAGTAGATCCTATGGAAATAGATATAGTTTTCACACCGGGATTAGCTTTTGATAATAAAGGGGGAAGACTAGGATATGGAGGGGGCTTTTATGATAAGTTTTTTAAAAGACTTAAAAAAGATACTCCTAAAGTTGGGTTAGCCTATTCTTTTCAAATTGTAGATTTTGTACCTATGTATGAATGGGATGTAAGAATTAATGATATAATAGTAAATGAGTAAATTTAAACCTAAATATATAAATGGAGGTGAATACTCTAATTAATTAGAGTGCGGATATGAAACAAAATATTTTAGAAAAAAAATATAATTATGTTTGGAATAATTATGATGAAAATGATATGAAAAATGTATTTGAAATAGCTGAAAGATATAAGAGATTTTTATCAGAATGTAAAACAGAAAGAGAGTGTATAAAAGAATTTATAAAAATAGCAGAAGAAAACGAATATAAAAATTTAGAAGATATATTTAGAAAAGGTGAAAAATTAAATCCAGGACAAAAGGTATATGTAAATAATAAAGATAAGACATTAGCTTTATTTGTAATTGGTAAAAAACCTATGGTGGAAGGAATGAATATACTTGGAGCTCATGTGGATTCTCCACGATTGGATTTAAAACAAAATCCTCTTTATGAAGATACAGATTTGGCTTTTTTTGAAACTCATTACTATGGCGGTATAAAAAAATATCAATGGGTAACACTTCCTTTAGCATTGCACGGAGTGGTTGTTAAAAAAGATGGAACTAAAAAAGAAATAGTAATAGGAGAAGAGGATGATGAGCCAGTTATAGGAATATCAGATCTTTTAATTCATCTAGCAGGAGATCAACTAGAAAAGAAGTTAAAAAAGGGAATAGAAGGAGAAGATTTAAATATACTAATAGGAAGTATTCCATTAAAGAATGGAGAGTCAAAAAATCCTGTTAAAGATAATATTTTAAAAATATTAAATGAAAAATATGATATATGCGAAGAAGACTTTGTATCAGCAGAATTGGAAGTTGTACCTGCGGGAAAAGCTAGAGATTATGGATTAGACAAAAGTATGGTAATAGGTTATGGTCAAGATGATAGAATTTGTTCCTATACTTCTTTTGAAGCTATAATGAGTTTAGAAAATACTGAAAAAACTTGTATTACTTTATTAGTTGATAAAGAGGAAATAGGAAGCGTTGGGGCTACAGGTATGCAATCGAAGTTCTTTGAAAATGCTGTAGCTGAAGTAATGGATTGTTCTAATCAATATAGTGAATTAAATTTAAGAAAAGCCTTAGCTAATTCTAGAATGCTATCTGCTGATGTAAGTGCAGCCTATGATCCAAATTATCCATCAGTAATGGAAAAAAGAAATGCGGCTTATTTTGGAAAAGGATTAGTATTTAATAAATATACAGGAGCTAGAGGAAAATCTGGTTGTAATGATGCTAATCCAGAATTTATTGCAGAACTAAGACGGATTATGGATGAACACAATGTGTATTGGCAAACAGCTGAACTTGGAAAAGTAGATCAAGGTGGAGGGGGGACTATAGCCTATATATTAGCTCACTATGGAATGGAAGTTATAGACTGTGGTATAGCTCTTCAAAATATGCATGCTCCTTGGGAAGTAGCAAGCAAGGCAGATATATATGAAGCCTTAAAAGGATACTATGCATTTTTGATTAGCTAACCAAAAATAGTGAATAACTAATAGTGAATAGTGAATAACTAAGGAGAACTTTTCCAGATAGTCATTACGAAAAGTTTTTAATTGTATATAATTCATGTTCGGTTAAAGATGAACATGGATACCATACTTGATAAAATTAAAATTTTTCAGAGCAAAGCGAAGAAAAATATCCATAATTATTCACTGTTAGTTGTTAGTTATTCATTATAAAAGGGTTCCACGTGAACCATGCAATGTTTTATATTTTCTATTTCACTTTCTATATTGTCATGAACTTTTGTAGCTATATTATGACTTTCCGCAACAGTCATTTCACTATTTACACATATTTCAATATCTACATATACTTTATTTCCAAACATTCTAGTTTTTAAATCATGGATACTTTTGACTCCAGTGATTTTTAAGGTTTCATCTTTAATTTTATTAATAATACCTTCATCTGCGGAAGTATCTACTAATTTTTTAACGGATTTTAGATAGAATTCAATAGCAACTTTTATAATACAGAAACTAACAACTATACCAGTTAAGGGATCTAAAATTTTAAAACCAGCTCTTGCACCAAAAATACCTAAAAAAGTACCTATTGAAGATAGAGCATCAGATCTATGATGCCATGCATCTGCTTCCATGGAAATACTGTCTATTTTTTTCGCAGTATTAATTGTATATCTATACATAAATTCTTTAAATATTATAGATATAAATGCAGCCATTAGAGCTATTCTACCTGGAGTGTTATAATTTCCACTTCTCAATATTTTTATTCCTTCATAAGCTATAAATATACCTGTTAAAAGTAAAAGAGTACTTATTATTTTAGCGAAAACAGGCTCAAACTTTTCGTGTCCGTAGGGGTGCTCCTTATCTTTTTCTTTATTTGAAATTTTTAATCCCAATATGACCATAAAAGTTGTAATTACATCTGAGAGAGTGTGTATACCATCAGCTATCATGGCGCTACTTTTACCTAATATACCTGCAACGACTTTAAATACACACAATATTATATTTAACAATATGGTGATTAAAGAAACTTTTTTACCTTCTTCATAAATATTCATAATATATCCTCCGAGTTTTCAAATGATAATATCATTATATTAGATTTTCTTGATAATGTCCATGATTCACATGAAAAAAATAATGAAATATATTATCAATTGATAACAACATTCCTTGTCAATTTGGTATAAAGTTGTAGCTATTTTTTAATATATACATATTGTGTATTATATGAAGAGATTTTATTTTAGTCAGGAGGAAAAGAATATCCATATAAAATTTATAGTTTGTGGTTTTCTCTATTGTATAATAATGGATTGTATTTATTGGTGTGAATTTAATAGTTTTCTAAATTGGACTAATTATTGTAGTGAAATATATTCAAAACATAAAAAAGAGAATAGAGAGAATGATCAAGCCTTGGAGGTGGAAATGAAAGAGCATATTGATAAAAATAAATCTCAGATTTATAAATATAAGTTACAAGATGTAAATTTTCCATATTATGAAGAAATAATTTATGAAAAGGAAGATTATGAAAAAATAATAGAGGTGGAAATTATAGAAGAACTTTATGAAAAAGTAATAGAAGTGGAAAACATAGGAGAATCTTATGAAAAAGTAATAGAAGTTAGGAATATAGGAGAATCTCATGAAAAGGTGGTAGAAGAGGAAAATATAGAAAAATCTCAAAAAGAGCATATACAAATTAACCAATTAGGTTGTGAAGTGGATATACCAATAGATAAAATAGTAGCTTTTATCCATAATATCACATAAAAATATTAAAAGTAACAATTTAAGATTAAAAACATAATATAGAGTAAAGACTAAAAAGAGTCTGAAAATATACTACTATAGGAGGTAAAGTGAAATGCCTATTGGAGAAGATACTTTTGCAGATCACTTGGAAGATTTTGTGGGAAAAGTAGTTACAATCTTTACTACTAGCGGAGGAGATTCAGGAGCTGGATTTACAGGAGTTCTTTTAGCAGTTAATGAAGATTTTGTAAGACTTTTAACTAGAATGGGACCAGCACCTGCATGTGCTCTTGGAAACTGTTGTTCAGGTATTCAAGAGGGTGTAGAACCCGGACAAAGTGTACCAGGAGGACCTATTTGTGGAGGAACTAACACTGGATCAATAGCAGATATTCCTATTGATAGAATAGCATCCTTTGCTCATAATACCATATAGATTTATTTAATATAATAAGAAACTAAAGAAATTTTAAAATAAAAAAGCTAGTTGATATATTAATAAAAAACTAATATATCCAACTAGTTTTTTATCGTGGTATTAAAAAATTACATAGATTATATAAATTATAGGAATAGGGTATAGAGGATGTGTTTATATAATCCATTTTATGATAACCATCCCAAGAATGTATTGATACATAGTTTTCGTTATATACATTAATTACAAACTTTTCATTATGAAATATAAGAAACATCTTATAGGGCGGATTTTTAGGCACTTTTTTTTCATCGTATAAAATAAAGGAATTTTTATTAATATTGTTTAAGAAATTTTTTATAATTGAAAGATGTTCTTTTTGTAAATTTTCTTCTCTGTAGAAATTAGTATCTACTATTAGACATTGATAATTAGGTTGTGAATTTATATTTTCTATTAACTTATTTGTATAATGATTTAGCTCTTTGTTTTTTTTAGGAAGCTTAAAATTTCCTATAGAAAAGTTTATAAATATAAAGGATATAGAAGAAACTAATAATATAAAAAAAATATATTTTCTTTTCAATTAAATCACCTTTAAAAAGTATTTATATTAAAAGAATATGAGAAGCATTTATATAATATTCTTTGATTCGCAGCATAAAAAAATAGACTTAAAAGCTTTTGTTTAATAAACAACTAAAATAAATTCAAGGCAGCCTACCGGCTTGCGACACAGTCGCTAGATTAATAGTAAATAATTAAAATAAATTATTATATTATATAACAGTTCATTTATTTTAAATCTTGATGTATTTTATAAAATTAAAATTTTTTTGTAATGTCAATGGAGAAAAAATGTCCATAATTGTTCATTAGCAAAAGTTTTGCTTTGCGAAATTTTTATTTTGTGTATTGATTAACAAATGAATAAATATTATAATAATATTTACATACCCCATAATGGTACTAACAGGAGTGATTTCTATGGACAATGAGAATTTAGTGAAAAAAGATTTACAAAATAGATTAAAGAGAATAGAGGGTCAAGTTAAGGGTATTCAAAATATGTTGGAAAGAGATGCTGGGTGTAAAGAGGTTTTGATTCAAATTGCTGCAATTAGAGCTGCAATAAATAAAGTAGGGAGCTTAATACTTCAAAACTATGCTAAAGGTTGTTTTGTGCAAGATGCTGAATCTATGCCTGAAGAGAAGATAGATGAATTGATATCAACTTTGACCATGTTTATGAAATAAAAGGGAAGATATTAAAGTTTAGAATATCAAAAAAGGATTAAAGTAAAACTAATTTTACTTTAATCCTTTTTTATATGTTTTATAATAGTTTATTAGTTTTACTATAGACGAAACTAATATAATTCCAATGGCAATAACTCCAGCTATAGTGAGAGTGATAAGACCTTCTGAAAGAGCTTTATTAATATCACCTTTTATAGTTTCTAGCATAGTGTAATACATTCCACTTCCTGGAACTAAAGGGATTATAGCACAAATTAAGATGGTTGTTACAGGAGTTTTTAATATTCTAGCCATGGTTTCGGAATAAATAGCAACTACTATAGAAGCATAAAAAAAAGAAAGTATTGTGGAAAAATCTAACTTTAAAGAAAAGCTATATACAAACCATCCTAATCCACCACCAACAGCAGCAAAAAAGGTGTTTCTGCCTTTTATGTTGAAAAGTATACTAAAAGCAAAGGTGGCTATAAAAGCAAAAAAAGAATGTAGAAGTATCATTGATATTTTCCTCCTAAATAAAGCCATAATGAAAAAACAACACCACTACCTAGAGCAATAGCTATTGCAATTAAGAAAGCTTCAGAGGCACGAGTAAGACCTGTTATTAAGTCCCCCTCTATGGTATCTCTTATTGCATTTGTTATAATTAATCCAGGAACCAAAAGCATTACAGAACCTATTACTATGTGATCTGTACTATGTCCAACTCCAATAGAAGTTCCTAATAGAGCTATAAAAGATGCAATAGCCCCTCCTAAGGCATTTATAAAAAAAGAATTTGTTTGAATTTTACATAAAAGTATAGAAAAAAATTGTATAATTGGGCCTATGAAAAGAGATACTAAAAAATCTCTACTATTTCCTCCATAAACTAAGGTAAAAAAACCTGCAACTATGGAAGAAGCTATAAAGATAGTTTTCTTACTATACTTTTCGGATTTATTTATATTTTCAAGTGAAGCTTGAACTAATGCTAAAGAAAGGTTTTTAGTACATATATCTCTAGAGAGATTATTTACTCTAGAGACTTTATCTAAATCTACAGTACGAGATTTAATTCTTTTGACTTTTGATATGGTATTATTATTTTCATCTGTAGCGGAGATTATTATGCCTGTAGGTGTAGCAAATACATCTACCTCTTTTAACCTGTAGGATACACAAATTCTATAAACAGTTTCTTCTACTCTATATATTTCTGCTCCACTTTGGAGCATTATTTCACCTGCAAAGGTAGATAAATGAAGTATTCTAGTTATATCCATAAAATACACCTGTCCTATTTTATTCTACTTTGATAAGTTTTAATATATTATACCATATTCCATAGAACATGGTAAGAAAAAGCTTTGAATAGTGCAAGTATAATTGCAGGCTATAATTTAAATGAAATAGTATGTCGAAATTCATTCATTTGTTTCACTATTACTACAATATTAGTTTTCCACATAAAATAATGTATAATATAGATAGTATGGATACAAGCTGGGTTTTAAAGATAAGGCATAGATTTCAAATTAGCCAAAAACTCTTGACATGGTTCACATAACAATTTAATATTGAGGATGGACATTGTTTATGATTTAACTATATTTTGCAGTTAATTAAGTGTAAATTAAGAGATAGGAGGGTCTTTATGGAAATATTAACGTTTAAAAATGGAGTACATCCTCCTCATGGTAAACATTACAGTGAAAACAAAGCAATTGAAGAATATTTACCAGAGGGAGATATAGTTATTCCTATGTCACAGCATATTGGTGCACCAGCAGAACCTATAGTTAAAAAAGGAGATAGGGTTTTAGTTGGACAAAAAATAGGTGAAGCAAAGGGATTTATTTCTGCAAACGTTCACGCCAGTGTTTCAGGTACTGTTAAGAATGTATCAGAAATAACTCAATTTAATGGTGCTAAGTGCAAAGCTGTTATCATAGAAAATGATGGACAGTATGAAGAAGTGGAAACCCAAAAAAGGGATTACACAAAATTATCTAATGAAGAAATAATAAATATAGTAAAAGAAGCAGGTATAGTAGGTATGGGAGGAGCAACTTTCCCTACAAATGTAAAGTTAACTCCACCACCAGATAAAAAAATAGAATATATAGTAGTAAATGCTGCTGAATGCGAACCTTACTTAACTTGTGACCACAGAATGATGTTAGAACATAGTAAGGAAATAATTAAAGGATTAAAGGTAATACTTAAATTATTCCCAAATGCTAAAGGTCTTATAGGAATTGAAGACAATAAGCCAAATGCTATAAAAGCTATGAAAGAAGCAGCTAGTGGTGAAGAAAGAATAGAAGTTAAATCTGTTAAAACTAAATATCCTCAAGGAGCAGAAAAACAATTAATATATGCTTTAATTGGGAAAGAAGTTCCATCAGGCGGATTACCAGCTGATGCAGGATGTATTGTTCAAAACGTAGATACAGTATATGAGATATACAATGCAGTAGTAAATGGAAAAGCTCTTGTTTCAAGAGTAGTTACAGTAACAGGAGATGCTATAAAAGAACCTAAAAATATTAGATTTAGAATAGGAACTTCTGTAAAAGAATTAGTAGAAGCTGCAGGCGGTTTCTTAGAAGAACCTTATAAAGTAATCTCAGGTGGACCTATGATGGGAATAGCTATGTATTCATTAGATGTACCAGCAGCAAAGGGAACATCTGGAATATTATGCTTAACTAAAAAGGTTGCAGAAATCGAAGATGAATCAAATTGTATAAATTGTGGTAAATGTGTACAAGTTTGCCCAATGAATTTAATTCCAACAAAACTTGCAGTAGCATCATCTATAAGAAATTATGATATGTTTAATGAGTTTAATGGAAGAGATTGTATTGAATGTGGATGTTGTTCTTTCATATGTCCAGCAAGAAGACATTTATTGCAAAGAATACGTTCAGGTAAAAAAGCAGCATCTAGAAAGAAATAATTTTAGAGAGGTGAATTTTAATGTCTGAAACAACAATGTATACAGTGTCATCATCTCCACATATACGTGAAAAAGACACTACACAATCTATAATGAGAGATGTTATTATAGCATTATTACCAGCTACAGTTGCAGGTGTATATTTCTTTAAAATGGAAGCATTACTAGTTATACTTGCATCAGTAATATCCTGTGTATTAGCGGAATACATATGGCAAAAAGCAACTAAACAAAAAGTTACAATAAGTGACTTAAGTGCAGTTGTTACAGGATTATTATTAGCATTTAACTTACCGGCATCAGTGCCATTATGGTTACCAGTAATTGGAGGATTTTTCTCTATTATTATTGTAAAACAATTTTTTGGTGGCTTAGGTCAAAATGTAGTTAACCCAGCATTAGCAGGAAGAGCAATGTTACTTGCTTCTTGGCCAGTTCAAATGACAACTTGGACTTTAGATGGAGCTACAACTGCTACACCACTTGCAATATTAAAGGGAGCTGAAGCAACTGGAGCAACTCTACCAGGAGTAATGGATGCTTTTATAGGACATGTTGGTGGATGTATAGGAGAAACTTCAGCTTTAGCATTACTTTTAGGCGGAGCTTATCTTCTATATAAAAGAGTAATTGACTGGAAAATACCAGTAACTTTTATAGGAACTACTTTAATAATAACTGCTATTGCAGGAAGATCAGGAAATGTAATTTATGAATTATTTGTAGGTGGATTAATGATAGGGGCTATATTTATGGCAACTGACTATGCAACTTGTCCAATTACACCAAAAGGAAGAATTATATTTGGTATTGGATGCGGAATTATTACTTCTCTTATACGTATATTTGGTGGATATCCAGAAGGAGTATCTTACTCTATACTTATTATGAACTTATTTGTTCCACTTATAGAAAGATGGACAACACCTAGAACATTTGGGAAGGTGAAGTAATATGAAGAAAAATGGTATTTTAAAATTAGGTATTGTTTTATTAATTATAGCAGGTGTCTGTGGATTAATACTTGGTGGTATTAATCAAGTAACAGCAGAGCCTATAGCTATTCAAGCTAAGAAAACTATAGACGAAGCAAATAAAGAAATACTTCCAGTAGCATCTACTTTTGAAGAGAAGAAGGATGTAGAATTAGATGAAGGAATATTATCTTTATCAGAAGGTAAAGAAGGTTCTGAAGTTAAGGGATATACTATAAAAGTTGCACCTAAAGGATATGGTGGTGCTATTGAAATGATGGTTGGTATATCAACAGAGGGGAAAATTACTGGTATAAAGGTTTTAAATCATTCAGAAACACCAGGACTTGGAGCTCATGCTGATAGCCCAGATTTTTCAGATCAATATAAGGATAAGCCAACTGAAAAACTTTCAGTAGTTAAAGGAACTGCATCAAAGGATACTGAAATAGCAGCTATAACAGGTGCTACAATAACAAGTAATGCAGTAACAGATGGGGTTAATAAAGCAATAGAATTTTATAACTCCAAATTGAAAGGAGGAAATTAATAATGTCAATGGGTGATAGATTATACAATGGTATTATTAGAGAAAATCCAACTTTTGTTCAGGTATTAGGAATGTGTCCAACCCTAGCGGTAACTTCAAGTGCTATGAATGGGGCAGGAATGGGATTATCAACAACTGTTGTATTAATAGGATCAAACGTAGCTATATCATTACTTAGAAAAGTTATTCCAGATGAAATTCGTATACCGGCATATATAACTATAATAGCTACTTTTGTTACAGTGTTGCAATTTTTACTTAAAGCATATCTTCCAGATTTAAATAAGTCTTTAGGTATATTTATACCACTTATAGTTGTTAACTGTATTATACTTGGAAGAGCGGAAGCTTATGCATCAAAAAATGGTATAGTAAGCTCGTTATTTGATGGTTTGGGAATGGGATTAGGATTTACTTTATCCTTAACTGTACTAGGAATAATAAGAGAATTATTAGGAAATGGAACAGTATTTGGTTGGAGATTAATGCCACAAGCATATAATCCAGCACTAATAATGATACTTGCACCTGGAGCTTTCTTTACATTAGGAATATTATTGGCAATATTAAATGCTAGAAAATTAAAGAAAGCTAAAAACAATTAAAAATAAGTTGAAGCTTATTTTATAAGAAAGGTGGATTTTAAAGGATATGAAGATATTTACCATATTTTTAAGTGCGCTATTAGTTAATAACTTCGTTTTATCTAGATTCTTAGGAATATGTCCTTTCCTTGGTGTTTCCAAAAAAGTAGAAACTGCTACAGGAATGGGGGCAGCAGTTACGTTTGTTATGGCGTTAGCGTCTATTATGACTTATTTAGTTGAAAAATTTATACTAGTAAAATTTGAGATAACATATTTATCAACATTGGCATTTATACTTGTTATAGCATCTCTAGTTCAATTTGTTGAGATGGTAATTAAAAAGGTAAGTCCTGATTTGTATAAAGCATTAGGTATATTCTTACCTTTAATAACAACAAACTGTGCTGTTCTAGGAGTTGCAGTTATTAACAGTGATGAAGGATATACTTTAATTGAATCATTAGTAAACTCTGTAGGAGCGGCACTAGGATTTACATTAGCCCTTGTTTTACTTGCAGGAATTAGAGAAAAGTTAGATACTAACGAATATATACCAGAAGCACTAAAAGGTCTACCAATAACACTTGTTACAGCAGGATTAATGGCTATAGCGTTTCTAGGATTCCAAGGACTAATATAAAGTAAAAGTTTAGGAGGTGTTAACGTGGATTTAAATAATTTAATAGCCCCTGTCTTAAGTTTAGGGGGACTTGGTATAATTTTCGGTGCTCTATTAGGATATGCATCAAAGAAATTTGCTGTAGAAGTTGATCCAAGAGTACCTCAAGTAAGAGATGCTCTTCCAGGAGCAAACTGTGGTGGTTGTGGATTTGCAGGTTGTGATGCTTATGCAGATGCAGTTGTAAATGCAGGAGCTTCACCGAGTGGATGTCCTGTTGGAGGAGCTGCATGTGCTAGTAAAATAGCAGAAATAATGGGAGTAACAGTGGATACATCCGAGCCTAAAAAAGCATATGTAAAATGTCAAGGAACATGTAATAATGCTAAAGAAAAATATGAATATTATGGAGCAATGACCTGTGTGGATGCTGCTAATATTCCAGGAGCAGGTTCTAAACAATGCTCATATGGATGTATGGGACTTGGAAGTTG
This sequence comes from Clostridium tetani, assembly GCF_900167265.1. GTDB lineage: Bacteria > Bacillota > Clostridia > Clostridiales > Clostridiaceae > Clostridium_G > Clostridium_G tetani. Next base: position 212,430 of record NZ_FUWT01000003.1, read on the forward strand.
TACTCAAGTGTGTTTATTTGATGCTATAACTATAGAAGATGGAATAGCTGTTATAGATGAAGAAAAATGTACAGGCTGTGGAGCTTGTGTAGATATATGTCCTAAGGCTGTTATTGAATTAACACCAATGTCAAAGAAAGTACGTATTGCTTGTAATTCACATGATAAGGGAATTTCAGTTAAGAATTCATGTGCTGTTGGATGTATATCCTGTGGTCTTTGTGCGAGAAATTGTCCAGTAGAAGCTATAGAAATGGTAGATAATTTACCAGTTATAAACTATGACAAATGTGTTCAATGCGGAATTTGTGTAAAGAAATGTCCTACAAAAGCTATTGCAAATCTTAAGAAAGATCAAAAGGTAGCTCCAAAAGCTAAACCAGCAACTGAAGTTAAAGAAGCTAAGAAAACTGAAGATAAATAAAAAAATCTGTGTTCCATATAATTGGAACACAGATTTTTATTTTAAATTTTTTAAATTCTTAACAAGTGGCACTTTAGAAGTATGTTTGTATAGCAAATTAGTAAGAATTCCTATAAAATAACCTGTTATAATACCAGATAGCATTAATATAGGTAAATACATATATATTCTTAAATCTTGAATTATTATAGAAGCCACCAGCAGCTGACCTATGTTATGAAATAGTGCACCTATTATGCTAATAGACCATAAGCTTAGCTTGTCTTTAAACTTATTATATAAAAAAATCATAATAATATTGCTAAACAATCCTCCAGCAACACTATAAAAGAAAGAAGACATGCTTCCTCCTAAAAAAGAACCTAAAATCGTTCTTAAAAACATAATTAAAAGGGCTTCTTTGCCACCTAAAGTAAGTAGGGCAAATAAAGATATTGAGTTTGAAAGTCCTAGTTTTATACCTGGTATTGTTGGTAATAATAAAGGAAGTTGAGCTTCCACTATGTAAATTATTAGAGCTATGCTTACAAGTAAGCTTATAAATACAAGCTTTTTAATATTTTTCAAAACATCACCTCTCATTTAATAGGTAACAGCATCTAGTTTATCTTTATCATGAGAAGTTTTTCCCTCTATAACTATTATAAGTTTATTAGGAAGACAAACTAGGGTGTCTCCAGGTTCAGATATGGGACCTGCTTTTACGCATACCTGATCAGGACATGTAGCTTCTAAAATACTTACCTTTCCCTTCTCTATTTTTACATTATTATCATCATTGCCATTTTTAGATTTTATTAAAAAAGTTTCTGTTTTATCTATTGTAGATAAATTGATTTTTTTTATAATTTTACCATCTTGTTTAATTACTGCAATTTTAGTATCAGATTTAATACTGTTTTTATAAACATAAATTCCAATAAAGCTTAAAATTATAATTGAGGCTATAATTATAGAAACTATCTTATCACCTTTTTTCATAAATATACTCCTTACTTGATAACTTAAAATCTTTAGCTATATTAGATGTGGTATGTACCTTCTTATCAGTAGTAACAAAAATAGCATCTACACCATCTATGTTTTCTATAATTTCCATAGATTTTTCTAAACCTAAGATAAATGTAATGGTGGATAAAGCGTCCCCATCAATGGATTTATCTGATATTATAGTAGAAGATAAAATACCACTTTCTGAAGGATAGCCAGTTTTGGTATTTAATATATGATGGTATCTTTTATTATCCTTAATAAAGAATCTTTCATAATTTCCCGAACTTACCACAGATTTATTAGACACCCTTACTATACCAAAATATTCACCTCTATCACTTAAAGGATCTTGTATACCTATATTCCAAGGAGTGCCATCAGTTTTATTACCAATAGTTACAATATTACCCCCTAAATTTAAATAAGCACTTTTTATACCTTTGTTTTCTAAGATTTCACGGGCTTTATCACCAGCAAATCCTTTTGCTATACCACCTAAGTCTATGGCTTCCTTTGGAGATTTAAGTTTTATAGACTTATTTTTTTCGTCAATTAATACATTTTCATAGTTAATTAGCTTTAAAGTAGTATCTATTTCTTCTTTTGAAGGTACACGAGCATTTTCAGTACCAATACCCCAAAGTTTTACTAGAGGACCCACAGTTATATCAAAGTTTCCCTTAGATAATTTAGAGTACTTTATAGAAGTTTTAATAACTTCTAATGTATTTTCATTTATTTTAACAAAATCTTTTCCAGCATTATTATTTATTTTTACTACATCACTGGTAGGTTTCGTAGGAGACATAATATCATCTATATCTGATATTGCGTCCATAGCTTCATTAGTAGCTTTTTCAGAGTTTTTACCATATGCTTTAAGCTGTATTAAGGTGTCTAAAAGGTAATTTTCTTTAGTGATTACTTTTTCTTCTTTATTACAACCAACTAACATAAATATTAATGAGAATATTATAAGATATATTAAAGATTTTTTCTTCATATAAATACCACCTTAGTATAAAAATTATTAAACACATTAATTATAACATAAAATAAAAAAACTGCGACACAGTTTTTTTATTTAGTGAACGTCTAACAATGAACAATTATGGATAACTTTTCTCCATTGTCATTGCGAAAAGATTTTAATTATATAAAAACTTGATGTTTAGCTTTGCTAAACGAACTAATTCAGAGATTAACTATCTGCTTTATCTAATAAAATTTAAGACTTTCTGTAGCAAAGCAGAAGAAAATTCACCTAAATTGTTCATTATTCCTTGTTCATTAATAAAAGGTTGTCTTTCAAAACTTGCTGAGCCATGTCAAGTTCTTTTCTACAAAGAGCTTTTATATCTATGAGTCTTTGATTTTCTATTAATTCCTGCCCAGTGTTTATATTAAAATATTTATTTAAATTTGAAATATATAAAATATCCTCATATATAAATGACCCATTGTTGAATAAAACTTTATTATTAGAAGTTGATAAAATATCTCTTCCAAAAATATATGGGTTTTTTATACCATATAAATTAGCTACTAAATTATACATATCTATTTGTCCAACACATTCATTTTTAGAAGATTTGTATTTATCCTCTGGGAAATGTACAATTAAAGGAACTTTATTTAACATAAAATTATTAAAATTATTATTTACTAAATCTTTTCTTACTTTGTAAATTTCATCTGTTAAATATGGAGGAACTCCATTATGATCTCCATACATTACGATTATAGAATTATCTAAATAACCCTTTTTCTCAAGATTATCCAAAAATATTCCAAGTTCTTTATCTAAATAATGTATTGAATTTAAGTAATCACCCATAAAAGTGTCCTTTAAATTACCAACAGGAAATATTTCCTCAACGTCTTTAAAAGGATAATGACTTGTCAGACTAATTAAAAATGAGTAAAAAGGTTGTTTAAAAGTATCCATTTTTTCTAATCCCTCTTTAAAAAGAGATTTATCGCTTATTCCCATACCTAATATTTCACCTTGAGAAAAGTCTTTTATACCATAAAATTTGTCAAAACCTATGCTATTGTACATAACATGTCTATTCCAAAAGCCTTCATTATTTCCATGAAATACATAAGAATTATAACCTTTTTCCCTAAAAGATTTTGGGAGAGAATTAAATGTATTTCCTGCATATTTATAATATGTTGCACCATTAGAAGAAGGATACAGGGAATTATTAAATAAAAATTCTGCATCGGAAGTGTTTCCTTCTCCTACTTGATAAAAACAGTTTTTGTAATATACGCTTCTTTTAATAAACTTATTTAAATTAGGAGTTATTTCTTTTCCATTAAATTTTTCATTAATAACAAATTCCTGCAAAGATTCTAATTGAAGGACTATTAAATTTTTTCCTTCACCTTTTTTGAAATAAGGATTATTATCTGAGTTTTGTTTACTATATTCATTAAAAAATTTATAAATTTCTTCATTAGAGTACTTGTTAGGAGTGTCTTCTTTCCATCTAAAGAAATAATTATATCCATCTAATGCATGATAGTTTATATTTCCTATCATTCTAGATACATATAGTTTGTTGGACATATTTTTCAATAAACCAGGTTGCTCCTTGTCCAATTTATTTATGTATTTATTATTTAAAGTAATACCTAATGTTATAAACAAAATAGAAGGTATAGCGTAAAAATAATAAGGTACAGTGAATTTAACTTTTTTAAAATAAATAAAAATAATAGGTATTAAAAAAATTAAGTCTATAAAAAACAACATGTCCTTAAAGGTTAATATTTTAAATATGGAATTAGAATATACTAGTTTAGCCAGTGTTCCATTTTTTATAGAAACAACGGATAAAAGATCTCCTTTCAATTCAAAATAAAATATATCAAATATGTAAACTATGCTTAATAATAAATTTATTATTAAGTTAAGAATTAAACTTATTTTATCCTTAAAGAGCATAGAAATGCCAATTAAAAGTATTACACAATAAAGAGTGGGGAATAATATATTTTTATTAAAATATATTGGAGAAATAATTTTCACTAATTTATAAGATTTATAAGTCAAAATTATAATAAATAAACCTAATAGGATAGCATAAAATCTAAAAGCACCTAAATTATAAATTTTTTTATTAGTATTATATTTCATCACCTTAATTACCTCCAGTAAATTTATCCTCATTAAATCAAAATAACACATTAAAGCTATAATAACAATTAATTTTCTATAAACTTTAAAATAATATGGGAAATGAAAAAAATATATGTTATAATATATACGAACATAAATTAAAAATATATACATAATATTCGTTAAGGGGGATAAAACTCTATGAAAAAAAATATATTTAGGCTTTATGTAGAAAAAAAAGATAAATTTGACGTAGAATCATCAAACCTTCAACAGGATTTAAAACTTACTTTAGGTATAGAAGGAATTTCAAAATTAAAAATAGTTAATGTCTATGATATAGAAGGATTAGATGCAGAGGAATTAGAAAAGGCTAAAAACACTATATTTTCAGATCCTGTTGTAGATAACGTGTATGAAGAAGAATTTCCTATTGGAAAGAAAGATAAGTTTTTTGTATCAGAATATTTGCCAGGTCAATATGATCAAAGAGCAGATTCTTCGGTACAATGTGTACAGATTCTTACAGGAAAAAGTGGTATAAATATAAAAACTTCAAGGTTATATATACTAGAGGGAATAAAAAAAGACGAATATTTTAATAAAATAAAGGATTATTGTATAAATGATGTAGATTCAAGAGAAGGAAGTATTAATAAACCTAATACTCTAGATTTAAATTTTGCTAAACCTAAAAGTGTGAGAATATTAGAAGATTTTATAGATTTAAAAGAAGAAGGCTTAGAAGAATTTCTAGAACAGGAAGGTTTGGCTATGGATATAGAAGATTTAAAATATTGTCAAGCTTATTTTAAAAAAGAGAATAGGAATCCAACTATAACAGAGATAAAAGTTATAGATACATATTGGTCAGATCACTGCAGACATACAACTTTTAATACAGAAATAAAAAATGTGAAAATAGAAGAGACTCATTTAACAGAACCTATAAAAGATGCTTATGAGGATTATTTAAATAGTAGAGAATTTACCCATAAAGATAGAGAGGATGATAAATATCAATCACTTATGGATATTGCTACTATAGGCATGAAGGAAGCTTTAAAAAAAGGAATGCTACAAAGACTAGATAAGAGTGAAGAAATTAATGCTTGTAGTATAAGAATAGAAGCAGAAGTAGATGGAGAAACTGAAGAGTGGCTTATTATGTTTAAAAATGAAACTCATAATCATCCCACAGAAATAGAACCTTTTGGAGGAGCAGCTACTTGTCTTGGAGGAGCAATAAGAGATCCATTATCAGGTAGAGCTTATGTATATCAAGCTATGAGAGTAACGGGAAGTGCAGATCCTAGAAGAAAAATAGAGGACACTATAAAGGGAAAATTATCTCAAAAGAAAATAACTACAGAAGCAGCTGGAGGATATAGCTCCTATGGTAATCAAATAGGTGTTTCCACAGGATTTGTAGATGAACTATATCACGAAGGATATATAGCTAAAAGAATGGAAGTTGGAGCTGTAATAGGAGGAGTTAAAGCTTCTAATGTAGTGAGAAATGCTCCACAAGAAGGAGATGTAGTTATATTACTTGGAGGAAAAACAGGAAGAGATGGTTGTGGAGGAGCTACTGGTTCTTCTAAAGAACATACAGAAAAATCCATTGTAGAATGTAGTTCAGAGGTTCAAAAGGGTAATGCTCCAACAGAGAGAAAAATCCAAAGATTTTTTAGAAACGAAGAAGTATGTAAAATGATTAAAAGATGCAATGATTTTGGAGCTGGTGGAGTATCTGTAGCAGTTGGAGAATTAACAGAAGGACTTTATATAGACCTAGATAAAGTACCTAAAAAATATGAAGGATTAGATGGAACTGAAATTGCCATATCTGAATCACAAGAGAGAATGGCTATAGTAATAGATGGCAAAAATTTAGAAAGATTTATAAGTCTTGCAGAAGAAGAAAACCTAGAAGCTACTAAAATCGCAGATGTAACTTCTAATGAAACACTTGAAATGTACTGGCGTGGAGATAAAATATTAGATTTAAAAAGAGAATTCTTAGATAGTTTTGGAGTAAAAAAGAAGATAGATGTAGAAGTATTATCACCTAAAAAAGAAGAAAACTATTTTACTAAGTGTACAGATAAATATAAAACTATTAAAGAAGCATGGTTAGAAACTCTTTCAAATTTAAATGTATGTAGTAAAAAAGGTATGGTTGAAAGATTTGATAATACTGTTGGAGCGTCTACTATTTTAATGCCTTTTGGAGGCAAATACGCGTTAACTCCAAGTGAAGGTATGGTTGCGAAAATTCCTGTTTTACATGGGCAAACTACAACAGCTACAATTATGTCCTATGGATTTAATCCATATATATCTAAGTGGAGTCCTTTCCATGGAGCATTGTATGCAGTATTAGAATCTATAACAAAAATTGTAGCATTAGGTGGAAATTATAAAGATATATATCTAAGCTTCCAAGAATATTTTGAAAGCCTAGGAGAAGATAAAACTAAATGGGGAAAACCCTTTGCGGCGCTACTTGGAGCTCTTAAAGCACAAAAGGTATTTAAGACCTTTGCCATAGGTGGTAAAGACAGTATGTCAGGAACCTTTAAAGAATTAAATGTTCCGCCAACGCTTATATCTTTTGCAGTAGGGATACTAAATACAAAGTACAGTATTTCACAAGAATTTAAAGGGAAAAATAGTAAAGTTGTAATGTTAAAAGTTGATACAGATGAAAATTACATTCCTAATTTAGATATGGCAAAGAAAAACTTTAAAGTAGTTCATTCATTAATAAAAGAGAGAAAAGTACTATCTTCTTATACCGTTAAAGAGGGAGGAATAATAGAGGCTATAAATAAAATGGCCTTTGGAAATAAAATAGGAATAAGCTTTGACAATAGTAAAGAATGGAATTTAGAAGAGTTATTATATCCAAGTTATGGTTCAATTATATTAGAATTTTCTAAGGAGATGGATTTAGATAGAGAATTAAAAGATAGTAATTGGCAATTAATAGGTGACACTATAGAATATGAGTGTATAAAAATCAAAAATGAAGTTATAAAAATAGACGAAGCCTTAGAAAGTTGGATAAAACCTTTAGACAGTATATTTCCCACAAAAACTGATCAGATTAAGGATAATATAAATAATATAAGCTTTGAAAAAGGTAATAAAAATGTTTCTATAATAAAAAATATAAAACCAAAAGTATTTATACCAGCTTTTCCAGGCACCAATTCAGAATATGATACAGCAAAAGCATTTATAAAAGCAGGAGGACAGGTTTCTAGTTTAGTATTTAGAAATAATTCTATAAAAGATATAGAAGAAACCATAGATGCTTATGCAAAAGAAATAAGAAATTCTAATATATTAGCTATTCCAGGAGGCTTTAGTGCTGGCGATGAACCGGATGGCTCTGGTAAATTTATAGCTACAGTATTTAGAAATGAAAAAATAAAAGATGCAGTAATGGATCTTATCAAGAACAGAGATGGATTAATTTTAGGTATATGTAATGGCTTCCAAGCACTTATTAAATTAGGTTTAATACCTTATGGAGAAATAAGAGAATTAGATGAAAAATCTCCTACATTAGCTCAAAACAAAATAGGAAGACATGTATCTAAAATAGTTAGAACAAAGGTTGTATCTAATTTATCTCCTTGGTTTAACAATATAAAAGTTGGAGATGTTTTCTCATTACCTATATCTCACGGAGAAGGAAGATTTATGGCTGATGAAGATGTATTAAGAAAATTAATAGATAATGGTCAAATAGCTTCACAATATGTGGACTTAAATGGAAACGCAACCTATGATATAGAATTTAATCCAAATGGATCATTATATGCAGTAGAAGCATTAACAAGTCCAAATGGAAGAATTCTTGGTAAAATGGCTCACTCAGAAAGAATAGGAGAAGGATTATATAAAAATATTCCAGGTGAAAAGAACCAAAGAATATTTGAAGCGGGAATAAATTACTTTAAATAATCTAAAACTACCTCTAAATAGGAATTTAGTTTAAATTATTTATATAATTAGAGTTAAAGTATGCTTTTGGAGGTATCCTATGAAAATTCAAAGAAAGTTTTATGAAAAAAGTGCCCTGCAAGTTGCTAAATACCTTTTAGGAAAGATTCTTGTTAATGAAGTAGAAGGGATAACCCTAAAGGGAAAGATAGTGGAAACGGAAGCTTATATTGGAGCTATTGATAAAGCAAGTCATGCCTATGGTGGGAAAAAAACAGAAAGAGTAATGCCTTTATATGGAAAGCCAGGCACTGCCTATGTTTACCTTATATATGGAATGTATCATTGTTTTAATGTGATTACAAAAGTAGAAGGAGAAGCAGAAGGAGTTCTTATAAGGGCAATAGAACCTTTAGAGGGAATTGAAAAAATGGCATATTTAAGATACAAGAAGCCTATAAGTGAAATAAGTAAAACACAATTTAAAAATTTAACCACAGGGCCAGGAAAATTATGTATAGCCTTAAATATAGATAAAAGTAATAATAAGCAAGATCTTTGCAATGAAGGAACTCTTTACATAGAACATAATGATAAAGAAAAATTTAATATAGTGGAAAGCAAAAGAATAGGTATAGAATACGCGGAAGAAGCTAAAGATTTTTTATGGAGATTTTACATAGAAGATAATCCTTGGATTTCCAAAAAATAAAATTTGTATACTTAGTAGCACAATTATTGTGCTACATTTTCTTTATACAACATAAAATAAAAATTTTGCGAAGCGAAACTTTTATTAAATTATTTACTATTAATCTAGCGACTGTGTCGCAAGTCAGTAGGCTGCCTTGAATTTATTTTAGTTGTTTATTAAGCAAAAACTTTTAAGTCTATTTTATAAGAAGTAAAGCGATATTTACATTTGTCACACAAGCTATTTTGTAGCAAAGCGGAAGAAAATCCACCTAAATTATTCATTGTTAGTTGTTCATTACCAAAAATGGGACTGGATTTTTAAAGGACTAAAGATATATAATATGATTATTGAACATTTTAAAGAGGAGGCAGAAAATGGCTAATTATAAAAAGTATGTTGATGAAATTAAAAAAAACTATGATATAGTAATCTATGAAAAAAATTATAGGGAAATTATTCTTAAGGAATTTGAATATAGTAAATTTTTACAGGATTATTTTCAAGAATATATGGATAAAGAAAATGGATTGGATTTAAACTGGAGTACTTTAATGGTCTTATTTATAAAAGCTAGTAAAGAGAAAAATGTTACTCTAGTAGAAAAATACCATAAAGAACTAAGAAAATATAAAAGCAACTATTATGTAGAATATGTTTTAGGTGAAATAAATCTTATGTATTATGGAGATTTATTTAAAGCTAAAGATGCTTTCAATAATGCGATAAAATTAAAAGGTGATGATGGGGATTGTTATTATAATTTAGGGTTTATATACTATCTTTTAGGAATATTTGAAAAATTTTTTGAATTTTATATTAAGGCTATAAAATACAGTGATTACACATTAAATCCAGAGAACTTAAAAAATAAAGCTATAAGTAGTATATTGTTTTATTATGAATTAGTAGAAAAAGATGAAGGAAAATTAAAAGAACTATGTAATAAGGACTATAAGAATATGACTAATGAAGAAATTATAAAAACGCTGAAGGGAGAGACTTTAAATGAAAAATAATAATGTTAATGAAAAAAGTATATGGCTTCCAAATCAACTATCTGCAGTAAAGTTATTTTTAATACAAATAGAATGTTCTATAAATGAAGCCTATGAACAATTAGAAGGTAAAACACTTTATGAATATACCATACTAAATAAAGATTTATCAGGAGTGGTTAAAGTATTACCAGAAGTAAAAGATTCTCCCATACTAAATGAATATGAAAGAATGTTACCTTTAGATAAGGTAGAATTTTTATATCAATCCACTTATAAAAAGACTGGTGGAGTTTTAAATATGTTTTATGGGGAAATAAAGGAAAGTATGGATGTAGGCTTAAAAGAGCTATCTAATAGAGAAGAAGATATGAATAAGGCTATAGAAATTTGGAAGGATACTAAATCAGAATTATGGAGTGGACTTAAACCAAAGCATGTGTGGGCAGGAGGAGGACCATTAGAAAAAGAACTTCTATTAGATTTTTGCAAAGAGCTGACATTGAGAATGCAAGGACAACAGTTTACAAATCAAGGCACAGCAATAATTAAATGCCTAGAACTTTTAAGAAAATGGCAATTAGAATATAATGAAATATGTAGGGGTATTCCTGCAGAAGAGATAATAAAAGAAAGAGAAGAAATATACATAAGAAAAGTTAAATTTTTAAAAGATATGAATATAAATTTTGATTTATCCGATGACTACCAGCTCTAATACTCTTATCTTCTTTAAAGTGGGAGTAAAGGCAGCTAAGTCCCTGGATAACGATTTATAAGCTTTAGAGGGAGTAAAAACTCCCTCTAAAGCCAAGAACTCTGTTTATAATTAAAGCATTAAAAAGGAGGAAATAATATGAAAGCAATGATAACAGTTATAGGAAAGGATCAAGAAGGAATAATTGCAGGAGTTAGTACAGAATTATATAAAAACAATGTAAACATATTAGATATTAGCCAAACTATAATTGGTGGATATTTTACTATGATTATGCTTGTAGATATGGAAAAGTCAAAGGTTTCTTTTACAGATTTGAAAGAAGAGTTAATTAAAAAGGGAGAAGAATTAAAGGTTTCTATAAAAGTTCAACACGAAGATATATTTAATTCTATGCACAGAATATAGAAAAGGGGGACTATAATTGATTAATTCATACGATATACTTGAAACTATAAGAATGATAGAAAAAGAAAAATTAGATATAAGAACTATAACCATGGGAATATCACTGTTAGATTGTGCAGACTTAGATGGAGAAAAGGCTAGAAGGAAGATTTACGATAAAATATGTAAGAATGCAGAAAGACTAGTAAAAACCGGAGAAGAAATAGAAGAGGAATATGGTATTCCAATAATACATAAAAGAATTTCAGTTACTCCAATATCTATTATAGCAGGTGCATCTCAGGATACAAACTATGTAGAATTTGCTAAGGTATTAGATAAAGCAGCAAGTACTGTGGGAGTAAATTTCATAGGGGGATTTTCTTCATTAGTACAAAAAGGCTACACAAAAGGTGATAGAATTTTAATAGAATCTATTCCTGAAGCATTAGCCAGTACTGAAAAAGTGTGTTCTTCAGTAAATATAGGTTGCACTAAAAGCGGTATAAATATGGATGCTGTTAAACAAATGGGAGAAATTATAAAGAAAACTGCAGAACTTACAAAGGAAAATGCAGGCATAGGAAGTGCAAAACTTGTTGTGTTTGCAAATGCTGTAGAAGACAATCCTTTCATGGCAGGAGCCTTTCACGGTGTTGGAGAAGGAGATTGCGTAATAAATGTAGGTGTTAGTGGACCAGGGGTTGTTAAAGCAGCCTTAGAACATGTAAAGGGACAAAGTTTTGATGTAGTTGCAGAAACTATAAAGAAAACATCCTTTAAGATTACAAGAATGGGACAATTAGTAGCTAAAGAAGCATCTAGAAGATTAAATGTACCTTTTGGTATAGTAGACTTATCCTTAGCCCCAACTCCTTTTGTGGGAGATAGTGTTGCTCATATTTTAGAAGAGATGGGACTTGAGAGATGTGGAGCACCAGGAACTACAGCAGCCCTTGCACTTTTAAATGATGCTGTTAAAAAAGGAGGAGTAATGGCTTGTAGTCATGTTGGCGGTTTAAGTGGAGCTTTTATACCTGTTAGCGAAGATATTGGAATGATTGATGCTGTAAATAAAGGAGCATTATCTATAGAAAAGCTAGAAGCTATGACTTGTGTATGCTCTGTTGGATTAGATATGATAGCAATACCAGGAGATACTTCTGCAGAAACCATATCTGGTATTATAGCAGATGAGGCTGCTATTGGAGTTATAAACAATAAAACTACAGCAGTAAGAATTATACCAGTGCCAGGAAAAGGTTTAGGCGATGAAGTAGAGTTTGGAGGACTTTTAGGAAGAGCTCCAATTATGAAAGTTAGCAAATTTTCAAGTGTAGACTTTGTAAAAAGAGGAGGAAGAATTCCTGCACCTATACATAGCTTTAAAAACTAAGGGGTGATTTTTATGAGTGAAAGACTAGTATACAGCGGATGGCTAAAATTATATAAAAGGTTAATTGGAAATAAAGAATATGAAATTTTAAAAAATCATGATGCAGTTTCGGCTATGGTTCTAAATGAATTTGATGAAATATTACTTGTAAAACAATTTAGACCTTCAGTAATGAGAGAAACTTTAGAAATACCCGCTGGAGTATTAGATATCACAGGTGAGCCAGAAGAGTCTTGCATAATAAGAGAGTTAGAAGAGGAAACAGCCCTAAAAGTAGAAAAAAATAATTTACAAAGAATAGTTTCCTATAAACCAATACTTGGATTTAGTGCAAGTAACATGACCATATTTAAAACTAGAATTAAAAAAGATGACTTTAACTCTAGTAAAATTAAAGATGTAGATGTAACTGAAGGAATATGGCTTTCTTTTGAAGAATTAGAGGATAAAATAAATTCAGGAGAAATTGTAGATGATAAAACTATAATGTCATATTTTCATCTTAAAAGTAGTAATTAAAGGTTAGTAAAAATACCCTGAACAAATAATTCAGGGTATTTTTTATATTTTATTTAGTGTATTCACTTATATTATTATAATTTACTTTAAAGGTTTCTCCTTCATTTAAAAGAATATGACCAGAAGAATATGGTTTACCATCTAACGTTATATAAGCTTTATCTACATTGTAATAATTACATAGAGTATTAGTTATACATGTTAGCATGGATGTTTCAATTCCCCCGCCTACATTCATAGCTTTAACAAAATTATCTGAGAAATCTACATTTACTGTATTTTTGCTACTATCTAAGGAAATCTTATTAATTTTAATAGCCGAATTAATTAATGGACTTAATTCTTCAGATGGTGATTTTTTAAAATACGGTTCCATTTGAGATACAACAGTATCATTAGTTTTGAAATTTAGTTTGTTTTGTACAAAGACAATTTTATCTGTAGCAGCATTATAATGATAAAACTTTACAGTTTGAACTACAGGAACGTTATTTTTTGCATACTCAAGTTCTGATTTAATTTCCATGCCATCAGAAGAATATAAAGACTTAACTAGTCCTATATCTTTTACATAGTAATCAAAGTTTTTATAATTTTTACCCTCTGTGGTTATTTCTATAGCTTTATATTTTCCAAATGGTACTTGGATTTCTTTATCTATATTTGATATATATCTTTTATCTCCATTTGGAAGATTCCAAGAGGTTCCTTTACTAAAAGGTTCCTTTAATAAAACCTCGTATTCTTTATTATCAGTATCTATTATATTATCTCTATAATAAAACTCTGATTTTGCAGTTATAAGTCTTAATTCTCCATCTTTAATTTCCATTACTTTAGCTGAAGTAGTTCCAGGATTTACTTCCCTTATTTGAATTCTATCTCCTTTTATAAAGTCAGTATAAATATCTTTATCAGCAAATTCGTTACCTTCACCTTTATATTTAAGCCTTATATTTTCTTTAAATGGATAAAAATCTTTAACAGTATAATTTAATACCTCTTTATTGGAGGCTGTATTTTCATTTTTAGAATTAGGCTCTGATGTTTCAGGTTTATTACAAGAAGCTAAGAATAAAAATGGAACAATTAATAATGCTATGAATTTTTTCATAAAAATCCCTCCTCTTTATTTCATTATACAGTCTAATTATAAAATAATAAAGTACTAATTCTGTTACCAAATATTACATGATACTAATTAATAACAAAGAGGCAGGTTAAATTAATTCAGTTATTGCAGAGAAATTTTCATGGTTTCTATTATATATGAAATATCCTCTTCTTTAATCCAATAATGTGTGGCAAATCTAAATTTACCGTCTTCGGTACCATTAATTTTTATACCCTTACTATAAAATTTATTTATTATATCTACTTCATCATAATCTATATTTTCTATAGAAAAAAATACCATGTTAATATTTATATCATCTAAATTTACTTTTATATTTGGTATTTTACTTAATTCTTTTCCTAATAATAATGCATTTTCATAGTCTTTTTTTAATTGAGGAATCATTTCCTTTAAAGCTACTAGTCCAGGTGCTGCTAACACCCCTGCTTGTCTTAAGCCGCCACCCATGAGTTTTCTTTTCTTTCTAGCTTTTTTAATAAAATCCTTGCTACCTGCAAGTATTGATCCAACAGGAGCACAAAGTCCTTTAGAAATGGAAAACATTACAGAATCACAGTATTTGGTTATGTCTTTAACACCTACATCTAAATATGCAGCTGCATTAAATAGCCTAGCTCCATCTAAATGTATTGGTATATTATGTTGCCTTGATATATTATATATTTTCTCCATATGTTTCAAAGAGATAACTCTTCCACAGGAATGAGCATTTTCCACGCATATAAGAGAAGTATCAGGGAAATGAATATTTTCACCTCTAATTTTACTTTGTATATCATCTAATGACATGAATCCATTTTCGCTTTTTATAGGTCTTAATTGTACACCAGCTATAACAGCAGGTGCTCCCGTTTCATGCATTATTATATGACAATCCTCTCCTAAAATAACTTCATCACCTCTTTTGCAATGAGTAAAAAGGGACAGTTGATTACCAAAAACTCCACTTGGAACAAATAAGGCTGTTTCTTTCCCCACCAAATTAGCAGCATACTCTTCTAGTTCATTTACTGTAGGGTCATCACCATATACATCATCACCAACATTAGCTTTAAACATAGCTTTTCTCATATTTTCTGTTGGTTTTGTTACGGTATCACTTCTCAAATCTAAAAAATCCATTTTTATACCTCCATCCCAAAATTAAAATAGTTATATTTTTAATTATAGTCTAATTATTCTAAAAATTAAACATT
This sequence comes from Clostridium tetani, assembly GCF_900167265.1. Classification (GTDB taxonomy): domain Bacteria; phylum Bacillota; class Clostridia; order Clostridiales; family Clostridiaceae; genus Clostridium_G; species Clostridium_G tetani. Next base: position 227,980 of record NZ_FUWT01000003.1, read on the forward strand.
GAATTCGCTTTGGAACTTGTTCTAAAGAAAGGATATCTTTAATATAAATACAATAAAAATAAAAGATTTACTATAAATTTGTTTGGAGGAAATTATGAACTTAAAAGATTTAATAGAAAGAGAGAGGAATTGCCAAAAGAAAAAAGCATTTAATTGCAGTTTTCTTGATTATTTAGATATAGTAAAGGAAAATCCAGAGGTGTGTAAGTTTGCTCATAAGAGAATATATGATCTGATAATTAAACAGGGGTTTCATATAGTAGATAAAAATGAAAGTATAAAAAAATATAATTTTTTCGGAGAAGATTTTTTTGGTATAGATAAAACACTTATGAAAATTGTTAATTATTTTTATGCAGCTTCCATGGAAGGGGAGGAAAGTAAACAAGTTCTTTATCTAGTTGGACCAGTAGGATCTGGCAAATCTTCTATAGTTGAGGCTATAAAAATAGCATTAGAAGATAGTGAGCCCATATATGCCTTAGAAAATTGTCCCATGAGAGAAGAACCTTTACACTTAATTCCAAATAATTTAAGAAGAAAGTTTGAAAAAGAGTTAGACTTGAAAATAGAAGGGGATTTATGTCCAGTATGTACTTATAGACTTAGAGAAGAATTTAATGGTGAAATTGAAAAATTTCCAGTACAGAAGATAGGTTTCTCTATAAAGGAACGAAGAGGAGTAGGAGTTGTGCCGCCGGTAGATCCTAATAATCAAGATACTTCTGTATTAGTAGGATCTGTGGACATATCTAAAATGGATATATATTCGGAACATGATCCCAGAATATTTTCCCTAAATGGAGCTTTTAATGTTGGGAATAGAGGAATAGTTGAGTTTATAGAAATATTTAAAAATGATATAGAATATTTACATTCTATAATTACAGCCACACAAGAAAAATTAATTCCTTCTCCAGGAAAAGGCTCTATGGTATATTATGATGGAGTTATAATAGCCCATTCCAATGAAGGAGAATGGAACAAGTTTAAATCAGATCCCACTAATGAAGCTATATTAGATAGAATTGTAAAAATAGAGGTTCCTTATTGTTTAGAATTAGATGAGGAGAAAAAAATATATAAAAAGATACTAAAGAATAGTAATTTTCAAGTGCACATAGCACCTCATACTATAGATGTGGCAGCTATGTTTGCTATATTAACTAGATTAAATTCTTCTGAAAAAGTAGATTTAATGACCAAACTTAAAATATACAATGGAGAAGAAATAGTAGAAAAAGCTTCAATAAAAAAAATAGAAAGAGAAGAATTAGAAGAAGAATGTAGACAAAAAGAAGGTATGACAGGAGTTTCTACAAGGTTTATAATAAAGGCAATAAACAATGCTATATGTGAAAGTAATTGCAGTTGCATAAATCCTATAGATGTAATAAATAGTCTTATAACAGCAGTAAAGGAAAAAGATCTATGTGAGGAAGTTGAGGATAAATATATTAGTTTTTTAGAAGATGTAGTTAGAAAAGAATATAATAAAATTTTATATAAAGAAATTACTAAATTTTTTATAGAAAGTTTCAATTCACAAGGAGAGGCTTTGTTTAATAATTATCTAGACCATGCGGAGGCCTATGTAAATAAAGTTTATCTAAAAGATAATATTACAGGAGAAAATTTAGACCCAGATGAAGAATTTATGAGAGAAATAGAAGAAGAAATAGGAGTTACTGAAAATTCATCCAAGGGTTTTAGGAAGGATGTAGTAGCATATATATTATATCTTATTAGAAAGGGAGAAGAAATAAATTGTAATTGTTATAAACCTTTAAAGGAAGCTATTGAAAGAAAATTAATATCATCATCAAGAGAGATTAGTAGGATAATAAATCCTTCTAAAATAAGAAATAAAGCCCAAGATGAAAAATATAAATTTATAGTAGAAAAGTTAAAAAATAATGGATATTGTGATACATGTGCATTTTATACATTAAGATATGCTGCTAACAACTTTTGGAGGGACTGATTAATGGCAATCTTTAGAATCTATACACCAATTTCTTATAATAGAGCAGGGGAGGATAGAAAAAGGCATAGAGAATTAGTGGAGAAATCTATAAAAGATAATTTGGTAGATGTATTACTACAGGAAGATATATCTATACAAAAAGAAAACATAAAAATAAAGGTACCTATAAAGGGGGTTAAGGAATATGAGTTCACATATTCTCAAAATAGATCCTTTGTGGTAGTAGGAAAAGGAAATGAAAAGAAGGGGCAGAAAATAGCATTAAAAAGAGCATCAGAGCAAGGTGGAGGAGCTGGAGCAGGAGAAATAGAAGGTGAGGATATATTTGAAACTGAAGTAACTATAGAGGAAATATTTCAGAGTATATTTGATGATTTAGAACTTCCTAATTTAAAAAAGAAAAAATTTAATAAGATATTAAATGATAGTTTTAAAAGGAAAAAAGGATTTAAAAAACATGGTATATCTCCAAGGTTAGCTAAAAGAAGAACAGCTATAGAAAAAGTAAAAAGAAAACAGGCTACCCAAAAGGTATTGGGAAGAGATATAGCTGAAAGATTTCCTTTTAAAAAAGATGATTTAAGATATAGTAGAGTTAAACTTAATAAAAATAAAGAATATAATGCAGTAATAATATGCATAATGGACACTTCCGCTTCAATGGATCAAATGAAAAAATATATGGCAAGGTCTTTTTTCTTTATGATATACAAATTTATAAAAATGAAATATGAAGAGGTAGATATATGCTTTATATCCCACTCAACTACGGCAAAAGAAGTTACAGAAGAGGAATTCTTTCATAAAGTTGAATCTGGAGGAACATATATATCCAGTGGATACAAGAAAGCATTAGAAATAATAAATACAAGGTATAATCCACAGATATATAATATATATACATTTCATGCTAGTGATGGGGATAATTGGAATGAAGATAATGATAGAGCTGTAAAAGTAGCTAAGGAATTAAGCAATGTATGTAATTTGTTTGGGTATATAGAAATAATGGGGTATGGATACTCTAATGGCATTAGAAATAAATATCTAAAGGAAATAGAAAAAGAAAATTTTATACCTCTTATCATTGAAAAAAAAGAAGATCTTTGGAGGGCTTTAAAAGATATATTAAAGCAAGAGATGAGGGAGGAGAGAGGATGAAGTATAATTTAAAGGATTTGGAGTATTGGAGTGATAAAATAGAATATATTGCAAAAGATTTAGGACTCAATTATTATGATCAAGAATTTGAAATAATAAATTATAATGAAATGCTTTGTTATGAAGCATATTTAGGAATGCCCTCTAGATATCCTCATTGGAGCTTTGGTAAAAACTATGATAAACTAAGAACGCTATATCAGCATAATATAATGGGACTTCCATATGAAATTGTAATAAATTCAAATCCTTGTATAGCATATTTAATGAAAGATAACCCGCTACCTCTTCAAATACTTACCATGGCACATGTATATGGACATAATGATTTTTTTAAAAACAATAGAATGTTCAAAGAGAATACAGAAGGAGAGAAGGTTCTAGATAACTTCAAAAACAATTCAAAACTTATAAGAAAATATGCAGATGATTTTAATATTGGAAGAAAAAAAGTAGAAAGAGTTTTAGATATAGCACATTCTATAAAATTTCAGGAAGAATTAATTACGTATATAATGAATAGTAAAAGATTAGAAAAATGGCAGAGAGATATTTTGAGAATCGTAAAGGAAGAAAGTATTTATTTTATCTCTCAAATAGAAACTAAAATAATAAATGAGGGTTGGGCATCTTTTTGGCATTATGAAATACTAAAGCTTTTAGACTTACCACAGGATTATTTTATAGACATTATAAGAATACACAATAGTGTTGTAGCACCAATAGTAGGTAAATTAAACCCTTATAATATAGGATTTAATTTATTTAAATCCATAGAAAAGAAATATGGAAGATATAAAATTTTTGAAGCAAGAGAAATAGAAAGGGATGAATCTTTTATAAGAAAATATTTAGACGAAGAGTTATGTATTGATTTAAACTTATATAAGTATGGCTTTTATGACGGAGAAAATATTGTAGAAGGAACTCTTAAAGATATAGGTTTTGAAGGTATGAAAGATACTTTATATCTAAATTGCGGAATAAATACAATACCCAATATAATTATAAAAGATGATAATAATAATTTAATATTAAAACAACAATGCGATATAAGAGAATTAAATATAGAATATGCAAAAGAGACTCTAAAAAATATAGTGGAAATATTAAACAAAAAGGTAATATTAGAAACTACAGAAAATGGTGAAAATATTTTAATAATGTGTAATTTAAATAAAGAAATTGTGTATAAATAAATAAAGCTAAAAGCCTTTAGCTTTTAGCTTATTAATTTATTATCTTATTTGTCCATTTCCATAAATTATATATTTTGTAGTAGTTAATTGAGTAAGTCCCATAGGACCTCTAGCGTGAAGTTTTTGTGTGCTTATGCCTATTTCTGCACCAAAACCAAATTGACTTCCATCAGTAAATCTAGTAGAAGCATTTACATATACAGCAGCGGCATCTACTTCATTTAAAAATCTTTGAGAATTAGTGTAATTTTCTGTAATAATAGCTTCAGAATGTTTAGTTCCATGATCATAAATATGATTTAAAGCTTCATCTAAAGAATTTACTATTTTAATAGATAAAATTAAATCTAAGTATTCAGTATCCCAATCTTCTTCAGTTGCCTCAGATATTAAAGATAATACTTTAGCATCTTTAATAGAACCTTTCACCACTTCAAAGGATTTTTCACAGAGTTTAGATTCTACTCCATATTTACTAATTTCACTTACAATTTCAGGAAGAAAGCTATTAGCTACATCTTTATGAACTAATAAAGTTTCTAGAGCATTGCAAACGCCAGGCCTTTGAGTTTTTGCATTTACAATTATATCTTGAGCCATTTTTAAATTAGCGGAGCCATCCACATAGACATGACATAGTCCAACTCCAGTTTGAATTACAGGAACTGTGGAGTTTTTAACCACATTGTCAATTAGTCCTCTACCTCCTCTAGGAATAAGAACATCTATATATTCATTTAGCTTAAGCATTTTATTTACTATTTCTCTATCAGTAGTTTCAATAAGCTGAATAGTGCCTTCAGGAAGTCCACTTTCTATAGCGGAGTTTTCTAAGATTTTTCCAATGGCTTTATTAGTATTTATGGCCTCAGAACCACCTCTTAGGATTACAGCATTCCCTGACTTTAGACAAAGGGCTGTTGCATCAACTGTTACATTAGGTCTAGCTTCATAAATTATACCTATAACACCTAAAGGCACCCTCTTTACACCAATATTAATGCCATTTGGTCTTTTCCACATATTTAAAACTTCACCTATTGGGTCTGGAAGTTCGGCAACTTCTATAAGACCATTAACCATATCATTTACCCTTTTTTCATCTATTAAAAGTCTATCTAAAAGAGATTTAGAAAGTCCTTTTTCCTTACCTTTTTCCATATCAATTTTATTTGCTGCTATAATTTTATTCATATTTGCTTTCAAATCTTCACCCATTTTATGAAGAGCTTTGTTTTTAAAATTAGAATCTACTGATGATAGAAATCTAGAAGCTTCTTTAGCCTTTTTACCTTTATTAATTAAATATTTGTTTAAATCATCCAAAATAATACCTCCTAAAATTATTATTTAATTGCATTAAACCATGTGCCTACTGATTTTCCCTCAACTACATCTTGTAAAACTTCATTTGTTGCACCATTTACAATTAACATTGGTATACCTGCTGAGGTAGCTATTTTTGCTGCCTTTATTTTTGTAGCCATACCGCCAGTACCAAGATCAGTTCCTGCTCCACCAGCACAAGATATAATATCTTTTGTTATTTTTTCAACAAAATTTATTAATTCAGCATCATTATTTATTCTTGGATCACAGCTATATAATCCTTCTATATCAGACATCAAAATTAATAAATCTGCCTTTACTAATTTAGATACAAAAGCTGAAAGAGTGTCATTATCGCCAACCTTAATTTCATCTACTACTACAGCATCATTTTCATTTATTATAGGTATAACTCTTTTATCTAAAAGTGCGTTAAAAGTATTTGTAGCATTACAGCTTCTAACTTCATCTATCATATCTTCTTTAGTTAAAAGAATTTGACCAATAGTTTTGCCATACTCAGCAAAGATTTTTTCATAGGTATGCAAGAGTATTCCTTGACCTACAGCAGCAGCAGCTTGCTTTTCAGGAATGCTTTTAGGTTTTTCTGATAATCCAAGCTTTCCAACACCTGCACCTATAGCTCCAGAGGATACTAAAATTACATTATAGCCTCTATTATGTAGATCTACTAATTGACGTACTAAATGTTCAATGTGAAATAGATTTAAAAGTCCATTTTCATAGGTTAATGTAGAAGAACCAACTTTTACAACTATGTTTTTTACATCTTTTAAATATTCTTTTCTATTAAATTGCATTCTTTCCATGATAAGCCCCCTTTTTATAATGAACAATGAAGAATGAATAATTATTGATACTTTTTCTTCAATATCATTACGAAAAAAATTTAATTATGTAAAACCTTCTGTTTAGATAAATATAAACTCTTCACTCTTAATTCTTAACTAAAATAGCGATGTTCAGCGAAGTAAACGAGTTTACAAAATAAAATTTAAGATTTTCTGTAGTGAAACGGAAGAAAATTCTCATAAATTATTCATTGTTCATTAACTAAGCGTATTAGATGATATAATATTATATATTTTATATATTCTATTATATTTAAATATGCAGCGTAAGTCCATATTTGCAATTTATAAAATAAAAATTTAGGCACAAAGGAGAATGGAGTTTTATGAATTTGAAAACAAGATTTTTAAGAGTTAATAAGTCACCCTATGAAAATGGAATAATTACAGGTAAGGAAATGAGCAGTTTTATTAAAGAATACGGGGAAAAATTTAAGCATTTGTTGGATGATGAAGATATTATGAAAAAATTAGATAATATAAGTAAAAAGCTAGAAGAAAGGTTCCCCACATACTTAAAAGAAGTCTATGGAAGAGCAAAAGGTGCAGGGATAAATGAAAGGTTACATCTTCTTTTAATGTGTGCAGAAATTCTAGGGGAAGGAGTGGGATGTACATCCATAATTCGTAGAAGAGAAAATGGATCTTTTATAATAGGACATAACGAAGATGATGAATACAGGGGAAATCCATCATATATGACCACTTACATAAAGGATAATGAAGGTTGGTTTACTACCTACGATTATTTTAATATGCCCTTTGGAAATGCTTTTAGCTACAATAGTAGTGGGATAATAAAAACTATTAATTATTGTCATAGTGAAGAGGTAAATTTAGAGGGAATACCAAGGTATTTCATACAAAGACATATAACAGAGGCAACATCTATAGAAGATTTTATAAAAAGATGTAACATTGAAGATAGAGCATCAGGTTTTCATGCCATAGCCTTAGATGCTAATAAAAATATAGCTGTGTCTGTAGAAGTAACTAAAGATGATATAAGTGTAAAAGAAATAAAAGATTATTATGCTCATACAAATCATTATGTACATGAAAAATTTAAGAATAAAAAAATACAACAGGGAAGTACTACACTTTTTAGATTAGAAAAGGTATATGACCTCTTAAAAGACAAAATAAGTACAAAGGGAGAAAATATAGAAATAGAAGATTTTAATGATATACTAAACTATAGAGGTACATCATATGAAGATTCAATATTAGCCTTAAAAAGTGAACCTAATTTTACCTGTTCTAGAATAGTTTTTGATAGTACAATTAAAGACAAGATGTTTTTAAGGTTTTTTAATTCAGATGAAAGTTTTTGTTTAAACTATAATGCTAATAAGTAAAATTTATCTGAGAAGGTAGGTGAGATCGTTATAATTTATAATTATAACGTTAATAATGTTTGATAGCCATATTCATACAAATTTTTCAACAGATAGTAAAATGACTTTAGAAGAAGTTTTAAAAAAATCTAAGAAAGAAGACATAGGTGCAATACTAACAGAACATTTTGATTTGAACTTTATAATACCTGATAAATTTATATTTAATATAGATGATTACTTTAAACAGTATGAACCATATAGGAATGATAAACTTTTACTAGGTGTAGAAATGGGTATGAGACTAGACTGCATAGAAGAGAATGAAAAAATAGCTAACAAATATGATTTTGATTTTATTTTAGGCTCTGTCCATTTAGTAGAATATGAAGGGACATACTATGATGTATATTCTAAGAGTTTTTATCAGGATAGAAATAAAAAAGAAGCATATACTAATTACTTGGATTATATGTTAAAGTGTGTTAAAAAGTATGATTTTATAGACTCTTTAAGTCATATAGATTACATATGCAGATATGCAAGATACGAAAATAGAGAACTTTATTATCATGAGTATAAAGATATATTAAATGAAATTTTTAAAGAATTAATTATTAAAGATAAAGCATTAGAAATAAGTACAAGAAGGTTAGGACATAAAGATGTGCATGAATCTCTTTTTCAAATATATAAAAACTTTAATAAATTAGGTGGAAAATACGTAACTATAGGTTCTGACGCTCATACATATGAAGATATAGGTAATCATTTTAAGGTGGCTAGGGAATTAGCAGAAGAAAGTGGGCTTAAACCTGTTTATTATAAAAATAGAAAGCCTGAATTTATATAAGGGAGGAAGCTTTTATGAAATTTGAAGAAACTTTAGGAAGGGCAATTGATCTAATTAAGGAAAAAGGAGCATTTTTAACTATAAAAGATGATGATAAGGTAAATACTATGACTATAGGATGGGCGAATATAGGATATCAATGGAGAATGCCTATTTTCTCAGTTATGGTAAGGAAATCTAGATATACCTATGAGTTAATAGAAAAGGCTTCAGAATTTACTGTAAGTATACCTGTAGATGTTAATTTAAAAAAAGAACTAACCTTTTGTGGAAGTAAATCAGGAAGAGATGTAGATAAAATTAAAGAATGCAATTTAAAATTAGAAAAGGGTAAAAAAATTGAAACACCTATAATAGATAATTGTGAAATGCATTTTGAATGTAAAATATTATATAAAGAGGCTATGGTTAAAGAGAATCTATCAGAAGATATAAAAGACAAATTTTACAAAGATGGAGATTATCATACTTTCTATTATGCGGAGATATTAGATTGTTATATAAAATAGTACTTAAAGGAGTAAAATATTAATTATGTTTGAAAAACCATTAGCAGATAAAATAAGACCAAAAATCTTAGATGAGGTTTTTGGTCAAAAACACATTCTTGGGCAGGGAAAAATACTAAGAAGAATAATAAATTCTGAGAAACTTACTAATATGATATTTTATGGTCCGCCAGGAACTGGAAAGACTACAGTGGCAAATATTATTGCAAATAGAACAAATAAAACTTTATATAAATTAAATGCTACTAATGCATCTTTAGCAGACATAAAAAATATAATAGCAGATTTAGACAGTTTCATGGGAGTAGAGGGAGTAGTTTTATACTTAGATGAAATTCAGAATTTTAATAAAAAACAACAACAATCATTATTAGAATTTATGGAAAAAGGGCAAATAACTTTAATTGCAAGTACTACAGAAAATCCATACCACTACATATATAAAGCAATATTGAGTAGAGCAACTATTTTTGAATTTAAGTCTTTATTAAAAGAAGATATATTAGAAGCACTTAATAGAGCTTTGGATATTTTAAAAAAAGAGGATTTTAAAAATACATATATATATTTTTCAAAAGATGCCCTAGAACACATTGCTAAGGTAAGCAATGGAGATTTAAGAAGAGCATTAAATGGGCTAGAGCTTTGTGTCTACTCTACTAAGCCTACATTAGAAAATAAAATAGTTGTGGACTTAGAAGTGGCAATTGAGTGCACCCAAAGGAAGGTATTAAATTATGATAAATTTGGAGATAGTCATTATGACATACTTAGTGCTTTTCAAAAGTCTATTAGGGGAAGTGATGCAGATGCATCTATTCACTATTTAGCAAGACTTATAGAGGCAGGAGATTTAATTTCTATTTGTAGAAGACTTTTGGTTATAGCCAGTGAAGACATAGGTTTAGCCTATCCTAGTGCAATATCCATAGTAAAAAATTGTGTGGATTCTGCTATGCAATTGGGACTTCCAGAGGGGAGAATACCGTTAGCTCAGGCAACTATATTGTTAGCTACTTCTCCTAAATCAAATTCATGTATAGAAGCTATAGATAAAGCATTAATGGATATAAGAAAAAAGGATGTAGGGGATATACCAAATCATATAAAAGATTCACATTATAATGGAGCGGAAATTTTAAATAGAGGAACTGGATATAAGTATCCACATGATTGCAAAAATAATTATGTGGAGCAAGAGTATTTACCTAAAAAACTTAAAGGCAAGAAGTATTATATTCCTCAAGAGAACAAATATGAATATAGTATAAAAAGATATTGGAGTTCAATAAAAAAGAATAATTTATAAGGATTTTTATTCTTTGATGGCTAGAAAATTAATTATAAATTTATAGTTGACAGGAATACTCGGATTTGTTATTATAAATTTGAAAGTTTAGTAAAGCAGTAGACTTTCATCGGTAACTAGAGAGGTGATTAGATGAAATTATCTACAAAGGGGAGATATGGTGTAAGGGCTATGATAGACTTGGCTTTAAACTATGGAGATATCCCTATTTCTATAAAAAGTATTTCAGAAAGACAAAATATATCAGAATATTATTTAGAACAATTATTTGCTACTTTAAGAAAAGCAGATTTAATAAAAAGTATTAGAGGAGCTCAAGGTGGATACTTGTTAAGTAGGGAACCCAAGGATATAAGTATTGCAGAAATTATAGAAACCTTAGAAGGACCTGTAGAACTATCTAACTGTGTATCACAAGGAGAGTGTGAAAATATGGACTCTTGTTCCACAAGGTTATTGTGGGTAAGAATTAAAGAAAGTATTGATAATGTAACAAAGACTACAACACTTCAAGATATGGTAGATGACTATTATAAATTAAACAGTTGTAAAGGAAAGGGGAAATAAAAATGGACAGAAAAGTTGTATATATGGATTACTCAGCTACTACATATACAAAGCCAGAGGTTTTAGAAGAAATGCTTCCTTATTTTACAGGTAAATTTGGAAATCCATCTTCAAAATTTTACTCAGTTTCTCAAGACCCAATTGAAGCTATTGATAGTGCAAGGGAAAGAGTAGCTAAGGGTATTAATTCAGAAAAAGATGAGATTTACTTTACTAGCGGAGGTTCTGAGGCAGATAACTGGGCAATTAAAGGAGTGGCTTTTGCAAATAAAAATAAAGGAAATCATATAATAACTACAGCTATAGAACATCATGCAGTACTTCACAGTTGTGAGTTTCTAAAGAGGAATGGTTTTGAAATAACATATTTACCAGTAAACGATGAAGGATTAATTAGTTTAGAAGATTTAAAAAATGCTATAAAAGACAATACAATCCTTGTAACTATAATGTTTGCTAATAACGAAATTGGAGCTATCCAATCTATAAAAGAAATTGGGAAAATATGCAGAGAAAGAAAGGTTTTATTCCATACAGATGCAGTTCAAGCAATGGGGCATGTTCCTATAGATGTAAAAGATATGAATATAGATATGTTATCCATGGCTGGGCATAAATTTTATGGACCAAAAGGAATAGGGGCTTTATATATAAGAAAAGGTGTTAGAATTGAAAACTTAATTCATGGTGGTGGGCAAGAAAAAGGAAAAAGAGGTACAACAGAAAATGTTCCAGGTATAGTAGGTATTGGTAAGGCCATAGAATTAGCTACAGAACATCTTTATGAAGAAAAAGAAAGACTAACTAAAATGAGAGATAGACTTATAGAGGGATTAATGAATAAAATACCTCATACAAAATTAAATGGACCAACAGGAGATAAGAGATTACCAAACAACGTAAATTTGAGCTTTATAGGTATAGAGGGAGAAACTCTATTACTAGATTTAGATTTTGAAGGAGTATGTGCATCCACAGGAAGTGCCTGTGCTTCAGGTTCTTTAGATCCTTCCCATGTCTTATTATCCATTGGTTTAAGTCATGGAATTGCCCATGGATCTTTAAGGCTTACTCTAGGAGAAGGTAGTACAGAAGAAGATGTAGATTATATATTAAATACGCTTCCAGATATAGTAAAAAGAAGACGTGAAATGTCACCTTATTGGGAAGATTATTTAAAAAGTCTAAAGGAAGGGGAGAAATAATTATGATGCCATATAGTGATAAAGTTATGGAACATTTTAGAAATCCAAGAAATGTAGGAGAAATTTCAGATGCAAATGGAGTTGGAGAAGTTGGAAATCCTAAATGCGGAGATATAATGAAAATATATTTAAAAGTTGAAGATAATATAATAAAAGATGTTAAATTCAAAACTTTTGGGTGTGGCTCTGCTATAGCTTCTTCAAGTATGGCAACTGAGTTAATAAAAGGGAAGACTTTAGAAGAAGCTTGGGAATTATCTAATAAGGCAGTAGCTGATGCATTAGATGGATTACCACCAGTAAAAATGCACTGCTCAGTATTAGCAGAAGAAGCTATCCATAAGGCTATAAATGATTATAGGGAGTCTATAGGTTTAGAGCCTTGGGAAATGAAAGTTCACTCGGATCATATACATGATGAAGTGCACGGATGATTATATTAAAAATCCCAATGAAATATTTCATTGGGATTTTTAAAGAAATACTATAATAAGGTATGGTGAAAAAAATGAAGAAAAAAGTAGTAGTAGGAATGAGTGGAGGAGTAGATAGTTCTGTTACAGCATATCTTCTAAAGGAGCAAGGATATGATGTCATAGGAATGACTATGAAGGTTTTCCCAGGTAATTACCATGATGGAAGTAAGGAAAAAATAGAAGATATAATGAAAAGTGCAAAGGAGGTCTGTGACTTTTTAGAAATACCTTTTGTGGAAGTGGATTTAATAGAAGAATTTAACAAGAAGGTTGCAACTCCTTTTATGCAAGACTATATTGAAGGAAGAACACCAAATCCATGTGTATATTGTAATAAGCATATAAAGTTTGATGCTTTCTTAAATAAGGCTATAGAACTCGGGGCAGATTACATTGCGACTGGGCACTATGCTAATATTATTGAGAAAGATGGTAGAACTTTAATATATAGAGCAGAGGATGAGAATAAGGATCAAACCTATATGTTATATAATTTAAAGCAACATCAATTGAAGCATATTCTTATGCCTTGTGGAGACTATAACAAGGAACAAATAAGAGAGATTGCAAAAAAGATAGGATTAAAAATACACAATAAAAAAGATAGCGAAGAAATTTGCTTTATTCCTGATGATGATCATGGAAGATATATAAGAGAAAATTGTAAAAAGAAAATACAAGAAGGAAATTTTGTAGATGAAAAAGGAAAAGTATTAGGAAGACATAAAGGAATAATTAATTACACCATAGGTCAAAGAAAGGGATTAGGAATAGCTTTGGGAAAACCAGCTTATGTTATAGATATTATTCCAGAAAAGAATCAAGTAGTATTAGGAGAAGAAGAGAAAATATTTAACAATATACTTATTGCAAAGGATGTAAATTTTATACCTTTTGATGAATTGAAAGAAAAAATAAAGTTAGAAGCTAAAATAAGATATTCAGCAAAAGGAGAAATAGCAGAAATAGAACCTTTAGAAAATAATAGGGTAAAAGTTACCTTTGATAAAAAGCAAAGGGCTATAACAAAAGGGCAGTCGGTAGTATTTTATATTGAAAACCTTTTGCTTGGTGGAGGAATAATAGAATCAGTTGAAAGCTCTACTTAATTTAAAAGTAGAGTATATTTTTTGTTTCGTAAGTAAAAAATATATAAAAGCATATATTTGAAGGTGATTTTGTGTATAGAAAAAAAGACTTTTTACTTATGGAAGTATATAATGAAAAAGATAAAAGAATAGGTTTTATAAAGGATATGATTATTCAGCTAGAAGAAGAAGAAATACTAGGTTTTGTAATTATATCCTATAATTTATTTAAGGGATATTCTCATATATTAAAAGAAGATATAATATCTTTTAAAGAAAATATGAGAGTTAGAAAAGAAAGCAAGGGTGAAGAAATACACTTTAACAGTATTAAATCAAAACATGTTATAGATGAAGAGGAAAATATTTTAGGGTTTATAGAGGATATAGTATTTACAGAAGATTTTAAAATTAATGGTGTAATAATTTCAACGGGCTATATTTCAAATTTTTTATATGGTAAGAAGGTTGTACTACCAAAGGACTTAATAGTATCAGAGGAAAATATTATTTATAAAAATAGAAAAGATAAAATTAATTTTGTAAATTTACCTAATAATATAATAAAAAAGGAAAATATAGATGGATAAAATTTATAAGAAAATAATATTGTATGTTCTAATAGGTTTAGTAATAGCTATTATATTTAGTAATAGTACTTTTAGAAATATATTAAAATTAATTGTTATATCTTTTGTTATTGCGTATATATTAAAACCTGTAAAGGAAGTATTAGTAAAAGTAGGTATAAAAGATGGTATAGCATCCTTTATAACCATATTTTCTCTAATTATTCTGGTGGTAATATTTGTAATGTTTTTAATACCTTCTCTGTTTAGAGAAAGTAATAATATAATAGTTGCATTAGATAGGATACAAATGTTTTTAGATGGTGCTTATGACAAGATAAAACCTTTAAAAAATAATAAAATGGGTATAGAACTTTTACATCATATATATAGTAAGGTAGATACAATAATTAATAAAACATTTATGAATATTTTTGACAAAACCGTTAGTTTAGGAGAAAATATTATGGATATTTTTATAATACCAATAATATCTTATTACTTTCTAGTAGATTGGAAAAAAATAAATAGTAGACTTATTGTTTTATTTCCCATGAAAATAAGAACTGTAGTACAAAGAATAATGAAAGATATTGATAAAATTTTAACTAGATATATAGTGGTGCAAATCATACTTAGTGCTCTTATAGGTGCAGTTACATTTATAATTTTAATATTGTTAAAAGTTGATTTTCCAATTTTACTATCTGTAATTAATGCTTTTTTTAATATTATACCTTATTTTGGACCAATACTTGGCTCAATTCCTGCAATACTTGTAGCTCTCACTATATCTACAAAAAAAGCTCTATGGACAGCGATATGTCTATATTTAATACAACAAATAGAGGGAAATATCATTTCTCCTAAATTTATTGGAGATAATATAAGTATGCACCCACTTTTAATAATTATTTTACTTATAATAGGAGGAGAATTGTGGGGAGTTTTAGGTATGATACTAGCTATTCCTCTAGGAGTTATTATAAAAGTTATATATGAAGATTTAAACTATTATATATTCTAATTTTTTCACTTAAATTTAATGAAATTATTGACATATTATGATTTTTTATTTATAATCGTTATCAAAATGAATAATTATGACAATGATAAAAAGGAGTAAATATTTAATTATTATAAAGAGAGGAAGTGGAAGGTGAAAACTTCTTAATAATTGTATTGAAGCTATTTTTGAGTCTTTAGAACTTTAAGAGATACAATTTTATATTGTATAAATAGGGTGGTACCGCGGAAGCTTTCGTCCCTTATAGATAAAACGAAGGCTTTTTTGTCGTTTGATTGTAAAAAGATTAGGAGGAAATAAATATGAAAAACATGGGTTTAAATGAAATAAGAGAAGCTTATTTAAATTTTTTTGAAGGAAAAGGACATTTGAGAATGGAAAGTTTTTCACTTGTACCTAAAAATGATAAAAGCTTGCTTTTAATAAATGCAGGTATGGCACCTTTAAAACCATACTTTACAGGAGTTCAAACTCCACCTAAAAGCAGAGTTACTACATGTCAAAAGTGCATAAGGACAGGTGATATAGAAAATGTAGGAAAGACATCTAGACATGGTACTTTTTTTGAAATGTTAGGTAATTTTTCTTTTGGAGATTATTTTAAATGCGAGGTTATTCCTTGGGCTTGGGAGTTTGTTACAAAGAGCTTAAATATACCAAAGGATAAGCTATATGTAACAATATATTTAGATGACGATGAAGCTTATGATATTTGGACTAAATCTACAGATATAGACCCTTCAAGAATATTTAGACTTGGAAAAGAAGATAATTTTTGGGAAATAGGTCAAGGACCTTGTGGTCCATGTTCAGAAATTCACTATCAAAGAGAAGGTGAAAAAATAAATTCAGTAGAAGAATTTATTAAAAAAAGCGATGATGACGAAGTAATAGAATTCTGGAACTTAGTATTCACTCAATTTGACAAAGATGAAAATGAAAATTACAATAGACTTGCTCATCCTAATATAGATACTGGTATGGGTCTAGAAAGAATGGCTACTATAATGCAAGGTGTTAATAGTATTTTTGAAGTAGATACTATTAAAGCAGTTTTAGATGAAATAAGTGAAATAGCTAACATTAAATATGGTGAAAATAAAGAAAAAGATATATCTTTAAGGGTAATAACTGATCATGTTAGAAGTGTTACTTTTATGATAAGTGATGGAATACTACCTTCAAATGAAGGAAGAGGATATGTATTAAGAAGACTTCTAAGAAGAGCTTCAAGACATGGGAAGCTTCTAGGTATCAAAGGAAATTTTTTATATAAAGTTTGTAAAGTAGTAATAGAAAATTCCCACAAGGCTTATAAAGAATTAAAAGAAAAAGAAGAATATATAAAGAAGATTATAAAATTAGAAGAAGAGAGATTTGCAGAAACCATAGATGGGGGAATACAAATCCTAAATGAATATGTAGATGAATTAATAAACAAAGGAGAAAAAGTTTTACCGGGAGATAAAGCGTTTAAACTATATGATACATATGGATTTCCAATAGAATTAACTAAGGAGATTTTAGAGGAAAAAAGTATAGATATAGATGAAGGTGGCTTTACTAAGGAAATGGAAGCTCAAAAACAAAGAGCAAGAGCAGCAAGAGAAGAGACTAACTATATGGGATCAGAAGATACTATTATAAATAAACTTCCAATAGAACTTCAAACTGAATTCTTAGGATATAGTGAATTATCTGTGGAAGCTAAGATAATTGCTATAATAAAGGGAGAAGAATTAGTAGAAGAATTAAAACAGGGAGATAAAGGAATAATAATTGTAGATAAAACTCCTTTTTACTCTGAAAAGGGAGGACAAATAGGAGATACAGGTATATTAGCTGGAAAAAATGTAAAGGTAAAAATACAAGATTGTAGAAATAATATATCAGGTAAGATACTTCACTTTGTAGAAATATTGGAAGGAAGTATAAAATTACAGGATACAGTTAATTTAACTGTAGATAGATTAAGAAGAGATGCTATTAGGAAAAATCACTCTGCTACCCATTTACTACATGAGGCTTTAAAAAAGATAGTAGGAGCACATATAGAGCAGGCAGGATCTTTTGTAGATGAACATAGACTAAGATTTGACTTTAATCATTTCTCATCACTTACAAAAGAAGAACTAAAAAATGTTGAAAAGTTAGTTAATAAAAAGATAATGGAAGTAATACCAGTTAATACAAAAGTTATGAATATAGAAGAGGCTAAAGAAAGCGGAGCAGTAGCACTATTTGATGAAAAATATGATGAAAAGGTTAGAGTTGTATCTTTAGGAGATTTTAGTAAAGAACTTTGTGGTGGTACTCATGTAAGTAATTCTGGTGAAATTGGATTATTTAAAATAATTTCTGAAACAGGTGTAGCTGCTGGAGTTAGAAGAATAGAAGGGGTTACAGGATTTAATGCATTAAAATACATTGAAGAAAAAGAAGCTTTATTAGAAGGTTTATGTGAAGTTTTAAAATGTTCAAATAAGGACATAATAAATAAAGCAACTAGTCAAATAGAAGAGATAAAAAATAAAGAAAAAGAAATAAATAATTTAAAGTCCAAATTAGCGAGTGGCTCTCAAGAGGATATATTAAAAAATATAAAAGAAGTTAAAGGAATAAAACTTGTATCAGGAGTATTGAAGGATATAGATGGAGGAGCGCTAAGAGACTTAGCAGATAAACTTCGTGACAAAATACAAGAAGGATTAGTAGTATTAGCTAGTGTTGGAGAAGGAAAAATACAATTTGTAGCTATGGCCACAAAAGAAGCTGTGGCAAAAGGTGCACATTGTGGAAAAATAATAAAAGAAGTAGCATCCATTGCTGGTGGAGGCGGAGGTGGAAGACCTGACATGGCTCAAGCTGGAGGAAAAAATCCAGAAAAAGCAGAAGAAGCTATAGCTAAAGTAGAGGATATATTGAGTAGTTTAGTAAAATAGTGTACATTTTATTAAATATGATTTATAATATATTTAGAAGTATAAAAAGTAAATGTATGGAACATTTAAAATGAGGTGAATAGGGTGAGGAATGAAAATACTATACAATTTGATTTAGGAAAGAGTAAAAGTGAATTAACAAGGGAAATACTCACTCAAGTGTATGACGCATTAATGGAAAAAGGATATAATCCAGTAAACCAAATGGTTGGATATTTGATATCAGGTGATCCTACTTATATAACAAATTATAATGGTGCAAGAGCATTAGTTAGAAAATTGGAAAGAGATGAGATATTAGAGGAAGTAATAAAAAACTACTTAAGGATTAAATAAAAGTGCCCTTAAGGGCACTTTTTATTTTTAAGAATCAAAAATAAAGGAGCAGGGCATGAGAATACTTGGATTAGATGTGGGAGATAGAACTATAGGAGTTGCTATAAGCGATCCCTTAGGGTGGACGGCTCAAGGTGTAAAAACCATAAAAAGAAGTAATTTAAAAAACGATATAAAAGAAATAGAAGATATATGTAATGAGTATAAAGTAGATAAAATAGTGTCAGGTCTTCCTAAAAATATGAATGGTACATTAGGACCGCAAAGTGAAAAAGTTACAGAATTTTGCGATATACTAAAAAAAGAGTTGGAAAAAGAAATAATTATGTGGGATGAAAGACTAACTACAGTAGCGGCACATAAAGCCATGATAGAAGGAGATTTATCTAGGGCTAAAAGAAAAAAGATTGTAGATAAAATAGCTGCTATATACATATTACAAGGATATCTTGATAGCGTGTATAATAAATAAATAAGAGGTGAATACTATTATGGAAAATGATGTAACACATATAACTTTAGTTGACGAAGATGGAAAAGATATAGACTTTGAAGTTATAACAAAATTAGATATAGAAGATAATGAATATGTAATTGTAATTCCAGAAAATGAAGATACAGATGAAGCGATGGCTTTAAAAATTGATATAGATGATGAGGGTAACGATGTATTAGCTACCATAGATGATGAAGAAGAATTCGCACTTGTATTAGAGGCATATGAGACTTTATTTAATGAAGAAGGGTATGAATTAAATTAGACAAAAGCTATGCCATGGCATAGCTTTTGTTCTTAACTAAAAATTGACATAGATTTCTAGTTAAGGTTATAATGTTTTTAATATTTTTAAAAAAATTCTATGAAGAGAGGTATTTCCATGGTAGAGGTTTCTTATGATAAAGATAAAATGGAAAGAATCAAAGATATACTAAAAGAAAATGGATATAAATTAACTCCTCAGAGAAGAGCCATTGTTGGAATGATAATTAATAATAAGGGAAATCATTTAACTACGGAAGAAATATACAACTTGGTTAAGGTGAATTGTCCGGAAATAGGTTTGGCAACTGTTTATAGAACTGTGCTTCTTTTAGAGGAAATTGGAATAGTAACAAGACTGGATTTAAATGATGGATGTAGCAGATATGAATTAGTTAGCGAAGATGAACATCATCAACATCACCATCTAATATGCATCAATTGTAGTAAAGTTCTTGAAGTAGAGGGAGATTTATTGGAAAATTTAGAAGAAAAAATAGAAAAAAAATATGAATTTAAAATAGAAGATCATACCGTTAAATTTTATGGAATATGTAAGGATTGTTTAAAAAAGTCAAAGTAATAGATTTATAAATATATAATCTTAAATTTGAAAAAGGAGGGAAAAAATGAAGAAAGAAAGAGACAAAGTAAAAGTCATACCCTTAGGTGGCTTAAATGAAATCGGGAAAAATATTACAGCTTTTGAATATAAAAATGATATAGTTGTAATAGACTGCGGTTTGAAATTTCCTGATGAAGAGATGTTAGGTATAGATATAGTAATACCGGATATAAGCTATTTATTGAAAAATAAAGAAAGGGTAAAAGGAATATTTTTAACCCATGGACATGAAGATCATATAGGAGCTCTTCCATATGTTCTAAAAGAATTAAATGTTCCAGTATATGGTACTAAATTAACTCTTGGAATTCTTGAAACAAAACTAAAAGAGCATAATTTATTAAGCTCAGTAAAATTAAACTGTATTAAGCCTAGGGACATGATAAAACTAGAAAATTGCACGGTGGAGTTTATAAGAACAAGTCATAGTATTGCGGATTCAGTAGCTATAGCAATACATACTCCAGTGGGAGCAATACTTCATACAGGAGACTTTAAAATAGACTACACTCCTATAGACGGACATGTAGCGGATTTATCTAGATTTGCAGAATTAGGCAGAAAAGGTGTTGCCTTAATGCTAGCAGATAGCACCAATGTAGAAAGACCTGGGTATACCATGTCAGAAAGCACTGTAGGAAAAACCTTTGATAATATATTTACAAAGGGAAAAGGTAGAATAATAGTAGCTACTTTTGCATCAAATATACATAGAGTGCAGCAAATAATAAGTACTGCAGTAAAATTTGATAGAAAAGTTGCTTTCTCTGGAAGAAGTATGGAAAATATAGTAGAGGTAGCAAAGGAATTAGGTTATATAAAAGCACCTTTAGAAACCTTTATAGACATTGATTCTATAAATAAATATCCAGATAATAAGGTAGTAATAATAACTACAGGGAGTCAGGGAGAGCCTATGTCAGCGCTTTCAAGAATGGCGGCATCAGAGCATAGAAAAGTAAATATAGTACCTGGAGATACCGTGGTTATATCAGCAACACCTATACCAGGTAATGAAAAACTAGTTTCAAGAGTTATAAATCAATTATTTCAAAAAGGAGCAGATGTTATATATGAGGCTTTAGCAGATATCCACGTTTCAGGACACGCGTGTCAAGAAGAACTAAAGCTTATGCATACTTTAGTAAGACCTAAGTATTTTATTCCAGTACATGGAGAATATAGACATCTAAAACAACATGGAGAATTAGCAGAAAAATTAGGTATGCGCCATGAAAATATCGTTATAGCAGGAAATGGAGATGTTATAGAGGTAGCTAGAGATTGTATTAAGAAAAATGGTACAGTAATGTCAGGTCAAGTTTTTGTAGATGGATTAGGAGTGGGAGATGTAGGAAATATCGTATTAAGAGATAGAAGGCACCTTTCACAGGATGGTATTTTAACAGTAGTGGTAACCATTGAAAGAGGAACAGGAATGGTTATAGCAGGTCCAGATATAATCTCTAGAGGATTTGTATATGTAAGAGAATCTGAATACTTAATGGGTGAGGCAAGAGAAGTTGTAAAAGAAGTACTAAGAAAGTGTGAAGAAAATCATATTGTAGAGTGGTCTACTATAAAGTCAAATATAAAGGATGCACTTAGGGCATTTTTATATGAAAAAACTAAGAGAAGACCTATGATACTTCCTATTATAATGGAAATTTAATTTTTTTAGCATTGAGTTAAAATTAAAAAATTTTAACTCAATGCTAAAAATTAATATATAATTGTGTTATAGGAGGAATCTTTTATGAATTTATATGATAAGGCACATGAATTAGCTAGAGTTTTAAAGGATTGTCCAGAGGTTGTTGAGTTAAGGAATACTAGTGTAAAAATGAAAGAAAATGAAGATAACTTAAAGATGTTAAAGGATTTTAGACAATTACAATATGAAGCTTACTATGAACAACTTAACAATGAAAAAATATCAGAAGAAACAGAAACTAAATTGAATAAATTAGGCTCTATAATAGCTATGAATAAAACTGTAAGCAATTATTTAGAAGCGGAGTCTAGATTTGCTGTTATTTGGGAAGATTTAATAAAGATATTAAATGAGGCAGTAGATGTTGATTTAAGTTTTGAAAGTAAAAAATAATTTCTATTGAAAAGTTGACTTTTTAGGAGTAGAATATTAGAATTAGTATGGTAGAAATATAGGTTGGATACTACGAAGTATCCAATTTTTTTGAGACAAATTTAAAATTGGAGGAACATATATGGAATTATTTACAAGAAATGACATTAGGAATATAGCAATAATTGCTCACGTTGATCATGGTAAAACTACTTTAGTAGATGCTATGCTTAAAGAAAGTCACGTTTTCAGAGAAAACGAAAAAGTTGAAGAAAGAGTAATGGATTCTAATGATCTAGAAAGAGAAAGAGGAATTACTATACTTTCAAAAAATACATCTGTAATGTATGATGGAGTTAAAATAAATATAATAGATACTCCAGGTCACGCGGACTTTGGAGGAGAAGTTGAACGTGTTCTTAAGATGGTAGATAGTGTACTTTTAGTTGTAGATTCTTATGAAGGACCTATGCCACAAACAAAATTTGTTTTAAAAAAGGCATTAGAGCTTGATTTAAAACCAATAGTTGTAATAAATAAAATAGATAGACCAGATGCTAGAGCAGAAGATGTTTTAGATGAAATTTTCGATTTGTTTGTAGAATTAGGAGCTTCTGATGACCAATTGGATTTTCCTGTAGTATATTGTTCTGCTAGAAGTGGAATAGCAAAAAAACAATTGGAAGATGAAGCAGAAAATATGATACCATTATTCGACACAATAATAAAAAATGTAAAAGCACCAGAAGGATATATAGATAAACCATTCCAAATTCTTATAACAACAATAGATTCTAATGAATATGTAGGTAGAATTGGAGTAGGTAAAGTTGAAAGAGGTGTTGTTAAGCGTAATCAACAGGCAGCACTTATGAGAAAAGATGGCAAAATAGATAATGTTAAGATAAGTAAACTATATACTTATAGCGGATTACAAAGAGAAGAAACAGAAGAAGCTAAAATTGGAGATATTGTTGCAGTTGCAGGAATAGATGATATAAACATAGGAGAAACCCTAGCAGATATACAAAATCCTGAAGCTCTTCCTTTTGTAGAGATAGATGAACCGACTCTTACAATGAATTTCATGGTAAATGACTCACCTTTTGCAGGAAAAGAAGGAGATTATTTAACTTCAAGACATTTAAGAGATAGACTATTGAAAGAGTTGGAGACTAATGTAAGTTTAAAAGTAGAAGAAACTGATTCAGCAGATTGCTTTAAGGTTAGCGGTAGAGGGGAGTTACATCTTTCTGTACTTATTGAAACTATGAGAAGACAAGGATATGAATTTCAAGTTTCAAAACCAAGCGTAATATTTAAAGAAGAAGATGGTAAAAAGTTAGAACCAATAGAATACTTAACTATAGATGTTCCAGAAGAGTATATGGGAACAGTAATGGAAAAACTAGGACCTAGAAAAGGAGATATGGTGAACATGACTTCTGCATTGAATGGATATTCAAGACTAGAATTTAGAATACCTGCAAGAGGATTAATAGGTTTTAGAAGTGAATTTATGACAGATACTAGAGGAAACGGTATAATGAATCATATTTTTGATGGATATGAACCTTATAAAGGAGAAATGCCAAGTAAACCAAGAGGATCTCTAGTAGTATTTGAAACTGGTACAGCAATAACTTATGGACTGTATAATGCTCAAGAAAGAGGAGAATTATTCATAGGACCAGGAACTGAAGTTTACCAAGGTATGATAGCAGGAGAATATTCAAGAGCTGGGGATATAGAAGTAAATGTATGTAAGAAGAAACATTTAAGTAATACAAGATCATCAGGAGCAGATGATGCATTAAAATTAACACCAATTACTCCTATGTCTTTAGAAGAATGTTTGGAATTTATAGCTGCAGATGAATTAGTTGAAGTCACACCTATTAGTATAAGGATGAGAAAGAAAATATTAGATCCTGATAAAAGAAAAAGGGCACAAATGAGAAAAAAATAAGATTAAGAGGATGAGTTATGGGAAAAAGGAAAAAAATGGGGATAATAATACCTGTGGTCTTTTGTATAATAGCTTTATCTATTATAGGAACCGTTACTTACTATAAAAATATTATAAAACACCCTTTTAAAGTTAAGGATGAAAGCTTCAAAATTGTGGTAGAAGAGGGCAGTGGTATTTACACTGTTCTTAATACCATGAAAAATAATAAAAATGTAAAAAATGTATGGTTGATAAAAAAGTATTTAAAGGATAATAACATGCTTTTAAATATAAATCCAGGAACATATATAGTAAAATCAGATGCTACCATAGACGAATTTATTGAACAGTTAAATAAGGGCATAGATGAGGATACTATTAAAGTAACTATTCCTGAAGGATATGATATCAATAAAATAGCATTATTACTAGAACAAAAAGGAATAATAAAAAGGGAAGATTTCATTAAAAAATGTAGTGAATATGAAAAACCTAAATATATAAAGAATATAAATAAGAGAAAATATGTATTAGAGGGTTATCTATTTCCAGATACCTATAATTTAAAAAAAGATATGGATGGGGAGAAAGTAATTTCTACAATGTATAATAGATTTGAAAAAGTTGCTGAGGACTTAAAAAATAAATATAAAATAAAAGATGAAGAATTAGATAAAATAATTACCTTAGCATCTATTGTAGAAAAAGAAGCAGAAGTTAATGTAGAAAGAGGAAAGGTTGCCTCTGTATTTCATAATAGGGTAAAAAAAGGTATGAAAATGGAATCCTGTGCTACGGTATTATACGCTATGGGAAAGCATAAAGAAAAGCTCTATTATAAAGATTTAGAAATAAATTCTCCTTATAATACATATAAGACCATTGGGTTACCTCCAGGTCCTATATGTAATCCAGGAATTGAATCCATTGAGGCAACAATAAAGCCAGAGGAAACAAATTATTTATATTTTGTTTCTAATAATGATGGCACTCATTTTTTTACAGATAACTATGCTGAATTTTTAAAAGTCAAGAAAACTACCCAAGGAGATTAGACTTAGGAGGGTATTTAATGAGTAATATTACCTATGACTACATGGAAGAATACATCAGAGGATTAATTAAAGATGAGGATGATTTTTTAAAAGAATTAGAAGAGTTTGCAAAAGAAAATTCTGTGCCAATTATTCATAAGGAAGTTGGACGATTTTTAGAGGTTTTAATAAATATTAAAAAGCCTAAAAGAATATTAGAATTAGGTACTGCTATTGGATATTCTGCTATTTTAATGGAGAAAGCCTCCCAGGGGAAAAGCAGTATAACAACAATAGAAAGAGATAGGGATATGGTGGCTTTAGCAAATGAAAACATTAAAAAATCTGGCTACGAAGAAAAAATAAAAATAGTAGAAGGGGATTGTCTAGAAGTTCTTTCAAAAATTGACGAAAAATTTGATCTTATATTTATGGATGCTGGAAAAGGACATTACAATCACTTTTTTCCAGAATGTTTAAGGTTGCTGGGAGATAATGGGATAATAGTTGGAGACAATGTATTATTTAGAGGAATGGTAGCTAGTGATCATTTAGTAAAAAGAAGAAAAATAACCATAGTTAAAAGGATGAGAAAATTTTTGGATATGGTATCACAAGAGGAGTTCTTAACATCTATTATACCTATGGGAGATGGTTTAGCATTGATTACAAGGAGGAATAAATAGCCATGAATAAACCTGAAATATTAGCACCAGCAGGCAATTTAGAAAAGCTAAAAACAGCTATATTATTTGGTGCAGATGCAGTTTATTTAGGTGGAAGCAAGTTAAATCTAAGAGCTTTTGCTGATAATTTTACCGATGAAGAGCTAATTGAAGGAATAGAGTTTGCTCATAGTAGAGGAAAAAGGGTATATGTAACAGTTAATGTTTTTCCTCACAATGAGGATTTAGAAGGGTTAGAACCCTATTTAAAGGATTTGGAAAACATGAAAGTAGATGCCATTATAGTATCAGACCCTGGAATAATAATGACAGCTAGGGAAGTGGCACCTAAGCTAGAAATTCATTTAAGCACTCAAGCTAATAATGTTAACTGGAAATCAGCTATATTTTGGCATAAACAAGGGGTTAAAAGAATTGTTTTAGCAAGAGAATTATCCTTTGAAGAAATAAAAGGAATAAGAGAAAAATTGCCAGAAGATTGTGAGTTAGAAGCTTTTGTACATGGATCTATGTGTATGTCCTACTCAGGAAGATGCCTTCTTTCCAACTATATGACTGGAAGAGATGCTAATAGAGGAGAATGTGCTCAACCATGTAGATATAAATATTATTTAATGGAAGAAAAGAGAGAAGGACAATACTTCCCAGTATTTCAAGATGAGAGAGGGACTTACATATTAAATTCTAAAGATTTATGTATGATAAAACATATACCTGAGTTGGTTAGATGTGGAATAAATTCTTTTAAAATTGAAGGAAGAATGAAAAGTTCTTATTATGTAGCTTCAGTAGTAAAATCCTATAGACAGGCATTAGATGCCTATATAGAGGATACTAAAAATTATAAATTCAATGAAGATTGGATGAATAATTTATTGAAAACAAGCCACAGAGATTATTATACTGGTTTTTATCTTGGAGATAAAGATAGTCAAATATATGAAACTTCATCATATATAAGAAACTATGATATAGTTGGAATAGTTAGAGACTATAATAAGGAAACCAATGAAGCAACTATAGAACAGAGAAATAAATTGTTTGAAGGAGATTCAGTGGAGGTTCTAAGACCTGTTGGAGATAGCTTCCAAGTAAAGCTTGAAAACATTCGTAATGAAAAAGGTGAAAAAATAGAATCAACTCCTGTAGCTCAAATGATATATAAAGCTAGGGTTAACATAGAATTAAAGAAAAATGATATGCTTATTAAAGCTAAGTAAAGTTTATTTGAGGGGGGTAGAAGATTTACTATGAGTAAAAGACCGATATTAATAGGTATAACTGGTGGAACGGGCTCAGGAAAGAGCACTGTAAGTAAAGAAATTTGTAGAAGATTTGATAAAGAGCTTATAGTTATGATAGAGCAAGATTCCTATTACAAGGACCAAAGTCATTTATCCATTGAAGAAAGAGTTAAAACTAATTATGATCACCCTAATGCTTTTGATACAGAGCTTTTAGTAAAGCATTTAAAAGAGCTTTCATATTGGAGTAAAGTGGAAAAACCTATATATGATTTTGAATTACATAATAGAAAAAATGAAACAGAAATTGTAGAACCTACTGAAATTATAATAGTAGAAGGAATATTAGTATTAGAAGAAAAAGAAATAAGAGATCTATTAGATATAAAGATTTATGTGGATACAGATGCAGATGTAAGAATAATAAGAAGACTTGTTAGAGATATAAAGGAAAGAGGAAGGTCTTTAGATTCCGTAATAAATCAATATTTAAATGTTGTAAGACCTATGCATATGCAATTTATAGAACCAAGTAAAAGATATGCAGATATAATAATCCCTGAGGGAGGACATAATAAAGTCGCCATAGATATAATCGTAGGAAATATAAAACAGATGGTTCAAAAATCAGAATAAAAGGATAAAAGTACCTCATTTTGACAATAATAAAGTTAAAGTGAGGTGTTTTTTATTCATAAGGAAAGATGTTATATAATACTTTTGTTTTTTTTAATATCATTAGGATTTTTAAATTTAAGATTATACAATCTACAATACAAAGATAGAGAAAGATATAATGTTATGGCAAATATGCAGCATTCTTATGTAGAAACTACAAGGGACTTAAATTATAAATTATTGGATTGTAATGGAGATAATTTATTAAAGTACAAAGAAGAATATAAAGCTGTTATAATACCTAAAGTATTTATAAAGCAAAATGAAGAAGAAAACTATAAAGAATATTTAAAAATAATAGAGGAATTAGAACTTTACAATGAAGGCTATAATAATTTAGATATAACCTCAAATGCTAAGCATTACTTTACTATAGACTTACCTACATATGAAAAAATAAAGGACATAAAAAATATTAAAGGATTTTATACTTTTAAAAATTTAAAGGTAGACAGAAGTGAAGCTTGGAGCCTAGAAAATATGATAACTACTACGAAAAATATTAGTAGTGGAAAAGAAAAATCATTAGGTTCATTGGAAATGACTATAAGAAATAAGCTTAAAAATAATAAAAATTATACTATAGAGTTTGAAAAAGATGTAGATAATAATATATTAAATATAGAAGAGAATATACCTAAAAATAACTTAAATGTAAAGTTAACTTTGGATAGGAATATTCAAGAAGACATAAAGGAATTATTAAAAAGTAAATATGGAGACTATGAACAAATAGGAGTCATTTTAATGGAAAGTAATAGCGGGAATATAAAGGCTATGGTACAAAAGGACGATACTTTACCCAATATAAATATAGGGGCAGAAACTTTAAATGGATTTTTTCCAGGTTCTATTTATAAGACCTTAGTTATGGAAACTATTTTGGAAAAGGATAATGATAATGTAAATAAAAGTTTTTCTTGCAAAGGATTATACGAAGATAATAACAAAGGCATAAATCATGGTAGTTTAAATATAAATGATGCTTTTGTGGTGTCTTGTAATCATATATTTTCACAATTAGGTATAGAATCAGGTTTTCAGAGTATGCATTCCCTATCTAAGTCTCAGGGACTTTTAGATAAGGTACTAAATTTAGATAGAGAGCAAAGTGGTAAGTTTGAAGTAGAAGAACCTAAAATGGAAAATGGGAGTTTGGGCCTTACTGCTATAGGTCAAAATATGAGAATTACTCCTATAGAAGCAATATCTATTGCAAATACTGTAATAAATGAAGGAATATATATAAAACCAAATATAATAAGTGCATATGTAGATAACGCTAATAAGGTAGTAGAGAAAACAGAATATCAAGGTGAAAGATGCATATCAAAAGAAACGGCTTTAAATGTGAAAAAGGCTATGAATGGAGTAGTTAATAAGGGAACTGCTAGAGAAGCTTACTTAGAAGATATAGATATAGGTGGGAAAACTGGTTCTACAGAAAGATTAGAGATAGTAAAGGATAGGAATGGTAGAAGTAAAAGAATTAAATATTCTGATGGATGGTTTATTGGATTTTTTAATAAAGAAGATAAATATTATTCTATGGTGGTATTTGTAAAAAATATAAATAAAGATTCTGAAAGTGGTGGAAATACTGCAGCACCTATCTTTAAAGATGTAGTTAAGATATTTCTAGATGAAGAACATTAATACAAGTAAAAGTTATTTTGTTTGATACTTAAAGAAAATTTATATAAAATAAGAACTAAAATTAGTCTCTCTGAATATTATAATAATAAGCACTATTTGGAGGGACTAAAAGTGTATATGTTTGATTCAATAATAAACATATTAGGTAGCAATATACTATTAACAGCCTATGTTACAGGTAATAATTCTTTTCCAAAACCATTAAAGGCAGAAGAAGAAAAATATTATTTAAAACAATTGGAAAAAGGGGATATATCAGCAAAAGGAGTACTTATAGAAAGAAATTTAAGACTTGTAGCCCACATAGTAAAAAAATATTCATTTCCCGGAAAGGATATGGATGATTTAATATCTATAGGAACTATAGGTCTTATAAAAGCCATAGATTCATTTAAAATAGACAGAGGCACAAGACTCGCTACTTATGCAGCAAAGTGCATTGAAAATGAAATATTAATGCTTATTAGAAATAACAAAAAAACAAAAGGAGAGGTATATCTTCAAGATCCAATAGGAATAGATAAAGAAGGCAATGAAATACCCTGGACAAGTTATCAGTCTAGGGCTTAAGTTTAGGAAATATATCTATTCCAAAGGTATCTCCACGTTTATTCTTAGTATACTCAACCTTATTTACTAACTTTTTCATCAACTCATTTTTCAATTTAATATCATCTGTATTTTTATAACCATCTAGTAATTTTTGAAATTTAATTACATCTTCTTCTTTTACTACTTTTTTCTCTTTATTTATTATATCATTTATTTTTTCTATTCCAGAAGAAGTTTTAGTTATTCTTTCCTCTATATTTTTAGACCTTTCTAAAAAAGTATTTTCATCATATATACCTCTTTCTAAAAAATCAAACAGTTTTAATTTTTGTTCATTCAGTGCAGCCAATTCTTTTTCTAATATATTTACCTGACGTTCGTATGGCTTTATATCAGAGGTTTTATTCTGATTAGATATATTTATCCTATACTCCTTTAAGTAGCGTTCTAAGGCTTGGATAATAGCTTTTTCTGTAGAATCATATCTATTACTGATATTATCACATTTATTATTTCTACATAAAAGCCTATCTACTCCCTTTAATTTTCTCATAACCATTTTAAACTTACATTTACTACAAATAACTATACCCGCAAGAGGATTAGCAGGACCATTTACAAGTTGGTATGGAATATGGTATTTATTATTTAATATTTCCTGTGCTTTATTCCACATCTTCATACTTATCATAGGTTCATGCTTGCCATCTACAACTATCCATTCTGATTTATCTCTTGTTCTAGTATCTTTTACTTTATTAGGATTTTTAGATTTTTTAATTTCTTTCTTCTTCCAAGTTACTTTACCTATATAAATAGGGTTTTTAAGAATAAATAAAACAGAACTTCTAGAAAAATTATTATTAAATTTTGTTTTATATCCTAAGTTATTGAGATGTTCTGCTATAGATCCAGCTCCATTACCCTCTGTATATAATTTAAAAATTAATTTTATTATTTCACATTCATGTGGGTTAATTTTTAATGTTCTAGATTTTTTTATCCAATGTATATCATATCCTAGAGGTGGATTAGTTGCTATATAATTACCATCTTCTACACTTCTAACCCTACCACCTTGCATTCTACGATTTATCATCTTTAATTCTTTTCTAGACATGAAGGCTTCAAATTCAGTATACTCTTCATCAAAATCATCAGATAAGTCATAGGTTTTCATAGGTGTAATTATTTTAGTATTAGATTTTTTAAAAGTTTCTAATATAATGCCTTGGTCTTGCATATTACCTCTGCCAAGTCTTTGCATGTCCATAACTAATACACCAGTATATTGTTTGTTTTCAACTTCTTTTAAGAGCTCTAACATTTTAGGTCTAAAAAATAAACTTTCACCAGATACTATTTCTTCTTTTATTTCTACTATGTTTAATTTTTTTTCTTTAGCAAACTTTAATAATGCTTTTCTATGTTTGGATAAGGTTTCACCTTCACCTAAAGTTTTTTCAAGTTCTTCATCAGCACGTGATTTTCTTAAATAAATACAAATTTTATTCAAAACATCACCTCATTAAATATAATTATTTAATCCTTTTTATAATTACTTCTTTATGTTTGGCAACTTCATCTTCAATTCTATTAAGTTTCTCTGAATTTTGTTTATAACCATCAAATAAAGCTTCAAGTTTTTTACCATGGTCATTTTCAATTCTTATTACAGTTTTCTTAACTTCTGATATTTCACTTTTTAATTCAGTGCATATTTTTTCTTGACCTTCTTTTAAATCTGCATACATTTTTTCTTGACTTCCCTTTAGGTCTATATACATTTTCTCTATTAGTTCAAATATTTTTTCATTTTCCATAAGTATCATCCTTTCTATTATCTATTAGTAGTTACTTTACGTTGAAGATTAAATAAAACTTTCTCATTTTGACTTTCTTTATGAGTTAGATATTCAACATCATCTTTAATTTGATTAAGATTTTCAATGGATTCTGTACGAAATTCAGTAAGGTCAGCAGTTTGATTATATACAGCATTAACCTTTTCTTTAATTTCTATTATATCAGATTGCATTTTTTCCTGGGTTTCCTTAATTCCAGAAACTTCACCTTTAATACCAGCAACTTGGTCTTTGATTCCTGTTATTTCACTTTGCATTTTTTCTTGGGTACTTTTAATTCCCTTAATCTCACTTAATATTTCTTTTAATAAGTTTTCCATAAATAAAACACTCCTTATATAATATTTTAAAATATTTTCATAACCCCTAAAGTAGGTTCAAAATATATTAAATAGTTATCTATTTCGTAATATAAACCGTACTTAGTTTTATAATAGTTTATTGCTTCTTCTAAGAATTCTTCTGTAACATTTAAATAATCTGCCAAAGTATATTTATCCCTAGCACCATTATTATAAGCATTAACTAAATCTATGATTCCTATAAGTTTTTCATAACTCCATCTTCTAGCTCTGACCTCTTGTTTAAGATTTACAATCTTTGATTGATCAGTAATATCACCTACAGTTGTATAAAAATGCCCAAGTTCTTCAGCTAGTATACAACGTTTCTCTCTATTAGTTGTTAGATTCTTATTAATGGCTATTCTATTTCCATAACATAAACCATCTTTAGTTTTTAAATCTATTTCTTTAACCATTATATCGTTGTTAAAAGCTTCATCTAGTAAAGTATCATAGCTCATATAGTCACCTCACAGTTATTTCCATAGTTCATCATCTTTCATAAGATTTAAGTCATGTTCCATATCTTCTTTTGAGAAATTACCCTCCTTATCATGTGCCGCAATTGGCATTAAGTGATCTTTTTCTTCGTGAGTATACTTGTCTATTTGAGCAAGTTCTTCAACTCTTTTAATAGCTTCAGATTTTCCAGTATCATTCAGTTTATTGAAGTTTGTTAATAATGTTGTTTCTTTTTTAAAATTAATATTTTCCATTTCAGTTTCTGTTTTATCATCAAAATCATCAAGTGTACATCCTAAGACCCTAGATAATGATTTAAGGGTTTCTAGTTTAGGATCTTTAGTAGTACCGTTTAAAATTTTGTCCAACGTTCCTTTAGGTACACCAGACTTCTCGGATAATTGTTTTGAAGTAAATCCTTTTTCTTTTTTTAATTTTTCTATTATTTCCAGTCCCATAATACTCACCTCTTATCTATAGGATACTACTGTAAAAAAGTACTGTCAATAAAAAAATACCGTTAAAGGATAAAAAGTTTCAAAAAAAGTATTGACTTTTTCCGTTGAGGGGTATAATATGTAATCATAATATCCGTTGACGGAGAAAGAGGTGTGAAATATGTACCGTGAATTATTAGGTGAACTTGTTAAGAAAGGATTAACTAAAAAAGATTTAGCCAAAAAGATTGGTGTATCTGAAAAAACTATATTTAATAAATTAAATGGAAAAAGTGATTTTACACTTAGTGAAATAAAAAAAATAAGAGATCTAGTTTGCCCAGGTGCTTCATTAGAAAAATTATTTGAAAAATCAGAAATGAAAAAATTAAATTAAAAGGAGATGAAAGAAATGAATAGTCTACGAGTTATAGACCAAAGAGAAGTATTAAATAAAAACTTTAAAATCTATGGAAATATTGAAAATCCACTATTTTTAGCAAAAGATGTAGCTGAATGCATTGAACATAGTAAACCTTCAGTGATGTTAGAAGGGATAGATACCCAGGAAAAGCTAAAGGAAACAATCTTTACCTCAGGTCAGAATAGAGAAATGTGGTTCTTAACAGAAGATGGGCTTTATGAAGTTCTAATGCAAAGTAGAAAACCTATTGCTAAGCAATTTAAAAAGAAAGTAAAAGAAATTTTAAAAGATATAAGAAAACATGGAATGTATGCAAAAGATGAATTGCTAGATAATCCAGATTTATTAATACAAGTTGCTACAAAATTAAAAGAAGAAAAAGCTAAAAATAAAATGCTTGAATTACAAAATAAACAGAAAGAGCAAATCATAGGAGAGTTGAAACCTAGAGCAGACTATACAGATAGAATTTTAAAGAATAAAGGACTTGTAACAATAACACAAATTGCTAAAGACTACGGCATGACTGGAACAGGATTAAATAAGTTACTACATGAATTAAAAGTACAGTATAAACAAAATGATCAATGGCTTTTATATAAAGAACATAGTGGTAAGGGTTATACACATTCTGAAACTATAGATATTGTTAGAAGTGATGGCAGACCAGATGTAAAAATGAATACTAAGTGGACACAAAAGGGTAGATTGTTTTTATACAACTTACTTAGAGATAATGGGATATTACCAACGATAGAACAAGAGGCTGAAAGAGAATTTGCTTGTAATTAAAAGGAGCTAAAAAAAGACACCTACTCAAGTGTCTAAAGTAAATGGTTATTTCTAATTTTTTTAAGAATTTTAATATCCATTTCATGGGAGCCGGTAGTTTCTTTAATAACATCAATAGCATCTACAACATCATTAACAGATTTAGAAGTATTGGAAATAGCAAGTTCAATAATGTCTAATCTTTCACCTAGAGTTTTACCATCTTTATCTTTAGCTCTATCTAGTTGTTCAGAAAAGGATTGTTGAACTTCAGCTAATGTTTTTATATCAGTTTGAATTTTTTCAAGCATTAAAGAGTTTGTATCTACTTGAGATTTTATTTTAGAGGTAGTTTTTTCTAAGCCTTCAAAACGTTGATTAAAATTTACATATATTTTCTCAAGTAAATCATAAATTTTATTTTCCATTGTATCAGCTCCTAAAAAATTAATCACATTACCATTATACACTACTTAGGGAATTTTATGAACTTGGAAAATTAAAGTTATTAAAGCCACATTAAATTAATAGATATATAAGGAGGTGAGTATTATGGCAGCGATAGTAAGAATTATAGAGCCAGACATCTCAGATGAAGAAAACGAGAGAAACCTACAGGAAGTAATTGAAGTACTAGAAAGAATTGCAGATAGCATAAGCATAAGTAAAAGCACAAAGGATGAATAAGGCTTAATAGAGCCTTTTACCACACTTCTAGAAAAATACAAACACTTCACACTATATTTATATGCACATCTATTTATTATATGCACATCAATATCACCGCAATGGTGAAGAAAATAACTAAAGTAAAAAGATATAAATGTTGGAGGTAAATAAAGTGTTAAAACAAATGTTAGAGGGGAGAGTGGGGCATTTAAGTAATGACGAATTTAAAGAAGTTATGGATATAGTTACTGATGATATTAAGTTTAATCGCATTAATTTTGGTAAAAGAACAAATAAGATTGAATTAATAGAAATAGCTGAAAGATCACTACATGCACTTAGAAGAATGGAACTTGAATATGACAGATATGGAAGAGCGAAATATAATCCGTTCATTCATAGAAATACTGGAAAGCCATGGTCTAAGACAGATTTAAATTATTTAATTAATTGGTGTGACATTATAGGTCCAGATGAAA
This sequence comes from Clostridium tetani, assembly GCF_900167265.1. Classification (GTDB taxonomy): domain Bacteria; phylum Bacillota; class Clostridia; order Clostridiales; family Clostridiaceae; genus Clostridium_G; species Clostridium_G tetani. The sequence goes on from NZ_FUWT01000003.1 coordinate 263,469, forward strand.
TGAGTTTTGCATTAGAAAGAACTATAGCAACAGTTATGAATAAGGTTTACATCCTTAGAAAGAAAGGAGTTATGAATAAACATAAACGTATTAGAAATTGCAAAAGAGTTAGAAGTATGCATTAAAAAAAGAGCTGCAAGAGCAGCCAAATAAAAAACATAATTAAAAAACCTAACCTAAAGTATAAGAGAAAACGGAGGATTTGTAAAGATGATAAAAGATATAACATTAGCACTTTTAACAACAACTATAAATAGATATTCTAGTTTAGGTGACAGTATCAGAGCAATACACAAAGAAGCAGTGATTAACGATTTAACAGGTATTTTAGATTATGTAACAGATTTAAAAGAAGAGAATAATCAGCCTATAACAGTAGTTTTAAATTCTAATGGAGAAGTTGAATTTCTTAAGAAAAGGATTAGAGAACTTGAGGAAAGCTGTGAAACTGATAATGAAGTTATAGAAAAGCAACATAGAAAAATTAAGGAGTTACAGAATAGCAATTATAGATGGAATACACTTTGTGTTCAACTTAAAGCAAAAA